>NZ_BAGB01000046.1 GCF_000308615.1 Nocardia jiangxiensis NBRC 101359
CACTCAGCACGAAACTCGCCTCGCCCCGACATCGCCGCGACGCCCATCGACCAACGTGACTCAGTGCGAGGCTTGGGTCGCCCCGATATCGCCGCAGTGTCCATCGAGCAGCGTGATTCGGCGCGAAGGCCGAGCTCGGTAGTCGCACGGTCGGCGTCAACGATGCTCGCGCAGGAACAGGGCGACGGCGTCGGCGGCGAGCGGATCGGCCAGTTCGGCGGGCGCCCGGCCCGAAGTGATGAGGGTGGCGACGCCCTGGAGGGTGGCGATCAGCAGCAGGCGCAGCCGGTCGGGATCACCGGACGGGAGCGCGCCGGTTCGCTGCCCCTCGGCGATCAGTTCACCGGCGGTGGCGAACAGGCGCGCGGGCCCTTCCGCCGGAACGGCGTGTCCCACACGGGTTTTGGCGGCGAACATCAGATCGACCAGCGCGCCGTCGCGGGTGGCGAATCGGATGTACGCGATCGCCGCAGCCCGCAGACGTGCCGGGTAGTCCGCACCGGCCCGATCGGTCGCGGCGCCGATCTCCTCGGCGAGACGATCGAATCCCACCCCGGCCAGGGCGTCCAGCAGCGCCTGCCGATCGGGGAAGTGACGCCGCGGCGCCGCGCTGCTCACCCCTGCCCGCCGGGCGAGTTCACGCAGCGACAACCGATCGATGCCGTCGTCCCGAAGCGTTCGTTCGGCCTCGGCGAGCAGCACCGACCGCAGATTGCCGTGGTGATAGGCGTGATCGCTCATGATCGTCACCTTAACATTCACATGTAACCACCGATTACAATGTACTCATTGACTACAATGTAGTCGGTGGTTACATTGTAGTCATGACTACTTTTCACGGTGTGGATCTGCCCGACCTGTCCGGAACCACGGCGGTGGTGACCGGAGCGAACAGCGGAATCGGACGGTCGGTATCGCAGGCGCTCGCCGCCGCGGGCGCGCGGGTCGTACTGGCGGTGCGCAGTATCGAGCGAGGACATACAGCCGCGCCCGGAATCGGCGGCGACACCGAGGTCCGCGAACTCGACCTCGCCAACCTCGATTCCGTGCGAACCTTCGCCGCGGACTGGGACGGCCCGATCGATCTGCTGATCAACAATGCGGGCGTGTCCGGGCCGAGCCTGACCCGCACGACCGACGGGTTCGAGTCGAAATTCGGCATCAACCATCTCGGCCACTTCGCGCTGACGAACCTGCTCCTGCCGGACATCACCGGCCGAGTCGTCACCGTGTCCTCACAGGCCGAACGGCTCGCCCGGCTCGATTTCGCTGATCTCAACTGGGAACAACGCCCCTACCAAGCATCCCGGGCATACAACGACTCCAAGTTCGCGAACCTGCTGTTCACCGCCGAACTGCATCGGCGACTGACCGCGGCCGGATCGGGCGTCCGGGCGCACGCGGCACATCCCGGCCTGGTCGCGACCGACATCTACCAGCACGACGGCCCACGACGCCCGATCGACCTGATGTGGTCGGTCGTACTCGGACTGCTGGCCCAGGATGCGGACCACGGCGCACTGCCGGTGCTGTACGCCGCTGTCGCCGACATCCCCGGCAACAGCTTCACCGGTCCCCGGCACCTGGCGCACATGCGCGGCGCGCCGCAACTCATCGACCGCTCCGAACCGGCACAGGATCCCGAGCTCGCCCGCCGCCTCTGGAACGTCTCCGAACAACTCACCGGCGTCGGTTTCCCGCTACCCAGCGGTACCGGCACGCGATGAGACACATCTTCATGTCCGTACCTGCGACAGAAGTATCGAGTTCCACATCGACGTCTGCCGTGATCGCAGTTGCCCGATATCGGCGCCGGTTTCAGACCCTCGGACGCAACAGGGCGCGTATCGCCGACGGCGGATAGCCGACCTGTGCGCGCAGCGTTCGCGCGAGATGGGCCTGGTCGGCGAAACCCAGCTCCGCGGCCAGATCGGCCAGGCTCCGGTCGGACCGTTCGATCGCGTCCAAGGCGCGCGCGACGCGAAATCGATTGCGGTAGGCCGTGATCGACTCCCCCATCTCGCGCGAGAACGCCCGGCTCAGCCGGAACGGCGAGACCGCCAGCCGCTGTGCCAGCGGTACGAGTCCGGCCGCGGCCGGATCACGCTCCCGGATCGCCTCCCGCGCCGCGGCGACCAGTCCGCGATCCCGACGTCCGGACGCGTCCGGGAGAGGTCCGGGCACCGCGCGCCGCACCGCGACAGCCAGCAGCCCGATCAATTCCTCGGCCAGCGCGAAGTCCTGATCACCGGTCCGCGTCGCAACCAGGCATCGCCGATGAGCGAGGTCCAGCCGTCCGTCCACGGCAATCGCCGTCGCCGAAACGCTCCCGGAGCCAGCCATCGATCGCCACAGCGCGGAATCCACCGTGACGGCGGTGCACACGTCACCGCCCGCCGGATGGGCGAACTGCTCCGACTGCCCCGGCGTCGCAAGATACGCGCACAGGCGATCGACTTCGACGGTTCCGGCATGCCCGCGCCTGCGGAATCGGCCACTTCGCACCATCACCAGCCGATGCACCGACGACGATTCGGGCTCCGACCAGCCCCGGTGACATCCGTCGCAGACGACAGTGTGCACCGCGTAACGCGGCCGCACGGCGAGGGCTGTGGAGGTGAGCACGGACCGACCGTACGCCGGAGGTCCGACAGGTTTGCGGCGCAAGAATGTTCAAGACGCGAGCCGAATCCGCGCGGCACACTCGGACCGTCCCGGACAGCGCCGCTGTCCACCGCATCCCAACACCCGGAGTGATGACATGGCAACCGTCCGAACCGAATTCGAGATCGCGGCCGATGCCGCCGACATCTGGGCGGTGATCCGCCGATTCGACACCGGCCCGCTGCGGATGGCGCCAGGGTTCGTCACCGACTGCACCGCCGACGGCGATCATCGCCGCGTCACGTTCGCCGACGGCACCGTGGTGCACGAGCGACTCGTCTCGGTCGACGAGGACCGTATGCGCGTGGCCTACAGCGTCGTCGGCAGCGATGTGACGCCCGAACACGACAACGCCGTCATGCAGGTGGTCCCGCTCGGTCCCGGGCGCAGCCGATTCGTCTGGCTGCGCGACCTACTGCCCGCCGAGATGGGCGAAGGCTTCCTGGCCGCCATGCGCGCGGGCAGCGAATACATCGAGCGAACCCTCGCCGCGAACGGCGCGGATGCACACCTCACCTGAAACGGATCACGCTCCGATTATGTTAGTGTGGTTCGAATAAACGGATCATAGTCCGTTTCGACGCGCGATCGCGGAGCCGAGGAGCCGAGAAGCATGCAGCAACACAGCACTCGAACGCCGGCGAGCACGAGCAGGGCAGTTCGGCTCGAGTCATTCGGCGGCCCTGAAGTCCTGGACCTCCACGAGGTACCCGCGCAGCGAGCCGGTACGGGACAGATTCGCGTGCGAGTCACCGCAGCCGGACTGAACCCGATGGACTGGTTCATGACCTCCGACGCGGAAACCGCCGCCCGGTTCGGCCTGAGCCTGCCTGCCGGGTTCGGAACCGACTATGCCGGGGTGGTGGACCAAATCGGTGACGGCGCAACGGGATTCACGACCGGCGACAGAGTGTACGGCGGCGCGCTTTCCCGCGCGGTCGCCGACTTCGTGATCGTAGCAGCGGCAGGCACCATCGCGGAGGGCGGCGACGCCCACCACACCCCCGACGGCATCGACGACCGCACCGCCGCCACCCTTGCAATAGCGGGCTGCGCAGCCGCCGCCGCCCTCGCCGTCGTCGATCCCGGACCGGGCGACACGGTACTCATCGGTGGCGCGGCCGGTGGAGTCGGAGTGTTCGCCGTCCAGTTGGCGCGCCTCGCGGGGGCGCGGGTGATCGGGACGGGATCGGCGACATCGTCGGACTTTCTGCGCAGCCTCGGGGCCGAACCGGTTGCCTACGGCGACGGCCTGGCCGACCGTGTTCGTGGCCTCGCCCCGGGCGGCGTCACCGCAGCGATCGACCTGCACGGGACGGAGACAGCGCAGGCCGCACGAGAACTCGGCGTCGCGGACGCGCGCATCACCACCATTGCCGCCCAGATCGACGGGATCACACCGGCCAACGGCGCCAACGCCGCCCCCGGCGCCCTGGAAGAAATCGCCCGCCTGGTCGCGACGAATGAACTCCGGGTACCGATCGCCGCACATTTTCCGGTCGAGCAGATCCGCGCCGCCGTCGAGCTCCAGGCCGGTCGCCACGTGCACAGCAAGGTCGTCATCGACCTCCAGGGAATCTCAGGGGCGCGACGCTTCCCGGGACCGGGCGCTGGAGCTACGGATTCTGCGGGGTTCGTGTGGCGATGACGGCCGCGGGGATGCGGGCTCAGACGAGTCCGTGCTCGACCAGGCTGCGGCCGGTTTCCTCGATCGTCTCGGGTATCGAGCGGAGAGGCCGGCCAAGGAGCGCCTCGGCGGGCCCCCGGTCGAAGCGTTGCGCCAATCCGATGAGCCATCGGTTGTCGCGCAGCTGAGGTTCGAAGATGCTCGCGACCCAGGTCAGCCAGGTCGGCATCGCGCGGGTGGGCATCTTTGCGCTCACCTCGGGAAGCCTCTCCCGCAGCACCGCGGCGACGTCGATGAGCGATGACGGGTCCGTGGCGAGGATCGTGCGGGTGCCGCCCGCGGTCTCGGCGGTCATGGCCTCGATATGTGCGTCGGCGACATCCCGCACGTCGATCCAGGGAAGTCGCAGGTCGGGAATCATCGGCAGCGCCCCTGCCAGGATCTGCTGGATCGCCGTGACCGAGGTTCCCGGGTCGTCGGAGAGCAGAGGGCCGATGACCCCGCCCGGATTGATGACGGCGAGACTGTCGCGCGCGCCGCGTCGCTCGGTGATGTCCCACGCCGCGCGCTCGGCCCGGACCTTCGAGGTGACGTAGGCGCCGAGCCCGCGCTGCTCGAGCGGGGTCCAGTCGGATGCCGTGAAGAGGTGATCCTTGCGCGCCGGGGCGTACTGCACCGTCGCGAGGGCGGAAGTGACCACCACGCGGTCCACGCCCGCAGCGAGCGCGGCGTTGATCGCCCTGGTCGTGCCCTGGACGGCAGGACGGATCAGATCATCCGGGTCCTTCGGCTTCGCCGTGACGAAGGGGGAAGCAACGTGCTGCACGAAACGACACCCTTCGGCCGCGGCCGACCAGCCCTCGTCCGAGAGCAGGTCGAGTTGCACGATCTCGAGCAAGGCGTCGTCCGCGACCGCCGCCATCGCAGCGCGCACCTCGCCGGCTCGCGCCGGCGACCGCACCGACCCGCGGACCGCATACCCCCGGCGCAGCAGCTCAGCGGCGATGTGACCGCCGATGAATCCCGAAATGCCCGTGACCAGAACCGTGTCCGCCATGTCCACCCAATCGATCTGCCATCTTGACAGTGAGTAGTTTACGGACGATCTACTCAATGTCAAGATGTAGGCATCATGATGACCGAGGAGCCCAGGACCGGCGATCGCTACCATCACGGCAACCTGCGCGCGGCGCTGCTCGACAGCGCGCTGGACGTGTTGACCGAGGGCGGCGTCGCCGGCTTCAGCATGCGCGAGGCAGCGCGGCGGGCCGGTGTGTCGCAGTCCGCGCCGAAGCACCATTTCGGCGATGCACGCGGGCTGCTCGGCGCACTCGCCACGCGCGCCTACCGCCAGCTGTGCGAGCGCCTCGAGGCGGTCGAGCTCTCCGGACGCGATGTGCGCGAGCGGGTGACGGCGCTCGCACTCGAATATGTTGCGTTCGCGCGGGACAACCGCGCGCTGTTCGACCTCATGTGGCGCATGACGCAGTTCGACTACGACGATCCGGAACTGGCCGAGCAGAAGCACCGCGCCCTGTGCGCCCTGGATCGCGTCCTGCGCGGCACAGATGCCGCGCCGACGTCCGGCGAGGATCCCGCGCTGGTGCAGAGCTACGCAGTGTGGTCGCTGGTGCACGGCTACACCACCCTCGCACTGGAGGGAGCGATCGGCGAGGAAGCCGCCGACCCCTTGGCGAACGACCTGCTCCCCGCGATGCTTCAGCTCGTCGATGTCCGCCCCGGAGATCCGCGGTAACCGACGAACGCCCCACGTCGTCGTGTCACCGATGTCCTGATGGAGAACCGTCACCGACGTCCTGCGACACGGCACGGAGGTTCGACTCACCAGACATCGATGGTTGAACATATGTTCGATAGAACGTAGATTCGAGCGCATGTCGGTACCGCTGCAGGGATCGTTGCTCGACGGATTCGAGGAGATCACGCTCGGTCCGCTCGACGGGGTGCGCCGGGTGAACCTGTCCGACGGCGCGTGGGTCGATGTGCTGCCGGGCTGGCTCGGCGGCGCCGATCTGCTGTTCGATCGACTCGTCACGGCGGTCCCGTGGCGCGCCGATCGTCGGCAGATGTACGACCGGGTGGTCGACGTGCCGCGGTTGCTGCGGTTCTACGAGGAGGGCCGGGAATTTCCGGACCCGGCGCTGGAGACCGCGCGAATCGCCTTGAGCGAGCACTACTTCGACGAACTGGGCGAACCGTTCCGCACCGCCGGGTTGTGTTATTACCGGGACGGGGCGGACAGCGTCGCCTGGCACGGTGACACCTCCGGTCGCGGCGCGACGCACGACACGATGGTGGCCATCGTCTCGATCGGCGCGCCTCGTGCTCTGCTGCTGCGTCCCCGCGGCGGCGGCGAGAGCCTGCGGTATCCGCTGGGGCACGGCGATCTGATCGTGATGGGCGGATCCTGTCAGCGCACCTGGGAACACGCGGTGCCCAAGACCCGCCGCGCGGTCGGACCACGAATCAGCATCCAGTTCCGTCCACGCGGCGTGCGATGAGTCCCGCCCCGGCGAGCGGCCCACGCCCTGCCCCCGTTCGGTCACCGTAATTTCGCCTACCGATGGGTCACTTCGTCGGTCCCGCCCGATAGATTGGGGCCATGAACGCGACAGGGGCGGGAATTCTGGCCGTGATGCCGCTGCACACGATCAGCGAGGTGCACGGCGAGGAGGGGCTGCGCCGCAGGCTCGCCCTCGAGTCGGCGAAACTGGACGAGCCCGAACGCGTCGGCGCGGCACTCGAATTGGTCTCGGACCTGCATCGCGACGACCGGTACGGTCGCGAACCCTACCTGAGCCACCTACTGCGCGTGGCGATCCGGATCGTCAGCCACTACGAGGTGCACGACACCGATCTGGTCGTGGCGGCCCTGCTGCACGACGCGGTGGAGGACCACGCACCCGAGCTCGCGGGCGGCCGAGAAGGATCCGAGACCGAGGCCGCCCTGGCCGCGGTGCGCGAACGTTTCGGTGAACGGGTCGCCGAACTCGTCGCCGCGGTCACCAATCCCGCCCGCGAACCGGGTATCGATCGCAATCACCAATACCGCGCGCACATCGCCACGAGTCTGGAGAGCGATCCGTGGGCACGGGTGGTGAAGCTGTCCGACTTCACCGACAACGGTGTCGGGATCCTCTACGCCACGAGCCCGGCCATGGAGAAGCTCGCGATCAAATATCGCCCGCTCACCAGCGTCTACCGCGATCTGGTCACCCGGCCCGACACCCCGCTGGCCGCACACGTCAAGCAGCACATACTCGACCAGCTCGATCTGGCCGACGAACGTTTCGCCGCCATCCTCCAGGAGAACTGACCGCCGCTGTCCCGATGCGCCCGACAGTGATTCGGTCCGCCGCGCATCGGTGATCCGCCACCCTTTCGGATGATTCGGGGTGCGGCGCGGCCGAGAACGCGAGACCATCACCGGGCTCGGCGTTTGGCAAATGGAAGGACCTCCGGCGGATGAACGGCATCGATCGGATCGCGACGAACCTGGAGTCACATCTCACGATCACGGTGCTCGCCGCCCTCGGCGCGTTCGTGGTCGTCTGGGGTGCGATCTGGGCCGTGCGATCGGCCCGGCGTCGCGGACTCACCGGAGAACAGGCGGGCACGCTGCTCGCGGCCGCGATCGCGACGGGTGTCAGCGCGCAGGGCATGTGGGTGTTCTTCGACAAATCGCTGCACCTGACGTTGTCGCTGCGGATCATGTTCTTCGCGTTCCTCGAGATCATGGTGCTGACCTCGGCATTGCGGGCCCGCAGCGCCCAGCAGGTCAGCGGCAGCGCCGGAATCGACGGCGTCGCCATGTGGGTGCTCACCTGCTTGTCGGCGGTGCTGGCGGCCACCGATGCGGACAATGCCGGCACAGTACTGATCCGCTTGTCCGCGCCGTTGGTCGCGGCGTGGGGATGGGAACGCAGTATGGCCCTCGAACGTCGCCGCAGCGGCGCTCTGGGCGGAATCAATTGGCGCATCACACCCGAACGCATGCTGATCCGGCTCGGCATCGCGGATCCCACCGACCGCACCGCAGGCGAGGCCGCGCGACAGCGCCGCCTGATCGACGTCGCCCTGGCCGCCGATCACGCGCGCACCTTGCGCGAGACCGGCGCCGGATCGCGACGGATCAACCGAGCCCGCCGACACCTGCAGCGGGTCATGCGCCGCGCGGTCGAGGACGGCGGCCTGGTGGACAACGCCCGCGCACCGCGGACGGTGCTGATGGACAATCTGCGCATCCTGTCCGGCACCGGCGCACTGGTGGATCTGGATCTGCCCAGTCCGTGGATCCTGGACGAAGAATCCGACGCCTCGACCAGCGGGATATTCGCTGCCCCGGCACTCGTGGCCTCGGGCGCGGCAGCCGACTCGCATGCGGTCGTGTCGGACGAGATGTCCCCCGTCTCCTCCTCGGCAGCGCAGAACTCATCGGAATCAGCGAGCGCACAGGCGATTCCAGGGGAAGGGATCGCGTCGTCCGATCAGGCGGCATCGTTGTCGGCCGCGCAGGAAGAGAGCCGCACCCAGCCCGAACCTCGGATGCCCGCACCGGCAGCGCCGAATTCAGCGGCGGGACAGTCGACTTCGCCGACAGAGCAGATGTCGTCGGTCGAGCAAGCGCAACGGTCGGCACCGATGTCCACGACGGAGCAGATCCCTTCCGCGTCGACGGAAGGCCGACCACTTCCGGTGACCGCACAGACCCCGGCAAACGGCCGACCGCTCTCGCCGACCGCACAGACGCAGGAAGCAGTCCACTCGGCCCCGGCAACGTCACAAACCCAGGAGGTGGCGTTCCCGGAGACCCCGCGGACTCAGGAAGCGGGACAGCCACTCCCGGCGACCGCACAGATTCCGGAAGCGGGCCAACCGACCCCGGCAGCGGCACAGACCGCGGATCCAGGTCGGGCACTCCCGCCGACAACGCAGAACCCAGCAGACGAACAGGACCTCTCGGCAGTGACGCAAACGCTGCCGACGGTACAATCACGCTCGAATACGGCCTGGACATGGCAAGCGGGGCAAGCACTTCCGCCGATGGCGCCGAACCCGTCGGGGCAGACACCGGCGGACGCCGGATGGACGACACCCGCGGAATCCCCGGAACAGGAGTACGCCGAACCTGCCGGACCGTACACGGCAACGGCGACACCCACCGCCTCACCGCAGACAGCTCAATCCGAACCCGGTCAGGCCAATCGTCAGTACCGGCGCGATCCGGCGTTCCGCGAGCGCGTGCGCGAACTCCACGCCGACAACGCGCCGACCAGCGAGATCGCCGCGCAACTGGGCACGAGTTCCCGCACCATCCGACGCATCATCGCCGATCTGGGCGCCGAATCCGATACCTCGGGGCGGCAGAACCGCAATCCCGCACAGGCCGCGGTATCGAACTGGCACAACGGTTTCCGCGTGCTACCCGGTGGAAATACCACCACCGCACCGGGATCCGGCGGCGCCAAGGGCACGGCAGACGAGCGGCCCCCGCACCGCACCGATCGCTCGATGGAGCAGTGACCGACCACCCGGCGGTGATTCCGCCGGGCGCATTCGGCCACGCTCAGGAGTGATCGCGCGACAGGATGAAGAAATACGGGTCGCTCATCCCGCGCATATCCATCACGCCGAGCAGCGTATCGCCGTCGACCAGGCGGAAGCAGTCGATGATCGGCAGGTGGTCGTACACCATCGCCGCGCCGACCTTGCCGCGGAATTCCAGGTCACGCAGCCGCGCGCGCGGCGATCCCGCGCGCAGGGCCGGACGCAGCAGCGGCAGCAACCGTCGGCAGAATCGCACGCCGGCCAGCGGAATCCGGCCCGCGAGGGCGAGCGGGACGCGGCGCGGGTCGACCGGGAAGATGCGTTCGTCCGGTCCGGCGAACAGCAGCGGTTGCACGCTGTCGGCGCTGTCGAATTGTTTGCCGTACCAGCCGGATCCGACCAGCACACCCTTCCACGGATGTCCGGTGTCCAGTTCGCCACCGCGCCAGCGGCCGGTGGTGATCTCCTCGACGCGAACTCCGGGGAGGCTGTCGAAAAGTTCCCACGCCTGCTGCGGGGTGCAGCCCGTGCCGCGCAGTTCGTCCAGCCGCGCCGCGGGTGTGCCGATACCGGCCACGCCAGCCTCCTCGATTCATGCGAAAGAAAGAACAATCGACTCTCACAATATCTCGACACGCCGAGACCGCGAACACGTCCGTCCCCTGCGGAGGATCCCTTGACCTCGAGTGCGGTTGAGGTACCAGGATGATCACCGACCCCGGTCCGCGAATCCGCCCGATGCGGTCGCGGAACACCCCGTCGTCCTTTCGTACACCCGTCGGCGGGGTTCCGGGGCACACCTCCGGTGCGCTGCACACCGGATGCGGCATCGCCCGATGGCTACGCTGGATCACGTGCAGTCGAGCCTTCTGTCACATGTCGCCGCCGCCAACGACCTGACCGGCCGCTGGTGCGAACGGGCGGGAAGTGACGACTTCGTCCTGTCGGGCTGCGGAATCTGGCCGCTGCTGGGCATTCTCGCCGAGGCCGCCGACGAACCCGCGCGATCCGAACTCGCCGCCGCCACGTCGATCGCGGCCGACGAGTCGAGAGCCGCCGCGCTGGCCTTGCTCGCTGAAATCGCCGATGCCGACTCGACGTCCGCCGCGCTCGGTGTCTGGGTCGACGCGGACCTCACCCTGCACGAGGCATGGGTTCGCGCCCTCCCGGAGGGCACCGTCGAGAAACTGACCGGCCGAGCGGCCCTGGACTCCTGGGCCGACCGCCACACCGGCGGGCTCATCGATCGCTTCCCGCTCGACGTGCAGCCCGACACCCTGATGGTGCTGGCCACCGCGATCGTCGCGAAGACGGCGTGGCGCACACCGTTCCACGACGACGTGTTCGAACCCACGTCGGGTCCCTGGGCGGGCCATCGCGGACCGGGCCTGTCCCGCAATTCCGAAACCCTAACCGACACAGCCCTACTCGCCACACCGGACCCCGTGACCAGAGTCGTCGTACGCGGTAGCGGTGACCTGGACGTACACCTGCTCCTCGGCGACGCCTCCCCCGCCGAGACACTGCGAGCCGGACTCGGCGTCCTCGACGGCTCGGTCGAGGTGAATTCCGCTCTGCATGTCGGCGACACCGGCCCCGGCCTGACCGTCCGGCAGACCCGCGCGGTGGCCGACACCCTGCGAATCCAGTTGCCGCCGTTCGAAATCCATTCCGCACACGATCTGCTCGCTCACCGCGATCTGTTCGGCCTGCGCACCGCGACCGACCCACTGGTCGGACACTTCCCGGCCCTGTCCGACACACCCCTGTGCGTCGACGCCGCCGCACAGAACGCCCGCGCCCGATTCACCCGAGAAGGTTTCGAGGCCGCCGCGGTCACCGCCGTCGGCATGGTCCGCGCCGTCGCATTCCGCCGCCCCCACGCCACGACCGAAATCTCTGTGACCTTCGACCGGCCCTTCGGGTTCCTGGCCGTCCACCGCCCGACCGGATTGGCCGTCGTGGCCGGATGGGTGGCCCATCCCCCGCACGCCACCGGATCGCGCTGACCCCGCAGCGATTCCCCCGATGTTGCCCGGACGTCCTCCCAGGACCGGTCGGAACGCGTCGGCGGGCTCTGGGATGATGTCTGCGATGCCCGAGCAGACTGAAGTCGACCAGCGGACCACGACCGCGCGAACAGTGCCGATATCCGCGAGACTGCGCCGGGTAGCTCTGCTGGACTGGATTCGATTCGCGCTGCTCGTTGCCGGGTTGCTGTGCGTGGCAACGGGTTTGCTGCCGCGCGCCGAGGCCGCCAGCAATATGCGCCGGATCGCGCCGCTGCTGTTGTTCCTGGGCAGTGTGATCGTGCTGGCTCAGCTGGCGCGGCGGGCGAGGGTGTTCGACGTGATCGCGCATCGGGTGGCGATCCTGGGGCGCGGAAACTACGCGGCGTTGTTCGTGCTGTGCGTGCTGTTCGCCACGGCGACCACCACCCTGCTCAACCTCGACACGACCGCGGTGCTGCTCACGCCGGTGATGCTGGCCCTGGCCGGGCCCGCCCGGATCACGCCGCTACCGCTGGCGATGACCACGCTGTGGCTGGCCAACACCGCGAGTCTGCTGCTGCCGGTCTCCAACCTGACCAACCTGCTCGCGGCGAACCGGGTCGGGCTGGACGGCGTCGGATTCGCGGCGCGCATGTGGGCGCCGCAGCTGGCCTCGGTGCTGATGACGATGCTGGCGCTGTGGATCTGGTACTGGCGGCGGCGCCGCCGAGGCGCGGACCGCTACGTTCCCCCGCAGCCGGTGCGCGCGGCCGATGCCCGCGAACGCGTCCTGATGTGTGTCACCGCGGGCGCATGCCTGCTGTTCGTGGTCGCCATCCCGCTCGTCGGCGACAGCATCGGCCTGGCCGCGGCCGCGGCGGCACTGCTGGCGATCGCGGCCTTCGCCGTCCTGGATCGTCGCGTGCTGCGCTGGTCTCTCATCCCGTGGCAGCTGCTGATCTTCGTGGTCGGATTGTTCCTGGTGGTTCCGACGCTGAGCCGATTCGGCCTCTCGACGCTGATGCACACCCTGATCGGTGACGACCCCGGCGTGTCCGGGGCGCTGCGTGCCGCGGCCGCCGGAACCGGACTGTCCAATATCGCGAACAACCTGCCCGCGTACACCGCGGGCGAGGCGGTGATACCGACCGGGAATCGGAATCAGTTGCTGGCGTTGCTGATCGGCACGAACGTCGGATCGGTGGTCACGCCGTGGGCATCCCTGGCCACCCTGCTGTGCCTGGAATTCTGCCGCATCCACGGCGTGCGCGTGCCGATGCGCCGATTCCTGGCCACCGGACTCGCCCTGGCCGTCCTCGCGACCGCGGCCGCCGTCGGCGCGCTGCTGATCACTGGCTGATCGACGCAGATAATTCCCGTGGTCGGATGTTCCGCAGGCGTGGCATTGTGGGAGCCGGTTCCCTGTTCGCGATTTTCTGGGGGTTGGTGTGAGAAAATTCGTTCCCGTCATCGGCCTGGCATTCTGCTGCGCGGTGGGCATCGCGGCCCCGGCGGCGAACGCCGATGCGTGGACCGACGGCCAGGTCAAATGGGCGAACTGCAAGGACGCCGGGCATTCGGACGCGTATTGCAATGCCCTGCTGAACGGTAAGCCGTCGCCCGCACCCGCCCCGGCGTCCAGCGGATCCACCGGATAACACCGGTCCGCTACCACCTGCACCGGGCCGGGTGCAGATCTCGTCCGCTCACCGCGGCGCGAGCACCGAGGACACCAGATCCCGCATACTCTGCCGGATCCGTTCTCGCCCCACCGTCTGCCTCGCGCGAACGACCATCTCGCTGCCCAGTGGCGCCATCAGCAGGGCCGCGGTGGTCTCCGCATCCAGCTCCGGCCGCGCCTCACGCAACAGGCCGGTGATGTGCGCCGCCCAGAAGGCGTGCAGTTTCTCCCGTTCGGGATGTTCGGGCAACGTCTGATAGGCGACGACCAGGTCGAGGTTGTCCAGCGCCAATTCCGTCATCGCGTCGAAGTACGCCAATAGCCGTTCCGCCGCGGGCGCACCCGGCCCGAGCGGCGGCGGACCGTGCACGACCGCCTCGCGCAACGCGAACGCGCGTTCCCCGACCAATTCCTGCAGCAGCCCCGCCCGAGAGCCGAAGCGATGGAAGATTGTCCCCTTGCCCACCCCGGCGGCGGCCGCCACGCGCTCCATCGTGACTCCGGCCGCACCGTGCTCGGCGAACAACGCCGCAGTCGCATCCAGGATCGCGCGTCGATTGCGCGCGGCGTCGGCGCGTTCCTTACGGGGTTCGCCGGACATGCCGTCCCTTCGTTGACAACTTGACCGACGGTCCATATCGTCGGAACGAAACTTGACCGTCAGTCCACTTATGGAGTTTCAATGCAAGCAATCCTAATGACCGCCGTCGGCGAGCCCGAGGTACTCCTCGCCCGCGAGGTGCCGGACCCACACCCCGGCCCCGGCGAGATCCTGGTGCGGGCCACCGCGATTCCGGTGCTCTATCCGGAAATCGCCCTGCGCGCAGGCATTTTCCCGATGGTCGCCGAACTTCCCGCGGTATTCGGATTCCAGGCGGCCGGATCGGTCACCGAGATCGGGCCCGGGGTGGATGCCGCATTGTTGGGAGCACGAGTCGTCGCGGTCACCGCGGGCTCGGGAGCGTATGCGGAAATGGTTTGCGTGCCAGCGGAATCCGCGATCGTGATCCCGGCGCAACTGCCGACCGAGAAGGCAGCCGCAGTACTGATGGGCGGATCGGTCGCGACGGCTCTGCTGCGGCGGGCAGCACTCACCGGCACCGAAACGATCCTGGTCCAGGCCGCGGCCACCGGTGTAGGCGGCTATCTCACCCAGCTGGCAAGGGAATTCGGCGCGAAACACGTCATCGCCACGGCGGGCGGGGACAAAACCGACCGTGCCCTTGCGCTCGGCGCGGACGAGGTCCTCGACCACCGCGACCCGCACTGGACGCGGCGGCTGCGAGACATCCTCGCAGGCAACACGATCGATGTCGCGTTCGAAGCGATCGGCGGCTCGTCCGCGGCGGAACTCCTGGATCTCATGACACCGCTGCACGGCCGGATGCTCGGCTACGGCTCCCTGTCGGGAGAGCCCACCCCCATCACCGCCACGGACCTGCTCGCCCGCGGCCTCACCTACACCGGCTGCGCGGGTCCGGCCTGGCTGAATTTCGTCGCCACCACCCGCGCCGAGGTGCTCGAGCGCGCCGCACAGGGCGGACTGGAGCCACTGATCGACCGGACACTGCCGCTGGATCGGGCGGCGCACGCGCATCGACTGGTGCAGGACCGGCAGACCACCGGAACGATCATCCTGCAACCGAATCCGACTGCCCCATAACGCAATCGGGCCGAAGCCCCGGCTCGGCGGGATCCTCGGCCCGATCGCGGAACGACTCCGCGGGTCCGGAGAACTACTCCTCGGACCCCGAAACCGGCGTGCTGCGAGTGGCCGCCGCGGCCGCGCGGACCTGCGGAGCCACCCGAACCACCTGGCCCAGAACGCCGTTGATGAAGCTCGGCGAATCGTCGGTGGACAACTCCTTGGCCAGCTCCACCGCCTCGTCCACGGCCACGACCGGGGGAACGTCGTTGGCGTGGAACAACTCCCACACCGCGACCCGCAGGATGGCGCGATCCACGGCGGGCAGCCGCGAGAGCGTCCAGTCCTGCAGGTACGACTCGATGGTGCCGTCCACCCGGTCCAGATCGTCGGCCACGCCCTCGACCAGCGTGCTGGTGTACGGGTTCACCGGTGCGACCGAATCGTCGCCGGTGGACAACTGCACCCGCTCGGTGATCAACTCGGTCACGTCGATGTCGCGCGCCTCGGCCTCGAACAACAGGTCCACCGCGCGCCGACGCGCCTTGTGCCGGGCGCCGAGCTTCTTGTACTGGGACTTCTTGTCCCCGGGCTGATCGGCCACAGTCGCTGGCTTCCCTCGGGTCAGGAGTTGACGCGGCTGATGTAGGAACCGTCGCGAGTATCGATGCGCAGCTTGTCACCCTGGTTGATGAACAGCGGCACCTGCACCTCGGCGCCGGTCTCCACGGTGGCCGGCTTGGTGCCCGCGCTGGACCGGTCGCCCTGCAGGCCCGGCTCGGTGTGGGTCACCACGACGTCGATCGCGACGGGGAGTTCGACGTACAGCGCCTCGCCCTCGTGCATCGCGACCTGGACGCTCATGTTCTCCAGCAGGAAGCCCGAGGACTTGCCCAGGACCGATTCGCCCAGGTTGATCTGGTCGAAGGTGTCGCCGTCCATGAAGATGTAGTCCGACCCGTCGTGGTACAGGTAGGTCATATCGCGGCGGTCGACCGTCGCGGTCTCGACCTTCACCCCGGCGTTGAACGTCTTGTCGACCACCTTGCCGGACAGCACGTTCTTCAGCTTGGTGCGCACGAATGCGGGCCCCTTGCCCGGCTTGACGTGCTGGAACTCGACAATCTGCTGAAGCTGATTGTCGATCTTCAGCACGAGGCCGTTCTTGAAGTCGCTGGTGTCCGCCACTGTCCTCGGATCTCCTGTTCTCGGGCCGCGCGTCAATCGACGACGGTCAGGTCTTTGCTGGTGAGCGTGAGCAGCTCGGGACCCCCCTCGCGTACCACGAGGGTATCCTCGATCCGGACACCGCCGCGGCCCGGGAAGTACACACCTGGTTCGACGGTCACCGCCACGCCACCGAGCAGTGTACCC
Organism: Nocardia jiangxiensis NBRC 101359; assembly: GCF_000308615.1. Taxonomy (GTDB): domain Bacteria; phylum Actinomycetota; class Actinomycetes; order Mycobacteriales; family Mycobacteriaceae; genus Nocardia; species Nocardia jiangxiensis. The sequence goes on from NZ_BAGB01000046.1 coordinate 16,551, forward strand.
GTGCCCGTTTTGGCGAGACCGGGCGCTTCGTGGATCTGCAGACCGACGCCGTGTCCCAGTCCGTGCACGAACAGCTCGCCGTGCCCTGCCGCCTCGATCACACCCCGTGCGGCCGCATCGACCTCGGCGCATCCCACACCCGGTTTCAGCGCCTTGCGCCCGGCCCGCTGCGATTCGCGAACCAGGTCGTACACCTCGCGCTGCCAGTCGTCGGGCTCGCCGAGGACGAGAGTGCGGGTCATGTCCGAGTGGTAGCCGTCGACGACCGCACCGAAATCGAGTTTCACGAAATCGCCCGCGGCCAGCACCGCATCGGTGGGGCGATGATGCGGCACAGCGGAATTCGCGCCCGCGGCGACGATGGTCTCGAATGCCACCGCTCGAGCGCCGTGCTCGAACATCAGCCATTCCAGATCCCGCGCGACCTGTCGCTCGGTGCGGCCGGGCCGGATACCGCCGCGCTCGAGCAACGCGGCCAGCGCCGCGTCGGCCGCCGCGCAGGCCGCGCGCAACCGATCCACCTCGTAGTCGTCCTTGACCATGCGCAGCTGTTCCACCAGGCCGGGCGCCGCGACCAGTTCCAGTCCGGTGGCCTGGTCGACGAAGCCGCGGTGCTGGTCGACCGTGACGACGTGGCTCTCGAAACCGACGCGCCCGGTCTGCCACTCCCCGGCCAACTCCACGATCCGGCGCGCGCTGGCCCGCGCGATCTCCGCGCGCAGATCCGGCACCTGCTCGCCGACCTGCGTGATGTACCGGCCGTCCGTACAGATCACGGTGCGCGCTTCGGGCGTGTCCCAGGCGTAGACCAGCAGGGCGGCATTGGATCCGGTGAATCCGGTCAGATACCGGATGTTCACCAGGTCCGTCACCAGCAGGGCATCGACCCCGTTCTCCACCAGCAGGTCCCGCAACGCAGCCCGGCGGGCTGCGTGGTCGGGGCGCCGGGCACCGTGATCAGCAGACATGGTCTCAACGCTACCGCTGTCCGGCCCGAACATCCCCATGTCGTATCCCCATACTGCTGCACAGCCCGGCCGGAACGGCCACCCGCTCGGCGAGCTGGGCGAATGCCCTTCTCCGCAGAATTCTGAAGCGTTATTTATTCACAACTTCGAAGTTATCCACATTTGCTGGTCGCAGCCCCCGCGGACCATTCGGTACGGGCACGATGAGCTCATGTCCGTCCTCGCCGTCGCCGCATTCCTCGCACTCACCGGATGGTGCGTTGCGCTGAGCGTCATCGATCTGCGTGAGCGCCGCCTGCCCAACGCGCTCACCGGACCGGGTGCGGTAACCGTACTGGGTGCCGCGGCGGCCACCGGACGCGGCACCGCCGCGGTGCTCGGCGCACTTCTGCTCGCGGCGCCCTATCTGGTGATCCATCTGGTGTTTCCGGCCGCCTTCGGAGCGGGTGATGTGAAACTGGCGCTCGGTCTCGGCGCGGCGGCGGCCTGCGGCGGCGCGCAGGTGTGGGTGTGGGCCGCACTCACCGCACCCGTACTCACCGCGCTGGCAGGTCCGCTAGTGCGAGTGCGCGCGCACCCGGCCCGCGCCGCACCCGCGGACCGGGCCATTCCGCACGGACCGGCTATGTGCCTGGCGACCCTCGGCGCCCTGCTGCTGGCGCGCTGACCCGGCCTCGATCGTGCCCGGCCGGGCCATCGGCGGCCTGCGGCACCATGCCCGCGTAGCTGCGATTTCGCCGTTCGCACGCAGGCCCGTCCAGGGTCACACCGGACCGCGATCCCGCACGACGCCGGGCCAGATGTCCGGCCAGCGGTCTTGACGTGGAAAGATGGAGGGCGTGCTGCGCTGGATAACTGCCGGAGAATCCCATGGTCCCGCCCTCGTCGCGATCCTCGAGGGGATGGTGGCCGGTGTCGAGGTGAGCTCTGCCGATATCGCGGGACAGCTGGCGCGGCGGCGCCTCGGCTACGGCCGCGGCGCGCGCATGAAGTTCGAAGCCGACAAGGTCACCGTGCTCGGCGGGGTCCGGCACGGCCGCACCATGGGCGGACCGGTGGCGATCCAGATCGCGAACTCCGAGTGGCCCAAGTGGACCGAGGTGATGGCCGCGGATCCGGTCGACGAGGCCGAACTCGCCGAACTGGCCCGCAACGCCCCGCTGACCCGCCCTCGCCCCGGGCACGCCGACTACTCCGGCATGCTCAAATACGGATTCGACGACGCGCGCCCGGTGCTCGAGCGCGCGAGCGCCCGCGAGACCGCCGCACGCGTCGCCGCCGCCACGGTCGCGCGGCAGTTCCTGCGGCAGGCTTTCGGCGTGGAGGTCATCTCGCATGTGGTGTCCATCGGCACCGCGACCGCTCCGGCCGGGGTCGTCCCCACCGCCGCGGACCTGCCCGCGATCGATGAGAGCCCGGTACGCGCGTTCGACAAGGCCGCCGAGGCGGCGATGATCGAGGAGATCGAGGCCGCGAAGAAAGACGGCGACACGCTCGGCGGCGTGGTCGAGGTCGTCGTGGAGGGTCTGCCGGTCGGGCTGGGGTCGTTCACCAGCGGCGAGAATCGCCTCGACGCGCGCCTGGCGGCCGCGCTGATGGGCATTCAGGCGATCAAGGGCGTCGAGGTCGGCGACGGTTTCGAGACCGCGCGCCGGCGCGGCAGCGCCGCACACGACGAGATGCGTCCGGGCCCGGACGGGATACTGCGCTCGACGAACCGCGCCGGTGGCCTGGAAGGCGGCATGACCAACGGCGAACCGCTGCGGGTGCGTGCGGCGATGAAGCCGATCTCGACGGTGCCGCGGGCGCTGGCCACGGTCGACATGACCACCGGCGACGAGGCGGTGGCGATTCACCAGCGCTCGGACGTGTGCGCGGTGCCCGCCGCCGGTGTGGTCGCCGAGGCGATGGTCGCGCTGGTCGTGGCGCAGGCCGCGCTGGAGAAGTTCGGCGGCGACTCGCTACCGGAGACCATCGGCAATATCGACGGCTACCTGAAGCGGATCAGCACCCGCCCCCATGTGCCATCGGGCTCCGCGGTCTCATGACCTGCGAGACCGGCCCGCACCGGCCCTGCGTGGTGCTGGTCGGGCCGCCGGGCGCGGGTAAATCCACGATCGGCCGCAAACTGGCCCGTGAACTCGGTGCCGAACTGGTCGACACCGACGCGGTGATCGAGGCCGAGACCGGACGCTCCATACCGGAGATCTTCACCACCGACGGGGAACCCGAATTCCGGCGCATCGAGGAGGATGTGGTCCGCCGGGCCGTGGAGGCCGGTGACGGCATCGTCTCGCTGGGCGGCGGCGCGATCCTGTCCGCGGCGACGCGCGCACTGCTGCGCGGGCGGACCGTGGTCTATCTGGAAATCAGTGTCGCCGAAGGACTTCGGCGCACCGGGGCGGCCACCCACCGGCCGCTGCTGGCCGGCGCCGACCCGTCGGCCAAATATCGCGAACTCATGCAGACCCGGCGTCCGCTGTATCGCGAGGTCGCCTCGGTCCGGGTGCGCACCGACGGCCGCAGCCCCGGCCGGGTGGTGCGCAACATCCTGGCCAGGCTGGGACTCGAACCCGTCGAGCCGGTGGTGACACCACCTCCCGCCGATACCGCCGCGGCCCCGGCTGCCCGCAAATCCCGGCGACGCCGTCGCGGCGGCCGTTCCCGCGGAGCGAACAAAGCTGCCGCACAAGCGGTCTCGACCACTGAGTCGCAGGACTCGACCGACGCCTCGACCACTCGGACGTCCGATACCGCCGAGCAGAACACGCCCGCGACGGATGCCTCGGCCACCGGCGGTGCGACGAGCACCCGCCGATCCCGCCGATCCCGACGTGGCGGCCGTCGCCGTTCGAAGAGTCAGCGCCCCGCCGCGACCACACCGGACGCCTCGACCACCGCCGCCGATTCGCAATCCGAATCCACTGCCGCGCAACCGGTTCCGGATCAGGCGTCCGCACCCCCACGGCGAAACGCCTCCCGCGCCGATTCCGGCGCGGCGCACCAGGCCCGCTCGGGCACATCCCGGTCCAGGACACGCGCCACTCCCCCGCGACCGTCCACCGAGACCACCACAACGCCCGCGCGCGAGGACGCCGCACCTCCGCGCGCGACCGGAGCGCGACGTTCCCGCGCGGCCAAACGCCCCGCCGGACCCCCCACTCCGAGACCGGCCCCCGAGTCCGCGGCCCCCGACCCCGAAGGCCGGACCTCCGTCCCGAATACCACCAGCGCACACCGGGATTCGGACGACGCGACAGGCCGGTCCCGGTGGAGCCGGGCACGCCGCGCACGCACCCTACGAGCACAACAAGAATCGGAGCAGACCGCATGACCGACCCGATCCGCATCGACGTCCGCACCGCAGCGCCGTACCCGGTGATCATCGGGCGCGGCCTGCTGGGCGATCTCGTCGAACAGGTGACCGGACGTCCCGCCGTACGCACCGTCGCCATCTTCCATCAGCCGCCGCTGACCGAAACCGCCGAGGTGGTTCGAAAAGCCTTGGCCGACAAGGGAATCGACGCGCACCGCATCGAGATACCGGACGCCGAAGCCGGTAAGGATCTGCCGGTGGCCGGTTTCTGCTGGGAGGTACTGGGCCGGATCGGGCTGACCCGTCAGGACCTGGTCATCGGCCTCGGTGGCGGCGCGGCCACCGATCTGTCCGGATTCGTGGCCGCCACCTGGATGCGCGGTGTGCAGGTCATCCACATTCCCACCACCCTGCTGGCCATGGTGGACGCGGCCGTCGGCGGCAAGACGGGCATCAACACCGAGGCGGGCAAGAATCTGGTCGGCTCGTTCCACGAACCCGCCGCGGTCATGGTGGATCTGGCCACCCTGGAGACGGTGCCGCCCAACGAGATCGTCGCCGGGATGGCCGAGATCATCAAGACCGGATTCATCGCCGACCCGGTCATCCTCGAACTGATCGAACGTGACCCGAAGGCGGCACTGGATCCCGCCGGGGATGTGCTGCCGGAGCTGATCCGCCGTTCCATCCAGGTCAAGGCCGATGTGGTCGCGGCGGATCTGAAGGAATCCAGTCTGCGGGAGATCCTGAACTACGGGCACACCCTCGGCCACGCCATCGAGCGTCGGGAGCGGTACCGGTGGCGGCACGGCGCCGCGGTGTCGGTGGGTCTGGTCTTCGCCGCGGAACTGGGCCGTCTGGCCGGACGCCTGGACGACGCCACCGCCGACCGGCATCGCGCCATTCTGACCAGCGTGGGCCTGCCGACCAGCTACGACGCCGACGCACTGCCGCAGTTGCTGGAGGGTATGCAGACCGACAAGAAGAATCGCGCGGGCATGCTGCGTTTCGTCGTCCTGGACGGTCTGGCCAAACCCGGCCGTCTCGAGGGCCCCGATCCCTCGTTGCTGGCCGCCGCCTACGCCACCATCGCCCGCGAGGACGCACCCCAGGGCGGCGCGATCCTGCTGTAGTCACGGCCGCACCGACAAAAGCGAAATGCCGTTCCGGATCGAATCCGGAACGGCATCGTCGTTTCGAAGGGTCAGGCGGGACTGGCGGCGTGATCGGTCGACGGCTGCGCCGACCCCTTGTCCGCCTTGTTGTTCTCCCGGGTGACCAGGAAGCGCCCGAGTGCGACGCCCACCATGGCGGGGATGAAGATCATCAGCACGATGAACGCGGCGCCCGCGGTGATCTCGAAGCCCAGTCCGTTGTCACCGAGATCGAAGGACGGGATGTAATCCAGGGCCCAGGCCACCACGCCCGAACCCAGCCCGCCGACCACACCGGCCTTGAGCCAGCGCATGGTCAGATCCGCACGGCCACGCTCGGGATCCGGGTTGGCCCGCCGATCACCCCGACCATCGGCCAGGCCCCAGGCCACTCCGGCGGCGATCAACACGATCAGACAGACCAAGCGCATCCAGGCGCCCTGGGTCGGCCAGTAGATCATCCCGAAGCCCAGCAGGGTTCGCAGGACAACCGTCAGCACGCCCAGACCTACGGCGCGTAACACCCACGCATTCATGTCGTCCACCCTAACCTGCCGAAGGATTCGGAAAAATAGTAACCGGTTACAGTTCTACAACCCGGACCGGCCGAATCAGCCGTCCAGGGCCGCGATCATCGCGGCACGGGGCGCATCCGCGCCGGTGAACTGCTCGACCTGACCGTATGCCTGATGCAACAGCATCTGCAGCCCGCTGATCACCGTGTGACCGGCCCGCGCGACCGCCTCGGCGACCGGGGTCGGCCACGGATCATAGATGGCGTCCAGCACGACCGGCGCGGCGGCGATCGAATCCGCCACTGCCGCAGCGCCGTTCGAGGGCACCGTGCTGACCACCGCGTCGGCGCCGGCGCACGCGGCGCGCACTCGATCCGCGTCGAAATCGATCACCGCCGCCGACATGCCGAGGCGCCCGGCCAATTCCAGTGCGCTCGCGGCGCGGCGCGCATCGCGCGCCACCACCGTGACCCACTGTGCCCCGAGTTCGGACAGCGCCAGCAGTGCGGGCCGCGCGGTGCCGCCCGCGCCGACCACCACGGCCTCGGCGACCTTCTCGACTCCGCCGCCGCGCAGCGCGCCACGCACCCCGTCCACGTCGGTGCAATCCGCCCGCCACCCGGATGCGGTGTGCACCAGCGTATTCGCCGAACCGACCAGCACCGCCCGCTCGCTGCGCTCGGCGGCGAACTCGAGTGCGGCCACCTTGCCCGGCATCGTCACCGACAACCCCACCCATTCGGGCCCGAGTCCGGAGACCAGGCCGGGCAACTGTTCGGCGGTGCACTCGATGCGCTCGTAGGTCCAGTCCAGGCCGAGTGCGCGATACGCCGCCAGATGCAGTCGCGGTGAACGCGAATGCGCGATCGGACTGCCCAGTACGGCCGCCCGGCGGTGCGTGCGCACCGGTGCGGCGCCGTTAGTGTCCACTGTCGAGAATTCCGCTCTGCCTGGCCTTTTCGATATTGCGCTGATGTTCGCTGTAACTGTCGGTGAACAGGGTGGTGCCCTGTTTGTCCACGGTGACGAAATACAGCCACGGCCCCGGCGTCGGATTCTCCATCGCGCGCAACGCACCCAGCGACGGTGAGGCGATCGGCGTCGCGGGCAGCCCCGACATGGCGTAGGTGTTCCACGGAGTCCGCTTGGCCCGGTCCGCGTCGCTGGTGGCGACCGCGAGCTTGTCCAGGGTGTAGTTCACCGTCGAATCGAACTGCAGCGGTTGGTTGACCGCGAGCCGATTGACGATCACCCGCGCCACCCTGGGCATATCCGCGGGCAGGGCCTCGCGCTCCACGAGTGAGGCAGCGGTCAGGGTCTGATACGGGTTCAGTCCGTTGGCATTGGAGGTCAGCAGACCCGTCGACTCGTAACTCTGCGCGCTCTGCCGGACCAGCTGGGCCAGGATCTGCTGCGGAGTCCCGCTCGGATCGAAATCCCATGTCCCCGCTTCGATCAGCCCCTCGAGCTGACGAGTGCGGTCGGGCACCTGACGCACCGAATCCATCGCCCACTGCGGCACGCCGAGCGCGTTCAGGTCGGTACTCGCCCCGGCCGCGTCGAGCTGCTCGTAGCTGACGCACTTCTTCTCGCTGCCGCTGCCCAGGCAGCTGGCGTCGGCGATCTTGCGGTAGATCCCGTCACTGCGCGAGCCGGTGTTCGCGTCGGTCGAATCGTGCAGCCGCCGCCCCTCGGAGATGACCACGTTGCCGACCCGGGCGTCCTTGCTCATCATCGCGGTCACCGCATCGGCGCCCTTGCTGTGCGTGGGCACCGCGTAATAGCCGGGCTGCACCGAGTTCATCCCCGAATCACGCACGGCCGCTTGATAGAACGCGCCGGTGCTCTTGACCACGCCCTTGTCGACCATCGTCTTGGCGATCTGCTCGGCGGTGTCACCGGGCGCGACCCGCACCACCGTCAACGGTCCGGCCGCGCCGGTGTAGTCGTCGGGACCGCCGAACCCGCCGATGAACTTGTATCCGGCGTAGACCACCGCGACGGCGAACAACACCACGAACACGGTGCCGACGTAGACCAGATTCCGGCGACGGCGCTTGCGCTCGGCCGCCTTGCGGGAGGCGACCCGGGACCGCCGCCCGCGCCCGGACCGGCCACGCGAGGGCTCGTCCCGCGAGCCCTGCTTACGAGAACGCTGCGTACCCGCACCCGCGCCACGAGCGCCGGATTTGCGGGCCGCCTGTTTGCCACCGGTCTGCTTGCGGCCCGTGCGGGCGCCGGACCGCGAACGCGCGGTCTCCTCCCGATCGCCTCGCCCACGCTGCCCCGACCGCTGTGGCGCACGACGCGGCGCGGGCTCCGGTTCGGGCAGCGGCTCCTGGTCGTAGTAGTCCTCGTCGTACTCGGCGTCGGCGTACTCCGGTTCGGCATAACCGTCCGGATCGACGTAGCGATGTCCGCCGGTGTACGCCTGATCGGCGCCGTACGCGAATTCGCCGCTGGGATACCCGTCCTCGTACTCGTCGCGGTACGCCGGGATGACCGTGGTGTCGTCCTCGCGCTCGCCCCACTCGTCCGGGGCCGCATGGCGCGCACGACGACCGGGCCTCGGTTCCGCCCCGCGCGGCGCGCCCAGCTCCGAGCCACGCACGGCCCGGTTCTGCGCACTGTGCGCGGCACGGTCGTCCGGCTCGGCCCAATTGTCCGAGCGACGGTACCGCCGCTCCTCGGTGCTGCGCCGAAGACGTTCTTCGGCACGGAGCCAGCGGTCATTCATTCGCCCACCCCGCCGCCTGCGTCACCGGCCGACCTTAACACCGCACTCCGTTCGTCCAACCACCCTTGCAGGATCGATACGGCCGCCGCCTGGTCGATCATCTGCCGCTGCCCACGTGCGCGAACTCCACTGTCTCGCAGTGCACGTGCAGCTGCCACCGTAGTCAAACGTTCGTCGGAAAGTCTTATCGGCACATCGGGCATCATCGATCGCAAACTCTTCGCAAACCTTGTCGCGAGCGTCGCCGACGCGCCGTTCTCGCCACGAAGCGTGCGCGGGAGCCCGACGATCACCTCGACCGCTTCGTATTCCCGCACAATCTCGGCAATACGCGTCAGATCGGTCGCCGAAGCGCCTTTTCCTCCCGCGCGCCCCTTACCGGCGCCGCCCTTGCCCTTTCCGGCACGCGGCACCGTCTCCACCGGAGTGGCCAGAATTCCGTCCGGATCGCACGAGGCGACACCGATCCGGACCGTGCCCACATCGATGCCGATCCGCCTGCCGCGACCGGGATCGGTCGCGGCATCCGGGCGATCGGACACGGGACCGGACGCCGTTGAGGACCCCTCCGAAGTTTCGTCCCCCGGGGAGCTGTGCATCAGTCGGTGAGCTCGGCCACCCGCGCGCGCACGGCGGCCAGACCGGTCGCGATCCCCGACGGGTCCGAGCCGGCGCCCTGCGCCATCTCCGGCTTGCCGCCGCCACGCCCGGCGATGCTCGGGCCGAAGCTGCCGACCAGGTCCCCGGCCTTGAAACCGAGATCCTGCGCGGGCTTGTTCACCGCGACCACGAACGGCACCTTGCCGCCGTCGTTGCCCAGCAGCACCACCACGGCCGGTTCGCTGCCGAAACGACCGCGGATATCCCCGGCCAGGGTGCGCAGATCACCCGCGCCGACACCCTCGGGCGCGGCGGCGGCCACCAGCAGCACCCGGCCGACCCGCTCGGCGTCCTCGACGAACTTCCCCGCCTGCGACAGCACGGCCTGCACCTTGGTCCGCTCGAGTTCCCGCTCGGCGACCTTGAGCCGCTCCACCAGCTGCTCCACCCGCGCGGGCACCTCTTCGCTGGGCACCTTCAGCGAGGAAGCGACACCGGCCAGCAGCGCTCTCTCCTTCGCCAGATAGCGGTACGAGTCCAGGCCGACGAACGCCTCCACGCGCCGCACACCCGAACCGACCGAGGACTCACCGAGCACGGTGATCGGGCCGATCTGCGAGGAGTGCTCGACGTGCGTGCCACCGCACAGCTCCATCGAGAACGGACCGCCGATCTCCACGACGCGCACCTCGTCGCCGTAGTTCTCGCCGAACAGCGCCATCGCGCCCATCGACTTGGCCTTGGGCAGATCGGTGACGAAAGTGTTCACCGGGAAGTCCGCGCCCACAGCGTCATTGGAGACCGCCTCGATATCGGCCTTCTGCGATTCGGACAGCTGGCCCTGCCAGTTGAAGTCGAAACGCAGATAACCGGGCTTGTTCAGCGAACCGGCCTGCACCGCGTTCGGGCCGAGCACCTGCCGCAGCGCGGCGTGCACCATGTGCGTGCCCGAGTGGCCCTGGGTCGCGCCACGCCGCCACGCCGGATCCACCTGCGCCAGAACCGTATCGCCCTCGGTGATCCGGCCCTGTTCGACCGTGGTCTTGTGCACCCACAGCTGCTTGGCGATCTTCTGCACGTCGTTGACGCGCACCTTCAGCCCCGACGCGGTCAGCGAACCCCGGTCGGCGATCTGACCACCGGACTCCGCGTACAGCGGGCTGCGATCGAGGATCACCTCCACGTCCTGCCCCGCGGCGGCCACCGGCACCCGCACGCCGTCCGAGATCAGCGCGAGAACCTTTGCCTCCGAAGTGAGTTCGTCGAATCCGGTGAACTCCGTCGGACCACGGTCGACCAACTCCTTGTAGATGGTCAGATCCGCGTGCGCGTGCTTGCGGGACTGGGCGTCCTCCTTCGCGCGCTGACGCTGTTCGGCCATCAGCGAGCGGAAGCCGGTCTCGTCGACCTCGAGTCCGGCCTCGGCGGCCATCTCCAGGGTCAGATCGATCGGGAAACCGTAGGTGTCGTGCAGCGTGAACGCATCCGCACCGCCGATCCGCGAACCACCGGTCGAGCGCACCTCGGCGACCGTGTCGTCGAACAGTTTCGAACCAGTGGCCAGGGTCTTGAGGAACGCGGTCTCCTCACCGACCGCGACCGTCTCGATCCGCTTGAAATCGGTGGCCAGTTCCGGATACGAGGGCGTCATCAGCTCGCTCACGACCGACATGAACTCGCCCATCACCGGCTTGTCCGCACCCAGCAGCCGGGCCGAGCGCACGATGCGGCGCAGCAGGCGGCGCAGGACGTAGCCGCGACCGTCATTGCCGGGATTCACACCGTCGGCGATCAACATCGCCGCGGTGCGGGCGTGATCGGCGATGACGCGGAACCGCACGTCGTCGGTGTGTTCGACGCCGTAGGACCGGCCGGTCAGCTCCTCGGCCCGGGTGATGATCGGACGCAGCAGATCGGTCTCGTAAACATTGTCCACGCCCTGCAGCAGGAACGCGACACGCTCGACGCCCATACCGGTGTCGATGTTCTGCTTCGGCAGCGGGCCCAGGATCTCGAAATCGTCCTTGCCGCGCCCCTCACCGCGCTCGTTCTGCATGAACACGAGGTTCCAGATCTCGAGGTAGCGATCCTCGTCGGCCTCGGGCCCACCCTCGCGCCCGTACTCCGGGCCGCGGTCGTAGTAGATCTCCGAGCACGGGCCGCACGGTCCGGGAATACCCATGGACCAGTAGTTGTCGGCCATGTCGCGACGCTGGATCCGCTCCGGCGGCACACCCACCGACAGCCAGATCTTCTCGGCCTCGTCGTCGTCCAGATAGACCGTGGCCCACAGCTTTTCGGGATCGAAGCCGTATCCGCCGTCCTCGACCGACCCGGTCAGCAGCGACCAGGCCAACTCGATCGCCCCGCGCTTGAAGTAGTCGCCGAAGCTGAAGTTACCGGCCATCTGGAAGAAGGTGTTGTGCCGGGTGGTGATGCCGACGTTCTCGATGTCCAGCGTGCGCACGCACTTCTGCACGCTCGTCGCGGTCGCGAATGCCGGGGTTTGCTGACCGAGGAAATACGGCACGAACTGCACCATGCCTGCGTTCACGAACAGCAGGTTGGGATCGGCCAGGATCAGCGAGGCACTGGGGACCTCGGTGTGGCCGGCACGGACGAAATGGTCCAGGAAGCGCCGTCGAATCTCGTGGGTCTGCACGAATATCAAGCCTACCGGCACCAGTCCAGTGATATTGCAGCGGAGTGGGTGACCTCAGCGACCCCGGACGATGCGGCGGAGTTTGGTTACGCGGGGCCCGACTTCGCGTTCGTAGCCGTGGTCGGTGGGGGTGTAGTAGTCGGTGCCGACGAGTTCGTCGGGTGGGTATTGCTGGGACAGGACGCCGTCGGGGTGATCGTGGGGGTATTTGTAGCCCTGGGCGTTGCCGAGTTTCGCGGCGCCGGCGTAGTGGCCGTCACGTAGGTGCGGGGGGACCGCGCCCGCTTTGCCCTGGCCGATATCGGACATGGCCGCACCGATCGCGGCGGTCACCGCACCGGATTTCGGCGCGGTGGCGACGTGGATGGTGGCGTGCGCGAGGGCGAGTTGCGCCTCGGGCATGCCGACCAGCTGCACCACCTGGGCGGCGGCGACCGCGGTCTGCAATGCGCTCGGGTCGGCCATGCCGACGTCCTCGCTGGCCTGGATCATCAGGCGCCGAGCGATGAAGCGCGGATCCTCACCGGCGCTGATCATCCGGGCCAGATAATGCAACGCAGCATCGACATCCGAACCGCGCAGGGATTTGATGTAGGCACTGATCACGTCGTAGTGCTGATCTCCGGCACGGTCGTAACGCACGGCCGCGCGATCGACGCTGGCCTCCACCAGATCCACCCCGACGTTGCCGTCCAGCGAGGACTCCGCCGAAGCCTCCAGCGCGGTCAGCGCGCGACGCGCATCTCCCCCGGCGATGCGCACGATGTGATCGAGCGCCTCCTCGCTGATCGTGTACGCACCGCACAGTCCGCGCGGATCCTCCGCGGCCCGCCGCAGCACCTGCCGGATATCGTTCTCGGACAACGACTTCAGCTGCAGCACCAGCGACCGGGACAGCAGCGGCGACACCACCGAGAAGGACGGGTTCTCCGTCGTCGCGCCCACCAGCAGTACGACCCGGTTCTCCACCGCCGCCAGCAGCGCGTCCTGCTGGGTCTTGGAGAACCGGTGCACCTCATCGATGAACAGCACCGTCTGCTCGCCGGACAGCAACCGGCGACGGGCCACGTCGATGACCGCCCGAACCTCCTTGACCCCGGCCGACAACGCCGACAACGCCTCGAACCGGCGACCGGTGGCCTGGGAGATCAGCGAGGCCAGCGTCGTCTTACCGGTTCCCGGCGGCCCGTACAGCAGCACCGAGGCCGCACCCGATCCCTCGATCAGCCGCCGCAGCGGCGACCCGGCGCCCAGCAGATGCTGCTGCCCCACCACCTCGTCCAGACTCGCCGGACGCATCCGCACCGCCAACGGAGCCAACCGCCCCGCGGCCTGCCCCATCGAGAATTCGTCCGGGTCGGCCGACGCAGTCGGCGCACCGGGAGCTTCGAACAACCCCTCACTCATTGCCGCACTCGCTCATTCACGAATCAACCGTACCGACCTGGGCCGACATCCTCGGCCGCCGCCTCACTCGGCCGGCGGGAACGGATCGGCGGGATCGGACAGCAGGATGCGGGCCGCCTCGGCATCGATGTCGCGCTGCAATTCGGCCTCGGACATGTCCTCCAAACCCGCCGCACCCTGCAGGAACGATCCGAAGAGCTGCCAGCCCAGCGACAACGCCGCGACATGGGCCACGGCCAGCGACGCATCGTGCTCCGACTCGTGGAACGGCCGCGCCCGCTCGATCAGTCGCGAGATCACCGGGAAATCGCGCTGCAATTGCGCGACGGGATAGCCGTCCAGGATGCTACGGGCCAGCACGGTCAGATGCATGCGCAGCGCCGCATCGAGCGGCGATCGGTCCCCCGGACCCGAACGGTCCAGCGCCGCACCGGACTCGGCGGCCAGATGGTCCAGCACCCGGGCCACCAACTGATCCTTGGCCCCGAAGTGCCGGAACACCAACCCGTGATTCACCCCAGCCCGCTCTGCGATATCGCGGATGGAGGTCGCGGCCGGGCCACGCTCGGCGAACAGCTCGGCGGCGTGGGTCAGCACCGCCGACACGACCGCATCCCGCCCGACCGGTGCCTCACCGGTTCCGGACGATCCTGTTGCGCGATCTGTAGTCATGCGACTACATTAGCGCATACCGGTGTAGTCAACCGACTACATTCGGGCCGAACGAAGGAGAGTCGCCATGACCGAAGCACCCGCCGTCGCCGCGGCCGAACCCACGGTTCGCCCGTTCCAACTGCCCGGCTATCCCCTGCTCGCCGGACCGTTCACCCACCTGACCGCCGAACATCGCCGTCTCACCGCGCTGCGGTGGCAGCATTTCGACGCCCGGCTCGTGGGCACCACACTGGGCGGGGAGATCAGCGGCATCGATCTGCGCGAACCGCTGGCCGACGAGGTCGTCGCCGAACTACAGCAGGCCCTGCACGACTACAAGGTCCTGTTCTTCCGTGATCAGCCGATCACCCCGGCCCAGCACGTCGCGTTCGCCCGGCAATTCGGCGAACTGGAGGTCCATCCGGCCCTCGGATCCAATTCCGATCAGCCCGAACTGGTCCGTTTCGAGAAGGGCGCGGACGTCGCCGGACTCGAGAACACCTGGCATCACGACGTGACATGGCGGCCGCAGCCGTCGATGGGCGCGATCCTGCACGCGATCTCGGTGCCCGAGGTCGGCGGCGACACCCTGTTCTCCGATATGTACGCCGCGTACACCGCCCTGGACGAGGACACCCGCGCACTCGCCGACGAACTCACCGCGGTGCACGACTTCACCCGCGCCTTCGGCCACTTCGCCACACCCGAAGTTCGCGAACGCATGCGAGCCGAACACCCCAGCGTCGAACATCCCGTGGTGTGCACCCATGCGGCCACCGGCCGCCGCCATCTCTACGTCAACCGGATCTTCACCGACCACATCAGCGGGCGGACACCCGAGGCGAGCCGTGAACTACTGGACCGGCTGTGCCGTCAGGCCGACTATCCCGAACACCAGGTTCGCCTGCGCTGGCAGCCGCACACCGTCGCATTCTGGGACAACCGGGCCGTCCAGCACTACGCCACCAGCGACTACTGGCCGCAGATCCGGATCATGGAACGAGCGTCCATCGTCGGACCGCGCCCGTCGCGCTGATCCGGCTCACTCTTCCCAGAGTTCCTCGAGGGTCGCCGAGACGTGCTCGGCGAAGTCGCCCAGGATGTCGTCGCCGGTGCACCGAGCATCCTCGGCCAGGGCGGCCCAGCGGTTGATCAGCGCCGCCGAACGCGGAATCGACAGGCCGTGCTCGCGGGCGGCGGCGATGCGAGCGTGATCGGCGGGCAGGAACCAGTAGGTGGTCAGCCACACCCAGATCAGCCGCGCCTCGAGGATCCGCTCGGCGAGTACGTCGTCGTCGGCCAGGGCGGGCCACACGCCCACCACCTCCGAACGCCACGCCTCGACCAGCTGACGGGCGCGTTCGCGGGAGAGTTCGACATCGCACAGGCACCCGGGGAAGGAGACCAGCGCGTAGGCGATATCCAGCGTCGCGTCGCGGAATCCGCCCCACTCGTAGTCCAGGAACCGGGCGCCCTCGGCGTTGAGGATGACATTGTCCGGGCACAGGTCAGAGGGGCTGAAGGCGCGATAGCGGCCCGCGCAGAACAGCCGGTTACCAGCGACGATGCGTTCGGCGATCTCGCCGGGCACGTCGATGTTCAGCTCGCGGTGCAGCATCTTGGGCACCTCGGTGACCGCGGCCTCGGCCTGCTGGGCGATACCGTCCACCCGGTGCACCACGTCGACGCGGCGCAGCAGCGCGACGAAATCGGGCTCCCGACCGACCGTGGCCGCGTGCATCCGGCCCATCGCCTGGGCGAACGCCATCAGCGCATTGCGAGTGGCCGGTTCGGCGCCCGAACTCAGCACCGTGGTCAGCGAGGCGTTCTCGCCCAGATCACTCAGGATCAGCAGCCGTTCGGGCAGGTCGTGGGCCAGCAGATACGCACCGGGGCGATGGCGGCTGCTCAGCGCGGTGGTGAACTGGTACGACACCGTTTCACGCAGGAATGCCGCGTCGATACTCGCCACACCGGGCGCGAGACCACCGATGCGGCGATCCTGCGCAGCACCGCGGAGTTGTTTGACGATGAGCGTGCGCGGGAGCGAGAACGCGTTCTCCGCGACACGCACACGTAGAACCGTCGTCCTGCCACTTCCGCCGAGCTCTATCGGATCGCTGAGCTTCACCGGAGCACCCATCCGCTTTGTGAGCAAATGTTGTGCCGCGGACACGACTTCGGTGGCGCGTTCGGCCAATAGTGCGGTCATCGCGATCCAAGTTACTCGCTTCAGGTCACTTTCAGCGAGCGGTTCAACAACCTTTCGCGCGTCGCCCGGCGTGTCTCGATGAAGCGCGGGCTGTTGTCGCGAGAGGCTGGACGTCCGCACACGACGTGCTCATCGTCCGGGATCATCCTGCCCCATCAGGGATTACGACATTCCGGACAGGAATATCATCGAGGCTGCTTGACACGATGCGGCGAGTTCCGGTTGTGTCGAAAGCCAACTGCTGTGCGCCACACTGAAACCCAGGTGATTCGAAAGGTCCCCACGATGACCGAGACCCCGCACCCCGCGCCCGGCACATCCGGGGAAGGCACCACCGAACAGCCCCAACCGCACCCTGGATACCCCCAGGACGCCGGATCACGATCCGAAGGGCACGCACGACCCGGCTCCGCCACTGCCCCGCCTCCGGTGGCCGGAGGGGCCCCGCCGCCGCCCCCGGTCTTCGGCGCGACGCCCGCGTCCGCTCAGCGGCCCGTGTCCGATTACAGCCAGTCGCAGCCCGGCTACGGACAATCCCAGCCCGGCTACGGCCAGCCCGGCTACGGTCAGCCGACCACGACGCCGCAGCCCGGCTACGCACCCGGACCGGGCTACGACCCGAACACGGGCCAGGGTTACGTTCCCGGCACGCCGCAGGGCGCGATGCCCGGCCAGCCGCCGTACGGATTCCCCGCACCCCCGCCCCTCGGCCTGAGTATCGGCCGCGCCCTCGGATACGGCTGGGAACGCTTGCGCGCCAACCCGATCCCCTGGATCGCGATCACCCTGGTCGGTTTCGTCGCCTATCTCGCCGCGATGGTGGTGGTCCGGGTCGCCGATATCAACTCGCTGATTCCGATCCTGGTGGTCTTCCTGATCGTCGCGGTCGTGGTCTGGCTGTTGCAGGCGGCGATGATCCGGGGTGCGCTCTACGAAACCGACGGCACCCCACCGGATTTCCAGGCTTTCTTCGGATTCGTCAACGCGGGCAACGTCCTACTGTGCGCGCTGGCCGTATTCGCGAGCAGTGTGCTGGCGATGGTCGTGATGTCCGTGGTGTTCGGCCTGATATCCGAGGCGCTCGCAACGGTCCTGAGTGTGCTCGCGGCGATCGTGGTCGGATTCCTGTGCATGTTCGCGCTGCACTTCGTGATCGATAGGGATCAGAATCCGATCGCCGCGATCCGATCCAGTGTTCGCCTGGTGCTCTCGGACATCGGCAAGACCGCGACACTGGCCTTCGCGGTGCTGTTCATGACCATGGCCGCCCTGGTGGTCTGCGTGATCGGCATGGTCGTCGCCGGGACGATCGGATTGATCATCTGCTCACTGAGCCTGCTGCTGGTCGGCCCGATCTCGGTGATGGCGCTGACCTACTCCTATCGTGCGCTGACCGACGGCCTGACCCTGGGCTGATCAGTCCGCGGCGACCCACCAGCGTTTGAATCTATCCAGCGGTCCGCCCTCGCTGCCGTGGCGAGGGCGCAACTGCAGCACGATCCAGCCGGCGATGACGATCCCGACCATGTTCACCCCGAGCTGACCGATCGACCAGAACGCCTTCTCCCATGCCCCCACCGTCGCGGCCACCACCGCGAATCCGGCCGCCGGGATCGTGGTCACCGAGATGAAAACCCCCACCAGCGCAGCCGATTTCGAGGTCACCAGCGATAACATCCCGGCAGCGCCCGCCAGCAGCGCGACCACCAGTGAGAACGGCCCGACCTGATAGATGAACTCCACGTTGTGGATCCGGTCGACGCTGTCCAGGGTCAGCCAGCCGAACCGCTCCCACACCAGCGTGGCCACCCAGGTGATCACCATGGCCACGGAGAACCCGGCGACCAGGGCCAGCGCCGAACGCCGCGCCAACCCGAAATCCTTGCGCACCAACGACACCGCGAGCGCGGCCAGCGGCCCGAACTCCGGTCCCACCACCATCGCGCCGACGATCGTCACCGGCGAATCGGTGGCGACGCCGACCGCGGCGAGCAGACAGGCGATGGTGATGAACGCCAGGAACGCCGGACTCAGCGTGGACTCGTCCCTGGTCTCGGCCAGCAGCGCCTGCCACACGACCGCGTCGGACGGATCCCCCGGCGCCTCGGCCACCGCGCGATCCGCCGCCTCCGACAGCGCCGTGTCGACCGGGCCGAGGATGATCCCGCCCTCGCGGCTGATGCCCAGCGCTTCGAGGGCCGCGACCACGTCGTTGACCGATTCACGCGCGACGTCGGCCTCGAGCACATCCCCGGACGGCTCGATCGCCGCACCGCGCTGCACCGTGATCAGCGTCGCGCCCGGCTCGGCGCGCAGTGCGGCGAGCGCGTCCTCGGTCGTCCCGGACGGGCAGACAACCCGGACGTGCAGCACGATTCTCCTGCCTCCGCTTCGTCTCGCACCGCCCCGAGATCGATTACCGCACAGACGAACCCGGACCGGACACGCCGATCCGGGTCCGACCGTGGGTCACTTCTTCCCGGCGGCCTTCTTGTCCGGCGCCACGGGGTTGCCGTTCTCGTCGAGGACGACGTCCAACCCCGCCTCCTTGCGCTGCTGACGGGTGATCGGCGCGGGCGCCTCGGTCAGCGGGTCGACGCCGCCACCGGACTTCGGGAACGCGATGACATCGCGGATCGAATCCACTCCGGCCAGCAGCGCGGTGATGCGATCCCAGCCGAAGGCGATGCCGCCGTGCGGGGGTGCGCCGTAGGAGAACGCGTCCAGCAGGAAGCCGAACTTCTCCTGCGCCTCCTCGTGGCTGATGCCCATCACCTTGAACACCCGCTCCTGCACGTCGCGGCGGTGGATACGGATGGAACCGCCGCCGATCTCGTTGCCGTTGCAGACGATGTCGTAGGCGTAGGCCAGCGCCGCGCCCGGATCGGTGTCGAAGGTGTCCAGGGATTCGGGTTTGGGCGAGGTGAACGCGTGGTGCACCGCGGTCCACGCCGAATGTCCCAGGGCCACATCGCCACTCGCGGTCGCGTCGGCGGCCGGTTCGAACAGCGGAGCGTCCACGATCCAGACGAACGCCCAGGCATTCTCGTCGATCAGCTCGCATTTGCGCGCGATCTCACCGCGGGCCGCGCCCAGCAGCGCACGCTGCGCCTTGGTCTCCCCCGCAGCGAAGAACACGCAGTCCCCCGGTTCCGCGCCGACGTGCTTGGCCAGGCCCTCACGCTCGGAGTCGGTGAGGTTCTTGGCCACCGGACCGCCCAGCGTGCCGTCCTCGTTGACCAGGATGTACGCCAGGCCCTTCGCGCCGCGCTGCTTGGCCCACTCCTGCCAGGCGTCGAGCTGACGACGCGGCTGGCTCGCGCCGCCGGGCATCACGACCGCGCCGACGTACGGCGCTTGGAACACCCGGAACGGCGTCTGCGCGAAATACTCGGTGCACTCGGTGATTTCGACGCCGAATCGCAGATCCGGCTTGTCGCTGCCGAATCGGCGCATCGCCTCGGCATAGGTCATGTGCTGGATCGGCGTGGGGATCTCGTGGCCGACCAGCTTCCACAGCGCGCTGAGCACATCCTCGGCCAGCAGGATGACATCCTCCTGGGTCACGAAGCTCATCTCGACGTCGAGCTGGGTGAACTCGGGCTGCCGGTCCGCGCGGAAGTCCTCGTCGCGGTAGCAGCGCGCGATCTGGTAGTACCGCTCGACACCCGAGACCATCAGCAGCTGCTTGAACAGCTGCGGGCTCTGCGGCAGCGCGTAGAACTTACCGGGCTGCAACCGCGCCGGGACCAGGAAGTCGCGCGCGCCCTCGGGCGTGGAACGCGTCATCGTCGGGGTCTCGACCTCGACGAACGCATGTTCGGCCAGCACCGCGCGGGCCGCGGCGTTGACCTGGGACCGCAACCGGATGGCATGGGCGGGACCCTCGCGGCGCAGGTCCAGGTAGCGGTACTTCAACCGGGCCTCTTCACCGGGCTGCTCGTCGAGCTGGAACGGCAGCGGCGCGGCCTCGTTCAGGACGACGAGTTCGCTGACGTTCACCTCGATCGAACCGGTCGGCAGATTCGGGTTCTCACTGCCCTCGGGCCGCAGCTCGACCACGCCGGTCACCTGTACGCAGTACTCCGCCCGCAACCGGTGCGCCTGTTCGGCGGGAACACCCTCGCGGAACACCACCTGCGCCACACCCGACGCATCACGCAGATCGATGAAGATCACGCCACCGTGGTCGCGACGGCGAGCCACCCAACCGGTGAGGGTCACGGTCAGACCGGCGTGTTCGCTTCGCAGCGAACCTGCCAAGTGGGTGCGCAGCACGGGATTCCTTTCGACGGGTCGGTGCATCGGCTGGGTGGGCAGATGCGCTCCTATCCTAGAGAGAGAGGTTCACCGGTCGGAAACCGATATCCGCCACCACCGTGTCAAGCTGTAGTCCGCACGCGGGCCGGGGCGACCGGATGGCGCGGCGGCACAGCGAACGAACGGGCGAGAGGGCCACGGGATGACCTTCAACGAGGGCATGCAGATCGATCCGGATCGAGTCTCCTCGGGCGGCGGCCCGGGGATGGGCGGGAAGATCGCGCTCGGCGGTGCGGGCGGTCTGGTCGTGCTGGTCCTGGCACTGGTGTTCGGCGGAGATCCCGGATCGCTGCTGCGCGAGGTGACCGGCGGCACGACCACCCAGTCCGCGGTCGCCAAGACTCCCGCACACTGCAAGACCGGCGCGGATGCGAACAAATACGTCGACTGCCGGGTGGTGCTCACCGCGCAGAGCCTGGACTCGGTGTGGGGCGCCAAGCTTCCGCAGCAGACCCGCAAGGCGTACACCCCACCGAAGGTGCAGCTGTTCACCGGTGCGGTGAACACCGGCGGCTGCGGCCGCGCCACCAGCGCGGTCGGGCCGTTCTACTGCCCGGCCGATCGCACCGCGTACTTCGACACCAGTTTCTTCCAGGAACTGGTGGACAAATTCGGTTCCAGCGGCGGACCGCTGGCACAGGAGTACGTGGTCGCGCACGAGGTCGGCCATCACATTCAGAATCTGCTCGGCGATTCCGGTCGCGCCGCGAAGTCCGCACAGGGCGCCTCCTCCGGGTCGGTGCGACTCGAGCTGCAGGCGGACTGCTACGCCGGGGCGTGGGCCTCCTACGCCGACAAGCTCCCTGCGCCCGGCAGCAACCAGCCGTTCCTGAAACCGCTGTCGGACAAAGACATTCAGGATGCACTCTCGGCCGCCTCATCGGTCGGCGACGACCGGATCCAGAAGGCCGCCACCGGCCGGACCAACCCCGAGTCCTGGACGCACGGATCCTCCAGCGAACGTCAGAAGTGGTTCCTCACCGGATACCACAACGGCCAGGTGAAGGCGTGCGACACATTCTCGGCGACCGATCTGAACAATCCTCCGGCACTGCGCTGACGGCCTCGCCGGACAGTGATCCGGTACCGGACAACCATCGGTTCGTCCGGTACCGGTTGGGTGAGGCGACTCAGCCGACCGTCCAGGTCTCGTTGCCGGTGAGCAACTGCTGCAGTGAATCCGCTCGCACGGGCCGGCGTTCCCGCGCGATCTCGGTCTGCTCGCGGACGCCGTCGTCGTAGGTGGGCCGCGCGACGCTGCGGAAGATGCCGACCGGGACGTGCGAGAGGTCCTGCTCCGACAGCCGTGAGAGCGCGTACGCGTACTCCGGATCCTCGCAGTAGGCGTCGTGCACGACGATCTCGGATTCGGCCACGGTATCGGTGGCGACCACGTGGAGGCCGAAACCACGTTGCACCACGGCGAATTCGCCCTCCGCGCCGAAGCGCAGCGGCTCACCGTGCCGCAGCCGGATCAGATGGGATTCGGCGTTGTCCTTGCGCAGCGCGTCGAACGAACCGTCGTTGAAGATCGGGCAGTCCTGCAGGATCTCCACGAAGGAGGTGCCGCGATGCTCGGCCGCGGCGCGCAGCACCTCGGTCAGCCCGGTGCGATCGGAATCCAGCGCCCGCGCGGCGAAGGTGGCCTCCGCGCCCAGGGCCACCGACAACGTGTTGAACGGGTGGTCCACCGACCCCATCGGCGTCGACTTGGTGACCTTGCCCGGTTCCGAGGTCGGCGAGTACTGCCCCTTGGTGAGCCCGTAGATCCGGTTGTTGAACAGCAGGATCGTCATGTTCACGTTGCGGCGCAGCGCGTGGATGAGGTGGTTGCCGCCGATCGAGAGCGCGTCGCCGTCGCCGGTCACCACCCACACCGACAGATCCGGACGGGTCACCGCCAGTCCGGTCGCGATCGCGGGTGCGCGGCCGTGGATCGAGTGGATCCCGTATGCGTCCAGGTAGTACGGGAAACGGCTCGAGCAGCCGATACCCGAGACGAACATCATGTTCTCCCGGCGCAGCCCGAGATCGGCCAGGAAGCTGCGCACGGTCGCCAGGATGACGTAGTCACCGCAGCCCGGACACCACCGCACCTCCTGATCGGAGGTGTAGTCCTTCACCTTCTGCGGCCCGTTCGCGCCCGGCACACCGGACAGGCCGGTCAGACCCAGATCGGCGCCGACGAGCGAGGTTTCCACGAGCGTCATCACTTACCCCCTACGGTGCGGTAGGTCGCCCTCGCGCGTGCGGCGAAGGCCTTGTCGTTCTCGAGTTCGGTGAGTGAGCCGTCCAGGGCCGCATCGATCACGCCGACCAGTTCCTGTGCCGAGAACGCGGTACCGGCGACCTTCGTCCACGGCTGGACGTCGACCAGGTACCGGCCGCGCAGCAGCATGGCCAGCTGACCGCCGTTCATCTCCGGCGCCACCACGGTGCGGTAGCGGCCCAGCACCTCACCGGTGTTGGTGGGCAACGGATTCAGATTCCGCAGGTGCGCCTGCGCCACGGGCACCCCGCGCCGCCGCGCCCGGCGGCAGGCCTCGCCGATCGGCCCGTACGAGCTGCCCCAGCCGATCAGCAGAAGTTCGGCGTTGCCGCTGGGATCCTCGACCTCGAGGTCCGGCACCTCGATCCCGTCGATCTTCGCCTGGCGCAGCCGGACCATCAGGTCGTGGTTCGCCGGTTCGTAGGAGATGTTGCCGGTGCCGTCGGCCTTCTCCAGACCGCCGATGCGGTGCGCACGCCCGCGCGTACCCGGGACCGCCAACGATCGGGCCAGGGTCTCCGGATCGCGCGCATAGGGCTGGTACGGATCCGAATCACCCTCGGCCGCATCGGGTTCGAAGGCGGGGTCGATCGGCGCCAGATCGGCCACCTGCGGAATCGCCCAGGGCTCGGAACCATTGGCGATCGAACCGTCCGAGAGCAGCAGTACCGGTGTGCGATAGGTCAGCGCGATGCGCGCGGCCTCCACCGCCGCGGCGAAACAGTCGGCCGGTGAGCGCGGGGCGAGCACCGCCACCGGCGATTCACCGTTGCGGCCGTACAGCGCCTGCAGCAGATCGGCCTGTTCGGTCTTGGTGGGCAGACCCGTCGAGGGGCCGCCGCGCTGCACGTCCACGATCAGCAGCGGCAGTTCGGTCATCACGGCCAGGCCGATGGTCTCGCTCTTGAGCGCCAGACCCGGACCCGAGGTACTCGTCACCCCGAGCGCTCCGCCCAGCGAAGCACCCAGTGCCGCACCGATTCCGGCGATCTCGTCCTCCGCCTGGAAGGTGGTGACGCCGAAATTCTTGTGTTTGCTCAGCTCGTGCAGGATGTCCGAGGCCGGGGTGATCGGATAGGTGCCCAGGAACACCTCGAGACCGGCGAGCTGACCGGCGGCGACGATGCCGTACGCCAGGGCGGTATTGCCGGTGATCTGCCGATAGGTGCCCGCGGGCAGCGCCGCCGGGGCGACCTCGTAGGTGGTCGCGAACGCCTCGGTGGTCTCGCCGTAGTTCCAGCCCGCCCGGAACGCGAGGATGTTCGCCTCGGCGATATCGGGTTTGTCGGCGAACTTCTCGCGCATGAACTGCTCGGTGCCACCGATCGGCCGCCCGTACATCCAGGACAGCAGACCGAGGGCGAACATGTTCTTGGCCCGCTGGCCGTCCTTCTTGCCGACGCCGGTCGACTCGGTCGCCCCCAGCGTCAGCGAGGTCATCGGCACCCGATGCACGACGAAATCGGACAGCGAATCGTCGGTGAGCGGATCGGCCGCGTAGCCGACCTTGGTCAGTGTGCGCTTGGTGAACTCGTCGGTGTTGACGATGATCGTCGCCCCGCGCGGCAGATCCTCCAGATTCGCCTTCAGCGCCGCGGGATTCATCGCGACCAGCACGTCGGGCTGATCGCCGGCGGTGAGGATGTCGTAGTCGGCGATCTGGATCTGGAACGAGGAGACGCCGGGTAGCGTGCCCTGAGGTGCGCGGATCTCGGCGGGGAAGTTCGGTTGTGTGGCAAGGTCGTTGCCGAATGCGGCGGCCTCGTGCGTGAAACGGTCACCGGTCAGCTGCATACCGTCACCGGAGTCTCCGGCGAATCGGATGACGACCTTTTCCAATTTCTCCGCGACGCCGCCGGTTCCGGCCGCATCCGCGCGAGCGGGGTGTGAGGCGGCGTCGCCGGGAGAATCAGAGCCCTGGGCAACCATGCGCGTGTATCACTTCCTCGTCGATGAGTACCACATGCCAAGTTACTCCGCTGCCTCCGGAAAAGCCCGAGTAGCAAGCGGTTCAACAGATTTCGCGTCGTACCGATTCCCGGTGGCGTCGCGGTCGTCCGTACCCGCGCCCGTCCCGGGCCCGGGGTGGGCCGCACTAGGAGAACAAGGCCAACTGCGCGGCCGGTTGCGGTGCCCGCGGGGACCGGGCCTCGGGCTCCGGTGGCACATCGCGGTCCAAACCGTGCCGCGACAGCAGCGGATCGAGCCGACCGCGCAGCCACGCGGAGTACTCCGGTGTGACGTACGCCCCACGACCGTACAACTGCCTATATCTCCGCAACAGGGCCGGGTGGTACTCGGCGAGCCACTGCAGGAACCAGCCGCGGGTGCGGGCGCGTAGATGCATCGGAAAGGCGACCGCGCTCGCCGCACCCGCCTCGGCGACCGCGCCGAACAGCTCGTCCAGGTGGGCGGTGCCGTCGGTCAGACAGGGAATCACCGGCGCCACCATGACGTTCACCGCGAAACCCGCGTCGGCCAGTGCGCGGACCAGTTCCAATCGCGCCCGCGGCGACGGCGTGCCGGGCTCGAGACCGCGATGCAGTTCCGGGTCCAGGATCGCGATCGAGACCGCCAGCCGCACCGGCACCTCCCGGGCGGCCAGGGTCAGCAGCGGCAGATCGCGCCGCAGCAGCGTGCCCTTGGTGAGGATGGAGAACGGCGTGCCCGAATCGGCCAGTGCGCCGATGATGCCCGGCATCAGCCGATACCTGCCCTCGGCACGCTGGTACGGATCGGTATTGGTGCCCAGCGCGACCGGCTCACGCCGCCACGAGCGCCGATTCACCTCGCGGCGCAGCACCGCCGCCACATTCGTCTTGACCACGATCTGACTGTCGAAATCGCGGCCCGCGTCCAGGTCCAGATACTCGTGCGTGCTGCGCGCGAAGCAGTATCGGCACGCATGCGAGCACCCGCGCATGGGGTTGATCGTCCAGCCGAACGGCAGTGCGGAACTCTCCGGGGTGCGGTTGAGCGCACTTTTGCACAGCACCTCGTGAAAGGTCACGCCGTCGAATTCCGGAGTCTGCACGGTGCGCACGAGACCGGCCCGGTCGAGTCCCGGGAGGGCGCCGTCCTCGGCATCCAGGGTCTGGTTTCGCCACCGCACCCTCCCAGTCGAACATCTGTTCTAATATCTGTCAAGCAAGGCAGCGCGACCGCGACTCGAGGGGTTCACCCTTGTAGAAGGCGACCAGATCGCGCACGGTGTCCTCGGTCGGCCGCGGCCGGTAACCGAGTTCGGCCTCGGCCTTCGAACCGTCCACGACCGGCGCGGAGATGAGCGCGCCCATGGCCGCCTTGGACACCCGGTCGCTGCCGAACAGCTTCGCGATCGGCTCCAGCACCGGCAAGGCGCCCGCGATCACCTTGGTCGGGATCGCGAACCGCGGACCACGCTTGCCGTTCACCGCCGCGGCCAGCTGGGTGACCTCGAGCATCGAGCACATCGCGCCGGTCAGCAGGTAGTTCTCCCCGGTGCGCCCCTTCTCCCCCGCGAGAATCAGACCGGCTGCGACGTCGCGCACGTCGACCAGGTCGAAACCGCCGGCGATCATCACCGGGACGCGCCCGCGCGCGGCATCCCACAGCGTGGTGTTGATCCGGGAGTCCGAGTGATCGACCGGTCCGTACACGCCGGTCGGATTGCAGATCACCGCATCGAGCCCCTTGTCGATGACCTTGCGCAACTCGACCTCGCCCTGGAACTTGGAGCGGTCGTAGACGGGCAGATCGGGATCGATCGAGCGCGGCGCGCGCTCATCGATCCGGCCGCCGCAGTTGTACTGGTTGAACGCGTGGATGGAACTGGTGTGCACCATCCGCCGCACACCCGCCGCCAGCGCCGCCTCGGCGACCACGCGCACACCCTCGGTGTTGATCCGCCAGGCCAGATCGTGGCGGTGTTCGAGGGTGATCATGGCGACCAGGTGGTAGACGACCTCCGCGCCCTCGAGCGCGTCGCGCATCGATTCCGGATCCAGCACGTCACCGCTGACCCAGGTCACCCGCGGGTCGGAGGCGACGGCGGGCCGGACGCGATCGATGGCGGTCACATCGTGACCGCGCTCCACCAGTTGGTGGAGCAGGTTGGTGCCAAGAAACCCGGCTGCGCCGGTGACTGCGACCTTCATGAGAACGAGAATATAGAACCCGTTCTAATTTGCAACAAGTTCTAGTTATGCCTATTCCCGTTTCGTCCGATTCGCGCCCGGATCGGCCGAAACCCGCCAGTCGGATGGCGGTCGGAGTCGAAACCTGTCGGGCAGGTCCGCTATATTGAGGCCCTGTACCGTTACCGGTCGCGCCGGTGACGGCGCACGGCCTGGGGCGCCGCGGCGTCCCGGCCGAGTCGACGAGACCGATGGTATGAGGATTGGGGGGGCAGACTCGATGAGTTTCTCGGTTGAGACCGACGCCGTTCGCGCATTCGCCGCGACACACAAGGGCGTCGCGGCGCAGATCTCCGGGGCGGGCAATATGGACACGGTCAGTCATGTGGCCGCGATGACGCCGGTCTTCGGCATCATCGGCGCCGACTATCTCGCGATGTTCGCCGCCGCGCAGGTGTTGCACTGCCAGGACATCAACGATCTGTCCGGCAAGGTCGACAAGATCGGGCAGTCCGCCTTCGGCACCGCCGCCACGTTCGACGATTCCGACTCGACCTTCTCGAACGCGCTGAAGTCCGCCGCAAACGAGATCGGGGGCTGAGCGTGCAGGCACTCGATTCCGGCACCGGCGGCGTCATCGGCGCGCAGACCGCGGACCCGCTCGCCGCGGTGTCCGAGGCGGCGTCCCAGACCGCGCAGAACATCGCCTCCGCCGTGCAGAACGGCCCGTTCGTGCACGTCGCGCTGCCACAGCTGCCCACCGAGACCACCGAGGCGATCTCGCCCGAACTACACTTGGCGCAGAAGGAATTCGAGGACCAGCACGGCTCCTCGCTCGGTGGCGGACACATTCCGGGACTGGGCGATGGTTCCACGCACGCGTCGGCGCTCAGCGATGCGGCCAGTCCGCTGCTCGGCTCGGCGAACAGCGCGCTCGATCAGGCCCAGAGCACCCTCGGAGCGATTCCGGGCGCACAGAACGTCTTCGCCAACGCCCATACGGCCCTGAACAGCGCGCCGTCCGCGCTGAGCAGTACCGCGTCCTCGATCCAGCAGGCGGCCGCCCCGATCGCCGCCGCCGATCCGACCGATACGATCAACACCCTGCTGAGCAAGGGCATCACCCTGCCCGCCATCCCGGGTATCGAACAGCTCTTCCAGCCGTTCGCGAGCCTGTTGCAGAGCTTCGGCACCGGCGTGATGGGCGCGCTCAATCCCAGCACGCTGCTGAGCCAATCCTCGCAGGTCATCCAGGCGGCCATGTCGGTCGGCGAGAGTGCGCTCAAATCGGTCGACCAGGTGTGGCAGGGCAAATCCGCCGACAGCGCCCAGTCCGCCGGTCAGCAGACCCAGTCCCAGGGGCGGGACACCAGCCAGCGCGGTTTCGACATCTCCAAACTCACCGACGAGGCCGCGGCCGTGGTGCAGAAGGGCAACGTGCAGCTCACCGCGGTGGCCCAGTCCTTCGCCACCCAGGCCACCGCACTGGCCCCGGTGATCGTCACCCCGCCCGCGCAGGCCACGCTGATCGCCACGGCCACAGAGCATCTCGGCACCGCGGTCGGCATCGTCAACGCCACCCGCGGCGAACTGGCCGGGTACACCGGTCAGCTCAGCGGCGTGGTCAATCAGCTGCTCGGTCAGAGCGGCGCCGGACAGCAGGCGGCCCAGGCCGCGGAGTCCGTCGCGCAGAACATCGCTCAGCCGGTGATGGAGCAGGCCCAGTCGCTGCTGTCCAACAACAGCGACAGCGGTACCAGCACCGACGATCTCACCTCGAAACTCGGCAACACCTCGACGGCCGGATACAACGGCCTGTCCAGCGGCGGCGGGGGCGGTTCCTTCAGCAGCGGTGGCGGCGGCCTGAGCACCGACGGCGTCGGCACCAATTCCGGCGGCGGCGCGGGCACGTCCGTGCCGGGCGCCATCGCCAACGCCCAGAACGCCATCGCCGCCGAGGTCAGCGCGGCGAGCCGGGCAGCCGGTCTGACCAGCCCCAGCAGTTTCATGGGCGGCGGCGGTGCGGCCAACGCGCGCAATACCGAGGACGAAGAGCATCAGAGCACGGTGCAGCCGTACCAGAGCATCACCGGCGATACCGAACTCGCGGGTGTGCTCGGCGAGATCGCGCCGGATGTCATCGGCCAGATCCATTCCGACGAGGAGATCAACGGCTACTCCTCCGATACCAGCCTCTGATCGACCGATCTGTCGATCGCTTACGTCGAGGGCCCGGACCAGTACGGTCCGGGCCTTCAGCGTGCGCGGGCAAAGACGTTCTGCCGCTACGCAACCCGCTGATCCGGAATCCGCACCACCCGGCAGCCCGCTCAGCGGGCCGGATCGGCCGATCGGCTGACAGTTCAGGATCGCTGCGATTACGATCGCCGACAAAACTAGAATCTGTTCTAATTCAGCCGTCCGGAGGCCGCGGGGCCCGAGCCCGAGCCGCCCGGACCGGGCGAGTGCACACACCCGCCGACCGAGAGGATGCTCCGATGCGTTTCACCTATGCGGAGGCGATGACCGAGCCGGCCCACTACGTGCCGCTGGCGCAGGCCGCCGAAGCCGCCGGATTCCACAGCATGTCGATCGCCGACAGCATCGCCTACCCGGAGGAATCGGATTCGACGTACCCGTACACGCCCGACGGCTCGCGCGAGTTCCTGGACGGCAAACCGTTCATCGAGACGTTCGTGCTGTCCGCGGCACTGGCCGCGGTGACGACCACCCTGCGCTTCACGCCGTTCGTGATCAAACTGCCGATCCGCCCGCCGGTCCTGGTCGCCAAACAGGCGAGCTCGCTGGCCGCCCTGAGCGGCAACCGATTCGCCCTCGGCGTCGGAGTCAGCCCGTGGCCGGAGGATTTCGAGATCATGGGCGTGCCGTTCGAGCGTCGCGGACGGCGAATGGACGAATGCATCGAGATCGTCCGCGGCCTGTGCACCGGCGAATATTTCGAGTACCACGGCGAGTTCTACGACATTCCGCGGATCAAGATGACCCCCGCGCCCACCGAACCGATGCCGATTCTGGTCGGCGGGCACAGCGATGCGGCGCTGTGCCGGGCGGTGCGGCTGTGCGACGGCTGGATGCACGCCGGAGGCCAGCCGGAGGAGTTGGACCGCATGCTCGCCCGCCTGGACGAGCTGCTCCCCGAACGCGACAGCTCCATCCCGTTCGAGATCCACGTCGCCTCGCTGGACGCCTACACCCCCGACGGCATCAAACGGCTGGAGGACCGCGGCATCACCGATGTCATCGTGGGCTTCCGCTACCACTACACGGCCGGACCGGACACCGAACCGCTGGAGCGCAAGCTCACGGCGATCGAGCGCTACGCGGAATCCGTCATCGCCAAATGCTGAGCCGCCCGACGCGGTCCGATCGATGCCGTCGCGACGATCGGACCGCACGAGCCGGATCAGACCCGCTTCGCGTAACCCAGTTCGATCACGGCCTGCCGCTCGGATTCCAGCTCCGCGACACTGGCATCGATACGCGCACGGGAGAATTCGTCGATCTCGAGCCCGGACACGATCCGGTACTCCCCGTCCGCACAGGTGACCGGGAACGAGCTGATCAGCCCCTCGGGCACACCGTACGAACCATCCGACGGGACCGCCATCGACACCCAGTCGCCGTCCGGGGTCCCCTGCACCCAGTCCCGGATGTGATCCAGAGCCGCACCCGCCGCACTCGCCGCCGACGACGCACCGCGCGCGGAGATGATCGCGGTGCCGCGCTGCTGCACGGTGGGGATGAAATCATCGGCGACCCAATCGGGATCCCCGATCGTCTCCAGCGCCGGACGACCGCCGACGGTGGCGTGGTTCAGATCCGGATACTGGGTGGCCGAATGATTACCCCAGACGGTCATCCTCGCGATCGACGCGGCGGGCGCACCCGCCCGGCGGGCGAGCTGGGCGATGGCGCGATTGTGGTCGAGCCGGGTCAGCGCGGTGAATCGCGAATCGGGCACGTCGGGGGCATTGCTCATCGCGATGAGCGCGTTGGTGTTCGCAGGATTGCCGACCACCAGAACCTTCACGTCCGACGCGGCACTGGCGTTGATGGCCGCGCCCTGATCGGCGAAGATGGCGCCGTTGGCGGCGAGTAAATCCGAACGCTCCATCCCGGCGGTGCGCGGGCGCGCGCCCACCAGCACCGCGATGTCGGCGCCCTCGAATCCGATCCACGGATCATCGGCGATGTCGACCGACTCGAGCAGCCCGAACGCCCCGTCCTCGAGCTCCATCGCCACCCCCTCCAGCGCGCCCACCGCGGCCGGAGTCTCCAATAGCCGCAATCGAACCGGCGTCCGCGGCCCGAGCATCGCCCCCGCGGCGATCCGGAACAGCAATCCATAGGCGATCTGTCCGGCCGCACCGGTGACGGTCACGGTCACGGGCGTGCGAGCGGTCCTGGTCACATCTACTCCTCGATGATCGACTGTATGTGCCGAGCCTATCGAGCCGCACATCGCCGGACGGCTCACCGTGAGCAATCAGACATCTGCGGGAGAACTCCCCCGCGAACGCCACAGCGCAGGCCCGAGACGCTGCGCCACAAAGCTTTTCGTACTGCCGAACAGCTCAGCCCAGTGTGGCGATCTCCGCGTCGCTCAGTGCGACGGGCTGCACCACGTCCTTGACCCGCACCAGATGCACGGCCCGGTACAGCGGCCGTTCCTCGAGTCCCGCATCACGGGCCTCCGCACGCAGTTGACCGACCAGCATGCTGGACACGCCCAGCGCGGCCGCGAGATGACTCGCGGCCAGCGCGTCGGCGAGTTTGCGCAGCCCCAGGATGTGCAACTCCCGGCCACCACCGGCGTCGGTGTACATGGCCAGCGGAATCACCTGCCGCCCGCGCCCCGCGGTGATCCGCAGGACTATCCGGCTCAGCCGCCCGGGAAACACCAGGACCTCCACACCGGTGGCCTCCGCGATGTCCACCCGCCGCAGCCCGGTGAGGGTGCGCGCCTCGACGACCGTGCCCGACAACCAGATTCGCCGCCGCCGCACCGATATCGAGTACACCGCGGCGGGCGCCACCAGCAGAACCCCGGCCAGCACCGCAACCGGCCAGTTCACCAGCAACGCCAGCAACAGGGCCACCACCACGGCCACCCCGCAGGCGAACACGGTGAATCGGCGCAGCATCGGCGCGTACACCTCGGGTGCGATGAGATCCAGGCCGACCCGTTGCGGCTCTGACGAATTCGGTTGCTGCTGCATCTGTATCCATGGCCTCCGCTGCACTCCGGCGGGTTCGGGCCAGAGCCCGGGTGATCCCGGCCCCGCGACCGTACTACCGATCGTGCGCGAGAGCCTCCGAGACCACGCTGACCGCGTCGTCGAGCGCGATCTGCCGCTGATCGCCGGTGGCCAGATCCTTCAACCCGATCTCGTTCTCGGCGATATCCCGATCCCCCAGTACCAGAGCGTATTTCGCGCCGGACCGGTCGGCGGCCTTCATCGCGCCCTTGACCCCGCGCCCGCCGTAGGCCAGATCGACCCGAACACCCGCGCCCCGCAACCGCGCCGCCAGGACCATCAGCCGCTGGGTGGCCGCATCGCCGAGCGGTACGCCGAACACGTCCACCCGCGCCGAGTCCCCCGCGGTCTTGCCCTCGGCCTGCAGGGCCAGCACGGTCCGGTCCACGCCGAGGCCGAATCCAATGCCCGAGAGCGGCTGCCCGCCCAGTTGCGCCATCAGCCCGTCGTACCGGCCGCCACCGCCGATGCCCGACTGCGCGCCGAGT
Organism: Nocardia jiangxiensis NBRC 101359; assembly: GCF_000308615.1. Lineage (GTDB taxonomy): Bacteria > Actinomycetota > Actinomycetes > Mycobacteriales > Mycobacteriaceae > Nocardia > Nocardia jiangxiensis. The sequence goes on from NZ_BAGB01000046.1 coordinate 49,247, forward strand.
CCGTCGTGCACGAATTCGAAGGTGGTCTTGGTGTAGTAGTCCAGCCCGCGCACCATGCGAGGGTTGATCGTGTAGGCGACCCCGATCGCGTCCAGATATCCCAGAACCTGGTCGAAGTGGACCTTCGCCGACTCCGACAGGTGATCGAGCATCAGCGGCGCCGCGGCGGTCATCTCCCGCACCTCGGGACGCTTGTCGTCCAGCACCCGCAGCGGATTCAGCTCCGCGCGCCGCCGGGTCTCCTCGTCCAGCGGAAGCTCGAACAGAAACTCCTGCAACAGTTCCCGATACTGCGGGCGGCAGGAGTCGTCACCCAGCGAAGTGATCTCGAGCCGGAAGCCGTCCAGCCCCAGTGCGCGAAATCCGGCGTCGGCGATCGCGATCACCTCGGCGTCCAGCGCCGGATCATCCACGCCGATGGCCTCGACGCCGACCTGCTGCAACTGCCGGTAGCGTCCGGCCTGCGGCCGTTCGTAGCGGAAGAACGGACCCGCGTAACAGAGTTTGACCGGAAGCTGCCCACGGTCCAGGCCGTGTTCGATCACCGCGCGCATCACTCCGGCGGTGCCTTCCGGGCGCAGCGTGACGCTCCGGTCGCCGCGATCGGCGAAGGTGTACATCTCCTTGCTGACCACGTCGGTCGACTCGCCGACACCGCGGGCGAACAGGCCGGTGTCCTCGAAGATCGGCAGCTCGACATGCCCGTATCCGGCCAGTCGCGCGGCGTGCACGAGAGTGTCGCGCACCGCGACGAACTCGGCCGAGCCGGGCGGGACGTAATCCGGGATCCCCTTCGGGGCGTTGAAGCTGCTGGTCTTGGTCACGATCCCCCAGTCTCCCCTACCACATATCCGCAAGTCCAACCGGTTCCCGACCGCCACCGGCCGCCGGGGTTGGTCCCGTCCTGATACTGGCCTCAGGAACTGATGGCAGACTCTTGGCCGAGACGCAGACCTACACGGGAGGAACTGGGAGTGCCGAGCAACGAACAGCGACGAGCCGCGGCGAAACGCAAGCTGGAGCGACAACTCGCCCGGCGGGCCGAACGGGCCCGGCGGCGCAAGCAGCTCACCATCGCCGGATCCGCGCTCGGCGTGGTCGTCGTGGTGGCGGCCGGTGTCGGCATCTACTTCCTCACGCGCGGTGACGACAACAGCACGAAATCGGCTGACTCGTCGACCACCACCAGCGCCGACGCCTCGCTGTCCAATACCCCCAAGGCCGCCCCGCCCCCGGCGGCCAAGCCGAAGGCCGCGACCGTGAGCTGCACGTATCGCGACGGCGGGCAGGCGGCCAAGCCGGTGCACAAGCCGGACAAGACCCAGGTGTCCACCTCCGGCAGCCCGAAGGTCAGCATCGATTCCACCCGGGGCCCGATCGGAATCACCCTGAACCCGGCCGAATCCCCTTGCACGGTCAATAGTTTCGAGAGCCTGATCGCTCAGCACTTCTACGACAAGACCTCGTGCCACCGCCTCAGCACCGAGGGTCTGCAGATGCTGCAGTGCGGCGATCCGATGGGCAACGGCCAGGGCGGCCCGGGATACATGTTCGACAACGAGTACCCGACCGATCAGATCGCCAAGGGCGACACCGAGGCCGCACAGAATCCGGTGTTGTACAAGCGCGGCGTGATCGCGATGGCCAACGCGGGCCCGGACCGCACAACCGGTCAGGGTACCAACGGAAGTCAGTTCTTCCTGATGTTCGGCGACTCGCCGCTGCCCCCGCAGTACACCATCTTCGGCACGATCGACCAGGCCGGACTCGCGACGCTGGACAAGGTCGCCAAGGCCGGTGACGACCACTCGATGGACTCCTCGGCCGGCGGCGGCAAGCCGAACCTGCCGATCACCTTCAACTCGGTCACCGTGAGCTGAAATCGGTGGCCGCCGAGTCGAATCCGGCGGCCACCCCGTCCCGGAGGTGCACGCGCGCACGCGGAGAAGCTACGGCGCGCACCCCCGATCGACCGGAAGAGGTACGAAGGTTCTGCGCGCGCGTCGGAAATGTGCGATATATGCTGGGACAGTGCGCGCCTGGTAAGGCAACCCTGCATATTTATTGGTAATCTTGTATAACGGAGTACGACGTAGTGTTGTCGACGCCCCACCGGGCAGTACCGCTCACCCAGTGCTCCCGGTGTCCACAATGCAGGCGGGACGTATCACTCGAACCACCGTTCCGGTGATCGCGTCCATGACGATGCACCACAATCATCCAAAGTGATCCTCACTGCAGCATCGGGGAGCAGGCCATGCCGGAAATGGACGACATCGGCGCCGAAACAGCGTCGATAATGAAGCAAATGTTGCAGCTCGCGACGTTGGTCGCGCTGCGCACCCGGGAGCGCGGGCAGAAGGAAGCCGAAGCCCGCGTCAAGGTCACCGAATCGCGCATCAAAGAGGCTCGCGAACTTCAACTCCGAGACGCGCGCGAGGCGAAAGCCAAGGATCCGCGTAACCTCGAACTCGCCCGGATGTTCGAGAAGGCCCCGCTCGAGAAGGGTGTCTCCCTGGAGCGGGACCGTATCTCCGACCGCACGAGCAGCACGCCGCCCGCCGGCGGGCAGACCACGCCCGCGAAACCCTCGATCCGATACGACTCGGCCGAGCGTCGCACGGCACTGGCTCAGCATCTCAACCGCATCGGCGTGGCGCCCGAACTCGCCGCGGTACGCATGCTGATGGAGGTCGGTCAGGCACAGCCCGCGTCCGAAGCGGTCCGCGCCAGGCCCGATACCAGCAGGCGCATCGGTCAGGCTCGGGAACTGGAAGGTCGCGGACTGGAGCGCACCCGCGGCTGATTTCGCTCGTTCATCGCACCGCCCGGGGGATCGATGTCCGATCCCCCGGGCGGTGCGATGTTTTCAACGGCAGCGGCAGATTCACCGGAACCCGTTGCCGCGCAACCGGTTCCGGTTCAGACCTGATATTCCTCGACGTCCTCGGGATTGCTGAACATCCCCACCTGCGGCTCCGAAGCCGGTAGCGGGCTCAGCAGATCCTTGTGGCCGTGTCGGGCACTGCAGTAACGGAAAGTGCCACGTGGATCGAACAACTGTTTCATATGCGGGTCGGCATGTTCCACGAACCACTCGCTCAGGCCGGTCGCACCCTGTTGCCGGAAGTGCTCCCACACGCGCCACAGCGAATCCAGCCGCGCCACGGCCTCGTGGTGCTTCCACCACTCCGGGCACCACACCGTATCGGTCGTGTCGGTGACCTGCCGCTGAAAAGTCATGCTCAGGTAGTTCTCGACGAATTGCACGACCGACTTGTAGGTGACGTCGTCGCTCACCTCGTTGAACATCCCGGGCGGCGGCGTACGCAACGGCAGTGGAGCCAGCAGCTGGCGATGTCCGTGCCTGGCACTGCAATACTTGAACGGGCCGTTGGGGTCCAGCAGTTTCGCCATGTGCTTATCGGCGTGGTCGAGGAACCATATGCTCAAGCCCCTGCTGGGATCCTGCCGCAGGTTCTCCCACGCACGCCACAGCGCATCCAGCCGCGCCACGGCCTCGGAATGCCGCCACCACTCCGGGCACCACACGGCATCGGTCGTATCGGTGACCTGCCGCTGGTACACGTAGCGCAGATACTGATCCACGAACGCCGCGACATGCGAATAGTGCGTGGGGTACTCCTGCGGTTCGGTCACGACCCCACCTCGGCCTTCGATTCCGTTGCGGCCGAACCGATCACACCGAAAGCTCGCTCAGTGCGCATGCTCACAGCGGCTGCACCTCCTCGGGCTGTCCGTACTGCTCGGTCGGGGCCTCGCGGACCAGACCGCGCTCCTCGACCAGATCGCTGATCTGCGTCGTGCGTGCACCGGGCTCGTATCGCGCGATGGATTCCCTGACCGCGTCGGCGTATTCGCCCTCCCACCACGGAACGGTCCGCACCAGCACCGCGGGCGCACCGGAGGTGAACACGACGGCTCGACCGCGCGGCATCGTCACCAGGGCGTTCACATTCAACGTCCGCGAGGAACCCAGCGAACGCGAATAGCTCTTGCCGCCTTTGGATTCGGACATCGATTGGGTGATGGAGTCGTAATCGCCGATCGCCTCGGAACGTTCGGCCAGGAACTTCGTATCGTCGATGCCGCTGCCCAGGACCTTGATGTTGGCGGCGGACCACAGCGCCTCCATACCGTCCTCACCCCAGCACCGCGCACCCTGCGCCCACGACTGCAACACCGTCATCACCACGATGCCGCGGGAGCCGAAGTGGCTGTACTGCTTGGGCAGATCCTTCCAGCGCACGACGTTGGCCGCCTCGTCCAGCACCGCCAGCAGCGGCACCCGCAGCCGGCCGTGCGGTGAGCGGGCCGCCTCGCGCATCGCCACATCGATCACCGCCGCGGTCAAGGCGCTGACCAGCGGGGCGGCCGAACCGCGACCCTCCAGCGAGAGGCAGTACAGGGTTCCGTTGCGCTCCAGGAATTCCAGCTCGTCGAACTCCCGGCGGTCGCCGCCCGGGGTGATCCACTGGTGCACGTTGGACATCTTCAGGCAGCCGATCATCTTCTTGGCTGTGCCGAAGATGCCGCTCTTGGTCCGCGGGTCGGTGTTGTACTGCGCGGACAGGCTCGATGCGGACAGGCTCAGATCCGCGACGCTCTCCCAGTACGGCGTGGCCTGACGCAACATCTCGATGGGCTCGGGGTTGTTCGGGTTGGTCACCCACTCCCACACCTGCACGATCGGACGTTGCGCCACCGCGGCGGCCAGGAACAGATTCGCCAGCAGATCCTCGGCCTCGGAGTCGAAGTACTTGTCCCCCTTGGCATCCAGACCGGAGTCGGCGTCCGCGAAGTGCCCGGCCAGCTGCGCGGCGCGCATCTCACAGCCGCGCCGGCGCGCATCGACCCACCGCAGCGGATCCCAGTACCAGTTGATCGGCTGCTCCACGTCCAAGGCCACGCCCTGCGGATCGAAGACGTAGACGTGCCGCGGATCGCCCTGGCGTTCGCGCACACCGCGGGTCGCGTCGACCACGTCACGCTTGTTCGAGGTGACCAGCACCGGGCCGATCGCGGACAGGATCGCCGGGATCACCCGGGAGGTCGACTTGCCCTGCCGCGGGCCCCAGATGTCCAGGTGCAGATCCTCGTACGAGCCGTACAGCGGCACGCCCTCGGCGACCGAGATCCCGATCGGAACGCCCGGTGAATCCTTGTAGCCCAGGCCCTGATTGCGCGACAGGTCCGAATCGAATCCGCCCGATCCGCGCCCGGAGCCGACGCCGAGCTGCGCGGCCTTGGCCCGCACGCCCTCTTCGGTCAGCGCGGAGATGGCGCCGCCCATACCCATGTGCTGGGCCTTGTCGTCGACCGGGAGTTTGCCCTTGCCGGCGCGCTTGCGCATCTCCTTGCGGATCACGACATACGCGATCACGAGCACGATGATCAGGATCACGATCACCGTCGCCGGGAACGGCCAGCTCAGTTTCCCGCGCGCGAGCCCGGCCACGATCGCGATCGGGTTGACCGGGATGTTCTGCTTGGTCGAGGACAGCCAATTGCCCAGTTGCAGTGCCACCCACAGGGTTCCGACGACCGCGAATCCGACGTAGATCAGAATCAGGGTGTGGTCGGGACCCGGGTCGGCCGGATCCTTCACCTTCTTCGCCATCTCAGCCTCCTGGGGTGACCGTATATGTTGTTGCCGCTCAACGGAATCCGTCGAGTCGCCAGACTCCGCCGGTCTGCACGACGGTGGCGATGACCGTCGTCGACGGCAGCGATTCGCGCCGCCCGTCCGGGTAGACGACGGTCTGCTCGATTCCGATCTTGTACTGCTGATGATCCGGATCGCCGGTGGACGGCGCCTTCTCCCCCGACGCGAACGCGAACGCCTCGATCTTCGCTCCGGCCTCGGCCCAATCCGCCCACTGCAGCGAGGGTTTCGGCGTCTCGGCGACACTCGGCGGCGAATCCAGCGTCCGCAACAGAGTGGGCCCGAGGTACTGGCGCGCCCGGGACAGCGAACTCGCCTCGGACTCGGTCGCCGGGTACCAGGTGTAGATCTCCTTCAGGGCCGCCACCGCCACACCGTCGGGTGTGCTCGGATCCGGCGGCGGCACCGCCTCCAACTGCCGGACCGTGGTCGTGGGCGGCTGGGTGGAATCGGTTCCGGTGCTACCGCCGCATGCGGCGGCCAGCATTGCGACGCCCACCACCAGCATCACCACCACTATCGCGTATCGCCCGGTCACCGAGGCCCGCCCGCCCGGCGGGCGGGGGCCGACCATGCCTGCACTCCAGGCTATCGGGCGCACGGGACTGTTGACAGCTCCCGGCAATTCGATGATCTCGGCGTGTCCCGCGTGTGCGCGGTCGTGCTCTGCTGTCCGGCTCACATCACCCTCCGTAACCGCCCGTCACCGGGGACCGGGGCCTTGCCGACGCCGGACGGATCGGCCGAGCGCAGCATGCTGCCGCCGCCGAGATAGATGCCGACGTCCGCGGGTCCGCGCCGCCCGAAATCGAAGAACACCAGATCACCCGGACGCGCCGCACTCAACGACACCTCCGAGCCGCTTTCCCACTGCTGTTCGGCGGTGCGCGGCAGGATAACCCGGCCCGAGGAGGCCGCGAACACCGACGCCGAGGTCAGACCCGGCCCATCCAGACCGCCACCGGTCGGCCCCGACGGACCACCGCCGCCCCATACGTACGGCGTGCCCATCCACTGCTCACCGGCCTGCACGATCTGATCGCCGCCGGATCCGCCGTCCGGTTGGAAGCGGCCCATCGAGCCCGGGGCGCGGAACTGCGCCTCCATCGTCAGGATGTTCTTCACGTACGGCTGGGTCTCGGAGAAGTGCGCGGGCACCTGATCGGGCATCCCGCCCGAGGCCAGCACCGCACCCTCACCGGCGTTGTACGCTGCGAGCGCGAGCGGCACGACATCGCCGTGCACCTTGCCCTGCCCGATCCAGCCCTCGATCCGATGCGCCAGCGAACACATGTAGCGGCCCTGCGCGATGATCGCGTCGCCGTCGTCCCACAGGCTCGGTGTGCCGTTGCCGTCGGCGTCGAGCAGGTACGGTTTGCCGTCGTCCGGATCGATGGATCGCGCTGTGCCGGGCAGGAACTGCGCCAATCCCTCGGCGCCGGCCGGGGAGGTCAGCCCGCGCCGGAATCCGGACTCCTGCTTGCCCTGGGCGGCCAGGATCGACGAGCTGATCTCCGGGCAGAGGGAACCCGCACGGCGATACCAGATTTCGAGGTCGGCGGGTACCTTGCCGTCGGCGAGTGCGCCACCGGCGGTCCCGAATCCGCGGCTGCACAACGGATTCACCGAATTCGGCACCGCACCACTGGCCTGCGGGGTCGGTGCGCCGTCCAACCAGGGCAGCGGATCGATCTGATGTCCGCCGTTGAGTCGGCCGCCGGGAACGATCTCGAAATGCAGGTGCGGCCCGGTGGCCTGCCCGGCCGAGCCAACCTGGCCGATCGGCTGACCGGCGCGCACGGTCTGTCCCACCCGCACCCCGACGCCACTGGCCCATTCGTGCCCGTACACCGCCGAGAACGGACGACCGTTGACATCCGTGGAGTCGATCACGATCCAGTTGCCGAATCCGGAGGCCGGACCGGCCGCGACGACCGTGCCGTCGGCCACCGAATAGATGGCCGTGCCGTCCGGCGCGGCCAGGTCGACGCCGAGATGCGTACCACCGCGCGAACCGAACGTATCGGAGATCTGGAACGATCCCGCGGCCAGCGGCCACGTCCGCCGGATCGGGGCCAGGCTCCCGCCCGCCCGGTCGGCGCCCGAACTCGGCTCCACCGCTGCCGCGGGCACATCCGGCACCGTCGAATTCGATGCGGCCGCAGGCGCATTCGGCCTCGACGTCGTAGGTTTCGCCGCACCCGAGGCGGGCGAGGTCTGCGCCTGCACCGCAGGGCTGGGAACCGGCGCGGTGACCGACACGGTCGGCTGATCGGCGCAGTCGTCCTCGGAGGAGGGCAGCACGATCACCACGATCAGTGCGATCAGCCCGATCACACTGCCGAATCCCACCCACAGCAGAGATTTCGCGTTCACCGCGGCACGCCCATTCGTCGCTGGGCAGCGATCATGTGCTGCGCTGAGTGTCGTTGAGGGTTTCCACCAGGGTGCGGTTCATCTCCGCAGCGGCGGCCAACTGCTGTTGCAGCAGTGCGACCTTGCGCCGCAGCGCGCCCGCGTCCATCCGATCCAGTCCCGGTCCCTCCGCGGCGCGCACCCAGTTGCGGACCGAATTGGCGTGCACACCGATCTGCTCGGCCACCACCCGGCACGCCTCGGACTCGCTGCGCAACTTGCCCGTCAGGGCGATCACCTGTTCCACCGCGGCCTGTCGCACCTGCGGTGACACCCTGCGATAGGACCTGTGCGGCATCATCGCGCCACCCTCCCTGACCGCCGAATCCGCGAAGGCGCCTGCGCCACCGCCCGGTTCGCTCTCACGCAGCACTCCCCTCGTCGCCGCTCGGCGCGGCGTCCTCACCGCGGCGCGCGGTGGATTCGGTGAATTCGCTGAAACGCTGGTTGGTTTCGTGGATTCCGCTTTCCCTCTCCGAGATCGTGAATTCCATGTGGAACGGTATGCCGGGACGGCGATCCTCGCCGATCTTCAGCAGGAATTTACCGGTACCGGGTGCGGGTGGTCGGGCCTGTCCGGGCTTGAGCGCCTCACCGGTCAACGCCTGCGGCGCAGACCATCCGGTCACCATCTCCTCCTCGGCGGCGGTGAACGGAATCGTGGAATCCAGACGTTTGATCTCCTCCGGCGGCAGTGCGCCGAAGATCTTCGCGCGGGCGCGCTCGAGGAAACCGATCGCCTTCGCGATCGCGGCCTCCGAACCGAGCGACTGCAGATCCTTGATGGTGTGGCTGATCATGATCAGCGAGGTGGCCAGACCACGCTGCAGACGGGTCAGCTCGTCGACGCGATCGACCATGAAGTCGCCCAGGCCCAGCACCTGCCACAGCTCGTCCATGACCACCTGGAAGTAGCGCTGCGCGCCCATTTCGGCGTCGGCGAGCACGTGGGCGGCCTCGACGGAGGCGAATCCGTCTGCCCAGCAGGCCAACATGACCGCGGCCTTGAGCTTCTTGTCGCCGGTCGGGATGTGCGAGACATCGATGCAGACCGCGACCGAGGTGGTGTCGATCGGTGTGGTGGTCTGCCCGTTGAACACCGCGCCGAACGGCCCCTGGGTCAGCGCGCGCAGCGAGCGGCGCAGGCCCTTGATGGATTCGTGGTACTCCTCGGGGCTGTCCGCGCCTGCGTCCAGCATCAGCTGATCGCCGCCCTCGACGATGACCTCGAGCAGATTCTCCATGATCGGCGGATTCTCCGGGGCGAAGCCGCTGCCCTCGCGGTACAGGATGCTCAGCCCGGTCGAGATGAGCGTCTCCTCGTAGTCGCGCACGCGCGCGCCGCGCACCAGTTCGACCAGACCTGCGATCAGGGTGACCTGGCGGGCCCGCAACTCCTGCGTCACCTGGATCTGCAGGGCGGGTAGACCGTTCAGCAGCGGCACGACCGCGCCCAGGACGCCACCGGCCAGCGGGTTGACCTTGCCGTGGCCGTACCCCAGGTCGATGACCTGCCCGCCGACCATCTCCACGAGTTTGCGGTAGTCGGGTTTGACGTCGGCCAGGATCAGCGGCGTGATGCCCTGCGCGACACCGCCCAGCACGATCCGCCGCACCAGCGAGGACTTACCGAATCCGTTGAGCCCCAGCACGAACAGGCTGGGCGCGGTGATGAAACTGCCGCGCATGAACCAGTTCATCGGGTCGAAGCAGACCGGCGCACCGGTGTGCAGATGCGAACCCAGCGGGGTGCCGATCAGCGGCGCGCCCGCACCGACCGACCACGGCCACAGGCCCGCGACCTGCGCTGTGGTGGCCCGGTATTCGACCGGACGCCCGATGACGTTCATCCGGCCGCCGCCCGCGCCGAGATAGCCGCGATCGGTCAATTGCGCTGTGGTGCGGTCGAATCCGTCCTCCTGCGCGGTATCCAGGCGGGCCGCGGCGTTCATCCGGCGCAGATCGTCGGTGCGGATGCGGAAGGCCGCCCAGGCCGCGCGCAGACCGGCGCCCTCGCGCACGGTCATCTCCAGCCGGGCCCGGGTCAGCTCGTCCAGCAGCGGCGGGCCCTGTTTGGTCTGCTTGCCGCCCTTACCCTTTCGGGCCGAGGACTTCGACCTGGCCACCGGCGCCGTTCGCTCCGGGCGCCGGGGTGTGGTGCGGGCGGTGTCACCACCGTTGCGATCGGTCACCCGGCGGCGGTTGCGTTCGGACATCGGGGCGCGACTGCGGGTCAGGTGTCCCGCGTCCGCGCGCTGCGGGTCCGGATGGGAGCCGTTGCCGGACAACGCATCCGGTTCCGGATGCGACCGCGTGGCACGGGGGTCGGGCGGACCGACTTGCTTGGGTAACTCCTGCGGCGGGCGCTGACGCCGACCGCCCTGCCCGTATCGCATGTCCTCACGACCTCTCGTGCGCTGTTCGGTCCCCCGGGCCGCACCGCCCGACCGGTCGGCTGTCTGCTGCTGGTCACGTTCCCGGGCCGTCGGCGGACGGGAAGTGGTGTTGCGCGTACTCGAATCGGCTGTCGCTTCGGCCGCCCCGCGGCCCGTGGCGACCTGACCCGAATCATCGGCGACGGGCGTCCGCGCCGCAGCGGATTCGGTCTGGTTCGATGCCGAGGTGCCGTTCGCCGATGTCGTGCCGTTCGCGGCGGGCGCATCCAGCGCGGGAATGGCACCGGCGCGCGAGGTGGAATGCTCCCGCGTGGTGACCGATTGCTCACGGGCAGTGGTGGATTCGATCGCGAGACGATCGGAGGTGGTGTCCTCGCGCACCGGACGGCGATCGCGCGGCGGCGCGACGTCCCGGGAACGCGAGCGCGCTTCGGTGTCGGCCGCGCGTCCGGCCCGAGCCGCCGCGCCCCGATCCTCTTCGGTACGACGGGGCCGACGTTCCGGGGGCGTGCTCGAACGGTCACGCCCGGAACCGAGTCCGGGCGTGCCGCGGCGGGCGGGACGAACGGGGGCGTCGTCCCAGTCGGCAGGCATGGCGGTACGCGGCTGGCCGGGCGTGTACGCCTCGATGTTCCAGTCGTCCTCACGGCGCAACCCGCGCCCACCGCCGGGCAGCGGATTGCTCGTGTCCACCACGCGCTCGCGGTACCGCGGTGGCTCGCCGCGGGAGCGGATCGGCGCGTCGCCGTCATCACCTGCCATGAAGGATCACCCCGCCAATGCTTTCGGAATGCTCGCGTGCTCCGGCAGAATCACCCCGCACCCGAGCGAGGCCGCGAAGCCCGCCGCCTGATAGCGGTAACACCGCCGGATCTTCAAGCGCGCCTGCGTGGACAGATCGCGCGTAATGGCCTCGATACGCGGCAGATCGCCGCGCAGGGGCTCGGTGATCGTCACCAGCGCCCCGAAGCGGGTCACGCCGTGACCGCGCGCCTGCTCCTCGCGGGCCTGCTGCGTCGCGCCCACCCGCAGGGTGGCCGCCGCCGAGACGACACCGCGCTCGCTCTGCTGTGCCACCAGCGCGTTCTTGTAGTCGTCGTCGACGATCTCGGCGGCGTCGGCCGCCGAGTGCGGACGGTACACGATCGCCACACGTTTGCGCGGCACTTCGGGATTCGGTGCGAGCAGCCGCTGCAGCACCCGCTCGTCCACCGCGCCCTCCGGGGCGGTGTCCATCTCCCAGGTCACCGAGCGACCGCCGTCGTGCAGGAAGTGATCCCAGCGCTCCTCGTGCGAGACCGGCCCGGCATCGGCCCAGTCCAGACCGTGGCCGCCGGGTTCACCGACCGCGACCTCGAGATCGGCCTGCGCGGCCGGATCGTAGCTGCGCCGGATGAACGCGATCACCTCGTCCGCGGACATCGGCTGAGCCCGCACACCCGCCTCGGCCAGGGCCGCACAGATGCCCGGCAGCCGACGGCCGATCTCCACCGCCTCCTCCGCGGGATTCTTGCGGCGCTCGGCAGTGGTCGCCTTGAACGTGATCGCCACGCGCGGCAGCAATTGCACACGCTCCTGGGGCAATTCGGTGGCCAGCTCGTACATCACCTGCTGCGCCAGATCCGGCGCCTGCGGATGGGTGATCGTGGAGACCTCGGTCAGCAGGCGGTTACCGGTCTCGGGAACGGTATCGATGACCGGCACCACCGCGATGATGTCGGAGGTCTGCCCCAGCGAGGCCAGGAAGGTGCCCCAGGCCGCGACCCAGCGATCGATCACCGGCTGATCCACCGCCTCGTGGCCCTGCGGCCAGGCCCGCAGCACGACCGTGTACTGGCCGAACTGCGGTAGGTGGATCATGCCGAAGCTGTAGCCTCCGGCGTCGATCCCCTCGTACAACTTGGACGGCGCCATCAGCCCGGGCAGCCGGGCGACCCCGCCGGGGATCCGGGAGAACCGCCCGCCCCGGTAGACGTGCTCGCCCCGGTTTCGACCGCGTAGCCAATGGAACATCATCAATCCCGTCTCGTAGCCGGAGCGGCCCCCCGACCGCCACACCAGTGGAACCATCACCACGACGCCGATCCCGGCGACGAAGAACGCCGGTTTCGGACCGGCCACCAGCGCTGTCAGCAGCGCACCGATGACCACGACGAAGCCGAGCACCGTCTCGCCCCAGCGCAGGCCGAAAAGACCTGCGCTGCGCGGCTTCTGCCAGAGCCCGTACGAGCGCCGCTCATAGGATTCGGTCGTCGTCATCGTGGAATGGTGCTCCTGCCGAGGTCGGGTGAACGGTTGCCCCAGCCGTCGCCGGCGATGTCGCCCATCGCCGACTCACCGCGGTTGAGACTGGCCGCGGCCGCGCGGGCGTTGGCGATTCGGTTCATCGCGCGGGCCGGGCCGGACGGCGTCGTGGCCGATCCGCTGGCCGTCGGCGGACTCGCGGCCGCCGAGGCGCCGCTACCGCCGCCGCGCGGCGGGGGCACGGGACGGTTACCGCCGCTACCGCGACCACCGGCGCCGCCCGGCGGACGCGGCCCGCGCCCGCCGACGAATCCGGGCGCGCCCGAGGCCGCGGTACCGCGCATGGCGACCGCCTTGGTACCGACCGCGCCCAGGGCCATCGCGCCCAGGACCACGCCACCGGTGGCAGCCAGACCCGAACCGCCGTTGCCGACCATGCCGACCGCCGGAGCCACCAGGCGCATCAGCACCGGCAGAACGAAGGCGACACTGCCAAGCAGCACGATCGCGACCAGCATCCGCTGTGCCTGATCCGCGTCGGGAAGTCCTGCGGTGGAGGTACTTTCGTCGGTGTTCCCGGCGGCCAGGAAGGCGATCATGTAGACGATCGCCGCCACCGGTTTCCACAGCATGAACGCGATGATCCAGCTCAACAGCTTCGAGTAGGACTGCTTGCCGATACTCGTGCCCGACGCCGCGGCGGCCAACGGCAGCACACCCGCGGCGACGACCAGCATGCCCTGACGCACGATGGCGAGCACGATCTGCGCCAGCGCGCCGAGTAGACCTACGATCGCGATGATCAGCACCAGACCCGGCGAGAACGCCTGCAACTTACTGGTTTTCACCATCAACTCGGCGATGTTCTTCGCCTGGCCGTTGGTGGCGTCCTGAATCACCCACGCGGAGAAGCGATCCGAAGCCTGCGTGCCCGCGACGATCACCGCGCCGAGCATCCAGGAACTGAATATCACCCGCGCGAACATCCGGAACGATTCGGCCGCTTCGGATATCAGCGCACCGCGTCTGGCCTCGGCGAGTCTGACCCCGGACAGGATGATCGACACGATCAGCAGCAGGATCTGCGCCTGATAGGTGTAGTCGTTGATCTTCTGGAACAGCTGGCCGCCGTTGCTGAGCCGCTCGTTGGGCACCTTCATCCAGAAGGTGAGCGCCATGATCAGCGCCTGCCCCAAACCGCTCATCAGCGAGTCGACCACCTTGCCGAAGGTGGAATCCCATGCCTTGTCGCGCACCGCGTTGCCGGCGCTGTCGGGATGGGTCGCGGCATTGGCGCCCTTACAGGCCGCCGAGGCGGCATCGCCCAGGGACACCCCGGGCAGTCCCATGTTGTCGAGGTCGTCGTGAATCTGGTTGCAGGTCTGGTCGAATCCGTAGGTCTGGCCGTATGCCACGGTCGGCGTGGCGATCACGACGGTGAAGACCACCGCGAGAATCGTGACCAAGCGCCTGATCAAATGGCTCACCCCTCGATCCGTCGAAGTGCCGCGATGGAATTCGGCCCTGTCGGCCCGAAGCACTGTGGTCAACGTCCCATCACATCCCCTGCTCGCCGCTGCGCTCACCATTTCGTCCACCCATCCAGCGAGTCCACATACTCGGTCTGCGACCCCGAGGCGTCGGTCGGCTTCAGCCGCCAATCCCCGTTGTCCCACACCATGACCAGGCGGACCGCCGCCCAGAGTTGTTTGCCGTCGTTCGTCGGACCGCGCGCGGCCAGCCGCACGATGGCCATGTCGTCGGCATAGTTCTCGATCTGAAATGCGTCCGGCGCCACCAGATATCGGGTCACCTGCTCGGGCTGCTGCTGGGGCAGCCGTCCCGCCGAACGCGCCTTGTCGTAGGCGGCGAGCTGCTGAGCACTGGCCTTGACCTGATGGACGTACAGATCCCGATCGGCCGGACGCGCGTTGAGCCGGTAGGTGATCTGCGCCGCCGCCAGCACCGCGCCTTGCGGGGTGTGCGAATACCCGGTGGCCAGGCCGTCGGCGATCCGGGTCGGACCGTCGCTGGTGGAGAACGGCACCGAGGCGCCGAACACCCGCTGCCAGCCGTGCTGTGCGGTGATACCGGTCGGAGCCGCGGTCAGCCAGTCCTGATCGCTCGCCCTGTGTTCCTTGCCCGGATCCTGCGGAAGTACCTGTCCGGCAGGGTTGTTCGGTACATCCACCCGGCGGCCGAACACGTCCACCGCGGGCGCGGCGAAACCTGTCGCATCCGAGGACCCCGCCGCCGGGGACGGTGCACCGGGAGCAGCGGTCCCACCGCCGCCACCACTGTGCGAACCGCCGTGATTGACGTACATGAACACCCCGACGACCACGATCAGCGCCAGCACCGCCGCGGAGGCGATGCCGCCGAAGGAGATTCCGCGGTCCGAGTCCGCATCCTTGTCCTTCATGTCGGCAGGAAGGCCAGGGCGATCGCGCTTGCGGACGATGCCACGATCGCACCGACCAGGCTCATCACGATGCCGTGCGAAGCGTCGTTGATCGCCATGTCGTCGCGAATCGCGGACCAGAAGCGCCCGGCCGAGATGATCAGCCAGGCAAGGCAGAACAACAGCACCACCCAGAGCAGCCAATCGATCAGCTGCATCAGCGGCGCGAGGACGTCGGCCGGCATCTGTTTATAGGCAAGCACGGGCGCCACGCCCCTATGATCCGATGGCGGCGTTCATGATGGTCCCGGCGCTGGTGGCGATGATTCCGCCGATCATGGCGCCGGCCACCATCTTCGGCGACTCGAGACCCCCGCCGGTCCACTTCTCCCACGCGAAGCGGCCGCCCGCATAGGTGATGCCCATGATGCCGGACAGCAACACGAACCAGGTGAAGTAGCGGACCAGTTTCAACAATTTGTCCGAGGCGGGCGGGGCCTCCGGGGTCGGATTCCCGACCTGGGCGAGCACAGCGCTGTACGTCTCGTGCACAGCGAGCAGGATGGTACTCATCGAGCGTCCTTCTCAATAGGTGAACCGAAAACAAAGCCGTGTACCGGGAGTACACCGTCAGTTACGCCAGGTCGCCGCCCGCCCAGCGGCGGTCGAGAGTGCACGGTCATCGCATGCCCTCTTCCTCGAAATGTGAAGCGTTGCTTACCTTTTCACGAATCAGAGCCACTATACCCGCACCGAGCTGGTCCACGTCGTGCGGAACCTCCTGCAGCGGATCGAGTTTGCGTTTGCGCTGCTGCGGCGGCGGATCGTTGGGCGACCACACCGGCAGTTGCTCGGGTTCGACCAGAGTCCACTCCTCGTACCACGGCACCTGCCAGACCGGTCCGGCCAGCGAGCCCACCAGATCGCGATAGCGGCGGATCTCCGCCGGGATGCGGCCCGGCCGCGCGGCCACCGTGATCAATCCGAGCACCTCGCACGATCCGGCCAGGCCCGCATGATGCTGGCGCAGCAGGTCGTGCGCCCGAGTCAGTCCCGAAATAGTCTCGCGCGCAAGCAGAACCACATAGGGGGATTCGCGCTCGAAAACGCCCGGCCAGCGTCGATGCGAGTCCGCGGCGGGCGCGAGCACATGCGCGAGAGTACTGGCGCCGGCGCCGCCGTGCACACCGAGCAACCACACCAGCGGCGCGCGTCCGGCGCCGGGCACGGGCCGGTCCCAGATGGGTGCGCGACGATTCTCCGGCGGTGCGACGACGCCCGCAGCCCCCGTCGGCTGGTCCGCCGGTTCGGGGTTTTCCGATGGGTTGCGATTTTCCTTCATGGCCGCGGTCATGATGCCACCCCCGCCAGCAGGGTGCGATAAGCCTTGCGCGTTTCGGCGGCAAGTGTGTTGTGTCGCACCAGTTCTCCGCGTGCCAGATGCTGGTCGTAGGGAATCTCGCGGATGTCCCGGACCCACCCGTTGAGATGTTCGCGCAGATGTTTCGCGACCGGAGCACTGTCACCGGGCAGCTGATGGGACACCACGATCGTGGTGTCCCCGACGATCCCGCCGCCCTGCCCCTCGGTCTGCCCGCCGAATTCGTCGTCCAGCCATTCCAGCGTCACCCGCAGCCGGTTGGCCGCGTCGGCGCGCGCCGGAATCGCCAGCACCAGCGCGATATCGGCGTCCTCGAGCAGCGGCCGCAGATGACGCGCGCCGATCGGGCTGCCGCCGTCGTAGACCGGAGTGTGACCGGCGTCGGCGATCGCCCGCGCGACGGTCAGGTAGGTGGCCCGGCGGCGCAGCGGCGCGGAGTCGCGCCACAGCAGCCCGATGCCCGAACTCGCCTGGGACAGACACTCCTTCAGCGGTGCGGGCTCGTCGTCGCCGCGGCCGTACAGCCAGGACTGCAGGCTGATCGGGCTCAGATGTTCGTCCGCGCCGCGCAGGGCCAGATCGCTGCCCGATGCCGTCGCGTCCACCGCGACCGTCGGCAGACCGCCCGATCCCAGTTCCGCGGCCAGACCCAGAGCCGTCGTCGTGGTACCCGCTCCGCCGCAGCCGCCGACCACCAGAATCGGCCGCGGCAGCAGATCACCCTCACCGTTCTCGCGCCGGCTCCGGCGTAACCGCACCACCGGAGCCCTGTCGCGCGTGCGCGAACCCGCCGGGTCGCCCGTCTCGGGCGTCTCGTCGAGCCACTGGCTCCAGTCCTGTCCCATCGTCTCAGCTCTCCTCTTAACCGGCCGTGATTCCCGTGATCAGGGTGCGGCCGCCGACGACCTCGGTGGTCACCGTCTGCCGGCCGTAGGTCGCGGGCGCGCCCCCTGGCCGTTGTTCGGTGACCTCCACCGAATACCTGGAATCCCCGGACGGCGCCACTCGCACGCAGTACAGGGTCCCCACGGGTACCGAGTCGATGCCGCGCTGAATCACTTCCGCCGCAGGCAGACTCGCGTCGGGTGCGACGACCTCGCGGGCGCGCTCGGCGGAACGGTCGACGTAATAGGCGTGCTGGAACCACATGATCGCGTCGGGCCCGGAGCCGGTGCCGCCCGGCTCCGCCCCGCGCACCACATCACCGATGCGCTCGGTCGGACAGGTCAGGACGGTGCCGGTGGTCGCCCCGGTGAGCCGAATCTCCGAAATCACCGGACGCGCCGAATGTGCGGCACCGCCACGAGCATGAAGCAAATACACAGCGAACATCGCGGCACCGGCCAGCAGCAGCACCGCAACCGCCAGGACGATCGCGACGCGCAGACTCCCGGCCCCGGCCTGCTGACGCAGACTGCGCGGCGCGGTCGCCGCGCCGGGACCGCCCCGCCGACGGCCGGTGCGACGCCGCGGAATCCAGCTCCGGCGCGCACTCTCCCCGCGCCCGCCGCCGCTCGAATCGGGCCAGTCGTCGAGCCAGTCGGCGGAGTTGCCCGGCCAGTCGTCCTCGTCGTGCGGGGCGGGAGAGCGGCGCGCACGCGGATCCTCGTCCTGGCGCGCGGACTCCTCGGTGGCGGAACCACTCCGCGAACCGCGCTCCCGCGGTCCTACGGCGTCAGCCGCATCGTCGGCCCGCGATCGACGGGGGCGGCGGGCCGGGGCCTGCGCCTCCTCGTCCCACGGGAACTGCACCAGCTCGGCGTCGCGCACGGGATAGTCGTCGTCCGGGCCGGGAGCGTGATCACCCGCGACCCAATCCGACCAGCCGCCGACGAATTCGGCGCGACGCGTACCGGCCTCCCCGGCGAACGGGACCTCGAACGGTTCGGGCTCGGTCTCCCGGATGTAGTGCGGGTACTGACCCGCACCCCCTTCGCTCAGCGCCTGCTCGATCTCGGGATCGGCGGCCTTCGGCGATGCCGCGGCGTCCCGCGGCTCGAGGGCCGGGAACCAGTGCTGCACATCTTTGTACGAGTTCAACATTCCCCCATCCCCGCAGAGCCAGGCACCTCGTGCGACATCGTCGGACCCTCTCGGCGATCAGTTCGTGGTGAACGGGTAGTCGGTGTCGAAATCGTCGATGGGCACGACCGTCGCCACGCCACCAGGGGCGGCACAGCCGCGGTCTGTCCCGAACGGAAATTCTCCCGTACCCGACGAATTCGGCGAACTCGACGCGCCGCATGCGGCGGCCGAGATTCCGCCGACCAGGCTTTTCACATTCTCACACCGGCCCCGAACGTGGCGATTCACGCAGGTCGCGCCCGTGCAGCGGGACGCGGATTCACCGGGCAGGAAGACCCGATGCCGCACCTCGCACCGGAGGGCCGAAAAGTGAAACGATGACGGACCAACAACCACGGCGGTAACGCGAGGTAGATCCGGTCGAATGTCCAAGGCGGACAACGTCGCAGCGACACCGTTGCCGAGGGGGTTCGGGAGGGTTGGCACCAGCTGCGGATACGCCTGCGCTCGCGTGGTGCTCGCCGAAGCGTCACCCGCGATCGCGACCAGCCTGCTCGAGGTTGTGCGCGCGGTCAGCATCGTCCGACCCCCTTAACCAGCTGTGTGCAAGGCGTTCGGAGGGCCGAGAGCCGCGGCGAGCGAGAGCAGTCGGTGATCGGTTCGAGTTGCCGCCGTTGCCGTGTGAGCCCCGAAACGCAATAGACCGTAACAGAATCCGGCGAACTCTGCAGTGCATCCTGCGGGATGCGACCTCGAGACGGGAAGGATCCTCGCGTCGGACATCGCCGCACCGGAAGAATTTTCGAGGTCGCGCCCACGAGACGCCGACATTGGCAACAGCTCAGCTATCGAAGCCCGCTACCGAACGAAGCGAATCGGACAGCAAAGAACCCGCGCCGCAACCGAATTGCACGCCGGAAAATTGCCAGCATTCGCACGTTCATGCACAAACTCTCGAATTGCCGCGTAGACAACGCTAATTCGCATTCGCGAAAGTTTCGCCGGTTGTGATTTCGGCGTGCGAACCGGCGGGCACTCGCGGGCCACACCCGATCCACAGCGGACGTGGACAGCGACCCTCACGATGTCGCGGACGCACACCGTCCGCCCCCGAAGGCGCTCGCCGGGGGGCTCGAGCGAGTTGCCAGGATGGTCCGGGCAGACTGAGCACGTGGCTCAACTACCCCTGGCAGCCGTGGGCTGCGCATTCATCGGCGCGGTGATGTTCGCCGTGTCCGCAGTGGCGCAGCAGCGGGCGGCGGCCGACGTGCCCGAGGGCGACGCCCTGCTCGCCCGATTGATCCGCAATCCGCGCTGGTGGGCGGGGATCGTCGGCGATGCGGGCGGATTCGGTTTCCAGGTGGCGGCCCTGGCCATGGGTTCGGTGCTGGTCGTCCAGCCGATCCTGGTGACCTCCCTGGTCTTCGCACTTCCGCTCGCCGCGCACTACAGCGGGCGGCGAGTGACGCCGATGATGTGGGCGCAGGCCGCCGCGCTGTCGGCCGCGCTGGCGGTCTTCCTCGTCGTCGGAGATCCGACCGAGGGCCACACCGACGCACCCTGGCATCGCTGGATCGGCCCGCTGGGTCTGCTGGGCGGACTGATCGTGGTAGGCATCGTGGTCGCCACCGCGGTCCGCATTCCCGCCTTGCAGGCGCTGCTGCTCGGCACCGCCGCCGGTCTGCTGTTCGGCATCTCCGCCGCCCTGACCGAACATGTCACCGAGCTGTTCGGCCAGGGGCTGGGCCCGGTGCTGACCAGCTGGCAGCCCTACACGCTGGTCGCCGCCGGAATCGCGGGACTCTACCTGCAACAACGCGGCTACCAGGTCGGGCCGCTGTCCGCCTCACTCCCCGCGTTCACCGTGGCCGAACCGCTCGGGGCGGCGTTCATCGGACTCACCGTCCTGGACGAACGCCTGCGCAGCGGTCCGGTCGGCACGGGTTTCGTGTTGGTCTCGGTGATCGTGATGTGCGTGGGCGCGGTCCTGCTGTCCCGGGCACAGGCGGCCGGCACGGTCTCGGAGGCCGTGGCCGGGTGACCACCGCTCCCCCGCGACCGTCACCGGCCGCCGGGAGCCCGATCACGCCGCCGAGGTCACCCGGTACACGTCGTAGACGCCCTCGACATTGCGCACCACGTTCAGCAGGTGGCCGAGGTGTTTGGGATCGCCCATCTCGAAGGTGAACTTGCTGATCGCGACGCGGTCGCCCGAGGTCATCACCGAGGCCGAGAGGATGTTCACCTTCTCGTCGGCGAGCACCTTGGTCACATCCGAGAGCAGGCGGGTGCGGTCCAGCGCCTCGATCTGGATGGCGACCAGGAATACCGAGGACGGCGACGGCGCCCAGGTGACCTCGATGATCCGTTCCTGTTGTGCCTGAAGCGAATCGGCGTTCGTGCAGTCGGTGCGATGCACGCTCACCGCGCCGCCGCGGGTGACGAAACCCATGATCTCGTCACCGGGAACCGGGGTGCAGCACTTCGCGAGTTTCGCGACAGTGCCCGGCGCACCGGGGATCTCGACCCCGGCGTCGCCACCGGACCGCTGACGCAGCGGCAGTGTGGAGGGCGTACTGCGTTCGGCCAGTTCGTTTTCCACGTCACCGACGCCGCCGAGTTGCGCCATCAGACGCTGCACGACGTGATGCGCGGACACCTGGTTCTCACCCACCGCCGCGTACAGCGCGGAGATGTCCGAGTAGTGCAGCTCATGGGCCAGCGCGGTCATCGCGTCGACGCTCATCAAACGCTGGAGCGGCAGGCCGGACCGGCGGACCTCCTTGGAGATCTGCTCCTTCCCCGCTTCGAGCGCCTCCTCACGACGTTCCTTGGCGAACCACTGGCGGATCTTGGCCTTCGCGCGCGGCGAGACGACGAAGTTCTGCCAGTCGCGGCTGGGCCCGGCGTTCTGTGCCTTGGAGGTGAAGATCTCGACGACCTCGCCGTTCTCCAGCTGCCGTTCCAGCGCGACCAGACGCCCGTTCACCCGCGCGCCGATGCATTTGTGCCCGACCTCGGTGTGCACCGCGTACGCGAAATCGACCGGAGTCGACTTCTGCGGCAACGTGATCACATCCCCCTTCGGGGTGAACACGAAGATCTCCGGCGACTTCAGGTCGAAGCGCAGCGACTCGAGGAACTCCGCCGGATCCGCGGCCTCCCGCTGCCAGTCCAGCAGCTGGCGCATCCAGGCCATATCGTCGACCTCGCCGAGATCGCCGGAGTGCTTACCCTTGGTCTCCTTGTAGCGCCAGTGCGCCGCGATGCCGAATTCGGCGGTGCGGTGCATGTCGCGGGTACGGATCTGCACCTCGAGCGGTTTACCGTCCGGACCCACGACGGTGGTGTGCAGCGACTGGTACACCCCGTAGCGCGGCTGGGCGATGTAGTCCTTGAACCGGCCCGCCATCGGCTGCCACAGCGAGTGCACCACACCGACCGCGGCGTAGCAGTCGCGCACCTCCTCGCACAGGATGCGGATGCCGACCAGGTCGTGGATGTCGTCGAAGTCCTTACCCTTGACGATCATCTTCTGATAGATCGACCAGTAGTGCTTCGGACGACCCTCGACACTGGCGTTGATCCGGCTCGCGGCCAGAGTGTTCACGATCTCGGCCCGAACCCTGGCCAGGTAGGTGTCGCGCGAGGGTGCGCGGTCGGCGACCAGACGCACGATCTCGTCGTACTTCTTCGGGTGCAGGATCGCGAACGCGAGATCCTCCAGCTCCCACTTGACCGTGGCCATACCCAGTCGATGGGCCAGCGGCGCAATGACTTCCAGCGTTTCGCGCGCCTTCTTGGCCTGCTTCTCCGGCGGCAGGAAGCGCATCGTGCGCATATTGTGCAGGCGGTCGGCGACCTTGATGACCAGCACGCGCGGATCGCGCGCCATCGCGATGATCATCTTGCGGATGGTCTCGGCCTCGGCGGCCGCACCCAGGTTGACCTTGTCGAGTTTGGTGACGCCGTCGACCAGGTGGGCGACCTCCTGGCCGAATTCCTCGGTCAGCTCGTCCAGGGAGTAGCCGGTGTCCTCGACCGTGTCGTGCAGCAGTGCGGCGACCAGGGTGGTGGTATCCATCCCGAGCTCGGCCAGGATATTGGCCACGGCCAGCGGGTGGGTGATGTACGGATCACCGGACTTGCGGAACTGGTGCGAATGCTTCTCGTCGGCGACGTCGAACGCGCGCTGCAACAGTTGCAGATTGGCCTTCGGATACAGCTCGCGATGCACCGTGGCCAGCGGCTCGAGCACCGGCTTGACCGCCGCGATACCGCGCTGACCGGTCATCCGGCGGGCCAGCCGGGCACGCACCCGGCGCGAGGCCGAGGTCGACACGACCGCCGGACTGCCCGGCTGACGTGGCGGCATGGCGCGCGGCGTCGGCGCAGGTGCGGGTGGCTCGGGAGAAGGCGCTACGCGATCGCCAGCGATCGTTTGCTCGGCATTCGCCTTTTCCAGATGCTGAGTCATGCCACCACCTCTCCCGCCTCGACCGGAACACCATATCCGATGCGCCGGTGGGGCTCAGACCACCAACTTTAATCCCCGTCGCCGACGACCGCCGCTTCCTGGGAAATGCGCCCGATTCCGGGGCGCACACGGCATCGGTGGACCGTCCGGCGGCCGGTCGAAACAGGCGTTCTATCTAGAACGCGAAGCGAGACCGGACAGTTCCCGCGCGATGCCACGAGTTCGCGGACGACCTGGCGGTGATCACGCACGCGCCGCGGCGCTGACCACCGCCCGCCCGTCACGGATCCTCCAGCAGTCCCTCCTCGGTGAGTTCCAGCCGACGGGTCACCCCGATCTCGTCGAGGAATCGCTGATCGTGGCTGACCACGATCAGCGCGCCCTCGAATCCGGTGAGCGCCTCGGTGAGATGGGCCAGGCTGGGCAGGTCCAGGTTGTTGGTCGGCTCGTCCAGGAGCAGCAGCCGGGGTGCGGGATCGGCCAACAGCAGCATCGCCAGCGCCGCACGCAGACGTTCCCCGCCCGAGAGCGCACCCGCCGCGACGTCGGCGTCCGCGCCGCGGAACAGGAAGCGGGCCAGCTGAGCACGCACCCGCTCGGCGGTGGCGTGCGGCGTTGCCGCCGAGACGTTCTCGAACACCGACCGCTGCTCGTCGAACACATCGAGCCGCTGCGGCAGCATTCGCCACGGCACCTTCGGCGGTTCCGCGGCGATCCGGCGCAGCAGCGTGGTCTTGCCCGCACCGTTGCGT
The DNA here is from genome assembly GCF_000308615.1 of Nocardia jiangxiensis NBRC 101359. Classification (GTDB taxonomy): domain Bacteria; phylum Actinomycetota; class Actinomycetes; order Mycobacteriales; family Mycobacteriaceae; genus Nocardia; species Nocardia jiangxiensis. The sequence continues at coordinate 73,024 of NZ_BAGB01000046.1, forward strand.
CCCGTCAGAGCAATCCGCTCCGGGCCGTTCACCCGCAGGGAGACCACCGGGCCGTTGGCCAGCCGCACCTGGTCCAGCTCGATGACGTCCTGTCCCGGATACAGCCGCGTCCCGGGCAGATCCACCCGGATCTCCCGATCGTCGCGCAACTGATCCTGCGCCCGGTCCAGGCTCTGCCGCGCCTGCTCCACCTTGGCGATGTGGTTGTTGCGCAACTTGCCCGCGGAGACCTGGGCCTGCCGTTTGCGTTCGCCCATCACGATTTTCGGCTCGCGCTTCTGCTCGAACATCTTCTGCCCGTACCGCTGACGCCGATCCAGTTTGATCCGGGCCTCCACCAACTCGCGCGATTGTTTGCGAACATCGCTGCGCGCGTCGCGAATCGCCGCGCGGGCGGTCTCCTGCTCGGCCTCGATGATCTCCTCGTAGGCCGCGAAATTCCCGCCGAACAAACGGATCTCACCGCGCCGCAGTTCGGCGATGCCGCCCATCCGGTCGAGCAGTTCGCGATCGTGGCTGACGATCAGCACGGTGCCGGAGAACTGGTCGACGACCTCGTAGAGCCGTTGGCGCGCATGGCGATCCAGGTTGTTGGTGGGTTCGTCCAGCAGCAGGACCTCGGGTTCGCGCAACAGTTCGGCGACCAGGCCGAGCAGAATCGTCTCCCCACCCGACAGCGTGTCCAGGCGGCGATCCAGCTGCACGACGTCCCCGGCCAGGTAGTCCAGACCCAGGCGGCCCAGCAGCGCGACCGCGGACTCCTCGACATCCCAGCGGCCGCCGACGGCGTCGAAGTCCGCCTCGGTCCCCTCCCCCGATTCGATCCGGTGCAGCGCCCGCCGCACCCGATCGATACCGAGCACCTCATCCACCCGTTGACCTGCGGCCAGGCCGAGATCCTGGTGGAGATATCCGAGCCTGCCGCCGACGGTGATCGAACCGCGCGCGGGGCGCAGTTCACCGGCGATCAAGCGGAGCAGAGTGGACTTCCCGACGCCGTTGCTGCCGACCAGGCCGAGGTGACCGGGCCCGAGGACGGTATCCACACCGTCGAACACCGGGGTGCCGTCGGGCCAGGAGAAAGCGAGATCGGACAGCGAAACAGAAGTAGACATGTGCACGCTCCTGAGAGGTCGCGAGAATGCGGCGCGCGGGATGCGGGCCACTCGACGGCTACCTCAGAAGAGCAACGGCACGACTCCGATCAACGGAAACAAGACCCGGCTACGTTAGCCGACCGGCCCGATCCGCGCAAGGGATTCTTCGCCGACCCCTGCGTGCACAGCAACACGCCTCGACGCCGCACGGATCGATGTAGACTCGACTTATCAAGGGGCCTAACGGTTTCAGCGATTCGGCGATGGGATTCGCGCAGTATGAACAGCTATCGCAGACCCCATCGCCGTGGTCCGGTGGGCGCACTGGTCAGCGCCATCGGCAGCATCTTCGCTCTCATCGAGATCGTGCACATGCTGATGCTGCTGTTCGGGGTGAATTCGATGAACCGACTCGTCTCCGTCATCACATCCCTGGCCGAATCGCTGGCGCTGTTCTTCCCGGGCCTGTTCGACACCGGCAATCACGAGCTCAACATCGTCGTGGGTTACGGTCTGGCCGCGGCGTTCTGGCTGCTCGTGGCCGGGATCGTCGCCCGCGTACTGGGCCGATTCTGAGCTGTGCGCGCCGAGCGGCGCGCGTGATCAGTGCTCGCGCGGGGTGAGGAATTCGAGCCGGTGATGCTGGAGGAATTCGAAGGCCGGCGCCCACTGCCCGGTGAAGACGTCCTGCTCGTGCCCGACCGTATGCACCGAGGCTGCGCCGACCCGCGGGTTCTCACACACCACCCGCGCATCGTGCCGCCCGTGCCGCACCGGCCCGCTGTCCAGGCGCACCGTGCCGTCGCCGTTGACCGGCCGCCAGGGCGTCTCGACACCCGTGGCCGCGATCCGGCAGGAGTGTCCCGGCTTCTCGCCGGAGACCTGTGCGGTGATGGTGTTCCCGCCGTGCACGTCCACCGACGGTGCGGCCGAGGCGGTCGCGGCACCGACCGCGAAGACGACCCCCACCGCGCCCACGGCGGCGACGCTGATTCTGGTGTGCTGCGCTCGGCTCATGAGTCTGATTGTGAATCCGGATCCCTGTGAAATCGCTGAAGGTCAGCGACGATGTCGGCGTGTCCGCGAACGACCCGGCATCCGGCCGCGCCGCCGCGGCACGAGCATAACCACCCACCCGGCAACTCACAACCGCAGCCGGGAACTACAGGCGCACAATCGAAGTCAGCGGATAGTCGCCCTGATGCTTGCGGCCGTCCAGGAAACCGAGTTCGAGTACCACCGCGGCGGCCGTCACCTCCGCACCGGCCTCGGCGAACAGGCCCGCCGCCGCGGCCAGGGTGCCGCCGGTGGCCAGCACGTCGTCCAGCAACAGGACCTTGCGACCCTTCAGATCGATGCCGTCGGCGGGGATCTCCAGTGCGGCCGAACCGTATTCGAGGGTGTACTCGCGCGAGAGCACCGGCGGCGGGAGCTTACCGGCCTTGCGGACCGCGACGACGCCGGTACCCAGTGCCGCCGCGACGCCAGCGCCCAGCAGGAAGCCGCGCGCGTCCACCCCGGCCACCAGATCCGCGTCCGGTGCGCACGCGCCCAGGCAATCGATCACCGCGTGGAATCCGTCGGCGTCCGCGAACACCGGGGTCAGATCGGCGAAACGCACACCGGGAGTGGGGAAGTCGTCATGCCATCGGGTCAACCGCTGCACCGCTTCGGCGGCCCGCGCGACGCGCTCCCCCACCGTGTCGGCCGACTCGGCCATGCCGTGTTTACTCATCCACACCCACTCCACTCATCCGACGCCCGGCATCCCGGGGCCGCGCCACACCGGCCACGCTCACCGCCGCAACACCCAGCGATCCATATTCCATCCCGCACCGGACTCGGTGGGGTTCACGACTCCGCTCTGCATACCGTTGCCGAAGGCGATCGTCCGCGGTGTGTCGAACAGCGGAATCGTCGGCATCTCGTTCCACAGCAGATTCTCGCCCTCGGTGTCCAGATTCAGCACGTTGGTCGAATCGTCGTCCGCCGCAAGCTGATCGGTGATCGCATCGTAACGGCCGTTGCCGTAGTGACCGAAATTCAGGCCCTGGCCGGTGTACAGCGCCGCGGCGGCGCCGATGCCGGACAGCGACCCGGCCGGACCGGGCGCACCGGCGGTACTGCCCAGCACCGCGTCCACGCCGGCGCCGAGCTGAGTCGGCACGAAGGTCGGCGAACCCGCGTCCACCACCGTGATCCCGGCCGCCCGGCAGGCGTCGGCGATCATCGCGACGGTCTGCGCCCGCCGATCGTCCGGTGCGCGATAGCCGACGCGCACGGTCGGATTGCTCACCCCCGCCGAACTCAGGGCCGGCTGCGCCCCGGCGGTGTCACCGCCGGGGTACTTGCCCGCAGCACCGGTACTCGGTGCGTAGTACAGCGAATCCGCCTGTGTCGTACGGGAATTCAACGGACCCGAGCCCAGGCCCGATTTCTGGTCGAATCCCGGATGTCCCAGCTTGTCGAACAACGTCTTGCGCGGAACGCACAGCGCGAAAGCACGGCGCGCGTCGGACGAGGCGAAAACTCCCGACGTGGCCAGCACCAGCTGCTCCGCGCCCCGACCGGGCACCTGGTTCACCGAGAATCCGCTCAGATCCAGATCCTTGACCGAACCCGCGCCGATGTCGACGACGCCGACCGCCTTGTCGGACATCTTCTGCTTCAGGTCGGTGTTCTTGGGCCACACCACGATTCGCGGCGTGCGCGGCGGCAGACCCCACCACTTCTCGTTCTTGACCAGGACCAGACCATCGGTGGCGCTGTAGGAATCGATCCGGTACGGCCCCGAGGACGGGAAGAGTTTGGTGTCGAGCTTGTCGGGCGTGAGATTCCAGCCGGTATTCCAGAACTGCGCCAGTTTGTCCATCACGGTGGGATCGGCGGTCTGCACCGCCGAGACCACACTCGGCACCCCCGCGGACTGCGCCGCGATGTGCGCGGGCATCAGATTCGCGGCGCCGAAAAGGGTCTGCCAGGGCAGGAAGTGCCGCCCCGGGCGGAAGACCACCGTCGCATCCTTCGAACCGGGCTGGCATTCGACCTTCTCGATATCGCGATAGCCCGCGGTGGAGGCCGCATCGAACATCGGCACCTGACCACCGGCCCCGGCCTTGGTGAACCGGCCGCTGCGTGCGGCCCACTCCAACACCAGATCGTCACAGGAGGTGGGCACCCCGTCGGAGTACACGCCGTCCGGATTCAGCCGGTACTGGATGGTCTGCACATCACCCGGCACCTGCTTGGCGGTGCCGTAGTCGGTGTCCGCGACCGGCTGACCGTCCGGACCGGTGTAGAAGAATCCGGTCGACACCCGCGAGAAGATCGCTGCCGCACCGCCGTTCGCACCCGACGTGGTGCCGCCGTTGTAGCTCAGCGGTACCGCGTCGACCGCATAGCCGATGGACGGCACCTGATTCTTCGCCGAACATCCGGCCAGAGCGCCACCGACGAGCGCACCCGCCGACAGCACCCCGATCGTTTGCCGCATCCACCGACGGCGCGTGCCGACCCCTCCGTGGTTACGCACGCTGCCCTCCGTCGTTACGCAAGCTTCCTCCGCTGAATTCGCTGCGACTGCGCGAGGGCAGCGCCCGCATGATCAGTGCCTGTTCTTCTGCCGCTTTCCGGTCGGCCGCGCACCCGGCCTCGGCGCGGCGGACCGGGGCGCATCGCCCGACGGTTCACGACGGCGGGGTGCGGTGCCCGCGGGCGCCGCGCGACGCGGAGCCGCCGCCTCGTCTTCGGCGGCCCGAGCAGCCCGGCCCGCCCGCTTGTCGAGCACCTTCTTCGTGTGCGCGGCCACCGGCCCCCAGCGCTCCTTGATCGAGACCAGCAGCGGCACCGCGAAGAAGATCGAGGAGTACGCGCCGACGACCATACCGATGAGCTGCACCAGCGCCAGATCCTTCAGCGTGCCGACGCCCAGCAGCCACACCGCGATGACCAGCATGCCGATGATCGGCAGAATGCCGATGATGGTGGTGTTGATCGAACGCATCAGCGTCTGGTTGGCCGCGAGGTTCGCGAATTCGGCATACGTGCGGTTGGTGCGGTGCAGCACACCCCGGGTGTTCTCCTCGACCTTGTCGAAGACGACGACGTTGTCGTAGAGCACGTATCCGAGGATGGTCAGCAGGCCGATCACCGCGGCCGGGGTCACCTCGAAGCCGACGATCGAGTAGAGCCCGGCGGTCACGATCAGGTTGAAGAACAGCGAGGCGATCGCGGCGATGGACATATCGCGTTCGAACCGGATCGCGATGTAGATCATCGTCAGCAGGACGAACACGCCCAGCGCGATGAGCGCCTTGCGGGTGACCTGGCCACCCCAGGTCGAACTGATCTCCGCGATGCTGATCGCGTTGCGACTGACCGTTCCGGTCGAATCCTTCGGATGGAAGGCGTCGAACAGCGCGGTCTGCACCTTGTCCTGCTGCGTGGCATCCAGTGTGTCCGAACGGATCTCGTACGAGGCCGCGGCGCCGGAGCCGACCTTCTGCACGGTGACCGGATCGTGCCCGAGCGCCTTGGCATAGGCATCGGTGACCTGCGAGGTGCCGGTCCCGGCGACGGCGGGCAGCTGGATCCGGGTGCCCCCGGCGAAGTCGATGCCGAGGGTGAACCCGCGCAGCCCGATACTCAGCAGCGCGATCAGGATCAGCAGCGCGGCGATCACGTAGTACATCCGGCGTCGCCCGACGATCCGGAATCCACCGGTACCGGTGTACAGCCGTTCGAAGAATCCGTGTTTGGGCGCGGCAGCGGCCTGATCGTTCACGGTGTCGGTCTCCATGACGGAACTCGGGTTGCTCATCACGCCTCCTTACCGGCCGGGACGCCGGCGGCGGCCTTGCGTTCACGGGCGTACTGCGCCACCGCGCCCAGGCCGTTCACCGAGGGCTTGGCCCAGAACGGCGAGCGCGAGGCCAGCATCATCAGCGGCGAGGTGACCAGGTACAGCACGATGACGTCGAGCACGGTGGTCAGACCGAGGGTGAAGGCGAAGCCCTTCACCTGACCGGCGGCCAGGATGTACAGCACCGCCGAGGCGATCAGGCTGACCGTCTTACCCGACAGGTTCGTACGCTGGGCTCGCGACCAGCCGCGTGGCACCGCCGAACGGAAACTTCGGCCCTCGCGCATCTCGTCCTTGATGCGTTCGAAGAACACCACGAACGAGTCCGCGGTCATACCGATACCGATGATCAGACCCGCGATACCGGCCAGGTCCAGGGTGAAATTGATCCACCGGCCCAGCAGCACGATGATCCCGTACACCGCGAAACCCGAAGCGACGAGCGAGAATCCGGCGAGGAAGCCGAGCATCCGGTAGTAGAGCAGGCAGTACAGCAGCACCGCGATCAGACCGATCGCACCGGCGATCAGACCCGCGTGCAGCGAGGACAGGCCCAGCGTCGCGGAGACCGTCTCGGCCTCCGAGGTGGCGAAGGACAGCGGCAGCGAACCGTACTTCAGCTGGTTCGCCAGATCCTTGGCGGTGGTGGCGTTGAAGTGCCCGGTGATCGAGGTGGTGCCGCCCTCCTGCGGGCCCTGCTGCACCACCGGTGCGCTGACGACCTTCGAGTCGAGGACGAATGCGACCTGCTGGTTCACGTAGTCGCCGGTGAGCTTGGCCCACGGATCGGAGTGCTTGAAGGTCAGGTCCACCGACCACTGCGACTGCTGCTGGTTGAACGAGGCGCTGGCGTCCTTGATGTCCTGGCCGTCGATGCGGCTCTTGTCCAGCAGGTAGGTGCCGGTGCCGTCGGTCGCACAGGTGACCAGCGGCAGATTCGGGTCGTCGTTACCGGCCAGCGGATCGGGCTTGCTGCAATCCAGGGTCGCCAGCGCGTACTGCTGGATCTGCTGGTCGGTGCTCTGCCGGATCAGCTTGGCTTCGGCGATGGCCTTCTTGGTCTGCTCGGCCGGGCTGAGCGTATTCGCCGGGGCCGGGGCCGAGGTGGTCGGAGCCGGAGTGCCGGGCTTCGGTGTCGTCGACGGCGTGGGCTTCTTCGGCGTGGCCGGCGGCGTGGTCGGGGCCTGCTGGTGGTTCAGATCCTGCGCCAGCGGCACCTGGTAATCCGCCGGGAAAACGCGGTTCTGCGGCGCGTGGTTGGCCGTCGCGGGCTTCTGCGCACCCGGCGCGGGTGTGGCCTTACCCGGTGTCGCATTGCCCGGCTGCTGCGTGCCCGGCGGCGTCACGCCCGGCAGCGGCAGTCCGGGAGTGACGTTGCCGGTGGGGCCGCCCGGAAGTCCGCCCGCGGCGTTCTGCTGACCGGACTGCAGGACCGGACGGATGTAGAGCTTGGCGGTGGTGGCCAGCGACTTGGCCTGCTGACCGTTCTGTCCGGGCACCGTGATCACCAGGTTGTCACCGTCGATGACGACCTCCGACCCGGCGACACCGAGGCCGTTCACTCGGGACTCGATGATCTGCTGGGCCTGTTTGAGGCTGTCCTGACTCGGCTTGTTGCCATCCGGCGTGCGCGCGCTCAGCGTCACGCGCGTGCCGCCTTGCAGGTCGATACCGAGTTTGGCCGCTGCGGTCTTCGCATCGGTGAAGAACACCAGGCCGTAGATCACGATCAGCAGCAGCGCATAGACGCCGAGCAGCCGCAGCGGATGCCCCGTTCCCTTGGAAGGTGGCACAGTTCTTATCTCCTGGACGGTGTTGGGCCGGGCAGTGGACAGGGTGAGCAGGCGGATGCCGGTCGAGCGGTCGACTGCGGACATGCCGCAGCGCCGTCGCACACGGCCGGTGCGGCCGGGCGACGACGCGGGTGGGTCATTCCTTGGTCAGCCGGGCGTTGGTGTCCTCGACGGACTCCTCCACGGTGGCGCCGTCGACCGCGGTGTGCGGCGGCTGCGCCTCGGTAGTGGCGGAGCCCTCCGGCTCGGTCGCCTCGACCTCGGAGTCGTGCGGCTCGAACTCGGCCGACCCCGGGGCATCGTCGGTGCGCACCTCGCGCACGGCGGCACGCAGCCAGGTGGTCACGACGTCCTCGGCGATCTCCAGGTCGATGGTCGTCTCGTCGAGATCGACCACGGTGCCGAGCAGGCCCGAGGTGGTGGTGACCCGATCGCCGACCTTCAGGTTCTCCTGCATGGAGGTAGTGTTGGCGGCCTCGCGCTTCTGTCGGCGGACGCCGAGGAACATCGGCACCAGCAGGGCTACCAGCAGCAGGGGAAACAGCAGTTGAGCCATCGTTGTCGTCGGTCCTAGGTCTGTCGATGGAAGCGGTCCGGCGGACGCCGAACTGCCAGCGTAGTACCCCAGTCTGCCATCAGCTCGCCGTTACCGCCCACGGCGGTCGCTTCGAGCACCCGTACCGACGCCGACGCCGTCGCGACCGGGCGGCCGTCCCCGGGGTCGGGCGAACACTACCCCACCACGCGACCCGCGGGCCGCGCGGCCACCGAGCGAACGCGGCGAGGGCGACGAAGCGGACTACGCGTGTTCGTAGAGGTAGTCGTCCAGCGGGAAGCTGACCGCCTCACGATGAGCGTTCAGGGTGCTTGTCGGACGCAGCAGTGCGGCCTCGCCGTGCTGGTTGAAGTAGTAGCTGCGCGCGGTCGAGCAGTGCCCGTCGTAGAACACCGAGGACTCCAGCTTCTCGGTGACCCGGTCCAGGAATTCGGTGTTGGCCCGCTCGGTCACCTCGAACACCTGGGCGTCGCGCCGGAACATCTCCCCGAACAACCGGCCCATATGTTTCATCTGCGCCTCGATGGTGGTGAAGTACGACAGGCCGCTGTAGGAGTACGGGCTGTTCAGGCTCAGGAAGTTCGGGAACTTCGGCACCGTGATGCCCTCGTACGCCTGGAATCGGTTGTCCCGCCAGAACTTTCCGAGATCCACTCCGTCGCGGCCGATGATCTCGATGGCCGGGAAGTTCACGTCCCACAGATTGAAGCCGGTGGCCAGGATCAACGTATCGATCTCGGTGGTGTGGCCGTCGGCGGTGACGATGCCGCCCGGCTCGACGCGTTCGATCGAGTTCGTCTCCAGATGCACGTGCGGTTCGTTGAACGTCCGGAAATAGCTGTTCGAGAACGTCGGCCGCTTACAGCCGAAGTCGTAGTGCGGGGTGAGCTCACGCCGGGTCTCCGCATCGCGCACCTGGGTCCGCAGATGCGCCTTCGCCAGCAGGCCCGCGCCCCGGTTCAGCAGTTTCGCCTGCCGGAAGTGCAGGACGCCGATCACCATCAGCGCCTCGAGCGCGGTGGTATTGGCCAGGCGGGCGGCCTGCTGGGTGAGCGGCACCCGATCGAAGAGGTTCTGCACCACCGGCGGGATCGGCATATCGATCTTGGGCACGACCCAGATCGGGGTGCGCTGGAACACCGTCAGCTCGTTCACCACGCGCGCGACTTCGGGCACCAGTTGCACCGCGGTCGCGCCGGTGCCGATGATCGCGGCCCGGCGGCCGGTCAGGTCGTAGTCCTGATCCCAGGCGGTGGTGTGAATGATCTTGCCCGCGAAGGTCTCGATGCCCGGGAATGGCGGGGTGTACGGCTGGGACAGGAAACCGGTCGCGGTGAGCAGATACCGGGCGGTCAGCGGTTGACCGCCCTCGATGTTCACCACCCACTGGTTGTGTTCGGCGTCCCAGCGGGCGCCAGAGACGACGGTGTCGAACCGCATCCGCCGACGCAGATCGTATTTGTCCGCGACGTGTTCGGCGTACCGCTTCAGCTCCGCACCCGGCGCGAACAGTCGCGACCAGTGCGGATTGGGTTCGAAGGAGTACGAGTAGGTGACCGAGGCGATGTCCACCGCGAGTCCGGGATAGCGGTTCACATGCCAGGTCCCGCCCAGATCGCTCTCGCGCTCCAGGATCACGAAATCACCGAGTCCGAGCCGGTCGAGCTCGATGCCCGCACCCATGCCACCGAACCCGGCTCCGACCACGATCGCATCGAATCGAGGCGCCACGACGAACCTCCCGTTACGCAAAGTATCTGATACAGAATGACACATTATTCACCGCAGGCACACCCACCATCGAACCCCTTGCACGAGACCCGATCGAATTATTGTGACCCGCACTACATTCGCGTCGATCCGTAGTAAGAATGTTCGGTGTGACGACCGAGGACGAGCGGATGGCCCGCTTCGCCAGAACCCCCGCGGGCCAGCGCGGCTACGACGCGGCCGAGGTGGACGCCTTCTGCGAGCGGATCGCCGCGGCGTTCCAGGGCTCCACGATGCTCACCGCCGCGCAGATCCGCGAACACGAATTCGCCGCTGCCGCATTCGGGCACCATGGCTACGATCGCGACCAGGTGGACGATTATTTGGATCGCGCCTGCGTGGATCTCGAATACGCGCGCCGCGGGGACTCACCGCACCCCGGCCCCGAGCGGCTGAGCCCGCGCGATGTCCAGCGGCTGCGGTTCTCCGCGCCACCGCCCGGACGTGACGGCTATGCCGCCGCCGAGGTCGACACCTTCCTCGACGTCGTCGCCGCCACTCTCGCGCATGCCGGACCCACCGGCCTGAGCAGCCAGGACGCACGGGCGATCGACTTCTGCCCGGCCGAACCCGGCGGCCCGTCCTATTACGCCGACGAGGTGGACGCCTTTCTGGACGTCGTCGTGCGGACGCTGACCGAGCAGGAGCAGAAGCACACCGCATCGTGAGTAGTGTGGGCACCCGATCCGGCCTGCCGAGCGGAAGGTGATGCATGCACTGGGATCAGATGACGGCTACACCGAACGACCTGCGCAAGCGGGCAACTCGCCTGCGACGGGGCGTCGGGCAACTCGGCGTCATCGAGTCGATCCTCGACGCCGCGGACGGGCCGTGGCTGGGCGTGATGGACGCCGACGGCCGCGGCACCGCGGAACTGCGCATGCATCTGGCGGGCCGCTACCGCCTGACCGCGGTGGTGACCAGCGCCGGAAAATTGAGCATGGTGCAGATGCACGCGCCCGAGGTCGGCGAACGGGTGATCTCGGGTAAACCCGCACTGCGGCAGGGCTGGGACGAGACCGTGACCATGCCCAAACAACCCGACTGGCTGGACTACGTCATCGATTGGGTAGGCGCGGCCAGCGCCGACGTGGACCGCCGCACCGTCATCGCCTGGCAACTCCAGGGCGCCGACCGCCGCCTGGCCGCCATGGACGACACCCTCGAGGGTATGCGCGCCAGCCTCGCCGAACGCGAACAACTCCGCGACGAACTCGCCGCCGAGATCGACCTTCTCCGTAGCGAGTTCGACTCCCTGCCCGAACGTCCGGGCGACACAACCAACCTCCCTGCCGGACCCGGCACGGACGTGCCCGAAATCCCCCGCAGCAATCGCCCCGCCGAACCTGACACGGCTGCACCCGGAACTCCCGGCAGCAATCTCCCCACCGAATCCCACACAGTCGCACCCGAATTCTCCACCGACAATCGCCCCACCGAACTCGGCACGAGCACACCCGATCTGCCCGGCGGCAATTCCCCCACCGAATCCCACACAGTCGCACCCGAATTCTCCACCGACAATCGCCCCACCGAACTCGGCACGAGCACACCCGATCTGCCCGGCGACGATCTCCCCGCAGACGATCGCCTCCCCGAACTCGGCGCAGGCGTGCATGACATCCCCGGCGCGCCCGGAGCTTGCGAACCAGGCAATCCCGCGGATGATCAAATCCCCCGGCCGAACACGCTCCCACAGGAGAATCCGGCCGTCATGTCCGCCCCGACCGATATTTCACGAGTCGACGCGAACACACAGATCTGAGTTTCAGCGCGAGTCAAGCAGATTCGAAAGCTCGGTGATATATCCGCATGATGCGTTCGTCGCGGCGACATCTTCGCGATGACAGGCGTATCCGCCCGTGCCGATGTCGTCCATGACGCTCCGACAGCGGCGCTCCGACTGTGGGCACATCCCGGATCGGGCCCGTAACACAACGCAGCGTCGTCCGGGGCGGATGCCCGAACGACGCTGCGCGAGGAGAGATCTCGTCCGGTGAATACCGGCCGGGTGATTTCGAACTACGGGGTGGAGTAACCGATCAGGGCGCCGATGCCGGCACCGAGCGGGATGGTCACCAGGGCGCCGACGCCGCCGAGGAAGAAGCCGATCACCGCACCGATACCGGCACCGATCAGGGCGCCCACACCAGCGTTGTACTGCTTGCGCGCGGTCGTGTCCGCCTCGTCGATCGACTGCACGACGTTCGACGACGCGGATTGCGGTGTGAGGGTGAGGGTTCGGCCGTCGTTGGCGATGCGCGGGGTCAGGCCGACGATTCCGGCGGCGGACTGCAGGCCCAGCGGAACCGTGGCCACGACCGCGCCCGAGGCATTGGTGAGCGTGACCGACCGGGCATCGGGCGCCAGGGCGAACCGGCCCGCCGCGACGGTCGTGGCCACACCGGTGTCGTCCGCGGTCGGCGCGACCGAATACTGCACGCCGTGATCGGCCCCCTGAATGGCGGTGGCGGCGGGCGTGACAGGCCGTGCTTGCACGACACCCGCGGTGACGCCGGTGGCGCCGATCGCGAGTAGCGCGGTAGCAGCGAACTTCTTGGCTCTCATATGCATTCCCCTCAAATCCGTCGGTTGTTTCACCGACACGTCCGACCCCCGACGTTTCGACCGCATCCATTCTGGCGGAAGCCTCGCGGGGGCGGTCGCTTTTGGATCACATTGCCTGACAAGGTTTCCCCCGATGAGAGTGCCCGGAACCGCTGCGGTGCGCCACCCCTGCCGGGTGCATACCGCCAGTACTGCGGACAACCAGCAGGTGAACCACTTCGGTGAGATGGATCACGATATCGCCGAGGTGTGGGAAACCGTTGTGCGCCAGGTGGATAGCCCGTCCGGCGAACGGATCACATCCGGGAGTACCGCCGCGGCCCGCGATACTGCTGCGCCCAGCCCCGACGGCCACGCAGGAAGATGAAGAACAGCACCGGGAACACGAAGAACGGGACGACGTGGATCGTCACAGCGAGGACGACGGCGAGTATCAGCACGGCGAACACGACCACCGGGATCAACGACCTGGGCGCCCGAGCAGGCGCGGGCTGTGCCGACTGCGGCACCACCGGGCTCGGCAGATCACTGAACAGCACCGCGAGGTCCGCGGCCGTCTTCGCGGCATACGCCCGCGCCACCCGATCGTCGTATTCGTCGACCTCCAGCCGGCCCGCCGCGAAATGTTCGCCCAGCGATGCGGCCGCCTGCTCACGTTCCGCCGTGCCGATCCGCACGGTGCGCGATGTCGGGGACGCCCCGAAGCCCACGGAGTCTGATTCGGCCATCTCTACCGCCTCACCGGAAAATACGACAATCGAGCTGCCACCAGGGTAGATCGCACTCGGTCCGGCGCGCCTGCGCCGTGCTGCGTATTCGCGGCTACGCCCGGCGACGCAGTCCGCGGCATTCGGTGCGCGTATCCCCGGGCCGGTCGAATGCCGGTGCGCGCCCGCCATTTCCACATATCCGGCCGCATTGTGCGACACAGTCGGGCGAGCAGATGTTCGCGCAGAGCCGAATTCGCTGGCCGCAGGGCACAGAAACCGGCCTTGGCCAGCCATTTCCCGAAATGCCACGAAAGCGGCAGTTCGTACGATATCCGAGGATGCACACCTGTCAACTTGTTTTCCGGCCGACATCGCAGGTCGGTTGCGTCGACGGGACCGCAAGATCGTCGTAGCGTCGATACGGTGACCGCACCGGAGAACCTCCCCACCACCGCGGGCGAACTGCGCGACGCCGGATATCTGCCGCGCAGCGTCAAGTCCGAGATCCGCGAGAATCTGCTGGCCCTGCTCAGCTCCGGCGGCGACGCGTGGCCCGGCATCGTCGGCTTCGACCGAACCGTCCTGCCGCAACTCGAGCGCGCGCTGCTGGCCGGACACGACGTCGTCCTGCTCGGTGAGCGCGGCCAGGGCAAGACCCGGCTGCTGCGTACGCTGATCGGCCTGCTCGACGAGTGGACGCCCGTCATCGCGGGCGCCGAACTCGGCGAACATCCGCTCGACCCGATCAGTCCGGCCGGACGACGCCTGGCCGCCGAACTCGGCGATGATCTGCCGGTCGCCTGGCGGCACCGCTCCGAGCGCTATGCCGAGAAGCTGGCCACCCCCGACACCTCGGTCGGTGACCTGATCGGTGACGTCGACCCGGTCAAGGTCGCGGAGGGCCGCAGCCTGGGCGATCCGGAGACCATCCACTTCGGGCTCGTCCCGCGCGCGCATCGCGGCATCGTCGCGGTGAACGAGCTGCCCGATCTGGCCGAACGCATCCAGGTCGCGTTGCTGAACGTCATGGAGGAGCGCGATATCCAGGTCCGCGGCTACACGCTGCGCCTGCCGCTGGACGTGCTGCTCGTCGCGACGGCCAATCCGGAGGACTACACCAACCGCGGCCGCATCATCACCCCGCTCAAGGACCGCTTCGGCGCGGAGATCCGCACCCACTACCCGCTCGACGTGGAAGCCGAGGTGGACCTGGTCCGCCAGGAGGCCGAACTGGTCGCGGAGGTCGGCGATCCGCTGATCGAGGTGCTCGCCCGGTTCGTGCGGCAACTGCGCGAATCGCCCGCGATCGACCAGCGTTCGGGTGTGTCGGCGCGCTTCGCCGTCGCCGCGGCCGAAACCGTGGCCGCGGCGGCCCTGCGCCGGTCCGCGATCACCGGGGAGAGCCCCGCGGTCGCGCGTCCGGTCGATCTCGAGTCGGTGCCCGCGGTGTTGCGCGGCAAGCTGGAGTTCGAATCCGGTGAGGAGGGCCGCGAACAGGAACATCTCACCCATCTGATGCGCCGCGCGTTCTCCGAGACCGCCCGCGCCCGCCTGGGCGGGGTGAACCTGCGACCGCTGGCCACGGCGGTCGGCGACGGCAACATGGTCACCACCGGTGAACGCATCCCCGGCAAGGACGTGCTGTCCGCACTGCCGGAACTGCCGGTCCTGCACGAGGTCGCCGAACGCCTCGGCGTCGACCCCACCGAACCGCCCACCCGGATCGCGGCCGCCGTGGAATTCGCCCTCGAGGCGCTGTTCCTGGCCCGGCAGGTCGCCAAGGACACCGACGACGGCATGGCGGTCTACGGTTCGTGACCGCCGTCGAACCCTCTTGTGAGAGACCATGACTGCCCCTGATCGCTACTCCTACGGCCCCTATCACGACGGCCCCGATCCGCTCGCGCCGCCACTGGATCTGCGCGATGCCCTGGATCAGATCGGGCGCGAGGTGATGGAGGGCAGCTCGCCCCGGCGCGCGCTGGAGGAGCTGCTGCGCCGCGGCATGCGCGATATGCGCGGCCTGGACGAGCTGACCCGGCAGGTCTGGCAGCGCCGCGCCGACATCACTCGCCGCAACCGGCTCGACGGCACCCTGCAAGAGGTGCGCAGGCTGCTGGACGAGGCGCTCGACGCCGAACGCCGGGCACTGTTCCCCGATCCCTCCGACGACGCCCGCTTCGCCGAGGCCCAGCTCGACGCGTTGCCGCCGAGCACCGCGGCCGCGGTGGGCGAACTGTCCGAATACGACTGGCGTTCGGAAACCGGCCGGGAGAACTACCAGAAGATCCGCGACATGCTCGGCCAGGAACTGCTCGAATCGCGCTTCCAGGGGATGAAGCAGGCGCTGCAGAGCACCACGCCCGAGGATGTCGAACGCATCAAGCGGATGATGTCCGATCTGAACGATCTGCTGGCCGCGCATGCCCGCGGCGAGGACACCGAACAGCAGTTCGCCGAGTTCATGGCCGAGCACGGCGAATTCTTCCCGGAAAATCCGCGCGATACCGATGAACTCATCGATGCGCTCGCCGCGCGTTCGGCTGCCGCGCAACGCATGCTCAACTCGATGTCCGAACAGCAGCGCGCCGAACTGTCCGACCTGATCGGGCAGGCATTCGGCGATCCGGACGTCGCCGCGCAGGTCGCCGCGCTGGACGCGAATCTGCGGACGTTGCGTCCGGGTGAGGACTGGGAGTCCGCGCAGCGATTCCGCGGACAGGATCCGCTGGGCATGGGCGAGGGCGCGCAGGCCATGCAGGATCTGGCCGAACTCGACGCCCTGGCCGAACAGCTCGGCCAGTCCTATCCGGGTGCGCGGCTCGAGGACATCGATCTCGACGCGCTCACCCGCCAGCTCGGTGACGAGGCTCGCGTCGACGCCCGGCGTCTGGCCGAACTCGAGCGTGAGCTGCGCCGCCAGGGTTTGTTCGAACGCGCGCCGGACGGCTCACTGCGCTTGACGCCCAAGGCATTACGCCGATTGGGTGAAACCGCGTTGCGCGCGGTCGTCGGGCAGCTGCGATCGCGGCGCGGCGAGCGGGACACCGCGCTGGCGGGTGCGGCGGGCGAGCCCACGGGCGCGTCGCGGCTGTGGCGGTTCGGCGACACGGAGCCCTGGGACGTCTCGCGAACCGTGCGCAATGCGGTGCTGCGTTCGGCCTCGGCGGGCAGCCGCACCGTGCGGCTGGACGTCTCCGATGTCGAGATCGTCGAGACCGAACAGCGCTCGCGGGCCGCGGTGGCGTTGTGCGTGGACACCTCCTGGTCGATGGTGCAGGAGGGTCGGTGGGTGCCGATGAAGCGCACCGCGCTGGCGCTGCATCAGCTGATCAGCACCCGATTCCGTTCCGACGCACTGGAAGTGATCACTTTCGGCCGCCACGCGGGATCGGTGGACGTCTCGGAATTGACCGCGCTGGAAGGGGTGTGGGAGCAGGGCACGAATCTGCACCACGCCCTGCTGCTGGCCGCGCGGCATCTGCGCCGGCATCCCGATGCGGTCCCGGTGGTCCTGGTCGTCACCGACGGCGAGCCCACCGCCCATCTGGAATCCGACGGTGAGGCGTACTTCAACTGGCCGCCCCAGCCGCGAACTCTGGCCGTCACCATGACCCAGGTCGACGCCCTGGCCAAACTGGGCGCCTCCATCACGGTCTTCATGCTCGGCGACGAACCTCGCCTGGCCGCCTTCGTCGATCTGGTGGCCCGCCGCAGCGGCGGCCGCGTCATCGCCCCCGACCTCGACGGCCTCGGCGCAGCCGTGGTCAGCGACTACCTGCACGGCCGCCGCCGCTGACCGTCCGCGGGCCTACACCGGGCCCGTGGGACGGGCAAGTGGCACAAAGTCCCGCAGTATCGGGATGATCCGCACCCGTCTGTTCTCGAATGTCATCTCCCAGAGCATCTTTCCGTCTTCGATGTGATCCCGGCGCAAGACTGTTCATCCGCCGGAGGTTTCGGTTGTCCCCTCCGGACATGCCGAGCGAGCTTCCGATTCATCGATCACGAAAAAGCAGGAGGGGTGATCACGATGTCGAATGTGCCTCCGCCGCACGGTGTCCAGTCCCCGGGCCCGTACCGGCAGCCGCCTTACGGCGGGTACCGGCCGCAGCCGCCCAGGAAGCGCCGCACCTGGCCCTGGGTCCTGGGTGCGTTCGTCGTGGTCTTCGTGGTGATCGTCGGCGGCTGCGGCGCGCTGCTCACCAGTGCCACCAACAAGGTCGCCCAGGAAGCCCGGAACGGAACGCCCACCAGTGCCATGGACAGTGCGGCCGCGCCGGGCACGCAGGTCCGCGACGGAAAGTTCGGCTTCACCGTCACCCGGGTCGATCCACCGACGAAAACCGTTGGGACCGACGAAATCACCAAGCGGGACGCACAGGGTGAGTACATTCTCGTCCACGTCGACATCACCAACACCGCGGCTGCGCCCCAGATCTATTTCGCCGACAACCAGAAGCTGATCGACAGCCAGGGCAAGGTCTACAGCGACGATTCGACCGCCGAAGTGAATCTCAACCCGAATCTCGCGACCACGATCAATCCCGGCAACCACATCTCCGTGATTCTGGCCTACGACGTGCCTGCGGGAACGACACCGGCCGTCATGGACTTTCACGATTCGGCGTTCTCCGGTGGCACGAAGGTTGCCCTCAACTGAACGAGCTGTGCGCCGGGAACACCCGGCGCACAGCTCATTCGAACAGATCCAGAGTGGGGTGGGGTTCGCGACCGCGGACCTCGATCGAGCCGAAGACGAGGTCCGGGGGCGGGACCAGGCCCAGATGCTCCCAGGCGGCTGCGGTGGCGACGCGGCCGCGGGGGGTGCGGGCGACCATTCCGGCGCGGACCAGGAAGGGTTCGCACACCTCCTCGACCGTTGCGGCCTCCTCACCGACGGCCACGGCCAACGTCGAAACGCCCACGGGGCCACCGCTGAAGCTGCGGACCAGGGCGCCCAGTACGGCGCGGTCCAGGCGGTCCAGGCCGAGGGCGTCGACGTCGTAGACGGCCAGGGCGGCCTCGGCGATGTCGACGGTGATCACGCCGTCGGCGCGAACCTCGGCGTAGTCGCGCACGCGGCGCAGCAGTCGGTTGGCGATACGCGGGGTGCCGCGCGACCGTCCGGCGATCTCGCTCGCGGCATCCGATTCGAGGCGCACGCCCAGAATCCGCGCCGAACGTTCCAGAATGCTCTGCAGCTCATCGGATTCGTAGAAATCCATATGTCCGGTGAAGCCGAACCGGTCGCGCAGCGGACCGGTCAGCGCACCCGAACGCGTGGTCGCGCCGACGAGCGTGAACGGCGCGATATCCAGCGGGATCGAGGTCGCCCCGGGGCCCTTGCCGACCACGATGTCCACCCGGAAATCCTCCATCGCCAGATAGAGCATCTCCTCCGCCGGGCGGGCCATGCGGTGGATCTCATCGATGAACAGCACATCGCCCTCGACCAGATTGCTCAGCATCGCGGCCAGATCACCGGCCCGCTCGAGCGCCGGACCGGAGGTGATGCGCAGCGCCGAGCCGAGTTCCCCGGCGATGATCATCGCCATACTGGTCTTGCCCAGTCCGGGCGGACCGGACAACAGCACATGGTCGGGCGTGCCGCCGCGCAGTTTCGCGCCGCGCAACACCAGCGCCAGCTGTTCCCGCACCCGGGGCTGACCGATGAAGTCATCCAGGGATTTGGGCCGCAGACTCGCCTCGACATCACCGTCCGAGCTGAGATAGCTTGCGGTGACCGGAGATTGCTCCTCGTCCTCGAACTCCTCGCTCATCCGCCGCTACCGGTTCTTCCCGAGCATGCCCAGCGCCGCGCGCAACGTCTTCGAGGTGTCCAGCCCCGGATCCTCGGCCAGGACGGTGTCCACCGCCGGTTCGGCCTGTTTGAGTCCGAACCCGAGTCCGACGAGGGCCTCGATCACCTGATCTCGCACCGGCGTGACCACCGGAACGGGCGTCACCCCGGGCGGACCCGACTGCACCGGAACCAGATTCACCTTGTCGCGCAGCTCGACCACCATGCGCTCGGCCCCGCGCTTGCCGATACCCGGCACGCGGGTCAGCGCGGCCACATTGCTCTCGGCCAGGGCCTTGCGCAGCGCTTCGGGTTCGAGCACCGCCAGCACTGCCATCGCCAACCGGGGCCCCACGCCGGAGACGGTCTGCAACAGACCGAACAGATCCCGTGCCTCGGTGTCGGCGAAGCCGAACAGGGTCATCGAATCCTCGCGCACGATCATCGCGGTGAACAGCCGCGATTCCTCGCCGCGCGTCAGCGTGGACAGCGTCGCGGGTGTGGCATTGAGCCGGTAGCCGACCCCGGCGGCCTCGATCACCACATGGTCGAGGCCGATCTCGAGCACCTCTCCGCGTACCGACGCGATCACCGGTTCACCGCCTTCCGTTGCCGGGCAAGTCGTTCCGCATATCTGCGCCGCTGTTCTTCGGCCATGGCCTCCGCCTTGGCCATCCGCTCCTGCATCGGCGCCCGCCAACAATGACAGATCGCCAGGGCGAGCGCATCGGCGGCATCCGCCGGTTTCGGCGCGGTCGCCAACCCGAGAATCCTGGTCACCATCACGGTCACCTGCGCTTTGTCGGCGGACCCGTTACCGGTGACCGCCGCCTTCACCTGACTCGGCGTGTGGAATGCCACCGGGATGCCGCGCCGCGCCGCGGCCAGCGCGATCACGCCACCGGCCTGCGCGGTGCCCATCGCGGTGCGCACATTGTGCTGGGAGAACACCCGCTCGATCGCGACCGCCTCGGGCCGGTGCGTATCCATCCACTGCTCGGCCGCATCGGAAACCGCCAGCAACCGATGTGCGAGGTCCATCTCCGGCGGCGTCCGCACCACATCCACCCCGACGGCGCTCACCTGCCGCCCCAACCCGCCGTCGACGACACTCAGACCACACCGGGTGAGCCCGGGGTCCACACCCATCACCCGCACGTAAGCACCCCTACCCGATTCGCGAACAGTTGTTCGAAGTGTAGAGGACGCGCGGCAACCGCCCCGATACCGACACGGACCCGGGCCCCGGACCTGATCGGGGACGATTCCTCCGAGTTCGCCACGGTCCAGCTGTAGCAGAGACCACCGACGTATTCCCGCGAAAGCGTTCAGACCAGCGCTTTCTCGAATGTCGTGTACCCGTCGGGCGTGAACAGCACGAAGCTGACCCGCCGCACGTCCGTATGCGCCGAACGCACTGTCGCGATCGCGATTCGGGCGCCGTCGTCCATCGGCCAGCCGAAGATTCCGGTGGATATCGCCGGGAAGGCCACCGTCTCCGCGCCCAGTTCGTCGGCGACGGCGAGCGATTCGCGATAGCAGGAGGCGAGCAACTCCGAACGATCGTCGCGGGCCGACCACACCGGGCCGACGGTATGAATCACCCAGCGCGCGGGCAGATTTCCGGCGGTGGTGGCCACCGCGGCGCCGGTCGGCAGCCCTTTGCCGTAGCGGGACGCGCGCAGATCCCGACATTCCGCGAGGATGGCCGGACCGCCCTTGCGATGGATCGCGCCGTCCACTCCCCCGCCGCCGAGCAGGGCGGAGTTCGCCGCGTTCACCACCGCGTCGACGGCCTGTTCGGTGATGTCGCCCTGCACCAGTACGAGTTCGACCATGCCGCCATTGTGCTCCGCCGCACATCCGGCCGGAGCGGTGCCGGAGAGAACCGGACGGTCGCATACGGTACGAGCATGGCCTGGATACTGTTGATCGTCTCGGGATTCATGGAGACCGCATGGGCGATCTCGCTGGAGAAGTCCGAGGGATTCAGCAGACTGTGGCCCAGCATCGGCTTCCTGGTTGCCCTGGCGCTGAGCATGGCGGGGCTCGGATACGCGTTGCGCACGATTCCCGTCGGCACCGGTTACGCGGTCTGGGTCGGCATCGGCGCGGTCGGCACGGCGCTGGTCGGCATGCTCTGGCTGGGTGAATCCGCCGCCGTGAGCCGTATCGTCTGCCTACTGCTGATCGTCGCGGGAGTGGTGGGGCTCAAGGCATTTCACTGACACACCGCGACGCCGGACGTACCGTGGCTCGCACCGGCCGCCGGTGCGAGCCACGAAAGTCTCAGCAGTACTGGCAGATTCCGGTGGCCGGCAGCTGAATGAAGCACTGCTGGCACACCGCCGGAGCCGCCACGGGATCGGGCTCCGGCTCGGCCGGACGCGCGGCGACCGTGCGCCGCCGGGCCGCGACCTTCGGCGTCAGCGGCGGCACGCCACCGTCTGCCGGAATCTCCGCACCGTAGGTCTGGTAGCACTGCCAACGCGCGTATGCCGCATGCAGTTCCAGATCCTCCGGCGTCGGCAGCCCGGCAAGTTCGAGGACGTATTTGTAGCTGTCGCCGACGGTGTGGTTGGCTCGCACGCACAATGCGGTCAGCGGGGGTTCTCCCGCGCTGTGGCAGCGGCGCGCGACCTTACGCAGAATCGCGTCCATCCACGTGCGGGTCGGGGCGTCGGTACGCACGCCCGACATCTCCTGCACCCGATCGGCCAACTCTTCGACGGTCACGAAATGTCCATAGCCGGTAGCGGTTTCGGCGAGGACCTCATGGGCGGCCAGCGCCCATGCGACGGCGGCGTCACGGAACGACACGGCCGTGTCGTCGCCCGCGCGCCATGCTCCTGAAATTGTGGTGGCGGCAGTTTTCATAGCCCTGTAAAAGTAACCCTCGGGCCTCGTCCGCCGAGCACCGACCCACCTTTTCGGCGACATAGTAGTCGGCGATTCACTCCTGCCCGGCAAGATCGGCCAGTGTGGCCCGCGCCCCCTTGGTGTGCAGCGATTCCAGAGCGGCCAGATAGGGGCGCACGAACCGTGGCTCGTCGATCAGATCGCCGAATACCGAACGGTCGCACAGGAATGCGGTCGGGTCGGTGCGCTGCCGCTGCGCCAGCGGCACCAGCCGATCGCGCAGCCGATCCACCACCTCGATGGGCTCTCCCTGCTCGTCGACCCCCTCGGCGTAGCGGGCCCAGCTCGCTACGATGGCCGCGGCGCAGTCGATCTCACCGCCCGCCGCCAGCCGCTCCCGGATGACCGGCAGCACCCACTTCGGAATCCGGTCCGAGGATTCGGCGCACAACCGGGCGATGGTGTCACCGATCGCCGGATTCCCGAAACGTTCGATCAGGGTGCGTTTGTAGCTGTCCAGATCGACGCCCGGAACCGGGCGCAACGTCGGCGTGGCCTCGAAATCCATGTACCGCATGAGGAATCGGTCGAACAGCGGATCCCGCGCGGCATCGTGGACCATCCGGTAGCCGCACAGGTGCCCGAAGTAGGCGATACCCTGGTGACCGGCGTTGAGCAGGCGCAGTTTCATCAGTTCGTACGGGGTGACGTCCTCGACCACCTGCACGCCGACCTCCTCGTAGGCCGGACGGCCGAGGGTGAAGGAATCCTCGAGCACCCACTGCGTGAACGGCTCGGTGATCACCGGCCACCAGTCCGTGATTCCGGTGCGGCGCAAAACCTCCGCCTCGGCCTCCGGCGGCGTGACCGGTGTGATCCGGTCCACCATCGAATTGGGGAAGCGCACCTCCCGGTCGATCCACTCGCCCAGGTCCGCGTCGCGCAAGCGCGCGAACGTGCCGAACACCCGCCGCGCCACCTCGCCGTTGCCCTGGATGTTGTCGCAGGACATCACCGTGAAGGGCGCGATGCCCGCCGCCCGCCGCCGTGCGAGCGCCTCGACCACGAGGCCGAATACCGTGCGCGGCACCGCATCCGGCGCCAGATCCGCCGCGACGGACGGCTCGGCGGCGTCGAATTCGCCTGTGGTCGCGTCGATTCCGTAACCGCCCTCGGTGATCGTGAGCGAGATGATGCGCGTCGCCGGATCGGCCAGTTTCGCCAGCACCGCCTCCGGATCGTCCGGGGCGTAGAGATATTCGATGATCGAGCCGATCACCCGGGTTTCCCAGACGCCGTCGGCGCCCACGACCGAGAGTGTGTACCGCCCGTCCTGCGCGGCGAGCACATCGCGCATGCGGCGATCACCCGGCAGGACGCCGACGCCGCAGATGGCCCACTCCTTCGATCCACCCTGCGCGAGTAGCCGGTCGATGTACATCGCCTGGTGCGCACGATGGAATCCGCCGACTCCGAAGTGCACGATGCCGGCCGTCAGCCCGCTGCGGTCATAGGTCGATGACGAAAGTGTTGTGTGCGTCACATGCCCGATGGTACCGTGTTCCGAGCAATAGATCACCCCGTGAGCAGATGATCATTCGATGAGGAGCACCGTGGCCCCCGAACCCCGGCCCAGCAATCCGGAGGACGTCCGGATGGCGCTGCGTGCCGCGCGGCTCTACCACTTCGAGGGCGCCACGCAGGCCGAAATCGCTGCCGTACTGGGTGTTTCACGCCCGACCGCCGGGCGGCTCATCGCCCGAGCCCGCGCCCAGGGTCTGGTCCGCATCGAGATCGTGGTCCCGGACGAGCTGCGCGCCACGGTGCACACCGATCTGGAGCGCGAGCTCGAGGCGGCCTACGGGCTCACCGAGGCGGTGGTACTCGGCGAAGCGCCCGACGACTCCCCCGCGAGCCTGGCCCCGCTGGCCCGAGCCGCGGTCTCGGTCCTCGGACGACGGCTGCGGCCGCAGGCCACCCTCGGATTCACCTGGGGTCCGGAAACCATCGCCGTGGCCACCGAACTCGGACCGCATTCGGCGCGCTGCGCCACCGTCGTCCAGCTCGACGGTTCGCTGACCTCCTCGGACTACCAGACCGGCGTCGAATTCACCCTCGGTCGCTGCGCCACCCAACTACAGGCCGCCCCGGTCCGGTTGCACGCACCGCTGTACGCCGATGCCGCGACGGTGACCGCGCTGGAACAGGATTCGGTCCTGGGCCTCGCCATCGCGCTGGGCCGCGACGCCGAGGTGATGATGTTCGGCGTCGGCACGGTCTCCACCGCGACCACCCTGTTCGAGGGCAGCTATCTGGACACCGCCCTACTCGACGAGCTGCGCGGCCTCGGCGCCGTCGGCGAGATCGGCGGCCGGTTCTTCCGCGCCGACGGCACCGATCTGCCCGGATCCCTTGCCGCGCGCACGGTCTCGGTCGGTCTCGACGCGATCCGCGCCTGCGGATGCACGGTGCTGATCTCCGGCGGCGAGTCCAAACACCAGGCCGTCCTCGGCGCGTTGCGCGGCGGTCTGGCCACGATCCTGGTCACCGACATCGAGTGCGCGCGGTGGCTGCTGGAAAAGAAGGAGGGCGCAGGCCCATGACAACGCCCATGAACAAGAACGGCCCCGGCCGCACCAGGCGACGCGCGAAAGGTCTGGCAGCACTGGCACTCTCGGCGGTGCTGGCGCTGAGCGGCTGCGCGGGCGCGGGCTCGTTCACCTCCGGCGGCGGCCGCACGGTCACCATCGCGATGGTCTCCAATTCGCAGATGCAGGACGCGATCAAGCTCTCCGGCGAATTCGAGCGCGCCAATCCCGGCATCAAGCTCAAATTCGTCTCGCTGTCGGAGAACGAAGCGCGCGCCAAGATCACCTCCTCGGTCGCCACCGGCGGCGGCGAATTCGACGTGGTGATGGTCAGCAACTACGAGACGCCGCAGTGGGCCGCGGACGGCTGGCTGACCAACCTCGCCCCCTACCAGGCGAAAACCCCCGGCTACGACGCGGCCGACTTCATCTCCTCCTTGCGAAACTCCCTGTCCTACAAGGGCGATATGTACTCGGTGCCGTTCTACGGCGAGTCCTCGTTCCTGATGTATCGCAAGGATCTGTTCCAGCAGGCCGGTCTGACCATGCCCGATCAGCCCACCTGGGATCAGGTGGCGCAGTTCGCCGGCAAACTGGACGATCCGGCACACGGGCATTCCGGGATCTGCCTGCGCGGCGACCCGGGCTGGGGTGAGACCCTCGCCCCGCTGGACACCGTGATCAACACCTTCGGCGGACGCTGGTTCGACGAGAACTGGCACGCCCAGCTCACCAGCCCGCAGGTGGTGAAGGCGGTGAACTTCTACGTCGACCTGGTCCGCAAATACGGCGAACCCGGCGCGGCGACAAGCGGTTTCAGCGAATGCGCGACACAGTTGTCCCAGGGCGACACCGCCATGTGGTACGACGCCACCTCCGCGGTCGGCGTGCTCGAGGATCCCTCGGCGAGCAAGGTGGTCGGCAAGATCGGCTACGTGCTGGCTCCGGTCGCGCAGAAACCGAACTCCGGCTGGCTGTACACCTGGTCGCTGGGCATTCCCAAGACCAGCCACAATCCCGATGCCGCATGGAAATTCATCTCCTGGATGACGAGTAAGGAGTACATCCAGCACGTCGGTGAGAAGCTGGGCTGGTCGCACGTGCCGCCGGGTAGTCGCAACTCCACCTACCAGATCCCGGAGTACGCCGAGGCCGCCAAGGCGTACGGTCCGGTCACCCTGCAGGCGATGTCGACCGCGGATCCGGAACATCCCACGGTGCAACCGGTTCCGTACACCGGCGTCCAGTTCCTTGCCATTCCGGAGTTCCAGGATCTGGGTACCCGGGTGAGCCAGCAGATCAGTGCGGCGATCGCCGGGCGGGAGAGCGTGCAGACCGCACTCGAGCAATCCCAGGAGTATGCCGAGACAGTCGGCAGGTCGTATCGAGGGAATCAGTAGCCATGTCCGTAACCACCACGGCCCCCGCGGCCACCCCACCGTCGGAGATCGTCCGACGCGCCCAGAGCGTCTCCCGTGCCGAGGGCTGGCGCAAGCGCGGTCCGCTGCTGCCCGCCCTGATCTTCATGATCGTGGTCACGCAGATCCCGTTCGTGTTCACCCTGTATTACTCGACGCAGTCCTGGAACCTGGTCCGGCCCGGTTCACGGCATTTCGTCGGGCTGGGCAACTACGCGGATGTGTTCCGGGACAACCAGTTCTGGTCGGTCACGCTCAATACGATCATCCTGATCGTCGGCACCGTGATCGTCTCGGTGGTCCTGGGCCTGCTGCTGGCGCTGCTGCTCGATCGCACCTTCCTCGGCCGCGGCGTGGTGCGCACCCTGCTGATCACGCCGTTCCTGGTCACACCGGTCGCCGCCGCGTTGATCTGGAAGACCACCATGCTCGATCCGGTGTTCGGCCTGGTCAACTTCATCCTCAAACCGTTCGGGGTCGGTCAGACCGACTGGGTGAGCAAATTCCCGTTGCCCGCGGTGATGGCCGACATGGTCTGGCAGTGGACGCCGTTCATGATGCTGTTGATCCTCGCGGGCCTGCAGTCCATGCCGCGCGACATCACCGAGGCCGCGCGAGTGGACGGGGCGAATTCGTTCCAGGTGTTCCGCGAACTCACCCTGCCGCATCTGCGCCGCTTCATCGAACTGGGTACCGTGCTCGGCGCGATCTACCTGGTCAACACATTCGACTCGGTGTACATGATGACCCAGGGCGGGCCCGGCATCGCCAGCTCCAACCTGCCGTTCTACATCTATCAGCGCGCCTTCCTGGGCTTCGACATCGGCCAAGCCGCGGCCATGGGCGTGGTCACCGTCATCGGCACGACGGTCATCGCGACGTTCGCGCTGCGATTGCTGTTCACCTCGTTCACCGGCAAGGAGGAGACGGCATGACCACGACGACCGCTCCCGCGACCACATCATCCGCGACGCAACAGGTTCCGGTGCGCCGCCGCCGCAATCGGGCCGGTATCGGCTGGGGCATTCTGGCCTGGGTCGTCGGTATCGGGATGTTCTTCCCGGTGCTGTGGATGGTGCTCACGGCGTTCAAGCAGGAGGGCGACGCCTACACCAACACCCCCAAGCTGTTCTTCGTCCCCACGCTGGACCAGTTCTCGGCGGTGTTCTCCAGCGGTGTCGGCACGCCGCTGCTCAACTCCGCCTTCGCCACCATCGTCTCGGCGATTCTGGTTCTGGTACTGGGCATTCCGGCGGCGTTCGCGCTCTCGCTGCGCCCGATCACGCGCACCCGTGATGCGCTGATGTTCTTCATCGGCACGAAGATGCTGCCCATCGTGGCCGCGATCATCCCGCTGTACGTGATCGTCGGCGATCTGGGCATGCTGGACAACATCTGGACGCTGGTCATCCTCTACACCGCGATGAATCTGCCGATCGCGGTGTGGATGATGCGGTCGTTCTTCCTGGAGGTCCCGGGCGAACTGCTCGAGGCGGCCAGTATGGACGGTGCGAGCCTGTGGACCGCGATGCGCGAGGTGATCCTGCCACTGGTCTCCCCCGGTATCGCCGCCACCGCGCTGATCTGCGTGATCTTCTCCTGGAACGAATTCTTCTTCGCGGTCAACCTGACCGCCGTGCAGGCCCAGACCATGCCGGTGTTCCTGGTCGGTTTCATCACCGGCGAGGGCCTGTACTGGGCCCGGCTGTCCGCCGCGGCGACCCTGGCCGCCCTGCCCGTCGTCCTGGCCGGTTGGTTCGCGCAGAACAAGCTGGTGCGCGGGCTGTCCTTCGGCGCCATCAAATAAGAGCTCGAGTGAGGTAAACGACAATGGCCACCATTCAATACGACAGGGCCTCGTGCGTGTACGCGGGCGCCGAGACGCTCGCGGTCGACTCGCTCGACCTGGACATCGCCGACGGCGAGTTCATCGTCCTGGTCGGACCCTCGGGTTCGGGCAAGTCGACCGCGCTGCGCATGCTCGCCGGACTCGAGGAGATCGACGGCGGCACCATCCGCATCGACGGTCAGGACATGGTCGGTGTCCCGTCCAAGGACCGCGATATCGCCATGGTGTTCCAGAACTACGCGCTGTACCCGAACAAAACCGTCGGCGAGAACATGGGTTTCGCGCTCAAGATGATGAAGGTCCCGCTGGCCGAGCGCAAGCGCCGGGTCGCCGATGCCGCCGAATTGCTCGGGCTCACACCGTATCTGGATCGCAAGCCGGCCAAACTGTCCGGCGGTCAGCGCCAGCGCGTCGCGATGGGCCGCGCCATCGTGCGCGAGCCGCGCGTGTTCTGCATGGATGAGCCGCTGAGCAATCTGGACGCCAAACTGCGCGTGCAGACCCGCACCCAGATCGCGGCGCTGCAGCGTCGCCTCGGCACGACCACGGTCTACGTCACCCACGATCAGGTGGAGGCGATGACGATGGGTGACCGGGTCGCGGTGCTGCGCGACGGCCAGTTGCAGCAGTTCAGCACCCCCGCCACGCTGTACGACCACCCGGCCAACGCGTTCGTCGCCGGATTCATCGGCTCACCCTCGATGAATCTGTGCACCGTGCCGCTGACCGAGGGCGGGGTCGACATCGCCGGGACCACGGTGGAACTGCCGCGCGAACGGATGACCCGCCTCGGCGAAGCGAAGCTGGATTCGGTCACCCTCGGCATCCGTCCCGAACATCTCGAATTGCGCCGCGACGGAACGGGTTTCACCGCCACGGTCGAACTGGTCGAGGAACTCGGCAGCGAGTCGTACGTCTACACCCGGATCCCCGGCGACCCGGTCTCCGGACTCGAGGGCACTCCGGTCACCTTCGTGGCCCGCTCCCCCCAGCGCGCCCCGGCCCGCCTCGCCGAATCGATCGCCCTGCACATCACCGATCCCGCCGCGGTCCACCTGTTCCACCCCGAAACCGGTGACCGCATCGGCGACTGACCGCATCCGCTCGAACGCCGCCCCGCATCGTGTCGCCCGTGAATATGCGGCCGGTGCGGGGCGACGCCCGTCTGCCCTGATCAGGCTCGTGATCAGGGCATCCTCGTCGGCGATGGCCGACGAAGCGGAGATTCCGTCCGCTCCGTTCACTCCACTCGTAGGCCCCTCACAGCAAACCTCGAGGTAGACCCCCGAGAATTACGGCCGTGTTTCCTGTGCAGACGGACGTCACGACAACGCCCACCCCGACACCGGCCGGCGTGGCGCCGCCACCGGCTCCGACGATGCCGTCGGCGAAGCTCAATCCCTACGAGATGAACTTCCATCACGGGACGTCGCTGCTGCACGGGTGGTTGCCGCTGACCATCGAGATCATCGCGATCGTGCTGCTGCTGATCGCGATCGTGCGGCTCACCCGACGTTGGTGGCTGATCCGGATCCCGATCGCGGTGGTGCTCGGCGTCGCGGGCGCGCTGGGCGCCTGGGCGTACACGAACGATCAGGGGCTCGCCTCGGATCCCGCCCCGGTCCTGCTGTGGATCTGTGTGGGCGCGATGGTCGCGGCGCTGGTCGTCGTGGTGATCGGCTGGCCGGGTGCGCGCTGGTGGCAGCGCGTGGCAGCCATCCTCGCGCTGCCGTTCGCGATCGCCAGCACCGGCGTGGTGCTCAATCAGTGGGTCGGCTACTACCCGACCGTGCAGTCGGCCTGGAGCGCGCTGACCGCCGGTCCACTGCCGCATCAGACCACCACGGATGCACTCGCGGGCCTGCGCGGCACGAATCCGAAGACCGGCGTGGTGGTCCCGGTGGACATCCCGAGCAACGGCAGCGGCTTCAACCATCGCACCGAATACGTCTACCTGCCTCCGGCCTGGTTCGCCGGAAAGACCCCGCCGTCCCTGCCCGTGGTGATGATGATCGGCGGCGAGTTCAACACCCCGGGCGACTGGCTGCGCAGCGGGCAGATCATGCCGGAGATCGATAAGTTCACCGCGGCGAACAACGGCCAAGCGCCCATCCTGGTGTTCGTCGACTCGAGCGGCAGCTTCAACAACGACACCGAATGCGTCAACGGGCCGCGCGGCAACGCCGCCGACCATCTCACCAAAGACGTTGTCCCGTATGTGGAATCGAAGTTCAACGCGTCCTCCGATCCGGCGCACTGGGCGGTGGTCGGCTGGTCCATGGGCGGCACCTGCGCCGTGGACCTGACGGTGATGCATCCCGAGCTGTTCCACACCTTCGTCGATATCGCCGGTGACGCCGGACCCGATTCGGGCACCAAAGCGCAGACCGTCCAACGTCTCTACGGCGGCAGTACCGAGCAGTGGGAGCACTTCGACCCGGTCACGGTGATGGACAAGCACGGGCCCTACACCGGGATCGCGGGCCTGTTCGATGATCTGACCGCCCCGCAGCACGACGGTAAGCACGGTATGCCGAAGGGCTTCAAGATGCCGAAGGTCAGCGAGGATCAGATCGGCAAGGGCGGTCAGGACGCATTCGAGGGTTCGAGTGAGGTCGGCGCGGCCGAGAAGTTGTGTACCACAGGCAAGAAGGTCGGCATCGACTGCACGATCCACACCACGAAGGGCGGGCACACCTGGCAGTTCGCCTCGGCCGCGTTCAGCTCGTCACTGGCCTGGGTGAGCGCGCGGGTCGGCCTGCCGGTACCGGCGAGCACCTGAGTATCGCGAGACGACGTCCCGGGGTGCGCCACACGGCTCGCCCCGGGATTTTCGTTGTCGGTCAGTCGAGTTCGCGATACGCCGCGGGCGCAGCGGCCAGTTCCGGATGTTCGTGCGCGTACCGCTCACCGTGAATCCGCAGCATCGCCCAATGCCACGCCTCGTCGTGGAAGATCAGTCCGCGATGCGGTACGTCGGCCTGTTCGTACGGATACCGTCGCATCGCACTCGATTCCGCCTCCACCTGCGTCATTCCCCCGTACCGCCGCATCACCCAGGCGAAACGATGACGCTCACCCCACAGATACTCGAGGTACTCGCCTTCGCGCCAATCCCGATCCACTCGCGCAGGGTAAACCCGATCTGATCACCTGACCACTCGAACGGACCGGCGTCCGGAGGCATCTCATTACTTGACGGCCGGTAAGTAATGCTTCTAGCCTTCGATGACAGCGTGACCGCGCGAACACCGGCAGCGCACGTGGGGAGGCGAGGTGCAGGATTTCAGCATCGTCCGGCCGGATCCGGTCGCGGTCGCGGTGGATCGCACGGCGCGTACCGATCTCAATATCGACCAGGTGCTCGCCAGTGTGCTGCGCGGGGATGCCGAATACGATCTGGGCCCGCTGTATCTGCGGCCGGTCCGCGATCTGGACACCGTGAGCTATCGACGCGAGGTGTTCGCTGATCTCGACGATCTCGAGTTGCGCGCGGCCTTCCACGAATTCGCGGCCGGTATGCGCGCGATTCGCCGCGCACTCGCGCAGAGTGCCCACCTGGAACAGCCGCACCAGCGCCGCCGCCGGCAGCTCGATGCCACCGAGAACTATCTGCTGATTCTCACGCGACTGTCCGAGGAGATCTCCGGCCTGCCGATCCACTCGCGCGGGCTGCGCGAATGGCGCGAACTGCTCGATGGACACCTTCGCGAACCACGGATCACCGCGCTCGCCGACGCGATACGACAGGTCCGCGCGGAATTGGACACGGTCCGCTACAGCCTCCGGATCGTGGGTCGCACGATCGAGGTCGGATTCGACGAGGGCGTAGCGGATTACAGCGCCGCGATCGCGAATCTGTTCGCGCGCTTCGGATGTGCCGCGCCTTCCGCCTCCCCGCCTGGAGCACAGTGGGCAGATATGAACCAGACCGAGGAGCAGATCCTGTGGGAGGTCGCGCAGCTGCATCCCGGTCCGTTCGCGCGGCTCGAACAATTCTGCCTCGACCATCCGGACTTCCTCGATCCGGTGGTGGTGCGGTTCGATCGCGAAATCCAGTTCTATCTGGTCTATCTCGCATTCGGTCGCAACCTCGCCGCCCAGGGGCACCCGCTGTGCCTGCCCGAGACGGCCGCGCCCGGTGAGGACGTGTACGCCTACGGCGCATTCGATCTCGCACTCGCCATCCGACCGCGCCGGGCAAACCACCTGGTGTGCAACGATTTCCAATTGTCCGGCCCGGAACGAGTGCTGATGGTGACCGGACCGAACCAGGGCGGGAAGACCACCTTCGCCCGAATGTTCGGGCAGCTGCTGTATTTCGCCGCGCTCGGCTGCCCGGTTCCGGCCCGCGAGGCCCGCCTGCCGTTGCCGGATGCGATCTTCACCCATTTCGAACATGCCGAGGATCCCGGGGATCCGGACGGCCGACTGCTCGGTGAACTCACCCGGATGCGCGACACCCTCGACCGCGTCACGGCCGACAGCGTGATCGTGATGAACGAAAGTTTCAGCTCGACAAGTACTTCCGATGCGTTGCGGATCGGCGGTGACATCCTCGGCCGGATCATCGACCGGGGCGCAATTGCGCTGTGGGTCACCTTCTTCGAGAAACTGTCCCGCACTTCACCGGCGGTGGTGAGTATGGTCGCGGTCACCGAATCGAGCCAGGACACCACCCGGCGCACCTTCCGCATCGAGCGCAGACCGCCCGGCGGACAGCTCCACGCCCTCGAACTCGCCGGTCGGCACGGGCTGACCTACGACCGGGTGACCGCCAGGATCCGCCGATGAGACTCGCTCTGCTGCAACCGCCCGGCGTCACGGTCCGGACCGTCACCACCGAACAGCGCACCCTCGCGGATCTCGGTCTGGATGCCCTGTGCACGGCCATGGCACACGACGACGAGTACGGCGAGGATCCGGCGGTCACCGAGGCGGTGCGGGCGATCCTGCCCGCGAGCGTCGCCGACCCCGAAGTGATCCGCTACCGTCACGCCGTCCTCGCCGACTGCTGCGCCCACCCGTCGTCGGTTCGCGAGCTCTACCGGATTGCCACGGAGGCAACCCGAGTCAAACGCTGGCAGGTCGGCCCGAGACATCGTCCGAACGGCAAGCTGTTACTCGCTCTGGAACCCCTGCGAGAACTGCTCGGCTGTCTGCGCGAGCTGCGGACGGCGTGCGCGCACCATGCCCCGTCGTTCGAATCCGCCGGATTCGCCGATCTGGTCGCGACGGTCGCCGCGGAACTCGACGAGCCGTATCTGGTATCGGTCGAACAGCAGCTCGCCGCACTGGATTTCGAGCACGGGCTGCATTTCACCGCGGGCCTGGGCCCTGGCAACAAGATCGCCGGAATTCGCCTCCACGCACCGATCCGCCGACGCCGATTCGGCCTCGATCGCCGCACCGGGCGAACGTTCGAGGCCATCGACGATCCGGAGACCGAATCCAATCCCGTTGTCCAGCTCCAGAATCCGGCTTTGCAGATCATCGCCGACGTGGTGAGCGATGCCGCCGATCATGTGCAGCACTTCTTCGCACAGCTGCGCACTCAGCTGGCGTTCTACCTGGGCTGCGTCACCCTGCACCGCAGACTGACACGGGATCGCGTGCCGGTCTGCCTGCCGACCGTCCATCCCCCGGGCGCACCGCGCCTGCGCAGCACCGGATTACGCGATATCGGGTTGTGTCTGGCGGGCGTTCGACCAGTTGTCGGCAACGACCTCGACGCCGACGGTCGCTCGCTCATCATCGTCACCGGGGCCAACAACGGCGGCAAATCCACGTTCCTGCGCGCGGTCGGCGCGGCCCAGTTGATGGCGCACGCCGGGATGTTCGTCGCCGCAGAGAGTTTCGACACCGACGTGCACGGCGGAATTTTCACCCACTTCGCCGCCGACGAAGACCGCACCATGTCACACGGCAAACTGGTCGAGGAACTGGCCAGGATGAGCGACCTCGTCGACCGCATGAACCCCGATTCCCTCCTGCTGTGCAACGAATCCTTCGCCTCGACCGACGCTCGTGACGCCGAACAGATAGCCGAGCCACTGCTGAGCGCCCTCCTGGACACCGGCGTCTCCATCGTCTTCGTCACCCACCTGACCGAATTCGCTTGCCGCCGTGCCGCATCCGCCCACCTCGCTGACCTGTTCCTGCGCGCCGAACGCCTCCCCGACGGCACCCGGACCTTCCACCTCATCCCCGGCTCCCCCGAATCCGGCAGCCACGCCGACGATATCTTCCGAAAAATCTTCGCCGGCACCCCACAACCTCAACCCATCCCCCCGGACGAGTAGCAGCCGCCACCCCGGCCATCACCGGAATATCCACCGCTACAACAGATTGCATTCTCACACACCCGGTGGCCATATCCGGCACTCCGAAAAATTCGGCACCCCAGATATCGCCACAGGCGGACCGCCGAACTCCACATTGCGGCGGATTCGTCTGTGCCACAATCCCTCTCGCACACAGCGCGGTAAACCGCTCCCCCGCCCCACGGGCACCCGGGACCCAATACAGCAAGGCTGATGGCCACCAACAGCGCGCCACCCAGCGACATCCATGTCAGCGCACCACCTGACGAGGCACCGGCACCGACGAAAGCCACACCAGGACAGGTTGACCTCAGAACTGCGGCGGATTCCCCTGTGCCGCAGGCCCTGTCACAGGCGGCGCGGAGAACTGTTGCCCAGGCTGCTGGTATCCCGGATTCGACGCGGGAGGCTGATTATTGTCCAATGGCACACCGCCCAGCGGCATCCCCTGTCGAAACACCCCGGGTTGCGGCATCGGCGCTGACGGCATCGCCTGTTGCGGCATTCCCGGCTGCGGGACGATGCCCGGCGGACCTTGCTGCTGCACAATCGTTTCCGGTGCGATGCCCTGCTGCGGGACTCCGGATTGCGGCATCCCCTGATACTGCATCTGCCCCTGTGGACCACCCTGCTGTGGCACGCCTCCCTGAACCATCCCTGGCTGAGGCATACCGAACTGCGGCATCGCGTGCGGCGGCATCCCTTGCGGCGCGAACGTTCGCGCAGGCACAGCCGACGGACGTGCGGCAAGCCCGGCGGAACGATTGCCGATCACTATTGCGACAACCGCAACCAGGGATAGTACGAAATCCAGGACGAGCAGCCAGTTCAGGCCGATCGAGTACACCGGTCGCGCCGCAGGCACAGCGGCCGAATGCAAGCAGAACATTCCCCCGATACCGAGCGTCGCCACTGTCCGCGCCGTCGGCGAGCGGTGCCCAATGACCATGAGCAGAATCGCGCCCACGACGGTCGCCAACTGACAGACCCACAGCGCGATGTTGCCCGCATCGAGAAAGAAGTACGCCCTGTGGATTTCGAACCAGAAGGGATTGCCTTCCAGAATGGACCGCACAATCTGAACAATCACCACGAGGAGGGCCGCGATGCCGGCAACCAGATGATCCGCCCCACATACATGCGCCGACCCTCCGTTGCCGTCAGCGTTCTACGCGCGGATCGCCGCCAAGGTCCGCACCCCGCAGGCAGTCTTATTCCGCCGACCGAACTCTGCCCGCTGTACATCTGGATACCTCCGCAATCCATGCGCTCTCGAACGCGAACAACCCGCTGCCCAGCCACTTCGCCCCGCGCATCTCGCCGAGGACGACGCATCCGAACCGAAGCCCCGGGAGATCGGTAGGTAGTTCGAACCGCACGGACAGTCGTGATTCCGCTGCGCCACAACGCATTCGTCTATTCCAGGCACAACAGAGCCGCCGACCGGCATTCTGCCCTCGATGACCGCCGAGCCCAGCGCGGCGCGACTCGGTACGCTCGTGCGGTGAGCGAGTACAGCACCGATACAGCGACCACTGCCCAACCCCGGACCGAGCGGGGGCTCGAACGGGTGATCTTCTTCAGTGACGCCGTGGTGGCCATCGCCATTACGCTGATCGTGTTGCCGCTGGTCGACAGTGCCCGGGAGGTCGAGCACAGCACGACGTCGAAGTTCTTGTCCGACAACATCTATACGCTGATCGCGGCTGCGGTGACCTTCGCGGTGATCGGCGTGTTCTGGCGTGACCACCACCGCCTGTTCGAGCGGGCGACCGGGTACACACCGCTGCTGGTGCGGACGAATATGCTGTGGCTGCTCGGGATCGTGGCATTGCCGCTGGCGACGGTACTGGACGAGTTCACCCATCGGGATCGGTTGGCGCTCGGAATCTACCTGGGCGTCATCGTGTTCACGATGGTGATGCTGCGGCTCGAGGAACTGCTGCTGTATCGGGCGAATCTGCTCTCGGATCCGCATCGCGCCACCTCGGCCGAACTCGTGACGCGCTGGCTCCAGGTGGCCGCGGCATTTGTCGCACTGATCATCGCGGTGACCTGGCCCGAGATCGGCCTGTGGGCACTGCTGCTCCTGGCCGTCACGGGTCCGCTAGAGACGTTCCTGCAGCAGCGCATCCGCACGAACCTGGCCTCCTGATCGAAAACCGAAGGCCGCCTACAGCATTTGCTGCGGGCGGCCTTCGCGCGAGACGAAACTACGCGTCGAGTTCGGCGAGCACCTCGTCGCTGACGTCCACATTGGTGTAGACGTCCTGCACATCGTCGCTGTCCTCGAGGGCGTCGACGAGTTTGAACACCCTGCGGGCCCCGTCGGCATCGACCGCGACCGAGACCGACGGCTGGAAACCCGAATCGGCCGAGTCGTATTCGATACCGGCCTCCTGCAGCGCGGTACGCACGGCGACCAGATCGCCGGGCTCGCTGATGATCTCGAACGAGTCGCCCAGATCGTTGACCTCTTCGGCGCCCGCGTCCAGCACGGCCATCAGGACGTCGTCCTCGCTCAGGCCGTTCTTCTCCAGCGTGATCACGCCCTTGCGGTGGAACAGGTACGCCACCGAACCCGGATCGGCCATATTGCCGCCGTTGCGGGTCATCGCCACGCGCACCTCACCGGCGGCGCGGTTGCGGTTGTCGGTGAGGCATTCGATCAGCACGGCGACCCCGTTCGGGCCGTACCCCTCGTACGTGATGGTCTGCCAGTCCGCGCCGCCGGCCTCTTCACCGCTGCCGCGCTTGCGGGCGCGCTCGATGTTGTCGTTCGGGACCGAGGATTTCTTCGCCTTCTGGATGGCGTCGTACAGAGTCGGGTTTCCTCCAGGGTCCCCACCACCCGTACGCGCCGCGACCTCGATGTTCTTGATCAGCTTGGCAAACATCTTGCCACGCTTCGCATCGATGACGGCCTTCTTGTGCTTGGTGGTGGCCCATTTGGAGTGGCCGCTCATTCCCCTACTTCCTTCACGTCGGTGTGCTCGAGATTCGCGCAGCTAACCGTGTCAGTCTACTGCCCGGTGTCTCAGGTCATACCGGACGCCCACCAACGCCCCGAGGGGAACGTTCGCGGCGCCCGGACCGGCGGCTCAGCCGAGCCGAGCGGCCGTCCGCTCGCGAACCATGTCCACGAACATGCCGTGCACCCGCAGATCGCCGGTCACCTCCGGATGGAACGAGGTGGCCAGCACGCTGCCCTGGCGCACCGCCACGATCCGGCCTGCCGCGGGCCCCGACGGTACCGTCGCCAGAACCCGCACCCCCTCACCGACACGCTCGACCCACGGCGCGCGGATGAACACCGCGCGCACCGGATCACCCTCGATGCCCTCGAAGTCCAGATCGGTCTCGAACGAATCCACCTGACGGCCGAAAGCGTTGCGCCGCACGGTCATATCGATGCCCGACAGCGACTTCGCATCGGGCCGGGTGTCCAGGACCGTATCGGCGAGCAGGATCATTCCCGCACACGAGCCGTAGGCGGGAAGTCCGTCGCGCAGCCGTTGCCGCAGGGGTTCGAGCAGCCCGAAGACCTCGAGCAACTTGCTGATCGCGGTGGATTCGCCGCCCGGCAGCACCAGGCCGTCGACGGCGGCCAGTTCGGATTCACGGCGCACGTTCACCGGTTCGGCGCCGCAGGCGGCGAGGGCGTGGAAATGCTCGCGCACGTCACCCTGCAACGCCAGCACTCCGATGATCGGTTTCACCAGTCGAGCATACGAGCACGCGGGAGGGGACCTCGTGCGACCGGGCGCGGATGTGGTTCTGGTCACCCGTCCGTCAAAACTTCGCAAGTGCGCTGTTACAAACGGGCCGCGCGGGGGAACACTCGCGCAGGTGACTGACGTACTGCCCGATACCGCGCCCGCGCCCGGCGGGCCGGTGGACACCTCGTCGCCCCGGCGCGGTCTGACCGTGGCGACCGGACTGGCGGGGTTGTCCCTGGATGCGATGGCCTCGGTGGCGTACGGCCCCGAATCCATCGTGCTGGTGCTGGCGGCGGCCGGTAGCGCGGGACTGGGGATGACCCTGCCGGTGACGGTGGCCATCGTGGTGCTGCTGACCGTGCTGATCGCCTCCTACCGCCAGGTGATCGCGGCCTTCCCCAACGGCGGCGGGGCATACGCCGTGGCCCGCGCACATCTGGGTCATCGGACCGGTCTGGTCGCGGCGGCCTCGTTGATCGTGGATTACGTGCTGAACGTCGCGGTCTCCATCGCCGCGGGCGTCGCGGCGCTCACCTCGGCGATTCCCGCGTTGCTGCCGTACACCGTGTGGATCTGCCTGGCGGTCCTGCTGGGCATCACGGCGTTGAACCTGGCGGGCATCCGGGAGAGCGCACGGGCGTTCATGGCCCCGACGGCGGTGTTCGTGGTCGGCGTCCTGGTGGTGATCGTGGCCGGGTTGCTGCGGTCGGAACCTGCCGTGGCGGGCACCGCCGCGACCACGGTCACCAGCGCCCGGACCATCGGAATCCTGTTGCTGCTCAAGGCATTCTCCAGCGGCTGCTCCGCGCTGACCGGGGTGGAGGCGATCGCCAACGCGGTGCCCAGTTTCGAGCAGCCGCGCGTGCGCAAGGCGCAGCGGGCCGAGGTCGCCCTCGGTGTCCTGCTGGGTGTGATGCTGCTCGGCCTGGCGACGCTGATCGGCAAGTTCGCCATCCACCCGGTGGACGGGACCACGGTGCTGTCCCAGCTGACCGCGGCCGCGCTCGGTCACGGAATCGCCTACTACATCGTGCAATTCGACACTGTCGTCCTACTGGCGCTGGCCGCCAACACCTCCTACGGCGGCCTGCCGACCCTGGCCAAGATCCTCGCCGAGGACAACTGCCTGCCGCACCGGTTCGCGGTGGCTACCCCGCGTCAGGTCTACCGTTACGGCGTTCTGGCCCTGGGCATTTCATCTGCGGTCCTGCTGATCGCCGCGAACGGCAATATGAACGCGCTGGTTCCGCTGTTCGCGATCGGCGTCTTCGTCGGATTCACCATCGCACAGGCCGGTATGGTCCGGCACTGGCTGGGCGATCACGTGCACGGCTGGCGATGGCGGTTGGCGCTCAACGGTTTCGGCGCGGTGCTCACCCTGGTCGCCGCGATCGTCACCACCGCGATGAAATTCACCTCCGGCGCCTGGCTCATCGTGTTCGTACTGCCGCTGCTGGTCCTGGTGATGGAACGAATTCGCAAGCAGTACAACCGGATCGACGGCTGCCGCGGGACCGGATGTCTGCCCGCGCCGCCGCGGGCCACCGGCACCGTCATCGTGGTGCCGGTCTCGGAGGTCTCGGAACTGAGCCGCGAGGCGCTGTCCGCGGCGCTGTCGCTCGGCCACGACATCGTCGCGGTGCACGTCTGCCTGCCCGGGGAGAACACCACCGTGTTCACCAAGGCGTGGGAGGCGTGGCATCCGGAGGTGCGTCTGGAGATCATCGACGCCGGGGACTGCAGCGTCGGCGCTCCGGTGGCTCGCTACGTCCGGGACAACTTCGACGGACGCCGCAAGGTGGTGCTGATCGCGGAAGTGGACCCGCCCGCCGGATGGGGCCGGTTACTGCCCAGCCACCGCAGCGACGAACTGGAGCGCCAGCTGCGCCGCCTACCCGACACGGTCGTGTGCCACCTGCGCGTCCAGCCCGCCTGAGCGCCGAACAGATCGCCGATCAGTCCACGCGAAGGGTGCGGATGAGCCCCTCCTGGACCACCGCCGCCACCAATTCGCCCTGCCGCGTGAAGATCCGGCCGCCGGTCAACGCGCGACCGAATCCGGCCGACGGTGAATTCTGGTCGTAGAGCAGCCAATCGTCGGCGCGGAACGGCCGCAGGAACCACATGGCGTGATCGAGCGACGCGTTCTGGGTCGGCTCGTCCGGATGGGTGACCTTGGAGGAGCCCAGCAGGGTCATATCGCTCATGTAGGCGAGCGTGCAGACGTGGAACAGCGGATCGTCCGGCAGCGGGTGGCGGTAGCGAAACCACACCTGCTGCTGGGAGATCAGCCCGTCGCGCTGAGCGACCTGGTCGATCGGGATGGGGCGGATGTCCCAGTGCTCCCATTCGCGCATGGCCCACATACGTTCCGGGCTCATCGATTTCTCCGCGTCCGGCAGGTCGTCCGGCGGCGGCACCTGCGGCATGATGTCCTGATGCTGCGGCCCCTCGTCCCCGACGTGGAACGAGGCCGACATGGTGAAGATCGCCTGACCGTCCTGGATCCCGGTCACCCGGCGCGTGCAGAACGAGCGACCGTCCCGGATCCGCTCGACCTCGTAGACCGTCGGTTCGGTCGGCCGACCGGGGCGCAGGAAGTATCCGTGCAGCGAATGCACCTGATACTTGGGCTCCACCGTGCGCACCGCCGACACCAGCGCCTGTCCGGCAACCTGCCCGCCGAATGTGCGAGGCAGTTGGGTCTTGAGCGATGCGCCACGGAAGATGTCCCGCTCGAGCCGCTCGAGCTCCAACGCCTCTTCGATCGTCGCCATGATCCGTCCTTCCGCAAGTCGCC
The DNA here is from genome assembly GCF_000308615.1 of Nocardia jiangxiensis NBRC 101359. GTDB lineage: Bacteria > Actinomycetota > Actinomycetes > Mycobacteriales > Mycobacteriaceae > Nocardia > Nocardia jiangxiensis. Next base: position 113,738 of record NZ_BAGB01000046.1, read on the forward strand.
GTGCTCAGGCTAAGCGATGGCGAACCCGCGCCGATGGCCGACTCTCCGCGAAACCCGCCGCCCGGCATGATGGTCCGGTGCCGAGTTTCTCCCCTGTCACCGTGGACGCGCTGGTCGAGGTCGTGCTGGACCGCGCCCTCGCACTGCCGGGATACACGGTCGTCGCCGTGGACGGGGCCGATCCGGCGGATCCGCTGAGTTTCGCCGAGACCGTCGCCGACCGGATCCGCACCCGCGGCCGGGCCTGTGCGACGGTGTCACTGCACGACTATGTCCGTCCGGCGTCATTGCGCCTGGAGTTCGGTCGCGACGAGATGTCCTACCGCACAGCCTGGTTCGACTATGCTGGCCTGAATCGCGAAGTGCTGCAAGCGCTGCGCGAGCACGGCCGCTGGCTGCCCGCCCTCTGGGACGAGAGCACCGACCGATCCGCCCGCGCCACAACGATTTCCGCGAACCCGGAGACGATTCTGCTCGTCGCGGGACCGATGCTGCTGAATCGCGGGCTGAGTTTCGATCTGACGGTCGAACTCCGCCTGTCCGAGGGCGCGCTGCGCCGCGCCGAGGCAGAGCCGTTCATCGTCGCGGCGCTGCTGCGGCACCGCCGCGACGCGCACGAGGAACCGGACATCCTGGTCGCCTGGGATCACCGCGATCGTCCGGCCCTGCAGGTCCGAGACCAGAATTCCAGGTGAAACAAGTTCCGGCACAGACCATCTCGAAAGGGGCCGATCAGGCACCAGTCGGCGCGGCCACCTCGGCACGCGACCCGATGATCTCCTCGGCGATCCAGCGTGCGACTCCGGCCGGATAGGGATTCGAGAGCCCCAGCACGATATGCCCGAAGCCCGCCTCGAGCGCCTCGTCGACCGCGGCCCGGGTGAGTTCGGGGTGGTCATAGGACACGGGCAGGAAGATCGAGCGGGTGATCGCGGCCGGATCCCGGCCGAGCTCGGTGCAGTAGCGGTCCAGCAGGGCGCTGCGCTGGACGGCATCGGCGATATCGCCCCCGGGGATGTTCCACAGATCGGCGTGCTCGGCGGCCACGCGCAGGGTCGCGGCCGCACGGCCGCCGATCATGATCGGCGGATGCGGGCGCTGCACGGGCCTGGGATTGCCCAGCGCCCCACTCAGTTCGATGTACTCACCCTCGAAGTCGAACGGCTCGTCCTCGGTCCACAGCCGCCGGATCACCGTGCACGCCTCCGCGAAACTCCCGACGGCGTGCGCGGTGTCGTAGTACGGCAGGCCGTGCCCGTCGTATTCGCGTCGGGCCGTGGGGATGTCGGGCCGCGAGCCGACTCCGATGCCGAAGTCCAGGCGGCCGCCCGAGACGATATCCACCGTCGTGGCGATCTTGGCCAGTACGGCCGGCGGCCGGAACCTGTTGCTGGTCACCAGCAGCCCCAGCCGCAGCCGGGAGGTCTGCGCGGCCAGTGCGGACAGCAGTGTCCAGCCTTCGAAGATCGGGCCGTCCGGATCTCCGGCGATGGGCATGAAGTGGTCGAACAGCCAGGCATGCTCGATCTGCTCGATCCCGTCCGCCTCCCGCCACACTCGCTGGATGTCCGAATAGTCCACCTGTTGCGGAGCGGTCATGATTCCGAAGCTCGGGCGGGTCGTCTGCGACATCGTTCATCGGTCCTTTCGGCATCTTTCGATAAAGCGGAACCTCGCTCCGTTAACGATACGGATCACCGTTCCGCTTGACAAGCGGATCGATCAGAAACGCGCTGAACAGGCCAGATGACAGCAAAGAGCCCCGGCCCACACGGGGCCGGGGCTCGATGAGAACCGGATCAGATCGCCGATCACCAACCGCGTTCGGCGAGGCGGTGCGGCTCGGGGATCTCCTCGACGTTGATGCCGACCATAGCCTCACCCAGACCGCGCGACACCTTGGCCAGCACATCCGGATCGTCGTGGAAGGTCGTCGCCTTGACGATGGCCGCCGCGCGCTGCGCCGGATCGCCCGACTTGAAGATGCCCGAGCCGACGAACACGCCTTCCGCGCCCAGCTGCATCATCATCGCGGCATCGGCCGGGGTGGCGATACCGCCCGCGGTGAACAGCACCACCGGCAGCTCGCCGGTCTCGGCGACCTCACGGACCAGCTCGTACGGGGCCTGCAGTTCCTTCGCGGCCACGAACAGCTCGTCCTCGGGCAGCGAGCTCAGCCGCCGCAGTTCGTCGCGGATCTTGCGCATATGCGTGGTGGCATTGGACACATCGCCCGTGCCGGCCTCACCCTTGGAGCGAATCATGGCCGCCCCCTCGGTGATTCGCCGCAACGCCTCGCCGAGGTTGGTCGCGCCGCACACGAACGGGACGGTGAAGTTCCACTTGTCGATGTGGTGCGAGTAGTCCGCGGGGGTCAGCACCTCGGACTCGTCGATGTAGTCCACGCCGAGGCTCTGCAGGATCTGCGCCTCCACGAAATGGCCGATCCGGACCTTGGCCATCACCGGAATGGACACGGCGTTGACGATGCCGTCGATCATGTCCGGATCGCTCATCCGGGACACGCCGCCCTGGGCGCGGATATCGGCGGGAACCCGCTCGAGCGCCATCACGGCCACCGCGCCGGCATCCTCGGCGATCTTGGCCTGGTCCGGCGTGACCACGTCCATGATCACCCCGCCCTTGAGCATCTCGGCCATACCGCGCTTCACGCGGGCGGTACCGGTCGTCGGGGCGGATTCGGGCGTCGTCACGGCTAACTCCTGAGTGCTGGGCGAATCGGATCGTTCATGATCGAACGACACGATTCTAGGCGGCCCGATCAGGCCACTTCATAGCCAGTCGGAGACCACTGGACTGCCCAACCGGCCCCTGAGCCGAATCCGGCTACCGCGTCGTTACGCGATCACCCCGCCGGATCGATGACGAACAGCGTCGCCCAGTAGGTCGCGGCTTCCTCACCGAGGTACGGCAACAGGAAGTCGTGCAGCAGATATGACATGGTCACGGCGTTCACCTCCACACATCCGATTCACCGCCGTGCGGCGAACGGCGAACCGCGCCTCGACCCTAGCGGAAGATGAGGCATCTCACAGATTTCCATCCGCCGGGGCGCGAGCGGCCGTGGCGCCGGCGGACAGGAATCGGCCTCCGGCGCGCCCGTCCACCACCAGGGATTTACCGCTCGAGTCACCTATGATTTCCAGCTGATAGCAGCACGCCTCGCTCTCCGAAAGACCGCATTTGTGCACGTCCGCTTCGAGAACAGGATCCCGCTATGCGACGCTCCGCCACCCTTGCCGCGGCAAGTGTGTTGGCGCTCGGCCTGTGGGCCGGTGGCGCCCGGCTCGGAAACGCGCAGACCACCACCGCTGACGTCGATGGATCGGGTTTACATCTGCATGCCTCGGTCGATCGCATCGGAGTAGCCCCGCCGGGCGATCGGACCCCCAGTTACCTCATGACGTTCTCGCACGCCACCCAGGTGAGCGGGAACTACTCGGTCGCGGTCACCGGTGTTCCGATCATCTCCGGCAGTGCGGTCGCGGGATTCCTGCTGGGCTGCGGGATCAGCACGGCCGGGGGCGTCCAGGTGGGTATCGAGCCCAATCAGGCCCTGACCGCCGGCATCACCCCGAGCCTCACGATCAACAGCCCGTCCAACGCGGCAGCCCGGAGAATCGGGAGCAACCCACCCGCCGCGAGCCCGGCACCCGCCACGAGCGCAGCAGCCACCACGAGCCCGACACCCACTACAAGCGCAGCAGCCACCACGAGCCCGACACCCACCGCGAGCGCAGCAGCCGCCGCAGCACCAGCGCCCACTACAAGCGCAGCAGCCACCACGAGCCCGGCACCCACTACAAGCGCAGCAGCCACCACAGCACCAGCGCCGACTACAAGCGCAGCGCCCAACGCGAGCCCGGCACCCACCACAAGCTCGGCACCCACCGCGAGCGCAGCAGCCACCACAAGCGCAGCGCCCACCACGAGCGCAGCAGCCACCACAAGCGCAGCGCCCACCACGAGCGCAGCAGCCACCACAAGCTCAGCGCCCACCACGAGCGCAGCAGAGACCACGACCCCGACACCCACCACGACCTCGCCGCCCACCAACAGCAGCTCGTCCGCCGTGGGCATCGCACCCAATGTCGCCGGTCTGCTCGGCGTACAAGAGGTCCTGCAAGCGACCATCGCGCCCGGCCAGGTCACCACGGCGACCACCGCGACCGCCGCCCTGGACAACAACACCCGGTTTCCCTACCATCTGACCTTCTCCAACGCCGCGGTGAACGTCGCCCAGTGCGCCTCACCCGTCGAGGCGGTCCCGTTCGTGACCACCACGGTCGCCACGCCGCAGGGCAGCGTGCAGACCACCGCCTACGGCAACAAGTTCACGTTCTGAGATCCGGTTCGGGAGCATCCAGCCCGGCGGCGGCGATGTGCAGATCCTTGTCGCCGCGGCCGGACAGGCACACCAGGACCACCGAATCCGGGGGCAGCTCACCGCGTTCGGCCACGTCCAGCAGATAGCCGAGGGCGTGCGCGGATTCCAGGGCGGGCAGGATCCCCTCGGTGCGGCTCAGCGCGCGCAGACCGCGCAACGCCTGCGCGTCGGTGGCAGTGCCGAACACGGCCCGGCCCGCGTCCTTGAGATGGCTCAGCTCGGGCCCGACGCCGGGATAGTCCAGACCCGCGGCAATGCTGTGAGTGCGGCTGATCTGACCGTCCTCGTCCTGCAGCAGATAGCTGTACGAGCCGTCGACCTCGCCCGGACGACCGAAATTCAACGTCGCCGCATGCTCGTGCCCGCCGCGCCCGGCGGCCTCCACTCCGATCAGCCGCACGCCCGGATCGTCCACGAACGGATGGAACATGCCGACCGCATTGCTCCCGCCGCCGACGCAGGCCAGCACGTAATCCGGCAGTCGCCCTTCGGATTTCAGGATCTGGGCACGCGATTCCCGGCCGATCACCGTCTGGAATTCGCGCACGATCCACGGATAGGGAGCGGGCCCGGCCGCGGTACCGAACACGTAGTGACTCGTGTCCAGATTCGCCACCCAGTCGCGCACCGATTCGCTGACCGCCTCCTTCAGGCCGCGGCCGCCGGTGCTCACCGCACGCACCTCGGCGCCGAGCAGCCGCATCCGCACGACGTTCGACTCCTGCCTCGCCATATCGTCCGCGCCCATGTAGACCACACAGCTCAGACCGAGCATCGCGCACACGGTTGCCACCGCGACGCCGTGCTGCCCGGCACCGGTCTCGGCAATGATCCGGCATTTGCCCATCCGCCGGGCCAGCAGCGCCTGCCCGATCGCATTGTTGATCTTGTGCGCGCCGGTGTGCGTCATATCCTCGCGCTTGAGATAGACCCGCACACCGGGCACCCGCAACGCTCCGGCGAACCGCGGAATCTGGTGCAGCAGAGTCGGTCTCCCCACTCGGTTGCGCAGCAACTCGTCGAGTTCGGCGATGAAACGCGGATCGTTCCTGGCCGCCAGATAGGTTCGTTCCAGATCCAGCAGTGCGGCCATCAGTCCCTCGGGGACATACCGCCCGCCGTACCGCCCGAACCGGCCGCGCTCATCCGGTAACACTCCGCCGAGCCGATGGCTCCGCGCAATTCCGTGGTCAATCACCATGTCCACCGACAACTCTCACTACCCACACGATCCGACTGCCACACAGTGTCCTGCGGACGTGAGCGCGAACATAATGGGTATCACCACGGCTGGTTAACACTCCGTGAGCAGTTGCCGCCCCCGGTCGGCGCGCGAGTGCCGGGCGGCCTAGCGGATGGAGCGGACCTCGGGATCGGTCATCGCGGAGGATGCGGTGATCGCCTCGGGCAGCAGCTGATCCAGGTGGAAGGGGTACACCGCTTCGCCCTGGCGGTCCAGTTCGGCGATGTCCTCGGGCGTGCACCACTTGTCGGCGGTCACGCAGTGCCGTTCCCAGGTCGTGGGATCGGCCGCCGACGGGGTGAAATTCTTGGCGCGCGCGACGAAGAACAACTCCTCGGAGCGGATCAGCTCACCGTCGAACGGGAACACCGCCACCCGCCGCCACAGCGGGCCGCGCAGCAGCGAGGAGTCCAGCGCGAATCCGGTCTCCTCCCACAGTTCGCGGACCGCGGCGGTGCGCAGGGTCTCCCCCGGCTCGATACCGCCGCCGACGGTGAACCAGAACGGCATGTCCGGCGTCCGCGGGTCGTGACCGCGCAGCAGCAGCACCCGATCCTGTTCGTCCAGCAGGATCACCCGGGCGGAGGTGCGCACGGTGTCCACATCCAGTCCGGTGGTCGCCGCGGGCGTGACGCGCTCGGCGATCTCGAAGTAGGTCGGCAGCGGCGCGGTACCGCCCAGGTGCAGCAGCCGCACCGGACGGCGGGTGCGCAGGGCCAGGGTGTCGCGCACCGCGTCGTTGTGGAAACGTCGCGCGATCAGCACCCGCGCCTCGGCGTCGGCCAACTCGGCCACCAGCTGTGGGCGCAACTGCGTGATGTCCAGCGCCGACAATGCCGCGGCGAGCTGATTCTCCGCGGTCTCGCGGGTGCGCCAGTCCGCGCGTTCGGCCCGATCCGCCAGGGCGGCAAGCCGTTTGGACCGCTCGGTCACCGCCGGATCGGCCGCTGGTCCGGCCATCGAGATCGCCACGGTGCGGGCCACCACCGCACGTCGTGACAGGGCCGCCTCGAGCGCGTCGCGCGCCTGATCGCCACGCACGTGCAGCCGGTCCAGGCGATTTGCCGTGGAGTACGCCCACACGCCCGCGGCGACGATCAGCGCAGCGATCAGCGCGAGGACGAGAATCGTGGTGGCGGAGAAGGTGATCATCCGGCGGTCCTGACTCGGGTGTCGCCGACCGTGACCGTCTCGTACACCCGCAGAATCTGTTCGGCCACGACAGGCCAATCATATTCCCCGACGACCTGATTCGCCGCGCGCACCAGTTCCTGCCGACGGCGCCGGTCACCGAGCAGTTCGTTCAGCGCGTCGGCGAGCGCCGTCGAATCACCCACCGGGACCAGCCTGCCCGCGGCGCCGTCGCGCAGCACTCGGCGGAAGGCGTCCAATTCGCTTGCCACCACGGCGGTTCCGGCGGCCATCGCCTCCACCAGCACGATGCCGAAACTCTCGCCGCCGAGGTTCGGCGCGCAGTACACGTCCGCACTGCGCATCGCCGAGGCTTTGTCCTCATCCGAGACCTGACCGAGGAACCGCAGATGCGAGGCGTGTTCCCCGGCCTCGCGCCGCAAGCGTTCCTCGTCGCCGCGCCCGACGATCAGGATCTGCACTCCCGGATGCCGCCGCACCAGCGCGGACAACGCACCCAACAGCACCGCGATCCCCTTGCGCGGTTCGTCGTAACGGCCCAGGAACAGCACGGTCCCGCCCTCGCGCGGATACCCGCCCAGCAGCGGCGCGTGCGCGAACGCGGGCACGTCCACGCCGTTGGGGATCTCCACCGCGTCCCCGCCGAGCGCCTCCACCTGCCAGCGGCGAGCCAGCTCCGAGACCGCGATCCGGCCGCTGATCTTCTCGTGATACGGCCGCAGCACACCCTGAAAGGTGCTCAGCACAAGGGATTTCGTAGTCGAGGTGTGGAAGGTCGCCACGATCGGTCCCTCGGCGACCTTCAGCGCCAGCATCGACAGACTGGGCGCATTGGGCTCGTGGATGTGCAGCACGTCGAAATCACCCTCGGCGATCCAGCGCCGCAACCGGCTGTAGGCGGTAGGCCCGAAGGACAGACGCGCCACCGAGCCGTTGTAGGGGATCGCCACCGCCTTGCCCGCCGAGACGACGAAGTCCGGCAGCTGGGTCTCCTCCGAGGCCGGGGCCAGCACACTGACCCGGTGCCCGCGCTCGATCAGTACCTGTGCCAACTCCACGACATGGGACTGCACCCCGCCCGGTACGTCGAACGAGTACGGGCAGACCATGCCGATCCTCATGACCCACCGTCGCCGGGCACCGCGTCCTGTGCCGCGCGATCCTCCCTGTGCCGCACCGGATCCGCGGTACGTCCGGCCTGCGCCGCCGCGATGCGGGCCAGCCGGGCCTCGGAGAGGTCGGCCTCCCACAGCGGCTGGAGCATGTGCCAGTCGGCGGGATGCTCGGCGATATTGGCCGCGAACCGATCCGCCAGCGCCTGGGTGGCCGCCGCGACGCCGCCCGAAGTGTCCAGTGCCGTTTCGGTTTTCATCCCCCAGGACTCGCGGCCGGACTCGTCGGTGGTGAACCAGCAGTGCACCGGGATCAGGGCGGCCCCCGTCTCGATGGCAAGCTTGGCAGCGCCCGCGGGCAGCCAGGTGCGTTCGCCGAACATGGTCACCGGAACTCCCTTGCCGGTCAGGTCGCGCTCACCCATCAGGCACACCACCCCGTTGTGCCGCAGGCGATCCGCGAGCTGCGCGAACGGCGGCTGCTCACCTCCGGTGAGCGGGAACACCTCGAACCCGAGGCTCTCCCGGTACGCCACGAAGCGCTCGAACAGGGACTCCGGTTCGAGCCGCTCGGCCACCGTGGCGAAGGTGCCGTTGTTCTGCACCAGCCACACCCCGGCCATATCCCAGTTGCCCGAATGCGGCAGCGCGAGCACCACACCGCGGCCGCGGGCCAGCGCTGCGTGCAGGTTCTCCACCTGCTCGACGAGCAGTGATCCCAGAGCCGCATGATCCATACTCGGCAACCGGAACGCCTCGCGCCAGTACCGAGCGTATGAGCGCATGCTCGCGCGGATCAACTCGTCGGGGACCGCGGCCGGGGCGACGCCGAGCACCCGGGCCAGGTTGCGGCGCAACTGATTCGGGTCGCCGGTGCGGTGCGCGGCCCGGTTCGCGCGGTTACCTGCCCAGTTGCCGCCACGGTCGAACCACCGGCGCGCCGTGCCCTCGGGAAGAGCCCGGACCAGTCGCCATCCGGCCGCGTACGCCTTGTCGGTCAGCGCGGACTTCAGATCCGTCATGCGGCCCCCTATTTCGCCGGGCCGGATTCGGCCGCGCCCGGCTGCGTTCCACCGGCGCCCTTGGACACGAGCAGATCGCGCGCACCCGAGGAATTGCGCACCGCCAGCACCCGCTGGAACACCGTGACCACGCTCAGCACCGCCAGGATGTACATCGCGACATACACCGCGTAGACCAGCCAGCCGATGCCGAAATACTGCCCGATTCCGGTGAATCCGGCGCCGACCAGCACGATTACCAGTCGGTCCGGCCGCTCGATGAGGCCGCCGTCGGCGGTCAGGCCGCTGGCCTCCGCACGCGCCTTCACATACGAGATCACCTGCGAGGTCACCAGCACCACGAGCGTCGCTGCGAACAGATGCTTGCTGTGCTGGTTGTACACCGACCACCAGGCAAGCGCGCCGAAGATCGCCCCGTCGGCCACCCGGTCGCAGGAGGCGTCCAGCACCGCGCCGTATTTCGTGCCGCCGCCGCGGGCGCGGGCCATCGCCCCGTCGAGCATGTCGAACATGACGAACAGCCAGATCACCATCGTGCCCCAGAACAGGTGATCCAGCGGAAAGAGCGTCACCGCGGCGATGATCGACGCCGCGGTGCCGATCAACGTCATGGCATCGGGCGTGAGCCCGGTACTCACCAGCGCTTTGCCCAGCGGCGCAGTCGCTTTGGCGAATGTCTCACGACCGAAGAAGCTCAGCACGCTACGAGTCTTCCTTCCATGCGCCCGCCAGCAGGGCCCGGGTCTCCCGCAACAGCTGCGGCATCACCTTCACCCCGCCGACAACGGTGATGAAATTGGCGTCCCCACCCCAGCGGGGCACGATGTGCTGATGCAGGTGGTCCGCGAGCGACCCGCCCGCGACACCACCCAGATTCAGCCCGACGTTGAAACCCTCGGGCCGGGACACCTTCTTCATCACCCGGATCGCCTGCTGTGTGAAGGCCATCAGCTCGGTGCTCTCCTCGAGGGTGAGCGCCTCGAGATCGGCCACCCGCCGATACGGCACGACCATCATGTGCCCGGGATTGTAGGGATACAGGTTCAACACCGCGTAAACCCATTCCCCACGGGCGATGACCAGACCGTCCTCATCGGACATCTTGGGGATCTCGATGAACGGATGTCCGGGCGCGGACCGCTCGCCCGGTTCCGTCGTCTCACGCTCGCGCGCCTCGCGATCCCCGACCGCACCGGTGATGTAGGACATCCGGTAGGGAGTCCACAGCCGTTGCAGCCGGTCCGGGTCGCCCGCGCCGGTATCCACGATCTGTTCCGAATCCATGGCGGGTCCGATCACACCCCACCGGTCCGGATCTCGAATCCGTCCGCGGTGGGTGAGGGGTTCTCGCGACGTTCGATCCAGTCCGCGACCGTGGCCACGGCGTCGGCGACCGGGACGCCGTTGACCTGGGTTCCGTCGCGGAACCGGAAGCTCACCGCGTCGGCGGCGACGTCCCGTTCCCCGGCCAGCAGCATGAACGGCACCTTCTGCGCGGTGTTGTTGAAGATCTTCTTCTGCATGCGGTCGTCACTGCGGTCGACCTGGGCGCGCACACCCTGGTCGTGCAGCTGTTCGATCACCCGATCCAGGTGCGGCGCAAAGGCTTCCGCCACCGGAATGCCGACCACCTGCACCGGCGCCAGCCACGCCGGGAACGCGCCCGCGTAGTGCTCGGTCAGCACACCGAAGAAGCGCTCGATGGAACCGAACAGGGCGCGGTGGATCATCACCGGCCGCTGCTTGGTGCCGTCGGAGGCGGTGTACTCCAGGTTGAACCGCTCGGGCAGATTGAAATCGAGCTGGATGGTCGACATCTGCCAGGTGCGCCCCAGCGCGTCCTTGGCCTGCACCGAGATCTTCGGGCCGTAGAACGCCGCGCCGCCCGGATCGGGCACCAACTCCAGGCCCGAGGCTCCGGCGACCTTCTCGAGAGTTTCGGTGGCCTCTTCCCAGATCTCATCCGAGCCGACGAACTTCTGCGGGTCCTTGGTGGACAACTCCAGGTAGAAGTCGTCCAGGCCGTAGTCCTTCAGCAGGGAGAGCACGAAGTTCAGCGTGTTGGTCAGCTCCGCGTGCATCTGCTCCTTGGTGCAGTAGATGTGCGCGTCGTCCTGGGTCATCCCGCGAACCCGGGTCAGGCCGTGGACCACACCGGACTTCTCGTACCGGTACACCGAGCCGAATTCGAACAGCCGCAGCGGCAGCTCACGGTAGGACCTGCCGCGCGCCCGGAAGATCAGGTTGTGCATCGGGCAGTTCATCGGCTTGACGTAGTAGTCCTGGCCGGGTTTGCGGACGCTGCCGTCCTCGTTGTACTCCGCGTCCAGGTGCATGGCCGGGAACATGCCGTCCCGATACCAGTCCAGGTGGCCGGAGACCTCGAACAGATGCCCCTTGGTGATGTGCGGGGTGTTCACGAACTCGTAGCCCGCGTCGATGTGCCGCTGGCGCGAGTACTCCTCGAGCTCCTTGCGGATGATGCCGCCCTTGGGGTGGAACACCGGCAGGCCCGAGCCGAGCTCGTCCGGGAACGAGAACAGGTCCAGTTCCAGGCCGAGTTTGCGGTGATCACGCTTCTCCGCCTCGGCGAGCAGGGCGAGGTGGGCATCCAGGGCCTCCTGCGATTCCCATGCGGTGCCGTAGACGCGCTGCAGATCCTCGCGGGACTGATCACCCCGCCAGTAGGCAGCGGAGGATCGGGTCAGCTTGAACGCGGGAATGAACTTGGTGGTCGGAATGTGCGGTCCCCGGCACAGGTCCCCCCATACCCGCTCCCCGCTTCGCGGATCCAGGTTGTCGTAGATGGTCAGCTCCTTGCCGCCGACCTCCATGACCTCCGGATCGTCGATTCCGGACTTGTCGCTGATCAGTTCCAGCTTGAACGGCTCGCCGGCGAGTTCGACGCGCGCGTCCTCGACCTCCACCACACGCCGCGAAAACCGCTGCGCGCCTTTGACGATCTTCTTCATCCGGGATTCCAGCTTGGCCAGATCCTCGGGGGTGAAGGGACGATCGACCTGGAAGTCGTAGTAGAAGCCGTCCTTGATCGGCGGGCCGATGCCGAGCTTGGCCTCCGGGAATTCCTGCTGCACGGCCTGGGCCAGCACGTGTGCGGCCGAGTGCCGGATGACGCTGCGGCCGTCCTCGGTGTCGGCGGCGACGGGCACGACCTCGACGTCCTCGTCGGGGGTCCAGGACAGATCCTTGAGGTTGCCCTCCGGGTCGCGCACGACCACGACGGTGTCGGGGCCCTTCGTCGGCAGACCCGCCTCACGCACCGCGGCGCCCGCCGTCGTCCCGGCCGGCACCCGAACGAGGGCGGCTGGGGTTATGCGGGCTGAGATGGTCACGGCTGCGCTCTCCTTGGCGTCGTCTTCGCGGGCGGTTGCCCGCACAATGTCGGTTGCGGGGAATTCCCGCGAGTGGACCTGGGTCCAGCCGGTACGCGGATGCGGCCCGGCGCGACCATGCTATCGGGAGCCCGCCGTGCTCGCGCCGATGGACCGGCCTGCGGGCCCGGATCGCAGGCGGGCCCGGCCTCAGCCGCGTGCGGCCAGTGCGCTGAGTAGTTCCTGTCGTTCGGCGGCTGGGCGCTTCGGGCAGCTGGTGCACATCTGGCAGTTGGGTACCTCGAACACCAGGCAGCAGGAGATTCGCCGGACGAACGTGCGCTCGCCGATATCGATGAATCGCGGCACCGGCAGCCGCCCCGCGACCTGTGCTGCCAGCCGCGCCCCGGCCTCGGCATCGCCCGCGTCGATCGCCCGATTACCGATGGCGTCGGCGACGATCGCCCACAGCGCGGCCACTCCCGCCCCGGAGACTTCGGCGACTGCGGGGATGATCCGCGCCAACGTCTCCCGGAGGTTCCGCGCGACACTCTCGGCACCAACGGGATCGATTTCAGCGCAACAACTTCCACGGTCTTCCCGGGAATGATCAGCGACCGAGCCCGACCCCGCCGCCGAATCCCCCGACGTCGCAGCCGGGAACACCCGCTCGATTCCGCCGTCCGGCCGGACTTCGCACAGCAGATGCTCCAGAATCATGTCCGGCGCGGTCAGCCCGGATGCGTAAGCGGCCACGACCGGATCGATCAGCGAGGATGCGGCCATACACCACCACAACGTGCCGGAGACCCGCGTATCGCCGGTACCCCACGAGATCCCCATATCGGAGATTCGCTCCGCCAGCCATTCCGGGCGCGTCAGCACGACACCGGGCACCACCGTCCCCGCCGAAACCGCAACCATGTCCGTTCGACTCCGATCCACCGAATTTGTCATCTACCAGCCTGGCACGCCCGAGAGCCGAGGTCGATGAGGAATTCGCCCGGCCCGGACCGATGGTCCGGGTGCGCGCCGCAGACCACTGCGCCGCAGGACCTCATCAAGCCTAGGCCCCGCGACACGCGCTCTCCCGCAGGCACGCTCGACGCGCGCGCCGCCGGACCGGCGCCGGAGCAGATCCGCTCCGACCGAGCCCCACATGCTCGGCGCTTCCCGGCCTGCCGCGCGCGCCGAGTCGTGACGACGGCCCCGCGCTCGCGAGATATTCCGCGAGCGCGGGGCCGTCGCCGCACATCAGGCATCGGGCGCGCGAGCCACGGCTCTTCGAATCCCCCTGTGGCACAACCTCACCCGATGGGCCGCAGGTCGGTCCTATCCGGCGACACCGGCGCGATCGAGATCGGCGATCTCCGCGATTCCGGTCGTCGTGACCGACAGGACGCGGGCGGTGGCGATGTCGAAGTACAGGCCCGACACCACCAGGCCGCGCTCGCGCACGGCCCGCCGCACCAGCGGATGGTCGGCGAGGGTTTCCAACTGCACCGCGACGTTCACCATGCTCAGCTGGGCCACCTCGTCGTAGCCGGCGGCCGCCGCGGCGGCGGCGACCGGATGTCCGGCACGGTAGCGGTCCAGACTCGGGTGAGCGTGCGCGAGCCAGTTGCTCAGGCCGCTGGCGGGCGTCGTGACCGCGTCGTCACGCAGCAGGGCCTGCATCGCACCGCAGCCGGAATGCCCGCAGACCACCACGGTCCGCACGCCGAGCTTGTCCACCGCGAACTCGAGCGCGGCCTCGGTGGACACGTCCGCACCGCGCGCGGGGACCAGGTTTCCGACATTGCGGACGGTGAACAGGTCACCCGGCCCGCTGTGCGTGATCACGTTCGGCACGATTCGCGAATCGGCGCAGGTCAGGAACAGCGAGTCGGGATCCTGCCCGTCGCGCAGTTCGTCCAGATGCGGGCGCACCACATGGGCGTGCGCGCGGTGATAGGCCGCCACACCCGCGGTGATCGCGTGCGCGCCACGGTCGCGCCAGGGCGCGAGCACCTCCTCCAGCGGTCCGCGGGCCTTGCCCCGGCGCGGCGGGCCGTCCAGCACGCCGGCCATCCGTGCGGTGCCGATCTCCGCGAATTCGACGGTGCCGCCGTTGCTTTCGTGCTGGCGAGCCCACTCCTGCAGGGCCTCGCAGGCGGCGTGGTCCAGGAAGTCCACACTCAGCTCGACGACGACGTCCGCACCCGCGGGGACCTTCGCCAGCATCGAGGACAGCTTCGGTAAGGCCAGGAATGTGCAGGTGCCGTCGATGCCGACCAGCCACCGGCCGGATTCGCCGAGCGGCGCGGCGTGCACACTCACCCGCACCACGCGCCACAGCAGCAGCGCGAAGGCCAGCACGAGCCCGATCAGCACACCCTCGAGCAGGTTCGCGAACACCACTCCCAGAATCGTGACCGCGTAGACGGCCAGGTCACCGGTGCGCCGGGCGAGCCGGATGTGGCCGATCTTGACCAGCTGGACACCCACCACGACCAGGAGTCCGGCCAGCACCGACTTCGGAATCTGCTCGACCACGCCGACCAGTACCACCGCGAACAGCAGCACCCAGAACCCGTGCATGATCGTCGAGGCGCGGCTGCGCGCTCCCGCCTGCACGTTGGTCGCGCTGCGCACGATCACACCGGTGACCGGCAGACCGCCCAGCAGACCCGAGACCAGGTTCGCACTGCCCTGGCCGACCAGCTCGCGATCGAAATCGGTGCGCGGGCCGGTGTGCATCTTGTCCACGGCCACCGCCGAGAGCAGGCTCTCGACGCTGGCGATCAGTGCGAACGTCAGCACCGTCATCGCCACCGCGCCCCAGTTGCCGTTCGGCATCTGCGGCAGCCCGATCGCGTCGAACACCGAACCGTCGATGGCCAATCGCGCGGGATTGCCCGGAAGCACCAGGGACAGCACGGTTCCCACGGCGACGGCGACCAGCGGCCCCGGAATGACCCGGACACGTTGCGGCACCCAGCGCCAGGCCACCATGATCGCGATCACGACCGCACCGACGATGAAATCGTCGCCGCTCAGATGTAATAACTGACCGGGCAGTTCGCGCAGATTCTCCGCCGCCGTGCTGTGCGAGGCGCCGCCGAGCAGCACGTGCACCTGCTGCAGTGCGATGGTGACGCCGATGCCGGCCAGCATCGCGTGCACCACGACGGGCGCGATGGCCAGCGCCGCGCGCGCAATCCTGCTGAGGCCGAAGACGATCTGCAGCAGACCGGCCGCCACCGTGATGAAACAGGTGGTCTTCCAGCCGAATTCGCTGATACTTCCGGCCACGACCACGGTCAGCCCCGCGGCCGGACCGCTGACCTGCAGCCGGGCCCCGCCGAGGGCGCCGACGACCAGCCCGCCGACCACGGCGGCGATCAGTCCGGCGGCGATGGGCGCGCCCGAGGCCACCGCTATACCGAGCGAAAGAGGAAGGGCGACAAGGAATACCACGATCGAGGCAGGCAGATCGTAGCGGATCAGAGAGGCGCGGCGCTCGGCTCGCGAGGGACCGGGCGGAGCGGTAGATCGTGGGGACGTGTCGACGGTGGTGGACATCATTCTCCTTCACCAGGCATGTACTCCAGGCATCCCAACGCACGCTGCGGACACCGTTGTCGACAGATCGCCGGAAGCTCGGCCAGACTATTGGTAAAGTCTTAGTAAAGCCTGAGAAAAAGAATTCCAGTGGGTTAACACTGCACCAGAACCGGTGAGCACGCCCCGGATTCCCCGGACCGCCGCCGGATCTACTGCGCTACAACCGGTTCTCGCCTATCCACCTCGAATCCACCTGCGGCGTCGGTGAATTCGGCGATACCCTCGGCAGTGATCTCCAATACCCGGGCAGTGGGGATGTCGAAGAACAGTCCGGACAGCACCAGACCGCGTTCGGCGACCGCACGGGCGATCCGCTCATGGCGCGCAAGGGTTTCCAGCTGCACCGCGACGTTCACCATGCCCAGTCGATCGACCTCCCCGAATCCCGCCGCCGCGGCCGCCGCCGCGACCGGGTGCCCGAGCCGGAACTGCTCCAGGGTGCCGCGCCCGTGCGCCAGCCAGTCGTCCAACCCGGATCCGGTGACCCGCTCGTGGTACAGCGCATCCATTGCGCCACAACCCGAATGCCCGCACACGACCACCGACCGGACCTCGAGTTTGTCCAGCGCGTAGACGATCGCGGCCTCGACCGAGCTGTCCTGCCCGCCCTGCGGAATCAGGTTGCCGATGTTGCGCACGGTGAACAGATCACCGGGCCCGCTGCTGGTGAACACGTTCGGGACCAGCCGGGAGTCCGAGCACGTCACGAACAGCGAATCCGGGTTCTGCACATCGTGCAGCGCGCCCAGGTGCGGCCGCATCACATGCGCGTGGCCGCGGTGGTAGGCGGTGATGCCGGCGGCGATCGGATCGACCAGCGGGGTACGCCGCCACGGGCCCAGCGTCTCGGTCAGCAGCCGCCGGGCATGTCCGCGCGCGGGCGGACCGGAGGCCAGATCGGCGATGCGGGCCGCCCCCATCTCCACGAATTCCACTGTTCCACCGGTCTTTTCGTGGTCGTTCGCCCATTCGTGCAGGGAGTCGGAGGCGGCGTGGTCGAGGAAGTCGACGGTCAGCTCCACGGTGACCGGCACGCCCGCCGGCACCCGTGCGAGCTCACCGGTCAAGCGCGGCACCGCCAGGAAGGTGCAGGTGCCGTCGATGGTGACCAGCCAGCGATCGGCTCCGCCGACCGGCTCGGCCGCGACGACCACCCGCACCACCCGCCACAGCAGCAGCGCGAAGGCCAGCACCAGCCCGGTCAGCATGCCCAGCAACAGATTCCAGAACACCACGACCAACACGGTCACCGCGTAGACGATCAGATCGCCGCTGCGCCGGGCCAGCCGGATGTGCGCCAGTTTCACCAGACCCATGCCGATGACGATCAACAGCCCGGCCAGCGCGGCCTTCGGAATCTGTTGCACCACATCGACGAACGCCACCGCGAAGATCAACACCCACACGCCGCTGAGCATCGTCGAGACGCGGGTCCGCGCGCCCGCGTTGACGTTGGTGATGCTGCGTACGATCACCGCCGCGACGGGCAGTCCGCCCAGCAGACCCGAGGTCATATTGGCCACGCCCTGGCCGAGCAGTTCCCGATCCAGATCGCAGCGCGTACCCGGCCGCAGCCTGGTCACCGCGACCGCCGACAGCAGTGTTTCGACACTCGCGATCAGCGCGATGGTGATCATCGTCAGCGCCACCGCACCCCAGCCGCCGGACGGCAGCGCGGGCAGGGAGATGTCCTGGAACAGCGGGCCGCGCAACGAGATTCGCGCGATGCTGGTCGGCACCACCTGCGCCACGGCGGTCGCGGCGACCACCGCCACCAGGGGTGCGGGCACTCGCCGGATCGCGTTCGGTAGATACCGCCAGCCCAGCAGGATGGCGATCACCAGCACGCCGACCAGCGCATCACCGGGGTGCACCGAGACCAGCTGATGCGGCAGCTGCACGATGCTGTCCCACGACGAACTCAGCGACTGTCCGCCGAGCAGCACGTGGACCTGTTGCAACGTGATGACGATGCCGATTCCGGCGAGCATGGCGTGCACCACGACCGGCGCGATCGCCAGGGCGCCACGCCCGATCCTGCTGAGCCCGAACAGGATCTGCAGCACTCCCGCACCGGCGGTGATGAAACATGTTACCGCCCAGCCGAATTGGTGAATGCTCTCGGCGACAACCACGGTGAGACTGGCCGTCGGGCCGCTGACCTGCAACGTCGATCCGCCACATAATCCGGCGACCAGGCCGCCGATCACGGCCGCGATCAGCCCGGCGGCCACGGGCGCCCCCGTGGCCACGGCGACGCCGATCGATAGTGGTAGAGCGACGAGGAACACCACGATCGAGGCAGGTAGGTCGTGGCGGAACACTTCCGACAGGCCGGGGAACGGTATCCGTCGGGCCGGATCGGTGTCGTTGGACATATGTCTCCTTCGCCGAACCGGGGCAACCGGATCGGTTCATCGGCCGAACATGTACTGGCATCGAGAGCAGGGCGGAACTGATGCGGCCCGGACACCGTCGTGTCGCGTAGCGGCCGCTGGAAGACCCCGCAGAAGCGGGTCGCGACAATCGTAAAGAATCAGCAAAGGATATGAAAAGTCATATTCCCCTGACTGGGTATCCGCTACCGAATCGTGATCTTGTTCAACGGGTGGGCGGCCGCCCGAGCCGCGGCCATCACACACGGCCAGGATGGCTGTGCCGCAACATCTTCGGCGCGTCACTCGGCGAACGCAGTCCCCACACACGGTCGGCAGGCGTTGCGTACCCCGCCCCTGCGCTCACTCCGATGTCACTCGGCCACGTGCACCGGCACGTCATCGGCCCACGGCTGCCGAGTGACCATATCGGCGACCCGGACGTATCCGCGCTCGAATTCACCTGTGGCGGCATCGACGAGGCGGTACTGCTGGGTCTGGTGATGGATGGGCTGGCCGTCGAGCAGTACGACGCGCACCTCGCCGGGTTCGAATCCGCAGCGTTCCTGCAACGCCGCGATGAGTTGTTCGTTGTGCATGTGACCGTCACCGAAATTCCAGCCGATCGCGGTACTGCAGATGCGCTCGCCGTCGGTGATCGTGTAGTCGTCCTCGTTGCCGTCGGCCATCGCCCGGTGCGCGAGGGTGAACAACGCCCGGCCGTGAGTGTTCATGGCGCGGAAGGCATAGCCGAGATACAGCGGGATCTGCGCGCGGTCCTTGCCGTAGAACTTCTCCAGCTGCGCCTGGGGCATGCTGGCGATCGCGACGATGTTCGCCCCGATCTTGGCCGAGGCCGAGGGCTGCACACACCACAGGGTGGTGTCCCAGTTGCCCGCGTAGTACCGCATGCCGGGCAGGAAGGAGATGTAGCGCGGGAACAGATTCCCCGCGACGACGATGCCCGCGATCACGAGGAAGAACAGCGCCACCGGCACGGGGTGGTGCAGACCGGCGAGCCCGCGATCGGCGTGCGCCACGAAGAGTGAGAACACCCCGAAGATCATGAAGACGTTCCACTCCAGCGGCACGCCCATCGGAATCGCGGTCAGGATTCCGAGGTGGAAACACACCATGACGGTGGCCGCGATCGCGGTCGGCACGCCGCCGTGGGTGAAGAACAGCACCACCGGCACGCACAGCTCGACCACGGTGGCACTGTGCGCCACGATCCGCGAGGCGCGTCCCGGCCGCAGGTCGTCCGGGAACTTCTCGAAGAACATCCGCTTGAGCGACCGGTGCCGGATCAGCGGATTGTTGGACATCATCGTCGAGATGACGAACGGGAAGTGCCGGTTCAGTTTCGAGACCGCCGCACCCATCCAGATCACCATGAACACCAGCTTCGCCGCGACGAACGAGTCGGCGCCGAACAGGAAGGCCAGGGTCAGCGAGCCGTAGACCTCGCCGCGCGCGGCCAGGAAGATCGCCTTGTCGCGCAGGCCGAGCACCGCCAGCAGCACCAGGATCAGCACGATCTGCCAGATCGGCAGCAGCCCGACCGTGGTGTGCAGTGCGGGCATCGGACCGGTGCCGTCGGACAGCAGCGCGATCACCGTGACCACCAGCAGCGCCGCGTACAGCGCGATATCCACCGGCGTGCGGGCCGTTCCGGCGGTCAGCGGGACCCGACGCGGCCACGGGGGCAGCCGGATCGTGCGGGGCCGCAACCAGTACAGGATCGATCCCATCGGCGGGAAGTAGCGGTTGTTCAGCGGCCCGAATCCGCAGCCGAGACCGATCACCTCGAACAGCAGCGTGTAGAGCACGACCTTCTGGAACACGATCGGCTCCGACCACCACCGGCCGACGTCGAGGAATCCGTCGATTCCCTTGGTGGACAGCACGATCAGCCAGCCGAACAGGATGTACAGCAGGATCTTGCCGACGTAGGCCAGATGCAGGACGACCGGCGTCCCGAAGCCCACCTCCGCCCAGTGCCGCGCCATCGGCCGGATCCGCTCGCCGCGCGTGCCCTTGCTCCACTCCGCCACATCGATCACCGGCAGATCCGGTTCCAGGAACCCCATCACACACTCCCGTCCGCTTTTCACCCGGATCGTCGTCGAACCCCGACCCGGGCCCAGCCACGGTGGCATGCCCGCCGTGTGCTGTCAATCATGTCCGGACATGTGTCCTGATAAGTGTGCGTCAGCCCGCCCTGTGCGCCGTCGACGCCGGAACGGGCGGCGCGGGCAGAAAGAGCGGCCGGTCCGATTCGGGAATCCAGCAGTCCGCACCGATATCGCCGTTGTAGTTCTCCCGGACGTGCGCGATCAGCGGCGGCAGCCCCGGATGCGCACCGGCGCTGGCCCACAGCAGCGCGTGCGGATAAGCGGGAGTGGGATCGAAGATCGGCAGGCGGCGGATGTGCGGATGCCACGGGAAGCGGTAACCATCACCGGCGAAGCACGCCAGCGTGTCCGAGGCCGCGAGACGTTCCAGAACGGCCTCGAGCCCGAAC
Organism: Nocardia jiangxiensis NBRC 101359; assembly: GCF_000308615.1. Classification (GTDB taxonomy): domain Bacteria; phylum Actinomycetota; class Actinomycetes; order Mycobacteriales; family Mycobacteriaceae; genus Nocardia; species Nocardia jiangxiensis. The sequence goes on from NZ_BAGB01000046.1 coordinate 134,512, forward strand.
GGGCCGCGTCCCTTCTCGCGATCGTCCTCGCGTTCGGGCGAACCGCCCGGCACCCGGCCGGTGACGATCTCGACGCCGCTGAATTCGCTCCACTCCCGGTAGTAATCGGCCCATTCGGATGGCACCGAGGCGCCGGGCACCCAGACCGGATACGCCGCGATCTGCGCCGGCGTGACCGCCGATTGCGCGGCCAGCGGATGATCGCGGCCGACCAGTAGGTGCAGCGGTTCCAGATGAGCCGGGACGGCTCCGATTCCCGGCGGCAATGCGCGCGGTCCCCCGTGCTGCCGCGCGAACGCCGCGTCGACGCGGCCGTTCAACAGCGCGTCCCGACCGGATCGGAACGCGGTGGACATCACGATCTCGACGTCCGCCTCCGGATTGCGGTCCAGGTAGTACCGCATCGACACCGAGGCGACGTGCCGTTCCCCCTGGACCGCGACCCGCAGCGGTCGCACCTGCGCCCGCGCCGCGACCACGGTGTCCTGCGCGACCGCGAGCAACGCGCGGGCGTGCGGCAGCACCTTCGCCCCCGCGGCCGTCACCGCGCTGCCCGAGCCGAGCCGATCGAACAGGCTCACCCCGAGCTGACTCTCCAGTTTCGCGACCCGCTTGGACACGCCCTGCTGCGTGATACCCAGTACCCGCGCCGCATGACCGAACTGTCCCTCGTCCACCACGGTCACGAACGCCCGCACCGCCGCCAGATCGAGATCCGTCACCACACCTCCCGTTACTCCGGCCGGTTGTGCATCCTAGCGAGTGCGTCGGAGGCTCCGCACCCATGGGAACAACCGGTGGTTGTCGGATGCGCAACGCCCGCACGCCCTCTCGCGCACCGCGTCACGAGGTACCGACCGCCCGGATCACCGTACCCGCGACCTCCGTCCGGTCAGTGAAACTGACTGCCCGGCAAGGCAGTTGGCGGTGTTATAACCGAGGTCATGCGGATCGGCCCGAATCTGAGGGCCGTACCAGCCCACTTCCGCACGCACGCACTCCAGGAGGTTGCCATGACAACCGTGCACGACGAGGTTCGCCAGATCCAGGCCGAGGCGGCGCCGGCCAGATTCGCCCGCGGCTGGCACTGTCTGGGCCTGGTCCGGGACTTCTCCGACGGCGAACCGCACTCCATCCAGGCATTCGGCACCCGGCTCGTGGTGTTCCGCGGCGCGGACGGCACGATCAACGTCCTCGACGCCTACTGCCGGCACATGGGCGGGGATCTGTCCGACGGTGAGATCAAGGGCAACGAGATCGCCTGCCCGTTCCACGACTGGCGCTGGGGCGGCGACGGCCGCTGCAAGCAGATCCCCTACGCCCGGCGGGTGCCGCCGCTGGCTCGCACCCGCGCCTGGACCACACTCGAACAGGACGGCCTGCTGTTCGTCTGGAACGATCCGGAGGGCAAGAAGCCGCCCGCCGAGATCACCATTCCGCGCATCGATGGCGCGGGCAGCGACGAATGGACCGACTGGCACTGGTACACCACGGTGGTCAACACCAATTGCCGCGAGATCATCGACAACATCGTGGATATGGCGCACTTCTTCTACATCCACGGTTCGTTGCCGACCTACTTCCGGAACGTCTTCGAAGGACACGTCGCCACCCAGTACTTCAACGGCGGGGCACGCGACGATCTGCCCTCCCCCGAGGGCAAACCCAAACCGTTGGGCACTACCTCGGTCGCCGCGTACTACGGGCCCTCGTTCATGATCGACGATCTGGTGTACCACTTCGAGGACGGCGACTATCAGACCGTTCTGCTCAACTGCCACTATCCGATCGACGCGAATTCCTTCGTGCTGCAGTACGGCATCATCGTGAAGAAGTCCGAGACGCTGCCCGCCGACGAGGCGATGGCCACCGCGATCGCGCTGGGCAATTCGGTGAAGGCCGGGTTCGAACAGGATGTGGCGATCTGGAAACGCAAGGCGCGCATCGACAATCCGCTGCTGTGCGAGGAGGACGGCCCGGTCTATCAACTGCGCCGCTGGTATCAGCAGTTCTATGTGGACGTGGCCGAGGTGACCCCGGAGATGGTGGACCGCTTCGAATTCGAACTCGACACCACCCGCCCGGTCGAGGCGTGGCAGCAGCAGGTCCGGGAGAACCTCGCGCGACAGGCCGAGGCGGCTTCGTGACCGGACCCGCGGACGAGCGGCTGCGCACCGCGCCGATGTCACCGGTGCGGTGTGAGCAGTGCGGTGCGGGGGTGCTGGCGCGCAAGAGTACATGGGCGCAGACCAGCGTCCAGTGGAACGCCGCCGCGACCGCCGCGTGCGTGGAGCGGCATGCCGCGGCGGAGTTGTCCCGAGCGCCGCTGCCGTACTGCACCGCGATGCGTGAATCCATCCGGGCCGCAGCGCAATCCGGGGATCTGCCGGTGCTCGATCCGGCGGCGGGCCAACCCGATGAGCGGTCCTGAGCGGCATGTCCGGCCGCGACGCCGGACACGCCCCGCGCTCACGAACGTCGCCGCCGCCACCGGCTCCAGCGCCGCTCATCGGCGCGCCCGCGGCGCGCGGGCGCCAGCGCCGGCTGCTCGCGGTGCCAGGTCCGCAGGCGTTCCAGGGCTGTGGCCAGGGTGCCGTCCTCGAGCAGGTGCGCGATGGTGCCGGTGACGAAACGCTCCGAATTCATCATCATGCTCAGTACCCGAACCGATTCCGCGACCGGCGCGTCGGCCAGGCCCTGCCCGGTCTCGTACCGGCTCAGACCGTCCCACTGCCGCCAGGGGAATTCGACGACCAACCCGGCGCTATCCAGCGCGGCCAATAAGACGTTCACCTCGTCGCTGTAGCGGATGTACGGCTGCTGCCCGGAATTGAAGATCCACTCCGACTGCGGGCCTTCGGAGGCCAGCACCTTGTCCGCCGCCGACCACAGGGTGCCCCAGCAGTCGGAAGACGCCGCACGCAGCCGAGATTCGATCGCCGCGTCATCGAGAACATCCACCACGCCACCGTACCGCGCACCCGCACAGGCGATTCCCGGCCGCGGTGAGCACTCCGGCGGCTAATTCGGATATCGCGTGGCCCGCCGGGCCGAGGAACGGAGGCCGCCGCTCGCCAGCAACACATAGCTCCCTCGAACCGGTTGCGGCGGGCCGGAATTCGGCGTCCCGCCGGACGAACCGTCCGGTCTCGGTTCCGGCGTTCAGTTCTCGCGGTTGGGAGCAGTGGTCAGCATCCAGTGGCTGAACGCCGCGTATCGTTGCGCGAACTCGCCCGCGTCGGCGGCGAATTCGACTTCGGCCGAGAAGGCGCGAACCCGATCGAACCGTTCCCGGCGACGATGCTCGTACTCGCTCAGGACGCTCGCGAGATCCCCGTCGGCGGCCGAGCAGGCGCACAGCACGCCGACGTCCTCGACGCCGAGCGTGCCCCCGGCGGAGATGTGTGGTGAAAGTCCGTGCGCCGCATCGCCGATCAGCACCACGTGCGCACCGGTCCAGTGCGACAGCTCCGGGACGAGCAGGATCGGATTCTCCAGGATCGCCTCATCGGGCGTGGCCTCGATCATCCGCAGCAGATCATCGTGCCAGCCGCTCTCCGCGAGGTTGTGCGCCCGAGCCAGGGCGCGCTCGCGCGGCGTGCCGCGCAACTCCCCGACCTCGAACTGATTCACCATCCACATGGTTCGATCGCCCGACAGGCGCGAATATCCGCCGCGCGTACGGTCGCGACCGACCGTCAGCACGGTTCCCTCGGGATGTTCCGCACCCGCGGGAACCACTGCGCGCCAGGCGTAATGCCCCGGATGGCGCCGCGCTGCGCTGTCGGGTACGAGCGCGGCCCGAACCTTGGAGTGCACACCGTCCGCGCCGACGAGCAGATCCGCCTCGAGACCGCGCCCGGATTCGAGCAGCACGCGCACCTCGTCACCGGTCTCGGTGAATCCGGTGACCCGATCGCCGAGCAGGATCCGTTGCCGGCCGGTCGCATCGGCCAGCAGAACGTTCAGTTCCGGCCGCGGCACCAGCAGGAACCGGTGCTCGTAGTCGCCGTATCCCGCGGCGCGCACGGGACGACCGGACTGATCGAAGAACCACGCGTCGATCTCGTGCCCCACCGCCCGCACGGCCGCACCGATGCCGATGCGATCGAATTCGCGAAGTGCGTTCTCCCACAGCCCGATTCCCGCACCCGCGGCGCGAATCTCCGACGCCTGCTCGACGACGGTCACCTCGTGCCCCAGCCGCCCGAGCGCGGCCGCCGCCGTCAACCCGACCAGTCCGCCGCCCGCGACGACTACTCGCATGATCTTCTCCCCTTGCCGAAATCCGCTGGTGTCGAGATCAATTCAACGATCGGGAAGATATGATTGCAAATGCATCCTTTTTATCTTTACCATGCGTCACATGCATGTGGATCTGAATCTGCTCACCGCCCTGGACGTCCTGCTCGCGGAGCGCAGCGTCGGCGCGGCGGCGGATCGCATGCATCTGTCCCAACCGGCGATGAGCCGCACGCTCGCCCGGCTGCGCCGGGTGACCGGCGATCCGATCCTGGTCCGCTCGGGCCGGTCCATGCTCCCGACGCCGTACGCCGAGCAGATCCGCGACGAGTTGCACACCCTGGTCGAGCAGGCGCACTCGATCCTCACCCCGCCAACGGATTTCGATGCCGCGACCATGCAGCGCACCTTCACCGTCCAGTGCAACGACGCGCTGGCCAACGCGATGGCCGCGGATCTGCTCACCCGCCTGCGCCGGGACGCACCCGGGGTCCGGCTGCGGATCCTCGGCGAATCCGGCACGACATCGGACGAATTGCGCCAGGGGCGAATCGATGTGCGCCTGAGCGCCGACGAACCCGACGAGCCGGATCTGCGCGCCGGCGTCGTGGCCACCGACCAGCTCGCCCTGGTCCGCACCGGCTCCGACGGACCCGGCACCCTCGAGGAATTCGCGGCGATCGATCAGGTCGTGGTATCTCGGCGCGGACGCCTGCGCGACCCGATCGACGACATCCTCGAGACGCACCAATTGTCCAGGCGCGTAGTACTTTCGGTCCCGACGATCGATATCGCGCTACGCGCGGTCGCCGCGGGCGACCTCGCCACGGTCGCCCCGGCCTCGTTCGCCCGCCGCGCCGCACACCCCGGCCTGACCGTCCACCCACTCCCCTTCGCGCTGCCGCCGATCCGCGCCGTGATGTCCTGGCACGCACGCGTCGACATCGACCCGGCGCACACCTGGCTGCGCGACCTGATCGCCGCTTCTGCCGCAGCCTCGATCGGCGAAACTGCGTCGGCCCCTGGGTGATGCGCCGCTGCACAGCGTCCGGCCCCGGCAGGCGGGGCCGGACGCGGATCAGTACGCCCGGCCGAAGATGACCCGTTTCCCGTATGCCGACGGCGCATCACACCGCACGCACGTCCCGGTGGCGGGTTCGCCGTCGGTCGGGATGCAGCGCGGGGTGGCGGCGGTGGCGGATTTGATCTGCTCCTCGCATTCGCGGGTGCCACAGTGCAATGCCACCGCCCAGCCGGTCGACACGGCCTCGGTGAATTCCTCCCAGGCGTCGACGGTTCGGGTGTGCTCGTCGCGGAATACGGTGGCGCGGGCCAGCAGGTAGGACTGGAATTCCTCGAGGATCGCGGGGATCTGCAGGGGCAGGGAATCCAGCGGTAGCGCCTGTTTGCCTTCTCCGCCCAGACGTTTCACCATCATCGCGGTGCCGTTCGCCAGATCGCGCGGGCCGAGTTCGAGGCGGATCGGCACACCGCGCATCTCCCACTCGTTGTACTTGAATCCCGGGGTCAGCTGCGGACGGGCGTCGACGTGCACCCGCACGCCCACCTCGCGCAAGGCACCGGCCAGTCGTTCCGCGGCCGCGCCGACCTCGGTGTCCTCGCCCCGGACGATCGGCACGATCACCACCTGATACGGCGCGAGGCGGGGCGGGAACACCAGCCCCTTGTCGTCTCCGTGGGTCATCACGATGCCGCCGACCATCCGGGTGCTCATTCCCCAGGATGTGGTGTGGCAGAACTCTTCTCGCCCCTGCTCACCGGTGTACCGGATGCCGAAGGCGGTGGCGAAGTTCGTGCCCATGTAGTGCGAGGTCCCGGCTTGCAGGGCGCGGCCGTCGCGCATCATCCCCTCGATGGTGTAGGTCGCGACCGCACCGGCGAACCGCTCGCCCGGCGTCTTCTCCCCGGGCACCACCGGCATCGCGGCCAGGTCCTGGGCGACCTCGTGATAGATGTCCAGCGCGAGCATGGTCTCGCGCAACGCGTCCGCGCGATCCAGATGCGCCGTGTGGCCCTCCTGCCACAGGAATTCGGTGGTGCGCAGGAACATTCGCGGCCGCATCTCCCACCGGACCACATTGGACCACTGGTTCAGCAGCAGCGGCAGATCCCGGTGCGAGCCGATCCACTTGGCCATCATCTCGCCGATGATGGTCTCCGAGGTCGGCCGCACCACCAGCGGCTCGTCGAGTTCCTTACCGCCCGCGTGCGTGACGATCGCCAGCTCCGGGGAGAAACCTTCGACGTGTTCGGCCTCGCGACTGAGGTAACTCTGCGGAATCAACAAGGGGAAATAGGCATTCTCGTGACCGGTGTCCTTGATCCGCCGGTCCAGTTCGCCCTGTAGCTGCTCCCACAGTCGGTAGCCATACGGTCGGATGATCATGGTGCCCTTGGCCGGGCCTCGGTCCACGAGACCTGCCTTGAAAACCACCTCGTTGTACCAGGCGGCGAAGTCCTCACTCTGCGCTGTCACACCACGTTCATCCCGTGCCATGGTCGCTCAGGCTACCGGCCACGATCTCGGTTCCCACCATCAGCATGCCCTCGGATGTGACGAGTCGGCGGCCGGAATTGCGCTGCGCCGTCTGTGCCGCGTCACCATCGCCCGCCGATCCGGTTGGTAGTCGCCGACATCCATGGTTGCAGCAATGAAACATCAAACCTATCTTTGACGCATACTCGGAGCAGGGGTCGCCGTGATCGTCTGCCCGTTCGCATCTCTTCCACCTGGAGGTCGCAGATGGACAACACCCGCCGATACGTGGTCGTCGGTGGCGGGCTGGCCGGACTGGCCGCCGCGGTATGGCTCGCCGAGGCCGGACATCGCGTGACGTTGCTCGAGCGGCGCGCCCGGCTCGGCGGACGCACTCAGGCGCTGCGCGTGCCGGAGGTCGACGATCTGCCCGACAACGGCCAGCACGTCCTGGCCACCGGATACGAGCACCTGTTCCGCTACCTGCGCAGCGTGGGCACCGACCATCTGGTGGAATTCCCGCACGGCGGCGCCCTGCGCTGGCCCGGCGGTCGTTCGGTTCTGATACACACCAAGGGAATCCGCGCACTGCCCACACTGCTGGGGGCGCATCCCGATGCGAGCCCGCTCGAACGGTTGCGCGCGTTGCGAGCCACGCTGCGACTGGGCCGCCAAGCCCTGTTCCAGCCCGCGGATCTCGCCGACATCACCACCGAGCGGTGGTTCGAGCGAGTCGGCATGCCCGCCAAAGCCCGTGAGGCACTGTGGGATTGGCTGGCGCTGGGGATCGCGGCCGAACGGGTGGATCGCGAGTCGGCGAAGGTGTTCGCCGATGTGCTGGCAACCGGTATCCGCCAAGAGATTCGGCATCGTCACGCGGTCGGCATCGGCTATCCGGTGGTCGATCTGGACACCCTCTTCATCACCGGGGCCCAGCGGGTGTTCGAGCGCTACGGGGTCGAGGTGCGGTATCGGGCGGTGGCCGACCGCGTCGTCATCGAGGACGGCAGGGCGACCGCTGTGCGGCTGGCCGACGGCACCGTGGTTCCGGCCGACGGCGTCATCGTCGCGGTGCCGAACTCCCGCATCCACGGACTGCTCGACGGGCTGCCCGAGCACGCCGAGTTGTACGCTGCGGCAGATAAATTGGGCTACACGCCGATCGTCAGCACCAATCTCTACCTGGACCGGCCGCTGGGCACCAAGGCCGCGATGGAGGCGATCATCGGCGGGACGGGCGTCATCGACGAGGTGTTCGACCGCCAGCGCATGCATCGGCGCGTCGCGCAGGGCGCGTGGCTGTACTGCCTGACCACCAGCGGGGCCTACGAGCAGATCCACAAGAGCAACGACGAGATCATCACCGAGCAGATGGAACTGCTGCGTAAACACTATCCGGCCGCCGCCGCGGCCCGCGTCGTGCACGCGCAGGTGGTCAGGATGCCCAGAGCCACCTTCTCCCAAGCCGTCGGCACCGACGGGCTGCGCCCCGACCAGCGCACCTCGGTCCCGAACCTGGTCATCGCCGGGGACTGGACCCGCACCGACTGGTCCGCCACCATGGAGAGCGCAGCTCAGAGCGCAGCGAAAGCCGTTGTCGCACTGACGAAGTAAGCATCGGCCGCTGTACCCGGGTGCCGTCAGGCGGTCGGCGTCGGAACGTTCTCGGCGACGACTGCGGTGTCATCCTGCGCTCCGGCCGCGCCGGCGATACTGACCCAGGTGTTGTTCACCGCGGCGGTACCGGAGATCGGATCGACCAGTGCGGGATCGTGCAGCAGATTCACATTCGATCCCGGCAGTGAGGCAGCCAGCCGCCAACCGACGCCGGGTTCCCGATGACCCCAACCGTGCGGAACCGCAACGGTTCCCCGGCGGATCTCATCGCTGACCTCGAGCGTCACCACGATCGAACCGGTGCGCGAGGTGACGCTCACCTGCTCGCCGTCACCGAGACCGCGCTCGGCCGCGTCCACGGGATGCATCAGCGCGGTGCAACGGTCGCGGCCCTTCACCATCGCCGGGACGTTGTGCAGCCAGGAGTTGTTGCTGCGCAGGTGACGTCGGCCGATCAGGCGCAGATCGTAACCGTCCGCCCCGGCATCGCGATCGCGTTCGAGCAGGGCGCGCGCCGCGGCCAGGAACTCCGGCGGGGCGAGGTGCACCCGCCGATCCCGTGTGGCGATGATCGATGCCAGCCGCGGACGCAGCGGCCCGAGATCCGCCCCACCGGGCATGGCGCGCAACTTGGCGATCGTCAGGCCCTTACGCCCGCGCCGCAGCACACCGTAGGGACCGGCCGCGACAGCGGCCCCGGCCAGGCGAATCGGACTGAGCCGGGCGAACATTGCGTCCACGACCGGCGCGGTGAACCGTCGCACCGGCAGCGGCAGCACCTCGGTGATCATTCGCGCCATGATCTCCCAGTCCTCCTTGCCACCGGCCGGAGGTTCGAAGACCGCGGCGTCGTACCGCAGGTTGTTGCGCACGCTGAACACCGGGAACAGCAGGTTCACATCGGCGCGCTCGAGCGGCGAGACCGGCGGCAGGATGATGTCCGCGTGCCGGGTGGTCTCGGTGACGTACATGTCCACGGCCACATAGAAATCCAGCGAATCCAGCGCCTCGCCGAGCATCCCGCGCTGCGGCGTGGACAGCACCGGATTCCCGGCGTAGGTGACCATCGCCCGGATCTTCCCCTCGCCCTCGGTGAGGATCTCCTCGGCCAGCGCCGCCACCGGCAACTCCGTTCGGAACGACTTGTACCGGCCCGAGCGGTCGGTCCACGCGCCGTGCTTCACCCGCAGATATTTCGCGTACGGTGCCGCATCGGCAGGCGGGGTCGCGAACATCTGCCCGCCGGGCCGGTCCAGATTCCCGGTGACCGCGTTGATCGTATTCACCAGCCAGTGCGTGAGTGTCCCGGTCACCTGCTGGCACACCCCGATCCGCGCGTAGATCAGCGCGGAAGGTGCAGCGGCGTGCTCGCGTGCCAGTCGGCGAATGGTGTCCGCGTCGACGCCCGCACGCGGTGCGGCAGTCTCCGGATCACATTGCGCCGCAAGGGTCCTGAGCTCGTCCCAGCCCGTGCACCGGGCGCGCGCCCCGGCGTCACAGAGATCTTCCTCGATCATGACGTGCAACATGCCCAGCAACAGGTACACGTCCCCGCCCGGAACCACCGCCACATGCTCATCGGCCAGTCGCGCGGTCTCGGTGCGCCGCGGATCGATCACCACGACCTTCCCGCCCCGCTGCCGCACATTCTTGATGCGCTGACGGGCATTGGGCATGGTGGTGACCGATCCGTTGGACACCGCGGGGTTCGCACCCAGGATCACCAGCCGGTCGGTGCGGTCGATATCGGCGACCGGCATGAGTACGTTGGAGCCGAACATCTGCCAGGCCGCGAACTCCTGCGGAAACTGATCGATCGATGACGCGGAGTAGAAGTTCCGGGTCAGCAGCGCGATCCGCAGCAGAATCCCGTACAGCCCCGAAGTGCTGTGTGCCGCAGGGTTTCCCAGATACATCCCGACCGCGCTCGCACCGTACTCGCGGCGGATCGAGCGCAGTCGCCGACCGATCTCCGCGAACGCCTCGTCCCAGCCGATCGGTTCGAATCGATCGCCGACCCGCCGCACCGGCGTGCGCAGGCGGTCCGGATCGTGATGCAGCCCGCCCATCGCCGTGGCCTTCGGGCAGATGTAGCCACGGGACAGCACGTCGTCCGGATTGCCCTCGATTCGGGCGACGCGATCGCCCTCGACGGTGACCAGGATCCCGCAGTGCGCCTCACAAAGGGTGCACTGCCGTGCGACGGTGCGAGTATCCATGTCTATTCCTCTCGAGCAGGACTCGCCCCGAGCCTACCGGCCGCATCGCTCGCCGTATACGGCCCTCCGGCCGATTCGCCGGGCGCGGCCGGGGTGGTGCGGTAGTCGTTCAGATCCAGTCGGCGGGTTCGCCGACGGTATTCGCGCATCGACCCGGGCCAGTTGTTGGTGTTGACCGGACCGGTCGCGGTGTCGGCCACGTACCAGCTGTGGCAGCCGCCGGTATTCCACACCGTGGTCGCCAGCCGTTCCTGCGCCCGCTCGTCGAAGCGGTCCAGCGATTCCGCGCGCACCTCGAGGTACCGGATGCGCGAAAGTTGTTCCACCGCATGCACGATGTGGTTCATCTGGCTCTCCAGCATGTGCACGATCGACCCCGAGCCGACATTGGTATTGGGCCCGTACATGAGGAAGAAGTTCGGAAATCCGGGTACGGACAGCCCCGGGAACGCCCGTGGCCGCTGCTGCCACGCGTTGTCCAGATCCTGATCGTGCAGACCGACGATCCGCATCGGCGCGACGAAATCGTGCGACCGGAAACCCGTTGCGAGAACGATCGTGTCGGCACGATGCTCCCGCCCGTCGGCATCGATCACCGCTCGCGGGCCGATGTGGTCGATCGGCCGGGTGACGACACGGGTGTTCGGCCGGTTGAGCGTGTCGTAGTACTCGTTGGAGGTCAGGATGCGGTTGCAGCCGACCTCGTACCGAGGCGTCAACGCGGCCCGCAGCTCCGGATCGGACACCCGGCGCAGATTCCAGCGGCACCAGGCCCGGATCGGCGCGGACAGGATGCGCCGCCCGCGCGGAGAGATCAGCATCGGGTTCAGGACCACCCTCCATGGTGGCGAGGTCGATCTGAGACTGGTTGTAGTCCCAGATCTGCTTCTTGCCCTGCTTGTAGAGGCCCGCGTCCTGCTGCCGGATGCCGTCGAACTCCACTCCTAGTCCCGAGCACGCAACCGATCCGAGCGGCCCGGACCTTATTCTCCGGGCCGCTCGGTCGGCACGACGACGTGCACGATTGTGTTGCGCGACACCACGGTTACCGCTGAACCCGCCCCCGCGATATGGGAGGCCACAGGCCCGGCCAGTCGTGACATCACCGTTACGCAGCGAAGAAACCAATATGCACCTTCGATGCATGGCAGCAGCACGGGACGATATGGACGAACGAATTCTCGACGCGGCATTGACCCGGGTGCTGCAGGTCGGCATCCGGCGCGCGAGCCTCGACGACATCGCGCGACGCGCGGGCGTCAACCGGGTGACGATCTATCGGCGGTTCACCACCAAGGAGAACCTGATCGACGCCATGCTCGCCCGCGAGATCCAGCGCACGCTGGCCGAGGTCACCACGATCGCCACCGCCACAAGGGCGTGGACAACCAGATCGAGGAGACCATCGTCTACGTGCTGACCCAGACCCACCCCCATCCCCTGGTCACCCAGCTCCTGGATGTGGCGCCGGAGGAGATCCTCGACTTCTACACCGTGCGTGGCCAGCAGTCGGTCAAGATCGGCATCCGCTACATCGTGCAGGTCCTGGAGAACACCCGGAAAAGCGGCGCGATCGACGACTACGACACCCGCCCGGTCGCGGAACTGCTTGCCCGCCTGGCACATTCGGTGCTGCTGACCCCGGCGGGCGAGATCGATTTCCGGGACGAGGAGCAGGTGCGGGCGTTCGTGGCCACCAGCATCGTGCCGCTGGTCGAACACGGCCTGCCCACGCGCTCCGCGACCGGCGGGCAGGCCAAGTCGCGCACCAAACCCGCCGCCCGCAGCCGCTGAGCATCCGGTGCTCGAATCCGGTCGTCGGCTTCACCGAGTTCTCCCACCATGTATCAATGATACGGAATCAATCACATCGATTCACCGAGTTGTGCGGGAATTCGTCGGCGAGCCGGGTCATCCGGTCGCGGACGGGTGGCGACTAGCCTGATGATCGAACAGTCGGCACGCACCATTTCGGACAAGGAGGGCACATCGATGAAGGTGTTCCAGATCGGCGCCGCCGGGGGCGTCGGACGACCGCTGGCCGCACTGCTGCACGCGCGCGGCGACGAGGTGACCGGTATGCACCGTCGCCCCGAACAGGCCGCCGTGATCGCCGAAACCGGCGCGACCCCGCTGGCCGGCGATCTGATCGCCGACAGCGTCGACGAACTCGCCGAGAAGTTCAGCGGGCACGATGCGGTGGTGTTCTCCGCGGGCGCGCACGGCACCGGGCAGGACCAGACCACCGCGATCGACGGCGCCGGACTTGAGAAGGCGGCCGAGGCCGCTCGCCGCGCCGGGGTCGCGCGGTTCGTCCTGGTCTCGGTATTCCCCGACGCCGGGCGCGGCAGGGCGACCAGCGAGGGCTTCGAGCACTACATGCGGGTCAAGAAGACCGCCGACGTGTACCTGACGCACACCGATCTGGACTGGCTCATCGTGCGTCCGGGCACGCTGCGGGACGAACCCGGAAATGGTTGCGTCACAGCCGGTCTCGCGATCGAGTACGGCGACGTCCACCGCGACGGCGTGGCCGCGTTCATCGATGCGGCCCTGCACCGGCCCGACCTGAACCGCGTCGTCGTCGAACTCACCGACGGCCCCACTCCGGCCGCCGACGCCGTGGACGCGCTGATCGCCACCACCGGCCCCCGAACGCTGTCCTGATTCGCGCACACCCTCGAAAGGCGCTCGGCTGCTGGCGATCTCGCAGGCAACCAACCTGCGGACGCCGCACCGATCAGATTTCGGGTGACGACGACATCCGGGTCGCCCGAGTATCGGAAGTTTCGGTGGCGATGCCCGAGAACTGTTCGCGTAGTTGGCGTTTGAGGAGTTTGCCGCTCGGGTTCTTGGGCAGCTCCGCGACGATCACCACATATTTGGGGGTCTTGTAGCCCGCCAGATGGTCCCGGCAGTGGGCGATCACGGCTTCGGCGTCCAGGTCCGTGCCCGCACGGGGAACGACCGCGGCCACGACGGCCTCGATCCACTTGGGATGCGGCACACCGAACACCGCGACCTCGGCGATGTCGGCGTGCGTGTACAGCGCCTCCTCGACCTCGCGGCTGGCGACGTTCTCGCCGCCGGTCTTGATCATGTCCTTCTTGCGGTCGACCACGTACAGATAGCCGTCCTCGTCCAGGTAACCCAGATCGCCGGAGTGGAACCAGCCGCCGCTGAATGCCGCCGCGGTGCGCTCGGGATCGTTCAGATAGCCCGACATGGCGTGCGGGCTGCGATGCACGATCTCACCGATCGCGCCCGGCGGTACCGGACGGTCCCGGTCGTCGACCACCTCGGTTTCGGTGTTGAGCGAGGCAACTCCAGCCGAACCGGCATGTGCCAGTTGATCTTCCGGTTGCAGGACGGTGGCCATGGGCGCCATCTCGGTCTGGCCGTAGAAGTTCCACAACCGCACGTCGGGTAGGCGCTGCTGCAATTCGAGCAGCACCTCCCGGGGCATCGCCGATGCTCCGTAGTACCCCTTGCGCAGTGTGCTCAGATCGGCGGTGTCGAAGCGCGGCGAACGCAGCAGCGCGATCCAGACCGTCGGCGGGGCGAAGAGTTTCGTGACTCCTTCGCGCTCGATGGTGGCCAGCAGCTCGTCCGGATCGGGGCGGGACAGGATGATGCTGGTCGAGCCCAGGTAGATGTCCGGGACGAGGAAGCAGTCCAGTTGCGCGCAGTGGTACAGCGGCAGCGCGTGCACCTCGATGTCGTGGCCGTCCATTCCGCCGTCGGCCAGGATGCTCACGTACTGCCACATCAGGCTCCGGCTGGACAGCATCGCGCCCTTGGGCCGCGATTCGGTGCCGCTGGTGTACATCAGCCGCAGCACCTCGTCGTCCTCGATCACCTCGTCCGGCAGTTCGGCGCGGTCGTGGCCGGTCCACTCGGCGATATCGGTCCAGCCCTCGGCTGGCGCGCCGATCACCGCCCGGACCCGGATCGCGCTCTCCGTCGCATTCGCTGCCAGTTCGGCCTGTTCCAGGAGAACGTCCTCGGTGACGAGTCCGGCCGCCCGGCTGTGTTCGAGGATGAAGGCGATCTCGCCCGCGCCCAGCATGAAGTTGATCGGCACCACCACGATGCCCAATCGCGCCGCCGCGAACAGCACCACCGGATATTGCCAGCAGTTGTGCGACAGGATCGCCAGGCGCTCACCGCGAGTCAGGCCCACCGCAACCAGGGCCGCGGCTGTGCGATCGATGCGGTCGTCCAGTTCCGCGAAGGTCAGTCGCACCTCGCCGTCGACGAGCGCGAGTTTGTCCGGGACGCGGCGTGCGGTACGCCGGGGAATGTCGCCGAGCGTGTGCGCTCGGGCCCGCCGCAGTTCGGCATTGTCGGACTGGGTGTCGGTCATCGGCTCGTCCTGCGGTTCGGGGGCGTGGTCGCCCTAGATCATGTCCCTGGACGGGCCGGGCGGTCCCGGTTTTCGCGGGACCGGCCGCTGAACGGAAACCGATCGGCGCGGGGGCGGCGGCCCGGCTACCGTGACGGTATGAGCCTGATCGAACTGCAGGGCGCGGTCAACGTCCGGGATCTCGGCGGATTCGTCACCGCCGAGGGCCGGAGGCTGGCCGCCGGACGGCTGTTCCGCGCCGACGCACTGCACAAACTCACGGACGGCGACGTGGCGGTCCTGGCCGGGCTCGGCCTGCGCACGGTGATCGATTTCCGCAGCCCTCGGGAGATCACCGGCGCCGGACCGGATCTCCTGCCGCCCGGCGTCGACCGGATCGAACTCCCGATCGCCGGTGGGAACATCACCGCCACCCTGGGCGCGGTCGCCGACGAATTCTCCAGTGGCAAGCCGGATCTGGGCGGCGGCCGGGCAGCGGAGGTGATGCGCACGATCAACCGGCAGTTCATTACCGTGCCGGAGTACCGCGCGGCCTTCGCCCGCACCCTGCACCTGATCGCCGACCCGGATCGCGATCCCCTGCTGTTCCACTGCACCGCCGGTAAGGACCGCACCGGCTGGATGGCCGCGATCGTGCTGACCGCCCTGGGTGTCCCCCACGACGACGTCCTGGCCGACTACCTGGCCACCAACGACTACGTCTGGCCCTCCTACCAGGCATGGATCACCCGCGCCGCCGAGTCGGGCAAAATCGAGGACCCCGACGCCATGCGCGAGCTCCTCTACCAGGACCCCTCCTACATCGGCTCGGCCTTCACCGCCGTCGAATCCACCTACGGCACCTTCGACCGATTCCTCACCGACGGTCTGGATTTCGGCCCCGCCAACGTGGAGCGTCTGCGCGACGCACTACTCGAATAAGGCACGATCGATCGGCGTCACACCTCAGGTCGTGGCCAGAATGCGGGTGCACTGGTCGATATCGGTGATGCGCGCGTCCTGCGCGAGCCTGCCGACCAGGTAGATCTCGGTGGCGATGACGTGTCCGGTCCGCATCGTCGCGGTCAGGGTGTAATGGGCAGCGATTCCGTTGCCCGACAGCATCTTCGAGTGCACCTCGATATGCAGCGCCCGAGCGTTGCGGCGGGCCGGTCGGGCGTGATCGATCAGGCGTTGCCGGTCCAGGGCCAGGCCGTCGTTACGGAAGACGAAGCCGGGGGCGAACCAGCGATCGAGAATGCGGCCGGGGTCCTGGTCACCGAACGCCATCTCTTCGGGGTAGCGGGTCAGGAATTCGGTCAGATCGGCCTCGGCGTGGATACCGACCATCGCCTCGGAGGACGTCATCGCGACAACCTTGTCGGGTGGGCGGCATGGGTGAGGAGTTCGTCCACCGACCATTGGTCATCGGCGTGGGCTCCACGCTTCGCGGCGAGCACCGCACCGTCGGGGGCGATCAGGAAGTCGGCGGGCAGGCCCAAACGACCGCCTTCGGGACTGGAAGGTGGCGGCGGCTTCTCGTGGCGGCGAATCGCGCCCAGCTCGCGGGCGACGCCGCGCACGATCGCGGGCCAGGCGCGTGGATCGAGCAAGGCCCGATAGCCGGACTCCACGCCGAACTCGCGATACAGGGCGCGGCCGGGATCCGCGATCAGATCCAGCGGCACCGCGGCGCTCTGCGCACGCAATTCCGCTGCGCTGGAATGGAATACCACCACCTCGTGAATCCCCGCGGCGGCGATCTCGTCGCGGCGCAGCACGAACGAGCGCAGGTGCAGACTGCACACCGGACATCCGGCGAATCGGCGGAACTGCAGATGGACCAGGCGATCCGGATCGGGGATCCGGACCTCGGCCCCGGCAATGGTTGTCAGTGTCCGGGCGGGCACCGACGACGACAGCGACATGGCAACTCCCTTCGTAAGCGTACAAGCTACGCCTACGTCCAGTATGCGCGTATCCCGTACGCTGTCAATCCGTGCCCCGGCCCCGTTCCCTGACGACCGACGATCTCGCCACCGCCGCCCTGACGGTGATCGATCGCGACGGCCTGCCCGCGCTCACCATGCGGGCGGTGGCGAAGGAACTGCGGATGGCGACGATGGCCCTGTATCGCTACGTCTCGGATCGCGACGAGCTCGAAATCCTCGTCGCCAACCGCATTCTCGACCCCGTCGACGTATCACTCCCCCCGGACACGGACTGGCGCGAGCGCGTCGAACTCCTGCTCGATCGCCTCCGCGCCGCGGCCTCGGCACATCCCGCCGCGATCCCCCTGACTCTGCGCCACCGCCAGACCGCACCCGGCAGCCTGCGCTGGATCGAGGCCATGCTGACCGTGCTCACCGACGCCGGATTCACCGGGCCAGAGCGCGTCATCGCCCAGCGCACGATCGTCGGCTTCCTGCTCGGCTACCTCCAGAACGAGCACTATGCCTCGCTCATCGGCCCCGGAACCGCTTTGCTCGCCTCGGCCCCAGCCGACGAATTCCCCCTTCTCGCCGAAACCGCGGACCTGGCCCACACCATGACGCCCGCCGACGAATTCCGCGGCGGCACAGCAATACTCCTGGAGGGTCTGGCAGCCCGCCGCGACCGGCCCTGAGACTCGACCGATTCACATTCCGCACCGCACCGCACCGCGCCGCGGACGAATACCTCTATGCCAGAGGGGATGCGAGCACAGAATGGCCGATCGGGCAACGATATCGCCGCTGCCCGATCGGCCGGTTCGAAGCGGACTACAGGCTCAGCACGGTGGCGGCGGCTGTGCCGGGGGCGCCGTAGACCTGGGCGTAGCCGACGCGGGGGTTGCCGGGGACCTGGCGGTCGCCCGCGGTGCCGCGCAGCTGCTGGACCAGTTCGTAGACCTGGCGAATGCCGGAGGCTCCGATCGGTTCGCCGTTGGCGATGAGGCCGCCGTCGGTGTTGATCGGGAGGCGGCCGCCGATTTCGGTGGCGCCTTCGGCCAGCAGCTTCTCCTGATCGCCGTCGGCGCAGAATCCGTTCTCCGCCATATGGATCAGCTCCGCGCCCGCGTCGGTGTCCTGCAACTGGATGACGTCGACGTCCTCGGGGCCGATTCCGGCGGTTTCGAACGCCGCCCGCGAGGCGTAGACCGTGGGCGAGACGTCCTCGTCGATGGCCGCCCAGGTGCTGTGCACCTCGTACGCACCGTAGCGCCGCGTGCGAATCGCGGTGGAGCGCAGGTAGATCGGGTTCGAGGTGTACTTCCGCGCCAGATCACCCCGGCACATGATCACCGCCGCCGCGCCCTCGTCGGGCGAGCAGAACATGTACTGCGTGAGCGGATAGTTCAGCATCGTCGAGTTCAGAATCTCGTCCTCCGGAATCGGCTTGCGCCGGAAGGCATTCGGATTCAACGCGCCGTTGCGGAAGTTCTTCGCGGCGATCTTGGCCAGGGTTCGCTGGGAGATGCCGTGATCCTGGATGTAGCGATTGGCCTTGATACCGAAGAACTTCGTGGTGACGAACTGCCCGTTCTCCGCGTACCAGCCCGGCAGCCCGAGCTTGGCCGGATCGTCGGTGAACGCACCGCGCGGATGTTTGTCCATGCCGACCGCGATGCCGATGTCGTAGCGCCCCGAACGGATCGCCTCGGCGGTCTGCTCGATCGAACTGGCCGCTGTGGCACAGGCATTGAACACATTGGTGAACGGAATTCCGGTCAGCCCGACCAGCCGGGTGACCGCGTCCGGATTGCTCACCTCATAGCTTCCGCCGAAGCCGAACTGGATGTCCTTCCATTCCGCGCCCGCGTCGGTGAGCGCGAGTTGGATTGCGTCGGCGCCCATTTCGATGGCCGTTTTGGCGAACCGGCCGAACGGGTGCAGGCCGACGCCGATGATGGCAACGTCGTTCATGTCAGGCTCCTTCAGGCCGGTTGGAATGCGATGGTCACGACCTCTTCGCCGCTCTCGTCGACGTAGAGCGGGACGAAAGTCAGCTCGAGCTCCATACCGGGCTTCAAGGCGTCCGGATCGGCCGTGGTCAGCCGGGACTCCACCCGGACCTGATCGCCGAGCTGGACCAGGCCGACGCCGAACGGTTCGAAGGTGTCGGCGGTCTCCTTGCCCGCATAGGGCAGTTTCGGGACGAAACCCTGTGTCGTCCAGGCGATCAGCGTGCCGCGGGTGGGCAGCAGCACTTCGGACATATCCGGTCCGCTGCACCGCGGGCAGCGGGCCTGCCGCGGCCACGTCACCGCACTGCACGAACCGCACCGGGTGCCGACGAGCTGTGGATTGTCCGCGGGCCACGTGGATGCTTCGGGCGCGAGCGCCTTGGCCATGTGCCGTCCTCCGTCTGTCTTGTCACCCGCGACGGCGCGTCGACCCCATGGGGCAGGTGTCCGAAACCGCGGATGGAAATCTAATTCTCATTGAATGTATACGTCACTTCCGTTCGTGTGAACATCCGGGCGGTCACGAGGAGACAGCAGACGGTCCGCGGCGGTATACACATCGCACGTACCTGCGGCGACCTCGGCCGCGAGCCGGTCCAACGCGGCGTCACCACGCAATCGGCTCTGCGCCAGCGACAGGATCTGCGCCCGCGCGCGAGCACTGCGACGCTCACCGGTATCCGCGCGATGATGCGCGTCGATGGCCTCGGCCAGTTCCGCGATACCGGTGTTCTGCGCCGCGACCGCGGTCAGGATCGGCACCGAAACCTCTTGGCGCAGATCACGTACCGTCTGTTTCGCACCATCACGATCGGCCTTGTTCACCACGAGGATGTCCGCGACCTCGAGCAGACCCGCCTTGGCGGCCTGAACCGCGTCTCCCGCACCGGGATTCAGGATCACCAGCGTCGGATCGGCCACCGCCGCGATCTCGATCTCGGACTGCCCGACCCCGACCGTCTCCAGCAGGATCAGCCCGTACCCCAGCGCGCCGAGCAGCGCGATCGCCGCCGGAACCGCCGCGGCCAGCCCGCCCAGATGACCGCGCGTGGCCACCGAGCGGATCAGCACATCCGGATCATCGATGTGCTGCGCCATGCGGATCCGATCCCCCAGTAGCGCACCCCCGCTGTACGGGGAGGACGGATCCACCGCGAGCACCGCCACCCGCAGACCGCGCTCGCGATAGGCCGCGACCAGCGCGGCGATCGTGGTCGATTTGCCCGCGCCGGGCGGCCCGGTCACCCCGACCACCCGCACCGGCGCGCACTCCCCCAACTGCGCGAGAACCTCTGCCCGCCGGTCACTTTCGACCAGACTCAGCAGCCTCCCCGCGGCCCGCAACGATCCCGTGCGGGCCGCATCGATGAGTTCGGCGACGGTCTGCATGTACTACCGCTGCCTCACGGCGCGGGTACCTCGATCACCGTCGCCGAACCCATACCGCCACCCGCGCACATCGCGGCGATACCGAATCCTCCTCCGCGACGGCGCAGTTCGTGCACCAGCGTGACGATCATCCGAGCGCCCGAGGCCGCCACAGGATGCCCCAGCGAGCAGCCGCTGCCGCTGAAGTTCACCGCGTCCGGATCCAGATCCAGCGCCCGGATCGCCGCGACCGGCACCGAGGCGAACGCCTCGTTGATCTCGAACAGCTTCACCTCCGACAGCGAAATCCGCGCCTTGGCAACGGCTTTGGTGATCGCCTCGATCGGAGCCAGACCCGTCACGGCCGGATCGACGCCGACCGACGCCCAGGACCGGATGTAGCCCAGCACCGGCAGCCCGAGGCTGTCGCTGGCCACCGCGAGGGCCGCGGCACCGTCGTTGGAGCCCGACGCATTACCGGCGGTAATGCTGAAACCCTCGATCTCCGGGTGCAACACCTTCAGCCCGCCCAGCTTCTCGAGGCTGGTTTCCCGGCGCGGGTGCTCATCGACCTCGAACAGGCCGTGCGGGGTCTGAATCGGGACGATCTCCTCCTTGAACCGGCCCTCGTCGATCGCCGCGATCGCATTGCGATGCGACCGCAACGCCCATTCGTCCATATCCGCGCGGGTCAGTCCCGCCTTGACCGCGGTGTTCCAGCCGACCGTGATCGACATGTCCAGGGTCGGCGCGTCCGGACGTTCGGGATGCGACGGCGAAACCCACCGCTCGTTCCACTCGTTTTCGCCGACCTTCCACTTGGCCTGCGGCGCAGTGGATTCCGAGTTCACCCCACCGGCGATGACCAGATCGTTCATTCCGGCCCGGATACCGGCCGCGGCGGTCTGCACCGCGGACATCCCGGCCGCGCAGTGCCGGTTCAGCGCCATACCCGAGGCCGGGGTCAGCCCGGCGGTGATCGCCGCGTGCCGGGCGATCACACCGCCGCCGTAGCGGCCCTCGCCGAGGATCACGTCCTCGACGCGGTCCGCCTCGACCTCCCCGGCGACCGCGGACACCACGTGATGGGCGAGGTCGAAGGCGTTGGTGTCGCGCAGGGTGCCTTTGCGGGCGGTCCCGATCGGGGCGCGCAGCGCGGACACGATGACGGCTTCAGGCATGAGTGTTCTCCAATTCGGCGACCAGGGTGCGGCGCACCAGTTTTCCGGTTTCTGTCTTGGGCAGCTCGGCCCGGAACACGATGGTGTCCGGGGTCTTGGACGAGCGCAGCCGCGAGCGCACCCATCCCTTGATCTCCTCGGGATCGCCCTGGCCCACCAGCACGGCCACCAGGCGCTGACCCCATTCCGGATCGGGCACGCCGATCACCGCGGCCTCGCGGATGCCCGGATGATCCAGCAGCACGTCCTCGATCTCGGCGGGTGCGATGTTCTCCCCGCCGCGGATGATGGTGTCGTCGGCGCGACCCTCGATGAACAGGTAGCCCTCGGCGTCCAGGCGGCCCAGATCACGGGTCGGGAACCAGCCCTCGGCGTCCAGCGCGCTGCGTCCGCCGTACTCCCCCGAGATCTGCTCGCCCCGCACGAAGACCAGACCCGATTCGCCCGCGGGAACGGGATCACCTGTCTCACTGCGGATCTCGATCTCGATACCGGGCAGTGCGCGCCCCACCGAGCCGAGCCGGTCCCGCACGGCCGGATCCTGCGACGCGAACGCCTCGCGGTGATCCTCCGGGCCCAGGACCGCCACCGAGGAGGCGGTTTCGGTGAGTCCGTAGGCGTTGACGAATCCGGTGTCGGGGAACACCTTCAGGGCGCGTTCGAGCACGGGACGCGGGGTGCGCGAACCGCCGTAGGCCAGGCTGGCCAGTCCGGGCGTGGCCGCATCCTCTCCGTCGACCGCGCCGACGATGCGCGCGAGCATGGTGGGCACCAGCATCGCGTGCGTGATCTTCTCCTCGCGGACCGTGGCGAGCCAGCGTTCGGCGTCGAAGGCCGGCAGGTACACCACCCGGCGGCCGGAGTACAGGTTGGACAGCAGATTCGTCAGGCCCGCGATGTGGTACGGCGGGACCGACACCAGGGAGGCGTGCCCGGGTTCGGAGCCGCCGAACTCCATGGTGTTGAACAGATACGCCATCAGGTGCCGATGACGCAGCAGCGCGGCCTTGGGTTCGGAGGTGGTGCCGCTGGTGTAGATGATCGCGGCGACGGCGTTCTCGTCCCACGGCGCGTCGAGCTCGTCCTGCTCCGCGGGGAGTTCGCCCTCGACCAGTGCGTCCAGATCCTCCTGGCGCAGGACCAGCGCACCCGGATGTTTGTCCAGCAGGGCCGAGAGCTGCTGTTCGCCGAGCCGGTAGTTGAGCGGGACGAACGGCACCCCGGCCAGGGCCGCGCCGAACAGGGCGACCGGATAGGCCAGATGACTCGAGCCCAGGTACAGCACCGCGGGGCGGTCCCGGACCCGGTCGGTCAGCCGCCGGGCATACGCGCGCAGTTCCTGCGCGCTCATCGAGCGGTCCCCGACCGTGATCACCGGTCGGGGCCCGGGTTCTGTGGCTTCGGTCTCCGCGGAGACGGCCATGTCTAGGATCATGCTGATGTTCATGAGAACATTATTCTCTTAGTCAGAGAGTAGTGATTTCAAGAGAGGGTAACGACATGCAGATCAGTGGAAGCTCAGCGATCGTGGTCGGCGGCACCGGTGGCCTCGGCGAGGCGACCGTCCGGCGGTTACACGCGGCGGGGGCGAAGGTGGTCGTCGCCGACGTCGCCGACGACAAGGGCAAGGAGCTGGCCACCGAGCTCGGCATCCGTTACGTGCACACCGACGCCACCGACGAGGATTCCGTGCTGGCGGCCATCGCCGAGGCCGAATCGCTGGGGCCCCTTCGCATTTCGGTCGACACTCACGGCGGCCCGGCCAGCGGCGGACGGCTCGTCGGCAAGGACGGGTCCCCGCTGGGCCTGGACGGGTTCCGCACGACCATCGAGTTCTATCTGACCGCGGTGTTCAACGTGCTGCGACTGTCCGCCGCGGCGATCGCCCGGACCGAACCGCTCGAGGAGGGTGGCCGCGGCGTGATCGTCAACACTGCCTCGATCGCCGGCTACGAAGGCCAGATCGGACAGCTGCCGTACTCCGCGGCCAAGGGTGGCGTACTGGGTATGACGCTGGTCGCCGCGCGCGATCTGTCGCCGCTGGGCATCCGGGTCGTGACCATCGCCCCCGGCACCGTCAACACACCCGCCTACGGCAAGTCCGCCGACAAGCTCGAGCAGTACTGGGGCCCGCAGGTGCCCTTCCCCAAGCGGATGGGCCGCTCCACCGAATACGCCCAGCTGGCACAGTCGATCATCGAGAACGACTACCTCAACGGGGAGACCATCCGGCTCGACGGCGCGCTGCGCTTCCCGCCGAAGTGAGCGTCACCGAATCCGGCACCCGCGGCCCCGGCGACGACCGTGGTCCGGGTGCGCCGCTCGCGGGCAAGGTGGCCTTCGTCGCGGGTGCGAGCCGAGGCATCGGGGCGGCCATCGCCGAGGGACTCGCGGCCGCCGGGGCATCGGTGGCCGTCGCCGCACGCTCGGAGACCGAGGGACGGCTGCCCGGCACGATCGGCGCGGTCACCGAGCGGATCGAGGCCGCGGGTGGGCGAGCGTTGCCGGTCCCGTGCGACGTGTCGAACGAGGAGTCGGTCGAACAGGCCGTCGCCACAACGGTTTCCGCGTTCGGCGGTATCGACGTCCTGGTCGCCAACGCCGGTGTGCTGTGGATGGGGCCGATCGAGACGACGCCGTTGCAGCGCTGGCAGCGCTGCCTGGACGTCAACGTGACCGGCGTATTCCTGGTGACCAAGGCCGTCATCCCGCATCTGAAGGCGCGCGGGGGAGGCTCGCTCATGGCGATCACCACCACCGGCGTGGACATGATCGATCGCGGCGCGAACGCCTACTGGGTGTCCAAGGCCGCGGCCGAACGCCTCTACCTGGGCCTGGCTTCGGATCTTCGCGGCGACAACATCGCGGTGAACTGCCTGAGCCCGTCCCGGGTCGTGCTGACCGAGGGCTGGCAGGCCGCGGGCGGTGGCCGGGAGATCCCGGAGAGCATGATCGAACCTCCGGAGACGATCGCCCGCGCGGCGGTTCTGCTGGCCGGACAGGATGCGTCCGGGATCACCGGGACCGTTCAGCGCTCGGAATCGCTCGTCCCGCAGAGCTGAATCAGCGCGGCGGCCGCCAGACATCCGGATCGGCGGCCGCCACGGGCTCACTCGCATCCGGGCCGGTCGGTCGATCGCACCCGATTCCCAAGCGAGCCGGGCAGTTCGGTCGAACCGCCGACCCAGCCGGACCACGTCGAGCCGGTTCGTGAGCGATCACCCGTAAAGGTCGCGCACCACCGACTTCAGCACCTTGCCCGATCCACCTCTGGGCAGTTCGCCGACGAAGTGGACGGATCGGGGCACTTTGTATCCGGCGAGCCGCTCGCGGGCGAAGGTGAGCAGCGTCTGCGGATCCACCTCCTGTCCATCCGCGAGAACGACGACGGCACGGCCGATCTCGCCCCAGCGCTCGTCCGGGACGCCGATCACCGCGCAGGACGCCACGGCCGGATGCGCGGTCAGCACGTTCTCCACCTCGGCGGGATAGATGTTCTCCCCGCCGGAGATGATGACGTCCTTCATCCGGTCCACGATGTACACGTAGCCGTCCGCGTCGACGGTGGCGACGTCGCCGGAGTGGAACCAGCCCTCCCGCAACACTTCCGCGGTCTCGGCGGGGCGATTCCAGTAGCCGGACATCACATTGGGTCCGCTGACGATCACCTCGCCGCGTTCCCCGTCCGCGACCGGCTCGCCCCGCTCGTCGACCACCCGCACGTCACTGAAGAACGAAGGCACACCGGCGGATCCGGCCTTGGTCTGCGCATGTGCGGGGTCCAGCAGTAGCGCGCCCGGTGACGCCTCGGTCATCCCGTATCCCTGCACGAAGGTCAGCCCGCGCGTCAGATAGCGCCGAATGGTGTTGTGCGGCACCGGCGCTCCGCCGCACAGCAGTACCCGGATACTGGACAGATCCGCGGTGTCCCAACGATCGAGCGCGGCCAGCGCGTCGTACATGGCGGGCACGCCGAACATCCGCGTCACCCGATGACGTTCGAGGGCATCGAAAACCACTGCGGGATCGAACTTCTCCAGCAGCACGACGCAGCCGCCCTTGAGCAGCACGGGCAGGCACAGCATGCCCAGTGCGGCGGCATGGAACAGCGGCGCGGACACCAACGCCACCTCGTCCGCGGCGATATCCGATTCGACCAGGACATTGAGGCAGTTCCAGGTCAGGTTGCCGTGCGTGAGCACCGCACCCTTGGGCCGCCCGGTGGTGCCCGAGGTGTACATGATGATGCAGGGATCCTCGAGGTCGATCGGCTCGTCGGGAACGAGCGCATCGTCCTCGAGCACCTCGTCGGCAGCTACACAGATCGTCCGGACCTCGACGGTCAACTCCCCCACGACGTCCCGGTACGGCTCGGTGTGACACAGCACCCGCGCACCGCAATCGCCGAGGATGTAATCGATTTCCGTTGCGGCACTGCGGAAGTTCACCGGGACGAAGACCGCGCCCAACGCCCCGGCGGCGAACAGCAGTTCCAGATAGGCCGGATGATTCGGGCCCAGATAGACGATCCGGTCACCGGCGCGCACCCCCGCGGCCCGCAGTTCACCGCAGACCCGCGCCACCCGGCGGTACAACTGCGCGAAGGTGATCGACCGGCCCGCGCCGATCACCGCCACCGCATCCGGCGTCATCCGGGCCCGCCGGGCGGGCCACGAGCCGAGTCCCCGATTCCGCACGATCCATCCTGTCTCGGTCGATGCCGTTTCGGCTGTGGCCGTTACTGTTTGGCGGAATCGAACGCGCCGAGCCCGGGTCGGTAGCTCTTGTCGTCCAGGAACTGGGACAGGCCCTTCTCCCGGCCGTGGTCCGCATCCAGGGCCCGGGTCTGATCCAGTTTGGCGTACAGATAATCCTCCGCCTGCGACCAGCTCATCTCCGCGGCGAACCGGTAGCCGACCTTCGCCGCATGCAGCACAACGGGATTGAGCCCGGCGAGCCGGGCGGCCAGTTCCCTGGTCCGTTCGCGCAGACGATCGGCCGGAACCGCCTCGTTGACCAGCCGCATCTGCGCGGCCCGCGCACCGTCGAAGGTCTCGCCGGTCATGATGAAGTAGAGCGCGTCGCGCTGCGGCACCGTGGCGGCCAGTGCCTTGGTGACCACGCTGCCCGGCGGAATGCCCCAGTTCACCTCGGACAGACCGAATTTCGCGGTCTCGTCGGCGATCGCGAGATCACAGGCCACCAGCGGAGTGAAGGCCCCGCCGAAGCACCAGCCGTTCACCATCGCGATGGTCGGCTTGGCGAAGTAGGCCAGGCGCTTCCACTGCCATTCGTTGCTCTCCCGGCGCACCCGATACTGCAGCGCCAGATCCCCGGTCGCCTCGACGTCGCGGAAGTACTCCTTCAGATCCATTCCGGCGGAGAAGGATTCGCCGGCGCCGGTGAGCACCAGCACCCGGCAGCGCGGATCGGCCTCCAGATGGTCCAGCACCCGGCACATCTCGGTGTTGAGGGCCGGATTCATCGCATTGCGCTTGTCCGGACGGTTCAGCGTGACCCAGGCGATGCCCTCCTCGAACTCCACACTCACGGTCTCGCCCCAGGGCTCGGTCGCTGTCGTCATCGGCGCTCCATTATCAGTATTGCTGATGATTCGACTCCTATGGTGCCGCCGGATCCGTTCGCCGTCAACAGTTCCCGGACTACTCGTCGGCGGGTGTCGTCGCAGAGACGCCGCGCGCGGCGGCCTCGGCGGTCAGCGAGGCCACGCCCTGTCGCAACGCGGCACGGAATTCCGCCCCGCGCCGCGCGCTCATATCCGCGAGCAGACCGGATTCGATCTGCTCGATATGCGGCGCGACCCGATTCAGCAGCTCACGTCCGCGGTCGGTCAGCGCGGCCACCAGCACCCTGCGGTTGCCCGGATTTCGGTCCCGGCTGATCAGCCCGCGCTCCTCCAGCGTGCGCACCATGACGTGCATGGTCTGGGGCCGCAGGAACGCTCGGCGCGCCAGTTGCGCCGAGGACAGCCCGCCACGTCGCTCGAGCACGGTCAACGCCGTGTACTGCAACGTGGTCAACCCCAGCGGGCGCAGGGCGTCGTCCATCACCGCGCGCACCGCCAACTCCAGCTGTTTGATCAGGTACAGCGTCGAGGGCGGGGCGGCCGCTTCGGGATCGTCGTCGGCTGCGGTCACGAACGTCATCTTCGCATCGGGCCCCGGCGGCTAGGGTGGCCGTATGGCGCAGGAGCCGATCGGCCGGGGCGCGGGCGGCTGATGGCCAGATCACCCAGCGGCGAATCCGTACTGTCCCGGGCGGTGCGGATCTTCGAGGCGTTCGACGCCGATATGCCCGCCATCGGGGTTTCCGAACTGGCCCGTCGCACCGGCCTGCCGGTGGCGACCACCTCACGCCTGGTCAACGAGCTGATCGGCTACGGCTGGCTGCGCCGGGACGCCGATCGCCGGATCCGGATCGGCGTGCGGATCTGGGAACTGGTCTCGCGCGCCTCGCCCACCCTGGGCCTGCGCGAGATGGCGATGCCGTTCATGCAGGATCTGCACGCGGTGATCGGCAATCACGTGCAACTGGCCGTTCTGCAGGACAGCGAGGTGCTCTACATCGAACGCCTGTCCGCCCCCGGATCGGTGCGCAATCTGAGCCGATACGCCGGACGACTGCCGCTGCACGCCTCGGCTCCGGGGTTGGTGCTGCTGGCCAACGGCCCACTCGAACTCCAGGATTCGATCCTCACCCGACCGCTCACCCGATACACCCCGCACACCGTCACCGACCCGAAGGCGTTGCGCGCCTTGCTCGGCGAGGTCCGTCGAACCGGAATCGCCTTCTGCCCGGGACATCTCGACGAGACGACCACATCCATCGCCGCGCCCGTGCGCACGGTCCGCGGACTCGTCGTCGCCGCGCTCACGGCCATCGTCCCCAACGACGACGCCGCCCGCAGCATCGCACCCGCTGTGCAGGCCACCGCCCGCGGCATCTCCCGGGCACTCGGCGCGGACCATTGAATCTCATCCACTGAATGGAAATGCGGTAGTGGCGCGGGACACATCATCGTCAGGCTGTCACCGATAACGACGCCGAACCAGTGCGGTGTGCCCACAGCCGGTCTCGGCGACCGCGCAGTACCGAATCGAGACATCATGACCTTCGCCCGTGACCTGATCATCGGCGGCGCGGACCTGCCCGCGCGAGGCGGCCGGACCGTCTCCGTCACGACCCCGCACACCGGGGCCGTGCACGCCACCGTCGCCGCGGCCGATCCCGCGGACGTGACCGCCGCGATCACCGCAGCCGACAACGCATTCCCGGACTGGGCCGCGCTGAGCCCCTTCGAACGACGCGCGATATTCCTGCGCGCCGCCGATCTGCTCGAGGCGCAGGCCGAGCAGGCCACCCGGATCATGGCGGGCGAGGTGGGCGCTACGGCCGGATGGGCCGGGTTCAACGTGTGGCTGGCCGCGAACACCCTGCGCGAGGCCGCCGCCGCGATCACCGCACCGCGCGGTGAGGTGCTCACCGCTCAGCAACCCGGCGTCCTGGGCATGGCGGTGCGTCAGCCGGTCGGCGTGGTCGCGGCCTTCGCACCCTGGAACGCCCCGATCATCCTGGGTGTGCGCGCCCTGGCCGCACCGCTGGCGGCCGGAAATACCCTGGTGCTCAAGCCCAGTGAGGCCGCGCCGATGTCCAGCGGACTGTTCCTGGCCGACATCCTGCGCGAGGCCGGACTGCCCGACGGCGTGCTCGACGTGATCACCAACGACCCCGCCGACGCTCCCGTGATCGCCGAGACGCTGATCGCCGACGACCGCGTGCGCGCGGTGAACTTCACCGGCTCCACCGCCGTCGGCCGGATCATCGGAACCCTTGCCGCACAACACCTCAAGCCCGCGGTGCTCGAACTCGGCGGCAAGAATTCGCTGATCGTGCTTGCGGACGCCGATGTGGACTACGCCGTGGCCGCGGCCGCGTTCTCCATATGCCTCAACTCCGGACAGATCTGCATGTCCGCCGATCGCCTGCTGGTGCACGAATCCCTCGCCGAGGAGTTCGGCGCCAAGCTCGCCGCCGCACTCACCGCACTTCCGGCGGGCGATCCGACCGACCCTGCGGTCGCGCTCGGCCCCCTGATGAGCGCCGCAGCCGCGTCCCGGGTGGCCGGACTCGTCGCCGACGCGGTCGCCGATGGCGCGAAACTCCTTGCCGGAGGCGGAGATCCGACCGGAGCGCACTATCCGGCGACACTGCTGAGCGACGTGCCCGCGCACGCGCGACTGCACTACACCGAATCCTTCGGCCCGGTCTGCGTGATCGATACCTTCACCACCGACGACGAGGCCGTCGCCAAGGCCAACGACACCGAGAACGGTCTGTCCGCGGGCGTGATCACCGAGAACGCCACCCACGGCCTGCGCGTGGCCACACGTCTGAAGACCGGCATCGTGCACATCAACGACCAGACCATCATGGACGAACCCCAGGCTCCCTTCGGCGGATTCAAGGCCTCCGGCTACGGCCGTTTCGGCGGACGCTGGGGCATCGAAGCCTTCTCCAACACCCGATGGGTCACCGTGGCCACCGAACACGCACAGTTCCCGGGGTGAACCGTGCCGTCCGAGTGAGAGGACAATCCATGCGCACTCGCGTAGCGATCATCGGCGCGGGACCGGCCGGACTGTTGCTGGCGCAACTGCTCGACGCGGCCGGAATCGACTCCGTGCTCGTGGAGCAGCGCAGCGCCGAGTACGTGAAATCCCGTATCCGCGCGGGCATTCTGGAATCCGGGAGCGTGCAGTTGCTGCGGGAGGCCGGTGTCGGGGACCGGATCGAGCGCGCCGGTTTCGAACATCGCGGGATCCACTTGCAGTGGCCGGGTGAGCGGCATCATCTGGATTTCGTCGACCTGGCCGGGAAATCGGTGTGGGTGTACGGGCAGACCGAGGTGACCAAGGATCTGATGGCCACGCGCGAGCGTGCGGGACAGCTGTCGTTCTACGAGGCGACCGATGTCGAATTGCACGATGTGGACTCCGATTCGCCCGCGGTGACGTTCACCGATGCGGACGGCCGCGCCCAGCGGATCGAGGCCGCGATCGTCGCGGGCTGCGACGGATCACACGGTCCCAGTAGACATTTCGTCCCGGAACGGCATCGCCGCACCTGGGAGCGCACCTACCCGTTCGCCTGGCTCGGCATCCTCGCCGACGTCGCCCCCTCGACCGACGAGCTGATCTACGCCTGGCATCCGGACGGTTTCGCACTGCACAGCATGCGCTCGGACGCCGTGAGCCGCTTCTACCTTCAGGTCGAGCCCGACGAGGATCTCACCGCCTGGAGCGACGACCGGATCTGGGACGCACTGGCCACCCGCTTCGCCCTGGACGGCTGGACGCTCACCACCGGTGCGATCACCGACCGCAGCGTACTGCCGATGCGCAGCATGGTGACCTCGCCGATGCGGCACGGCCGGCTGTTCCTGGCCGGTGACGCGGCGCACACCGTCCCGCCGACCGGTGCGAAGGGACTCAATCTCGCGATCGCCGATGTGGCCCTGCTCGCCCGCGCAATCGTCACCTGGCTCGCCGACGGCGACACCCGGCTCGCCGACGCCTACTCCGATATCGCCCTGCGGCGGGTGTGGCGCTGCACCCACTTCTCCTGGTGGATGACCACGATGCTGCACCGGCACGGCGACGACTTCGACGCCCGTCTGCAACTCGCGCAATTGCAGCGCGTCGTGCAATCCGATTCCGCGGCAACCGAACTCGCCGACAACTACGCCGGAATTCCGATCGAAGGACTGTCATGAGTATCGACGTCGCCGGATACCGGGCCGATCCGCCCGGCACCCATCCCCCGCTCGACTCCCCCGATTACCGGTCGACCGCGCGGCGGCACCCCCGGGAACCGCTGATCCTGTTGCCGCACACGCTGACCGAGATCACCGGTCCGGTCCTGGGCCACGATGCGGTGCAACCCGGGGAGCACGATCTGACCTTCCGGCATCGCGGAGATCCGATCGGGCAGAAGATCATCGTGTTCGGGCGGCTGCTCGACGGGAACGGCCGGGCGATTCCGGATTCGCTGATCGAGATCTGGCAGGCCAACGCCGCGGGCCGCTACCGGCACATCGGGGATCGCTGGGACGCGCCGCTGGACCCGAATTTCGACGGCGTCGGCCGCACCCTGACCGATAAACACGGCCGCTACGAATTCGTCACCATCCAGCCCGGCGCGTACCCCTGGGGTAATCACCACAACGCCTGGCGGCCCGCGCACATCCACTTCTCGGTCTTCGGCCGCGCGTTCACCCAGCGTCTGGTCACCCAGATGTACTTTCCCGGCGATCCGCTGTTCGCCCAGGACCCCATCTTCAATGCGACCCCGGAATCCGCACGGCCCCGGCTGATTTCACGCTTCAGCCTGGAACGCACGCGGCCGAACTGGGCGCTGGCCTTCGAATTCGACATCGTGCTGCGCGGGCGCGAGCAGACCCCCGTTCGAGGAGCCCCATGACTGAGCGCACCGACTCCACCCTGAACGACACCGTCGAACTGCCCGGCACGCCGTCGCAGACCGTCGGTCCGTTCCTGACCATCGGCCTGGACTGGGGCCGCGCCGGGCGCATGGTCGTGCCCGACGGCACGCCCGGAGCGTTCTGGATCCGCGGCGAAATCCTCGACGGCGCCGGTGATCCGATTCCCGACGCCCTCGTGGAAACCTGGCAGGCCGCCCCCGACGGACGTTTCGACCACCCCGACGACCCGCGCGGACGTCACCCGGGCTGGCGCGGCCTGGGGCGCAGCGACACCCGCCTCGGCGAATATGCCGTGCACACCGTCCTGCCCGGCCCCGTCCCCACCCGCGAGGGCCGCACGCAGGCCCCGCACATCGACGTGTCGGTCTTCGCCCGGGGCATGCTGCACCGCGTCGTCACCAGGATCTATTTCCCCGACCACGCCGCAACCAACGCCACGGACCCCATCCTGGCGACCGTCCCGCAGGACCGCCGCTGCACCCTGTGCGCCACCACATCCCCCGACGGCTATCGCTTCGACATCCGCCTACAGGGGCCGGGAGAGACGGTCTTCTTCGACGTCTGAGTGCGCGGAATACCCGAAAGCGGTGACACTCAGCCGATGCCGCCGTTGGTGAAGACGACCTGACCGTTCACCCAGCGGCCGGGACCGGCGAGGAAGGCCACGGATTCGGCGATGTCCTCGGGTGTGCCCAGGCGCTCCAGCGGCGGCGCCGCGGCGAGCCGATCGACCTGCTCGGCACTCTTGCCGTCCAGGAACAGCGGGGTCGCGGTCGGCCCCGGAGCCACCGCGTTCACCGTGACGTCTCGTCCGCGCATCTCCCGCGCCAGGATCAGCGTCATCGCTTCCACCGCACCCTTCGTCGCCGCGTACGCGGCGTAGGCCGGCGCCTGCAGCCGGGTGATCGAGGTGGAGAAATTGATCAGCGCACCACCGGGCCGCAGCCTGCGCGCCGCCTGCTGGGAGACCACGAAGGTGCCCCGCACGTTGACCCGCTGCATGCGGTCGAACGCGTCCAGATCCATCTCGGCCACCGGTGCGAGCAGCATGATTCCGGCGGTGTTGACCACCACGTCGACGCCGCCGAACCGCTCCTGCACGGTATCGAACAGCTGCTCCATCTCGGCGGCATCGGCGACGTCACCGCGCAGGGCGATCGCGATGCCGCCTGTCGCGGTGATGGATTCGACGACCTCCTGTGCACGCGCGGCGCTCCCGGCGTAGTGCACGACGACCGTCATCCCGTCGGCGGCCAGGCGGCGCGCCACCGCACCGCCGATGCCGCCCGAACCTCCGGTCACGATGGCGACTCGTTCCGTTGCCTGCCCTATGGTCATGACCTTCTCCTCGAGCATGTGTACGTCTCGTACACTAATGCCAAATGAACGAGTTGTCCATATACTTAGTTGTGTCGTCGGATACGACCCGCCGGAGCAGACGAACGAGAAGGCATTCGGAGCACCCATGACACGACAGACCCCACCGCGCCTCACCCCTGGACGCGGTCGCCGCCCGGCACCGGAGGTGCGCCGCGCGACCCTGGCCGCCGCAGCGGATCTGCTGTTCTCCCAAGGCATTCGGAGTGTCACCTTCGAGAAGGTCGCCGCCCGCGCGGGCGCCAGCAAGGTCACCCTCTACAAGTGGTGGCCCTCACCGGGCGCGCTGGCGTTCGAGGCATATTTCGAGGCCGTCCAGGACACGCTCGCCTTCCCCGACACCGGCGACATCCGCCGCGACCTGACCACCCAACTGCACGCGTTCGTCGACCTGCTGCATCGCAACGGCTCGGTCGTCGCCGAGATCATCGGTGCCGCACAGAGTGATCCGGGCCTGGCGACGGCCCTGTCCGAGCAGTACACCCGTCCCCGCCGCGACCTCGCTGTCGAACGTCTCACCCGCGCCCGCGAGGCGGGCCAGATCCGCGAGGGCGTCCATCTCGAGGTCGTCGTCGACCAGCTCTGGGGCGCCTGCTACCACCGCCTCCTCCTCCCCGCCGAACCTCTGACCACGGATTTCGCCGATGCGTTGATCGCCAACCTGTTCCTCGCCATCACCCCCACGACGCACCGAGCACGGTAGCCTCGCGGAATGAGCATGGTGGACGCCCCGATCGTGGCCGTGACCGTCTATCCCGGACAGGCGCGAATCACCCGGCGCACGACCGTCATCGTGGAGGCCGGGGAGCAGTCGGTGGAGGTCGGCGGGCTGCCATTGGGGCTGGTCCGGGACTCGGTGCGGGTGAGCGGGCGCGGGGCGGCCTCGGTCCTCGGGGTCGATGTGGCGATGCAGCGCAATCCCCGCTCGCCCGACGCGGTCGTCCAGGAGCTCGAGCAACGCGCCGAACAGATCCGGTCCGGACTCGCGGAACTGGCCGACGCCCGCACCGTCGAGGACAGCCGGATGGAATTGCTCACCAACCTCGGGCGCCGCTCCGGCAACGCGTTCGCCAAGGCGCTCGCATCGGGTGACATCGAACCGGATCGGGTTGCGGGGCTGAGTGATTCGCTCGCCCAGCAGCTCGGCGCGACGCTCGCGCGGCAGCGGGAGCTGCACGGGCAGCACGAGCGTCGGGAGGAGGAGTTGCGCGCGGTGGAACGCGATCTCGCCGAACATCACCGGCAGCGCACTCCGGATCGTCAGCAGGTGGCGGTCTCCCTCGACGTGCACGAGGCCGGGGAACTCGAACTCGAACTGTCCTACGTCGTCGACGACGCGCGCTGGGTCTCGACCTACGACATCCGGTTGCGCGGTGAAGGACTCACCCTCGGCTGGTACGCGGAGATCGCCCAGAACACCGGCGAGGACTGGCCCCCGTGCGAACTGGCTCTGTCCACCGCCCGCCCGGCGATCTCGGCGCGACTGCCCGAGCCGGAGCCGTGGTTCCTGGATCGCCTGCGACCGCCCGAACCGGTGGCCTACGGCGCTCCGGCCGGTGGACCGCCAGAACCCGGAATGATGCCGAGCGCAAAGGTATTGCATGCTGCGATGGCCGAACCGGCAGCCCCCGCAATCGAACACGGAGCCGCGGCGACCACCTACCGTCCGCCCCAGCGGATCGCCGTCCCGAGCGATGCGACCGCACACCGCACCACGGTGGCCGTCCTGGATCTGGATGCCACCCTCGATCACATCACCGCACCCGCGCAGAGTCAGGAAGTGTATCTGCGGGCCACCACGGTCAACACCTCCGAGCACACGCTGCGGCCGGGCCGCGCCTCGGTGTTCCACGACTCGGAGTTCGTCGGCACGACGACCCTGGAGATCTGGGCGCCCGGCGAGGAGATCGAGCTGAATCTCGGTGTGGACGAACGGATCCGGGCCGAACGCGAACTGGTGCGCCGCACCGCCGGAAAGGGCGTCATCGGCAGTGCGACCCGGCGTGAGGTCCGCTACCGCATCACCGTCGGCAACTACGGCCGCCGCGCCACCACCGTCACCGTCCTGGACCGTATCCCGGTCTCACGCGACGAGGCCATCGTGGTCCGCGACGTCACCTGCCGCCCCGATCCACACCACCGCACCGACCTGGGCGGGCTGACCTGGCGACTCCCCCTGGAACCCGAAGCGACAGCGGAGATTTCACTCGGGTTCCGGGTCGACACCGCCAAGGGCGTCGAACTCAGCGGCTGGCGCGAGTAGTCCGCACCCGCGCGTCCGACACTCACCGCGGTGTCCGCTCCGCGGAAGCACCCGCTCCGAGGAGTTCGGATTCGGGTGGGTGGCGGTCGAACCACGGTCGGGCCGTTTCGATTTCGGCGGCGAGTTGCAGGAGCAGATACTCGCTGTCGAAGCCGCCCACGAACTGCGTGCCCAGCGGCAGACCGTCCGCGGTCCAGTGCGTCGGCACGCTCATGGCGGGACGGCCGGTGATGTTCGCCAGCTGGGTGAACGGGACCGCTGCCAGGTTGGCGGTGACCAGGTCCCGGTAGACTACGGTGCGGGACAATATCTTTCCCACACCCAGGCGCAGCAGCGGGGGCAGCACGGCATCGGCGATCGCGGGGGTGCGGTTCTGGCCGATGCGCAGCGGTGGTTCGGCCAGGGACGGCGTCAGCAACAGGTCGTAGGTCTCGTGGAAATCGGCCAGGGCCCGGGTGTATTCGGTCCAACGGGCTTGCGCGAGCAGCAGTTCCGTGGACGACACCGCACGACCGGCCGCCGCGAGCACCTGGGTGTCGATATCGAAATCGGCGGCGGACGCGCCCGTTTCGCGACAGGCTTCGGCGAGTTCCGCGGCGCACCAGGCGGTCCAGACGGTCATGAAGTCCATCCCCAGACGCCGCCCGTCGATACTCGGAGCGGCCGGTTCCACGGTGTGTCCCAGCGATTCCAGCAGGGTGGCCGCATCCTCGACCGCGGCGACCGCTTCGGGATCGACCGGCGTGCCCTGCGGAGCCGTATGCGTGAATCCGATCCGCAGACGACGCACGGGATCCTGCACCGCGTCGAGATACGGGCGTTCGGACCGCTGAACCAGATAGGGCGCACCGGGATCGGGTGCGCCGAGTATGTCGAGCATGGCCGCGCTGTCTCGCACGCTGCGCGTGAGCACGCCCTGGCTGACCGCCCCGAACAGCGGATCCCCCAGCCCCGGACCGCTGGGAATCAGTCCGCGCCCGGGTTTGAGCCCGAACAGTCCGGTGCAGGCGGCGGGAATGCGAATGGAACCGCCGCCGTCGCTCGCACCCGCCACCGGCACGATGCCCGCGGCGACCGCCGCGGCCGCCCCACCCGAGGATCCACCCGGCGTGCGTTCGGTATTCCACGGATTGCGGGTCACACCGAAGGTCCTGGTCTCGGTGACGCCCTTGGTGCCGAATTCCGGGGTCGTGGTCTTGCCGAAGATCACCAGCCCGGCGTCCAGCCAGCGACGCACCGCGAGACTGTGCTCGGTCGCGGGCACCGACCGCAGCGGCCCGGTGCCCGCCGAGGTCGGATATCCGGCGTAATCCTGTGCCAGGTCCTTGATGAGGAACGGCACCCCGGCGAACGGCCCCGTGAGATCTCCCCGCCCGGCCAGTCGCCGACCGTTCTCCTGCATGAGCAGACTCACCGCGTTGATCGCCGGATCGACCTGCGCACAACGTTCCAACGCCAACTCGAGCAATTCGGCCGCGCGCACCTCCCCACGAGCGATCAGCTCGGCGAGCCCGATCGCGTCGTGAGCCCGGTATTCGTCGTACCGCATCGTCACCTCCTCATCAGCGGCTTGCGTCCCGAGTATGTCGACGATAGTTCGCCGGCGCCGCGTCCGGACAGGTTGCCACAGTGACCTGGCGTCGGCTCGCCGGATGTCCCGGGTCAGCCGTAATACCGATATTTCGGGGTGGGAATTTGCGCATTCGCGAACCGATTCGGTTACCTACAAATGTATTTTGTCGAAGCGTCCGACACCATCCCGCAGGCCGAGACGGGTACACGAACATAAATGGCAACCGATTACAAGATGTGAAAGTCCCCGGAAGGGCACTGAATCATGTTCGGCGCAGTCGCCGTATCGACGAGAAGGCGCGGACCAGCACGTCACAGGGCGCAATGGCAACCTCCGTACCAGCGAGGTTGTTCCTGAAAGCACGAGATTTTCCGCGACGGGCTCGCCGCGCGGTCGTATACTCCACCTATGGCGGATAAGCAGTCTTCCACCGAATTCGCCGAGTCAGCGGTTCTTGTGGTGCAGACGAGAGAACGCGTCTATCGACTACGCGCCGGAGGCGCATATAACGTCGGCCGCGATCCCGGAGCCGATATCGTTGTGAGCGATCCGCGAGTGTCTTCTCTGCACGCCGTCCTGGAACGGGGATCGGGCGGTTGGGAAATCGAGGACGCGAGCAGCCTCAACGGCACCTTCTTCGACGGACACCGCGTCGAGCGGATGATCATCGACCACGACGAGACGTTCCAGCTCGGCCACGCGGTGGACGGCGAGAAGCTGGCCTGTTCGGTGGAGGTGCCCGAGACGCGACCTGCGCACGATCCCGGCGGCGATATCGGTGAAGCGACGATGATCGTCCCGGATCCCGGCTACGACCTCGACGACGAGGCAACCTTCACGCTGCGCCCATCGGATCGCGGGATTTCGCGATCGTCGGCTCCCGCTGCCCACCCCGGCGCGGTCGTCCGGATCACGGGAACGCTGCGCGTCGGCCGCGCCGCCGACAACGACATCGTCGTGCCAGATCTGATGGTCTCGCGCCATCATGCCGAAGTGCGGGTGATCGGCGAGGGCAAGTATCGGGTCGTCGACCTCGACAGTCACAACGGCACCTACGTCAACGGCGCCCGGGTCGATGTCGCGGATCTGTCCGAAGGCGACTCGATCGGTATGGGGCACACCACCTATCGGCTGGTCGGCGAGGAGCTGCGCGAGTCGGTCGACACCGGTGACGTCTCGGTCTCGGTGCAGAACCTCATCGTGCGGACCGAGGATGGCAAGGTGCTGCTCGACGAGGTGAGCTTCCCGATCCCGCAGCGCTCGCTCGTCGGCGTCATCGGCCCCAGTGGGGCGGGCAAGTCGACGTTGCTCGGCGCGGTCACCGGATTGCGGCCCGCGACCGAGGGGACGGTCCGCTACGACGGCCGCGACCTCTACACCGATTACGACGAGCTCAGGCACCGGATCGGACTGGTTCCCCAGGAGGACATCCTGCACAACCAGCTCCCGACGCGACGCGCGCTGCTCTACGCGGCGGAACTGCGGTTCCCCGGTGACACGCGCAGCGAGGAGCGGGAGCAGCGAGTCGACGAGGTGCTCGAGGAACTCGGTTTGACGCGGCACGCGGACACTCGCATCGAAAGGCTCTCCGGCGGGCAGCGCAAACGTGTGAGCGTCGCACTGGAGTTGCTGACCAAACCGTCGCTGCTGTTCCTCGACGAGCCGACGTCCGGCCTAGACCCGGGCCTGGACAAGACCGTCATGGAGATGCTGTCGGACCTGGCGCACGACGGGCGGACGGTCATCGTCGTCACGCACAGCGTCGCGAACCTCGATTCGTGTGACCGTCTGCTGGTTCTGGTGCCCGGCGGCAAGCTGGCCTACTACGGACCGCCCGCGGAGGGTTTGCAGCAGTTCGGGCAGCCGTCCTGGGCCGAGGTGTTCCAGGCATTCGACCACGAGGAGGATCGCGACTGGGCCGGTGAGTTCCAGGCTTCGCCGCGCTTCGGGCACTATGTGGCGGTCGGGCTGACCGACGATGCCGGTCCGGCCGAAGTGCAGTCGCCGCCGGCGCCACCGCCCGCGTCGCAGTCCAAGTTGAGTCAGCTCAGCACGCTGTGCCGACGCTATCTCGCGGTCATCGCCTCGGACCGAAGCTATCTGGTGCTGCTGGGTGTGATGCCGCTGCTGCTCGGCGGTCTGATCGCCGCCGTGCCGGGTGGGGCGGGTTTCGCTGGGGACCCGGGCAGCAATACCGACGCCCCGACCAAGCTCATGATCCTGGCCTTCGGCGCATGCTTCATCGGCACCGGCAACTCGATTCGCGAGATCGTCAAAGAGCAGACCATCTACCGCAGAGAACGCGCGGCGGGACTGTCGGCAGGGGTCTATCTGATCTCGAAACTCCTTGTCCTGGGCGTGATCACAGTCCTGCAGACGGTGGTGTTGTACCTGATCGGCACCATCGGCCAGAAGATGCCGCCGTCCGGGATATTCATGCCGGTCGATCTGGAACTGATCCTGGCGATGGCGCTGCTGGGCATCGCGTCGCTGGCACTGGGCCTGCTGGTGTCGGTGTCGGTGAGCACCTCGGAGAAGACGCTGCCGCTGCTGATCGTGATCTCGATGGCGCAACTGGTGCTCACCGGCGGGCTGGTGCGGCTGCCCGGCACACCGGTGCTGGAACAGCTGGCCTACCTGTCGCCGTCCCGCTGGGGCTTCGGCGCGGGAGCCGCCACCATCGACCTCGATACCCTGACACCGCACAAAGGCGGACCCGACCCGTTGTGGAACCACAGCCTCGGCACGTGGCTGATGGATATCGGGTTCGTCATCGCGCTGGCCGTGATCTTCCTGGCGCTGGCCTGGTACCGCCTGTACCAGATGCGGCCACGACGACGCGGCGCACGTCCCGTCCGGATCTGACGGTGCTGCTCGTGGTCGCGAGAGGCTTCTCGTGACGGCGAGGACTGGGTGATCGACGGGCCGGGTGCATATCGCGGCGCCGGCGGTCCGCACGGCGCACCGGGCGATGGACGAATCGGTCGCGTACGCCGCGTCGGCGACGCAGGGCAGGCAGCCGATCGGGGAATTCCAGCTCGTACAGGCCATCACGCCGATCAGCAGACCGGCGTGATGGCCGGGCGGGCGCTGGTGCGCGAGACGGCGCAACGGGGAGGATCGGCGGCGGACTGATCCGCGAGGCCGGGAAACGCGTGTGAGCGCACCCCGCGACGACGTACCCTGCACCTGAGGAAACGGAGTTCGACATGTCCGAACCATTGCTGGAGAACAAGATCGCCGTCGTCACCGGCGCGGCCCAGGGCATCGGCTATGCGATAGCCGAACGGTTCGTCGCCGAGGGCGCCCGAATCGTGTTGGGCGATCTGGATTCCGGCACCGTGACCGACGCCGCGAAACGTCTGGGCGGGCCCGAGACGGCGATCGGCGTGCGCTGCGACGTCACGAACGCCGACGACGTGGACACACTGCTGCAGGCCGCGCTGGACACCTTCGGCGGCCTGGACGTCATGGTCAACAATGCCGGTATCACCCGCGACGCGACCATGCGCACGATGACCGAGGACCAGTTCGATCAGGTTGTCTCCGTGCACCTCAAGGGCACCTGGAACGGCACCCGCAAGGCCGCGGCGATCATGCGCGAGCGCAAGAGCGGCGCGATCGTGAACCTGTCCTCGCTCTCGGGCAAGGTCGGCATGGTCGGCCAGACGAACTACTCGGCGGCCAAGGCAGGCATCGTCGGATTGTCCAAGGCCGCGGCCAAGGAGGTTGCGCACCACGGCATTCGGGTCAACGCCATCCAGCCCGGCCTGATCCGCACCGCCATGACCGAGGCGATGCCGGAGAAGGCGTGGGGGCAGAAGATGGCCGAGATTCCGCTGGGGCGCGCCGGGGAGGTCGACGAAATCGCCTCGGTGGCACTGTTTCTCGCCTCCGACCTGTCTTCCTATATGACCGGCACGGTACTCGAGGTCACCGGTGGAAGGCTCATGTGATGGGCGAGTGGGAGCCGCATACCGTCACCACGCTACCGGAGTTCGCCGACTCGCCGGACGATGCGGCCGGCGTAGCGCACGTAGGGTCGTCTCATGATCGAGGTCCCGGAGCAATTCGTTCGGATCAAGTCGGCCAACGAAGGCGAGCGCGGGCGGGCGTGGGTCTCCGCCCTGCCGGGCTTGGTGGATGTGCTGCTGGAGCGCTGGTCGTGCACGCCTACGGGGCCGGTGATGCACGGCCGGGTCGGGATCGTCGTTCCGGTGCGACGTCCGGACCGGACACCCGCGGTGGTCAAGGTGTCGTTCCCGCACCCGGGCAACGTTCACGACCCGGATGCGTACGCGACCTGGGCCGGGAATGGCGCCGCGCGGTTGTTCGCGCGTGACGACGACAATTTCGCCATGCTGCTGGAACGAGCGTCCCAGCGCACCCTCGCCACCGTGACCGATCACGAACAAGCCCTCACCATCCAGGGCAGACTCTCACGCAGGCTGGCCGTACCCGCACCACCGGGACTACCTCGACTGTCCGGGCAGATCGATCGCTGGGAACACGAGATCATCACCACCGCAGCCGCTTTCGGCAATCCCGTGCCACGCGAGGTACTCGACGCCACCGTTGCCACCCTGCGCGAGCTCGGCCCCGACCAGCCCGACATCCTCGTCCACGCAGACCTGCACGACGCCAACATCCTGGCCTCCGATCGCGAGCCCTGGCTTGCGATCGACCCCAAGACCTGGGTCGGAGACCCCGCACACGACGCCCTCAACGTGATCCGCAGCCCCCGCTTCACCGAGGTCTTCCGTTCCTCGAACATGCGCCCGACCGTCCTGCGCTACCTCGATATCTATTGCGACGCAGCCGAACTCGACACCGAGCGCGCGAGACGCTGGACGCAGGTCGGAGCGGTCCGCGAAGCGATGTGGGGTCGCAGACACGGCGAGCCCGGATGGCTCATCCACGCCACCGACCAACTCGCCCAGATCCTCACCTGAACGCCCGAAATCGGCTGCGGAGAGCGCTGATCGGCGACTCCGACGTCACTGTTGCTGATTGCCTGGGGTATTCATGAGCGCTTGCAGTTGCAGCCAGCTCGGGTCCACAGTGGAAGCGCTGGTAACCGTCGCCGGAAGCATGCGGCAGAATCGTCGAGATGGATTCACGCCGGTATCTCGAACTGATCCTGGCCGACAGCAGTGCGTTGCTGACGGCGGTACGACGCGATCCCGACGCCGCGGTGCCCCTCGTGTCCGGGATGGACGGCTCGGGACCTGTTGGGGCACGTCGGCCAGGTGTACGAGCACAAGACCCTGTGTATGACTCTCGGCCACGCACCACTCGACGAACAGCGGAGTTCCC
This sequence comes from Nocardia jiangxiensis NBRC 101359, assembly GCF_000308615.1. GTDB lineage: Bacteria > Actinomycetota > Actinomycetes > Mycobacteriales > Mycobacteriaceae > Nocardia > Nocardia jiangxiensis. The sequence continues at coordinate 176,978 of NZ_BAGB01000046.1, forward strand.
CGGCTCGGCAGGAGACCGAGCTGAGCGCATGGTTCGTCGAGCAACGAGATGCGTTGCTGGAACAACTGACCGAGCGTGGACCTGTGCAGCAGACGTTCACCTGGTTCCCGCCCGATCGAACGGTTGGTTTCTGGTATCGCCGGATGGCGTTGGAGACGGCCGTGCACCGCGTCGACGCCGAACTGGCTACTGGCACAAGAACACCCGTGGATCCGGAGCTGGCTGTCGACGGGGTCGATGAACTCGTCGGGTTCCTCGTCCATGACTTCGGAGACACCCCGACACGCGCCGCGGGCGCCGGTCGCACCGTGCAGCTGTCCTGTGGCCAGCGCCGATGGCTGCTCACACTTCGGGCAGATGGTGTCGACTACGCGGCCGAGGGCACGTCCGTGGACGCAAGCACCTGGGGCGATCCAACCGCGCTGACCGCGCTGGCGTCTCGCCTCGAAGACGAAACCCAGTAGGACACACCGCGCGCTGACCATGGACGGACCCGGCCGCCACGGTTTGCGTTATCGCGCAGGCAGTTCCGGTCGCGGCTTACCGGGGGCGACCGTGCGAGCCAGAATGCCGAGCGTCGCGCGAAGTGCACTTTCCGGGATGATCGGGAAACCGGCTTGGTCCTTGAGTTCCTGTGGGACCGCCGACCAGTCGTAGTAGGACGTCACGAGTGTGCCTGCCTCGATCGGCTCCAACTCGTAGCCGTAGATGTGTTCCCACCTTCGCCGACCGTGAACGGTCCAGGCGATCTCCCGATCCGGTTCGAACCTGACGATCTCGACGGTGACGTCGTACAGCCCCAGCGGGTAATCGTTGAGAGCTTCGCGGTCCATGTGCACGACGAAGGTGTCACCTGTTCCGGTGACGACCTCTCCGCTCGCCGCCATCAGCATGCCGGAACTGTCGATGGCGACATGCCCCTGCGGATCACTGAGGATGGCGAAGATCTCGGCTGCCGGGGCGGCCACGGCTCGCTGCACTCGGAATTGTTCCAACACAAGAGAATCCTACAAGTGCGCGCCCTACCCTGGGGATGCCACGACAGGAGCCGTCCATGCCAGAGCAACGCCATCTCCATCTGAACCTGGTAGCCAACGACCTCAACCTGCACCAGGGAGCCTACAAATACGAACGGGCGCAGGGCGTTCCCGAACGCAGCACCTTCGAGCGCCTGCTCGAGTACGGTGCATTCGGCGACGAGGGTCTGTTCACCGCCTTGTTCGTCGGCGACATCCCCGGCATGCAGGGGTCTCCGGCATTCGACGGCGGGCCGGCCGAACCCATCACCGCGCTGACCGCGATCTCCCAGCACACCGAGCACGTCGGCCTGATCGCGACGGCGTCGACGACCTTCTACGACCCGTACACCCTGGCCCGGCTGCTGGCCTCGCTCGACCAAGTCTCCGATGGCCGCGCCGGATACAACGCGGTCACCTCGGTGATCGACCGGTTCGCACTGAACTACAGCCTGCAACACCATCTGGATCGCGCGGAGCGCTATCAACGCGCCGACGAGTTCCTCCAGGTCCTGCGAGCCTTGTGGGACAACCGAGCAATGCGCCGTGATCCCGACGGCCTGACCCGGTTCTACGCCGAACCGATCGACCACCAGGGCAACCTGTTTCAGGTCTGCGGACCACTCAACATCGCGCCCAGCCGCCAGCACCGGCCGCTCATCGCGCAGGCCGGCGGGTCGGGCCCCGGCATCAAGGTCGCCGCCAAACATGCCGAGATGGTGTTCACCAACTCCTCCACTCGCGCCGGCGCCGCGGTCTACCGCGAGGCACTGGACAAGGCGCTCATCGAACAGGGCCGGACCCCGGGTTCGGTCCCGGCCATCCCCGGTCTCATCCCCTACCTCGGCCGGACCGTGAAAGAGGCCGAGGAGAAACTGCGCGAACTGGACAGTCACGTCGATTGGGAACCCCTCGCACCATTCGCGCTGGGACAGTTCGGCATCGACATCCCGCTCGGCGACATCACCGAACCGTTCCCCACCCATCTGCTACCGCGCCCGGAAGACGTCGAGGGGACGATCAAGAGCACCTTCGGCAACTACGTCGGGCTCTACGACTGGATTCGGCAGCACCCCGCTGTGACCGTGCGCGAGGTCGTCGCCCAGGCGGTCGGCCGCGGCGGCCACGCGACGAGCGCGTTCGCCGTGCAGGCCGACCTGATCGGCACTGTGCACAACACCAGCGACGTAGCCATCGATACCGAGTGCGGCGGTCCGCTCGGCATGTTCGGAGATGCCGGTGTCCCTGCACACGGCCAGGCCCAGCCGCCAACCGTCCACTTCCAGCACGGCGGGCTCGCCAGGGCGGAAACGATCGGATTCGCTGTCGTGCAGATACACCTTCCGGTAGAGCACCGAGGCGCCGCGGTGATCCACTGCGAGAACACCGATATGAGGTCCGGGTACCGGCGCACCGACCAGTGCAATCGTCCGAGCCCGCGCACATGCGGCGATGATGGGAGCCAGCCGATCATCGTGCGGCGCAATGACTTCGGCATCCAACTCGTACCCGGTCAGCGACATCTCCGGGAACACCACAACCCGCGCCCCGGCCGTCCGGATCAGCTCGGCGTGTGTCACCGCATTCTCGGCTACCGCATGAGCCACACACCGAGGCTGGGCGACAGCGATCCGCAAGGCTTGCCGCACTGGGCCTCCCATCCTCAGCTCCCCGACGTGCAAGGACGGTAGCCGGACCGAACCAGCGGAGCAACCGAAGCAACGCACTGACTACTTCGCCGCGCGAAGCACGGTTCGAATCGGCGACGCGGCAGACAAATCAACGTGCCGAGATCATCTCAGGTATGTGTACGTGCTCTTGCCGCATTCGACGCAGCGGCCCAACTATTCGACGCCGGTCCCGAGGGCTCCCGATCCTTCTGCCCGGCAACGCTTTCGATCCCCACGAGCGCACGCACATGCCGATTATCGAGCGATTCGAGTCATCGGCGACCCATCGGATGCCGGAAACGCCGTCGTCCGCGCAGGCCCGGTTTCAAAGCACGGCATCAGCCAGGCGGTCGACCTGATCGGGATCGGTGCCGTAGCAGTAGAGGATGACCTCATCGGCGCCGAGATCTTCGAATTGCCGGATAGCGGAACGGATCTGCTCCGGGGTGGTGAGCATGCCGTCGGCCATGTAGTCGGCGCGGCCGCTGAACTCGTAGTAGCCGAGAATGGCTCCCCGGGGCGGTCGATCAACGACTGTGGGCCGAGGACCGTGTTCAGCTGGGCAACGACGCGCGGCGAGCCGGAGCGGCCGTGGTCGAGCAGTGCGGGATCGCGCAGCGGTGCGATCAGCACCTCGGTCTGCAGGCGGATGCGGTTGGTGGCACCGGCGAGCATCGTCAGGAGGCTGCGCGAACATGGCATGCCCGCGTAATGGGCCTCATCCCCGGCGCGGCGGGGGATGTTCGACTTCACCGCACGATTCGCAAGTGGCAAAACGATAACTCGAAGAGGTGTTGCTCGCGCAGTGTTCGTGAGTAACTTCTCGAGTATGGACAATGAGGGACCCAGCCGGACAGCGCTCGTGACTGCCTACGCCCGTGCCTATCATCAAATTGCCGACCGGCCAAGGATTCTCACCGATCCACTGGCGGCACGTCTGCTGGGTGTCACTGTGGATGAGCTGACCGAATTGGGCCGGCCAGCAGCGGATCGTCCCGATAGCGGTGCGGGTTCGGGAATCCTGCGGCTGGGTGTCAGTGATCGGCCGCGCCGCCTGTTCTTTGCTGCTCGTGCCCGTTTCGCCGAGGATCGCGTGGCCGAGGCCGTCGCTGCCGGCGTGCGACAGGTCGTGATTCTCGGCGCGGGCCTGGATACCTTCGCCTACCGCAACCCGCATCCTGGTCTGCGTGTCTTCGAGGTCGACCATCCCGCTACCCAAGCGTGGAAACGCCAACGCCTCGCCGCATCCGGTATCGACCAACCCGAGCGGCTGACTTTCGTGCCGGTCGACTTCGAAACCGACACACTGGCAACACGATTGGAGGCCGCCGGATTCGCCCGGACCGATCCGGCCGTGTTCGTGTGGCTCGGTGTCGTCTTCTATCTGACCCCGGACGCCACCCGCACTACCCTCGAATACATTGCTGGTCAATCGGAGCCGGTCGAGGTGATCTTCGACTACCTGCAGGCGGCCGACACCGACGAGGAACGCGCGCAGTTGCAGGCGCGCGCGCATCGAGCGGCAGCTGTCGGCGAACCCTGGTTCAGCTACTTCACTCCTGACCACATCGCCGCACAGTTGCGCGCGCTCGGCTTCACCGACGTCGAAGACCACTCCGCCACGGACCTCATCGCTGGATACCTCGAGGGATCCGCGGAATTCGAGGGCGAACCACCCCAGGCACTGCGCCCGGTCCGCATACTACGAGCGAGCGATAGCCGGGCTAGCCGACGAGGTGAGATCGCATAGCGGCTTCCATCGGTTCGATCAGCAGGTTCGGATCGTGCGCGCGAGTGACGAGCACGACCTCGCACGGCTCGATGCCGTCCAGGGGTACGAGGGCGATATCGTCGCGGTTGGTGGCACGGTGGTCGCCCGCGGGCAGGACCGCGATGCAGTGACCGGTGGCGATGAGTTCGAGTTTGTCCTCGAAACTGTCCTCGAGGGCGGGCGCGGGCGGTGCCGGACGGTCACCGACGGCCCGGGGTGCGCTCCAGATCGTCGGCGTCTTGTCGCAGGCCACGAGTTGCTCGTCGGCGAGTTCGTCGAGGTCGGCGGAGTCCTTGCCCGCCAAGCGATGGGTCACCGGCACGACGAGCACGCGTGGTTCTCTATACAGAGTCCGCACGTGCAGGCCGTCCGTCGGGAAGGGCAGCGGGCGCCGGGTGATGAGCACGTCCACTCGGCGTTCGGGCAGGGCGTGCGTGGCGTTCCAGTCGAGGTGCCGCGTGCGGATCCGCGCGTCGGGGTGGCGGGCCCGCAACGCCTGAACCGCGGGTGTGATGACCAGGCCCTCGGAGTAGCCGATGGTGATCGCGTGCGGCGAGGCGGCGGCCTCGGCCGCGCGCTGGGCCTGGTCGGCGGTGTGCAGGAGTGCACGCGCGTGGGTGAGGAATACCTGGCCTGCATCGGTGAGGCTGCTGCCCTGCGGGGTGCGGTCGAGCAGGCGGACACCGAGCTGATGTTCGAGGCGCTGGATCTGACGACTGAGCGAGGGCTGAGCCAGGTGCAGCGTGGCGGCGGCGCGCCCGAAATTGCCGTGCTCGGCAACGACGGTGAAGTAGCGCACGAGTCGCAGATCCAGATCCACACATCCAGAATAGATCGCCATACATCTGCGGCATGACGACGTGCGAAACAGGTCTTGGACGGTGCGCCCGCGACGTCGTTGACTGGGAGACATGGGCAGCTACAAGGGCAAGAACATCGTAATCACCGGTGGCAGCAGCGGTTTCGGACTGACAACGGCGCGGTTGTTCGTGGATTCCGGAGCGCGAGTACTGATCACCGGCCGCAACCGGTCGACGTTGGACACGGCGCGAGAACAGTTGGGGTCCAACGCGATCGCCGTCCAGAGCGACGCGGCATCCCTGCCGGACATCGAGGCACTGGCGAAACGCGTCGCGACGGAATTCGGCCTGCTGGACGCGTTGTTCGTGAATGCGGGTGTGACCGCGTCCGCGCCATTCGAGTCCACATCACCGGACATATACGACGAACTGTTCACGATCAACGCGAAGGGCCCATACTTCACGGTGCAGAAGCTCGCGCCGTTGCTGCGTGAGGGCGCCGGCGTGGTACTGACGACGTCGGTGGCGAACATCAAGGGCATCGAAATGATCAGCGTCTACGCGGCGAGCAAAGCTGCACTGCGGTCGATGACACGGTCGCTGGCGCGAGAGTTGCTGCCGCGCGGGATCCGCGTCAACGCAATCAGCCCCGGACCGGTCGACACCGGCATCCTGGACCGGTCGATGCCACCCGAGACCGCGAAGGCGATGAAACAAGAGTTCCGCAGCCGCAATCCGATGCAACGCTTCGGACTGTCCGAGGAGATCGCCACCGCAGTGGAGTACCTCGCGTTCGGCGCGACATTCACCACGGGAGCAGAGTTACCGGTGGACGGTGGAGCATCACAGTTGTAATCCGTCGAATGCGCTCTCATAGCCGCTTATCGAGCGCTTTTCCCCTGGTCACGATAACCTCCAAATCCAAGGCATCGCCGTCGATAGCCCTGCGGCAGGAGCAAGCCGCGCCGCCGCAGGGCCCGCTGGACGGTGGAGGTGGACCGACCAACCCTGCCGGAAAGTTCGACGCGCTGGACAAGCCGGTCATCGAACAAATGTTCGAGACTGATGTAGGGTGGCTCGCGTGAACACACATTCGACTGCACTGGCACCTGATGTTCCGGCACGGAGATGGTCGGAACTGGCCGATGTCGACTTGCTGCGCACCCTCGTCGAAACCGAACGCCGTCGGCGTCGGTTGGGTGCGGCCATGGTCGCCGCCGTCGCCGAGGCCGAGCGCCGTGGTCTCGCCGCCGACACCGGCTACCGGGACACAGCGGACCTATTGAGTGATCTGCTGCGGATCAGTGCCTCCGAGGCGCGTCGGCGAATCGAAAACGCCGCTCCGCGAGCGCGCTCACGTGTCAGAAAGGCGTGGAGGGCGGTGGCGACATCTCAACCGCGTGCACGCACCGACATGCTGATGGGCGAGCGGATACTTCGGCCGTCCGGATCGTGATCCTCGAAGACCAGCTCGCCTGAAGCCCGAGTTAGGTCTGTTGCGGGCAACAAAAAGAGCTTCGCCCCCTGGTCGGTGCGAAGCTCTTCACGAAGCGCGATGAATCAGATGACGTGGACGTCCACGGCTTGGGGGCCCTTCTGACCCTGCTCCACCGAGAACTCGACACGCTGACCCTCATCGAGGGATTTGTAACCCGAGCCGCTCACGGCCGAGTAATGCACGAAGACGTCCGGGCCGCCTCCGTCCTGAGCGATGAAGCCGAAGCCCTTTTCACCGTTGAACCACTTCACACTGCCTTGAGTCATGCTGTAAACAACTTCTCTTCTGTAGTGAGCCGGGCAAATTTTGGTAAGAAGCCCGTCCTCGACTCCCACTATGCCATGACCTCCGATGATCCTTCGCATCGTGTTTCGGCCAGCGGTCGCGCAGCGACCGGCAGGAGCGACGCCCGCTCGCAGCGCCACCACCCCGACACCCGGTCGGCGCACAGCGGCACGGAGTCGGCCCGAATCCGAATCGCTGCCGAGTGAACATCTGTTGACCAGTACGCTGGTCATTGGTCCCGGTGATTGCCGAGCCGCTCGAGGCCTCTCTGCGGTCCTGTTTCTCGAATCGCGATGCCGCCCGAATCTCTCGGAGAGGCGAATGTGGCAACGACCGCAGGCGAAACAAATGACCAAGATTCCACCGGCACATTGGCGGAGCACGATGACGCTGCGGACGACATCTGGGATGAGGAGGAGTCTCCGGCGCTGCGTCGGGCGCGCAAGGAAGCCGAGCTCACCGCCGGTGGGGACTCGACACGCGCGTATCTGAAGCAGATCGGGCGAGTTCCCCTACTCTCGGCGGCCGAGGAGGTCGATCTCGCGGTCCGGATCGAAGTCGGTCTGTATGCGGTACAGAAACTGCAGGCCGAATGCGAGGAGCCCTCGGGTCTCACGATCGCACGTCACCGAGACCTGGCCTGGCTCGCACAGGACGGCATCGCGGCCAAAGATCATCTGCTCGAGGCAAACCTGCGGCTGGTGGTGTCGATCGCCAAACGGTACAGCGGGCATGGCATGGCCTTCCTCGACCTGATCCAGGAGGGCAATCTGGGTCTGGTGCGGGCGGTCGAAAAGTTCGACTACAGCAGAGGATTCAAGTTCTCGACCTATGCCACATGGTGGATTCGCCAGGCGATCTCTCGCGCCATGGCCGACCAGGCCCGCACCATACGAATCCCCGTGCACATGGTGGAGATCATCAACAGGCTCGGGCGTGTAGAGCGCGAACTGCTTCAGCAGCTGGGCCGCGAGGCAACAGCCCAGGAGCTTGCCGCGGAATTAGGTATTACACCCGCGAAGGTTCTCGAGGTTCGGCAAATCGCACGGGAACCGATCTCGTTGGACCAGACGCTCGGTGACGAGGGCGCGACCCAGTTCGGCGATTTCATCGAAGACTCCGAGGCTGTCGTAGCCATCGAGAAGGTAGCGTTCACCCTGCTACAGGAGCAGTTGCGGTCGGTACTCGACACGCTCAGCGAGCGCGAAGCCGGCGTGATGCGCCTGCGTTACGGCCTGGATGATGGGCAGCCTCGAACGCTCGACGACATCGGGAAGGTCTACGGCGTCACCCGTGAGCGGATCCGGCAGATCGAGTCGAAGACGATGTCGAAGCTACGTCACCCATCGCGCTCACAGTTGCTTCGGGATTACCTCGGATAGTGGGCAATGGTCCTGAGTAGTCGCTGGAGGCGCCGGCGCACCTCCAGCGGTTTTCGTACGAGACCACCAGCCATCCAGACCGGTTGACCGGCAAGGCTTTCCGACCGGCTTTATGCCGGGGTCGAGCGGGCTGCAGACATCAGGCGCCGAGCAGTGCGGGAACTTTCATCCGGCGTTCTGCTGCGGGCCGGTGGTGCGCAGGGGTGCGCCGACGTGGTGCAGGTGACTCAGTGCCTCGCGGTAAGAGGAGATCAGCCCGGTCTCGTGGTAGGGCACATCGATTTCGGCGCAGTAGTCGCGGACGATCACCTGGGCGTGAGGCAGGTTCGGGGTCGGCATGCTCGGGAACAGGTGGTGCTCGATCTGATAGTTGAGTCCGCCCAGGGCGAGGTCGGTCAACACGCCGCCCCGCACGTTGCGGGAGGTCAGCACTTGTCGGCGTAGGTAGTCGGGGCGGTCGTCGCCGGTCAGAGTCGGCATGCCCTTGTGGTTCGGGGCGAAGATGCAGCCCATGTACAGGCCGAACATCGCTTGGTGGACAGCGAGGAACGCGAACGCTTTGTCGGCGGGCAGAACCGCGAACAGTGCGGCCAGATAGGCGGCGAAGTGGCCGAACAGCAGCGCGCCTTCCAGTCCGCGGTGTTTGACCGATTTGTTTCTGAGCGCACGTACGCCGGACAGGTGGAGGTTCAGTCCCAACAGCATCAGCAGAGGGAAGAACAGGAATGCCTGTGCCCTCCCGATGAGACGAGGCAGGCCACGGCTGGCCCGTGCTTGCCGTTGCGACCACAGGAGAATGTCGGGTGCGACATCGGGGTCGAGTTCCTCGTGGTTCGGGTTGGCGTGATGCCGGGTGTGCTTGTCCTGCCACCAGCCGTACGCCAGTCCGATGCCGGCGTTGCCGACGACCCGGCCCATGACCTCCGTCGGCCGCCGTAGCCGGAAGACTTGGCGGTGCGCGACATCGTGCATGACCAGGGCGACCTGAGCGCACGTCACGGCCATGAACGTCGCGACGATGAGCGTCCACCACGAGTCACCGACCAGGACGAAAGCCGCCCAGCCGACCGTGAACGCGATCCCGACGAGGCTGAGCCGGACCGCGTAGTAGAGGGGACGCCGGGTCATCAGTCCCGCGTCGGAGATCCGGCGCAACAGACGGGCGTAATCACCGTCGGCTCCGGGCCGCGCTGATCGTGGAAATGACTCTGGAACCAAGGCTGGTGTGGTCATGAATCTTCCTGAGAGCTGGGTCGGAGATGCCAACTTCGCCCGTCCTCGATGCCGATCGACCGATGTCGATCGGAGCTTCGATTTCAGCGGGAGCTGCTTGTGTGTCGAGAGCGGGAGTGACGATTCGAAGTTATCGACCGGATTCTCGTTCGATGTAATCCCTTGGTATGACATGAAATCGGACTGCAGTGTGATAACGGCGCGCACCGCAGCCTACAGGTCGGGGCGTAGATCCGGGACCTGGCACCCGACTAACCCCCTCGCGGTGGTCGTTGCGGGCGGGCTGAATCACCGTTCTGGTGTCGGTTCAGCATTCAGTGCGGATGAACACGCGTCGAGTGTCCCAGCCGGTGTTGTTGTGGATGGCTGTCTGCGGCGCGGTGGATCTCGTTGATCATGAGGCAGGATTTCGGTTGGTCGTTGCGGAGCGGGTTTGATCTGCCTGTGCAGCAATGAGTTTCGCGACTTGATGGGGTTTCAGGCTGGTGGTGTCGATGACGTGTGCTTCCTGGCTGTGCCAGGAGCGGGCGGCGTCGTAGTCATCCAGGTGGTCGAACCGCCATTGTGAGTGCGGCATCGTCGGGTCGGTGTCGATGCGGCGGATGAGTTCGTCGCGGTCGGCGTGGAGGACGACGTGGCAGATCGGGATCCCGGCGTTGGTGAGCCCGGTGCGGATTTCCTGCCAGTATTGGTGGACCAGGACGGACTGGGGAACGATGAGGGTGCCGCCGACGTAGTCGAGGAGCTGTGTCGCGGCGGCCACGACCAGCCCGCGCCAGGGCTGCCAGTCCTGGAAGTCCCGGACGGGCTCGGAGGCCAGGACGTGACGGAGCATGACGCCGACTTCCTCGGTGTCGAAGATCCGCGACCCGGGTAGCAGTGCTGCCAATTCTGCCGCGGTGGTGGTTTTCCCGGCTCCGAAGGTTCCGTTCAGCCAGACGATCACGGGTTCGAGGGTATCGGGTGCGAGAGGCGAGTGCTCCAAGGATGTGACGGTGCTGGCGAATGGCGACGGCTCTGATCCGAGGTGGGATCAGAGCCGTTGCCGTAGAGGACAAGCCGTGGTTACGGGCGGTTGAAATCGTCAGTCTTGGTGCCCGCGACGAAGGCGTCCCATTCGCTGGGGGTGAAGGTCAGGGCTGGGCCGTTCGGGTTCTTGGAGTCCCGGACGCCGACTGTGCCCTCACCGAGCCATGCCACCTCGACACAGTTCGCGCTGGTTTCGCTGTGAGAGCTCTTGAACCACTTCGCTGTTGATAGGTCATCGTTCACTGCGCTCGTGCTCCTTCGCCACCTGCCGCAACAGGTTTCTGGTCTCTACCTCACCCAGGCATGTAGCTTGGATGGCCGCGACAAGCTCACGATACCTTCGGATCTCGTCCGGTTTCTCGATATAGACATCCGGTGCCGCGCCACCATCTATGAAGACCACCGGGGGTTCGACAGGCTCACCTATCGCCTCGTGGTCGAAGTCCATAATGACGAACGAGCTGTGCGGTATCCCCCAGGTCTGGCCAGCACTGTACGGCTGAATGCGGATCGTGATGTTAGGTCGTTTCGACAACTCGGCGAGATGACGCAGCGCCACAGCCATCGTGCGCGCTCCGCCGATCACACGATAAAGCGCCGAGATGTGCAGTACCGCATCCAATTCGATTGGGTGCGTTCTGCGCATTATCAAGGCTTGACGTTTCATTCGAAGCTCCACACGTCGCTCGATCTCCTCTCGGCTGGTGAACAAGGGAGAAGCACTGATGACCGCTCGCGCGTAGGTTGCGGTTTGCAACAGTCCAGGAATGCACTGGTCTTGGCACGTCGTCAGCCGCCGTGCCGCCGACTCCAGCCCGATGTACATGTTGAGCGCATTGCTGAACATCCCACCGTAGATGTAGTGCCAACTCTTCGCTCGCGCCTGCGCCGCGAGATCGACTGCCGCATCGGTGTCTTCTCGACTCACGTCGTACAGCTCGCACAATGCCTGTACGACTGGCCGACTGATCTTTTGAATCTGTCCGGTCTCGATACGTTGCAGAACAGCTCTGGACAGATCCACCTGTTTCGCTGCGCGAGCAATCGTGAATCCGGTCGCGTCGCGACTCTCCCGCAGGAATCTTCCGAGTTGACGACGCGGCAGGGTCGACGAAGGGCCGTCGTCTTCGGTGATGTCCGTACTAGCGGTTGTATTTTCGCTAATCATCGCATCTTCGGTGCTGGTGCTGTCCTCGGCGCTGGTCACGGAATCCTCCTGGGAAATCGAGTAATGCCGGATGGGGAATGGGACCGAATGCGCCGTCGAAAGCGAGTTCCTTCCTGCGGCGCATCGGCAATCACACGGGAGTTCTCATTTCTGCCGGTCCCGAACGGAGACCGGTGGTGTGCTGTGGCAGCACCCGGTCGTGCTGCGAGTGACGGATCACCTTGCGGCACACAGGACTCGGCGAACGGAATCGCCGAGTCCGCCGGGCGCACTCATCACCGACAACACCATGAATCGAGGTGCAATGGATCAGACGATATGCGCCGGTCCCCTGGTATCGCGGCCTGCGAACTACCGGCGCATGAGCGGCCTGCCTGCCGCTGCGGTACCCGAGCATAACCGGATCATGTTGCAGAAAGCCATAATTGGCACACAGTGGAAACGTTCCACTGTGCAGATCAACCCTTTCGGGCGCGAGCAGCGGCGTCCAGCAGGGTGTCCGCCAAACGTGTTGTGGCTGGGGTCATCTGGCTGGCCGGAGGCGAGGCCAGATAGACCCGCCACAGGACCGGGTCGGCGAGGTCGATCTGGCGGAGGGCCGGAAAGCGCCGGGCCTCGGACGGGGGCATGAATGCGGTGCCGAGGCCGTTGGCGACCAGTTCGGCGATGGCAGCGTATCCGGCAGGGACCTCGTATCGGGTGTGCGCGCGGGCTCCGGCGGTGTGGAAGGCGTCGTCCATCAGTCTGCGCAGGCCGAATTCGGGAGGGAAGCCGACGAGTTCCTCCTCGGCGAGTTCGGCCACGTCGACGCGGGCGCGGCCGGCGAGGGGGTGGTCGGTGCGGCAGACGAAGACCATCGGCTCCTCGAACAGCAGGCGCAGATCCAGTTGCGGCGGAAAGCGATTGGGCATCGAGACCAGGGCCAGATCCAGCGAACCCTCGACCAGGGCGGACAGGTAGGCCGAAGCGCCCGCCTGGCTCAGCCGCAGCCGTAGTCGCACGAACGGGTGCGCGCGATGGAATTCGCCGAGCGCACCGGCGACATCCAGTGGACCGTAGGAGATCAGCGATCCGAAATCGACTGTGCCGGACAATGTTCCGTGGAATTCAACGACCGATTCGGCCGCCGCGCGAGTCGCCCGCACGATCTCGTAGGCATGCACCCGGAACCGCTCCCCCGCCGCGGTGAGCCGGATCTGCTGACGCGCCCGATCGAACAATCGCACACCCAGTTCGCGTTCGAGTTTCGCGATCGAGGACGACAGCGCCGACTGGACCACATGCGCACGCTCGGTGGCGCGCGAAAAACTCATCTCCTCCGCGACCGCGAGGAAGTGCTCGATCTGCCGTAACTCCACGCTTCGACCTTATCAATTTAAGTGATGACTCGAATCTGAAGCAATCGTTGGACTCGATGACTCGCAGAGGGTGTGATGAATACCAGCAGCGCCGACCACGACGCACGCACGATCCGGAAGGAAGATCGACCGTGACCGGTTTCAGCCGAAGGGATTTCGCCCGCTTCACCACCGCGGTGGCCGGCACGGCGACACTGGCAGCGTGCGGGCCGTCCCCCGCCCGGCAGCACACCGGAACGCCCCCGGCCGCGCCGCAGCACACGCTCGGCCCGATCAAGCAGGTGAACGCCGGGGTTCTGGACATCGGTTACGCCGAGGCGGGCCCGGCCGACGGGACACCGGTGATCCTGCTGCACGGCTGGCCGTACGACATCCACGCGTACGCCGACGTCTCGGCGATCCTGGCCGCACAGGGTATGCGGATGATCGTCCCGTATCTGCGCGGCTACGGTTCCACCCGCTTCTTGTCCGAGGACATCGTGCGCAACGGCCAGCAGGCCGCGGTCGCCCGGGACGTCATCGCGCTGATGGACGCGCTGAAGATCCCGTCCGCGATCCTCGGCGGCTACGACTGGGGCGCGCGGACCGCCGATATCGTGGCCGCGCTGTGGCCGCAGCGGTGCTCGGCGCTGGTGGCGGTGAGCGGTTACCTGATCACCGACGTCGCGGCCAACGCGCAGCCGCTGCCGCCGAAGGCCGAATACGGCTGGTGGTACCAGTACTACTTCAGCACCGAGCGCGGCGTACTCGGCTACCGCCGCTACACCAAGGATTTCAACCGTCAGATCTGGCAGACCGCCTCGCCCGCATGGCATTTCGACGAGTCGACCTACGATCTGACCGCCGCCGCCTTCGACAATCCGGACCACGTCGACATCGTGGTGCACAACTACCGCTGGCGGCTGGGCCTGGCTGCCGGGGAGCCGCAGTACGACGAGGACGAGCGCCGCCTGGCCGCCAAACCCGGCATCACGGTCCCGACCATCACGATCAGCAGCGATTTCGACGGCCCCGCGAAGAGTGGAGCCGGATACCGCGCCCTGTTCACCGGACCATACGACCACCGCGTCCTGGACGGTATCGGACACAACGTCCCGCAGGAAGCTCCGCGCGAATTCGCCACGGCCGTAACGGATGTCGCCAAGATGAGCGCACACCGCTGATCGAACCCCGCCAGCAGGGCGTTCGCCGGAGAGTTTCGTTACTTCAGGTTGATAAGTCTATTGTTATTACCATGGATAAGGAAGCCGGGGACGGCGCGGAGCTGTGCGGTACCGCCGCTCGGCTGCGGATCGCGGTCGGGCGGATCACCCGGCGGCTGCGGCAGGGGCATGCTTCGGGTGAGCTGACACTCTCGGAGGTATCGGTACTGGCCCGGCTGGACGGGCAGGGGCCCGCGACCCCGGGTGCGCTGGCCGAGCTGGAACGGGTGCGGCCGCAGGCCATGGGCACGACCCTGGCCGCACTGGAGGAACGTGGGCTGGTCGCTCGCCGCCCCGACGCCGAGGACGGCCGACGGGTGGTGATGTCGGCGACCACCGCCGGTCGCAGCATCCTGGACGACCGTCGCTCCGAATCCACCCAGCGCATCAGCCAGGTGCTCACCGCGGAGTTCACCGCGGCCGAACGCCGCCGGCTGCTCGATGCGGTCCCGCTGCTGGAGAGGCTTGCCGAACGTCTATGAGTACCACCGAATTACAGCGACCTGCCATCAGCGACCGCTACAAATGGGTGGCGTTGTCGAACACCACCCTCGGCGTGCTCATCGCCTCCCTGGACGCCTCCATCGTGATCATCTCGCTGCCCGCGATCTTCCGCGGCATCGGGCTGGATCCGCTGGCCGCGGGCAATATCGGCTACCTGCTCTGGATGATCCTGGGCTATCTGCTGGTCTCGGCCGTCATGGTGGTCACGCTCGGCCGATTCGGCGACATGTTCGGCCGAGTGCGCATCTACAACGCGGGATTCGTGGTCTTCTCCGCCGCGTCGCTGGCACTGTCGATGGACCCGATGCACGGGTCCGGCGGCGCGATGTGGCTGATCGGCTGGCGGATGGTGCAGGCATTCGGCGGCGCCATGCTCACCGGCAATTCCGCGGCCATCCTGACCGACGCCTTCCCGGCCAGGCAACGCGGAATGGCGTTGGGCGTCAACCAGATCACGGCGTTGGCCGGGCAGTTCCTGGGTCTGCTCGCCGGTGGCGTGCTGGCCGCGATCGACTGGCACGCGGTGTTCTGGGTCAGCGTCCCGGTCGGCATCGTGGGCACGGTGTGGTCCTACCGCAGCCTGCGCGAGATCGGCGCGCGCCAGCCCGCCCGGGTGGACTGGGCCGGAACCGCGACGTTCACCGTCGGCACCAGCATCATCCTCGCGGCCATCACCTACGGCATCCAGCCGTACGGGCGGCACGCCACCGGTTGGAGCAATCCGTGGGTGATCGGGGCGTTGGCAGGCGGTGTGCTGCTACTGGCCGCGTTCTGTGTGATCGAGACCAGGGTGCGGCAACCGATGTTCCAGCTAGGCTTGTTCCGCATTCGTGCCTTCGCGGCGGGAAACCTTGCCGCGCTGTTGGTTTCGATTGCCCGTGGCGGTTTGCAATTCATGCTGATCATCTGGTTGCAGGGGATCTGGCTGCCGCTGCACGGCTACTCCTACGAGTCCACGCCGCTGTGGGCCGGAATCTACATGCTGCCCCTGACCGCCGGATTCCTGATCGCCGGACCGCTGTGCGGCTATCTGTCCGATCGGTACGGGTCGCGACTGTTCGCCACGGTCGGACTGCTCATCGTGGCGGCCTCGTTCCTCGGGCTGATGGCGCTTCCGGTGGTGTTCCCGTATCCCGCGTTCGCGTTGCTGATCCTGGCCAGCGGATTCGGACAGGGCATGTTCTCCGCGCCCAACACCTCCTCGATCATGAGCAGCGTGCCCGCCGGACGACGCGGCGTGGCCTCGGGAATGCGTGCCACCCTGCAGAATTCGGGTACCGCGCTGTCGATCGGGGTGTTCTTCTCGCTGATGATCAGCGGACTGGCCTCGGGCCTGCCGCATGCCCTGTCCAGCGGGCTGCAATCCCACGGCGTGTCCTCGGGCACCGCCGATCAACTCGCCTCGCTCCCGCCGGTCAGCAGCCTGTTCTCCGCCTTCCTGGGGAACAACCCGATCGCGCATCTGCTCGGGCCCGACGTGCTGAACAGCCTGCCCCCGGCGAATGCGGACGCGTTGACCGGTACGACGTTCTTCCCGCAACTGGTGTCCGGGCCGTTCCACCACGGTCTGGTGATCGTGTTCACCACCGCGGCGATCATGGCGCTGGTCAGCGCGATGGCCTCGCTGCTGCGCGGTCGTCCGCCGGTCACCCCGCACACCGGCGAATGAGACCCTGAAGACTTTCTTCAATCGCGTGCACAACGTGCGCAGACGCGTGCGCGGGCCGTTCGGATCGATCACAGTGGGCCTATGCTCCCTGTTCTCGATCTGACCGACGCCGACACCGCGCAGTTCCGCGCGGCGCTGCTCGCCGCGACGCACGAGGCCGGATTCTTCTATCTGACCGGTCATGGTGTGCCGCAGCGGCAGATCGATGATCTGCTCGCGGTCGCGCGTCGCTTCTTCGCTCTGCCGCAGGAGGCGAAACAGGAGATCAGCCAGTTGCGCAGTCCGCAGTTCCGCGGGTATTCGCGGCTGGGCGGTGAGCTCACCAACGGCGCGGTCGACTGGCGCGAGCAGATGGATATCGGTCCGAAACGTCCGGTCATCCCCGGCGCCGAGGGCTACCGGCGGTTGCAGGGGCCGAATCTGTGGCCCTCGGCGTTGCCGGAATTCCGTGCGGCACTCCAGGATTGGGATGCCACGCTGGCCGCGGTCGGACGTCGGCTGCTGGGCCACTGGGCGGTCGCGCTGGGCGCCGAGGAGGATCTGTTCGACGCGGCGTTCGCCGATCGCCCGGCCACGCTGATCAAGGTCGTGCGTTATCCGGGCAACGTCGAGAATCCGCAGGGCGTGGGCGCGCACAAGGATTCCGGCGTGCTGACATTGCTGCTGGTAGAGCCGGAATCCCAGGGCCTGCAAGTGGAGATCGAACCCGATCGCTGGCTGGACGTGCCGCCGCTGCCCGGCGCGTTCATCGTCAACATCGGCGAACTGCTCGAGGTCGCGACGAACGGATATCTGCGCGCGACCAGGCATCGGGTGATCGCGCCGGAACCAGGCACCGACCGGATCTCGATTCCGTACTTCCTCAATCCCGGGCTGGACGCGCGGATCCCGATCGTGGACCTGCCGCCGGAGCTGGCCGCGCACGCCCGCGGCGTGGAGGCCGATCCGGACAATCCCATCTTCGACAACTACGGCGCGAACGCCTGGAAATCCCGCACCCGCGCCCACCCGGACGTGGCCGAACTGCACCACGGCATCGCACCGAAAGGTCCGGCCGCGGCGTACTGACGGCGGAAATCCTCGCGCTGATTACAACGATGGGCACGCCGACACGGGCGTCGTAGCGTGAGCGCATGTTCGATGTCCGCCGCCTGCGCGTGCTCGACGAGGTGGTTCGCTGCGGCTCGCTCAGTGCCGCCGCGACCGTGCTCAGTTACACCACATCCGCTATCTCCCAGCAGGTTTCGGCACTCGAACGCGAGCTCGGCGTGCCGCTGCTGATCCGCGGTCCGACCGGTGCGCGGCCGACTCCGGCCGGGACCGAACTGCTCGCGCACGCCGGGACGATCCTGGCTGCGGTCGGCGCGGCGGAGCGGGCTGTCGCCGCTTTCGCGCCGGGTGGTTC
>NZ_BAGB01000045.1 GCF_000308615.1 Nocardia jiangxiensis NBRC 101359
GGGTTAGGGCTGAGTCGGTGTGGCGGGGGTGAGCGGAAATGTTCGCCCCTGCTTTGCTGTGGCGGGGAGTAGGTAGCGGGTGTTCGCCTCCGCAGGCTCCGGCGGGGGTAGGTGAGGGGCTGGCGGCCTCCGCAAGCTCCGGCGGGAGTAGGTCTGTATTTTTGGCCTCCGCTTCGCTCCGGCGGGTTTTCGGCGTTGTAAGGCTCGTCGTTCAGCCCTCGAGACTCGGCCTTCGGCCATGCGCTTCGAGGGCTGAACGACGAGCCCGCGCCGAAAACCTTGGAGTTGGCCTTGCTGAGCCTTTCGCTTCGCGGGCGACTACCAGCGGGACGGAGACGCTTCGCCGCTGGGCACGCGGGAGGTGGCGGGGTGGGCTCGGTCCCTCACGTGGGAGGGGGCTCGCCTGCGGCATCGGGGATGCGGTGGCTCCGGGGGGTTAGAAGAGGGTGTGGCCTATTGTGTGCCAGCCGAGTACGGAATCTACTGCCAGGCCGCAGAATACGACGGCCAGGTAGTTGTTCGACTGTAGGAACAGGCGGAGGGGTTTGACCGATTCTCCGCGGCGGACGCCGGAGTACAGCTGGTGGGCCATGAGTAGGAACCAGGCACCTGCTACCAGGGCTACGGCTGCGTAGATGACGCCGGTCGCGGGGATCAGGGCCAGGGTGGCCAGGACGGTGAGCCAGGTGTAGATCACGATCTGTTTCGTGACGGCCTTCTCGGTGGCGACCACCGGCAGCATGGGGACTCCGGCGGCGCGGTAGTCCTCCTTGTAGCGCATGGCCAGGGCCCAGGTGTGTGGCGGCGTCCAGAAGAAGATCACCAGGAACAGCACTACTGCGGGCCAGCCGATCGTGCCGGTCACTGCCGACCAACCCACCAGCACCGGCATACATCCGGCCGCGCCGCCCCAGACCACGTTCTGTGCAGTGCGGCGCTTGAGGCCGAGGGTGTACACGAAGACGTAGAACAGGATCGTCGCGACGACCAGCAGGCCGGACAGCAGGTTCGCCTGCCACCACAGCCAGGCGAACGAGCCCGCGCCCAGCGTGACGCCGAAGACGAACGCGTTGCGCGTCGGCACCGCCTCGCGCGCCAGCGGGCGCTTCGAGGTCCGCTTCATGACCTTGTCGATGTCGGCGTCGGCCACACAGTTGAGGGTGTTCGCGCTCGCCGCGCCCATCCAGCCGCCGAACAGCGTCGCCAGGATCAGCCCGATGTCGACATGACCCCGATGCGCCAACAGCATCGTCGGGATCGTCGCGACCAACAACAGTTCGATGACGCGCGGTTTGGTCAGCGCGATGTAGGCCAGCACGCGTCGGGTGAACGCCGACAAAGGCCCGGTACCGGTGACTCGATCAGCGAGCACCGTCCCGGAGGAACCATGCGCGCCACCCGGCTGTTGCCCAATCCGCACTGTTTCTCCTCGCAGGTGGTGCTCGATCCGGTCACGGAACTCCAGCGCGCCCGGCTCGGCGGTATTACCCTGGACCAGGGCACACCACCGGCGGCGCGGCCGACTACTACACAAGATGGTAGACCCAGCCGTGATGCGCTCCGGCACCGCCCGCCGCGAATCATGCCCGGCCGCAGGCACGCCACGGCCACGAGACATCGCCGTCATCGCGGCGATCGCCCTCGCGCCGCAGTCGATTCGGACACGAACGCCGATCCAGCAGGGTTCCTGCCACACGCCGACACGCGGCCTCTAGGGTGGTGGGCACAACAGCC
This sequence comes from Nocardia jiangxiensis NBRC 101359, assembly GCF_000308615.1. Classification (GTDB taxonomy): domain Bacteria; phylum Actinomycetota; class Actinomycetes; order Mycobacteriales; family Mycobacteriaceae; genus Nocardia; species Nocardia jiangxiensis. The sequence goes on from NZ_BAGB01000045.1 coordinate 1,735, forward strand.
CGAACCCGCCGCTCAAGCAGACGAGAACGTCAGGAGAACTCCGGTCGTGTCAGTCACAGACGACATCCGCTCCCTCACCCAGCCGAACCACCCGGACGACTGGACCGAACTGGACACCAAGGCCGTCGACACGGTCCGCGTGCTCGCCGCGGATGCTGTGCAGCAGGCCGGAAATGGCCACCCCGGCACCGCGATGAGCCTCGCGCCGCTGGCGTACACGCTGTACCAGCGCGTCATGCGCCTGGACCCCAGCGATCCCGAATGGGTCGGCCGCGACCGGTTCGTCCTGTCCTGCGGACACTCCAGCCTCACCCAGTACATCCAGCTGTACCTGGCCGGCTTCGGACTCGAACTCGTCGACCTCGAGCACCTGCGCAAGTGGGGTTCGCTGACCCCGGGTCACCCGGAGTACCGGCACACCGCGGGCATCGAGATCACCACCGGCCCGCTGGGCCAGGGTCTGGCCTCCGCGGTCGGCATGGCGATGGCCGCACGCCGTGAGCGCGGCCTGTTCGATCCGGCCGCCGCCACCGGCGCCAGCCCGTTCGACCACTTCGTCTACGTCATCGCCTCCGACGGCGACATCGAAGAAGGCGTCACCGCCGAGGCGTCCTCGCTGGCGGGCACCCAGCAGCTGGGCAACCTGGTCGTGATCTACGACGACAACAAGATCTCCATCGAGGACGACACCACCATCGCCCTGTCCGAGGACACCGCCGCGCGCTACCGCGCCTACGGCTGGCACGTGCAGGTCGTCGAGGGCGGCGAGAACGTCGCGGGGATCGAGGCCGCGATCGAGGCCGCCAGGGCCGTCACCGATCAGCCCTCGTTCATCCTGCTGCGCACCATCATCGGCTACCCGGCCCCCACCAAGATGAACACCGGCTCCGCGCACGGCGCGGCCCTGGGCGCCGAAGAGGTCGCGGGCACCAAGCGGGCCCTGGGCTTCGACCCGGACAAGTCCTTCGACGTGGACGACGCGGTCATCGGCCACACCCGCAACAACGCCGCCGACCGCGCCAAGGCCGCCCGCGCCGCCTGGCAGGACTCCTTCGACGCCTGGGCGCAGGCCAACCCGGAGAACAAGGCGCTGTTCGACCGCCTGCAGGCCCGGCGGCTGCCCGAGGGCTGGGTCGAGACTCTGCCGTCCTGGGACGCCGACCCGAAGGGCACCTCCACCCGCAAGGCGTCGGGCAAGTCGCTCGCGGCCCTCGCGCCGGTGCTGCCCGAACTGTGGGGCGGTTCGGCCGACCTGGCCGAATCCAACAACACCACGATGCCCGAGACGCCGAGCTTCGGCCCGCAGTCGATCTCGACCGGGATGTGGAAGGCCGACCCGTACGGCCGCACCCTGCACTTCGGTGTGCGCGAGCACGCGATGGGCGCGATCCTCAACGGCATCGCCCTGCACGGGCCGACCCGCCCGTACGGCGGCACCTTCCTGGTGTTCTCCGACTACATGCGTCCCGCGGTGCGCCTGGCCGCGCTGATGCGCGTTCCGGCGATCTACGTGTGGACGCACGACTCCATCGGCCTGGGCGAGGACGGCCCCACCCATCAGCCGATCGAGCACCTCGCCGCGCTGCGCGCCATCCCCGGTCTGAACGTCGTGCGCCCCGGTGACGCGAACGAGACCGCGCACGCCTGGCGGACCATCCTCGAACTGGACAGCGCCGAGCGGCACTCGCACTTCACCCCCGCCGACGGCGCGCACATCGACGGCCCGTCCGCGCTGGCGCTGACCCGTCAGGACGTCCCGGTGCTCGAGGGCACCAGCTACGAAGGCGTCCGGCGCGGCGGCTACGTGCTGGCCGAATCCTCCACGGGCACACCGCAGGCCATCCTCATCGCGACCGGTTCGGAAGTTCAGCTCGCGGTCGAGGCGCGGACTAGGCTGGAGGCGCAGGGCATCGGCACCCGCGTGGTGTCCATGCCGTGTGTTGAGTGGTTCGACGCGCAGGACAAGACCTACCGCGACCAGGTACTGCCGCCGGAGGTCAAGGCCCGCGTCACCGTCGAGGCCGGAATCGCGATGCCGTGGCACCGGTTCTCGGGTGACGCCGGTGAGAACGTCTCGATCGAGCACTTCGGTGCCTCGGCCGACTACAAGACTCTGTTCCGCGAGTTCGGCATCACCGCCGACGCCGTGGTCGAGGCCGCTCAGCGTTCACTCGACAAGGTGAAGGGATAAGCGCAGTGACACAGAATGAGAACCTCGCCGCACTGTCCGCAGCGGGTGTGTCGGTGTGGCTCGACGATCTGTCACGGGACCGCATCCGGTCCGGTAACCTCGCCGACCTCATCGCCACCCGCAGCGTCGTCGGCGTCACCACCAATCCGACCATCTTCCAGGGCGCCCTGAGCAAGGGCAACGCGTACGACGACCAGGTCAAGGAGCTCGCGGCTCGCGGCGCGGACGTCGATTCCGCGATCCGCACCATCACCACCGACGACGTCCGCGCGGCCTGCGACTTGTTCGCCTCGACCTTCGAGGCCAGCGGCGGCGTCGACGGCCGGGTCTCCATCGAGGTCGACCCGCGCCTGGCCTTCGACACCGACCAGACCGTCGCGCAGGCGATCGAGCTGTGGAAGATCGTCGACCGGCCCAACCTGCTGATCAAGATCCCCGCGACCGAACCGGGCCTGCCCGCGATCACGAAGGTCATCGCCGAGGGCATCAGCGTCAACGTGACGCTCATCTTCTCGGTGCAGCGCTACATCAGCGTGATGGGCGCGTATCTGGACGGTCTGCGCAATGCGAAGATCGCCGGACACGATCTGGCCAAGATCCATTCCGTCGCTTCGTTCTTCGTCTCCCGCGTGGACTCCGAGATCGACAAGCGACTGGAGACCATCGGCACCCCCGAGGCGCTGGAGTTGCGCGGCAAGGCCGGAATCGCCAACGCGCGCTTGGCCTATGCCGCCTATCAGGACGTCTTCGACGGTGGCAAGCACACCTCGACCTTCGCGCATCTGGCCGCCTCGGGCGGCGCGAACGCACAGCGCCCCCTGTGGGCGTCCACAGGCGTGAAGAACCCGGACTACCCGGACACCATGTACATCACCGAACTCGTCGGCCCGAACACGGTGAACACCCTGCCGGAGAAGACCCTCGAGGCCTTCGCCGACCACGGCACCCTCGACGGTGACGCGGTCTCCGGCAAGGGCGCCGAGGCGCAGGAGATCTTCGACAAGCTCACCGTCGCCGGCGTCGACCTCGCCGACGTGTTCGACGTGCTCGAGCGCGAGGGCGTGGACAAGTTCGAGAAGTCCTGGGAGGAACTGCTCACCGCCACCACCGCCGAACTCGACGGGAACCGGTAGCACCGGTGGCCGGCCAGGAGACGACGGCCGTGCCGGGAAATCCGCTGCGCGAAGAGCGCGACAAGCGGCTGCCCCGGATCGCGGGTCCGTGCAGCATGGTGATCTTCGGTGTCACCGGTGACCTCTCACGCAAGAAACTCATGCCGGCCATCTACGATCTGGCGAACCGGGGGCTGCTGCCCCCGGGTTTCGCTCTGGTCGGCTTCGCCCGCCGCGACTACAAGGACGAGGATTTCGCCGAAGTCGTCCTGGACGCGGTGAAGGCGCATTCCCGCACCCCCTTCCGTCAGGAGGTGTGGGAGCAGCTGGCCGAGGGCATCCGCTTCGTCCAGGGCACGTTCGAGGACGACGCGGCCTTCTCCCAGCTCGCGACGACCCTCGCCCGGCTCGACCAGGAACGCGGCACGGGCGGCAATCACGCGTTCTACCTGTCGATTCCGCCCAACGCCTTCCCGCAGGTGCTCAAGCAGCTCTCCCGCACCGGCCTGGCCAAGGCCCAGGACCCGGGTCCGGGCAGGCCGCAGCCGTGGCGGCGAGTGGTCATCGAGAAGCCGTTCGGGCACGACCTGGAGAGCGCGAAGGAACTCAACGCGCTGGTCAACGAGGTGTTCCCGGAGGAGACGGTCTTCCGGATCGACCACTACCTCGGCAAGGAGACGGTGCAGAACCTGTTGGCGCTACGTTTCGCCAACGAACTGTTCGAGCCGATCTGGAACTCCAGCTACGTCGACCACGTGCAGATCACGATGGCCGAGGACATCGGATTGGGCGGGCGCGCAGGCTATTACGACGGTATCGGCGCGGCCCGCGACGTCATCCAGAACCATCTGCTGCAGCTCATGGCGCTGACCGCGATGGAGGATCCGATCAGCTTCCACCCGCGTCAGCTGCAGATCGAGAAGATCAAGGTGCTGCAGGCCGCGAAGCTGGTCGAACCGCTGGACGAGACCACCGCCCGCGGTCAGTACGCGGAGGGCTGGCAGGGCAGCGAGCACGTCGTCGGACTGCTCGACGAGGAGGGTTTCGACCCGCAGTCCAGCACCGAGACCTATGCGGCGATCACCCTGAACGTGGAGACCCGGCGCTGGGCGGGTGTGCCGTTCTACCTGCGCACCGGAAAACGCCTGGGCCGCAGGGTGACCGAGATCGCGGTGGTGTTCAAACGCGCGCCGCATCTGCCGTTCGACCAGACCATGACCGAGGAACTCGGGCAGAACGCGCTGGTGGTGCGGGTGCAGCCGGACGAGGGCATCACGCTGCGATTCGGGTCCAAGGTGCCCGGGTCGAGTATGGAAGTGCGCGACGTCAACATGGACTTCAGCTACGGCGAGGCGTTCACCGAATCCTCGCCGGAGGCGTACGAGCGGCTCATCCTGGACATGCTGCTGGGTGTGCCGTCGCTGTTCCCGGTCAACGAGGAGGTCGAATTGTCCTGGCGCATCCTCGATCCCGTGCTCGAGCGCTGGGCCGCGGACGGCAAACCCGAACCGTACGAGTCGGGCACCTGGGGTCCGTCCTCGGCCGATGAGATGCTCGCGCGCAGCGGGCGGGAATGGCGGCGTCCGTGATCGTCGACATGCCGGACACCGACACCCAGGCGGTCAACAAGCGTCTGATCAAACTGCGCGAGACCAGCGGCGTGGTGACCATGGGCCGGGTGCTCACGCTGGTGGTGTGCACGCTGGACAGCTCCGAGGCCGAGGACGCCATCGCCGCGGCCAACGACGCCAGCCGCGAACACCCCTGTCGCGTCATCGTGCTCGCCCGCGGGGACCGGTTCGCCGAGACCAAGCTGGACGCGCAGATCCGCGTCGGCGGTGATGCGGGCGCGGCCGAGGTGATAGTGCTCCGGCTGCAGGGTGAGCTGGTCAATCACGAATCCAGCATGGTGATCCCGTTCCTGCTGGCCGATACGCCGGTGGTGGCGTGGTGGCCGCGCGGGGCCCCGCAGTTCCCGTCGCAGGATTCGGTGGGGCGCTTGGCGATTCGGCGGATCACCGACTCCACCTTCGCCGCGGACCCGCAGGCCGCGATCAAGGGCCGGCTGCAGTCCTACGCCGACGGCGACACCGATCTGGCCTGGAGCCGGGTGACGTTCTGGCGCGCGCTGCTGGCCTCCGCGCTGGACGAGCCGCCGTTCGACCCCGTCGAATCGGTGACGGTGTCCGGCCTGCAGGAGGAGCCCGCGCTGGACATCCTGGCCGGATGGCTGGCCGCGCGGCTGGGCTGCCCGGTGCACCGCCGCATCGGTGAGCTGCGGGTGGAGTTGCACCGGCCGAGCGTGTCGATCGCGATCTCGCGGCCGCAGACCGGTCGCACCGCGACGCTGACCCGCACCGGCGAGCCCGGTCAGCGGTTCGCGCTGGCCCGTCGGGAGACCAACGACTGCCTGGCCGAGGAGCTGCGCCGCCTGGACTCCGACGAGACCTACGCCGAGGCCCTCGCGGGTATCGAGAAGGTCATCTACGAGTAGGTTTCCTTGCCCGGATCTGTTGCGGCACATGCGGTCTCGCAACAGTTCCGGGCGTCACCCACAACCGGAACCGAGAGGTGATCGATGACCGAACCGACCGTCGAAGTCCACGCGAGCACCGAGGATCTGGTGGCAGCCGCCGCGGCGCGTTTCGTGGCCGTGGTGACCGCGGCGCAGGCCGAACGAGGTGTCGCCTCGGTCGTGCTGACCGGTGGCGGCACCGGAATCGGGCTGCTCGAGGTGGTCCGCAAGGCCCCGGGCGGGATCGATTGGTCACGCCTGGAGGTGTTCTGGGGCGACGACCGGTTCGTCCCGGCGGGCGATGCGGAGCGCAACGATCTGCAGGCCCGCCAGGCCCTGCTCGATCATGTGCCGCTGGATCCCTCGCGGGTGCATCCGATGGCGGCCTCGGACGGCGAATATCCGGATCCGGTGGAGGCAGCGGCCGAGTACTCGGCGACCGTGCACGCCCACCTGACCGAATACGGCGCCTTCGATCTGCATCTGCTCGGCATGGGCGGTGAGGGACACGTCAATTCGCTGTTCCCGCACACCGATGCGGTCCGCGAGGAGCACGAACTCGTTGTGGCGGTGACGAATTCACCCAAACCGCCGCCGGTGCGCATCACCCTGACCCTGCCCGCGGTGCACCGCACCCGCCACGTCGTCCTGGTCGTCGGCGGCGCCGCGAAGGCCGAGGCGGTCGCCGCGGCCGTATCCGGCGCGAACCCGGTCGATATTCCGTCGGCCGGGGCCATCGGATCCGAGACGACCACCTGGTTGCTCGACGAGCCCGCCGCGGCGAATCTGCCGCGCTGATCGTCCGCTCCTATCGGGCGGGTGCGGTCCACCCCTACAGTGGCGACCACACCCGCCCGATTTCGTTCGCCGACAACGGCATTCGCTCTCCCCCGCACCGCATCGACTGTTGCCTGCCGACTCGACAGCCCGAGCGCGCTCCGTCTCAGCTGTGCGCCGGATCGAGGGCCTTCAGGTGACGAGTGAGGAATTCGTTCACCGCGTCGGTGCACTCCCATTGCACGAGATGTCCTGCGCCCGGGATCATTTCGACCGCGCGCAGGTCCGGCACGTTGGCGCGCAGCGTGGCCAGCGGGTCGCGACCGCTGAAACCCTCCATATCCGGGTCGTTCTCGCCGTAGAGGAAGTAGGCGGGCACCGGCACAGCGGTCGGCAGGTCGGCGGTCAGCTCCCAGTTGCGGTCCAGGGCGCGGTACCAGTTCAGGCCGCCGGTGAATCCGGTGCGCTCGAATTCCGCTACCTGGGCATCGAATTCGGCCTCGGACAACCACGACCACGGCAGGGCGGGAGCCTGCGGCAGTGCGTCGAGATAGCCGATGCCCGGCGGATTCTTCCAGGTGTCCAGGTAGTGGTAGTCGCCGCTGAGCGAGTAGTACACGCGGGCCAGGAATTCGCGCGGACGCGCGGCCAGTTCGGCGTCGGCGACGCCGGGTGCCTGGAAGTAGGACAGATGCAGGAAATGCTTTTCCGCGGCCCTGGTCCAGAACGCCGACGGCGGCCTGGGCGGACGCGGCGCGTACGGATTGTTCAGCACGAACACCGCCGCGACACGCTCGGGGGCGCGCAGGGACAGTTCCCACACCAGTTGCGCGCCGAAGTCCAGGCCGACGAAGACCGCGTGCTCGGCGCCGATGTCGTCCAGCAGACCGAGCAGATCACCGGCGACGGCCTGATTCGTGGTGGCCTCGGGCCACTCGGGGGCCTCGGTTCGGCCGTATCCGCGCAGGTCGGGGGCGATGGCATGGTATCCGGCCGCGGCCAGTGCCTCGAGCTGCCGTCGCCACACCGACCAGCCGTGCGGGAATCCGTGACAGAAGATCACCGGATATCCGGCGCCCTGCTCCGCGATGTGCATCCGGATTCCGTTGGTCTCCACCTGCCGATGTGTCGGCTCCACTCCGCCTCCATAACTAGAACGTGTTCTCATCTCAAGGTAGTGTCCTGAAGTCGTGAACGGAATACTCGCCGGAAAGGTCGCGGTCGTCACCGGTGCCAGCCGCGGCATCGGCAAGGGCATCGCACTGGAACTGGGCGCCGCGGGCGCGACGGTCTATCTCACCGGCCGATCTGCCACACCGGGCCGCCTGCCGGGCACCGTGGCGCAGACCGCGGCGGAGATCGGCGAACTCGGCGGCATCGGGGTGCCCTACGTGTGCGACCACGCCGCCGACGATGCGGTGCAGGCGCTGTTCGACAAGGTCCGCTCCGACGACGGCCGCCTCGACGTGCTGGTCAACAACGTCTACAACGCCCCCGCCTCCTCGCGCTGGCTGGGCCGCCCGTTCTGGGAGGTGCCCCCGCAGGCGTGGGACGAGAGTTTCGACATCGGCGTCCGGTCCCACTACGTGGCAAGCGTTTTCGCCGCGCCGGCGCTGATCGAATCGGGCGGCCTGATCGTGAACATCTCCTCCCCCGGCGCGGAGCACTACACCCACAACACCGTGTACGGCGTCGCGAAGTGCGCGGTGGACCGGCTCACCGCCGATATGGCCCACGATCTGGCCGATACCGATGTCACCGCGGTCTCGCTGTGGCCGGGCATCGTGAATACCGAACTGCTGCAGATGGTTCCGGCCGACGCGCAGGGCCGCCGGATGATCACGCTGCCCGGCGAGGGCACCTTCGACCTGAACGAAGCCGAGACGCCGCGTTTCCCGGGACGCGCCGTCGTCGCCCTCGCCGCCGATCCGGACCGTCGCGCCCGCACCGGAAAACCCTGGCGGGTACGCGATCTCGCCGACGCCTACGGTTTCACCGATGTCGACGGTCGGATCCCGCGGCTGGGCTGAAATTCCGCCCCGCACTTGACCTCCGACGCGGCGTCGGCTTAATCTGGCCCGCATGACTGCCGGGTCGGCTTCCAGCCGCGCACAGACAGGATTCCCGGCCGCGAAGTGATCGCGGCGCGGGCCAGAGGCCCGCCCTCCGAACGCGTCCCGTTGTACTTCCAGGGACTGCGAGAGGAGGTGAATCACATGTCCCACGAACCAGTTTCGCCATCGGAATGGGCGGCGTTCCGCGCCGCCCACACCCCGGGTGACGCACTCGCGGCGACCGTCGTCTCGGTTGTGCCGTTCGGTGCGTTCCTCGAGGTGGCTCCGGGCATCCACGGCCTGCTGCACACGCAGGAGTGGCGGGGCGAGCCGCAGGTCGGCGCCACCCTGAACGTCCGGATCCGGCAGCTCGACGACGAGAACCGCCGTCTGAGCCTGGCCCAGGCGTAGCAGTGCGGGTGTGGGGCCGGGATCCGTCCGGCCCCACACTTGTTCAGCGTAGAACCCGCTTCCCGCTGCTCGATCGGTGACCGGACCGCGTTCCCCGGGTGGTCCGATCGCATCCCGGTCCTGCGTCAGGATGAGAATTCCGCAGCCCGGGGTTACAGCTGAGGTGAATCCTGTGTCAGCGTTGCTCGATGCCGAACTCCACATCGCCGGATCGACCATCCTGTGGCGTGAGGTGGTCGGCAACGGTTTCGGCCTCGCCTCCGCGATCGGCGGGATGCGTCGGCGGGTGTGGGCCTGGCCGGTCGGGATCGCCGGGAACGCGCTGCTGTTCACCGTCTTCGTCGGGGGCGTGTTCAATACCCCGCAACACCTGAACATGGCCGGTCAGGCCGGACGACAGCTGATGTTCATCGCGGTCAGCGGCTACGGCTGGTGGGGGTGGTATCGGCATTCCCGGCGAGAAACCGGCCTCGAGCACCGCGCCGTGGTGCCGCGCTGGGCGAGCACCCGCGAACGCTGGATTCTGGTCGCCGCGATGATTCTGGGCACCCTGGCCTGCACGAAGCTGTTCGCCTGGCTCGGATCGTACGGACCGTGGGCCGAGGCGTGGATCTTCACCGGCTCGTTCCTGGCCACCTACGGTATGGCCCGTGGACTCGCCGAATTCTGGCTGCTGTGGATCGCGGTCGACCTGGTCGGTGTGCCGCTGCTGCTGCGGGCCGGGTACTACCCGTCGGCGGTGCTGTATCTCGTCTACGCGGGATTCGTGGCCTGGGGTTTCGCGGTGTGGGTGCGCACCATGCGCCGGGACGCGACCGTCGCGCCCGATACCCGGGCCCGCGAACCGCTGGGGATGTCGGAGTGAGCACCCGGCACGGTCACGCGATGTCGATGAAGCGCTGCACCGATCGCGGCGGGGCGGGTTTGGCACGCCAGACCAGATAGAGCCGGGACGGTGGCGCGTCCGGGACGTCCAGATACGTCACGCCCGGATGCGGTGCGCGGGTGCGAGCGAGTTCGGGTACCGCGCCGATGCCACGGCCGGCGGCGATCAGTTCGATCCACTCGTCGAAATTCGTGCAGGTGACGATCTCGCGACCGGAATCGTCCGCGGGCCAGGATGTTTCGTCGGTCGTTCCGGAGATCGTGTTGACCACGAGCGGATGCCCGGCCAGATCCTGCCAGCGCGGTGTGGCCCGCACCAGCGGCGAATCGGCCGCCACCGCCAGCACCCGGCGCTCGGTGGCGATCAACCGGGCCGCCGTCGTCGACGGGAGCCGAATATTCTTGCGGTACAGGGCGATATCGATCGCGCCCGAGGTCAAGGCCGCGATCGGATCATCGACGCGATGGATGGCCAACCGGCCGCCGATCTCCTCGAACCGGGTGCGAGCGGCGGCGAACCAGGTGTCGGGCAGCAACCAGGCGAAGCCGACGGCCACGGCCGCCCGTATCCGCAGATCGGCGCACACCGCGTCCACATCCGCGATGATGCGCCGCGCATGATCCGCCAATTCCGTTCCCTCCGAGGTCAATTCGAAGTGCCGGGAGCTGCGTTCGAGTAGCCGGGTGTCCAGGATGCGCTCGAGCTGCTGCATGGTGCGGGTGAGCGAGGGCTGGGTGATGTGCAACCGGGCGGCCGCGCGGGTGAAGTTCCGCTCCTCGCACAGCGCGAGGTAGGCACGCAGATGACGCAGCTCCAGATCCATGCGTCCAGCGTATACATCGTGCACAGGAAGCATTTCACAACCGTCGCATGAGGCAATAACGTCGCACGGTGTGACCACTGTTCTGACCAGCCGACCGGCCGTGAGCCCGTTGCGCGCCGCCGCCGGACTCGCCGCGGCCATGGGCGTCGGCCGATTCGTCTACACACCCCTGATGCCGGTGATGATCTCCGCGGGCCGCATCGACGCACGCGCGGGCGCGACCATCGCCGCGGCCAACTACGCGGGTTATCTGATCGGCGCGGTCCTGCTGGCACGCCGTCCCGATCTCAACGGCCGCACCGCATTTCGCACCGCGGCCGCCACACTGATACTCAGCGAGGCGCTCATGGCCTGGCCCGCGCCCGCCGCGGTGGCGGCCGTGCTGCGGCTGATCGCGGGCATCGCCAGCGCGGTGCTGTTCATCGGGTGCGCGAGTGTCGCGGCCGGGCACGAGAATCGCAGGCGCGCAGCGGGAATCGCATTCGGTGGCATCGGCGGCGGCATCGCGCTGACCGGCCTGCTCGCCATGGCGGCCGGGACCGCCGTGCCCTGGCAGGTGATGTGGCTGGGCACCGCAGCTCTGACGGCGCTGCTGCTCGCCCCCGCGCTACGGCTCGAGGTCCGGCCCGCGACCCGCGCCGCCGCTGCCGCCGCGCGATCCGTGCGAGCCTGGCGGCTGTTGCAGGGCACCTATTTCCTCGAGGGCCTGGGCTACATCGTCATCGGCACATTCCTGGTGGCCGCACTGCAATCCCCGGGACATCGATCGCTCGGCACCGCGATGTGGGTGGTGGTCGGCGTCGCCGCGGCACCCGCGACCCTGCTGTGGGATCTGATCGCCCGCCGCTGGTTCCCCGAGATCGCGCTGGTCCTCGCGCTGGCACTGCAATGCGTCTCGGCGATTCTGCCCGCCGCGTCCACCGGCATGGTGTCCGCGCTGATCTCCGCGGCGCTGTTCGGGGCGACGTTCACCGGAATCACCATGCTCGCGATCGAGGTGGGCGGCGAACTGACCGGCCCCGGCGCCGCCGCCACGCTCACCGCGGGCTACGGCCTGGGCCAGGTCCTCGGTCCATTGGTGGTGACGCCGGCGCTGGGCGACGGATACGGGACGGCCTTCGCGATCGCCGCGGTCATACTCGCCGTGGCGACCGCCGGGGCACTGCGGATCAAGCGAACTTGATCTCCAGGCCGATGCCCAGAATGGCGATCAGCCAGATCAGACCGGTGAAGATGGTGATGCGGTCGAGGTTCTTCTCGACGACGGTGGATCCGGACAGGCTCGACTGCACACCGCCGCCGAACAGGTTGGACAGGCCCCCGCCCTTCGCGCGGTGCAGCAGCACCAACAACACCAGCAACACACTGGTGATCACCAGGAGGATATCCAGGAACATGCGCATGCCCGACAGTTTATGCGCAACCCCGCAATACCCCCGCATCAGGTGATCCCCCGCACGGTCGACGACCCGATTCACACCCGCCCGACGCCACCGTGCCGGTCGACGACGGCTGCCCGGTCCGGGCCACAGGGCATCAGGAGTCGCGCTCGGCACGCCTGTTCGGTTGCCGGGCGACACCTGTCCTCGCCGGTACCATCGCGGCATGTCGGCCCCAGCGCGATCGCAGTCCCCCCGCCGAACAGGCCGAGCGGCCAGACTCTTGTGGACTCCGGTCATTCTCGTGTGCGGACTCCTGGCGGCCTGTTCGAGCGGATCCGGACCCGCACCGACGCCGATGGGGCACACCTACATCTCCACCGGAGTGCAGGGAACACCGATTCCGGGCGGCGGCCCCCTCACGCTGAGCTTCCAGGACGGCCGGGTCTCGGCCGATTCGGGATGTAACAGCGGCAGCGGACCGGTGACCTTCGACGGGTCCGTGCTGCGGGTCTCGCGGATGGCGACGACCATGATGGCCTGTGTCGGCGACAAATCGGGTGCGGACGGCTGGCAGACCGCGCTGTTGCAGTCCGCGCCGAAGTGGTCGCTGTCGGGCAGCACGCTGACTCTCACCGGTCACGACGTCACGGTCACCCTGCGGGACAAGCGCGTGCTGCATCCGGATCTGCCGTTGACCGGCACCGCGTGGGTCGTCACGACATTGCTCCGGCAGGAGGGGCAGGTCCGATCGCAAGCCTTGGACGCCGCGCGGCCCACCCTCACCATCGCCGCCGACGGCCAGGTCTCCGGCAGCGCCGGATGCAACCGGATGACCGGGACCGCCGAGATCTCCGGCTCGAACGTCACCTTCCATCTCGGCACCACCCGGATGATGTGCGCGCCCGATGTCATGCAGGTCGAACAGCAGGTGCTCGAAGCCCTCACCGGCGCGACCGAGGCCACCGTCGATTCGGACACCCTGACCATCCGCAACCGGGCGAACGACACCGGCCTGATCCTGCGCTCCGAGTGAAACCGGCACCCGGCGACCTGCCGAAGGGCAGCATGGGACGGTGATCAACGAACGGGAAGCAGAGCTCGATCGACGATTCCGCGCGGCAGTGGCAGCCGCGCGGCCCGGATCTCCCCGCGCCGCAACCGAATCCGTCCTACCGGGCAGCCCGTACACCGCGGGGGCGGTGCTGGAACTGTTCGAAGCGCAGGCCATCAGCCGACAGCTGGATCTGGCGGCCCGCGCACTCACCGCCGCCGGGCACGGGTACTACAGCATCGGATCGTCGGGGCACGAGGGCAATGCCGCACTCGCCGCGGTGCTGCGCCCCACCGATCCCGCACTGCTGCACTACCGTTCGGGTGCGTTCTTCGTCCACCGATGCCGCCGGATCGGCGGCACCGATCCCATCCGGGACGTACTGCTGGGCGTGGTCGCCGCGGCCGCGGATCCGATCTCGGGCGGACGACACAAGGTGTTCGGCAGTAAGGCCGCCGCCATTCTGCCGCAGACCTCGACCATCGCCTCACATCTGCCACGGGCGGTCGGGCTGGCGTTCGCGCTGGACCGGGCCACTCGGCTGGGCAGGTTCACGCCCTGGCCGTCCGATGCGGTGGTGCTGTGCACGTTCGGTGACGCATCGGCGAATCATTCGACCGCGGCCGGGGCGATCAACACCGCCGTGCACACCGCCCATCTGCAAGTACCGATGCCGGTGCTGTTCGTCTGCGAGGACAACGGGATCGGCCTGAGCGTGCCCACTCCCCCGGACTGGATCGCCCGCGCCTACGGAACCCGGCCCGGCCTGCGATATTTCGAGGTCGACGGTTCCGATACGCTTGCGGCGCTGACGATCTCGGCCGAGGCCGCGAACTGGGTGCGGGAGAATCGGCTCCCGGCCTTCCTGCGCCTGCGCACCACCCGGCTGCTCGGCCACGCGGGCTCGGACGTGGAGTCCGCGTATCGCCGGGCGGGCGATATGGCCGAGGAGTTGCGCCGCGACCCGGTCACCGCCACCGCGCGCCTGCTGGTCTCCTCGGGCAGTATCGGCGCGCCGGAACTCCTCGCCCGCTACGACGCCATCGCCACCGAGGTCGCGGCCGTCGCCGCACAGGTCACCGGTGAGCCGACGCTCGACTCCGCCGCCGCGGTCATCGCACCCCTCGCACCGGCCCACCCGGACCTCGTCCGCGCCGATGCGGTGCGCACCGAGCCACTGCCCGAATCCGCACCGCCGCCGGGAGTCCGCGTCTTCGACGCCCGCAAGCACGCACCGGCCGACTCCACGAAGCCGGATCGCGTCGGCGATGCCGACGACGCGGAACAGTCCTCTGAACATGCTGTGCCAGTGGAGAATTCACCCGAGGAAAAGCCGCTCACGACGCTCGCGCAGTCGATCAACCACACCCTGGCGCAGCTGCTCGAACGCGATGGCGACCTGCTCGTGTTCGGCGAGGACGTCGGCCGCAAGGGCGGGGTTTACGGGGTGACGAAAGGTCTGCAACGCCGATTCGGCGCGCGGCGAGTCTTCGATACGCTGCTGGACGAGCAGAGCATCCTGGGCACCGCACTCGGCGCCGGCCCGGCCGGATTCGTGCCGATTCCGGAAATCCAATATCTGGCCTATCTACACAATGCGCTCGACCAGATCCGGGGCGAGGCCGCCACCCAGCAGTTCTTCTCGGCCGGGCAGTACCGCAATCCGATGGTGGTGCGGATCGCCTCCTACGCCTATCAGAAGGGTTTCGGCGGACATTTCCACAACGACAATTCCGTGGCGGCCCTGCGGGACATCCCCGGAGTGGTGATCGCCTCCCCCGCCCGCCCCGACGACGCCGCGGCCATGCTGCGCACCTGCGTCGCCGCGGCCCGGGTCGACGGCCGGGTCTGCGTCTTCCTCGAGCCGATCGCCCTCTACCACACCCGCGACCTGCACGAATCCGGCGACGACGGCTGGCTCGCCACCCCGGAACAGGAATCGATCGATATCGGCCGCGCCCGAATCCACGGCGACGGAACCGATCTCACCATCGTCACCTTCGCCAACGGCCTGCGCATGAGCCTGCGCGCCGCACAACGCCTGTCCCAGCGCGGAATTCACGCCCGAGTCCTGGACCTGCGCTGGCTGGCGCCACTGCCCGTCGAAGACATCCTGCACCACGCCCGCGCCACCGGCCGGGTCCTCGTCGCCGATGAGACCCGCCGCACCGGCGGCATCTCCGAATCGGTCTGCACCGCCCTGATCGACGCCGGATTCACCGGTTCGATCGCCCGGGTCACCAGCGCGGACAGCTTCGTCCCGCTGGGCCCGGCCACCGCACACGTCCTGCTGGACGAGGCGACCATCGAAGACGCCGCCAGCTCACTGGTCACCGCTTCTTGATGAGGTAGCAGCCGAACGTGCGCGGTCATGGAGCCGACAGCGACCTGCCGTCAGCGTCGGGTGACCGTGGTGGGCAGGGCGGTGAAACCGCGGTTGTTCGAGGAGTGGATGCGGCGCAGTCCGGCCGGGTCCACCTCGAAGTCGGCGATGCGGGACACCATCTCCTGCAACGCGATACGCAATTCCAGCAGCCCGAGATTCGACCCCAGACAGTGGTGTCGGCCACTGCCGAAAGCCACCGCGTCGCCCGTATCGCGATCCAGATCGAACCGGTCCGGATTCTCGAACACCCGCGGATCGCGATTCGCCGAACCGCTCAACAGCAGAATCCGCGCGTCGGCGGGAATCTGCACCCCGTGCAACTCCACCGGCTCGGTGGTGGTCCGCAGAATCACCTGGTTCGACGGGTCGTACCGCATCGCCTCATCGATCCAGTCCTCGATCCGGCCAGCCGGTGACTGCGATCCGACACCCAACGCGAGGCGCCGCTGATCGGGATGCTGCCAGGCCGCGTGCCACAGATTGCCCAGGGTCAGCATGGCCGTCTCGATACCCGCCCCGACCAGCAGGATCACCACGCCGACGATCTCCTCCGGGGTGAGCCGGTCGTCACCGTCGGCTGCGCCGAGCAGGGCCGAGAGCAGATCGTCACCGCGGTTCGCGGCCCGTTCGATGGTCAACTCGGTGTAATAACCGACCAGGGCGCCGATCGCCTGCATGGCCTCGGGCCGCAGATCGGTGGACTCCTCCTCGGTGTACATGATCTCCATGCCGAGCTTGCGGACCATTGCCCGATCCGCCTCGGGCACTCCCACCAACTCGGAGATCACCTCGGTCGGGTAGGGTCCGGCGAAATCGGCCATCAGGTCGAAACTGCCGCCTTCGAGCAGCGGTTCGAGCAGACCGCCCGCGATCTCCCGCAGCCGCGGCTCGAGGGACTGCACGCGGTGCTGGGTGAACGCCCGCACCACCAGCCCGCGCATCCGTGTGTGCTTCGGCGGATCCATCGCCACGAAGGAGAAGAACCGCTCCGCCTGCGGCCCCCAGAACGCGGGCTCCATCCGAAGTCCGTTCGCGCTGGAGAAACGGTCCGAATCGCGCAGGGCTGCCAAGACGTCCGCGTGCCGGGACAACGCCCAGAAATCGTCCGTCTCGTTGCGGAACACCGGCGCCTGCTCGCGCAGCCGTTCGTAATACGGATACGGATCGTCGTGGACGTCGAAATCGTATGGGCTGTACTGCAACTGCATGAGGGAGCCTTCCGGACGGTGCGGCACAGCCGCTACCGGTTCACTATCCGAGCTGACATGATCACAGTAGTCGACAGGAAAGAGGACGTCGTGAACTCCGAAATCGCACCTGCCGGGATCGATGTCACCACGCCACATCCGGCCCGCCGCTACGACTACTGGCTCGGTGGCAAGAACAATTTCGAGGCCGATCGGGAATCGGCCGAACTCGTCGCCGAGGCATTTCCGACGATCCGCTTCGCCTGCCTGGAGAATCGCAAATTCCTGCGCCGTGCGGTCACCTATCTCACCGAGGAGGCCGGAATCCGGCAGTTCCTGGACATCGGTGCCGGGCTGCCCACCGCGGGCAACGTCCACGAGATCGCTCAGGCCATCGCGCCGGAGTCCCGCATCGTCTACGTGGACAACGACCCGATCGTGCTGATCCACGCGCGCACGCTGCTGGACAGCTCACCCGAGGGCGCCACCGCCTACCTCGATGCCGATGTGCGCGATCCGGCGAAAATCCTGTCCCATCCGGATCTGCTGTCCACCTTGGACCTGAGCCAACCCGTCGCGCTGATGCTGGTCGCGGTCATGCATTTCATCACCGACGAGGAGAAGCCGCAGGAACTGGTCCGGCAGCTGTGCGCGGCACTGCCGCCCGGCAGCTACCTGGTGATGACGCACGCCACCGACGACCACCTCACCCAGGAGGATCTGACCGAGACCCGCGAGGCCAACGAGCGCAGCGGGATCCCGTTCCGGTTACGTTCCAGCGCCGAATTCGAAAGTTTCTTCACCGGCCTGGATCTGGTGCCGCCCGGGATCGGCTCGGTGATGACATGGCGTCCGGAAACCTGGCGCGCGCACCCCCGGCCCGAGGCCGTCTCCATGCTCAGCGCGGTCGCGCGCATCGAGTAGGCCCGCTCACTTCCTGGACGTCGTACAGATAGTGACGGCTGCCTCGCCCCACGAGGGCGGGAAATACTCGGTCAGCAGATCTTCCGCGCCCGGCGGAAGGTCGCCGTTGATCGGATCGATGCCGAGCGAGAATGATTGCGCCGGTTGGTAATACAGCGCCCAATACACGCGCAGCCCCGGAGACTGCTCATCGGGGATGAGCATCAGCATGGGGGGCGTGGCCGCCGGGATATGTCACGGTGACGGTCCGGCGGCGCAGTTCGTCCGGCATCGTCGGCGGGAGTTCACCGACCGGATAGCCGCCCCGCCACAGCACGTAACCGGAGTATTCCGCCGTCGCGGCCGGATCGACCAGTGCGCGGGCGGCGGACCGATAACCGTCCGCCCCGATGACGACGTCGAACCGTTCGGCCGTGCCATCGGCGTGGTGCAGCGTGACCGCGTCGGCATCGGGTTCGATGCGAGTCACCGGAACACCGTCGCGATAGTCGGTACTCACCCCGCCCAACGCTCGACCCGGGAATGGTAGCAAGTCGAGCTGCGGCGAGATCGCCTGGGACACAACGGGATCACATCCCGTTGGTTGTGGCCCGGTCGCGACGAGCGCGACCGGGCCTCGCCCCTTACGGCAGCGGACCGCCCGCGGCGATCGCCGAGAGGGTGGCGAACTCGTCGCCCTTGAGTGAAGCGCCACCGACGAGTGCACCGTCGATATCGGTCTGCGAGACCAGCTCGCCGACGTTCTTGGCGTTCACCGAACCGCCGTACAGCACCCGAACCGAGGCTGCCACCTGCGGATTCGTCAGCTCGGCCAGCTCACCGCGAATCGCGCCGCACACTTCCTGCGCGTCCGCGGGGGTGGCGACCCGGCCGGTGCCGATAGCCCAGACCGGCTCGTAAGCGATGACGACCTTGGCGATCTCCTCGGCCGTGAGGCCCTTGAGCGAACCGCGCAGTTGCTCGAGGTTGTAGGCGACATGCTCGCTCACCTCGCGCACACCCAGGCCCTCGCCGATGCACACGATCGGGGTGATCCCGTGCTTGAGCGCCTGCTTGGCCTTCGCCAGCACCGTGGCGTCGTCCTCGTTGTGGTACTGCCGCCGCTCCGAATGCCCGACCACGACGAACGAGCACCCCAGTTTGGCCAGCATCGACGCGCTGATCTCACCGGTGTACGCGCCCGACTCGTGCACCGAGACGTCCTGGGCACCGTAGGTGACCAGCAACCGGTCGCCTTCCACCAGGGTCTGCACACTCCGGATGTCCACGAACGGCGGAATAACCGTCACGTCGACCTTGTCGAAGTACTTGTCCGGCAAGGCGAATGCGATCTTCTGCACCAGAGCGATGGCCTCGAGGTGATTGAGGTTCATCTTCCAGTTGCCCGCGATGAGCGGTTTCCGTGCCACCGGCTCAGCCCTCCAATACCGCGATACCGGGCAGTTCCTTGCCCTCCAGATATTCCAGCGACGCACCGCCGCCGGTGGAGATGTGCGAGAAACCGTCCTCGGGCAGACCCAACGTACGCACCGCGGCGGCCGAATCGCCGCCACCGACCACCGTGAAAGCGCCCTTCTCGGTGGCCTGCACGATCGACTCGGCGACCTTGCGGGTGCCGTCGGCGAACTTCTCGAACTCGAACACGCCCATCGGGCCGTTCCAGAACACTGTGCGCGCCTCGGTCAGCAGCGCGCCGAAGCGGTCCGCCGAATCCGGGCCGATGTCCAGGCCCATCCAGCCCTCGGGAATCTCGTTGGCGGACACCACCTTCGACTCCGCATCGGCGGCGAACTCGTCGGCCACCACGATGTCACGCGGCAGGTGGATGACGTCGGCGTACCGATCCAGCAGGCCGCGGCAGGTCTCGATCATCTCCTCCTGCAACAGCGAGGAACCGACCGGAAGACCCTGTGCGGCAAGGAAGGTGAAGCACATGCCGCCGCCGATGACCAGGGTGTCGACCTTCGGGGCCAGCGCCTCGATGACCGCCAGCTTGTCCGAGACCTTCGACCCGCCCAGCACGACCGCGTACGGCCGCTCGGTTTCGGTGGTCAGCTTGCGCAGCACCTCCACCTCGGCCGCGACCAACGTGCCCGCATAGTGCGGCAGCAGTTCGGCCACGTCGTAGACCGAGGCCTGCTTGCGGTGCACGACGCCGAAGCCGTCGGAGACGAATGCGCCGTCGTCGCCGACCAATTCGACCAGCGCGCGGGCCAGCTTGCCGCGTGCGGCGTCGTCCTTGCTGGTCTCACGCGGATCGAAACGGATGTTCTCCAGCAGCAGCACATCACCGTCGGTCAGGCCCTCCGAACGCGCCAGCGCGTCCTGGCCGACCACGTCACCGGCGAGCTGGACGTTGCGGCCCAGCTCGTGCGCCAGACGCTCGGCGACCGGCGCGAGCGACAGCGCCGGGTCGGGCTCGCCCTTGGGGCGGCCCAGGTGCGCGGTCAGCACGACCTTCGCGCCAGCCTCGACCAGCGCCTTGATCGTGGGAACCGAGGCGATGATCCGGCCCGGATCGGTGATGACCCCGTTGTCCAAGGGAACGTTCAGGTCGGAGCGCACGAGCACGCCCCGACCCTCGACACCCTCGGCCAGGAGATCCTGAAGTGTCTTGACCGTCATCTGATCAGAGCGACTTGCCGACGAGACCGATGAGGTCGGCGAGGCGGTTGGAGTAGCCCCACTCGTTGTCGTACCAGGACACGACCTTCACCTGATCGTCGATGACCTTGGTCAGCGGCGCGTCGTAGATCGACGAGTGCGGGTCGGTGACGATGTCGCTGGACACGATCGGGTCGGTGTTGTACTTCAGGATGCCCTTCAGCGGGCCGTCCGCGGCGGCCTTGAACGCCGCGTTGATCTCGTCGAGCGAGGCCTTGGTACGCAGGTTCGCGGTGAGGTCGGTGACCGAACCGGTCGGAACCGGCACGCGCAGCGCGTAACCGTCCAGCTTGCCCAGCAGGTCGGGCAGCACCAGGCCGATGGCCTTGGCCGCACCGGTGCCGGTCGGCACGATGTTCAGCGCGGCGGCACGGGCGCGACGCAGGTCGCTGTGCGGGCCGTCCTGCAGGTTCTGGTCCTGGGTGTAGGCGTGGATCGTGGTCATCAGGCCACGCTCGATGCCGAAGCTGTCGTTGAGCACCTTGGCCAGCGGGCCCAGGCAGTTGGTGGTGCACGACGCGTTGGAGATGATGTTCTGGCTGCCGTCGTACTTGTCGTCGTTGACGCCCATCACGACGGTCAGGTCCTCGCCCTTGGCGGGCGCGGAGATGATGACCTTCTTGGCACCGGCGGCGAGATGGCCCTTGGCCTTGGTCGCGTCGGTGAAGATGCCTGTCGACTCCACGACCACGTCGACGCCCAGCTCGCCCCACGGCAGGGCCGCCGGGCCCTCCTTGATGGCCAGCGCCTTGATGCGCTGATCGCCGACCACGATGGTGTCGTCGCCGTCGAGCGAGACATCCTGCGGCAGGCGACCCAGGATCGAGTCGTACTTGAGCAGAGTCGCCAGGGTGGCGTTGTCGGTGAGGTCGTTGACCGCGACGACCTCGATCTCCGTTGTGCCGAGCGCCTTCTGCGCTTCGACCGCCCTGAAGAAGTTGCGCCCGATGCGGCCGAAGCCGTTGATGCCTACCCGGACAGTCACGTTATCGCTCCTCAGCTTTCTGCGGATTCTTCTCCGTTGTCGATCCACCCTAATGCCCGGCCGTCATGTCACAGACACGCCCCTGGTCACGGTGAGAAAACCGAGCATCACCCGACCTCGCGACACTGCGAGGTTCGCCCCCGCAGGATACCGATCCGCACCGACAGAAGATCGGGCGATCCACGCAGAAGTGACGAAAGCCGCCGTGGTGCAAGGAAACTCGCACCACGACGGCTATCGGCCGGCGTACGCCTCAGGCGTCTTCGAGCAATTCGGCGGTGACCGCCGATTCGGTGTCCGGAATGCCGAGTTCCTTCGCACGGCGATCGGCCATCGACAACAGCCGCCGGATCCGGCCCGCGACCGCGTCCTTGGTCATCGGCGGATCGGCGAGCTGACCCAGCTCCTCGAGCGAGGCCTGACGATGCTCCACGCGCAGCTTCCCGGCCGCGGCCAGGTGGTCGGGCACATCGTCACCGAGAATCTCCAGCGCGCGTTCGACCCGCGCGGCCGCGGCCACCGCGGCCCGAGCCGACCGGCGCAGATTCGCGTCGTCGAAATTCGCCAGGCGATTGGCGGTCGCCCGGACCTCGCGGCGCATCCGCCGCTCCTCCCACGTCAACCGGGTGTCCTGCGCGCCCATCCGGGTCAGCAGCGCGCCGATGGCCTCACCGTCGCGCACCACCACCCGATCGGTGCCGCGAATCTCCCGATTACGGGCCTGGATGCCCATCCGGCGCGCCGCACCGACCA
The DNA here is from genome assembly GCF_000308615.1 of Nocardia jiangxiensis NBRC 101359. GTDB lineage: Bacteria > Actinomycetota > Actinomycetes > Mycobacteriales > Mycobacteriaceae > Nocardia > Nocardia jiangxiensis. The sequence goes on from NZ_BAGB01000045.1 coordinate 23,836, forward strand.
GGGCCAGGGCGGCCTCGGGTCCGGGGCAGCTCACCTCGAGCGCCGAGGATCGGCCGGGTTCGGTCAGCGAGCCGTGCGCGAGGAACGCACCCCGCCACGCGGCCTCCGAATCGGCGATACTGCCGCCCACGACCTGCGCGGGCAAACCGCGCACCGGGCGGCCGCGCACGTCCAGCAGACCGGTCTGGCGCGCGAGCGCCTCGCCCTCCTTGGACACCCGCACCACGTACCGGGACGTCTTGCGCAACCCGCCCGCGCCCAGTACGTGCACATCCGAGCCGTAGCCGTACAGCTCGAAGATCTCGCGACGCAGGCGGCGGGCGATCGAGCCCATGTCCACCTCCGCCTCGACGATCACCCGCCCGCCGACGATGTGCAGCCCGCCGGCGAACCGTAGTAGCGCCGACAATTCGGCCTTGCGAGATGAGACCTGCGAGACGGACAGACGGCTCAGCTCGTCTTTCACCTCGGCTGTCATCGCCACGAGACCCGCTCCTTTCCACCCAACGCGGACCGCACATCCTGGCCCATGTGCCGTCCTTCGACTCGAAGCCCTGCTGATTCCGGCCGAGGCGCTCGGATCACCTGATCCAGTGCGGCAGCCAACTTTCCAGGGTGGTGCCGGTCCGTCCCCGCCTCGGCGACATCAGCGAAGGTTACTCGCGCACGCAGCTGTTCGGCAGCTCTTGCCACATGTTCGCGTTCCCTACCCTCCGGTACGGACCCGGAGTCCACCACCACGTGGTCCACCGCGAAATCCGGTGCGTGCTGGGACAATACATGCAAATGGCGCTCGGCGGAGAATCCGGCCGTCTCGCCGGGTTCGGCAGCGAGGTTCAGTACCAGCACTTTTCGGGCGCGCGTATGCACCAGCGCCTCGTGCAGGCCCGGGACCAGCACATGCGGGATGACGCTGGTGAACCATGATCCGGGACCGAGAATCACCACGTCGGCGTGTTCGATCGCCGACGTCGCCTCGGGACTCGTCGGCGGGTCCGAGGGGATCAGACGCACCCGCCGCACCTTACCGGGCGTGGTGGCCACCGCGACCTGTCCGCGGATGCACCGGCTCACCCGGGGGTCGGCCTCGAGCCCGGACACGTCGGCCTCGATGGTGAGCGCGGCCGGGGACATCGGCAGCACCCGCCCGGTGCAGCGCAACAGCGTACCCACGGTGTCCAGTGCGGCAACGGGATCCCCGAGGACCTCGGTCAGCGCGGCCAGGATCAGATTCCCGGCCGAATGCCCTGCCAGCGCGCCGGTTCCGCCGAAACGGTGCTGGACGGTGCGCGCCCACGCCCCGTCGGTCTCCTCGGCCAGCGCCGCCAGCGCCATGCGTAGATCGCCCGGCGGCAGCATGCCCAGTTCCGCGCGCAGTCGCCCGGACGAGCCGCCGTCGTCGGCGACCGTCACCACCGCGGTGATATCCGAGGTCAGGCGTCGCGCCGCGGTCAGCGTCGCGTACAGCCCGTGCCCGCCGCCCATGGCGACCAGGGCCGAATCCGGCCCCTCCGCACTCATTCGCGCCCCAGGTCTCGATGCACCACGCGCACGGGGTCCGCGCTCGATTCGCCGAGCGCCTCACCCAGCGCCTCCGCTACGGCCACACTGCGGTGCTTGCCACCGGTGCAACCCACTGCCACGGTCATATAACGCTTCCCCTCTTGGCGGTAACCGTCGGTGGTCAGGTCGATCAGGTGACGGCAGGTCCGCAGATAGTCCTGTGCACCCGGACGGGACAGCACGTACTCGCTGACCACCGAGTCCTGTCCGGTGTGCTCACGTAACTCCGGTACCCAATGCGGGTTGGGCAGGAAACGCAAGTCGAACACCATATCCGCATCCAGCGGCACTCCGTACTTGAAACCGAAGGACTGGATGGTGACCTGCAGCGCCTTGGGCGCACCGCCGCCGTACGCCTCCTCCAATTTGCGATGCAGCTGATGCACCGACAGGGCGGTTGTATCGATCACCAGGTCGGCGGCTGTTTTCGCCGAGTCGAGCCGGGCACGCTCGGCGGCGATGCCCGCGGACAACGTGCCGTCGGCGCTCTCGCTCTGCAGCGGGTGCCGCCGCCGCGCGAAGCCGAACCGGCGGATGAGCACGTCGTCGGACGCCTCGAGGAACAGTACCCGGGTGCGCACGCCCCCGGACCGCAACTGCTCGGTGACCGCCGAGAGATTTCCGGTGAAGAAGCGACTGCGCACATCCATCACCAGCGCCAGGCGCCGGATCGGTGGATCCGCCGACACGCCCAGCTCGATCATCCGCTCGATCAGCTCCGGTGGCAGGTTGTCCGCGACGTACCAGCCCAGATCCTCGAGCACCCGCGCCGCGGTGCCGCGGCCCGCACCGGACAACCCGGTGACGATGACGACCTCGACTCCCGCCGAATCGGGCGCGGGTGAGGACGCCGACGTATCCGCCGCACTACCGTTCGATTCCACGCTGGTCATGTCCTACCGGATCCGTTGCTGGCGCTCATGCGATCATCCTGCCTTTTTCCCATATCCGGCGCCGGATACGCGCGCCGGGCGACATCGAGACGTAACCGTGCCATCAGATTGACAGGCGGCGACTATTCGCCGTGCAGCGCCGCGAGCACCGCCTTCGCTGTTGCCACCCCGATGCCCGGAACCTGTGTGATCTCCTCCACCGTAGCCTGCTCGAGCCGGGCGACGGACCCGAAGTGCGTGACCAGCGCGGTGCGGCGCGTCTCACCGAGGCCGGGAACCGCGTCCAGCGCCGAGGCCGTCATGCGCCGGGAACGTTTGCTGCGATGGAAGGTGATGGCGAATCGGTGCGCCTCGTCGCGCACGCGCTGCAGCAGGTACAGCGACTCGCTGTTGCGGGGCATGATCACCGGATCCGGCTCGCCCGGGACCCACACCTCCTCCAGGCGCTTGGCCAGTCCGATCACCGCGACGTCGGTGATGCCGAGATCGTCCAGCACCTCCGCGGCGGCCGCGACCTGCGGCGCGCCGCCGTCGACGACGTACAGGTTGGGCGGATAGGAGAATTTGCGGGGTTTACCGGTCTTCGGATCGATGCCCGGCGTGGGATTGTCCTCGGCCTCGAACAGCTCCTGGTCGCGGCGCAGTCGCTGGAACCGGCGGCGGGTGACCTCCGCGATACTCGCGACGTCGTCCGAGCGGCCCTCGCCCGCGGCCTCCTTGATCGCGTAGTGCCGGTATTCGGATTTGCGCGCGAGCCCGTCCTCGAAGACGACCAGGGAGGCGACGACGTCGGTGCCCTGCACATGGCTGATGTCCACGCACTCGATCCGCAGGGGTGCGGAGTCGAGGTCCAGCGCCTCCTGAATACCTTGCAGCGCAGCCGATCTCGCGGTCAGATCGCCGGCGCGCTTGAGCTTGTGCTGCGCCAGCGCCTCGGCGGCATTGCGTTGGACGGTCTCCATCAGCGCCTTCTTGTCCCCGCGCTGGGGCACCCGCAGCTGGACCGCCGAACCGCGCAGACCCGAGAGCCAGCCCTGTACCTGTTCGGCGTCACCGGGCAGCGCGGGTACCAGGACCTCGCGCGGCACGACCGTGCCCGCGGGCTCCGCGCCGGCCTGGTCGGCGAACGCGGCCTGCTCACCGTAGAACTGCATGAGGAACTGCTCGACCAGCGCGGCCAGTTCGCCGCTGGACTCCGCCACGGCGTTCTCGCCGCCCGATTCGGCATCATCACCGGGCTCCGCGGAATCCGGGACGTCAGCGGAGCCCGCAGATGCCTGATCCGCACCGGAGTCCGCAGCCCGGCCGTCGCCGGGCTCGGCGGCGTCCTGCGCGACCAGATCGACCGCGTCACCGGATTTGTCGACCACCCAGCCACGCTGACCGCGGACCCGGCCGTCGCGCACGTGGAAGATCTGCACGGCGGCCTCGAGTTCATCGGTGGCGAAGGCGACCACATCGGCATCGGTGCCCGTGCCCAGCACCACCGCCTGCTTCTCCAGCGCGCGGCGCAGCGCCTGCACGTCGTCGCGCAGGCGAGCGGCGGTCTCGAAGTCCAATTCCTCTGCCGCGGCGTGCATCCGGCGTTCCAGCTCGCGCACCATGCGATCGGTCTTACCGGCCAGGAAATCGCAGAAGTCCTCGGCGATGCGACGGTGTTCCTCGGCGCTGACCCGGTCGATGCACGGCGCGGAACACTTGTCGATGTAGCCCAGCAGACACGGGCGGCCGATCTGACTGTGCCGCTTGAAGACTCCGGCCGAGCAGGTACGCACCGGGAACACCCGCAGCAGCAGATCCACCGTCTCACGGATCGCCCACGCGTGCGCGTACGGGCCGAAGTACCGCACCCCCTTCTTACGCGGGCCGCGATAGACGAATACCCGCGGGTACTCCTCGTTCATACTCACCGCGAGCATGGGGTAGGTCTTGTCGTCGCGGTAGCGGACGTTGAACCGCGGATCGAACTCCTTGATCCAGTTGTATTCCAGCTGAAGGGCTTCCACCTCCGTGGACACCACGGTCCACTCCACGCTCGCGGCCGTGGTCACCATCTGGCGGGTGCGCGGATGCAGCGCGGCGATATCGGCGAAATACGAATTCAACCGGCTGCGCAGACTCTTGGCCTTGCCGACGTAGATGACCTGCCCGAAGGAATCCCGGAACTTGTACACACCGGGATCTACAGGAATGGTGCCCGGCGCAGGCCGGTACGTCGCTGGATCTGCCACGCGACCAGATTAGCGAGAAGCACCGACAGGCGATCGGGCCCACTGCGGCCCGCTCATCCGGTACGGCGGGACAGGGACGCGTGCTCGCGCCGGGCGCCCGCCTCGATCGCATCGCACAGCGCCCGCTCCGGCTCGGACAACCGGCTGCGGCGGCGCAGCAGCACGAACTCCAGATCTCCCAGTTTCGGCAGCCGATCGTCCGCCACGGCGAAAAGCCCTGCGGGAAGCAGACTTTCCGCATGGACGATGACACCCAGCCCGGCCAGCACCGCCGCCCGCAAGCCCAGTTGACTATCGCTCACGCAGGCGATCCGCCAGGTGCGCCCCTCCCGTTCGAGCGCCTGCAGCGCCGCCTGCCGGGTCATACTCGGCTGCGGATAAGTCACCAGCGGCACCGGGTCGGTGAAACCCGTCGCTCCCGAGCGCCCCGCCCACACCAGCCGGTCGCGCCAGAGCAACTCACCGTGCTGCTCCCCCGGCCGCCGCTTGGCCACCATCAGATCCAGTTCCCCGGCCTCGAGCCGGGTCCGCAGCGTCTCACTGAGCCCGACGGTCAACTCCAGGTCCACGCCCGGATGGCTGCGCTGGAATTCCAGCAGCACATCGGGCAGTTCGCGAGCCATCAGATCGTCCGAGGCGCCGAGCCGGATCAGCCCGGACAGCCTCGACTCGGAGAAATAGCGTTCGGCGTGCGCCTGGGCATCGAGGATGCTGCGCGCGAAGCCGACCATCGCCGCACCGTCCGCGGTGAGTGCCAGATTGCGGGTGTCCCGGCGGAACAGCGCCCGCCCGGCCGCCTGTTCGAGTTTGGCGATATGCCCGCTGACGGTGGATTGGCGCAGGCCCAGGATGCGCCCCGCAGCGGTGAACCCACCGGCCCGCTCCACGGCGAGGAAGGTGCGCAACTGATCCGGATCGAACATATTCATCACGATACTCGTTCAGAGATATCAAATCGAACGACTTTCGCGATCATTCATCCGGAACGTATCGTTCATCTGTGCAGCTTCTCGCCAAATTCCGGATCGACGCCTTCATGCTCGGCCTGCTCGCCGCCGTGCTGGTCGCCGTAGTCCTGCCCGCTCGCGGCGATGCCGCCGGCGTCTTGAGCTGGGCCACCAAGATCGCGATCGGGATCCTGTTCCTGCTCTACGGCGCGCGATTGAAGCCGCGCGAGGCGCTGGACGGGCTCAAGCACTGGCGACTGCACTCGAGCGTGCTGGCGGTGACCTACCTGGTCTTCCCGCTGATCGGTCTGGCGCTGCGACTGCTGGTCCCCTCGGTACTGACCGACGACCTGTACACCGGGGTGCTCTACCTGTGCCTGCTGCCCTCGACCGTGCAGTCCTCGATCGCCTTCACCTCGATCGCGCGAGGCAATGTGGCCGGTGCGGTGGTGAGCGCGTCACTGTCCAATCTGCTCGGCGTCTTCGTCACGCCGCTGCTGGTCATGCTGCTGATGGACACCACCGGCCAGGCGACGGTGTCGATGGGATCGATCGTGGCGATCGTGTTGCAGCTGCTGCTGCCGTTCCTGGCCGGACAGGTGCTGCGCAAGCCGCTGCAGGTACTCATGCGTCACGCCACCGTCACCAAGGTGGTCGATCGAGGTTCGGTCTACCTGGTCGTCTACTCCGCGTTCAGCGACAGCATGGTGGAACACATCTGGGGCGGGATTTCGCTGCTGTCCCTGCTGGCGGTGGTCGTGGTGTGCGTCGCGGTGCTCGCTGCGGTGCTGGCGCTGACCACGGTCGCGAGCCGCCTGCTCGGATTCGATCGCGGCGATCGCATCGTGATGATCTTCTGCGGTTCCAAGAAGAGCCTGGCCAGCGGCCTGCCGATGGCCACGGTCCTGTTCGCCGGGCACCCGATCGGCCTGATCGTGCTACCGCTGATGATCTTCCACCAGATCCAGCTGTTCGTCTGCGCCTGGCTCGCCGGACGGTGGGAGCGGCAGGCCGATGCCGCCGCGGAGTCCGAACCCGCGGACGAGGAATCGGTCGCGACCGAGGTCGCCTGACGCTATCTCGTTGCGTCCATGGGGAATCGGCTCGATGCGGCGCCACCCGCCGGGATGATCGGCAGCACCACCGACGACGGATGGTCCGCGTCGTGCAGGATGGTCTGGGTCGCGATCCGGGTATCGGCACTCGCACCGAACGGCTGACCGGTATTGGGATTCGGGGCGAACTGCGGATAGTCGCTGCTGGAGATCTCCACGCGGATACGCGAACCGACCTTCACCAGATAGCTGGTCGGCCAGATCTTTATCGTGTACTGATACGGCTGGCCGGGCACCGTCGGGGTGGGATTGTCCAGTGAATCCCGGAACGGGGTGCGGATGATTCCGTCGTTCAGGTTGACCGTGGCCCCATCCGGTGCGACGGCGACCAGTTTCGCGGTGAAGTCGGTGTCCGGCGCGGTGGACGACGCCCACAGTTTCACTTCGGTCGGCCCGGTCAACTCGGTGTCCGCGGACATCGGGGCGGTGGTGTAGGTCAGCACATCCGAGCGCTGCTCGACGACGTACTGGTCGTAGGGCCCCTGCGGCCCCGAGGACGCGCCGCAGCAGGAGTGCCCACCGGCGCTGGGCACCGGATCGAGCGGATCGTAATAGTAGGTGTCGGGCTGCTGCGGATCCTTCGGCGGCGTGGCGCTCAGCGCGCCCACTCGGCCGGACAGCCCGTTGGCACCGCTGCCGGACAGGTAGTAGGTGGTCCAGCGGGTGTTGGGCAGCGGCCACGCGGTCGCGGTCTTCCACTTGTTCGCACCCATGAGGAAGTAGTCCACCGTGGGCTGCCCGGCGACCTTGTTGTCCTGCCCCTTCAGGAAGTGGTCGAACCAGGCCGGCATCAGATCGTTGACCGGGCTGTCTCCCGCGGCTCCGGCGGCGGCGAGCATCGGCGCGGAGACGCCGCTGCCCGGACGTCCCCAGCCCACGTGATCCCACGGCCCGATGACCAGCCGCTGATTACTGCGGGCCTGCGGGGTGCCGCCGTGGTGCACCATACCGCTGAAATTCTCGGTTCCACCGGCCAGGAACGCGTCGTACCAGCCCTCGAAATCGAGCACCGGAACCTGCACGTTCGGATAGTGGTCGCGAATGCTCCACTGCTTCCAGTAGTCGTCGCGCGCGGAATGCCGTATCCAGTCGAAGAACCACGGCGCGACCGCCGGATCGTCCGGATGCATCGGCGGGAACTGCTGATACGGCCGATATCCCATCCACCGGGTGTACTGCGACTGGTCGGCGGCCAGCTGTTTCGCGGTGCCGGTATCGCCGCGGTTGATCGCGGCGGTCTGCGCGATCGTTCCCATCGCCCAGGGCTCGACGAAGGCGAGCCGGAATTCCCCGCCCTCGTAGGTCCAGCCGTCGTAGTAGTCCGAGGCGGTGTTCGAGGGCACGATGGTGACCAGGTGCGGTGGCGCGGTGACCGCCGAAAGCCATTGTGTGGCACCCACATACGACGATCCGTACATGCCGACCTTGCCGTTGGAGCCGGGCAGCCGCGCGGCCCATTCGACCGAGTCGTATCCGTCGTTCCGGTCGTTGCCGAATTCGGTGAAGGTGCCGCCCGAGGCGCCTTGCCCCCGGATGTCCTGCACGACAACGAGATAGCAGTGCGAGGCGAACCAGTCCGGCGACTGGTAGCGATACGGCTTCACTTGTGCTTCGGCCTTGCCGTACTGGGTGCGCATCAGGATCACCGGCACCGGATCGGCGGTCTTCGGGCGGTACACGTCGGCCTTCAGTACGACGCCGTCGCGCATGGTCGCGGGGACGTTCTCCTGCTCGGCGACCGCACATTTCCCGCGCCCCTGCGACGGCGGCCACGCACCGGATACGGAGTGGCCGTCCGAGGGCGCGCTCGGTGATCCGCTACAACCGCTCAGGACCAGTGTCGCGGCGGCCAACAGCGCGCCTCCGCGCAGAATTCGATTGCGCCGCCCCCGATTCCACGACATTCACCGACGTTAGCACCGGGCGGCGGTGGGCATGATCGGGTTCGGCCGACCGGTCATGCGACTGCCGTCAGCAGAGCCGCCAGATCCCCGCGCTCCCCCACCTCGATCGTGTCCAATTCCAACCAGTCGGCGAGTTCCCGCAGGGACCGCGCCAGTTCGGCCGCGACGTGCGGGGTGTCCCGATCCGGCTCGGCGAAGGCACCGGGCACCAGCAGCCGCCCGGACGCCCGCTCGGCACGCAGATCCACCCGCGCCACCAATTCCCCGTCCAGCAGGAAGGCGAAGACGTAATAGCCGTGCACGCGTTTGTGTTCAGGGGTGTAGATCTCGATCCGGTAGTGGAAGTCGAAGATCCGCTCGGTGCGTGGGCGGAAGAAGATCAGCGGATCGAACGGGCACAGCAGCGCGGCCCCGGTGATCCGCCGTGGCACCCGCGCACCGGCACGCAGATACGCCGGGCGATCCCAGCCGTCCACCTGAATCTGTTCCAGCTCACCGGAATCCACCAGATCGGCGATGGCCGGTTCGGTCTGGCTGCGATGCAGCCGGTAGTAGTCGCGCAGATCCGGTTCGGTGCCGATGCCCAGGGCCGTGGCCGAACGGCGGACGAGTTCGCGCACCGCCTCGGACTCATCGAGCTCACGGGCGAGCGCCTGCGGCGGCAGAACTCGCTCGGTCAGGTCGTAGTGCCGCTGGAATCCGACCCGCTTGCCCACCGACAACTCACCGGTGGCGAACAACTGCTCGCACACGACCTTGGTATCGCTGTAGTTCCAGCCCCAGTGGTCCTTACTGCGCGGGCGGTCCAGTTCGAGATGCTTCTCCACCTCCCCCGCGGTGCTCGGACCGAATTCGCGGACGACTTCGAGCACATCCTTGGGCAGCGACGGATTGCGTTCGAGCACCTGACGTGCACCGCCCCACCGGCCGTTCCGGTACCGCGCCATCCGCCAGCGCAGCAGCGGCCAGTCCTCGACCGGCAGCATCGCGGCCTCGTGCGCCCAGTACTCCACCAGCCGACGGGGACGTCGCGCGGTGTGACTCCAGGCGGCCTCGTCCAGCAGCGTCCGATCGTAGGGGCCGATGCGGCTGAACACGGGCGCGTAGTGCGCCCGCACCACCGCCGACACCGAATCCAGTTGCAGCACCTGCGTTTTCTCCAGGACGCGCAGCACGGTCCGGCGATCGGGCGAGGCGGGGCGCGCCGCGCCGAAGCCCTGGGCGGCCAGGGCGGTCCGGCGGGCCGCGGCGGCGGTCATCGTACGCACCCGAAGAACCATGCCATGTGGTACCGACATTTTTCGCGGGGACCGCTCGCCACCTGCTCGGATCCGCACGCGCCGGACCTCGGAACCGGGTAACCGCGGCCGCTGGTCTGCTAGGTTGGGGACGAGCTCGATACATTCATGTATCCGATGCGCGGCGACCCGCCCGCGCGCACCCGACCCGGAGGAGTTCCCGTGGCATCGTCACCGCAGCCGGACGCCATCGTCATCGGGGCCGGTCTAGCCGGACTCGTGGCCACCTACGAACTCACCCGCGCCGGACGCCGGGTGCTCGTGCTGGACCAGGAGAATCGCAACAACCTGGGCGGACAGGCGTTCTGGTCGCTGGGCGGACTGTTCTTCGTGGACAGTCCCGAGCAACGCCGCCTCGGCATCAAGGATTCGTTCGAACTGGCCTGGCAGGACTGGCAGGGCTCGGCCGGATTCGACCGCGAGGACGAGGATCTGTGGGGCCGGCGCTGGGCCCGCGCCTACGTCGAGTTCGCCGCCACCGAGAAGCGGCAGTACCTGCACGATCTGGGTCTGCGGGTGACCCCGCTGGTGGGCTGGGCCGAACGCGGCGGATCCACCGCGGACGGGCACGGCAACTCGGTGCCGCGCTTCCACCTCACCTGGGGCACCGGACCGGAGGTTGTGCGGGTCTTCCTGGAACCGGTCCTGGCGGCCGAACGGCGCGGCCTGGTCGAATTCGCCTTCCGGCACCGGGTGGACGAACTGATCGTCGAGGACGGCGCGGTGGTCGGCGCGCGCGGCGGGATCCTCGAACCCACCGATCTGGACCGCGGCAAGGCCTCCTCGCGGAACGTGGTGGGCGAGTTCGAGTTCCGCGCGCCCGCGGTGCTGGTCTCCTCCGGCGGCATCGGTCACAACCACGATCTGATCCGCCGCAACTGGCCCACCGAACGGCTCGGCCCCTGTCCGGAGACGATGATTCCTGGCGTCCCTGCCCACGTCGACGGGCGGATGCTGGGCATCACCGAACAGGCGGGCGGGCGGATCGTGAACCGCGACCGCATGTGGCACTACACCGAGGGCCTGCACAACTGGGACCCGATCTGGCCCGACCACGCTATCCGGATCATCCCCGGACCGTCCTCGATGTGGTTCGACGCCAACGGAAAACGCCTGCCCGCACCGTCCTTCCCCGGCTTCGACACCAACGCCTCGATGCGCGACATCCTGGCCACCGGATACGACTACTCGTGGTTCGTGCTGAACCAGTCGATCGTGGAGAAGGAGTTCATGCTCTCGGGTTCGGAGCAGAACCCCGACATCACCGGCAAGGACCGCAGGCTGCTGGTCGAGAGTCGCCTCAAGAAGGGCGCGACCCCGCCCGTCGACGCGTTCCTGCGGCACGGCGTGGACTTCGTCGTCGCCGATACGCTGCCCGAACTCGTCGCGGGCATGAACAAGCTCGCCCGTGGCCCGCAGCTCGAGCTCGCCGACCTCGAGCGTCAGATCGTCGCGCGGGACCGGCAGGTGGCGAACAAGTACGCCAAGGACGCCCAGATCATGGCCATCGCCAACGCCCGCCGGGCGCTCGGGGACAAGATCGCCCGCGTCGCATCCCCGCATCGCATCCTGGACCCCGCGCACGGCCCGCTGATCGGCGTCCGGCTCAACATCCTGACCCGAAAAACCCTGGGCGGCATCCAGACCGATCTCGACTCACAGGTGATCGATTCGGCCGGAACACCTTTCGCGGGGCTGTACGCCGCGGGTGAGGTCGCCGGATTCGGCGGTGGCGGCGTCCACGGCTACAACGCCCTGGAAGGCACCTTCCTGGGCGGATGCATCTTCTCCGGACGTTCGGCCGGACGCGCGATGGCCCGCCTGCCGCGCTGAGCCCGCAGGTGGCCGGGCGGTCGTGCCGGACGAATACCATCCATGCCATGACCGACCGGCGCGCAGCGTATTTCCGCGGAACGGGTGCCGAGAACCGGACCGGCGAGTGGATCAGCGTCGCGTCGATCTATCGCACGGTGACATCGCGGGGTCAGAGCACGTCGTGGCGGGCCAGGGCATCGAGTAGACCGGTCCGGCGGTCGGCGGTGGGCGCCGGGTCCACCCATTCGTAGGCGCAGCCGAGTGCGGTTGCGGCGCCGTCGTTCTCGCGGCTGTCGCCCACCATCAGCGCGTCCTCCGGCGGGATGCCGAGGCGATCGAGCGTCCATTCGAAGATCGGCGGATCCGGTTTGACCGCACCGAGTTCGAACGACAGCGCGTACACATCGACGTACCGGTCCCAGTCGTGGTCGAGGAAGGCCGGTCGGATGTCGAACGGGATGTTGCTGACCACCGCGACGGGGATTCCGTTGCCCGACAACGCCTCCAGCACCTTGCCGGTGTCCGGATAGGGCGTCCACAGCGACGGGTCCACCATGCGGGCGTACAGCCGCCGGGCCGGATCCCCCTCGACGCCGCTCTGTCGCAGCACCTCCCGATACACCTCGCGGTGCTTGGCCGGATCCAGATCCCGCTGCCCCCAGGCGTGCTGATGGTGGGCGTCGAATTGCACCGCCTGATGAACCGGCGTGGTCATCCGGTCCAGGATCTCAGCCGATTCGGCCTCGTCGAAGGGACGGCCCTGGGCCGTCACCAGATCTGTGGCCCAGCTCTCGTCGGCCTCGAGCCGGAACAACGTTCCCGAGAAATCGAACAGCACCGCGCGAATCGTCACGCCGCACAGCGTACCGAAGTCATCCCATGACCCAGATCACCTATCAGCTTGTCTGAGGACTTGTTACCGTGGACACATGGTCGAGTCCCCTATCCTGCAGGTCGGCGCAGTCGATTTCGTGCGCAACGGCAACGCCATCCTGGCCGATATCTCGCTCACGGTGCACGCGGGCGAGCACTGGGCGCTGCTGGGCCCCAACGGCGCGGGTAAGACCACCCTGCTGAAGATGGCCGGCGCGTTCGAACATCCCACCCGCGGCACGGTCGAGGTACTCGGCAAGCGACTGGGCCGAGTGGACATGCGCCAACTGCGCACCTCGATCGGACATGTGGATCCGCGGCACACCCTGCCCTATCCGCTGCGGGTGTACGAGGTCGTGCTGACGGGTCTGACCAACACCGCCGATCTCCAGCAGCGCTGGACGCCGACCGCCGAGCAGATCGTCGAGGCGGACCGACTGGTCGAGCTGCTGGGCCTCGCCCACCGCCGCGACGCGCGCTGGCCCACGCTGTCTCAGGGTGAGCGCGGCCGCGCGCTGATCGCCCGCGCCCTGATGGCCGACCCGAGCCTGCTGCTGCTGGACGAACCCGCCACCGGACTCGACGTGGCCGGGCGCGAACAACTCATCGACCGGATCGACCGCCTGCAGGCCGCCCATCCGGACCTGGCCTCGATCCTGGTCACCCACCACCTCGAGGAGCTGCCGCCCGGCATCACGCACGCCATGCTGCTGCGCGACGGCCGCCGGATCGCCGCGGGCCCCGTCGACGACGTGCTGACCAGCGAGAACATCAGCGCCTGCTTCGACCATCCGATCCGGCTGACCCGGACCGACGGCCGCTGGCAGGTCCGCACCGACCGCAGCGTCCTGGCCTAGCGCTCCTCCCCGTCGACGGGGATGTTGGCGACGACGGGGAACTCCCCGGTGTACCCCTCGCGCTGGTGCGCGATGGCCAGCACCCGTTTGCGCGCGGCGAACCAGCCGATGACCAGCGCCGGGACGATGATCACGAGACTGGCCACGGTCCAGGTCCCGACCGGATAGTCGAAGGCGGTCAGCACCAGCACGGCCGCCAGGAACAGCAGCGTGGCGATTCCGGAGTAGGGCGCGCCGAACATCCGGAACTGGGGCCGTTCCACCCGCCCGGCGCGCGACCACCGCCACATCTGCAACTGGCACAGCACGATCGTCGCCCAGGACGCGAGGATGCCGAGCGAGGCCACGTTCAGCACGATCTCGAACGCCTGCGAGGGCACCAGATAGTTGAGCCCGATGCCGAACAGCGCGATCACCGCGGTCAGCAGGATGCCGCCGTAGGGCACGCCGCGCCCGTTCATCACGCTGGTGAACTTCGGTGCGCTGCCGTTCATCGACATCGAGCGCAGGATGCGGCCGGTGGAGTACAGCCCGGCGTTGAGGCTGGAGAAGGCGGCGGTCAGCACCACGAAGTTCATCACCGAACCGGCATGCGGCACACCGAGTTTGGAGAAGAAGGTGACGAACGGGCTCTCGTCCTTCGAGTAGGCGGTGTAGGGCAGCAGCAGCGCCAGCAGAATCAGCGAACCCACGTAGAACACCGCGATACGCATGATCACCGAGTTGATCGCCCGCGGCATGATCTTCAGCGGGTCCGCGGTCTCACCGGCCGCGGTGCCGACCATTTCCACTGCGGCATAAGCGAATACGACACCGGAGGTCACGGTCACCAGCGGCAGCGCGCCGGTCGGGAACCAGCCGCCGCTGTGGTTGATCACGCCCAGCCCGGTGGCGGCCCCCTGGATCGTGAACCGACCGGCCAGGAACACCACGCCCACGCCGAGGAAGGCCACCAGCGCGACGACCTTCACCAGCGCGGCCCAGAACTCCAGCTCACCGAACCACTTCACCGACACCAGGTTGATGCTCAGCACGATGACCAGCGCGATCAGCGCGAGGAGCCACTGCGCGACGGACCGGAACCCGCCCCAGTAGTGGAAGTAGGTCGCGATGGCGGTGGTGTCCACGATCCCGGTCATCGACCAGTTCAGGAAGTACATCCACCCCGCGACGAAGGCCGCCTTCTCCCCGTAGAACTCGCGGGCGTAGGAGACGAACGAGCCGGACGAGGGCCGGTGTAGTACCAGCTCGCCCAGCGCTCGCAGGATGAAGAAGACGAAGATGCCACAGATGCCGTAGACCAGGAACAATCCCGGCCCGGCACTGGCGAGACGACCACCGGCACCCAGGAACAACCCGGTGCCGATCGCTCCGCCGATGGCGATCATCTGCAATTGACGCGGTTTGAGGCTCTTGTGATAGCCGCTGTCCTCCGCGCCGAGGAATTCCTTACCCCGTACCTCGGTCATATGACAGTTGGGTCCTTCGCGGTCGATGGTCGACGCAGAGGTTACCCGGCCGATAGCCAGGCGCCACATATCGGCCTCTGCCGAGCGCAGCCACCGCCCGATGACAGTGGTGGCGGCGGTGAATTACGTCCGCACAAAAGTAGCCGAGCGCCAACACAATCGGCTTCCCGATGCTGGCAGCACCGCGACGACGACTCCCGCTACAGTCCGAGCATGACGCGCACTCGGTACCTCACCAGTGCAGCCGCGGCCGCCCTGCTGCTCATCGCAGGTCTGCTGACAGGTTGCTCGGATCAGTCCAACGGGGCGAGCGGTCCGTGTGCCGACCCGCAGAACGGCACCCACGTCACCGCGGCCGCGCCGACCGCTTCCGGCGATATCGCGAACAATCCGGAGGTCGGCACCGGATATCGCACCGATATGACCCCGGTCCGCACGCACACCTACGCCGTCTCGGCCGCCAATCCCATTGCCACCCAGGCAGCTTGCCGAGTGCTCGCCTCCGGCGGCACCGCCGCCGACGCACTGGTCGCGGTGCAGATGGTGCTGGGCCTGGTGGAGCCGCAGGCCACCGGCATCGGCGGCGGCGCGTTCCTGCTCTACTACGACGCCAAGACCAGGACCATCGACGCGTACGACGGCCGCGAGACCGCACCCGCCGCCGCGACGGAGAACTATCTGCGCTGGGTGAGTGACACCGATCAGACCACGCCGCAACCCAGCACCCGGGCCAGCGGCCGGTCGATCGGCGTACCGGGCGTCCTGCGACTGCTCGAGCGGGCGCACACCGATCACGGCAAACAGCCCTGGCACGACCTGTTCACCCCAGCGATCGATCTGGCCGACCACGGCTTCGCGATCAGCCCGCGGATGGCCGCCGAAATCTCCGCCTCCGCGTCGGATCTGGCCCGGGACGACAACGCCAAGGCGTATTTCCTGCGACCCGACGGCTCGCCCAAACCGGCCGGCACCACCATCACCAACCCGGGAATGGCCAAGACGCTGGGAGCGATCGCCGACGACGGCGCGAACGCCTTCTACACCGGCCCGATCGCCCGGGACATCGTGGCGGCCGCCACGACCACCTCGGCCGGACGCACTCCCAGCCAGCTCACGCTCGCGGATCTGAGCGACTACCAGGCGAAGAAACGCACGGCGATCTGCACGAACTACCGCACGCACGAGCTGTGCGGTATGCCCGGCCCGTCCTCCGGCGGCATCACCGTGGGCGCAACGCTGGGCATCCTGCAGAACTTCGACATGGCCTCGCTGGCGCCACAGCATCTCGATCGCAACGGCGGAATTCCCACCGCCCGCGCGGTGCACCTGATCTCCGAAGCCGAACGGCTCGCGTACGCCGACCGCGACAAGTACGTCGCCGATCCCGACTTCGTCCCGCTGCCGGGGAACTCGCCGGACACCCTGCTGAACGAGAACTATCTGAAACAGCGTGCGGCACTGATCGATCCGACGCACAGCATGGGCGCCGCACAGCCCGGTGACTTCGGACCGGTCCCCGTGGCGGCCGGACCGCAACAGCCCGAACACGGTACGAGCCACATCTCGGTGGTGGATCGATACGGCAATGCCGCCACCATGACCACCACCGTCGAATCGGCGTTCGGCTCGTTCCACGTCGTCGACGGATTCGTGCTCAACAACCAGCTCACCGATTTCAGCGCGACTCCCACCGCCGCCGACGGCACCCCCGTCGCCAACCGGATCCAACCCGGTAAGCGCCCGCGCAGCTCGATGAGCCCCACCCTGGTCTTCGAGCGCAATCCGGACGGATCCCGCGGCCGGCTCAGCTACGTCACGGGTTCACCGGGTGGCGGTATGATCCCGCAGTTCGTCGTGAAAACGCTTGTCGGATTGCTGGATTGGGGCCTGGACCCGCAGCAGGCGGTATCCCTGGCCGATTTCGGCGCGGCCAACACACCCGTCACCGGGATCGGCGGCGAGGATCCGGACATCGACGCCACATCCAACGGCGAGCACAACCCGCTGGTCGAGCAGCTGCGCGCCATGGGACATCAGGTCTCGGTCGTCCAGCAGTCCAGCGGACTCAGCGCCCTGAAACGAACACCGGACGGCTGGATCGGCGGGGCCGATCCGCGACGCGAGGGTGCGGTCATGGGCGACTCCAACTGATCGGTCACCCTGCATACGTCGCGCCCCGGGCGAACAGCACAGACATACCGAACGCCCGGGCGCGGCGTCCACCGGGATCGCAGTCGTTCCACCCGGACGCTGTCTCTTCCCGCGACCACGCCACACAGCAGCGATATCCAGATCGCGGATGCCACGGCTCAGCCTCGAATCAGGCCGTCCGGGATGGCATCCGGCGAATCAGCCGTCGTTCGCGCTCACTTGTCCTGGGCGGCAGTGTATTTCGCGCCGAGCTCGCGGAAGCGCTCCAACGACTGCGCGGCGTAGTCCTTGTCGTTGACCCGGATCGCCAGCATGGGCACGTACTCGTCGCCCACCAATTCCAGCCTGGCCCAGGCCTTCTTGTCCGGGATCGACACCCCGAGGATGTCCTTCCAGGCGAACTCGTTGTCCCCCAGGATGTTGCGCACGACCACACCCCGAGCGCCGACCCGCACGCGCGGCCGGGTCAGCAGCAGCACCGCGGCGGCCAGCAGCAGGCCGAACACGATCACCGCCGCCTGATCGGCGCCGCGGAAATTCACCCCGGTGCGGCTGTGGTTCGACAGCACCCCGGCCAGGACGAACACGATCGCGATCACCGCGGCGACGATCCGGGAGGTCCGCACCGCGCGATGCGGGCGCACCTCCAGATCCCAACCGGCATCGGCGGTTTCGGGCGCCGCCTGCGGTGTGCGCTTCCAGATTCGGACGACCGGCGTCATCGGATCAGACTGCCTGCCGCAGCGCGCGCAACGTCAGCGCCGCATCCAGAGCGGCCGCGGCGGCCTGCTCGCCCTTGTTCTCCGCCGAATCGGGCAGTCCGGCCCGGTCCAGGGCCTGCGCCTCGGTGTTCACCGTCAGCACGCCGTTGGTGACCGGGGTGCTCTCGTCCAGCGAGACGCGGGTGAGCCCGGCGGTCACCGCATCGCAGACGTACTCGAAATGCGGTGTCTCACCACGGATCACGACGCCCAGCGCGATCACCGCGTCGTGGGTGCGGGCCAGCGCCTGCGCGACGACCGGAAGTTCCATCGCCCCGGCGCAGCGCACCACGGTCAGCTGATCGACGCCCGCCTTGCGCGCCACCTGCTCGGCGTTCGCGAGCAGGGTGTCGCAGATCGTGCTGTGCCACCGCGACGCGACGACGCCGACCTTCAGGTCCTTGGCGTCGTCGAGATCGAAGGCCGGTACTCCGGTACCGCTCACGACTCCGCCTCGCTGGCGCTCGGCTCCGTCGTGCGCGGTGCGCACGGCGTCCATGATTCGCTCCGCTGCGCTGCGCTCATCGGATTCCTTTCCGTAGCCGTCACCGCCCGACGCGGCACGGCGGTTCTACTGTGCGGTCTCGCCCAGGTCCAGGTCGTCGAGCCCGACCAGATCGTGGCCCATGCGGTCGCGCTTGGTGCGCAGGTATCGCAGGTTCTCGGCGTTGGCGCGCACCGGCATCGGCACCCGCTCGGTGATGCTCAGACCGTAGCCGTCCAGGCCGACGCGCTTGGCCGGATTGTTGGTCAGCAGGCGCATCGAGGCGATGCCGAGATCGACCAGGATCTGCGCGCCGGTGCCGTAGTCGCGCGCGTCGGCGGGCAGGCCCAGCTCGATATTCGCATCGACGGTGTCGTGTCCGTTGTCCTGCAGCTGATAGGCCTGCAGCTTGTGCATCAGGCCGATGCCGCGGCCCTCGTGCCCGCGCATGTAGAGCACCACGCCGCGGCCTTCGGCGGCGACCATCTCCATCGCCGCGTGCAACTGCGGGCCGCAGTCGCACCGCAGCGAGCCGAACACGTCGCCGGTGAGGCACTCCGAATGCACCCGCACCAGGACGTCCTCGCCGCCGTCCACCGCGACGTCACCGAGTACCAGCGCGACGTGTTCGACCTCGTCGTAGATGCTCTTGTAGCCGACGGCCTTGAAATCGCCGTAGCGAGTGGGGATCCGCGCCTCGGCGATCCGCTCCACCTGCTTCTCGTGCTTGCGCCGCCAGGCGATCATGTCGGCGATGGAGATCAGCGCCAGCTCGTGCTCGTCGGCGAAGACCCGCAACTCCTCGGTGCGGGCCATATCGCCCTCGTTCTTCTGACTGACGATCTCGCAGATCACGCCCGCCGGGGAGAGCCCGGCCAGGCGGGCCAGATCCACCGCGGCCTCGGTGTGCCCGGGGCGGCGCAGCACGCCACCTTCCTTGGCGCGCAACGGAACCACGTGCCCGGGACGGTTGAACTGATCGGCGGTGGCCGACGGGTCGGCGAGCAGGCGCATGGTCCGCGCGCGGTCGGCGCCGGAGATACCCGTGGTGACGCCCTCGCGCGCATCCACCGACACGGTGTAGGCGGTGCCGTGCTTGTCCTGGTTGATCGAGTACATCGGCGGCAGGCCCAGACGGTCGCAGTCGATGCCGGTCAGCGGCACACAGATGTAACCGGAGGTGTAGCGGATCATGAAGGCCACCAGTTCGGGGGTGGCCTTCTCCGCGGCGAAGATGAGGTCGCCCTCGTTCTCGCGGCCCTCGTCGTCGACGACGACGACCGCTTTACCGGCGGCGATATCGGCGACTGCGCGCTCGATGGTGTCGAACCTGGTCACGTCTGCTGTGCTCCGTCTCGATATGGATGCCAATTACAGTACGGCGTCGGGCAGCTGGGTTGTTCGCCACCCGAACTATCCGCGCTGCATGAGCCGCTCCACGTATTTCGCGATGATGTCCACCTCGAGGTTGACCGTGGCCCCTACCGGCGCGGACCCCAGCGTGGTGAGTTCACGGGTCGTCGGGATGAGCGAGACCTCGAGCCAGTCGAGGTGACCAGCCTCACCCTCGGTATCCGTGCCGATACCCGACACCGTCAGCGAGATGCCGTCGATGGTGATCGAGCCCTTCTCCACGACGTAGCGGGCCAGCGCATCGGGCACCGAGACGCGCACGACCTCCCAGTTCTCCTGCGGGCTGCGCGAGAGGATGACGCCGGTGCCGTCGACGTGGCCCTGCACGATGTGCCCGCCGAGGCGGCTGTCGACCGCCGCGGCGCGCTCGAGGTTGACGTTCGCGCCGAGATCGAGTGTGCCGATGCTGGATCGGTTGAGCGTCTCGCCCATCACGTCGGTGGTGAAGCTGTCGCCGTCGACGACGTCGACGACGGTCAGGCACACACCGTTCACCGCGATGGAGTCGCCGTGCCGGGCATCGGAGGTCACGAGCTTGCCTCGAATGGTCAGCCGCGCCGCATCGGCCAGCGGCTCGACCGCCACGATTTCGCCGAGTTCCTCGACGATGCCTGTGAACATGCCCGCTCTCCTTCTCACCCGGTACCCGCCTTCGGCAACACCCCGGACCGCGGGCGATATTCCCTGCCGGACCGGTGCGTCCTCAGCCTAACCAGGCGGATCCGGCCGCGGTACCTCGCCGTCCCGCTCCACGGACTCCGGACCGCCAGACCGGCGGATCCGGCCGGAAGCCGACACCACGACCGGACCGATACCGGCAGGCCGAACATCGCTGCGGAATTCGTGGCGGAATCGGGAAATACCCATGCGAATTCTGCGCGAATTATGATGATCGGTATCAATCGCGGCAATTTATCGAAGCATCCGATCGATATACCGGGCCGGACAACGGCTCAGCAGCCCTATGTACCCATTTCGCGACGCGCTCACACCTCAGGCTTGCGTTTCGATCCGATCGGCAGCAGCATTGTTATGCAGTTGATTCCCACGGTTCATTTCACGTTCCGGCCGGAGGGAAATCGGGGTTCGCCCAGGCCGGAGCAGGGTTGACCGACTACACAGACGGGGGTGCGGCGTGACAATTATTCTCGATTCGACACTCGAAATTCGGTGTGTGCAATATTGCTCTGAATCCCACCTGCCCGCCTGGGTCGACCCGGCGTCGCACCACATCCTGCTCGAGGTCGGCTCCCGCTACGGCGCCATCACCATGCCGGCAGACCTCGGCGAACGCGTTCAACAGCGGCTCGAACGGGACGGCGTCGCCGGACCGGTCGTCCACCATCCCCGCGCCCGCCGCTGGACGTTCATCACCGGTCCGGGCAGCCCGAGTACCGCGGTCGCGGCCGAATTGTTCCGGCTCTACACGACGGTGGCCTGCGCGGGCAGCCCAGTGGTGCTGCCCTCGGCGGACGACGAGCGCACCGGATACCGGGTCTGGGTCCAGCCACCGGGCGGGGGCGATGCGGTGCCGCCGCTGGAGACGGTGATCGAGGCCGCGCGGACCGAGTCCGGCGCGGCGGGTCGAGCGCAGCGTCCGTGAGTCCGCCGGTCGGCTAGCGTCCGGCCTGGATCGCCTTGCGGCGCAACGCTTCCACGGTCGCGGCCCGATCGGTGGTGCCGTAGACCGCGGATCCGGCGACGAAACAATCCACGCCCGCCTCGGCGGACTGCTCGATGGTGTCCATATTGATGCCGCCGTCGATCTCCACCACCAGGCGCAGCTCGCCGGAGTCCACCAGACGACGCACGGTGCGCGCCTTGTCCAGGACGTGCGCGATGAACGATTGGCCGCCGAAACCGGGCTCGACGCTCATCACCAGCAGGGTGTCGAAATTCCGCAGGATCTCCAGATACGGCTCGATCGGGGTGTTCGGCTTGACCGCCAGCCCCGCCTTGCCGCCCGCCGCGTGGATATCGCGCGCCACCGCGACCGGATCGTCGGTCGCCTCGGCGTGGAAGGTGACGTTGTACACTCCCGCCTCCGCGTACGGCGGGGCCCAACGACCCGGGTCGGTGATCATCAGATGGCAGTCCAGCGGCAGGTCCGTCGCCTTCAGCAGGCTCTGCACCACGGGCAGGCCCAGGGTCAGATTCGGCACGAAGTGGTTGTCCATCACATCGACGTGCACCCAGTCCGCACCCACGATCTCCGCGGTATCCCTGGCGAGATTCGCGAAGTCGGCGGACAGGATCGAGGGCGCGATCATCGGGGCCGGACGGTGGAACTCCGTCTCGGTGCGCGGGGCGGTGTCGGTACTGGAAGCGTCGGAGGCGGGCACAGCGCGAAGTGTAGCGGCCCGGCATCACCCGCCGGGCCCGGCCGCCGCAGCCCGACCCTTGCATCGGCCGTATGCGACGGCACACCTTTCACCCCGCTCACGAGTACCGCGAATTCGGCCACGGATTCGATTGTGGCCGGGTTGTTTGGGTAGCCTTCACCTTGTGATCAATATTTCGGCGGAACAGGGACTGCGCGGCACCCCGGTGGAGATCGGCGTGGCTGCGGCCGTGTCGCAACTCCCGATTGTGCGCGGGCTCGCCGAAACCCTGGTTCTCCTCAGCGATTTCACCCTCGACGAGGTGGCCGACGTGCGCCTGGCGGTCGACGAGGTGTGCTCGACACTGATCGGCCTCGCAGCCCCCGACACCACCCTGCAGTGCCGATTCTCCGTCGGCGATACGGATCTGGTTGTGCGCGTGCGCGGTATCGCCGCCCTGGAGGGCCTACCCGACCAGCGCAGCTTCGGCTGGCACGTGCTGCGCACCCTCACCGACCAGGTGCAGGCCACGCAGGATCCCTTCGACCAGCTCGCTTCCGGCTACCCGACGATCGTGGAATTCCGGCGGGCCCGGGGGAAGGCATAGTGGCGGACGAGGACACCGTGTTCGAATCCGACGACGCCGTGGCATCTCCCGATCCGCAAGCCCCGAAGGACACGACCCCCGCCGGCGACCGCAAGCCTGGGGAGCCCGAGGAGACCACGTCCGAGGAGGAGGTGGCCGCCGACGAGGTCGAGGAGGTCACCCAGTCCGTTTCCGGATACGACGACGTCGCAATCCTTTTCGAGCGACTGGCCGCTACCGAGGAGGGCAGCGCGCGGCACGGGGAGTTGCGTTCCCAGCTGATCAGCCGGTGCATCCCGCTGGCCGATCACATCGCGCGCAAGTTCAGCGGTCGCGGTGAGCCTTTCGACGATCTGACCCAGGTCGCCCGGGTCGGGCTGGTGCACGCGGTGGACCGGTTCGACATCTCGCGCGGCTCGAACTTCCTGTCCTTCGCGGTGCCCACGATCATGGGCGAGGTGCGGCGCTATTTCCGCGACAACACCTGGGCGATGCGAGTTCCCCGCCGGGTCAAGGAGACTCATCTGCGCATCGGCTCGGCGATCGACGCGCTGTCGCAGTCGCTGGGCCGCTCCCCCACCGCCAAGGAGATCGCCGCCGAACTCGACATCGATCCGGACGAGGTGACCCAGGCGGTCATCGCCGGTAATGCGTACCAGCCCAGTTCGATCGACGCGGTGTCGGTGGGCCGCGACACCGAGGCATCGCTGCTGGACACCCTCGGCGAGGAGGAGTCCCAGTTCGACCGGGTCGAGGAGTACGTGGCCATCCGGCCGCTGCTGGCCGGACTCCCCGAACGCGAGCGCCGCATCCTGACCATGCGTTTCTTCGAGTCGATGACCCAGACGCAGATCGCCCAGCGGATGGGCATCTCACAGATGCACGTCTCCCGCATCCTCGCGAAAACCCTTGCGCGCCTGCGGGAACAGACCTCCCGCGAATAGTGGCTCCCCCTCTCCGCGCCGTCAGAGCGCGTCGGAGAGTTCGTTCATCAGGCGGCGTTTGGAGCGGGCGCCGACCAGGGTGCGGATCGGGGCGCCGTTGCGGAACAGCATGAGGGTGGGCATGGACAGCACGGCGTAGGCCGCGGTCGTGACGGGGTTGGCGTCGACGTCGAGTTGGACGACCGTGAGGCGGCCGGACTGTTCGGCGGCGATCTCGGTCAGGACCGGCTCGATCATCCGGCAGGGCGGGCACCAGTGCGCGGTGAACTCGACCAGGACCGGGAGCGAGGCGTCCAGCACCGTCCGGGCGAAGGTCGCGTCGGACACGGCGGTCAGGCCGGTGGTCGTATCAGTGTTCGTCATCATCTTCTCCGGGTATCGGTGTATTCGAGGGTTGACGGTCGCAATCGGAGGCGGACAGCGGCGGGCCGAACTCGCATCGCGGCAGTTCGGGGGCCGCTGATTCGACACCGGCCAACTGGGCGGCGATCCAACCCCGCACCCCGTGCAACTGCCCGATCAGCTCGTCCAGTTCGCTCAGCTTGCGGCGGTAGACCTCCGCCGAGGACGGACACGCATCACCCGTCGGGTGGCCCGCGCGCAGGCAGTCCACGAACGGCCGGATGTCCTCCAGCTCGAATCCGCAGTCCTGCAACGTGCGGATCTGCCGCAGGATCGTCAGATCCGCCTCGTCGTAGCTGCGGTACCCGCTGGCGTCGCGCCGCGTGGTCAGCAGGCCGCGTGATTCGTAGTAGCGCAACGCCCGCGGCGTCGTGGACGCCCGCCGGGCCAGTTCGCCGATCCGCATTCGTACTCCTCCCGGCCCGCATCCACCTGCGATGCGGCGCCGTATCCGACGGTAGAGGTTGACGCCGAGGTCAACGCAACCGCTCGGGTGCCGTAGATTTCAGCACGATCATGATCACCGCACCGCGGGTAAGGGGTTGTGGAATGCAGCTGCCGTTCGATTCGCTGTACCGGCACGGATTCGCCCGGGTGGCGGTGGCGGTGCCGCCGGTGCGGGTCGCCGATCCGGCCCACAACGCCGAGCAGACCCTCGCGCTCGCACGGCGCGCGGCCGCGGACGGGGTGGTGCTGACCGTCTTCCCCGAACTCGGACTGTCCACCTACACCGCCGACGACCTGTTCCATTCCGACGCTCTGGATCACGCCGTCGAGCAGGCGCTGCGGCGGATCGTCGAGGAGAGCACCGGTATCGACACGGTGCTCGTGGTGGGTGCGCCGGTGCGCGCGCAGGGGCGATTGTTCAACTGCGGGATCGTGATCGACCGCGGCCGGATCCTGGGTGTCGCGCCCAAGAGCTACCTGCCCAATTATCGTGAGTTCTACGAGAAGCGGCAGTTCGCGGCGGCGCGTGAGTCGCTCGAGGATCGGATCACCGTGGCGGGACAGCGCGTTCCGTTCGGCGCGGATCTGCTGTTCACCGCGACGAACGTACCGGGATTCGTCTTCCACCTGGAGATCTGCGAGGACGGCTGGGTTCCCTTGCCGCCCAGCGGTTTCGCCGCTCTCGCGGGAGCCACGGTGCTGGTGAACCTGTCGGCGAGCAATATCGTCGTCGGCAAGGCCGACTATCGCCGACAATTGTGCGCTTCGCATTCCGCGCGCTATATCGCGGCCTATCTGTATTCGGCAGCCGGATACGGCGAATCCACCACCGATATGGCCTGGGACGGTCAGGCGCTGGTGTGCGAGAACGGCGAATTGCTCGCCGAGGGCGCGCGTTTCACCGAGAGCCCGCAACTGGTGACCGCCGACGTGGATCTGCGCCGACTGGCCGCGGACCGGCTGCGGATGACCAGTTTCGCCGACACCGTGCACGACCACCACGACCGGCTGGCGAGCATGCGGCGCATCGACATCGAATTGCCGATCCCGGCGAAGGCGGTGACGTTGCGGCGCACCGTTCCTCGATTCCCTTATGTCCCGGCCGATTCCGCGGTGCGCAACGAACGCTGCGCGGAAGTGCACCACATCCAGGTGGCGGGCCTGAGCACCCGGCTGGCCGCGACCGGATCACAGCGTGTGGTGATCGGCGTGTCCGGCGGATTGGATTCGACGCTGGCACTGATCGTCGCGGTGCAGACGATGGACCGGCTGGGCCTGCCGCGCTCGAATGTACTGGCGTACACCATGCCCGGCTTCGCCACCGGTTCGCGCACCCGCACCGACGCGCATCGGCTGATGCGGGCGCTGGGCGTCTCGGCACACGAGGTCGATATCAGGCCCTCGGCCACCCAGATGCTGCACGATCTGAATCATCCTGCGGCCCAGGGCGTTCCGCAGTACGACGTGACCTACGAGAACGTACAGGCGGGCGAGCGCACCTCACATCTGTTCCGGCTGGCCAATCAGAACGGCGCGATAGTCATCGGCACCGGTGATCTGAGCGAACTGGCGCTGGGCTGGTGCACCTTCGGCGTCGGGGACCACATGGCGCACTACAGCGTCAACGCCTCGGTGCCCAAGACCCTGATCAAATATCTGATCGCCTGGACGGTACAGACCGGCGATCTCGGCCCGGACGCGGACGAGGTGTTGCGCTCGATCCTGCGGACCGAGATCTCCCCCGAACTCGTACCCGTTGCGGCACAAGACGATCCGGCGTCGCAGGACCAGCCCGGCCAGAGTTCCGAGGCGGTGGTGGGCCCGTACGAACTACAGGACTTCCACCTGTACTACCTGCTGCGATTCGGCTATCTGCCCAGCCGCATCGCCTATCTGGCCCGGCACGCCTGGTCCGACCACACCCGCGGGCCGTGGCCGGATCTGATTCCCGAGGACGACCGGCACGAATACGATCTGCCGACGATCAAGCACTGGCTGGCGGAATTCCTGCGCCGCTTCGTGCAGACCAGCCAGTTCAAACGCTCGACGCTGCCCAACGCGCCGAAGGTCGGTTCGGGTGGTTCACTGTCCCCGCGCGGTGACTGGCGCGCGCCCAGCGATGCCGTCGCGACCGCGTGGCTGGACGAACTGGCGCAGAACGTCCCCGACGCCTGAGCCCGGTCGCGCGACGATCCGCTACCTCGTCGCGCCGGGCGCGGGTAGCTCCGGCAGCGCGGTCTCGTACAACCAGCGGTTCCACAGTGGCCGCAGCGACGCGGTGCTGTAGCGTCCGGCCAGATCGGCGAACTCCTCGGTGCTGACCGTCGAATGCCGGTAGCGCGCAGTCCATTCCCGCAGCAGCCCGAGGAATCCGGGATCGCCCAGCGACAGTCGCAGGGCGTGCAGGGTCAGCGCGCCGCGCTTGTAGACGCGGTCGTCGAACATCAGCCGCGGGCCCGGATCGCCGACCACGATGTCCTGCGGCGAACGAGCCAGGTTCTGCCGTGCCGCGCGGGCCAGGTCGTCGGCCTCGGGGCCGCCGCTGGCCTCCGACCAGATCCACTCGGCGTAACAGGCGAACCCCTCGTGCAACCAGATGTCGCGCCACTGCCCCACGGTGAGGCTGTTGCCGAACCACTGATGCGCCAGCTCGTGTGCGACCAGGCGTTCCGCGCCACGCCGCCCGTCGCAGTGGTTCGCACCGAAGATGGACATCCCCTGCGCCTCGATCGGAATCTCGAGGTCGTCGTCGGTGACCACGACCGTGTACGACCCGAACGGATACGGCCCGAACCGCTCGGCGAACTCGGCCATCATCCGAGGCTGCCGGGCGAAGTCGTAATCGAAGTTCGCCCGCAGCCGCGCGGGCAGGATGGCCTGCATCGGCACGGCGTCGTCGTGCACCGAACCGACCCGGTACTTGCGATACGGCCCGATCTGAATCGTCGCCAGATAGCTGGCCATCGGCTCGGGCTGGTCGTACACCCAGGTGGTCTGGCTGGCCTTGGTCTGCTTGCGGACCAGCGCGCCGTTGGCGACGGCGTAGTAGGGCGAGTCGGTGGTGATCGAAATCCGGTAGCTGGCCTTGGAACTCGGGTGGTCGTCACACGGGAACCAGGATGCGGCCCCGTTGGGCTGACTGGCCACGAGCGCACCCTCGGTCAGCTCCTCCCAACCGACCTCGCCCCACTGCCCGCGCACCGGTGTGGGTGTGCCCGCGTACTGGACCGCGACGACCAGGGCGCCGCCCGAGGGCACCTTGTGCGCGGGAGTGACCGTGAGCTTGCCGCGATGGTGCGTATACTTCGCCGCCTTGGACCCGTTCACGAAAACCTTGGTCACACCGAGGGATTGGGACAGATCCAGCGCGAACCGCGGCTGCACCGCGGTGGTCACCGCGGTGATCGTCGCGCGGCCGGACAGCCGGTTGCTGGACACCTTGTAGACCAGGTCCAATTCGTACCGGGAGACCCGGTAACCGCGATTGCCGTTCTGGGGTAGGTACTCGTCGATGGGCGGTGCGTAGAACTTGTCCGCCATCAACGGCGCCCCTGCCGATCCGGCCACGGCGCGATCGGGTTGCCCTGCCACCGGGTCGAGTCGGGAACCGTGTCACCACGCATCACCAGGGAGGCCGGTCCGACCGTCGCGCCGGCGCCGATCCGCGCCGCGGGCAGCGCCACGCAGTGCGGGCCCAGGGTGGACCCCGCCTCGAGTCTCACCGTATCCATGGACATGATCCGATCATGAAACAGGTGCGTCTGCACGACACATCCGCGTTCCACCGTCGCGCCGTCGCCGAGCGTCACCAGATCGGCCTCGGGGAGCCAATAGGATTCGCACCACACGCCGCGGCCGATCTTCGCGCCCAGACCGCGCAACCAGATGTTCATCACCGGAGTGCCGGTGGCCGCGCGCGCGAACCACGGCGCGGCGACGGTTTCCACGAACGCGTCGGACACCTCGTTGCGCCAGACGAACGAGCTCCACAGCGGATGTTCCACCTGCTCGATCCGGCCGACCAGCAGCCATTTCGCGGTCACCGCGCAGCCGCCCGCGAAGACGCCCGCGACCAGCAGAACCACACCGGAAACCAGTGCGGCGAACCAGTATCCGACCGTCGCGGCCGCCCACGCCAGGGTGAACAGCACCCCCAGCCCGATGCCGAAGGTCACCATCACCGGCAGCAACCGGCAGGTCTCGACGACGGCGCGGGCCACCCGCAGTCGCGCGGGCGGGTCGAAGGTGCGCGCGGTATCGGAGTCACCGGCGGTGCGCCGCAATCGAACCGGCGGGCTGCCCAGCCACGACGAACCCGCCTTGGCCTTCTCCGGCGCGGCCGACAGCACCGCGACCAGACCGTTCTTCGGCACCCGGCGACCCGGTGCGGTCATCCCGGAGTTGCCCAGGAAGGCCCGCTTGCCCACCTTCGCCTCACCGACGCGCATCCAGCCGCCGCCGAGTTCGTAACTGGCGATCATGGTGTCGTCG
Source organism: Nocardia jiangxiensis NBRC 101359 (assembly GCF_000308615.1). GTDB lineage: Bacteria > Actinomycetota > Actinomycetes > Mycobacteriales > Mycobacteriaceae > Nocardia > Nocardia jiangxiensis. Next base: position 52,801 of record NZ_BAGB01000045.1, read on the forward strand.
GCGAGGAACGCGCCGTCCGCGACGGTGGTGAACTTCGGCAGCAGCAGCACCGTCGAGGCTTCCACGCCCTTGCCGATCTGCGCGCCCAGCAGGCGCAGCCACACCGGCGTCAGCAGGCTCGCGTACAGCGGGAACAGGAACGTCCGCGCGGAGTCCATCAGCCGTTCGGTGGTCCACACCTGCCAGCCGACCCGGCTGCGGACCGGGTAGTAGCCCTCGTGCAGGCCGATGCTCAGCAGCCGCACCGCGATCACCGTCACCGCGGCGAAGACCGCCAGACTCAGCACCGTGGCGACCGGCAGCATCGCATACGCGTGCCCGAGCGCGGCCGCGCCGGTGCGATCGTCCCGAATCCACCAGGCCAGCAGCACACCGCCGACAGCCAGCCCCAGCACCGGCAGCGCGGCCAGCGCCATCGAGGTCAGACCGAAGGCGATCACCCAGTGCGCGGCCCGCGGGGGCGTGCGCGGCGGCCACGGATGTTCGGCCTTGCCGACCTTCACCGCGGGCGAACCGGCCCACTCCTGCGCCGCCTTCACCTTGCCGAAGACCGCGGACCCCGGCGCCACCACCGCATTCTTGCCGACCACGGCACCGGGCAGCAGCGTCGAGCGTGAACCGATCACCGCACCCGCGCCGATCCGGATACTGCCGATGTGCACCACGTCGCCGTCGATCCAGTGCCCGGCCAGATCCACCTCGGGTTCGACGCTGCAACCGTCGCCGAGCTCGAGCATGCCGGTGACCGGCGGCAGCGTGTGCAGGTCCACGCCCTTGCCGACCTTCGCGCCCAGGGCGCGTGCGAACGGCACCATCCACGGCGCGCCGGACAGATTCTCCGCACCGCTGGCCTCGGACAGCCGCACCGCGGCCCACAGTCGCAGATGGACCGTTCCGCCGCGTGGATAACTGCCGGGCCGCACACCCCAGAGCAACGTCCGGGCGCCGGCCACGCAGATCGCCATGCGACCGAGCGGGGAGATGAACAAGACGAATGCGAGCAGCAGCCACCACCACGACAACACCGGCAGCCACGGCAGCGAACCGGACCAGCTGGCGATATCGGTGACGATGCCGAGCCAGGTCAGCCACTGCAATCCGGTCAGCGTGGTCAGCGGAACCCCCGCGAGCACCTGCGTCCACTGTGCAAGGCGCGGTGTGGGTTTCACGAAACGCGGCAGCACGGTGGCGGCCGGTGCGGCGGCGTCGAGCCGCTCGGCCAGCGCGCCCAGCCGCGGATGGTCGTACAGGTCCGCGACGGTCACCTCGGGAAAACGCTCACGTAGCCCGGTCACCAGTTGCGCGGCCGAGAGCGAGCCGCCGCCGAGGTCGAAGAAGTCGGCCTGCAGGTCGGTGACCTCCGCGCCGAGGATCGCATTCCACAGTCCGGCAAGCCATTGCGCGGTGCCTTCGAGTTCGTCGGAGGATTCGGGGGCCGAGCCCGCGTCCGGCAGCGGCCAGGGCAGCGCGTCGCGGTCGACCTTGCCCGAGGTGCGGGTGGGCAGTTCCGGCAGCAATGCCAGGCGCGGCACCAGAGGTGCGGGCAGTTGCTCGGCCAGCAGGGCACGGGCGGCCTGGACGTCGAAATCCGGATCGGCGCTGGCGAGGTAGCCGACCAGAATCCGGTTGCCCGCCTTGGTGGTTCGCACCGCGCACGCCGCACCGCTGACGCCCGGCAGATTCTGTAGCGCGGTATCGATCTCGCCGAGCTCGATCCGGCGGCCACCGATCTTGACCTGATCGTCCGCGCGGCCCAGGAACAGCAGCCCGGTGCCGTCGAAGCGGACCAGGTCACCGCTGCGATAGGCCCGCTGCCAGCCGAGAGTCGGCATGGGCGCGTACTTCTCGGCGTCCTTGGCGGCATCGAGATAGCGCGCCAGGCCGACGCCGCCGATCACGAGTTCGCCGGAATCCCCTTCGGCCACCGGCCTTCCCGAGGCCGGATCGACCACGGCCAGATCCCAGCCATCCAGCGGCAATCCGATCCGCACGGGCCCCTCGCCGGTCAGCAGGGCCGCGCAGGCCACCACGGCGGCCTCGGTGGGGCCGTAGGTGTTCCACACCTCCCGCTCGCCGCTGCCCGCGAGCCGCTCGGCCAGGTCCGGCGGGACGGCCTCGCCGCCGAAGATCAACAGCCGCACCGCATCCAACGCCTCGGCGGGCCACATCGCGGCCAGCGTCGGAACCGTGGACACCACGCTGATCTCGCGGCGCACCAGCCACGGACCCAGGTCCATGCCGCTGCGCACCAGCGCGCGGGGTGCGGGCACCAGGCACGCGCCGTGCCGCCAGGCCAGCCACATCTCCTCGCAGGAGGCGTCGAAGGCGACCGAGAGTCCGGCCAGCACGCGATCGCCGGGACCGATCGGCTTGTCCTGCAGGAACATCCGGGCTTCGGCGTCGACGAAGGCGGCAGCGTTGCGGTGGGTGACCGCCACACCCTTCGGCGTTCCTGTGGATCCCGAGGTGAAGATGATCCAGGCGTCGTCGCCGGGCTCGGGTGCGGCATCCGGTGCGGGCCGGGCCGCGCTCGCGACGCCCGTCGCGGCGATTCCGGTGGCCGTCACGATCGCGCTGACGCGGGCCTCGCCGAAGACGAGCTGGGCGCGTTCGTCCGGATCGTCGGCGTCGACCGGGACGTACGCGGCCCCGGCGTACAGCACCGCGAGGATGGTCGCGTACAACTCGGCGGTGCCCGAGGGAATCCGGACCCCGACCCGGTCGCCCCGGCGGACCCCGGCCGCGCGCAGGCGGTCGGCGGTGTCGTCGACCTCCGCGAGCAGTTCGGCATAGGTGAGCACATCGCCACCGTCGTCGAGGGCGGGCGCATCGGGATGTTCCCCGGCGGTCGCGGCCAGGACGTCGACGAGGGTGCGTGGCGGCGCGGCGTGCGCGGATCGCAGCAAGGGCGAGGACGGCGAGCCCTGCGTGCCCGGGACCTGCGGCCGTGAAACGTCCCACTGGAGCGTCACGTACTGTCCACCTTTCCGGATCGGCGCCGAGAGCGCGCAAACCGTTGTCTCACGTCAGGGTTACCGGTGCGCAAACGCGAAACTTCCGTTCGGCTCACCCTTCACCGGAAGCGGAGGGTCCCTGCCGGGCCAATCGTCGCGATTTGCCGCAGCTATTGTCCCAGGTCGTCGGAAGGGCTGCGGCGGAGGGTTGTCCCGGACCGCGCTACCGACGGCGAGTCCGGGCTCGGATTCGAGGTTGCTCGGACGCAGCTTTTCCCGCCGCCGGCGAATCCCGATACGAACACCTGATTTCGCACGAACATGGGTAACTCACCGGGAACGCCCAAAACCTAGCCACCCTCCCAACGGTCGGCCCGAAGCCCAACTGTGTCGGCACCCAACGACCCGCTGAAGTCCCGGAGAGGCGGGGGAGCCAGAGATCAGCTCACACAGGTAGCACCGGATGAATTCTCACGACGCTCCCAGCAACGGCCCGGATGCTCGGGGAACACGAGCCGAACGATGCGCTCGCACGAGTGAACAGGAATGCGATGACGTCATCGGATCCCGGCCGCCGGGCCGGTCGCACCGCGACCCGGGTGCTGGCGGCGCTCGGCGTCGCCGGAACCATCGGCGCGGCCGCCCTGGCCTACACGGACACCCACACCGCGAGCGCGAGCACCACCGGCAATGACAGCAGTACGAGCACGAATCAGAACAGCGTCTCCTCGACCGATTCCGGCACGTCGTCCGGGACCGGAACCGTCCCGCAGGTCGGGACCGGGTCGGGCGAATCGCACGCACAATCGGCCGGATCATGACCGCCCCCACACTGGAACCGGACCGCGTCGCGACCGCCGACTGGTCGGTGTGGAATACGCGCGCCCGGCTGGTGGTCACCGATCCCGCGCATCTGGCCGGGGCCCGGGAGGCGATGTGCGAATATCTCGACGCCGTCGATCGCGCCTGCAGCCGGTTCCGTGACGATTCCGAACTCAGTGGCCTGAGCGCACATCCGGGTCGTCCGGTCGTCATCGGGCCCCTGTTCGCGGAGTATCTGCGCACGGCGCTCGCGGTGGCCGAGAGCACGGCGGGAGACGTGGATCCCACGGTCGGTGCGGCACTCGAACGGCTGGGTTACGACCGGGATTACGCGCTCGTCGCGAACACGGATACGGCCACCCCGATTCCGGTGGTGTTCACCCCGCGCACGGACTGGACGACGGTGCTGCTCGACGAGCGAACCGTGACGGTACCGCGCGGTGTCCGGCTGGATCTGGGCGCCACCGCCAAGGCGATCGCGGCCGACCGCTGCGCACACCTGATCGCCGAACGCTTCGGCTGCGGAACGCTCGTGAGCCTCGGGGGCGATATCGCCACCGCTGGTGCGGCACCCGACGGCGGCTGGCAGATCGAGGTTCGCGACGGGCCGGGCGAGCCCGGCTGCCGGATCAGCCTCCCCGCGGGCGCGGCGCTGGCCACCTCCAGCACCGTGCGGCGACGGTGGAAGCGCGGCGGGCATCTGGTCCATCACATCGTCGATCCGCGAACCGGCGTCGCCGCCGAAACCGTGTGGCGCACAGTCTCGGTCGCCGCGAACACCTGCCTGGCGGCCAATGCGGCCGCGACGGCCGCCGTCGTGCGCGGACGCGACGCGCTCGAACCGCTGCATCGGTCCGGATCGCCCGCGCGGTTGGTCGATCGCGCGGGGCGGATCACCACTCTCGGCGGCTGGCCCGCGGAACAGTAGGGGACATCATGGGACATTCGGCCATGACAGAGGCGCTGTGGGCCTTCGGCCGCGGCAGCGGGATCGCCGCGGTGGCGGTGTTGACCGTCGCGGTCGTCGCCGGCATCGCGGCGCGCTCGGGACGCGCGATCACCTTGCCCCGCACCGCGATCGCCGATCTGCATCGAGGTGCGTCGCTCATCGCGTGCACACTCGTCGGCATCCACGTGCTGAGCCTGCTCGCCGATCCGGACGCACAGTTGCGGCTGATCGACATCGTGGTGCCCTTCGCCGCGAACTACCGACCCATGTGGATGGGCCTGGGAACCGTCGCGGTCGATCTGTTCATCGCGGTGGTCGTCTCGGCGCTGCTGCGGCACCGGCTCGGCCCGCGCACATTCCGCCTGATCCATTGGGCCGCATACGGTCTGTGGCCGGTCGCGCTGATCCACGCACTGGGAACCGGCACCGACGCGGCCCGGCCATGGCTGCTCACGGTTGCCGGGGCCTGCATTCTCGCCGTCGCCGCCGCCGTGACCTGGCGGACCGCAAGCAATTTCACCGAATTCGGACGGATACAGCGAAGGAGTGCACGATGAGCACGACGACCACAATCATCGAGCCCGCCGCGCCGACCGGCGTTCGGCGGCTACTGCTTGCAGGGCCCGAATTAGCCTCGCATACGAAGTGTTTCGGGTCTGCACCTACCGGGGGCACCGCATTTCTGGACGCCGTAACCGCCTCCGGGTTGAGCGGCCGGGGCGGAGCGGCCTTCCCGGCCGCACGCAAACTCGCCGCGGTCGCCGCCGGACGCCGAGCAGTCGTCGTCGCCAACGGCGCCGAGGGTGAGCCCGCCAGCAGCAAGGATGCCGTATTGCTCTCCCGCGCACCGCATCTGGTGCTGGACGGGCTCGGCATCGCCGCGGATGCCGTGGGCGCGCGGGAATGCCATCTCTACGCGCCCGCGCCCCTCCTCGACGGTGTCCGTCGCGCACTCGACGAACGCCGGGCATCCGGCTACGACCGGCGTACGGTCCGGCTCACCGCGTCGGCGGAGACCTTCCTGTCCGGGGAGAAGACCGCCGTCATCAACCGGATCGCGGCTTTGCCCGCGCTGCCCGGCGATCAGCTCATCAGCACGTCGCAGGCCGGATTGCGCGGTCGTCCGACGCTGGTGCACAACGTGGAGACCCTCGCGCATCTGGCCCTCATCGCCCGCTACGGACCCCGGTGGTTCCGCACCGCGGGCACCCCCGACGAACCCGGCACCATGCTGGTCACCCTGTCCGGAACCACGGCAACCGGCGTCGTCGAGGTACCCCTGGGCATTCCGCTCCTGGATCTGATCGCCCGCCATGGACGAACCGATCCGCGCACCGTGCGCGCCATCCTCGTCGGCGGCTACCACGGCGCCTGGATCCCCGCCGCCGCACTGCACCGGGCCGCCCTGTCGTCCGCCGCACTGCGTCCCCTGCACGCGTCACCCGGCGCGGGGGTGGTCCGGGTGCTCTCCCGAACCGAATGCGGTCTTCGAGCATCCGCCGACATCATCACCTACCTCGCCGCGCAGAGCGCCCGTCAGTGTGGTCCCTGCCGCAACGGCCTTCCCGCCCTCGCCGAGACATTCGCGCCGCTCGCCGCAGGCCATCCGGTCGATCCCCGCGAAATCGCCCGGCTCGCGAATCTGGTCGACGGCCGCGGCGCATGCGCACATCCCGATGGCACCGCGCGCCTGGTCCGCTCGGCGCTCGACGTGTTCGCGCAGGACGTCGCGCTACACCTGCACGGCCGATGCCAGGTCGCCGGGCGCGATCAAGGCGTGGCCACACCCCGCACCGCGACCGACACCGCCGCAGGAAGTTCCACGACGCGCATCGACACGGACCGCACCCGGCCGATGCGCTCGGTATCGAAGGTCGTCTCCGAACACGGGGCAGCGTCGTGAGTTGTGCCGAGCAAGAGCAGGGCGAGTCGCGATTGCACATCGACTGGACTCGCTGTGATGGGCGGGGTGTGTGTAGCGAACTACTGCCGGAGGTTCTCGGGCGTGACGATTGGGGTTATCCACTCACGCACGACCATCGCGACCCGGTCGTCGGGCCGAACCGGATCGCCGCCGCCCGTGACGCTGTCGAACTGTGCCCGCGGCTGGCGCTGCGCCTGGACCGGATGCGGCGGGGTTGATCGGGGACCGGAGGATCCTCGTGTCGGGGGATCCTCCGGTCCGCGGCTCACAGCGGTTTGCGTAGGGCCGCCACGAACATCGCGTCGGTGCCGTGCCGGTGCGGCCACAGTTGGGCGGCGGGGCCGTCGCCCAGATCCGTCACATCGGGCAGCAGCGGGCGGGTGTCGAGTTCCTCCGCGCCCGTGCGGCGCACGACGTCGGCGACCACCGCGACAGTTTCGGGCAGATGCGGCGAGCAGGTCGAGTACACGACCACCCCGCCGGGGCGCAGCAGATCCCATGCGGCGGTGAGCAATTCGCGTTGCAGGACGGTGAGTTCGCGCACATCGGCCGGGGTGCGCCGCCAGCGCGCCTCCGGGCGACGACGCAGCGCGCCCAGGCCGGTGCAGGGTGCGTCGACCAGGATGCGGTCGTAGCCCGGGGGCAGCCCACTGTCGCGGCCGTCGGCGACGTGAACGGTCACCGGCAGGTCGCGGGTCGCGGTGCGCACCAGTTCGGCCCGATGCTCGGCGGGTTCGACCGCATCGACCTGGTAACCATCGATATCCGCCAGGGATCCCAGCAGTGCGGCCTTACCGCCTGGACCCGCACACAGGTCGAGCCAGCGGCCGCTGTCCGGACCGAGCAGTTCGGCGCGGGTGAGCGCGAGCGCCACCAGCTGACTGCCCTCGTCCTGCACACCGGCCAGCCCCTCGCGCACCGGTTCCAACGCACCCGGATCGCCGCCCTCGAGGTACACCGCATAGGGCGACCAGCGGCCCGGCTCACCACCGGTCACCAGCGCCAACTCCTCGGCGGTGATCGCACCGGGCCGCGCCACCAGATGGACAGCCGGGCGCTCGTCGTCGGCGGCCAGCAGTTCGTGCAACTCCCCCGCCGACGCACCGAGCGCATCGGCGAAAGCCTGCGCGATCCACACCGGATGCGCGTACTCGAACGCCATCCGCCCCACCGGATCCGTCGGGGCGAGCGAATTCACCCACGCCTGCTGATCGCGCTCACCCGCCCGGCGCAGCACGGCGTTCACGAAACCTGCCTTGCCGGAACCGAATTCGGTCCGAACCAGCTCCACCGACGTGTCCACCGCGGCATGCGCACCGACGCGCGTCCGCAACAACTGGTACACACCCAGGCGCAACACGTCCAGCAGCGCGCCGTCGATCTCGTCGACCGGACGTCCGGCACCTGCCTCGATCACCGCGTCGAGCAGCCCGAGCGACCGGCACGCCCCGTACGCCAACTCGGTCGCGAACGCCGCATCCCGCCCCGACACCCGCCGCTCCCGAAGCAACGCGGGCAGTACGAGATTCGCGTACGCGTCCCGCTCCCGCACCGCCCGCAACACATCCCGCGCCACCTCCCGTGGCGCGTCCACCACGGCCTTGCGCCCGCCCTCCCGACGGGCGCGCCCTGCCCCCTCCCCCGCCCGGGCACGATTCTCCTGCCCCCGTGAAGCGCCCTGCGCAGGACGCTTGCCCGGCCGACCACCGCCCTGCCCGCCCCCGGCACGAACCGACGAATCCGCATCGCCGGAATCACGCCGCCCTCTCGCTCCCGGCCGTCCCTGCGAATCCGACCGGTACGCATCGCTTTTCGCCCGACCTCGCGCCGTCGACGCCTGATCCGACGCCTGCGAACCTCCCACTCGCCGAGTCCCCGAACGATCAGAATCGGCACGCCGCGCGCCGTCCTCGCCTCGGCGCGCGCCTCGACGGCCGCCGACGCGTTCGCCCTGTTCGCCACCGGCTCGACGGCGGTCCGAATCCGCCGTTCGACTTCCGCGACCCGCATCACCCGACCGACGCCCGGCAGAAGACACATCCCTACTATCGGAGTTGCGGCCCGAATCACTTTGGCGCGCATTACGGTTCGAATATCCTGCACGTCCGGCCCCGGCACCGCCGCGACGGCGATCGTCCCCGGAGTCGCGTGAACCGCCCGCCGCACCCCGACGCGGCGAACCCGAAAACTCGTCGTCCCCGTCCCGCTTCGGGCGGGTCATCCGATCACCGCGCCGGGCTCGAGGCGAGCGCCGCGCGCCCAGTCGAGGGCGGGCATCATGCGTTTGCCGGGCGGCTGAATCTGATCCAGCCGGACCGCGGTGGTCGCGGTGCCGACGAAAACGCCCGATTTGCGGACCTCGATCACGCGCGGCGGCAGCACCTCCTCCACCAGTTCCACCGGACCGAGTTTGATTCGCTTACCGTCGATTTCGGTCCATGCGCCCGGCGCGGGAGTGACCGAGCGGATGCGCCGGTTCACCGCCAGCGCGGGCTGATCCCAGCGGACGTGCGCGGCCTCCACATCGACCTTCGGCGCGTACGACACCCCCTCGCCGGCCTGCGGAACGGCCTGCAGCACACCGTCCTCGATCCCGTCCATGGTCGAATCCAGCAGTCGCGCACCGGATTCGGCGAGACGATCGAGCAACGCCCCGGCGGTGTCGCCGACGCCGATCTTCTCGGTGAGCACGCCGAAGACGGGCCCGGTGTCCAGCCCCTTCTCGATCCGGAAGGTGCACGCGCCGGTGATCTCGTCCCCGGCCAGAATCGCGGCCTGCACCGGCGCGGCCCCGCGCCAGGCGGGCAGCAGGGAGAAATGCAGATTCACCCAGCCGTACCGTGGGATGTCGAGCACCTGCTGCGGCAGCAGCGCGCCGTAGGCCACCACCGGACAGCAGTCCGGGGCCAACTCGGTGAGCTGCGCGACGAATTCGGGATCCGCGGGCTTGTGCGGGGTGAGCACCGGAATCCCGTGCTCGTCGGCCAGGCGGCCGATCGGCGAACGCGACACCTTCCGGCCGCGGCCCGAGACGGCGTCCGGACGGGTCACCACCGCGACCACCTCGTGCCGCGTGGACTCGATCAGCCGCCGCAGCGAGGGCGCGGCGGGCTCGGGCGTCCCGGCGAAGATCAGCCGCATCAGTCCCCCTGTCCCGCCGAGGCCACGCGGGCCTCGGCCACCTCGGCCGCCGACATGACGGTCTTGCCCGCACCGAACCACTCGGATTCGCGCACCTCGCGCAGCGCCGCCTTGCGTGCGGCCGGGTCGAGCCGGTCGAGATAGAGCACGCCGTCGAGGTGGTCGAACTCGTGCTGCACGCAGCGCGCCAGCAGCCCCTCGGCCTCGAATTCCACCGGTGCGCCGTCCACGTCGACGCCCCGGGCCCGCACCCGCAGCGAGCGGGTGACGTCGTAGCGCAGTCCCGGAATCGACAGGCATCCCTCCGCGCCGGTCTGCTCCTCGTCACCGAGTACCTCGTACGACGGGTTGATCAGATGTCCGGCACGAGGCGTCCCGGCGCGGGTCGCGGCGACCGTGTCGTAGACGAAAACCCGCAGGCCGACGCCGATCTGCGGCGCCGCCATGCCGACGCCGCCGCTGGCGTGCATGGTGTCGGTCAGGTCGGTCACCAGTTGACGCAACTCCCGGTCGTAGGAGGTGGCCTCGTCCGCGCGGGCGCGCAGGACGGGGTCGCCGAACAGGCGAACGGGTTGGACGGTCACGGTAACTCCCCGAGGCGATGAAAGAATGCGGTCGCCCTATTTTACGGATCGCCCAACTCAGGTGTGCGCGCCCAGGATCACCTCGGGAATTCCGGTGCCCAGCGGCACGAACCGGCAGTCCGGGGTGCGCACGTGCGACGGGTCGAGCACATTGCGCAGCAGCTGCTGCGCGTACGGGTCGTACACCATGTGGAAATGCCCGGTCAGATCGACCGGGCACAGATCCTGCAGCACGAGATTACGCGCGCGCGGACCGCGTAGTCGCATACTGTCGAAGGGCTGGATCATCTCGTCGACGCGGCTGATGATCGTGGTGTAGTCCACGCCCGGCACGGTGTCGCCGCCGGCATTCATCTGCCGGATGAACGGGGCGCCCGCGGCCTGCTGAATCGCGGCCAGCGAGGTGAGGTCCCGGTAGAACGGCCACAGTCCGGGCAGCGCATCCGCCAGCGGCACCAATCCGTACATGATCCCGCCGTTCGTCGGCGAGGCGAGCCCGACCCAGCGCGCGACCTTGGCCGCGCCGCCGAGCTTGTCGATGTAGTACCGGGTCACGTTGGCGCCCTGGGAGAATCCGACCAGGTCGACCTGTCGCGCACCGGTCGCGGCCAGCACCTGGTCGACGAATTCGCCGATCTGCCGGGACGAGAGCCACAGATCCTCGGTGCCGTAGAAGTCCGCGCCGGGTCTACCGCCGTAATCCGGTGCGAAGACACAGAATCCGGCCTGCACGAGCTGCGGTCCGATCGCCGCCCAATCGGTGTAGGCCGAGGCGTCGGTGCCGTGCGCCAGGATCACCGGACGCGGATGCTCGGCGGTGGGGTGGCAGCGAAAGTCGTTGGCGCCCTGCGGAGTCGCGCCGGGATGAGCTTGCTGATAACGCACCGCACCCAGATGTTCCACCTGTGGCGGGCCCGGCTCGGTGGGCACGACGGCCGGTCGATATCCGGGCGGCCGCGGCGGTTCGGACCGAGCGGGCGTACCGATCCCGAGGATCAGCACGCCCGCCAGTGCCGCCGCCGCGGCCGCCCGACATGATCGGTTCCGGCGACGCGATCGTCTCGGTGACCGGTCCCGATCACTGTGGCGCCCGCACTGTGCCATATCTCGATCATCGCGCACCCCGGACCCGACATTCGCGCCTGCGCAGAAGATGTCACCGGTCCGAGATCACGGCTCACTTGTCCTTCTCGCCGGTCTCGTCGTCGGCGAGGATCCGGTAGAGCGAGCGACGGGCCTCGGTGAGTACCTCGGCCGCCTTGGCCGCCTGCTCCGCGGTGCCCGCACGAGCCACCTGCGCGACCGCACCCATCAGCTGTCCGACGAGTTCGCGCAGATCCAGGGCCTGATCCCCGACGCCGTCGCGGACCTCCTGCCAGGGATCGCCGAGTTCGGCCGCGTGCTGCTCGACGTATTCGACGCCGGACTCGGTGAGCTTGGCGGTCTTGCGACCGGCCACCTTGTCGATGAGCACCAGCCCCTCGTCCTCGAGCTGGGACAGCGCCGGGTAGATCGATCCCGGGCTGGGCCGCCAGACGTCGCCGCTACGCTCGCGGATCTGCTGGATGAGCTCGTAGCCGTGCATCGGACGATCCCGCAGCAACAGCAGGATCGCCGCACGCACGTCACCGCGCCGGCCCCGTCCGCCACGACCCCGGCCGCGACCGAAACCACGACCGAAGCCGGGACCGAAATCGCCGCCGAACGGGCCGAATTCCGGACCGAAGCCGGGACCGCCGCCGTGCGGGTGCCGACGGAAGTGCTCGCGACCACCCGGGCCGCGGCCCTCGAATCGGCGATCACCGGAGCGCGGGCCGCCTCGACGACCGCGCATATTCATGTTCTCCATGTTTTCCATGGCAGCCTCCTCAGGCTTGTTCTTACGATTACGTCATCGACGATATATCGACAATGCATCTTAGACAAGTGTGAGGTAGGCCACGAACCGACCGTTCGCTCAGTTCGAGGGGATCCAGTTGCCGTGGAATCCGGTGGGCACCCGGTGCGGCAACGCGATACTCGCCACCGTCTCGAGGGTTCCGGCATCGAGGATGGCCAGCTCGCTCCGGTCGGTCGCCGCGTCCTGGACGAACCCCATCAGCACACCCTCGTCCTCGGCGGCATCCGGCGAGGCGGGCTCGAAGACGAACTCCCCCAGACCTTTTCCGGTGCCGAAGGAACGTTCCGTGGTGTTTCCGGTGCGCAGATCGTGCTTGTACAGCGTCGCGCCGCTCTCCAGATCGCTCCCGACCGCGGGCGCGTAGCCGTATCGGTGCCGCTGCCCCACGAGACGCTCGTCCACCCGCGGAAACTCCTGCGGACGGTCGTCCAGGCGGGACTGCCGAACCTTGCCCGCCCCCAGATCGACCTCCCAGCGATCCAGGGCCGCACGCCCGGACGGACCGCGATGCCCCTGCTCGAACATCGTGTCGTAGCGGACCACGTCCAGCACGATCACGCCGTCCTCGTCGTAGGCGTTCATCGGGTGGAACACGTAGCACGGCTCGATGTCGAACCACCGCACGTCCGCGGAGCCGCCGTCGCGCGGCATCACCCCGATCCGCGCCGGATACTTCGGATCCCAGCTGTACGGCATCCGCCGATCCCGCGCCGGCGTGGGCGAACCCGGGGTCGGCGGCGTCGGCACCCGGACCCGGCCGACCATGGCCGAGAGCATCAGCCGGGCCGGCAGCTGCAGCCCGCGCGGCACGCTCATCTCCGCGGCGATCCGCGCATCGAAGGTGACCGGCAGGTCGTAGAAGACCACATAGCTCTCGGTGAGCGAGAAATCGTGCATCATCGGTGACCCGCCGACCTCGATGTCGACCGTGTGCCGCGCCCGGCCGTCGACGCCGATCACCGAGTACTGCACGCGATTTCCACGCAGGAACGAATACGAGACCGCATGCAGCTCGCCGGTGGCCGGATCACGTTTGGGATGTGCGGTGTATCCACCGGTCAGCGTGCCGTCGAAATCGCAGGGACCGACCGTGTCGAGTTCGTCGGTGAGTTCGTACGCCGATCCACCGCCCTCGACGATGGCCACCGTCCGCCCGGCGACCGCGATCACGCTGGTGTTCGGCCCCTCCCCTCCGGTGGCCGACATACCGGCGAGCGGCTCCTCACCGAGTGCGACCGAGGTCATCGGGCCGCGCACCCAGCGATTGCGGTACCACTCGGCGCGGCCGTCGCGCAGGCGCACGCCGTGCACCATGCCGTCGCCGCGGAACCAGTGATACAGCTCCGGATCCAGTTCACCGGCCGGATTCGGGCCGTTGCGCAGATATCTGCCGTCGAGGTGATCGGGAATCGTGCCGGTCACCGGCAGATCCGTGAGGGTGAATTCCTGGTGGAGCGGCGCGAAGCCGCCCTCGAGATAGCGATTTGCCATGCCCGGTTCCTCCCATATAACAGCGTTATATGGACTAGAATAACCCCGTTATGGAGGTGTGGCAACAGTGAGTTCTCATCCCCGCCAATCGAATCGGCGGACCGGCGCACATATGCGCGAACAACTGATCGACGCGGGAACCCGGCTGCTCGAGGAGGTCGGCCCCGAGGCGCTGCAGGCGCGCCGGGTCGCCGCGGAGGCGGGTACGTCGACGATGGCCGTCTACACCCATTTCGAGGGCATGCCCGGACTGGTCTCGGCCATCGTCGCGGAGGCGTTCATCCAGTTCGGCGCGGCTCTGGAGGCGGTCGCGCCGACCGAGGATCCGACCGCCGATTTCCTGGTGATGGGCGCGGCCTACCGCCAGTACGCCCTGGCCAGCCCGCAGCGCTACCGGCTGATGTTCGGGCTGACCTCACTGCACACCGGTTCGGTGCACGACTTCACCGCCGAACCCCTGCGGGAGGGAACCGACACCGCGACGTATCAGCAGCTCGTCACGGTCGTGCAGCGGATGATCGACGCGGGGCGCATCCGCGCCGATCCGACCCGGCAGGTGGCCGCGCGGCTATGGGGACTCATCCACGGCGTCGTCCTGCTGGAGCTGACCGGACATCTCGGCACCCAGGGCCAGGCCCTGACCGCCGTGCTCGGCCCGGCAACCATCGACCTGTTGACCGGAATGGGCAGCGACACAGCGGAATTGGAGGTTTCGATGCAGCGCGCCCTGGGGACGATCATCGAAACCTTCGGGCTCACCCTCGACCCCGGCAGCGCGGGAACCGAATAGGACCGCGGCCGACCGGTCGGCGGATCCCGCTCAGGCTGCCAGCGAATCGATCCAGTTCTCGAGCCGACGCCCCTCCGCGACCATCAGCTCCGGATCACGAAAAGTATTGGTGAGCAGCGAAATTCCCTGATAGGCGGCGACCAGCGCCACCGCGAGCTCGGCGGCGTCCTCCCGCCCCATCGCCGCGAACTGTGCACGGACCCAGTCGATCAGCTCCCGCATGACCACGGCCAGCTCACGATCGAGCCCGTCGTCGCGCTTGTCCAGCTCGGCGGCCAGAGTCCCCGAGGGACAACCGAACCGGGCCGCGAGGTCGCGCCCGCCGACCCACGCCCGGACGAGTTCCTTCAGGCGGTCGGCCGGGACCTCGTTGCGCTCGAGTTCCGCGACCACGTTCCGCAGACCCTCCGCATGCGCGCCGATGGCGGCCTGGACGAGCTGATCCTTGGTCTTGAAGTAGTAGTAGACGTTCCCGACCGGCACATCCGCGGCTCGCGCGATATCGGCGATGGTCGTCTTCTCCACGCCTTGCTCGTGAAAGATCCGCGCGGCGGCCGCGGCGAGCCGTTCACGCTTGCCCACCCGCTTCGGCTCGTCCGAGTCAGTCATGCAACTAACTATAGACAACGCCGGGTCACGGGCCGTATTCTGCTTTAGTCAGCCAACTAACTAAGGAGATGACGATGTTCGTGGTGACCGGAGCGACCGGCAATGTCGGCGAAGCACTCGTGCAGACCCTGGCCGGGCAGGGCGAGAAGGTGGTGGCGATCTCCCGGGGTGCGAAGCAGAGCCGCCCTCGGGAGGGCGTCGAGTACCGGCGCGCCGACCTGTCCGATCCGGACGCACTCGCGGCGGCCGCCGCCGGTGGCGACGCACTGTTTTTGCTGCTGTCCGGGGAACAGGGCGTCGCCGGACCTCCGCCCGTCGATGTGCTGCGCGCGCTCGAGCGGGCCGGAATCGGGAAAGTGGTGTTGCTGGGTTCCCAGTCGGCGCACACCCGTCCCGGGAACGCCGCGGCCCCGCGGATCACCGCTTTCGAAGCCGCACTGCAGGATTCGGATCTGACCTGGACGGTGCTGCGGCCGGGCGGATTCTTCTCGAACACCTTCGCCTGGGTCGAGTCTGTCCGCACCCAGCGGGCGGTGTACTGGCCGTTCGGCGATATCGCACTGCCCCAGGTCGATCCGTCCGACATCGCCGAGGTGGCAGCCACCGCGCTGCGTTCGGACGAGCACGCCGGACGTGCCTACACCCTCACCGGCCCCGAACTCATCACCCCGCGCGAACAGGTCCGCGCGCTGTCCGAGGTACTCGGTGAGTCGATCGCCTTCCACGAACTCACTCGCGCCCAAGCGCTTTCGGCCATGACCGAGTACATGCCCGAACCCGTCGCCGAGGTCACCCTGTCCATCCTGGGGACTCCCACCCCTGAGGAACAGCAGGTCGGTCCGGACGTCGAGAAGGTTCTCGGCCGCACTGCCACCCCGTTCGCCACCTGGGCAGCTCGTCACGCGGACGTCTTCCGCTGACCGTTCACCGTCCCGCACCGCATGTCGGGGTGCTGCGGGCAGAGTCGACTGCGGCTCAGCCCGTTCGGCCCTGGACCACCCATCGGCGGACGTCTTCCGCTGACCACCCGCCGTCCCGCACCGCATGTCGGGGCGCTGCGGGGCGGAGTCAGCTGTGGCTCAGCCTATTTCGCCCTGGGCCGGCCGTCCGCGGACATCCTCGACCGACCTTCCGCGTTGCCGCACCACACCTCGGGGGGGCAATGCGGAGCGGGGTCCGCGGCTGTGGCTCAGCCGATGTCGATGGGATCGATCTGTACGCGCAGCGGATCACCCGAACGGTGGGTGCTGCGGACGGCGAGGGCGGCGGTCAGGGCACGGGACATGGCTGCCGCCTGGCCCCGGTCGGCGCGCAGGATCATCCGCTCGATCTCGGTCGGGGCGTCACCGGCGGAGAACGGGGTGCGGGCGCCGGGCGGGAGCGGTACCGGGCCCAGCACTTCCACACCGGCGGGAAGTTGTGTCTCACCGAGCAATTCGGCGATGGAATCGGTGGTTCCGTCGAGCGCGGCGAGGCGGACCGCGGGCGGGAAACGGACCTCCGCCCGCGCCGCCAGTTCGAAATCCGCGTGCGTCACCGGATCCCAGCGAACCAGCGCCTGCACGGTCGGCAGCGACGGCTCCGCCATCACGATCACCTGACCGGACGAGCGGACCAGCGCGGCGGCGGACATCCAGCGCCGCAACGCATCCTCGGCCGCACGCAGGTCGGCGCGCCCGAGCAGCGCCCAACCGTCCAGCAGTAGCGCGACACCGTAGCCGCCCGGCACACTCGGCTCCGCGCCGATGGTGGACACGACCACCTGCGGTCCTTCGGAGATCGAATCCAGCACGGTCGCACCGCCGGACCCCCGGATCGGCACGCCCGGGAAAGCCCGCCCCAGTTCCTCCGCCGTGCGCGCGGCGCCGATGACCACCGCCCGCAACGCCCGTGCACCACAGGCGCCGCAGCGGAAGGCCGCATCGGTCCGGCCGCACCAGCGACACCGGGGACTGTGCGCGATCTCCTCGGATCGGTTGCGCGACAACGCAACCCCCAACTCCCGTGCCGAACCCGGGCGGCCCGCGTCCTCGACGGGACGAGCCGCGGCTGATTCACCGGGTAGCGCAAGCGGCCCGTTGCAGTGCCGGCATCGTGCGGGCGTGCGGCACCGCGCGCACGACAGCGCGGGGACGTAGCCGCGCCGCGGTACCTGCACCAGCACCGGATCTCCGGCGGCAAGGGCCTTGCGCGCCGCGGTGAAGGCCACCGCGGGAATCCGGACCGCCCGCGCGACCGGATCCCGTTCCAGCGCAACGTCACTGTCCCCGGGCGCGCTGATCCGCGGCGCGTACTGCCGCACCACGGCTCGATCCGCGACCAGATCGTGTGCCCACCCCGACGCGACGACGGCCTGGATCTCCGCGGTCCGCGCGAATCCGCCCGCGAGGAAGGCCGCGCCGGTCTCGTGCGCGCGCAGCATCGCGACCTCGCGGGCGTGCGGATACGGCGACCGCGGTTCGGCATAGGTGTCATCGCCGTCGTCCCAGATCACGATCAGTCCCAGATCGTGCACCGGCGCGAATACCGAACTGCGCGTTCCCACCACGATTCGCGCGGTCCCCCGCAACGCCGCCAGCCACCGCCGATACCGCGCCGAGGGCCCCAGTCCCGCGGCCAGCCCCACCGCGGCCTCCCCCACCAGTTCCGTGCAGGCGGCCAGCACCCGATCCAGGTCCCGCTGATCCGGAACCATCACCACGACACTGCGTCCGCTCTCGGCCACCACGGCCGCCAACTCCGCCAGCCGCCGCGCCCAGTCCTCTCCCGGCAACGCCTGCCACGCCGCCCGAGGTCCCTTCCCCGCTGCCAACGCACCGAGGAACGACGTCCCATGCCGATAGCGGGACCACTCCGAAAGTTCCGAAACAGCAATTCCCGCAACGCCATTCACGGGCGTAGACCGATCCGCGACGGATTCCTCCGGCCCACTCAGAGCCTTCCCTTCGGGCTCGGACACCCGACTGTCGGTGGTCGGCTCGAGGTCAGGCGTCGACTGTTCATCGACTCCAGCTGTCACATCATCGACAGCTCGGTCGTTTCCGGTGACGGGATCGAGCGGAGGCGAGGTTCGGTCACCTCCAGCAGCCAGATCAGACGCAGACGAGGTTCGGTCACCCCCAGCAGCCAGATCAGGAGCAGCCGAAGTTCGGTCACCCACAGCAGCCGAATCGAGCGCAGGCAAGGTTCCGCCGCCCCCAGCAGCCGGATCAGGCGGGGGCGAGGTGGCGGTCGTCGCTGTATCGGCTGGTCTCGGTGATTCGGGCCAGGCTTCCGCAGCAACTTTGTGCGGCGACGAGACCTCAACGGGCCGAGGGGAATCCGAGGTCACCTCGGTTGTTGTGCCGTCAGCCTCAGGTTGTGCGCCCGTATCAGGATGTGCGGAGCCGCGGCCTGCCGACGAATCATCCGTAGCGGCAGGCTCGGAAAGGTCCGGCGCGTCGAGTGCTACGGCCGGATCCGCCGCGACCGTTGTCTCAGCGGAGGTTTCCGCATCCGGCTCCCGTGCGACCTGGTCCTTCTTCGAACGTGCCGGCCCCATTTCGGTTCGCGCGTGTCGCGGTGGGATCGCCAGACGCAGGAGGTCGGCTCGGGTCCCGGCGTACCGGGCGGCGACGGCGGTGATCAGCCGCAGGATCTCCGGGGTGAGTACGCGTTCCCCGGACACGACGCGTTCCAGGCGCATCAGAGTGCCGGTGTGGTCCGAACGTTCGAGTCGCTCGAGCAGGAAACCATCGATGAGACGACCCGAAAAACGCACGCGCACACGCACACCCGGCTGAGCGAGCTCGTCCATCTCGGACGGCACGAGATAGTCGAAGTCACGATCGAGATGGGCCGGTTCCAACATCGGCAGAACCCGCGCGACAGGGTGTGAGACGGCCGCCTCGGTCGCGGACGCCCCCGCTCGTTTCCCGCGCCGCTTCCCCGCACCCGCCGCATCGGAGGCGGATCCGGCGGCTCCCGCGGGCACCGTGGCCTCGGCCAATTACTGTCCGGTGGCCGCGCGCACCGAACTCACGCGCGATCCGACGCGGCCTCCCACGCACACCGCACGGCCGCACCGCGTTTCACGGTGCGGCCGTGCGGAGCCGATGCAGTGTGCCAATGGCCTACAGACCTGCCGCGGCACGGAGCTTGTCGGCACGATCGGTGTGCTCCCAGGGCAGATCGATGTCGGTGCGGCCGAAGTGGCCGTACGCGGCGGTCGGTGCGTAGATGGGGCGCAGCAGATCCAGATCGCGGATGATCGCGCCCGGACGCAGGTCGAAGACCTCGCCGATGGCCGCGGAGATCGCGATCGGGTCGACCTTCTCGGTGCCGAAGGTCTCGACGAACAGACCCACCGGGGCAGCCTTGCCGATCGCGTAGGCGACCTGCACCTCGACCCGCTCGGCCAGATCGGCCGCGACGACGTTCTTGGCGACCCAGCGCATGGCGTACGCGGCCGAACGGTCCACCTTCGACGGGTCCTTACCGGAGAACGCGCCACCACCGTGCCGGGCCATACCGCCGTAGGTGTCGACGATGATCTTGCGACCGGTCAGACCCGCATCGCCCATCGGCCCGCCGAGCACGAACTTGCCCGTCGGGTTCACCAGCAGCCGGAAATCGGAGGTGTCCAGCGGGTTGGGCAGCTCCAGCTCGCCCAGCACCGCCTGCACGACCTTCTCACGGATGTCGGGGGCCAGCAGGTTGTCCAGATCGATGTCGGCGGCGTGCTGGGTGGACAGCACGACCGTGTCCAGGCGCACCGGCTGCGCACCCTCGTATTCGATGGTCACCTGGGTCTTGCCGTCCGGACGCAGATACGGCAGCACACCGGACTTGCGCACCTCGGTAAGACGCCGCGACAGGCGGTGCGCCAGCGCGATCGGCAGCGGCATCAGCTCGGGGGTCTCCTTGGTGGCGTACCCGAACATCAGGCCCTGATCACCGGCGCCCTGGCGCTCGATCTCGTCGTCGGAACCGCCGACGCGGGCCTCGTGCGAATGGTCGACACCCTGCGCGATATCGGGCGACTGCGCGCCGATCGCGATGTTCACACCGCAGGACGCACCGTCGAAACCCTTTGCCGAGGAGTCGTATCCGATCTCCAGGACCTTCTCCCGCACGATCGTGGGGATGTCCGCGTAGGCCTCGGTGGTCACCTCACCGGCGACGTGCACCTGACCCGTGGTCACCAAGGTCTCGACCGCCACCCGGCTGTGCGGATCCTGCGCGAGCAGGGCGTCGAGAACGGAATCGCTGATAGCGTCACAGATCTTGTCCGGATGGCCCTCGGTCACGGACTCACTGGTGAATAGGCGGCTGCCACTCGTGCCCACAGTTCTCCCTCTCCCTCAACGGGTTTCTCGTCACTATTCCAAACCACCGACGCAGTGGGGTCTCGCATGGCGCCGCAAGGACGCCCGCACCAGCCACAACGCCTCCACAGGGCCCCGTTTTGGCGATCGGTGAAACCGTGCACCCGATGCCGTGGAGCATCGTGTGCCTTCTTGCAGGATAGGCCGAATCCGCCGACTGCTCAGCGCAGCAGCGGACCGAGCGCATCCAGCACCCGGCTGGCCAGCAATGCCTTCGATCCGTGATCGAGGGCCTGTTCGGTGCCGTCGGCACCCAGCAGCCAGCCGTCGTTGTGGTCGACCTCGAAGGCCTTGCCCTCGCCGACCGCGTTCACTACCAACAGATCACACCCCTTGCGCTTGAGTTTCGCGCGCGCGTGGGTGAGGACGTCGCCGTGTTCGTCACCGGTCTCGGCGGCGAATCCGACGATCGCGGTCCCGGTCAGCTGACCGTCCCGGCGAGCCTGCACCAGACCCGCCAGAATGTCTTCGGTTTTGGTCAGCTCGATCGAATTGGGTTCCCCGGCGCCTTTTTTGATTTTCGCGGCGGCGACGTTGACCGGACGGAAGTCTGCCACCGCGGCGGCCATGATCACCGCATCCGCGCCGGTGGCGTGCTTGTCGACCGCGACACGCAGCTGTTCGGCGGTGGTCACGTGCACCAGCTCCACCGCGGCCGGGGCGTCCAGGCCGATCGTATTTCCGGCGATCAGGGTCACCCGTGCACCACGCTGCGCCGCCAGGCGCGCCAGGGCGAAACCCTGCTTGCCCGAACTGCGATTGCCTAGGAAACGCACCGGATCCAACGGCTCACGGGTACCGCCCGCCGACACCACGACGCGACGACCCTCGAGATCGCGCGGGATCGCGTCGTCGCGTTCGAGCAGCAGCGAGGCCAGCGCGAAGATCTCCTCCGCCTCGGGCAGCCGCCCGGGACCGGTGTCCGCGCCGGTCAGCCGCCCCGAGGCCGGTTCGGCGACGATCGCCCCGTGCGCACGCAACGTGCGCACATTGGCGACCGTGGCCGGGTGTTCCCACATCTCGGTGTGCATGGCCGGGGCGAACAGGATCGGACATCGCGCGGTCAGCAGCGTCGCGGTCAGCAGGTCGTCGGCGCGACCCATCGCGGCGCGCGCCATCAGATCGGCCGTCGCGGGGGCGATGACGACCAGATCGGCCTCCTGGCCGAGGCGCACGTGCGGAACCTCGGGCACATCGGCGAAGACGCCGGTGTGCACCGGATTGCCCGACAGGGCCTCGAAGGTGGCCTTGCCGATGAACTGCAACGCCGACTCGGTCGGAATCACCCGGACGTCGTGTCCGGTCTCGGTGAATTTACGAACGAGCGAGCAGGCCTTGTAGGCGGCGATCCCGCCGCCTACGCCGACAACGATCCGCATACCTCATGCCTCTTCGGTGCGTCGGGTCACTGTGCCTCGCGGCGCTGACTCACTCGCCTTCGGTGTGTTCGAGCAGGTCGGAATGGATCTCCCGCATGGCCACCGAGAGCGGCTTCTCCTGCAGGCCGGGCTCGACCAGGGGACCGACGTACTCGAGGATCCCGTCGCCGAGCTGGTTGTAGTAGTCGTTGATCTGGCGCGCCCGCTTGGCCGCGTAGATGACCAGCGCATACTTGGACGACGTGCGCTCGAGCAGTTCGTCGATCGGCGGGTTGGTGAGGCCGACCGGGGTGTCGTACGCGGGCACGGTCTTGGTGTCGCTCACTGGTGAGGCTCCTGCGGGTCTGTGTAGTGGTCTGGTGGACAGAGCCGCCGCCCGGACATCGGGCGGGCTCTATCGCGAATTTGTGCTAACGAACAACGATACCAACTGCTCACAGGCGGCAGTCACCTCGTCGTTCACGATCACTGTGTCGAACTCGTCACATGCGGCGAGTTCGGTCTTGGCGGTCAGCAATCGGCGTTCGATCACCTCGGGCGATTCGGTGCCACGCGAGGTCAGCCGGGCGACCAGCTCCTCCCAGCTGGGCGGCGCCAGGAATACCAGCAGCGCCTGGGGTATCGCGGCGCGAATGGAGCGCGCACCCGCGAGGTCCACTTCCACGAGAACCGATTTCCCGGCGGCCAGCGCCGCCCGAATCGGTGCGGCCGGTGTCCCGGACCGCTGCAGGCCGCCGTGGATATCGGCCCACTCGAGCATCTCCCCCTTTTCGATCATGGTGTCGAATTCGGCCCTGGTCACGAACCGGTAGTCCCGGCCGTCGACCTCCCCGGGCCGCGGGGCCCGGGTGGTGGCCGACACACTGAACACCAATTCCGGCAGCCGCTCGCGGACGCAGCGCACCACGGTGGACTTCCCGACGGCCGAGGGGCCGACCAGTACTACCAGCCGACCCGTCTTCGTGTGCTCGACCACCCTCGGATCAGGCTTCGAAGTCGAACTTCGCCAACAGCGCCTTGCGCTGACGGTCGCCCAGGCCACGCAGGCGGCGGGTCGGCGCGATCTCGAGTTCGGTCATGATCTCCGCCGCCTTGACCTTGCCAACCTTCGGCAGGGCCTCCAACAGTGCGGACACCTTCATCTTGCCCAGAACCTCATCGGTCTCGGCATCCTTCAGGACCGTCTTCAGGTCGGTGCCGCCACGCTTCAGGCGCTCCTTGAGCTCTGCCCGAGCGCGGCGAGCGGCAGCCGCCTTCTCCAAAGCAGCGGCGCGCTGCTCGTCAGTCAGCTGGGGAAGGGCCACGGTTCCTCCGTCTCATCGTTCATTGCATGATCTACCCCCGGTAACCCGGCGGTCTCAGCGACCGTACCCACGCGGCCTGCCGATTGCGAACCCACCCCCCAGGTCAGCGGGTGATTCGGGCGCTTGCAGGGGCGTTCGAGCGAGGTGCGGCCAGGATTTCGGGCGATCTGGCGACGACCCGCGGAAAAATCATGAAAAGCCGTCTGACCAGCAGCTTCTTCACCAGATACGGGGTACTCGCGGTACCGGATGAACCGGCCGGACAACTCGTAACCGCGCCGTTATCGCCCGACCAGGAATTTTCTGGAATTTATCCGCGTGTCGTACATTTTTACGCAGCGTGTCGCCTTCGACAACCACCGCGGCGAGCCATCCGGCGAGCACACGCTCGGCACATCACGCCCGCGCGGACGAGCGGCGGCACCGGATTGCCACGCAACGGCCCCGCACCGCCGCCCCAGCGCCACTCTGACGGCGTAAAGCGCATTGTCGCGATTCCTGGCCCGACACCCGCATCCAATGGCTCAGTGCGGCTTTCACAGAAAACGGACCGGTCGCCCCGCCGTGCGGGGCCACCGGTCCGATCGTCGAGGTCACCGCAGCGTTCACCGCCGCGGCCGAACTCAGTTCTGCAGGAAGGCGAATTCGTCGGCGAGCTGGGTCACCCTCGTTCGCAGGGCCGCCACCGACGGTCCCTCGCCCAGCACCTCCCGCGAGACGTTGGGCACCACGGCCCCCAGGCTCTGCGCGGGCACCAGGGCGCGAATCGAATCCGCTCCCCCGCCCTGCGCGCCGACGCCGGGCATCAGGATCGGGCCGTTGAGGCGGCTCGGATCGGGAGCCTCGGCCAGGGTGGCGCCGATGACGACGCCGACCGAGCCGAATTCCGCGCCCGCATTACGCGCGGCGGCCTCGTCGACCATGGTCTGCGCGATGCTGCGCCCCTCGGCAGCTGAGGCGCGCTGCACCTGCGCGCCTTCGGGATTGGACGTCGCCGCCAGCACGAACAGCCCGCGGCCGTTCGCCGCGGCCAGCTCCAGCGCGGGCGCCAGCGAGCCGAAACCGAGATACGGCGAGACGGTCAGCGCGTCGCTGGCCAGCGGTCCGTCCGCCAGCCAGGCCTGCGCATACGCGGCCATGGTCGAGCCGATATCGCCGCGTTTCGCGTCGGCGAGTACCAGCGTGCCCGCCTCGCGCAAGGCCGCGATGGTGTCCTCCAACACGACGATGCCGCCCGAGCCGTAACTCTCGAAGAACGCCACCTGCGGCTTCACCAGCGCGACCCGACCGGCGAAGGCGTCCACGCAGGCATCGGCGAATCGCTTCAGCCCCTCGACGTCCTCGGCGAGCTCCCAGGCGCGCAGCAGTTGCGGATGCGGGTCGATGCCGACGCACACCGGACCGTGCCGGCCCATCGCATCGCGCAGCCGGACACCGAACGGCTTCACCGTGACTCCGCCGCCGAACCGGCCGCAGCGGGCTCACGCGGCTCGGCCAGCGCCCCCTTGACGGCCAGATCACGTTTCGCGGCGGCCAGCTCGCGGTCGATGGCCTCGAGCTCACGCTCGAACTCCGACTGCTCCGCGGGCTCCGGGGCCCGGGTGCGATCGATCGGCGGGTTGGCGCGGAAGCCGACGGTGCTGTACCCGCCGACCTTGCGCATCACCCGGATATCACCACCCGGCACCCGTACCTCGCCGAGACCGGTTCGCCGCCGACGCGGCATCCCCGGCCGGGGTCCCGCACCAAAACCCATGGCTCCCACCGTTTTCGTTCCTCTCTCAGCTGTTCTCGATGGCGGCGTCACCGGGCGCCTGATGATCACGCTCGCTACCGCCTGCCGGTCGGTCGCTGGCACCGGCCCGCAGGACGGCGTGCAGCTCCTGGAGGGATCGCACACCGATCCCACCATTGATTGTCGCCTCGATACCCTGCACGGCAGCGGCCGCACCCTGCACCGTCGTGATACACGGGATATTCGCGCCCACGGCGGCGGTGCGGATCTCGTAGCCGTCGACTCGAGGTCCGGAATTACCGTACGGGGTGTTGAACACTATATCGATTTCGCCGTCCTTGATCTGGTCGACGATCGAGGGCCCGGCGATTTCCCCGGAGCTTCCACCGACCTCACCGACGAACGCCGGATCGGACTGCTTGCGCACGCGCTCGCACGGAATTCCGTTGCGCCGCAACATCTCCGCGGTCCCATCGGTGGCCAGGATGCGGAATCCCAAGTCGTGCAGGCGCTTGACCGGGAAAACCATGGCGCGCTTGTCCCGGTTCGCGATCGAGACGAACGCGGTTCCCTCGGTGGGCAGCGAACCGTAGGCCGCGCTCTGCGATTTGGCGAAGGCGGTGCCGAAATCCGCGTCGATGCCCATGACTTCACCGGTGGACTTCATCTCCGGCGAGAGCAGCGAGTCGATACCGGTGCCGTCCGGGCGGCGGAACCGGTGGAACGGCAGCACGGCCTCCTTGACCGCGACCGGAGCCTCGATCGGCGCGTACCCGCCGTCGCCCTCCGCGGGCAGCAGACCCTCCTTGCGCAGTCCGGCGATGGTGGCGCCCAGCGCGATTCGCGCCGCGGCCTTGGCCAGCGGCACCGCGGTGGCCTTGGACACGAACGGCACGGTGCGGCTGGCGCGCGGATTGGCCTCGAGGACGTACAGCACGTCGTCCTTGAGCGCGTACTGCACGTTCAGCAGGCCCTGCACGCCGATTCCCCTGGCGAGTGCGGCGGTCGAGCGGCGCACCGCCTCGATATCGCTGCGCCCCAACGTGATCGGCGGCAGCGCGCAGGCCGAGTCGCCGGAGTGGATACCGGCCTCCTCGATATGTTCCATGACGCCGCCGAGGTAGACCTCCTCGCCGTCGCACAGCGCGTCGACGTCGATCTCGATGGCGTCCTCCAGGAACCGGTCGACCAGCACCGGGTGATCCGGGGTGATCTCGGTGGCGCGAGAGATGTAGTCCGCCAGCGACTTCTCGTCGTAGACGATCTCCATACCGCGACCGCCCAGCACGTACGACGGACGCACCAGCACCGGGTAGCCGATCGCGGCGGCGATCTTCTTCGCCTGCGCGAAGGTGGTGGCGGTGCCGTACTTGGGTGCGGGCAGTCCGGCCGCCGTCAGCACCTCACCGAACTCACCGCGATCCTCCGCCAGGTCGATGGCCTTGGCCGAGGTGCCGACCACGGGCACGCCCGCATCGGTCAGCCGCTGCGCCAGGCCCAGCGGGGTCTGCCCGCCCAGCTGGCAGATCACGCCGGCCACGGTGCCCGATCCGGACTCCGCGTGGTAGACCTCGAGCACGTCCTCGAAGGTGAGCGGCTCGAAGTAGAGGCGGTCGGCGGTGTCGTAGTCGGTCGAGACGGTCTCCGGATTGCAGTTGACCATGATGGTCTCGAATCCGGCGGCCGAAAGCGTCTGCGCCGCATGCACACACGAGTAGTCGAATTCGATGCCCTGACCGATGCGGTTCGGGCCCGACCCCAGGATGATGACCTTCTCGCGCTCCCGCTGCGGAGCCACCTCGGACTCCGCCGCCGGATCCAGCTCGTAGGCCGAGTAGTGGTACGGCGTCTTGGCCTCGAATTCGGCGGCACAGGTGTCCACGGTCTTGAACACCGGGCGGATGTCCAGCCGATGACGCAGCTCGCGCACCCCGCCCTCACCCGCGAGTTCGGGTCGCAGCGCGGCGATCTGGCGATCGGACAGGCCGTAGTGCTTGGCGGTGCGCAGCAGCGGCTCGTCCAGTACCGGCGCGTCGATGATCTCCTGCCGCAGCTCGACCAGACCCGCGACCTCGGCCACGAACCACGGGTCCACCCCCGAGGCCGCCGCGACGTCCTCGATGCTCGCGCCCAACCGCAGCGCGCGCTCGACCTGGTAGATCCGTCCCTCGGTCGGGACCTTCAGATCGTCCAGGACGGCCTGCACGTCGGTCCACTCGCCGTCGCTCTGGGTCCAGAAGCCCGCCGACTTGGTCTCCAGCGAGCGCAGCACCTTGCCCAGCGCCTCGGAGAAGTTGCGGCCCAACGACATCGCCTCGCCGACCGACTTCATGGTCGTGGTCAGCGTCGGGTCCGCACCCGGGAACTTCTCGAACGCGAACCGCGGCGCCTTCACGACCACGTAGTCGAGCGTGGGCTCGAAACAGGCCGGAGTCTCCTTGGTGATGTCGTTGACGATCTCGTCCAGGGTGTAGCCGATGGCCAGCTTCGCGGCGATCTTCGCGATCGGGAAACCCGTTGCCTTGGAAGCCAATGCGGACGAGCGCGAAACGCGCGGATTCATCTCGATCACGATGAGGCGACCGTCGGCAGGGTCCACCGCGAACTGGATGTTGCAGCCGCCGGTGTCGACGCCGACCTCGCGCAGGATCGCGATGCCCAGATCGCGCATCTTCTGATACTCGCGATCGGTGAGGGTCATGGCCGGGGCGACGGTCATCGAGTCGCCGGTGTGCACGCCCATCGGGTCGACGTTCTCGATCGAGCAGACGATCACCACGTTGTCGCGGCGGTCGCGCATCAGCTCGAGCTCGAATTCCTTCCAGCCCAGGATGGATTCCTCGATCAGCACGTTGGCCGTGGGCGAGGCGGCCAGGCCGCCACCGGCGATGCGGTCCAGATCGTCGTCGTCGTAGGCCATGCCCGAACCGAGCCCGCCCATGGTGAACGACGGCCGCACGACCACCGGGAAGCCGAGTTCGGCAACGGTTTCGCGGACTTCGTCCATGGTGTAGCAGACCCTGGAGCGCGCGCTCTCGCCGCCGACCTTCGCGACGATGTCCTTGAACTTCTGCCGGTCCTCACCGCGCTGGATGGCGTCGAAGTCGGCGCCGATCATCTCCACGCCGTACTTGGCCAGCACACCCCGTTCGTGCAGGGCCACAGCGGTATTGAGCGCGGTCTGCCCGCCGAGGGTCGCCAGGATCGCGTCGGGGCGTTCCTTGTCGATGACCTTCTCGACGAATTCCGGGGTGATCGGCTCGACGTAGGTGGAGTCGGCGAATTCCGGATCGGTCATGATCGTGGCCGGGTTCGAGTTGACCAGCGACACCCGCAGTCCCTCGGACCGCAGCACCCGGCACGCCTGTGTGCCGGAGTAGTCGAATTCGCAGGCCTGGCCGATCACGATCGGGCCCGAGCCGATCACCAGGATGTGGCGTAGATCCTCGCGGCGAGGCATCAGGCTCCTTCCATCAGACCGGCGAAACGGTCGAAGAGATATGCGGCATCGTGCGGCCCGGCGGCGGCCTCGGGGTGGTACTGCACCGAGAAGGCGCGGCCTGCTTCTCCGGCTGGACCGACCAGCCGCACACCTTCCACCGTGCCGTCGTTGGCGCAGGTGTGGCTGACCTCGGCGGTGCCGAACGGGGTGTCGAAACGCTGCCCGGCCTCACCTTCGAGCGCGAATCCGTGATTCTGCGCGGTGATCGAGATCTGCCCCGTGGCATGGTCCACCACCGGCACGTTGATGCCGCGGTGGCCGAACTTCATCTTGTAGGTCTTCAAACCCAGTGCGCGCCCGAGGATCTGGTTGCCGAAGCAGATGCCGAACAGCGGAAGCCCTTCGCCCAGAATGCCCTTGGTCAGCGCGACCGCGTCGTCCTGAGTGGCCGGGTCGCCGGGGCCGTTGGATAGGAACACCCCGTCCGGCTTCAGCTCCTTGATCTGGTCGAGGGTGACGTTCGAGGGCACCACGTGCACCCGCATGCCACGCTCGGCGAACATCCGCGGGGTGTTGGTCTTGATGCCGAGATCGACTGCGACAACGGTGAATCGGCGCTCACCGGTGGGTTCGATCGTGTACAGCTGATCGGTGCTGACCTGTTCGGCCAGATCCGCGCCCAGCATCGAGGGCTGACCGTTCACACGGGCCAGCAGTTCCTCCACCGACGCCGCCGCG
This sequence comes from Nocardia jiangxiensis NBRC 101359, assembly GCF_000308615.1. Taxonomy (GTDB): domain Bacteria; phylum Actinomycetota; class Actinomycetes; order Mycobacteriales; family Mycobacteriaceae; genus Nocardia; species Nocardia jiangxiensis. Next base: position 81,929 of record NZ_BAGB01000045.1, read on the forward strand.
GCCTCGCCGGAGAAGATCCCGGCCTTCATCGAACCGCGGGTGCGCAGGTGGCGCACCAGCGCGCGGGTGTCGATCCCCGCGATGCCGACCACGTCCTGCCGGACCAGTTCGTCCTGCAGCGTGGTGGTGGCGCGCCAGTTCGAGGCCCGGCGCGCGGGATCGCGCACCGCGTATCCGGCCACCCAGATCTGCTTGGACTCGTCGTCCTCGTCGTTCCAGCCCGTGTTGCCGATCTGCGGGGCCGTGGCCACCACGATCTGGCGGTGGTAACTCGGATCGGTCAGCGTCTCCTGATAACCCGTCATCGCGGTGCAGAACACCGCCTCACCCAGGGTCTGTCCCTCGGCGCCGAAGGACGAGCCGCGGAAAACCCGCCCGTCCTCGAGCACCATCATCGCGCTCTGCCCGGTCACGTCGTCTCTTCTCCCGTCTTCGTGCTGGTCGCCGCGGCAACCCACGCCGGATACACCGTCTTGTCGTCGCCGCGGAAACCGGTGTCCACCTCGGTTCCCGTCGGCAGCTTCCAGCGAATTACCAGCACACCATCTTGTGTCATCACCTTGCCCGCATGACCGCGTTCGGTGCGCACCGCGGTGATGGACTCCTGCGGAATCCACAGCACCTCGGCGCCGTCGCGCTCGAGCAGGATGCCGCGTTCGAAGCGGGTCAGCTCCGCCGCGGCCCGGAAACCCAGATCGCCCACCGCGATCCGGTTCTGCCAGCTGGGCGCGAGGGTCGTACCGGTGTACAGACCCGTCGTCGGTTCCAGCACCTGCGCGCCCAGTTCGGCAGGCACCGGCGGCAGCTCGCCGACCGCCTCGGCCTGCCGCCGGGCCTTCTTCTGCCACGCCCGGTACATCAGCCACAGGCACAGGCAGAACAGTACGAGTAGCAGGGCGACCTGCAGTGTCCGCTCCATCAGGACGCTCCCGTGGTCTCGTCGCGCGGTTCGGGTTTGCCCTCGCGCGCGGTGACCCGGCCACGCAGGAAGGTGGCGCTCACCCGCGCGGGCAGGGTCATCGAGTCGAAGGGCGTGTTCTCGGAGATGCTCGCGAGTTCGCTCGCGTGCACCGTCCAGGTCGTATCCGGGTCGATCAGCACCAGATTCGCCGGCTCGCCGACCGCGAGCGGCCGACCCTGATCGTCCAGGCCCGCGATCCGCGCCGGATTCTCGCTCATCACCCGGGCCACCCCGCGCCAGTCCAGCAGGCCGGGCGCGACCATGGTCTGCACGATGACCGACAGCGCGGTCTCCAGTCCCAGCATGCCGGGGCGGGCGGCGGCGAATTCGCAGCACTTGTCCTGTTCGGCATGCGGCGCGTGATCGGTTGCCACACAGTCGATCACGCCGTCGGCGAGGGCGCGGCGCAGAGCCTGCGCATCGGAGGCTTCGCGCAGCGGCGGATTCACCTTGTTGACCGCGTCGTAGGTCTCCAGCCGCGAATCGTCCAGCAGCAGATGATGCGGGGTGACCTCGGCGGTGATCGAAATCCCCTGCCCCTTGGCCCATTTCACCAGTTCGACGGTTCCGGCGGTGGACGCGTGGCAGATGTGCACGCGCGCGCCGGCGTCGCGGGCCAGCAGCGCGTCGCGGGCCACGATCGACTCCTCCGCCGCGCGCGGCCAGCCGGCCAGGCCGAGCCGGGCGGCATTGGGGCCCTCGTGTGCGACCGCGCCCGCGGTCAGCCGCGGTTCCTCGGCGTGCTGGGCGATCAGTACGCCGAGTGAGCGCGCGTATTCCAGGGCCCGCCGCATGATCAGCGGGTCGTGGACGCAGTGTCCGTCGTCGGAGAACATCCGCACCCGCGCCTCACCGGCGGCCATGGTGCCCATCTCGGCGAGCTGCGCACCGGCCAGGCCGACGGTGACCGCGCCGACCGGGTAGACGTCCACCAGTCCGATCTCCCGGCCGCGCCGCCACACGTGGTCGGTGACCACGACCGAGTCCGCGACCGGAGTCGTGTTGGCCATCGCGAAGACCGCGGTGTAGCCGCCCAGAGCCGCTGCGGCGGAACCGGATTCGATGGTCTCGGTGTCCTCGCGGCCCGGTTCGCGCAGATGCGTGTGCAGATCCACGAAGCCGGGCAGCAGGTATTTGCCCGAGCCGTCCACGACCTCGGCATCACCGGCATCGAGCGCGGGGCCGATCTCCCGGATCTCGCCCTCGCCGAGCCGCACGTCGACCGCGTCGCCGTCGCCGTAGAGGCGCACATTCCGGATCAGGACGTCGTTCATCGGGCTCCTATCCCTTCGCCTCGCACGGACGACCGGTCATCCCGGGTCGTCGTGCGTTCGCGGTGTCCGCGCTCGCCGCGCTGTTCGGCCGTCCGGCTGCTCACGCGGGCTCCCCCGCCCCGACCAGCAGGCGGAACAGCACCGCCATGCGCATGTGCACACCGTTGGTGACCTGTTGCAGCACAGCGGCTTTCGGCGAATCCGCCACCTGCGGCGCGATCTCCATACCGCGCAGCATCGGACCCGGATGCAGCACCACCGCGTCGTCGTCCAGCAGCGCCATGCGCCGCTCGTTCAGCCCGTACCGCACCGAGTACTCACGCGCCGAGGGGAAGAAACCGCCGTTCATCCGTTCGGCCTGCACCCGCAGCATCATCACCGCGTCCGCGCCGGGAAGTTCGGCGTCGAGCGAATGCGCGATGCGCACCGGCCACTGCTCCACGCCCACCGGCAGCAGCGTGCGCGGCGCGACCAGCACCACCTCCGCGCCCAGGATGCTCAGCAGCAGGGCGTTCGAGCGGGCGACGCGGCTGTGCAGGATGTCGCCGACGATCACCACCCGCTTACCGTCCAGCGAGCCCAGGCGCTGCCGCAGCGTCAGCGCGTCCAGCAGCGCCTGGGTCGGATGCTCGTGCATCCCGTCCCCGGCATTGATCACCGCCGGGCCGGGTCCGGCGAATCCGCCTGCGCCACTGTCCATCTCACCGAACCAGCGGGCGATCTGATGCGCCGCGCCCGAGGCCGGATGCCGCACGATCAGCGCATCGGCGCCCGCGGCGTGCAGGGTCAGCGCGGTATCGCGCAGCGATTCACCCTTGGAGACCGAGGAACTCGACGCGCTGACGTTGATCACGTCGGCGCTCATCCACTTCCCCGCCACCTCGAACGACACCCGGGTGCGGGTGGAATTCTCGAAGAAGACCGTCATCACGGTGCGTCCGCGCAACGTCGGTAGTTTGCGCACCTCACGCCCGAGCAGGGCCTGCTCGAAACGCTGTGCGTCGTCCAGGAGTTCGGTGGCCGCGTCGCGATCCAGATCGGTCACCGACAGCAGATGCCTCACGCGCGCCCTCCTCGCGCCTCGTCGGCGGACGTCCTCACGCCTGAACCTCCTGATGCAGGTAGACGCCGTCCCGGCCGTCGTATTCGGTCAGCAGCACCGAGATGTCCTCACTGCGCGAGGTGGGCACGTTCTTGCCCACGTAGTCCGCGCGGATGGGTAGTTCGCGATGGCCGCGGTCGATCAGCACCGCCAGCTGCACCGCGCGGGGGCGGCCCAGATCGCGCAGGCCGTCCAGGGCCGATCGCACGCTGCGACCGGAGAACAGCACGTCGTCGACCAGCACCACGAGCGCGTCGTCGATGCCTCCCTCGGGGACCGAGGTCCGTTCGAGCGGGCGGTGCGGGCGGTTGCGCAGATCGTCGCGGTAGAGGGTGATGTCCAGGGAGCCGAGCGGGGGGCGCACACCGGAGAACTCGTGGATGCGCTCGGTGAGCCGTTCGGCGAGAGTGGCTCCGCGGGTGGGGATTCCGATCAGCACCACGCGCGGGGACTCCGGATCGGTGGAATCCAGCGCGGTCTTCTCGATGATCTGATGGGCCATTCGGGCGATGGTCCGGCCGACATCCTGGGCGGACAGCAACTCACGCCCGGCCCGAACCCATTCGGGATCGTGCCGCTGCGAATACTCGGCAGCGTTCGACCTGACTGACCCGTCTTCGGGCACAGCCATGCCGACCTCCTTCCCCGCCTCACGGGACGGTCCGTTAAAGGATGTCTTTCGGGTGCCGAGCTTAGCAGTTCGGCGGGTTCACACCCGCACCGCACCCCGTGGGCAATCGATACCTCGCACTGCCGGTTCGATGCTGCGACACGCCCCACCGGCTCGATATTCCGCAACGCTCCGACCAGCGTCTTCACCTCGATGCTCACGTGGCCGGTCGGCGTTTTCAGGCAAATGTGCGGTTATCACATCGGCGGGTGCAGCGTTCGACACGGACGTCCACGCCTCGCGGTGGGAGCAACCTCACACGTGCGATCCCGGTTCCCGGCGCAGCGCGATCTCGCGAACCGTGGGATCGGTGCAAGATCGGCAATGCCGCATGCAGTACCCATCTTCATACGCCGTATATCGGAGTGTGCGATGCTCGATGGGTGAGCAACGATGCCGAATTCAGCGAGCCGCGCCGTGTGAGCTTCCGTGGCCAGGGTGGGATCACCCTGGCCGGGGAGAGTTGGGGACCCGACAACGGGCCGCTGGCGGTATTCCTGCACGGCGGCGGTCAGACCCGGCACTCCTGGAAGGATTCCGGGGCCGCGCTGGCCAAGGTCGGTTTGCAGGCGCTGCTGCTGGACGCGCGCGGACACGGCGAGAGCGACTGGGCGCCCGACGGCGACTACTCGCGCGAATCGATGACCGCCGACCTGCTCGGCATCCTCGCCGAACTGGACCGCCCCGCGATCGTCGTCGGCGCGAGCATGGGCGGGCTGACCGCGCTGCTGGCCACCGACCGTCCCGGCAGTGAGCGGATCGCCGGACTGGTCATGGTCGACGTCGTGCCGCGCCCGGAACACGAGGGCGTGGAACGGGTGCTGAACTTCCTCGGCGGACATCAGGACGGTTTCGCCACCCTGGACGAGGCCGCCGACGCCGTCGCGGAATATCTGCCGCACCGCACCCGTCCTCGCAGCAGCGACGGCCTGCGCCGCAACCTGCGACTGCGCGAGGACGGCCGCTGGTACTGGCACTGGGATCCGGCGATGATGTCGGGCAAGGTCGAGGACATCGAGGCGCACACCGTCGCCCTGGAGGAAGCCGCCCGCCAGCTCGACATTCCGGTTCTGCTGGTTCGCGGTCGCCTGTCCGACGTGGTCAGCGAACAGGGCGTCGCGGATTTCCGCACCCTGGTCCCGCAGCTGGAATACGTGGAGATCAGCGCCGCCGCGCACACCGCGGCGAGCGACGTCAACGACGAATTCTCCGATGCCGTGGTCGATTTCGTGCGCGCGCACCTCGGCGAACAGCAGAGCTGAGCCCCGCGAACCTCGATCTCACTCCCTTTTTCGGTCGGGCTGTACCGAAAGACCCGCGAGGAGTACGTCGACCATGTGGCGGGCACGGTAGTCGGGAAAGGTTCCGGCTCCGATGCACAGGTTGCCGATGGCGATCATCAGGTCCAGGGGGCGTACGTCCGCGCGGAACCGACCGGCGTCGACACCGGCCCGCAGCAGATCGCCGAGCACCGGCACGAGCCGATCGACGAATTCGGCGTGCAGGCTCTCGAACCCGGCCTGGTCGGAATGCAGCGCCTCGGCCAGGCCGTGTTTGGTCACCAGGAAGTCCGTGAACCGCGCCACCCAGGAGCGCAAGGCCACTTCCGGAGCATCCGAGGTGACGGTCTCGGCGGCGAGCCCGTCGACCTGATGGCGGAAGACCGCGACCACCAGGTCCGGGCGGGTGGGGAAATGCCGATAGACGGTCCCCATGCCGACGCCCGCTTCCGCGGCGATGTCCCGCACCGGAGCGTCGACCCCCGCGCGCGCGAAGACGGCCGCGGCGGCATCCAGAACGGTCTGCGCGTTCCGGCGCGCGTCGGACCGCTTGCGCCGGCCGGCCCCGGCTTCTTCATCGGCCGATGACATGGCGGACACCTCCCAGGTTGCCAAGCGGAGCGGCGCTCCGTATATTTCTAATCGGAGCGTTGCTCCGGAATTCATTTTGCCAGATCACCATTTCCGGCATCGCCATCTCCGATCCACGAGTGAGGACCCACTCCCATGCATGACATCGCCGCACGCCCGGCCGCCGTCGTCTCGGTCACACCCATCACGCTCGCGGCCCCCAATCGCGGCCGGGAGCTGTCGGTGCGAGTCAGCGCGCCGACAACCGGTCACGACCTGCCGATCGTCGTCTTCTCGCACGGCATGACTCTGGATATGGACGATTACGCACCGCTGGCCCGATTCTGGGCCGCCCACGGTTTCGTCGTCGTCCAGCCCACCCATCTCGACTCTCTCGGCCTCGCGCCCGACGACCCGCGCACCCCGCTCATCTGGCGAATCCGAACCAACGACCTGACCGGCATCCTGGACCAGCTCGATGCAGTCGAAGCAGGGGTGCCCGGACTGAGCGGGCGCATCGACCGTGAGCGCATCGCGGTCGCCGGACACTCGTGGGGCGCACAGACCGCGAGCACGGTGGCGGGTGCGCGAATTCTCGACGACGGCACGCCCGGCGAGAGTATGGCCGACTCGCGAGTCGGCGCGGCGGTACTGCTCAGTCTGCCCGGCACCGGCGGTGCGGACCTGTCGCCGATGGCCGCCGAATACTTCCCGTTCATGAGTCCCGATTTCGACGACATGAAGACGCCGAGCCTGATCGTCGCCGGAGATAACGACCGGTCCCCGCTGACCGTGCGCGGTCCGGACTGGTTCACCGACGGCTACCGCCTCGCACCGGGCGCCACCGATCTGCTGACGCTCTTCGGCGCGGAACACGGACTCGGCGGCATCCAGGGCGCTCACGACACTCGGACCACCGACGAAAATCCGGAGCGCGTCGCACTGGTACAACTCGCCACGCTCGCATATCTGCGCACTACGTTGGGGCTCGACGACACTGCCTGGCCCGCCGTTCGGGCCGCCTCGGCGTCGGCCTCCGAGCCACTGGGCCGGATCGATTCGAAGTAAGCACAACCCGGGCCGGTGCATTCGCGCGAATACCTGTCGCGGACGACCGTGATCACCTGTCGCGCAGCGACATCGTC
>NZ_BAGB01000044.1 GCF_000308615.1 Nocardia jiangxiensis NBRC 101359
ACACGCGCCAACAACCACGAACCCGCAGGTCACGCTGGATTGCCGGACAGACCGGGCAGGTCGAAAGTAGCATCGAAAGATGCGATCGATCTGGAAGGGTTCCATCGCGTTCGGCTTGGTCAATGTCCCGGTGAAGGTCTATACGGCCACCGAGGACCATGACATCAGGTTTCACCAGGTGCATGCCAAGGACGGTGGGCGGATCAAATACGACCGCGTGTGCACCGTGTGTGGGCAGTCGGTGCAGTTCGCCGACATCGACAAGGCGTATGAATCGCCCGAGGGTGACCGGGTGGTGCTCACCGACGAGGATTTCGCGAAACTTCCGGTGGCGGAGAAGCACGAGATTCCGGTGTTGCAGTTCGTTCCGGCGGAGCAGATCGATCCTATTCTGTTCGACCGGAGTTACTATCTCGAACCCGATTCCACGACGCCGAAAGCCTATGTGCTGCTGGCGAAGACGCTCGAACAGGTGGATCAGGTCGCGGTCGTGCACTTCACGTTGCGGCAGAAGACGCGCCTGGCCGCGCTGCGCGTGCACGACAACGTGCTGATGTTGCAGACGCTGCTGTGGCCCGACGAGGTGCGGACGGTGGATTTCCCCGCCCTCGACGGCGTGGCCGAGCCGCGACCGCAGGAGATCACCATGGCCCGGACGCTGGTCGACAGCATGTCCGACGAATTCGATCCGAGCCAGTACACCGACGAGTATCAGATCGAACTGAAGAAGGTGCTCGACGAGGCGATCGCCTCCGGATCCGGCACGGTGACCACACGCGAGGAGGCCGCGCCCGCCGAGACCGACGCCGAGGTCGTCGATCTCGTCGCCGCTCTGCAACGCAGTCTCGAGGCGTCCGGGCGTCGCACTCCCGCGCCCGCGGCGAAACAGGCCGCGAAAAAATCCGCCGCGAAGACCGCGCGCAAAACCGCAGGTAAGAGTCCTGAGAAGGCCGTGCGGAAGTCGACCCGCAAGGGCGCGTGAACGGTCCACAGCACAACCACAGCGACGACATACCTGAGAGCTAGAGTGGGACGGTGTCATCGGTGCTGTCATTGTCACAGCAGAGAAAGGTTGCCGGATGGCACACCGCATCGCGAAGTTCGCCATGATGGGCGCACTCGTCGCCACCCCGATCGTGATGGCCGCGGCCCCCGCATTCGCCGATACCCCGCAACAGCCCCAGGGCAACAACCAGTCGGCGCATCAGCAGAACCACCAGGATCAAGGCCGTCAGCAGCCCGCACCGCAGCAGCAGCCTGCTCCCCAGCAGCACTCCAACCCCCTGCCCTTCCCGACCGGCAGCGCCGCCTAGCGATACCGGGCAGTGCGCGCCGGTCTCGGCGCGCCGAGACCGACGCAGCGAAGACCTCCGAGCGGAAGCGCGGTCCCTCGGAGGTCTTCGCCGTTCCGCCTCGGTGCAATCGACCGGCCCGTTCTCCAGCGCAAGCGGCGGCGGTCGCCACGATGCACCTGGTCGATCAGCGATACTGAACATGGTCGGCGGCGAACGCCCCGCCCGTTCGCCGCCACGCCCTGCCGCATCGGAGGAATCGCATGAGCAACCCGTCGGACCCGAACAACCGCTCGAGCGATGCCGAGAATCCCCAGCCGCAACAGAATCCGCCAACGCCGCAACAGGATTCGCCACCACAGGCTCCCCAGCCACCACAGGCATCCCAGTCGGCGCAGCCACCGCAGCCGCAGCAGCAGCCGCCCGGATCCGGCTACCCGCCCGCACCCGCCGGTTACAACACTCCCCCGCCCGGATACGGTGCACCCCCGCAAGGCCCGCCCGGAACCGGGCCGGGCGCACCGGGCTCGGGCGGCCCATCCACTCCCGGCAACCCCGTATACGGCCCGCCATCGGGACACGGCGGACCATCGTCCCCTGGCAACCCCGTATACGGCCCTCCCCCCGGATACGGCGGGTCATCCTCTCCGGGCAATCCCGTATATGGCACACCTCCGGGATACGGCGGCCCATCCTCACCAGGAATTCCCACCTACGGCTCGCAACCCGGATACGGCGGCCCGTCCTCCCCTGGCAATCCGGTATACGGCACGCCACCGGGATACGGCGGCCCATCCTCACCAGGAATTCCCACCTACGGCTCGCAACCTGGACCGTCCTCCCCCGGAATGCCGACCTACAGCTCGCCGCCCGGCTACGGGCCCCCGCAACCCGGCGCACCCGGCTACGGCGGACCACCACCGGGTTACGGCTATCAGCAGGCGCAGCCGGGATACGGATATCCGCCCGCGGGCTACGGACCGCGGCCGCCGTATGCGAGCTGGATCCAGCGAGTCGGTGGCGCGCTCATCGACGGACTGATCGTCGGCGTACCGGCCGCCATCCTCTACATCGCCGGGCTCACGGTCGGCTTCTCCGCGCAGTCCTGCGCGCCCGACGAGAACGGCTATCCGGTCTGCACCGGTGGCGGCCTGTCCGGCGCCGGATGGATCCTGATCGTCGTGGGCTGGGTGATCGCGGTCGCGGGCGGGCTCTACCTGACCTATCTGGTCGGCACCACCGGGCAGACGCCGGGCAAACGGATGGTCGGTATCCGCCTGATCCGGGAGGCCGACGGCCAGGTCCTCGGTTTCGGCATGGCCTTCGTCCGCAACCTGTGCCACGTCCTGGACAGTTTCTGCTATATCGGTTACCTGTGGCCGCTGTGGGACGACAAGCGCCAGACCTTCGCCGACAAGATCATGAAGACCATCGTCGTGGAGGTCTAACCGGCGGCCTGCTCACCCCAGGTGGCTCGCGCGCCCGACTCGCCGATCCGGTAGACCTGCACGGTCGCCGCGACGCTCGCGGCGATGGTCAGCACCGCGATCACCGAGACCAGCACGATGCCGACCCGGCGCTCACCCCGCTCCCGCAGATGGACGAACAGCAGCAACAGCGCGGCGACCAGCAGACCGATCGCGAAATAGATCATGGTGTCGCCCAGATGCGCGTGCGTGTGAATAGCCGGGGTGCGGCCGATCTTGTGCTCGAGCCATTCCCCCGCATCGGTGGTGATCGGCGTCATCACGACGGTGACCGCCGCCAACGCCGCGACCAGCCATACCAGCCGTTGCCGCACCGGTCGCCAGACCGCGCACAGGATGGCCAGTAGCGAGGTCAGCGGCACGAGCACGACGATGATGTGGACGAGCAGAACATGTGCCGGCAGACCGTTGATGGTCGACATTGCAGGGTTACTCCTGAGAGACGAATGAGAATCGCATCGAGTGTCCATACGGTAGCTGAGAGCACACTGTGACCCCGCTGGCGAGTTTGCTCGAGAATCGGACGAATCCCACCGCTTCCCCGACACCTGACCTATCGGTACAGGAAGGCGGTCGAGCTGTAATCGGCCTGCTGATCGTCATCGAAGGGACCGTGCTGGATGCCGAATCGTAGTGAGAGCAGGTAATTCACGGCGTCGGGGAGCATCAAACGGTAGGCGGTCAGGCAGTAGTCAGCGCATCCGGGGCCACTTCGCTGCTCGGTCGGCGAACCGGTCAGCGGCAGGCTGAAACGCTGTCCGAAATCGAAGAACCAACCGCCCTCGTAGAAGTCCTCGGTGCCGGTTCCGGGGATCTGCGGAGTCGATGCGCCGTCGACGTAGGCGCGTTCGTTCCCCTCCAGGAACGCCGGCCACCGGAAACTCGACGGCGTACCGATCCGGCGACCGCGCAACGTGTGCGACACCCCGACGAACTTGCCGTGCCCCAGTTCGTCGGCGAAACTCCAATCCTGCCCCGGCACAGTCGGTCCCGCGTGTGAGTGAGTGCCGAAGTGTCCCGCCGCGCCGGTGGCCAGTGCGACTGCCCATTGTGGATCCGGGTCGACGACCGTATCGGTGTCGATGCCGCGCACGGGCGCTCCCGTCGTATTCACCAGGCTCACAGTGGCATTGGCGATGAACGGCATCGGCCACCACGCCGAGAGCCATCCACCGGGAGCGGGATCCGCACCGAACATCAGTGACCGCACCGGAATCGCGCCGGGGGTACCGAGTCCGAGGCCGAAGAACTCCGCAACGGGGGCATCCACCGTCTGTTGACCGTCGAAGCCGATTCGCAGACGCAGTCCCGTGAATGCGGCCTCGCTGGGCATCCTCAGTCGCAGTGCCGACACCGCACCGGGGCCCGTCGCAGACGCCACCGGCACCGCCGCGCCCGGCGCGATATCGACTGTGCGCGTTTGCCTTTGCGCGTTCGGCTTGGGCGGCTTGGGATCACTCGTGCCTGCCCTGCGCAGCATGGCCAGCACATCCTCGGCGTGGTCCGCGCGGTCGAAGGTCCGCACCCCGATCGGATCCGGGAACCGCCGATAGGTCACGTGGTAGTACTGCAGATTCCGCGCGATGCTGACGCGCATCGAATCTCGATACGGCATAGGCACTTTGATGTACACACCGCCCGGCGACTGCGACGCGTCGGCCACCAGCGGAAAGGCGAACGGCGCTCCGGCCGCCCCGCGCACCACCGCCTGCAACGGCGCATCGAGGACGACTGCCCCGTCCAGTTCGATGCGAATGTTGCCCATGGATGCGACATTCCCGCGGTCCCGCGTGAACCAGATCGAATCGATCTCGCCCGCACCGTGATCCTCGGCCACCACACATCCCGCACCGCCGCCGTGCAGGCAACCGCCGCCACCGTCGTTGTTGCCACCGCTGCGGTCGTAACTGGAGAACTGCTGCGTCCGCACCCCGGGCGCCAGATATGGCAGCCGATCCAGCTGTCGATAGGTATCCCAGCCCACCAGAGCGCCGGGTGTCGGGGCGAACGGTTCCGCGTGCACCGGCGCGGTCACCGCCGCCACCGATAACGCCGCACACGATATGACAGCCGCGCGCAGCACGCCCCTGCCCAGTATTCGACGGAAGTTCCGGATCACACCTAACGGCATTGGCCGACCTCCTCGCCGGGCGGTGGTCTGCGAAGCAACGGCACGGTCCTGCGAAGGTATCAGCGCACCCCGGCCGAACGTCGGAGCTCGAACCACACCGGCGCGTATCGGTCAGGGATCGGACCACCGGTCGCCCTGCCGCCGAAAGAGTGCCGGTCGGCGCTGAGGGGCTATGAATAGCGTTGTCGGCGAAACCTTCTCGTCGCCTACGCCGAAGAAAGTACGAACGGCACGTCGCCGTCGTCGAACGACGCGAGGTCTCGGCCGACCCGTACTCCGGGCCGCCGAGACCTCGCAGATGTTCAGATCACACGTTGGCCGTGCACGCCGACAGCACCACATGCGCCGCCCGCGGCGAAGCACTACCCAGGTCCGGGAACGGCGGGGCGCTCAGGCCCAGCGCCTTCACCGCGGACTGCTCGGCCTCGACCTTGGATCGCGCCCAGTTCCACGCGAACCGCCCGTCCGCGCCCTGCGCGACCGCGCCGCAGGCATTCACGATCTGAATGATGTTGCGGCAGTCCGGACGTCCGCACTTGGCGTCCGCTGCGTGGATGGCATCGGGATAGTTGGCGTAATTCAGCGCGTAGGCCACGGTACCGGTGCTCTGCGATAGCGAAAAAGCCCCGTACGCATTGGGACCGGCGTTCGCGGTACCCGTCCCCAGGACACTCAGGCCCGCGGTCGAGACGACTGCCAGGCCCAGGACGGCCTTGCGCAGCAATGACATCGATCAATCCTCCCCGTTCGAGAAATATGTCGGGGAGGATCATTGCGGAGTCGCTGTGTTTTGTCCAGCTCGTTATCGGATCGGGTACAACGCCCCAAATCCCGGTAGCCACAACCGGATCGGGCGCTTCGCACCGGCCCGCCGCCACTGTCGCGACGGGCTCGGCGAACGCGAGATCAGACCGTGAAACCCAGGGCCCGCAATTGCTCGCGACCGTCCTCGGTGATCTTGTCCGGACCCCACGGCGGCATCCAGACCCAGTTGATCTTCAGATCCTCGACCAGACCGCTGCGCACCAGGGCATTGCGCGACTGATCCTCGATGACATCGGTCAGCGGGCAGGCTGCCGAGGTCAGCGTCATGTCGAGCAACGCGACATCGCCCTCGACGCGCAGGTCGTACACCAAGCCCAGATCGACGACGTTGATCCCGAGTTCGGGGTCCACGACATCGCGCATGGCCTCCTCGAGATCCTCCAGCCGGCCGATCTCCTCGGCCGAGAGCTCGCGTTCGGGCGCGACCGCCGCCGATTCGCTCGTGGACGTATCACTCATCGTGCTGACCCTTCGTGGAGATGCCGTTTCCCATCACATTCTTCGCCTCCTGCGCGGAGGTTATCCGCACGACCGCGTCCTTGAACGCCATCCAGCCCAGCAGTGCGCATTTCACCCGGGCGGGGTATTTGGACACGCCCGCGAACGCGATGCCGTCGCCGAGCACCTCCTCGTCGCCCTCGATGGTGCCGCGGCTGGAGATCATCTCGCTGAACGCGTCCACGGTCTTCATCGCCTGCTGCACCGGCAGGCCGATCACCTGATCGGTGAGCACCGAGGTGGCCGCCTGGCTGATCGAGCAGCCCTGACCGTCGTAGGAGATGTCCGCGACGTCGCCGTTGTCGTCGATGTGCACCCGCAGGGTGACCTCGTCGCCGCAGGTCGGGTTGACGTGGTGCACCTCGGCCCCGAAGGGCTCGCGCAGCCCGCGGTGATGCGGGTGCTTGTAGTGATCGAGGATCACTTCCTGGTACATCTGCTCCATACGCATGGGGAATTCCCCTCCTGTCTACTGCTCGCCCGCGCTCACGCCGAAGAAGCTCTGCGCCTTGCGCACGGCGGCGACCAGGGCATCCACCTCGTCGAGGGTGTTGTACAGCGCGAACGACGCACGAGCGGTCGCGGCGATGCCGAACCGGCGGTGCAGCGGCCAGGCACAGTGGTGCCCGACGCGAATCGCCACACCCTCGTCGTCCAGGATCTGGCCGACGTCGTGAGCGTGCACCCCGTCGACGAGGAACGACACCGCACCGCCGCGATTCACGTTCTCGGTCGGCCCGATGATCCGCACCCCGTCCACCGCGCCCAGCCCCTCCAGCGCCGCGGTGACGAGCGAATGCTCATGCGCCGCAACGGATGCCATGCCGACTTCGTTCAGGTAGTCGATCGCGGCGCCCAATCCCACGACCTGCGAGATCATCTGGGATCCGGCCTCGAACCGCTGCGGCGGCGGCGCGAACGTGCTGTGGTCCATGTAGACGGTCTCGATCATCGAGCCGCCGGTGATGAACGGCGGGGTGTCCTCGAGCAGCGCGCGACGCCCGTACAGGATGCCGATGCCGGACGGGCCGAGCATCTTGTGCCCGGAGAAGGCGGCGAAATCCACACCCAGCTCGCGGAGGTCCACCGGCATGTGCGGCACCGACTGGCACGCGTCGAGCACCACGATCGCGCCGACTTCCTTTGCGCGCCGGACCAATTCGGCCACCGGCGCGACCGCACCGGTCACGTTGGACTGGTGGGTGAACGCGACGACCTTGGTCCGCGGCGACAGATCCAGCGAATCCAGGTCGATCCGGCCCTCGTCGGTGGCGTCGTACCAGCGCAGCGTGGCGCCGGTGCGACGGGCGAGTTCCTGCCACGGCACCAGGTTCGCGTGATGCTCGACCTCGGTGATGACGATCTCGTCACCCGCGCCCAGGCGATACCGGAAACGGTCGTCGGAGAACGCGTAGGCCACCAGATTCAGCGATTCGGTGGCGTTCTTGGTGTAGACGATCTCATCCGCGCCGACACCGACGAACGCCGCGATCGTGGCGCGCGCGGCCTCGTAGGCGTCGTTGGCCTCCTCGGCCAGGGCGTGCGCACTACGGTGCACGGCCGCGTTGTGCTCGGTCAGGAACCGCCGTTCGGCATCGAGCACCTGCAGCGGTCGCTGCGAGGTCGCGCCGGAATCCAGGTACACCAACGGTTTTCCGTCGCGCACCGTGCGGCTCAGAATCGGGAAGTCGGCCCGGATGCGGGCCACGTCCAGGGCCGGAACCGTCAAGTCCGACACAGCGGTCATCTCATGCTCCTACGGCGGCGGCGGTGTCGGTGTCGGATTCGCGGCTCGCCGCGGTGAATCGCACGTACCCGTTCGCGTCCAGTTCCTCGGCCAGCTCGGGGCCGCCCTCGGCCACGATGCGCCCGCCGACGAACACGTGCACGAACTGCGGCTGGATGTACCGCAGGATCCGGGTGTAGTGCGTGATCAGCAGGACGCCGCCGTTCTCGCGCTCGGCGTAGCGGTTCACGCCCTCGGACACGATCCGCAGCGCGTCCACGTCCAGACCCGAGTCGGTCTCGTCCAGGATGGCGATCTTCGGCTTGAGCAGGCCCAGCTGCAGGATCTCGTGCCGCTTCTTCTCACCGCCGGAGAAGCCCTCGTTGACGCTGCGGTCGGCGAAGGCGGGGTCGATCTCGAGTTCGTTCATCGACTCCTTCACCTCCTTGACCCAGGTGCGCAGCTTGGGGGCCTCGCCGCGGACCGCGGTGGCGGCGGTGCGCAGGAAGTTCGACATGGACACGCCGGGAACCTCGACCGGGTACTGCATGGCCAGGAACAGGCCCGCACGGGCGCGCTCGTCCACCGACATGGCCAGTACGTCCTCGCCGTCCAGGGTGATCGAACCCTGGGTGACGGTGTACTTGGGATGTCCGGCGATCGCGTACGACAGCGTCGACTTGCCCGAGCCGTTCGGCCCCATGATGGCGTGCGTCTCACCGGATTTGATCGTGAGGTTCACGCCCTTGAGGATCCGGATCGGCTCACCGGTCTCGTCCGGATTGGCGACCTCGGCGTGCAGGTCCTTGATTTCCAGGATGGTCATCGAATCGAATTCCTTTGTGGGGGTGTGTAGTTCGTGTCAGACGCCGACAGCGGCGAGTTCGGCCTCCACGGCCGCCTCGAGCCGCTCCCGGACCTGCGGGACGGTGATCTTCTGGATGATCTCGTGGAAGAATCCGCGCACCACCAGACGGCGGGCGGCCTCCTCCGGAATACCGCGAGCACGCAGGTAGAACAGCTGCTCGTCATCGAAACGCCCGGTGGCCGAGGCGTGTCCGGCACCGATGATCTCGCCGGTCTCGATCTCCAGGTTCGGCACCGAATCGGCGCGCGCGCCGTCGGTGAGGACCAGGTTGCGGTTGGCCTCGTAGGTGTCGGTGCCCTCGGCCGCGGCGCGGATCAGCACGTCGCCCACCCAGACGGTGTGCGCGTCGGGCTTGTGCGAGGACGGGTCGCCCTGCAGCGCGCCCTTGTACAACACGTTCGACTTGCAGTGCGGCACAGCGTGATCCACCAGCAGGCGCTGTTCGAAGTGCTGACCGTCGTCGGCGAAGTACAGGCCGAGCAGCTCGGCGTCGCCGCCTGGACCGTCGAAGCGCACGGTCTCGGTCAGGCGCACCAGATCGCCGCCGAGGGTGACGTTCGTGTGCCGCAGGACCGCGTCGCGGCCCAGCTTCGCGTGCTGCGCGGTGGCGTGCACGGCGTCGTCGGCCCAGTCCTGCACGGCGACGACGGTGAGCTTGGCGCTGTCGCCGAGCACGAATTCCACGTTCTCGGCGTAGGTTCCGCTGCCCCGGTAGTCGATGACGACCGTGGCGACCGCGAACCGGCCGAGGCGGATCTGCACGTGGCCGAAGCCGGTGCTGCCCTCGCCCGGACCGGTGATCGTCAGCACGATCGGCTCGGCCACTTCGGTTTCCGCGTCGACCGATACCACGGTCGCCTGCTCGAAGCCCGAATAAGCCTGGGCGGCAACACGATCGGCGGGAACACCGGCCTCGCCCAGACGCGCGTCGGAGCGCTCGACGGTCTCGACCGAGACTCCGGCCACGGCCCCCGGCGCGAGCGGGATCCGCTCGGACTCCGTTTCGGCGGACCCGGCGGGCTGCGAAAACCGAACCGCCGCAACCTCGACCGCGGCCGCGCCGTCGCGCACGGCGGTGCCGTCGTGCAGGCCGCGCAGCCGGCGCATCGGGGTGAATCGCCACGACTCGTCGTGGGCGGTGGGCACCTCGAAGGCGTCGACGTCGAACGAGGTGAACACTTCGCCCTTGTTCACCGCCGGAACCCGGCCCTCACCGGCGACAGCAACGTTCTCGACCGGCATCAGCCGACGGCTCCTTCCATCTGCAGCTCGATCAGGCGGTTCAGCTCGAGCGCGTATTCCATGGGCAGTTCCTTGGCGATGGGCTCGACGAAGCCGCGCACCACCATCGCCATCGCCTCGTCCTCGGTCATACCGCGGCTCATCAGGTAGAACAGCTGATCATCGGACACCTTCGAGACGGTGGCCTCGTGCCCCATCGTGACGTCGTCCTCGCGGATGTCGACGTACGGGTAGGTGTCCGAGCGGCTGATCGTATCCACCAGCAGCGCATCGCATTTCACCGACGAATGCGAACCGTGCGCCCCCTTGTTGACCTGAACCAGGCCGCGGTAGGAGGACCGGCCGCCGCCGCGCGCCACCGACTTGGACACGATGTTCGAGGAGGTGTGCGGCGCCAGGTGCAGCATCTTCGCGCCGGTGTCCTGGTGCTGTCCCTCACCGGCGAACGCCACCGAGAGCACCTCGCCCCGGGCGTACTCGCCGGTCATCCAGACCGCCGGGTACTTCATGGTGACCTTGGAGCCGATGTTGCCGTCGATCCACTCCATGGTCGCGCCCGCCTCGGCCTTGGCCCGCTTGGTGACCAGGTTGTAGACGTTGTTCGACCAGTTCTGGATGGTGGTGTAGCGGCAGCGGCCGCCCTTCTTGACGATGATCTCGACCACCGCGGAGTGCAGCGAGTCGGACTTGTAGATCGGCGCGGTGCAGCCCTCGACGTAGTGCACGTAGGCGTCCTCGTCGACGATGATCAGGGTGCGCTCGAACTGGCCCATGTTCTCGGTGTTGATCCGGAAGTAGGCCTGCAGCGGGATGTCCACGCGCACGCCCGGCGGCACGTAGATGAACGAACCGCCCGACCACACCGCGGTGTTCAGCGCGGAGAACTTGTTGTCACCGGCGGGGATGACCGAACCGAAGTACTTCTGGAAGATCTCCGGGTGTTCCTTGAGGCCGGTGTCGGTGTCCAGGAAGATGACGCCCTGGGCCTCCAGGTCCTCGCGGATCTGGTGGTAGACGACCTCGGATTCGTACTGCGCGGCGACACCGGCGACCAGGCGCTGCTTCTCCGCCTCCGGGATACCCAGCTTGTCATAGGTGTTCTTGATGTCCTCGGGCAGGTCCTCCCAGCTCTCGGCCTGCTTCTCGGTCGAGCGCACGAAGTACTTGATGTTGTCGAAGTCGATGCCCTCGAGGTTCGAACCCCAGCCCGGCATCGGCTTGCGGTCGAAGATGCGCAGTGCCTTCAGGCGCGCTTCGAGCATCCAGTCGGGCTCGTCCTTCTTGGCCGAGATGTCGCGCACGACCTCCTCGGACAGGCCTCGCCGGGCGCTGGCACCTGCGACGTCCTTGTCTGCCCAGCCGTAGCCGTAGGTGCCCAGGGAGGCAATGGTCTCCTCCTGGGTCAGCGGCTGCGACTGATCGGTCGTCGTCGTCATTCGGCACTCCTTCCGGAGTCGTTGCGAGATGCCGTCGCGGGCTGCGCGGCGGCGTCGGACTCGTTCTCTTCGGGGGTCGTGGTTTCGGAGGTCGCCGGGACGACCAACGGGACGTGAGTGGTGCAGGCGCAGTCGCCGTTGGCGATGGTCGCCAGGCGTTGGACATGGGTGCCGAGCAGTTCGCGGAAGGCTTCCAGTTCGGCCGCGCACAGCTCCGGGAATTCCTCGGCCACATGCGACACCGGGCAGTGATGCTGGCAGATCTGAACTCCCGCACCGACTTTGCGGGTCGAGGCGGCGAATCCGGCATCGGTGAACGCCTCGGCGATCTCCCGCGCCTTGGCCGCGGTCGTCTCCGGGCTGTGCTGAGCCAGCCGGTCGATGCCCGCCACGATCGTCGCCACCCGCTTGCGCGCGAAGTCGGTGATCGCGGCCTGCCCGCCGATCTCACGCAACTGGCGCATGGCCGCACCGGCCAGATCGTCGTAGGCGTGCCCGAGCCGCCCGCGCCCCGCCGCGGTCAGCTGGAACTGCTTGGCGGGCCGCCCGCGCCCCTTCTGCTGCCAGGGTGCGGACCGCGTCGCCCGCGCCTCACCGGACTCGATCAACGCGTCCAGATGCCGTCGCACACCGGCCGGGCTCAACCCCAGCCGCTCACCGATGGCCGTGGCGGTCACCGGTCCCTGCTCGAGCAGCAGCTGAACGACGGCTTCGCGGGTATGACCCTCACCCGTCGGCGCAGCGGGCGCGACGACACCCCGAGCGCCTTCCCGGCGCCCGGCAGCAGCTTCCGCATTCCGCAAACCCACGGTTTTCACAACATCAGTGTGACGGAATTCCATCCCGCATTCTAGTAAGGTTCACCTTCCTAACCCCCGAGCGATGACAAACCGCCAGCTCGAGCGCCTGGACGGCCCGCTGCCAGCTTCCTCACACCTGTCCGGCATCCACTCCCCATTTCGAAACCTCACCCACTCCACCACCGGTTGATGGCGCAATTAAGCTCTTTGAGCGTGGCGGTAGTGGAAGACATGCGGCGCAGGTCCATCGAGTTGAGTCGCCGGGCACTGGGCCTGGACGTGCCGCCCGCCGATCACACCATCGCCGTCCTGCACACCAACGAGGCCGAGGCGCCCGGCCTCGACGCCCGGGAGATCGTGCAGTTCAGGCGAATTCGGCTGCTCGGCGCCACCGGCGCGGTCCTGATGGCGATCAGCGCCCTGGGCGTGGGTGCACAGCCGGTCCATCAGAACCCGGTCTCGGGTATGCGGGTGGTGGGGTTGTTCGCCCGCGCCGCCACCCCGACGCTGGCCATGTGCATGATCGGCACGGTCGCGGTCGTGCTGGCCTGGCTGCTGCTGGGCCGTTACGCGGTCGGCGGGTTCGGCGGCACCGTGCGACATCGCCTGAGCCGTTCGCAGCTGGACCGCACGCTGCTGCTGTGGATCGTCCCGTTGTCCATCGCACCGCCGATGTTCTCCAACGACGTGTACTCCTATCTCGCGCAGAGCCAGATCGCCGAGCGCGGCATGGATCCGTACGTCGTCGGCCCGGCCGAGGGGCTGGGCCTGGCCAATGTGCTGACCAACAACGTGCCCAACATCTGGCGCGACACCCCCGCGCCGTACGGGCCGCTGTTCCTGTGGATGGGCCGCGGCATCGCGCAGCTGACCGGCGACAACATCATCGCGGGCGTCTGGGTGCACCGGCTGCTCGAACTCGGTGGCGTCGCGCTGATCGTGTGGGCGCTGCCCCGGCTGTCGCGGCGTTGCGGGGTCGCGCCGGTGAGCGCGCTGTGGCTCGGTGCGGCGAATCCGCTCGTGCTGTTCCACCTGGTCGGCGGGGTGCACAACGATGCGCTGATGCTCGGGTTGATGCTGGCGGGTCTGGAGTTCTGCCTGCGCGCCATCCACGGAAGCGACACGCCCGCGCCGGAACCGACGCACCCGTTCGGGCGCAGGGAATGGGCGCTGCTGATATTCGGCGCGGTGGTCATCACGTTGTCCTCGTCGATCAAATTCACCTCGATCCTCGTGCTGGGTTTCGTCGGGATGGCGCTGGCCCGGCGCTGGGGTCGCGGGCTGCGGCCACTCGTGAAGGCTGCGGTCGTACTGGGCGTCATCGCGGTGGCCACCACGCTGTTCGTCAGTTACGCCAGCGGTCTGGGCTTCGGATGGATCTACACGCTCAATACCGCCGGTGCGGTGCGCAGCTGGATGTCGCTGCCGACGGCGGTCGGCGTGATCACCGGATTCGGCGGCGTCCTGCTGGGCCTGGGCGACCACACGACCGCGGTCCTGAGCATCACGCGGCCGATCGCCGGGGCGGTCGCCGCGTTCCTGAGCCTGCGCATGCTGGTGGCCACCTGGACGGGGCGGTTGCATCCCGTTGGGGCACTGGGTGTTTCACTCGCAGCGATCGTGCTGCTGTTCCCGGTGGTGCAGCCCTGGTATCTACTGTGGGCCATCGTGCCGCTGGCCGCCTGGGCCACCACCCGCGCGTTCCGCGCGCCCGCGATCGTGCTGTCCGCGGTCGTCGGCCTGATCCTCATGCCGCGCGGTGCGGACTTCGGCGTCTTCCAGATCATCGAGGCCGCCACGGCCACCGTCGTGATCGGGGTCGGATTCATCGTGCTCACCCGCCACCGGCTGCCGTGGCGCGAGCGCACGGGGGTGTCTGCCGCGTCACAACCGCCCGCGGCATACGGTGTGACCTCGTGAACGCATCGGAACCCGCCGTCAGCGTCGACGGTGTCGTGAAACGCTTCGGCGAGACCGTCGCCGTGGACGACTTGAGTTTCGAGGTGGCACGCGCGGAGGTCGTCGCACTGCTGGGGCCCAACGGTGCGGGCAAGACGACGACCGTGGAGATGTGCGAGGGATTCTCCGCACCCGACGCCGGATCGGTGCGGGTGCTGGGGCTGGATCCGATCGCCGACACCGATGCCCTGCGCCCCCGAATCGGCGTGATGTTGCAGGGTGGCGGCGCATATCCCGGTTCCAAGGCCGGGGAGATGCTGGATCTGGTCGCCGCCTACTCGGCCGATCCGCTCGATCCGGAATGGCTGCTGGACACGCTCGGACTGCGGGAGGCGCGCCGCACACCGTACCGTCGCCTGTCGGGTGGTCAGCAGCAGCGGCTCGCACTGGCCTGCGCGCTCGTCGGACGTCCGGAGATGGTGTTCCTGGACGAGCCCACCGCCGGAATGGACGCGCAGGCGAGACATCTGGTGTGGGAGCTGATCGACGCGCTGCGCCGAGACGGGGTCGGGGTCCTGCTGACCACACATATGATGGACGAAGCCGAACAGCTCGCCGATCGCCTGGTCATCATCGATCACGGCAGTATCGTCGCCGAGGGCACGCCCACCGAGGTCACCTCGGCCGGGGCCGAGGGGCAGCTGCATTTCAACGCGCCGCCCAAACTGGATCTGAAACTGCTGACCACGGCGCTGCCGGAGGGGTTCGCACCCAAGGAGACCTCACCGGGTTCCTATCTGCTGTGTGGCGACATCACCCCGCAGGTCCTGGCCACTCTCACCGCCTGGTGTGCGCGAATCGATGTGCTGCCCACCGACATTCGGATCGATCAACGCCGGCTCGAGGACGTCTTCCTGGAACTGACCGGCAGGGAGCTGCGCAATTGAACCCGAACCCGCGCCCCGATTCCGGCCGGTCGATCCCGGCTCCTGCGACCGCGCCGGCCCAGCATCCGAGCGGAAGGCACTCGCGATGACCGAAACCTCCGCCCGATTCGCACCCGGCACCTTCTCCCCCGCCCCGCGCCCGGCCGCCCGCGCGCGGATGCTGCTCGCGCAGACCCGGATGGAGCTGATCCTGTTGCTGCGCAACGGAGAACAGCTCCTGCTGACCATGTTCATCCCGATCGCCATGCTCATCGGGCTGACCCTGCTGCCGCTCAGCACTCTCGGCGAGCACCGCGTGGACCGCATCGTGCCCGCGGTGATGATGGTGGCGATCATGTCCACCGCCTTCACCGGACAGGCCATCGCGGTGGGCTTCGACCGCCGTTACGGCGCGCTCAAGCGCCTCGGCGCCACCGCCCTGCCACGCTGGGGCATCGTCGGCGGCAAATGCGCGGCCGTGCTGATCGTCGTTGTCCTGCAATCGATTCTGCTGGGCGTGATCGGTTTCGCGCTGGGCTGGCGGCCCGGTGCGGGCGGACTGGCCTTCGGTGCGGTGGTCATCGCCCTGGGCACCGCGACCTTCGCCGCGATGGGTCTGCTGCTGGGCGGCACACTCAAGGCGGAAATCGTTCTGGCCCTTGCCAATATCCTGTGGTTCGTGATGCTCGCGGTCGCCAGCGTCGTGTTCGCCGCCGGTGACATCCCCCGACCGCTGAGCATCGTCGCGCGGCTGCTCCCCTCGGGCGCCCTGGCCCAGGCGCTCGATCAGGCGTTGCGCACCGGCGTCGACTGGTACGGCCTGGTCGTGCTGATCGTCTGGGGTGCCGTCGCCGGGTGGCTCGCCACCCGCTACTTCCGCTTCGACTGAGCACCCCTTCACGGCCAGACACCCACTACCCCCTACCGGCGGGTAATAAAGCCTTCTACACTCGAATGTGATCCCCATCACGTTCGAGGAGGGCATCATGGCGACTACCGCAAAAGTCGACGCCACCGAAGATCAAGCTCGCGCACTCGTCGAGGAATCCCGCGAGACCACCTGGGCCAAGCCGTCGTTCGCGAAGGAGATGTTCCTCGGCCGCTTCCGGCTCGACCTGATCCACCCGTTTCCGCAACCGTCCGCCGAGGACGACGCCAAGACCGCGGCCTATCTACAGCGTCTGCGGGCCCTGTGCGAATCCCTCGACGGCAGCCGGATCGAGGCCGAGGCGAAGATTCCCGATCAGTACGTCCGGGGGCTGGCCGAACTGGGCTGCTTCGGACTCAAGATCCCGGAGGAGTACGGCGGGCAGGGACTTTCCCAGGTCGGCTACAACCGTGCGCTGATGCTCGTCGGCTCCGTCCATCCCAGCCTGGGCGTGCTGCTCTCGGCGCATCAGTCGATCGGCGTGCCCGAGCCGTTGAAACTGGCCGGGACCCTGGAACAGAAGCGGGAATTCCTGCCGCGCTGTGCCCGCGGGGCGATCAGCGCGTTCCTGCTCACCGAACCCGATGTCGGCTCCGATCCCGCCCGGATGGCCAGTACCGCGACCCCGACGCCGGACGGCGAGGCGTACGAACTCAACGGCGTGAAGCTGTGGACCACCAACGGCGTCGTCGCCGAACTGCTCGTGGTCATGGCCCGGGTGCCCAAGAGCGACGGGCATCGCGGCGGCATCTCGGCCTTCGTGGTGGAGGCGGATTCGCCCGGCATCACGGTCGAGCGCCGCAACTCGTTCATGGGCCTGCACGGCATCGAGAACGGCCTCACCCGGATGTACAACGTGCGCGTACCCGTCCGGAATCTGATCGGCCGCGAAGGCGACGGACTGAAGATCGCGCTGACCACGCTCAATGCCGGACGGCTGGCGATTCCCGCACTGTGCACGGCGGCGGCCAAGTGGTCGCTGAAGATCGGCCGCGAGTGGTCGCTAGAGCGCGTGCAGTGGGGTCGTCCGGTGGGGCAGCACGCCGCCGTCGGCTCGAAGCTGTCCTTCATCGCCGCAACCGCTTTCGCCCTGGAGGCGGTGCTGGATCTGTCCGGCACGATGTGCGACGAGGGCCGCAACGACATCCGCATCGAAGCCGCACTGGCCAAGCTGTGGGCATCGGAGATGAGCTGCCGGATCGCCGACGAACTGGTGCAGATCCGCGGCGGGCGCGGCTACGAGACCGCCGCATCGCTGCGTGCCCGCGGTGAGCGCGCGGTGGGAGCCGAGCAACTGATGCGTGATCTGCGCATCAACCGGATCTTCGAGGGATCCAGCGAGATCATGCGGCTGCTGATCGCCCGCGAGATGGCCGATGCGCACATGGCCGCGGCCGGTGCGCTGGTCGAGCGCGACGCACAGTTCAAGGACAAGGCCCGAGCCGCGGTGGGCGCCAGCGGTTTCTACGCGAAGTGGTTCCCGCAGTTGACCGTCGGGGCGGGCACGACTCCGGGCGGATTCACCGAATTCGGGCCGCTGGCAGCACATCTGCGTTTCGTCGAGCGGAACTCACGTAAACAGGCCCGATCGCTGATGTACGCGATGGGCCGCTGGCAGGCGAAACTCGAGTACCGCCAAGGCTTCCTGGGCCGGATCGTCGATATCGGCGCGGAACTGTTCGCGATGGCGGCGGTCTGTGTGCGGGCCCAGGCGCTGCGCGCGGAGAACAGCGCGGACGCCGACGCCGCACAGGAATTGGCGGACGTGTTCTGCGACCAGGCCCGTGTCCGGGTGCACCAGCTGTTCGCCGCCCTGTGGGACAACACCGACGACGCCGACACCGCCCTGGCACGAGGCGTTCTCGCGGGCAGATATCAGTGGCTCGAAGGTGGTGTGCTCGATCCGAGCGAAGGCACCGGACCATGGATCGCCGAATGGCAGACCGGCCCGTCCAGCGAAGCGAATCTGCTGGCCCCGTTCCTGCCGTCCACTCGGACCGAGACAACCACCTAGAACTCCGGGCAACGCGCCCGCACAACCTGGCCGATGACGCTCAGGCCATTTCGGGGACACGAAGGTGCGCGAGCGCCAGCTCGAACTCGACGCCGTCGATCAATTCGGCGCCGGATCGACGGCTGGCATCCGCACGCAGCGATGCGGCCTGGTCGCGGTTGCGGAGCATCGCCTCGGCACTGTCGTAGGTGGCGGAGGACACGGCGCGACCGGACGACCGGTTGATCAGCAGGCTCGCACTGCAGAAGCCGTCGAGCGTTTCCATCTCCGACAGGAACTGGGACCGGTACGCCTCCACGGCCATATCGATCCGATCCGGATCGGTCTTGAGCCAGATCGCGCGCACGCAGGCTCCCTGCGGCGTCGTGTGCGCACGATGCAGGGCCGCGATCTCCCACTCCTCGACCTTGGGGCTGCCACCGAAGACTTCGGCGACCCGATTGCGGATCGCGTCCACGTGGCTCGCACTCCCGTGCATCGCCTCTGCCGAATCCCACGCACTCGTCGCGATGCACCGGCAGGACAGCCGATCCACCATCAGCGACAGTCCGACACAACCCGGGATGCCGGTGAGCGCCGGCATCACCTCGTCGCGAACATGCGCAATCCCGGCATCGATAGCGGAGGGTCGCGCCTGAATCGTGGTGGAGCGTGCGTACACGTCCCCACCCCCTCTCTGCTCGATGGCAGCGCCCCGGCGGCGCTACCGGTACCACCCAAGCCTTCTCTTCCACCGCCACCGAGGCAATAGCCCTGGCAGCCGCGGTTGTCGTCGGCGCCGACGACAACGACGGACCGTAGTAGCCCGGATGCGGCGCGGGACCGGGGCGGGACTACCATCGGAGCGTGCTGTCACGCGCCTTCATGCGACTCGTCGACCTGCTGCCGCTGCCCTCCCTGCGAGTGCAGCGGATCATCGCGTTCCTGGTGATCCTGTCGCAGGCCGGAATCTCGGTGACCGGCGCGGTCGTGCGAGTCACCTCCTCCGGACTGGGCTGCCCGACCTGGCCGCAATGCTTCCCCGGAAGCTTCACCCCGCTGCCGCACGCGGCGGTGCCGGTCTGGCATCAAACGGTCGAATTCACCAACCGCATGTTCACCTTCGGGGTGACGCTGTTCGCGGCGCTGGTGGTGCTGGCGGTGCTGCGCGCCCGCCGACGGCGCGAGGTGCTCGTCTACGCCTGGCTGATGCCCGGCGGCACGGTCCTGCAGGCGGTCATCGGCGGTATCACCGTGCGGACCGGACTGCTGTGGTGGAC
Organism: Nocardia jiangxiensis NBRC 101359; assembly: GCF_000308615.1. Lineage (GTDB taxonomy): Bacteria > Actinomycetota > Actinomycetes > Mycobacteriales > Mycobacteriaceae > Nocardia > Nocardia jiangxiensis. The sequence continues at coordinate 19,332 of NZ_BAGB01000044.1, forward strand.
CGTCGCGATCCATCTGCTGGTCTCGATGCTGATGGTGTGGCTGGCGGTGCTGCTGTTCGCGAAGGTCGGCGAACCGGACGACGCGGTCCCCGCGCCGCGGGTCCCCGCAGCGCTGCGCTGGCTGACCGTCCTGAGCGCGCTGGCCCTGACCGCCACCCTGGTCGCCGGAACCCTGGTGACCGGCGCGGGCCCGCACGCCGGAGACGAGAGCGTCACCAAACCCGTTGTGCGCCTGAAGATCGAGATCGTGACACTGGTGCACGCCCATGCCGAAATGCTGGTCGCCTACCTCGCACTGCTGATCGGCCTGGGCTTCGCGCTGGCCACGGTCGGCATGACGCGCGCGCTGCGCAACCGCTACATCGTGCTGATCGTGCTGGTCTGCGCGCAGGGTCTGGTCGGCATCGTGCAGTACTTCACGCACGTCCCCGCCGCGCTGGTCGCCGTGCACGTCGGCGGCGCGGCCGCCTGCACCGCCGCCACCGCCGCGCTGTGGGCCGCGATGCGCACCCGCGAACGGATCACCGCCGATACTCCGGCCTCGGTCACCCAGGCCGCCTGATATCCATTGCGCCGCACCGTGATCGCCCCGATCCGGCGGGTGCCCGGTGCGGGCCGGTACGGCGATCGGGGATAATCCGAGGATGCCGACCTACGCGTACCGCTGTCGCGAATGCACCGGGACCTTCGAACTCCAGCGGCCGATGAGTGAATCGGGCGCGCCCGCCGTATGTCCCGACGGCCACGCCGACACCGTCAAACTCCTCACCACCATCGCGCTGACCGGCTCGGCGAACAGCCCGGCGCCCGTCTCCGCACCGGCCCCCTCGGGTGGTTGCTGCGGCGGCGGCTGCGGGTGCGGCTAGCGATCCGCGATCGCCACCCGACCCAATCCGTAGAAGCGGGACTCGCGGGCCGGAATCGAGAGTTCTCGCACGATATCGTGCAGATCCCGGTCCGCGGTGACCGTCAGGCCGTACCCGGCCAGCAGCGCGTCCATCTGCTCCGCCGTCCAGGCCGAGATGTGCCGCTCGTGCTCGAGCGGATCCTTGCCGCCGGTCAGCCTGCTGTAGACGCGCAACGCCCGGCGGCCCAGCACCGCGACGCGGTTGTGCACCGGATAGGTCGCGACCAGGCGGCTGCCGACGGCCGAACGCTCGGCCACGACCGCGAGAGTCGACTCGACCTGCGCGCTGGTCAGGTAGGGCAGCACGCCCTCCCAGATCCACGTCGTCGGCGCCGCCGGATCGTGTCCGGCAGCGGCGAGCGCGGCCCCGAGAGAATCGCGACCGAAATCCACCGGAACGTACGTCAGCGATTTCGGCACCGGCTCGAGCCCTTCGGCCCGCTCGCGCTTATCGCCTTGGGAGGCAGGGTGATCCACCTCGAACACCGCGACCGCGGCCAGTTCGGGCATCCGCCAGGCGCGCGCGTCCAGGCCCGCGCCGAGCAGCACCAGCTGCGGATTTCCCGCCTCGCGCACGGCGTCATCGATCGCGACCGTTCGGGTCACCAGCACCGCGGCGGTCGCGTTGAGCATCTCGTAGCGCATCCGCGCCCGCCAGCCCGACGGCGCCTTCCCGGACCGGGCCAACTCCACCTCCGCGCGCTCGTCGTCGCGAAGTAGTTGCGCGGCAACAGGATCGGCGAACCGGCCGGATGCCAGTCGCCCGTCCCCCACCGCACGCCCCTGACACACCAGTACCGCCGTGCGGCTGGCCTCCGTCTCCTTCACACCGTCACCTCACCGTCGCTCGACTTGCACTGTGTCCGATGCGCATTCGCGGGGGCCGCGGCATCTCATGCGGTGGCGTGCGGGCCGATCCAGGCGTCGAAAGCGCGATCGACGCCGCCGGTCGCGAGCTGGCTCGCCAGCCAGCCGTTCACTTCGGCGGCCAGCAGTGGATCGTTGCGGCGCAGCAGGAAGATCTTGCCCGAGGAGTCGAACGGGTGATCCGGGTGCAGCACACGCAGACCGGGATGCTGTCGCACCCGATAGCGACCTTCCACCGAATCGGTGACGAAGACGTCGGCGCGACCTCGATCCAGCTGATCGACCATGGTCAGATTGTCCGGCCACAGGATCAGCCGCGCGGCCGGGAAATGCGTGCGCGCGAACGCCTCGTTGGTCCCGCCGGGATTCACCACGACGCGCACACCGGGCCGGTTGATCTGCTCGATCGTCGCGAAGCGGCCCGCGTCGGCGGCACGCACGATGGGCGCCTTGCCGTCGGTGCCGTAATTGATCGAGAAGTCCGCGTAGGACCGCCGCGAGGCCGAATCGGAGATGCCGCCCGCGGCGATGTCACAGTTCTTCGCACCGAAGTCCACGGCCATGGTCGACCAGGTCGTCGGGACGAATTCCACCGGCTGGTGCAGTATTTCGCCGAGACCGCGAACCAGGTCGACATCGATGCCGCGATAGCCGCCGTGCCCGTCGCTCACCGAGTAGGGCGGATAGTCGCCGGTGGTGCAGACCCGCAGGGCCGCGGGCGCAGCGGCGGCCGGAACCGCCACCGGGACGAGGGACAGCGCACCGACCGCCGCCGCGGTCACCAAACGCCGAATTCGCATGACTCCCGCCATCGTCGTAGCGGCTGCCCGCAGACGAGCAGCGCCCGAGCATTGTGCCGGGCGCTGCAGACGATACGGGATGCGAACCGGGTCAGCGATCGTTTCGCGCCCGGGGGAACCGGGTCTGGTGCGCGACCCAACCGGCCATCTTCGCCCAGTGCCCGGTGGCCGGGGTGACCACGGAGGTCAGCTCGCGATCCCAGTGCTCGGTTTCGCTCAGTCCGGACACGGCCTCGACCACAGCCTTCGCGGTGGCCAGATCGTCGACGACGCGGTCGCCGAGGACACCGTCACTGCCGACCAGGGTGATGCGGACGCCGATCCGGCCGATCGGCTGCAGCACCGCGGTCGCGGAACCGCCGTGGGCGGCGACGAAATCCTCGACCGAATCGATCACGGCGGAGGACGGCTTGGCTGGGGCCGCGGATGCACTCATGGCGGCGAGTTTACCGCCCGGTAGGTCCGCCCCGGCACACTGCCGGGAATGATCACAGCCTGGCGGGTGTAGAACCGACACATGCATGCGATTCAGGTTTCCGAGCTGGGCGGTCCCGAGGTCCTGCAGTACACCGAGGTACCCGATCCGGTGATCGGCCCCGGCCAGGTCCTCGTCGATACCGAAGCGATCGGCATCAACTTCATCGATACGTACATCCGCAGCGGCGTCTACCAGACGGTCCCGCCCTACATCCCGGGGGCCGAGGGCTCGGGTGTGGTGTCCGCGGTCGGCTCCGAGGTGACCGGTATCCGGGTCGGCGACCGGATCGCCTGGGCGGCCGGACCGGGGAGCTATGCGGAGAAGGTCGCCGTCGACGCCGCGGTCGCGGTGCCGGTGCCGGACGGGGTGGAACCGCCGGTGGCCGCCTCGGCGCTGCTGCAGGGGATGACCGCGCACTATCTGATCGAATCGGTCTACAAGCCCGAGGCCGGGGAAACCGTTCTGGTGCACGCGGGTTCGGGTGGCGTGGGCCTGATCCTGACCCAGCTCGCCGCCGCGCGCGGCGTGCGCGTCATCACCACCGTCTCCACCGACGAGAAGGAGGCGCTCTCCCGCGAGGCCGGCGCCACCGAGGTGCTGCGCTACGGCGAGGATCTGGCCGATCGAGTGCGGGCGCTGACCGGCGGTGAAGGCGTGGCCGCGGTCTACGACGGTGTGGGCAAGGACACTTTCGACGCGAGCCTGGCCTCGCTGCGGATCCGCGGGATGCTGGCGCTGTTCGGTGGCGCCAGCGGACAGGTGCCGCCGTTCGATCTGCAGCGACTCAACAGTGGCGGCTCGCTGTTCATCACCCGCCCCACCCTCGTCCACTACACTCGCGATCGTGCCGAATTGCTGTGGCGCGCAGGCGATATCATGAACGCCATCGCGTCGGGCGCCCTGCGGGTTCGGGTCGGCGCGACCTATCCGCTGGCCGATGCCGAACGCGCGCACCGGGATCTGGAGAGCCGCAACACCACCGGCTCGATCGTGCTGCTCCCCTGACGATCTCCCGGCACGCCGAACGAGGGTGACATCCGTTGCGGTCACCCTCGTTTCGCGTCTTCTCAGTAGTCCCGCCCGGTCAGACCCCGGTAGACGAACCGCGTGAGGCCCTCGACGGCCTCCTCGTCACTCAACTCCACCTGGCCCTCCTCGATCACCTCGAGCAGCCCGTGGACCGCCAGGAACATCATCGCGAGACTCGCCTCGGGAGTGCTGGGCAGCTGCAAACCCGCGGCGTCGAAGCCGTCCAGATGAGTCGCGACCTCATTGCGATGCTCCGCCGCGAAACGCGCCGCCACCTGCGCGAAATCCCCGTTGACCAGCGCGGCCTGATTCACCGCGTGCAGCACCGGCCAGTTCCGCCGGGTGAATCGCCAGTACGCCGCCACATGGAAGCGCACCGCGTCCGGATCGGTGAAGTCCGGATTGTGCTCCCGCTCCTCGGCAGCGGAATCTCCTTCGGCGGCAAAGTCTTCCAGTAACGCCTGGAGCAATTCCTCCTTGCTCGCGAAGTGGTTGTAGAACGAGCCCGCCGCGCGCCCGGCGGCCGTGGTGATGTCGGTGATCTTGGTGTTCAGATAGCCGCGCTCGGCGAACAGCCGCCTGGCCGCGTCCTTGAGCGCCTGTTCGGTCTCCGCCGAACGCTCCTTCCGCCCGCCTTTCGCCACGCCACCCGCGGCCATCGCGACCACCTCCTTGACAGCGGACCCTACCAACCTCAATACTGAATCCACATTCACTGAATATGTATTCATAAACGGAGAGGCGCCATGACCTCGCAGGTACTCATCGCCGGAGCCGGCCCGACCGGACTCACCCTCGCCATCGATCTGGCCCGCCGAGGGGTCGACGTCCGGATCGTCGAGCGGGCCACGGAATTCTTCGCCGGGTCGCGCGGGGACGGCATCCAGCCACGAACCCTGGAGGTGTTCGAGGATCTCGGCGTCCTGGACGCGATCCACGCCGCGGGCATACCGGTCCCGCTGACCCGGATATTCCTGGACGGGAATCCGGTCGGCGAACGCCGTATGAGCGAGGTGCGCGAACCCACCCCGGCCGTGCCGTATCCGAATCCGTGGATGCTGGGCCAATCCGACACCGAGGCGGTCCTGCGCGCCCGCCTGGCCGACTTCGGCGTCCGAGTCGAATTGTCCACCGCCCTGGCCACATTCACCCAGGACGCCGACGGCGTCACCGCTGTCCTGGAGGGGCCCGGCGGAAGCGAGACGGTGCGCGCGGACTACCTGGTCGGCGCCGACGGCGGCCGCAGCACCGTGCGCAAGACACTCGGCATCGCATTCGAAGGCACCACCGACGAATCGATCCGGATGCTGCTCGGCGACGTGCCGGTCCAGGCCCTGGACCTCGACTACGGATACTGGTTCGCCGCCGCGCAGGAGCCGATGAACGGCATCGCGCTGACCCCGCTGGCAGGCCGGAATCTGTTCCAGTTCGCGGCGCCCCTCGCACAGGATGCCGAACCCACCCGCGCCGTACTCCAGGACGCGCTCGACCGCGTCTCCGGACGCACCGACCTCATCGTCGGCGAACCCGAATGGTCGACGGTGTGGCGGCCGAACATCCGCCTGGCACAACGCTTCCGGGACGGCCGGGTGTTCCTGGCCGGAGACGCCGCGCACGCGCATCCCCCGACCGGCGGGCAGGGCCTGAACACCGGCGTCCAGGACGGCTACAACCTCGGCTGGAAACTGGCCGCCGCACTCGACGGCGACGCCACCGCACCGGACACCTACGAATCCGAACGACGCGCCGTCGCCGCGCAAGTCCTCGGCCTGAGCTCGGCACTGCTGGACAAACACATCTCCGGGACCGAAGACGCGATGGACCGCGGCGAAGACACCCATCAGCTCGACATCACCTACCGGGCAACGAATGCCACCGGCCGCCTGGTGGCAGGCGATCGCGCACCCGACGCGCCCCTGCGCCGCGCCGACGGCAGCACCGTGCGGCTGTTCGAACTGTTCCGCGGGCCGCACGCCACCCTGCTCGACTTCGGCGACGAAACCGACTCCGCGGCCGCGCCGACCGACCCCGAAACCCGGACATACTCGCTGGTCGGACCCGACACCACCCCCCGCGACGGACAACTCATCGCGATCGGCTCGCACGCCTTCACCGAGTACGCGGCCGACACCGGCACCCGAGTGCTGATCCGCCCCGACGGATACCTGGCCTGGCGCAACGACAAGTGACCCGGCTGCGGCGCGGCAGTGCCGATCATGCATCATCTGTGCTGCCGCGCAAGCCGATTCGCCCGGATCCCCGTACCCTTTACGGGGGCCGGGCAGCTGCTCGCTCGGTCGGCAACGAGGCATCGGGCAGGGGTTGATCAGATGTTGGTGAAGGTTCGTGGTGACGACCCGTCGCGGCTGTCCAGCACCGAACGCACAGTGGTGAACTGGCTCAAGTCGTGGACCGGAGCACACGCGTTACCCGGCATCGCGGTCGTTAAATCCGACAGCGCCGACGTCATCGTGTGGACGCCCAAGACCTGCGTGGTCGTCGTCCTCAAAGGCTTCACCGAACGAGTGAACGGCACCCTGGCCTGCTCGGCCACCGAGCCGTGGACGATCGAAGGCGAGATCGCACCACTCGAAGGCGTGCAGAGCGGCACCGAGCCGATGGAAGAAGTCAACGCCCGGACTCGCGGACTCGAGCACGAAATGCGCTCCGCCCCAGGGCGCGAGGGCGTCGCAGTGACCGGCATCGTGCTGGTGATCCCTCAGCTCGGCACGCGAATCGCGGTAGAGAAAGGGCCGCTGCCCAGCGGGATCGATGTGGTTGTGGGAGATGGTCCGTCGTCGCTTCGGGCCTACTTCAACCGGATCGCCGGGGACGAATCCGGGAACAATCCGGCGCCGCCCGATTCCTGGGATGCCGCGCAAGTCGGGCAGGCTCTGGGGACGCTCGGGTTCGCTGCTGCCGCAACATATTCCGATCTGATCGCGGAAGGGTTTCCGGCGCCTGCGGACCGGGGGCGGGGGCGGGGGCGGGAAACCGCAGCGGCTGCGGCGCCTGCTGCTGCGCCGGTGGCTCCCGTGGCTGCTGCGCCTGCGGTGCCGATACCGGCTGTTCCGTTGACCGGCAGTGCGCCGCGGCCGCGGCCGCAGCAGGCGCCTCCGCCTCCGCCGCCGCCGCCGCAGCCTGCAGCTGCGCAGCAGCAGGGGCCGCCGCGGGAGTTCGTGCCGCCGCCGGGGTATCCGCAGGGCCGTGCGCAGCAGCAGACGCGCGAATCCGGTTCTGCGGCTGCGCCTTACCCGAGTCAGGCGCAGCCGTATTCGGTTCCGTTCGATCCTCGGCCTGCGCCTGAGGAGCCTCGGCGGCGGGGGCGGGGGGTTGTGCCGTTGGTGTTGTTGGCGTTTCTGGTGGTCGTGTTGGCGGTGGCGGCTACCTGTACGGGGGGTGGGAATACGTCGCATCCGAGTACGGGGCCGGGGGTTACTACCTCTGAGACGGATGAGTTCAGTACGCCGAGTGGGACCGGGACTACTACGCCTGATCCGACTATTCCTTCGGATACGGTTGGGCCGGTTTGTTATCCGTTGCAGCCTTGTCCTGGGCGGTGATCCGGGGTTAGGGC
>NZ_BAGB01000043.1 GCF_000308615.1 Nocardia jiangxiensis NBRC 101359
TATCCCCTGTGTGCCTTGTTCGCACGAACTCACCGCGCGATTCCGCACGGACACGTACTATGCCGCCCGGCCGCGCGCGCGGAGTTCGCCTGCGGTTCGACCGGGCGTTCCATGCCCGGACCGGCCCGGCCGGTACTCTGGCTCGGTGCTGAGCAGACTCCGCAATCCGCGCGTCATCGCGCTGCTGGTGCTCTGCGGCGTGCTGGTCGCGGTGGCCCTGCTGGCTCCGCATCCCGCGCCGCAGCAGATCCGCGAGTGGGCGCATTCGGTCGGGCCGCTGTTCCCGATCGTGTTCTTCCTGGTGCATGCGATCGTGACGACCGCGCCGTTCCCCCGCACGGTGTTCACGCTCAGCGCGGGGCTGCTGTTCGGTCCGGTGCTCGGTGTCGGCATCGCGGCCGGGGCGACGACCATCAGTGCCATCCTGGCCCTGCTGCTGGTGCGCGCGCTCGATCGCGACCAGGTGGCCAAGCGGCTGCACCATCCCGCGGTGCGCGCGGTCGATCGCCGGCTGGCCCGACGCGGCTGGCTGGCCGTCGGCTCGCTGCGGTTGATCGCGCCGGTGCCGTTCTCGGTGATCAACTATTGCGCCGGATTGTCATCGGTGCGCATGCTGCCATATCTGCTGGCCACGGTGATCGGCATCATGCCGGGCACGGTGGGCGTGGTGGTCCTGGGCGATGCGCTGACCGGTCGCACCGATCCGGCGATGCTGGTGCTGTCCGGGGTCTGCATCGCCATCGGCGTCATCGGACTCGTCGTCGATGCCCGCTGGGGCGCAAGCCAATTCACCGATCAGGCCGCATCCGCCGAGGCATCGGTCGCGGAGCCCGCGGACGCCTGAACCCGCCCATCGCACCGGCACCGAACCCGACAATTCGCCGAACCTCGCCCGTCCGGCCGCGGACCGGGCATACTCTTGCGTCGCAAACAGGAGACCGGAGAGGGACAGCATGCCGGACGGCGACGCCGATGGCCGCCTACCGACCACGATCGACACCACCGTCGCACACGAAGCGCGCGTCTACGACTACTGGCTCGGCGGTGTGGACAACTACCCCGCCGACCGCACGCTGGGCAACGCGATCGCCGCGCACATTCCCGGCATCCGCAGTATGGCGCGGGCCAATCGGGTCTTCCTCGGCCGCAGTGTGCGCTACGCGATCACCGAGTTGGGCATCACCCAATTCCTCGACATCGGCACCGGACTGCCGACCGCACGCAACACCCACCAGGTGGCCCAGGAGGTGGATCGCACCGCGCGAATCGTCTACGTGGACAAGGATCCGCTGGTCCTGGCACACGCGCGAGCTCTGATGAAGGGCTCGCCAGTGGGCCGGACCGCCTTCATCCACGCCGATCTGCTCGATTCGGAAGCGATACTGCGCGATCCGCGACTCACCGACACCCTGGACCTGGAACGCCCGATCGCGATCATGCTGATCTCGGTGCTGATGTACTTCCACGACGCGGACGGCATACACGATGTCGTCTCCCGGCTGCTCAATGGCGTAGCACCCGGAAGCTCCCTGGCCATCAGTCATTTCACCGGCGACTTCAACGCCTCCGGCGCCGCGCAGGCCGCGGACGCCGCCGCACGGGGCGGGCTCACCCTGGTCGCGCGAAATCAGTCCGAGGTCGAAAACCTGTTCGCCGGAACCGATCTCGTGCCGCCATGGGTCAGCACGCTGGAGGACTGGCACCCCGAACTCGGCGAGGACCTCCCGTACGACGCCGAACCACACGTAGGCCCTGCCTGGGCATGGGCCGGAATGGGGCGCAAACCCTGAGCGACCATCACCGCGAAATCGGGCACCGTCGGTTCTAAGCTGTGGCCGTGTTGTTCAGCGCAGGAGACAGGTTCGCGGAGTTCGTCATTCGAACGCCGTTGGGGCTCGGCGGCAGCAGTGAGGTGTATCTGGCCGACGACGGGCAGGGACCGCTCGCGCTGAAGATCATGAATACCGCCGCGAGCCGTTCGAGCGCGGCGCGGGCGCGATTCGTGCACGAATTCGAGGTCGCGGTGAAACTGCACCATCCCAATATCGTGCAGATGTTCGCGCACGGTGAATTCGATGGACGCCTGTGGTCCTCGCACGAATACATCGATGGGGCCGCCGCTCGCGGACCCGCACCGCGCGCCGATCCGGACCCCGCACTGGTGGTCGCGATCCTCACCGCCATCGCCCACGCGCTGGACTACGCGCACGTCCAGGGAGTGCTGCATCTGGACGTCAAACCGGCGAACATGTTGCTGAGCCGAATCGAACCGGCGACCGCGGCCGACGCCAGAGCATTGAGCGAAGGCGGTGCGTTCGCACCCGATCCGGACATGATGGCGCGGGTGAAACTATCCGATTTCGGCACCGCCCGCCGGATCGATGGATCCGGTCCGCAGCTCACGCCCGAGGGTTTCGTGGTGGGCTCACTGCCTTATGCCGCACCGGAATTGCTGTGCGGCGGAGCGATGACACCGGCGACCGACCAGTACGCGCTGGCCTGTTCGGCCGCCGAGTTGCTCACCGGCCAGGTGCCATTCCCGCTGATGAACCGTTTCCGGTTGGCCGATGCGCAGATATCTGCCGAACCGCCCGATATCTCCCGCCGCCGCCCGTGGATTCCGACCGCGGTCGGCTCGATTCTCCGCAAATGCCTGGCGAAGGATCCCGCCCGGCGGTACGGCACCTGCGCCGAGCCGATTCGGATGATCGCCCGCGCGCTGCGCGATATCGATCCGGCCGACTGCTGAGCGGCGAGACGGTAAGAGACTGGAAGCCTATGTGTCTCATAGCCTAACGTGCTAGACATGTCGCCAACGGCAAGGAGACCTCTGGTGGCGCGTCGGCATCGACTGATCATCTGGGCCCCGGCGATATGGGCGGGCGAGCATTGCGCACGGCGCTCGAGTCGCCTCGGTTCGACGTCGTCGGGGTCAAGGTGTTCAGCCCGCACAAACACGGCCGAGATATCGGCGAGCTGGCCGGACTGGGGCCGGTGGGCGTCACCGCGACCACCTCGAAAGCGGAAATCCTTGCGCTGGAGGCGGATTGCGTAGTGCATACGCCCACCACGCCCGCGCTGGTGCAGGGCGCGGACGCCGATGTGCTGGATCTGCTGGAGTCGGGCAAGAACGTGGTGTCGGCGGCGTCGTACCACAGCCCGGCCATGCCGACGTGGCTGTCCGAAACGCGTGCACCGCTGGAGGTTTTGCGCACGGTGGCGCAGATGCGAGTGACCGGCCTCGGCTTCGGCATGCCGCTGAGCGCGGTCGATTCCAACCACGCCATCGCGCTGATGCAGCACTTCTATTTCGACGCGGTGCTCGCCAACGTCGGGCACGCGCTGTTCGGTGTGGGTGCGGATCAGGTTCGGGTGGAGCGACACGTCTACCCCGTGCCCGCGCGAGTGCGGATGGAGGCGGGCGGCAGCGTTATCGAGCCCGGTTCGGTCGGCGCGATCCACATGAGCTACCGCGGCTATATCGGGGACCGGTTGTTCATGACCAATGCGGAGTGCTGGCACGTCGGGATGGGCAATGCCCATCTCGGACCGGACCATCCGCGCAGTCTGGCCGGTGGACATGTGATCACGCTGGACGGCAGCCGGGCGCGGATCGAGATGCGCAACGAGTTGGACGACGAGACCAACAGCGGTGACTGGTCAGCGGTCACCGACATCTCGGTCAAGGCCATGCTCGATGTCATCCCGGAACTGTGCCTGGCGCCGCCCGGTGTCGCGACGCCCGATCTGAGCCCTCGATTCCGTCTGGAGACAGCATGAGTTCCCCGCTTCCGGTCGCGGTACTGGGCGGTGGCCCGCTCGCCGAGCGGATCGCCGAACGCCCGGATGTCGTCGTCGTGGAACAGTCTTCGGCCGTGGTAGTGGTGCACTTGTCCGCGGACTTCGACGAAATTCCCGACCATCTGCGCGCGGGCCGCGACGTCGTCACCGCTCTACCTCTCGAGGCATTGCCGCTGAACGAGGTTCGCGATGCGTGCCGCGCCGGGTCGTCCACCCTGCACGCCGCCGGCGGCTTCCAGTCGGCGGTCGCGGCCCGGCTGACGCGTTCGCTCGCCGCCGCGACCCGGGAGATAACCCGGATCGAATTGATCGAGGAGATCGACCTGCCCGAGGACGGCGTGTATCCGTGGAACACGGTGCCGGACAACGCACTTCCCGGCTACTACTTCGCCGGTCTGCGGGTACTCGAGACCGCCGCCTTTCCCGACGTGAGTTCCGAAACCCCGGTCGTCCACGCCGAGGGTTCCGTTGCGGTGCACACCCTCGGTGACCGGATCCGCTATCGCTCGATCCGCACCCGCGGCGTCGGCGGCGTCCCGTTGCGCTACCGCCTGGCCACCACCACTGCGGCCGGAACTGCCACGGCCACAGTCGATTTCCATCCCACCGACGGAATCCATCCGGCAGATCACCTGACCCTGGTGGAACTACTGAAGGCGGTCCGGCCGATCCATTCGAGCGAGCCCGGTATCGTGCAGCGAGATCTCTCCATCACCCATCTGACACCGGACGAGCGGCTACCCCGGTAGCACACTGTGGGCGCGCCGTCGTGGTCGACGAAACCTGCTGCCGCTCAGTCTTTTTGCACGGACGAACAGCGAATATCCGATAACGAGTAGAAGGGCGAGGTATCAATGCCGAAGATCGTCTTGTTCGGGGCGACCGGGTACACCGGGCGCCTGACCGCCGAAGTCCTCACCGCACGCGGCACATCCCCCGTGCTGGCCGGTCGCAACGCGGCCGCCCTGGAGAAACTGGCCACCGACCTGGGCGGCGCACCGACCGCAGTTGCCGACGTCACCGACCCCGCGTCGGTGCGCGCTCTGCTCCGTCGCAGCGATGTCCTGGTGACCACCGTCGGGCCGTTTCTGCGCCACGGCCGTCCGGCATTGGATGCGGCGATCTCCGCCGGTGCCCACTACATCGATTCCACCGGCGAAGGGCCGTTCATCCGCAGCGTGTTCGAGCACGACGACCAGGCCCGTACCGCCGGGTCTGCGCTGCTGACCGCGTTCGGGTTCGACTACGTGCCGGGCAACCTGGCCGCCGCGTTGGCGTTGCGTGCGGCGCCCGCCGCTACCCGTGCCGACATCGGCTATTTCATGGATCACCCCGGCACCAGCGGCGGCACCCGTGCCTCCATGGCCGGGATGCTGTTCGAACCCGGCTTCGCGCTGCGCGGCGGCCGGGTCGTCCCGCAGGTTTCCGGCGCACATCTGCGCTCGTTCGACGTCGCCGGAGCCGACCGCACGGGTGTGTCGATCCCCGGGTCGGAACATTTCGCGCTGACTCGCTCCTACCCGCAACTGCGTCGGATCGACGTCTTCCTGGGCCTGCCGCTGCTCGCGGCGCATGGGCTGCGGGCCGGATCACAGCTGGCCGCGATCGCTGCGAAGTCGGGTGCGTTGAAGCAGGTGCTCGACGGCGCGCTGGGCCGAATCGTCAAGGGCTCCACCGGTGGCCCTGGAGCCGGATCCCTCGGCCGCACCCGGTCCCGGGTAGTCGCGGAAGCTCGCGATGACGCCGGGAAGATCCTGTCGAGCGTCACGCTCGAGGGCGGCGATCCCTACACGTTCACCGCGGCGATGCTGGCCTGGGCAGCCGATACAGCACTGGGCGGCGGCCTGCTCGACACCGGCGCTCTGGGCCCGGTCGACGCCTTCGGCCTCGACGCACTGCAGACCGCCGCCCTCGACGCCGGCTGGACTCGCCACACAGCTACCCCTCCGACGAGCTCGTAGCACGTTCCCGGCGCACTCGGCCGCTGTGTGCCGCGGTCTCCGAATCGCGTTGTGCCGGAACGGGGTCGGCGAGAGTGTCGATGGCGCGGGTGAGTTCGGTGAGCGCGGGCATGGCCGCGGCCAGCAGATGCTGCCAGCCGGGGTGCAGGTCGTCCAGCGCGGTGCGCAGGATGTCGGTATTGGTCGACTGCCAGGCGCGCACCGCGGCACGGCCCTCGTCGGTGAGCGTCAGGGTGACCGCGCGCCGGTCCTCCCCCGGAGCGCGGGTGATCATGTTGTGCGTCTGCAATCCGTTGACCAGTGTGGTCACCGAATTGGGCGCCAAGCGCAACAGGCGCGCCAGCTGACCGGGCCGGACGCCCGGATGCTCGGACACACTCGACAGCAGCTCGAGCTGGGCGACCGAGAGAGTATTGCCCGGATCCGCCGCCCGCGCCGCGCGGCGCATCGCGCGGCGCAGGCAGGCGATGATCTCGGCGATGGCGTTCTCGTCGGGCCGCACGGTGGTGACCGGCGAGCCCTCGACGGCGGATGTGGTCATCGGCGACTCCTCACGCTGAGATGATCTTCCGGATTCTGCCCGACGTGCGGTCAACGTCGTGGCGACGGCCAGGATCGCGAACAGCAGCAGCCCGCCCAGCGCCGTCCGTGATCCCGAGCCCGCGCCATCGGAACTGCCGTCCAGATGCAGCGCGAGAGTCACCACCGCGACGCCACCGGCGGTGCCCAGACCGCGCGCCATATTGACCAGTCCCCCGCTGGTGCCGGATCGGCCTGCCGGGACCGCGCTCATGATGGCGGTGTTGTTGCCGGGAATGAACACGCCCAGACCGAGCCCGAGCAGACCCAGCCAGCCGAACGCCCACCACGCCGAGGCAGGGTCGGCCAGCAGTGCGGCCAGCGCGATAGTGGCCATCGCCGCACCGAGACGTTCGCGGCGCCGCCCGTCCCAGTGCGACGGAAGCACCTGGCCGCCGGTCACGGCCGCCAGCGCGAATCCGGCGGGCAGCGCGGTCAGGATCAGCCCGGTTCCGGCGACGCTCGCACCGTGCAGCTGCGGGAACAGCGCCAGCGGTCCGAACAGCACCAGATACGCCGCGAACGCTCCGACCAGTCCCACGCTCACCACCGTGGGGCGCAGCATCGTCAGATCGATGAGCGGATCCGCAGCGCGCCGCGACCACCACCAGAGCCCCGCCCCGGCCGCGGCCGACAGCACCCCCAGCGCGACCGGTGCCCACGCCGGGACCGCCAGCCCCGACACCGAGGACACCGCCAGCAGCAGCGAACTGGTGCACAGGATCAGCAACAGCAGCCCACGCCAATCGAATTCGTGCAGGACCGAGCGCTGCCGGGTGCGGGGCAGCAGATACCGTCCCGCGATCAGCGCGATGACGCCGACCAGCACGTTGACCCCGTAGACCCACCGCCAGCCGACCGAATCGACGAGCATCCCGCCGATCGCCGGTCCCAGCGCCAGCCCGAGCGCCTGGGCCCCGGCCTGCACACCGAGCGCGGCGCGCATCCGTTTCGCCGGCACACTGGTGACCACCAGCGCGACGCTGTTGGCCTGCAACATGGCCGCACCGACGGCCTGCAGCACCCGAAAGCCGATCAGCCAGCCGAGTCCGGGTGCCAGGGCGCAGGCCGCCGAAGCGGCGGTGAACACGACGAATCCTTGGAGATATACAGCCTTGCGCCCGATCGAATCGGCGATCCGCCCCGCGGCGACGACCAGCCCGACGACGGTCAGCAGATAGGCCAGCGACACCCACTCCACCCCGGCCAGCGAGGCCCGGAACTCGTGCTGCACGGCCGGAAACGTCAAGGTGACGATGCTGGCGTCGAGCTGACCCATGAACGCCCCGAGGCACACCGCACCCACCGCGAGCCATCCGGCGCGGGAATGCTGACGCACGAACCGGGGACGAGCCGACTCGACGAACAGCATCACAGACCTTCCGCAGATACAACATGATTATTCTAGAACAGAACATCATTGAGGTATCGGGAGCGTGACTCGAACTCGACCGGAGTACACAATCCCCGCAACAGCTCGGCGAACTACGTCGAATTCGGCTGATGCTGCTGCCGAGCAGGCAGGTAGTCTTCGCGTCCTCTCGACCAGATAGCTCTGTTAAAGAAGTAGTTGCGCTCACCTGCGTGAAAGGCGCGAACCCGCGGGAGGCGTCGAGACGTACCGAACAACGACCACGGCCCTGCCATCCGGACGTACCGGATGACAGGGCCGTGATGAATCTGTTCCCTCGCGGGTAGGCTGCTTACAGGTAGCGGCCACACACCGGCCAGGCGCCGGGGCCCTGGCCCGCGAGCACGTTCTCGCCGACGCGAATCTGCTCGGCGCGGCTGGCGTTGGCCGCGTTGCCACTGCCGCCGTAGGAGTTCCAGGTGCTCTGGGTGAACTGCAGGCCGCCGTAGAAACCGTTACCGGTGTTGGCAGCCCAGTTGCCGCTCGCCTCACACTGCGCGACGGCATCCCAGTTGTGCCCGCCCGCCGCGGAAGCGTTCGCGGTCAGGCCGAACGGGACGGCGATGAGGGCGCCTGCGACGGCGGTGAGTCCGAGCGTGCTGATCTTGCGGTTGCGAAGCATAGGTTTTTCCTGCCTGCGCCCAGCCGTCCGGAAGTTCGTTCGTTACCGGATCTCGTCCCCAGGGATGTCGGGTGCGAACTCGAATCACGGGACGAGGCTTCCGGTGTTCGGCGATTCGAGTCTCAGCTCTGTTTCGAGCTGTCGACGACGGTAACGGAGAATTCGCCGCAGATCACGTTGAGGTAACAAGTCGATACCGTCAACATATACATGAGGTTAGAGACGCTTTTTGACGGATGACATCGAAAAGATAACGGATTACACAAATGTCATTAACGGTTCGTTACGTGTTCGAGATCACAACAAAAATGTGATCCAGGTCTCGGAAACTTTCTTCCCGAAGACCCTTACGAGGGCGATCCGGCGTCTTCGGAAACCGGGAGCGGCCAGCGATCGACGCCTTCGAGCAGCAGTTCGTCGGGCGGGAGCAGCTCGGGGTCGAACAAACCCGGCTCCTGCGCCAGTCGTTCGCGCACCTTCTCGAGTGCCCGGTTGGCCGGCAATTCCGCAGGTCGGCGTCCGATGTCCGCATCGGGGCCGATGGCCTCGCGCATGCGCACGGCCTGGGCCAGCCAGCCACCGGCCTGCCGCAACACCTCACCCCGCCACGGTTCCCCGCCCACCAGCAGTCCGCCGTATTCGGGGAACTCCGCGATCGCCGATCCCAGGTGTTGCAGGCAGCGCGCGGTCCCGAGGTCGTGATTCAGATCCCGGAAGCGGCTCAACGCCCGCTGCCAGTCGTGCAGGGCCCGCCGCGGTTCGCCGCGAATCCACCGCAGCACGCCCAGGATTTCGTAGACGTGCGCCAACCCGGCCGGGTCACGATCGTCACCGGCCAGCGACTGCGCCACCGCGAGGCAGTTCCGCGCGGCCTCGAGCCTGCCCTCGTGCAACCGCACGATCGCCAGGTCGACCAGCAGGCAGACCGATCCGGCGCCGTCCCGGGCGGGCAGTCGCCGCCACGCCCGCTCGAGCAGTGCGCCCGCCTGCTTCACCTCGTCCGGGCCGCACTGTCCGGTCAGGAGTTTCCACGCCTCGCGCTCATCACGCCGCGCCAGCAGCGGAGCCTTGTACCGATGCAGCCAGGACACGGATGATTCGATCGTCGGATCGTCGGTGTCGGTTCTCCGGTCGGCGTCGGCTCGCCGGAGCTGCGTCAGCTCGTATTCCACCGGCTGCGCGTCGGGTGTGAGGAGTTGGGAGACCTGTTCCGCCAGGCCGTTTTTCGCCGCGCTCCAGCCGTTGCGGGCATACCAGCGATCCAGGGCGTCCGCGATGCGCAGGAGATCCGGGACGGCCGCATCGCGCACGGCTTGCTCGCGCATCCCGCGGCACACCCTGATCAACCCGAGCAGATGCTCGGCCTCCTGACCGAACCAGCGCTGCGCACCCTCGCCCAATCGGCGGGTATTCAATGCGGCCGCCCATCGGGTCGCCAGATCCGCGTGGTGACGTACCAGCGCGGGCAGTCCGGCGTCCCATTCGGGCTCCTCGTCGATCCTGGAACATATTCCGTCGGGCAGTATCCGCCACATGACCACCGAACGCACCGGGCCCAATTGCCGCACGTCCTGCTGAATCAGCATCCGCTGCACCAGCACCCACAGCATCAGCACCGGGGGCACGACCCCACGCCGCACCACGATCCGGTCGCCGGCGGCGCTGGTCAGCACGCCGGCCCGGGTCATTCGGTCGATCTCCGCCGTCGCGGAAATCGGTTGCGGCGCCTCGTCCAGCGGAAGCCGTCGCCGGGCGGTCAGGACGGCCGAGACCAGGTCGTACAGTGCGGCAGCCTCGTATTCTTCGAAGGGCAGCGCGTCGAGCACCCGCACGACTTGGGCCTTCCACAACTGCTGACAATCCGACAGAGTCGGATTTTCCCGGCGCGCAGGCAGTCTCGTCTCGCGGTCCGGTGGCGGCACCGACGATTTCACCACCGGGCCCGGCGAGATCAGATCGGCGGTCAGCCGCATTTCCCGCCGCACACGCAGCCGGTCCTGCATCGTGGTCAATCGGCGCAGAATCAGGTATCCCGCCGCGATCAGGACCACCAGAATGGCGATCCGGCTGAGCCACGACGACGCCGACGCAAGCGTCGGACTCTGCCCGACGCGATTCTCCAGAAGTTTGCTGATCAATTCCAATAGCAACGAGGTACTCAGTACCGACGCGGACCGCAGGAATCCCTGCCACAGCGAGGATTTCGCGACGATCTGTACCGGTGAGTCGACCGCGAATTCGTCCGGGCCGAAATCGACGGAATCCTCTGCCGATGTCATCGCAGCGCTCCCCCGGTCAATCCCGGCACCAGGAATCGTCGCCAGGTCGCCAACAGCAGCACGACCGGCGGCACCGCGGACAGCAGCGCCCCCGCGGCCAGATGCGCTGTGCTCTCGTGGAATTGGCGCGCGTCACTCCACAGCAGCAGCGACCAGGGGCTCGCGTCCGCGCCGCGCACCTGCAACCCGATGAAGAAGTCGTTCCACACCTGGACCAGTTGCAGAACCGCGACCGCGACGAGGGCCGGTCCGGCGCTGTGCAATACGCTGCGCACCATGATCGAGGTGCTCGCCGGTTCCCGGCGGGTGTCCGACAGCGGACCGTCGGCCGGGGCCAGAAGTGCACCGCGCAGGATCATGATCGCGATCGGCAGCCCGATCGCCGCATGCATCAGAATCAGCGGAATCGATGTCCCGGCCAGGTCGTATCGGTTGATGATCGCCCGGATCGGCCCGAGGTAGACCTGGGCCGGCAGCACCGCGAAGACGACCAGGAACGTCATCAGCACACGGGAGGGCACTTTGTCCGGTCGCAGCGTCGCCGCATAGTAGGCCGGTGGCAGCGCCGCGCTCACGGTCAGGAACGTGGCCACCACCGCGACCACGCCGGTGTCCATCAGGCCGCGCCAGAGTTCGGTATCGCTCCAGATCGAGGTCGTCCCGACCAGCGCCGGGCCGTCGAATCCCGCCCACGTCATCACGAACAACACCACCAGCGGGGCCAGCGCCGTCAACGGCACCACCCCGATGCGCACACACAGGCGGCCCGCTCGCACCACGGCTATCAGCAGTCGCTCGGCCGGGCCCGCAACGACCGGCAGATCCTGCCGATTCCCAGGTTCTTTCGCGGCCGACCGGGAACCGCCCGTCACCGCCCGTACACACTCGAGGATCCACCTCTCGTGTGCGGCCAGGCGTGACCCGGACCCGGTCGCGCCCGAGACCGGAATGCGCAGTCGAACCGGCACCGCGACCGCGCCCGCCGCGGGCCACCGGGCGTGGTGCCGCCGGATGCCAACCTGCAGGAACCAGGCGACCACCCCCACCACGAGTGCCAGCGGCATCGAGAATGCCGCTGCGGCAACATGATCGGCCGCGGTGTCGGACGGCAGATGCCACCAGTGCACGGTCACGCTGTCCAGCGTGTACTGCAAGGGTCCGGGTACACCGACGAGAATGATGTCGAAAACACGCGCCGCGGCCACGGTCACGACCAGGCCGACGATCATGATAACCGGGTTCAGCATCACCACGAGCCGCCAGTAGCGACGGAACCCGGTCCTGCGCTCCAGATACGCGCGGCGAACCGGATCGGATTCGATGCTGGCCGCCGCGGCCCGCAACAGGATGAACAACGCGCCGAACCAGATCCAGGCGAAGGCCGCGCCCAGCATCAACGCGTACAGGAACGCCTGGTACCGCACATCGGTGACCGGGTCCACGATCGGCTCGAAGATCAACCGCCAGGCCAGACCCGCCACGAATGCCGAGACCCCGAACGGCACGATCAGCGGCCACCACGGCCACCAGGTGCGGCGCAGCAACCAGGCCATCCACACCGTGAACACGAGCAGCCCGAAGGTCGCGGCAACCCACACCAGCGTCATCCAGTACGCCTCGCTCCCCGCGGTGGCCACGATCGCGGCGATGATGCCCGCGACCGCCACCACGGCGGGCAGTAACGCCCCCCAATACCAGCGCCCCGGCCACCGGCGCCCGAGCCACCACCAGACACCGATCAGGACCGCACCCGCACCGGCGACCTGGGACCAGCCCCAATTTCCTCGCGACCCGAAATAGACAGCCGCACATACGGCGCCGACGAGCCAGGCCAGCCACACACACAGCTCGGGCCAGCGCGGGACCCATCGGGCCTTCGGTGTCTTGCGCTTCGGCGAACTTGCCTGCGGCGACTTGGGCTTGCGCCACCAGCGCTTGGGCGAACTGGACGGACTCTCCAGCCGCCGCCAGGTCCACACCGCGCAGATCACCGCGGCGGAGCATAGGGTGACGAACCGAAACCGGGGCGAGAACACCACGACCGCCACCGACCATCCAGTCGGCACCAGTACCAACGCCCCCAGCGCCAGAGCCGGGAGCTGCACCACGAGTGCGACAACGCCGCGCAGATACCATCCGCCGATCAACCGCCCCGACAAGCGGCGCGGCGCGAGCTCCATCGTGAGGCCGTTGGCTTGGATCCGGTCGACGGTCATTCCCACGTCCGTTCGAGATCTCCGATGGCCCGTTCGGTCGCCGGTCCCACCGCTTGCTCACCGCGATCGCCGACGTCGATGAGAAAGCGAGTCAAGATGCGCCACAACCCGTCTCGCCGCCCGCGCGGCCCGACCAGATCGGCGAAGTCGAACACATCCCATCTGCTCATCCGATCGGCGACGCCGTTGAACAGACCGGAGTACGACGCGGGCGTCGCGGTGTTCAGATTCGGCGGTACGAAACCCCCGTAGTGCGCGATCCACGGTTGGGAGGCATTCGCCGCCGCGAGCGCGGCGACCAGATCCTCGGCCCGGGGCGAGGCATCCGCGGTGATGACCATGACGTCGCCGCCACCGATATTCGGCGGATGGTCGTTCCACGCCTGGTACCCCGGAAAGCCCATCACGCCGACACTGCAGTCGGGACGCCCGGTGCGCCGCAAGCAGTCCCGCACGATCGGTTCCGCATAATCGGGGGCGACCACCATGGCCGCCCGACGATGCTGGAATACGTCGCGGATCGCATCGGGGAACTGCCGCCGCAGCGGCTGGGCGACACCGCCCGCGAATCCCCCTGGGACACACCAGATCTTGCCGAGCATCGTAAGCGCGGCCCGCACATGATGATGATTCCAGCTCGGCGACGGCAGCCCGGATCGCTTGGGCGGCCAGCACTCTCCCGCCGACACGTCCGGCCCGGACAGCGCCTCGTAGGCCCTCGGGGCGACCGCCCGCAGCACATTCGCGAAGTGGTAGGCCAGTACCCAACCGTCCGCCGCACCGAGCGCGAACAGATGCCGGCCGCTGCGCGCGAACTTTTCGATATAGGCGCCCCAGTCCGTCAGCGACCACCGCTCGGGCCCATCGGTTCCGGTCGAGGTGCAGGATCGGGAGTCGTATCCCGGAAAGGCGGAGCGATCGAACCAGATCAGCGACATGTTCGCCGCCTTGAACGGAACGCCGTAGAGTTGTGGGCTGCGACCGCAATCCGCGTGCCACAACAGGTTGTACCAGGACTCGGAATAGACCTGACGGCCGTCGGGCTGCCAGATCGACTCGGCGCGCAACTCGGGCAGCGCCCGCAATACCGTGCGGGCCGAGGTCTGGATCGCGCCCGGATCGGGCAGCATGACGATATCCGGCGCATCACGGCCGCCCGCACTCAGCGCGGTATTGATGTCATCGCCGAGCGGTACCACCTCCACCCGGCCGGTGAACGCGCCCGTCGAGGCCAGCCCCGCCAACACCGCACGAAAGGCGGTGAGCTCGTTTCCGCTCCAGGACACCGCGATCCGCACCGCGCCGGAGTCGCCGCCCAGGACTTCCGGCGTGCACGCGGCCGCCAGCGGCAGGACGAGCCCGCCCTGCAGAATCGCTCGTCGTGCGATCATCCCCCTGATACCGCTCTCCTGGCAGTACGCGAACCGCCTTGTCCCGGCCCGTCATTCGAGTATCGACGGACCGGGACGACGCGTTACCGCGCGGGTGGCTCCGGCGGGCGCCAGCCCTGGGACTCACCCTGCCCCGAGCGCGGCTGCTGGGGCTGCTGATACTGGGCCGGCGGCGGCTGGTACTGCGCCGACGGCGGTTGCGGTTGGAACTGTGCGGGATTCGGCTGTTGACCGATCGCGCTCTGCGAGGGCGTGCCGCGCTGGCCGATCGAGGGCGCCTCCACCGGTGCGGCCGCGGCCGCCTCGGCGGCACGCACCGCGCGTTCGGCGGCCGGGTCGGTCTTCACGTCGAACCAGTCGGCGACCTCATCCGAATCGTCCTCGCCGCCAGCGGTTTCCGCGCCCTCGGCACTCGGCTCGTAGCGGAACACGCCGTCCTCGCCCTGGGTGCCGAAGTTGCGGGCGAACCCCTCCAGCGCCTTGCCGAAGTCGCTGGGCACCATCCACACCTTGTTGGCGTCGCCCTTGGCCACCTCCGGCAACGTCTGCATGTACTGGTACGCAAGCAGTTCCGGGGTCGGCTTACCGGATTTGATTGCGGCGAAGACCTTTTCGATAGCCTTGGCCTGGCCTTGGGCCTGCAGGTAGGCCGCAGCGCGTTCACCCTGGGCGCGCAGGATCCGGCTCTGGCGTTCACCCTCCGCCGACAGGATCGCCGACTGCTTGGAACCCTCGGCGGAGAGGATCTGTGCCTGCTTGGCGCCCTCGGCCGTGCGGATCTGTGCTTCGCGATTACCCTCCGCGGTGAGGATCATCGCGCGCTTCTCCCGGTCGGCCTTCATCTGCTTCTCCATCGACTCCTGGATCGACGGCGGCGGATCGATGGCCTTGAGCTCGACGCGCGCCACGCGCAGTCCCCAGCGGCCGGTGGCCTCGTCCAGGACACCGCGCAGCTGCGAGTTGATCTGGTCGCGGGAGGTCAGCGTCTCCTCCAGGGTCATCCCGCCGACCACGTTGCGCAGGGTGGTGATGGTCAACTGCTCGACCGCGGCGATGTAGTTGCTGATCTCGTACACCGCGGCCTGCGGGCTGGTGACCTGGAAGTACACCACCGAGTCGATCTGCACGGTCAGGTTGTCCTGGGTGATCACCGGCTGCGGCGGGAACGACACCACCCGCTCGCGCAGATCCACCTTCGCGCGCACCCGGTCGGCGAACGGGACCAGGAAGGTCAGCTGACCCGACACGGTGCGCGAATACCGGCCCAGCCGCTCGATCACCGCGGCCTCGGCCTGCGGCACCAGCGCGATCGACTTGAACACCACCACCGCGACCAATAGGACCAGGACTACGGCGACGATCAGTGCAACCATTTACGGCCCCTTCCACACGACGGCATGCGCACCGTCGATCTTCATCACGTACACGGTTTCCCCTTCGGCATATTCCTCGGACGGGTCAAGAGGTCTGGCGCTCCACACCTCTCCATCGATCTTGACCCGGCCCGTTTCGTCGTTGACGGTCTCGAGCACCTTGGCCGTCTTGCCCGGCAGGGCGTGCACATTCGTCGGCGTCGGCGGCGGAACGGAGAAGCGCCGCAACATGATCGGACGCACCAGGAACAACAGCGCCAGTGCGCTGACCCCGAAGACGATGGCGTCGGTGACCACCGCGGTATCCGCGATTCCGGCCACACCGGCAGTCACGAGTGCGGCGCCGCCCAGCATGAGCAGCGTGAAGTCACCGGTGAGCATTTCGGCGGCGGCGAGCGCGATGCCCGCGACCAGCCACACGATAGCGGCCACGCTCTCAACAGTAACCGTCCCGGACGTCCGCAACCGGGCAAGGACGCGCAAAACGTTGCCGAGACTGTATTTTCGAGCGGGTGAACGAGTACGGCGATATCTACTCCGGCCATTCCCGCACCCGCAAGCGCGCGGTGCCCGAGGTCAGCGCCGAACGCGATCTGGTCGCCGAGGACGCCGCCACCGGATTCTGCGGCGCCGTCGTGGGTTTCGAGCGCACCTACGACGGCGAGTTCGTCAAACTCGAGGACCGGCACGGGCTGGTGCGCCTGTTCGCGATGCGCGAAGCGGCGTTCCTCATCGATGGACAGCCGGTGACCCTGGTGCGCCCGAAGGCCGCCGCACCGCAACGCCCCACTCGCTCGGCATCCGGGTCAACCCGGGTGGAGGGATTGCGCGCCCGGGTCGCGCGCGGCAGCCGCATCTGGGTCGAGGGTGTGCACGACGCCGCGCTGGTGGAGCGGGTCTGGGGCCACGATCTGCGGGTCGAGGGCGTGGTCGTCGAACATCTCGAGGGCCTGGACAATCTGGCCGCGTGGCTGACCGAATTCGAACCCGGACCGCAGCATCGCGTGGGCGTCCTGGTCGACCACCTGGTCGCCGGATCGAAGGAGACCACGCTCACCACGGGCCTGGGCCCGCACGTCCTGGTGACCGGACATCCCTACATCGACGTCTGGCAGGCGGTGCGACCGCAGGCGCTGGGGATCGCGGAGTGGCCGCGGGTGCCGCGCGGGGAGGACTGGAAGACCGGCGTATGCCGCCGACTGGGCTGGGGCACACCGCAGGAGGGCTGGCGGCGGGTCTACGACGCGGTGGACTCCTTTCGCGATCTGGAGGCGCCGCTGCTCGGCGCGGTGGAGCGGCTCATCGATTTCGTGACCGAAACCGATTGAGCCGCATCCTCACTCGTCGGTCGACACATTCAGCCAGCGGCCGATGCAGGCCAGCAGATCCTCCGCGTGGACCGGTTTGGTGATGTAGTCGCTGGCCCCCGAGGCCAGACTCTTGTCGCGATCACCCGACATGGCCTTGGCGGTGACCATGATGATCGGCAGCCGGTCGAATCGCGGCATCTTGCGGATCGCGGCGGTGGTGGCGTAGCCGTCCATCTCCGGCATCATCACATCCATCAGGATCACGTCGACGTCCGGATTCGCCTGCAACGCCTCGATTCCCTTGCGGCCGTTGGGCGCGTGGTTCACGCTCATGCCGTTCAGCTCCAGCATGCCCGCGATGGCCAGGACGTTGCGCGTATCGTCGTCCACGAGCAGCACCTTGCGACCACGCAGCCCCGAATACTGCCGGGGACTGCCCTGCTGTTCGAGTTCGGTCGGATGCGGATGGGTGAGCATCAGAATGAACCGCTCGCGGAATTCGTCGGCCGTGCCGACCAGTTCCACCTCATAGGTCCGCGCGGCCGCCTCCACGATCAGCTGACGCTCCCGATTCAGCTCACCGACCGGATAGGCAAGCACCGCCGCACCTTTCGCCGACAGCTGGGAACACAGACCGTCCAGGAACTCCGCGGTGCCCGCGCCCGGCAGGTTCACATCCACCAGGACGCACTGGCAGGCCGCAACGGCGGTGAGCGCCTGCTCGCAACTGCCGACCGATTCGAGTTGGACCGGGCCGTCGTTGTCGGCGAGTTCGGCGACCACACCGGAGATCAGGCGGGTCAGGGTGCGATCGACCGGATCCTCCACGACGAGTACTGTGCGAACGGATGATTCGGGCCGGGTTCCGGACTCGGCGACGATCTCCGGCGGCGGATTCAGCGGCAGCGTCAGCGTGAACGTACTGCCCACCCCGATCCGGCTCTCCGCGCTGATCTGCCCGCCCAGCAGATTCGCCACCTGCCGGCTGATCGACAGACCCAGGCCGGTGCCGCCGTAGCGGCGGCTGGTGGTGCCGTCCGCCTGCTGGAACGCCGCGAAAATGGTCTCCAGATTCTGCTCGGCGATACCGATTCCGGTGTCACTCACCGAGAATGCGAGGTGCTGGCCGGTCCGGCACACCCGGAGCGAGACCGTCCCCGTCTCGGTGAACTTGACCGCGTTGGACAGCAGGTTGCGCAGCACCTGACGCAACCGCTGCTCGTCGGTCTCCAGCTGCGGCGGCACATCGGGCGCGACCTCGACCTCGAAGTCCAGCCCCTTCTGGCTGGTCAGCGGACGGAATGTGGTCTGCACGTAATCCAGCAGCTCCGGCAGCGAGACCGGCTCGGTGCGGATGTCCATCTTCCCGGCCTCGACCTTGGACAGATCGAGGATGTCGTCGATCAGCTGCTGCAGATCCTTGCCCGCGGACTGGATCACCTTGGCGAATTCCACCTGCTTGTCCGTCAGGTTCCGCGAGGCGTTCTGCGCGAGCACCCCGGCCAGAATCAACAGGCTGGTCAGGGGTGTGCGCAGCTCGTGCGACATATTCGCCAGGAATTCCGACTTGTACTTCGAGGCGAGGGCGATCTGCTGGGCGCGCTCCTCGATCTCCTGCCGGGCCTGTTCGATCTCGAAGTTCTTCATCTCGATATCGCGGTTCTGGCGGACCAGCAGTTCGGCCTTCTCCTCGAGATCGGCGTTGGACTGCTGCAACTGCCCGGCCAGCCGCTGGGACTCCACGAGCAGGGAGTCGGTGCGGGAATTGGCCATGATCGTATTCAGGTTCACCCCGATGCTCTCCATGAGCTGTTCGAGGAAATCGCGCTGGACCACGGTGAACCGGGTGAACGCGGCCAGTTCGATGACGCCGAGCACCTGATCCTCGAAAACGATCGGCAGCACGATCAGGCTCGCGGGGCGTCCGGCGCCCAGCCCGGAGGATATCTGCAGATAATCCGGCGGCGTGTGGTCGATCATGATCGTCTGCTTGGACAGGGCGACCTGCCCGACCAGCGATTGTCCGAGGTCGAAGACCGTACCGTCCTCGATGCGCCCGTATCCGGCGATCAGCCGCAGCACCGCGCGCTCGCGCTCGGATGCCATGGAGAAGAACGTGCCGTATTGAGCGCCGACCAGCGGAGTCACCTGATTCATGATCAGCTGGGCGACCGCCGACAGGTCGCGATGGCCCTGCAGGCGACCGGAGATCCGGGCCAGATTCGTATTGAGCCAGGCCTGCTCCTCGTTGGCGCGGGTGGTCTCGCGCAGGGACTGCACCATCGCGTTGATGTTGTTCTTGAGTTCGGCGACCTCGCCCTTCGCCTCGACCGCGATCGACCGGGTCAGATCCCCGGTGGCCACCGCACTGGTGACCTCGGCGATCGCGCGCACCTGACGGGTCAGGTTTCCGGCGAGTTCGTTGACGTTCTCGGTCAACCGCTTCCAGGTTCCCGAGACACCCTCGACCTCGGCCTGGCCACCCAGCTGCCCCTCCTTGCCGACCTCCCGGGCCACGCGGGTGACCTCGGCGGCGAAGGCGGACAGGGTATCGACCATGGTGTTGATCGTCGTCTTGAGTTCGAGGATCTCCCCGCGCGCGTCGACGTCGATCTTCTGCGACAGCTCGCCGCGGGCCACCGCCGTGGTGACCTGCGCGATCGAGCGGACCTGGCTGGTCAGATTGCCCGCCATCGAATTCACGTTGTCGGTCAGGCTCTTCCAGGTGCCCGCCACGTTCGGCACTCGCGCCTGACCGCCGAGAATGCCCTCGGTGCCGACCTCTCGCGCGACACGGGTGACCTCGTCGGCGAAGGCGGACAGCGTGTCGACCATGGTGTTGATGGTCTGTGCCAGGGCCGCGACCTCGCCCTTCGCCTCGACGGTGACCTTCTGGGACAGATCGCCCTTGGCGACGGCGGTGGCGACCTGCGCGATGGAGCGCACCTGGTCGGTGAGGTTGTCGGCCATGACGTTCACCGACTCGGTCAGGCCCTTCCAGGTACCCGACACCCCCTTCACATCCGCCTGCCCGCCGAGGCGGCCCTGGGTGCCGACGTCGCGGGCCACGCGGGTGACCTCGTCGGCGAACGAGGACAACGTATCGACCATCGTATTGATGGTGTCCTTCAGTTCGAGGATCTCACCGCGCGCATCCACCCGAATCTTCTGCGACAGATCACCGCGGGCGACCGCGGTGGTCACCTCGGCGATCGAGCGCACCTGCGCAGTGAGATTGTCGGCCATCACGTTCACCGACTCGGTCAGGCCCTTCCAGGTACCCGACACCCCCTTCACATCCGCCTGCCCACCCAGACGGCCCTCGGTGCCGACCTCTCGCGCCACGCGGGTGACCTCGTCGGCGAACGAGGACAACGTATCGACCATCGTATTGATGGTGTCCTTCAGTTCGAGGATCTCACCGCGCGCATCCACCCGAATCTTCTGCGACAGATCACCTTTCGCCACCGCGGTGGCCACCTCGGCGATCGAACGCACCTGATCGGTCAGATTGTCGGCCATGAAATTCACCGATTCGGTCAGGCTCTTCCAGGTGCCCGACACACCGAACACCTGCGCCTGCCCGCCGAGGCGGCCCTCGGTACCGACCTCCCGCGCCACGCGCGTCACCTCGTCGGCGAACGAGGACAACGTATCGACCATGGTGTTGATGGTGTTCTTGAGTTCGAGGATCTCACCGCGCGCGTCGACCGTGATCTTCTGGGACAGATCGCCCTTCGCCACCGCGGTGGTGACCTCGGCGATCGAACGCACCTGGGCGGTGAGGTTCCCGGCCATGATGTTCACCGATTCGGTGAGGTCACGCCAGGTGCCCGAGACCTCCGGCACCTTGGCCTGCCCGCCGAGCCGCCCCTCACTGCCGACCTCGCGCGCCATACGCGTCACCTCATCGGCGAAGGAGGAGAGCTGATCGACCATCGTGTTGATGGTGTTCTTCAACTCCAACAGCTCACCCTTGACGTCCACGGTGATCTTCTGGGACAGGTCGCCCTTGGCCACGGCGGTCGCGACACCCGCGATATCGCGGACCTGGGAGGTCAGGTTGTCGGCCATCGCGTTGACCGAGTCGGTCAGGTCCTTCCAACTGCCCGACACACCCGGAACAGCGGCCTGACCACCGAGTTTGCCCTCCGTGCCGACCTCGCGCGACACTCGGGTGACCTCGGTGGTGAACAGGGCCAGCTGATCGACCATCCCGTTGAACACGAGCGATATCTCATCCAATACCGGATCACCGACCTCGGGTAGGTACCGCCGGAAATTCCCGTCGCGTACCGCCTTGAGGCCGTCCAGCAATGGCTGGAGGCGCTCGTCGTTGCTGTTGACACGATCCGCCGCGGCGGTGTCGGTGGTCATCGCTGTCCCCGCTTCCCCTGGGGCCGTCGGAATCTACAGATCCACGTCGAAACACTTCTCACCTGCGGCGACCCGACGCACGGTCTCGAGCAGGTCGTCGAACAGGCCGGTCTTGAGCACCAGCCCCGCGCCGCCGGCCGCGATCACCCGGTCGCGCATGGCTCGGTCCGCGTCCCCGGTGAAGACCAGCACCCTGGCCGCCGGGGACACCTCGTGCAATCGCTCGATGGCGTCGATGCCGTTACCGTCGGGCAGCCGCCGGTCGAGCAGAATGACATCGGGGCGCATCCGGGCGGCCGCGGACAGGGTGGCCGCGACGGAGCCGGTCGTCTCGACCAGGTCGATGTCCTGGACGAGTTCGAACGCCGACTCGAGCGCCATCACCACCATCGGATGGTCCTCCGCCAGCAGCAGCCTCTTGGGACCGCCCGAGATGTCAGCCGACATGAGCGTTAGTCTATGCCGCTCCGTTACCATCTCGGACCCGGTACGGCCAGGTGAGAGGCTCCCCTGCCGCGGGTGGTCCGGCTCGCACCGCTGCGGCGCGGGTATGAATACGACGAATCCTTTACCATCGGCGGCCGGCGGATGTGCGGATACCAGCCCACCGCCGGGCGGTCTGTGCGGGTTGCAGGACCTCGCCGACCACTCGCATCGCGCGCGTGGATTCGTACGCGATATCGGCCACCTGAACCCACCGGGCGGCGTGTCCGACATCCCCGGCGCCCCTACACCGCACATCGGCAGCAGCACCCCCACCACGCACACGCTCACCGCATCGAATCGGTCGATCCGGGACATCGCGAGCACGCGCTCTCGGCGCACCACATGCCGCACGACACGCCGCCTGCACAACCGCCGGTGGTACGGCGATCGGTTCGATCACCCGCACCCGGGCCGCGAGATCGCGTGCGGCACCGGCCGATTCGTCCGTCATGTCCGCCATGTTCTTTCCCGGCGCACCGGAGGTCTCGAACGGCATACCGCACAAGCGTCGCGGTGTCGCCCCGATCACGATCACCTCGGCCAGCGAGAAGTTGAACGGCGGCAACGGCATTCGCCGATCCGGCGTACAGCCGCCGGTGCGCCCGACAGGAGCCGGGATCCGCGCCTCGGTCTGCGGCAGGGCCGGGACATCACGTTCCATGGTACGAACCCCCGCACAACGCGCAGCCGGCTCGCGCGTGGTCCGGCGACGCCACGCCGCCCCGCGCAGGTCCTCGACGAGTGTGTACAACCGATCGGTGCGATCCATGGTTTCCCCCTGACAATCGGATGTCACGCACAATAGCGGGACGGACCGACAGGCACGGGCGGCTCACAAGCAACGGCGCAGTTATGCTCGAAACATGTGTTCTCCCAGTGCCACGTTGACGGCGTGGGCCGGCGCGTGGCTGGCCGGTCGCAGCGCGCCCGACGACGTGCTGGACTCCTTGCACGCCTGGGCGCCCCGCCAGCTGGTCGCCGCCGGAGATCCGGTCACCGGCGGCCACACCGGGCTGCCGTGGCCCGGCGGCGAGTCCCTGGAGGGCGGCGGCGCCGGAATAATGTTGCTGCTCAAGCTGATTCGTGAGGAGTCCGGAGATCCGCGGGCTCGGCTGCGGCTGATGCTGCCGGTCCCCGGGGATGTCCGAGGACTGCCGACCGGCAGTGAATTCGCCCCGGCGGCTCTCGAGGCGGAGGAAGGGATCCTGGTCGGCGTGCCCGGCGACGACGGGATGGGACTGGTGCCGGAGTGGGTGGACGAGGACACCCTGCAGTGGACCGTCTACCGCACGCCGGTTCCGCAGATCGTGGAGCAGGACATGCCCCTCGGTGAGGCCGAATACGCGATCCGCCAAGCCGTCCGCGACGCCGCGGACGCGCTGGCGCGTCTGCAGACCACCGAGGTGAACTCCGGCGGCCCCGATCCACGCGAACTCATCGAGGACGAACTCGCCGAATACTCCCGCCACGAATATCCGGATTCGATCCCGCTACGCGCCCGCCGCATCCTCGACACCGCCGACCACGTGGCGGCCATCCTGACCGTGGCGCAGCACGAACCGGCCTCGGCGCCCAGTTCGGCCAGTGCGATGGCCGCCCAGGAGACCCTGCTGCGCCCGCTGTGGAACGCCATCCGCGCCGCGCGCCTGGCCGCTATCCACGCGACCGCGTGAGGTCGGCGCCGGGTCTCAGTGTTTGACCACGGCCCGCTCGGGCTCGCCGGGTTTCCAGATCACCACCTCCATATGTCCGTCGCCGACCAGTACGGCCGAGGCGCCGGTGATGTCGGCGGCGAAGAACGGTTCGAGCTTCTCACCGCGTAGATCGAATCCCGTGTCCTCGTACAGCGATTCGGCCCAGCGGCGCTGTAGCTCGGCATCGGGCACCTCGCGTACGGTGCCGAAGAGTTTCGCGTCGCCGTCGCCGACCTGCGGGTCGACGGTGGCCGTGTGCAGACAGAACCGCGGGTCGCGCCGCAGGTCCTGGAATTTCGTGGTGCCCGGCATGCCCACCAGCCACAACTCCCCCTCGAAGATCCGCGGTTCCAAGGGGCTGATCCGCGGATATCCGTCCGAGCGGGTGGTCGCCAAGAGGCACAGATTCCCGGCCGCGGCGTGGCGGCGCCGGAACACCTCCGAGATGCGCGGAGATGCCTCGGTGAACTCGGTCCAGATGCTCATGGCGCCAACGGTAGCTCCGCCCACCGACACATCCGCCGCATCCGGACCCGCCCGGCACTCGGAGCATTCTGATTGAATGGGCCAGGTTCCTTTTTCGGCAGATATCGAGGTCGCGTCCATGCATTTCCTCCGCAACGCCGCCATGGCCCTGGCGATCGCGGCAGCCGGTACCGCCGTCTGCGCGACGCCACCGGCCTCCGCCGTGGTCGGCGGCACGGAGGTGTCCGCCACCGCCTACCCCTGGCTCGGTGCGATCGGATCCCCCGCCTTTCCCCTGCGCCCCGGCGGCCAGTTCTGCGCCGGTGCGCTCATCGCCCCGGACAAGGTCCTCACCGCGGCGCACTGCGTGATCTTCGCCGAGCCGGTCCCGCACGCGCTGACCGTCACCTTCGGACGCGCCGACCTGACCCGCCGGGACGGAACCTCCGTGGGCGTCACGGCGATCGGCGTCGATCCCGGGTTCCGCATCTCGACCTTCGACGGCGACCTGAGTTACCACCACGACGTCGCCGTCCTGACCTTGCAGACCAAACTCACGCTCCCGACGGTCCGGGTCGCGACGCCGCGCGGAAGCACCGGCACGGTCGTGGGCTGGGGTGCGACCTCCGGCGCCGACGATTCGAACGTGCGTCTGCGCACGGTCACCGTGCCGTTGGCCCCCGCCGCCTCCTGCACGGCCGCCTACGGTGCCGAATTCGACTCGGCCCACGACTTCTGCGCCGGATCGACCACCGCCGATACCGCCGAATTCGACTCCGGCGGACCACTTCTCGTCGACGGCGCGGTCGCGGGGGTCACTTCCTGGGGTAAGGGTGTCACACAAGCCGGTTTCCCGGGCATCTACGCGGGGATACCGTCGATCGGCAGGTGAATCCCGCTGCTAGAGCGCGAATTTCACGGCCATGGCGATACCGCAGGTCGCCGCGATCACTCGTAGGGCGTTACTGGGCAGTCGTCGCGCGAAGGCCGGGCCGACCCAGCCGCCGATCAGGAAGCCCAGCCCCAGCGGTACCACCGCGGCCCAGTGCACCGGACCGAAAATCGCGAATCCCACTGCCGCGGTACCGTTCGCGCACATACTGACGGTGTTCTTCACCGCGTTGACCTGCTGTGGCGTCCATCCCGGGAACATGGCGGTGAGAATCGCCAGGATCAGGATTCCCCCGGCCGCGCCGAAGTACCCGGCGTAGATCGCCGCGCCGAACAACAGGACCCGCAGTCCACACTCGCGCCACCGCCGATCCGCGCCGTCGTAGGCCGCCCGCAGGCGCGCCAGCCGCGGTTGGGCGAGCAGGAACACCGACGCACCGCCGATCAGGAACGGCACCACGACCTGAAACGAGGACGCCGGCGCGAGCAGCAGCGTGATCGCGCCCACGGTTCCGCCCGCCGCGGCCAGCAGACCCAGTCGCAACACCACTGCGCCCCGGCCCGCGAGCTCCGAGCGCGAACCCGCGGTCGAGCCGAGGCCGGTGAACACCAGCGCGACGGTGTTGGTGACGTTCGCCGCGACCGGCGGCAGCCCCAATGCCAGCAGCGCCGGGAACGACACGAGCGAGGCCAGACTCACCAGGACGCTGACCAGGCCCGCGGCGAAACCGACACCCAGCAGCTCGAGCGCCTGCCATGGACCCACCGGCGCCCACCATCCTCTTCCACTCCGGACCACCGTTCACCGATCACCGGCGCGGCCCGAATCGCCAGGATGACGCACCCATTCAAACATCCCATGAATACCGGCGCACAGGGAATATCGACGGACGGACGGACGGACCCGCCCGCGCCTGCGAGTACCACGAGGAGCGATCGAGCCCGTGGCGCAACGGTATTCGAGTAGTGACCTACTCGGGTCCGCGGCCCCGGACCCGACATACGCTTTCAGCAACATCAGAGTTCGACAGCAGCACAACAGAGTTCACCAAGGTTCGACTGCACTGTCGAGAAAGTCCATACCGACGATGTCGGCATGGACAAGGTCAACGTGAACAACAAGGTCAAGGTAAGCAACGTCAAGTTCGCGATTCGACGCGGAAGCGCCGGCGAAGTAACGACGTCACCGAATCGACCTCGGACGGGATGATCCGGTACGCGGCGGGCACAACGCCCGCGCAGCGTCCCGGTGGGTGAGAACCGAATCCCATCCGCGGCGGCGGTGCGGCTCGACTTCCGGCCGGGTGACCTGTCGAGTACGCGCACGGCCGGGCCGAGCGCCCGACCCGCGCGCTATCGCGTACGGCGCGGCGGCTCGCAGCAGCCGACGGCGCACGGCGCACCGTTCACGGTGCAGCCGTAACCCGGAACCGTGCCCAGACGACGTGGGGCCACGTCGGTGAGGTGTTCCTCGACGAGTTCGGCGATCAGCCGGGCGAAGCGTGGATCCGTTCCCGGAGTAGCCGCGCGCGCGAAGGCCATGTCGAGTTCACCGGCCTTCTGGTGCGCCTCGTTGTCCAGGTCCCAGACCACCTCCAGGTGGTCCGAGACGAACCCGGCCGGACACAGGACGACCGCGTCGACGCCGGTGGCCGAGAGTTCGCCCAAGTGGTCGACGATGTCGGGTTCGAGCCACGGTACCTGCGGCGGGCCCGAGCGGGACTGCCACACCACGTCGTACTCGGCGAATCCTGTTGCCGCCGCGCACAACCGGGCCGCCTCGGCGACCTGGCGACTGTAGAGTTTCCCGCCCTCGTCCGGCGGTCCGGCCGAGACGTCCGCGGACACGGGAATCGAATGTGCGGTGAACACCAGCCGGGCGCGATCGCGCCGGTCCGCCGGAATGTCCTGCAGCGCAGCACGAATCGCATCCGCGAAGGATTCGATCAGTAGCGGGTGATCGAAGTACTGGCGCAACTTCACCAGTTCCGGCGCGTCCGCGACCGCTTCGCGGGCGCGCAGAATGTCCTCGTCGTACTGGCGGCATCCCGAGTAGCCACCCCACGCCGACGTCGGGAAGACCAGTGCACTGCGCACACCGTCCGCCCGCATCCGCTCCACCGTGTCCTGCGCCATCGGATGCCAGTTCCGATTGCCGAAGTACACCGGCAGATCGATACCGCGCGTGGCGAATTCGGCCTCGAGCGCCACGATGATGTCACGGTTGAGCGCGTTGATCGGCGAGACGCCGCCGAAATGCAGATAGTGCTGCGCGACCTCCTCGAGCCGTTCGCGCGGCACGCCCCGGCCCCGAGTGACGTTCTCCAGGAACGGCATCACGTCCTCGGGACGTTCGGGGCCGCCGAAGGACAGCAGCAGGACCGCATCGAATCCCATAGCGGCGACGGGACTCAGTTCCCCGAGAAGTTCTCGGGGAACCAGGTGTTGTGGCTCGCGCCGCCGTCGACATAGATGATCGAGCCGGTGGTGCCGGGCAGCCAGTCAGACAGCAGGGTCACGATCGAGCGGGCCACCACGGTCGGGTCGTCCACGTTCCAGCCGATCGGTGACGCACCGTCCCAGTAGGTGTTCAGCATGTTGAGCTGTTTGGCGTCGTCGGTCGCGGTACCGGCGATGGCCTTGGCCGCGAGGGTTTTGATCGGACCCGCGGCGATCAGGTTCGAGCGGACCCGCTTGGCCTCGCCCACCTCACGCGCGACGTACCGGTTCACCGACTCGAGGGCGGCCTTGGCCACGCCCATCCAGTTGTAGAACGGCATGGCGGTGCGCGGATCGAAGTCCATGCCCACGATCGAGCCGCCCTCGTTCATCGCGGGCAGCACCGCGCGCGCCAGCGAGGCATAGCTCCACGCCGAGATCTCGAACGCCTTGGCCGCATCCGAGCCGGGACCGTCCAGGAACGGCAGCGCCTCCGGGCCCATCAGGGTGCGCGGGGCGAAGGCGATCGAGTGCAGCACGCCGTCCACGCCTTCGGGCGCGTGCTCACGGATCCGGTCGGCCAGACCCGCGAGATCCTCCTCGCTGGTCACATCCAGCCCGATGGCCGGGGGGACCTCCTGCGGCAGCCGCTTGGCGATCCGGTCGATCAGCCGCAGCCGCTCCGGAATGCCCGTGATGATCACTTTCGCGCCCTGCTCCTGCGCGACCGCGGCCGCGTGGAACGCGATCGACGAATCGGTGATGATCCCGGTGATCAGTACGGTCTTGCCGTCGAGCAATCCGCCCATGAGTTGTCGGTTCTCCTCGTTGAAAGTCTGCGTGGGTATGACGGTGTAGCGGGTTCGGGCGAGTTCAGTGGCCCATGCCCAGGCCGCCGTCGACCGGGATGATCGCGCCGGAGATGTAGGAGGCGTCGTCGGAGGCCAGGAAGCTTATCGTCGCGGCGACCTCCTTGGGGTCACCGATGCGTCCGGCCGGGATCGCCTTGAGGGCGATTTCCTTCATGTCGTCGGTCATGTCCTCGCGGGTCATATCGGTGTCGATGAAACCGGGCGCGACGACGTTGGCGGTGATGTTGCGCGAGCCGATCTCGCGGGTGATCGCGCGGGCCATGCCGACCAGGCCGGACTTCGCGGCGGCGTAGTTCACCTGTCCGGCCATGCCCATCTGGCCCACCACCGAGCCGAGGAACACGATCCGGCCCCAGCGCGCCCGCAGCATCGCGCGGTTGGCCCGCTTGGCCACCCGCCACGCACCGGTCAGGTTCGCGTCGATGACGCGGGAGAACTGCTCCTCGCTCATCCGCATCAGCAGCGTGTTGTCCACGATGCCCGCGTTGGCGACCAGCACCTCCACCGCACCCTGATGCGCCTCGACCTCGCCGAATGCGCGATCGATCGATTCCGCGTCCGTCACATCGCATTTCACGCCGAACAGCCCGTCCGGCACTCCCGAACCACGATGGGTGACCGCGACCTTGTGTCCGTCCGCAGCGAGCCGCTGCGCGACCGCGAGTCCGATGCCGCGATTGCCACCGGTGACGAGTACCGACCTGGAAGTTGTAGGCATAGAGCCAAACTTAACGCGTCGGTACCGAAACGCCCACCGCGGGGGCGCGGTAGGCCCCGGCCGATGGACCGCCGACCGGACGACGAACGCCGCCCACATCGCTCGATGCGATGGGACGGCGTCCGGCACAACGCTTTTCGTCGAGGTCAGGGCAGGCGCTGACGGTACAGCAGACCCGTCACGACACCGGCCGCGCTGATCAGCAGACCCAGCAGCAGCCACGGCCGGCTGGCATCGCCGACGACCGTTTCGTATCCGATCTGACTCTGCAGCTTGTCGTACGCATTGTTGAGTTCCTGCAGCGAGGTCGCGGTGAAGAACTGTCCGGCGGACAGGTCGGCGACCTTGTGCAGCGCGTCGTCGTCGACGGGCACCGGCTGGCCCTTCGAACCGCCCGAGCCGTCCGGAATGTCGACCACGCCCCACTGGGTGCCGAACGAGATCGTCGAGATCGGCACACCCTTCTGCTTGGCCAGTCGCGCGGCCACGAACTCGTGCCGCGGATTGTCGATATCGTCCGCATCCGGCACCGTCTGCTTACCGTCGGACATCAGCACGATGCGCGCGGGCGGCGGTGAGGACGCGCCGCCGAGCACCGTGGCCAGGGTGTCGATCGCGCTGAGGCTGGTGAAGATGCCCTCGCCGGTCGCGGTCCGCTCGGCGAGCTGCAGATTGTTCACCGCCGCCTTGACCGTGTCGTGGTTGGTGGTGGGATTGACCAGCAGCGAGGCGGTACCGGCGAAACTGACCAGCCCGAGATTGATGCCGCGCGGCATCGAATCGATGAACCGGCCCGCGGCCTCCTTCGCCGCCTGGATGCGGCTGGGCTTGACGTCGGTGGCCTCCATCGACAGCGAGACGTCGATGGCCAGCACCACGGTGGCGCGGTTGCGCGGCACCTTCTTGGCCATGGTCGGACCGGCCGCCGCGACCGTCAGCAGGACGAGCCCGGCGAGCATGAGCGCCACCGGGGCGTGCCGCCAGGCGCTGGGCCCCTTCGGGCTCACGCCCTCCAGCAGCTCCATGTTCGCGAACCGGAGCATATGCCGCTTGCGGCGGCGCTGGACGGCCACGTACAGCAGCGCGATCAGCGCGATGACGATCAGGAACAGCAGCCAGATCGACGCGGTGAAGTGCGAAATACTCACTGAAGAGGTACCTGCCCGGTCGGGGCGCCGAAGGTGTGGCGCCGGGTGGACACGAACCGGACGACGTCCGAGATCCAGTCACGGTCGGTGCGTAAGTGCATCACCGGCGCGCCGCATCCGCGTAACTCGGACTCCACCTGCTGGCGGTGCAGCTGCGCGGCTCGCGTGAAATCGGCTCGCAGCGTGGGGGTTACGGTGAACTCGCGGGTGTGGCCGGTCTCCGGATCGTGCAGCACGACATCGCCGACGTCGGGCAGATCCAGATCCAGCGGATCGAGCACCTCCACCGCCAGTAGATCGTGCCGGCCCGAGACCGCGCGCAGCGACCGCTGCCAGTCCAGGTCCCCGAGGAAGTCCGAGATCACCACGGCCAGACCGCGTTTGCGCTGCGGGCGGCGCAGCGATTCGATCGCGCCACGCAGATCTCCGCGCACGCCGTCCGCGGCGCGCGGAGTGGTGGCGATCTTGCGCAACATCGCCTGCGCGTGCATCCGTCCGCTGCGGGCGGGCAGCCGCACGAGGCGATCGCCGGTGGCCACGACCGCACCGATCCGATTACCGCCACCGCTGGTCAGATGGGTGATCGCGGCGGCGGCCGCGATCACCAGATCACGCTTCTGGCAGCCCGCGGTGCCGAAATCGAGACTGGCGGACAGGTCGATCACCAGCCAGGTCTCGAGTTCGCGGTCCGCGATCATCTGCCGCACGTGCGGGTGGGTGGTGCGAGCGGTCACCGACCAATCCATCTGACGCACATCGTCACCCGGCTGATACAGCCGGGCATCGCCGGGCTCCGAGCCGGGACCCGGAATCAGGCCGAGGTGGTCACCGTGCAGCACGCCGTCCAGGCGACGCCGCACGGTCAGTTCGAGCGTTTTCAATGCCGCGGCCAACCGCGGATCACGCAGGTCCCCGCCCCGGAACGAGGGCGGGGCGTGCGAGGGAGTGTTCGACGAAATAGTCACCGGCGCAACCGAATCCTGCACCCCGCGCCTCACTGACGGTGCGACTGGCCGTTCGGCACCGACGGAGCGGGCGGCTGCGGAACCGCCTGCTGCGGTCCGGGAGCACCTCCGTGCGGAGCCGACGGCGGCATCGGCGCGGCCGGAGCTGCGGCCGGGGCCGGGGCGGGCGCGTTGGCCTGGGCCGCGACCTGCGGCAGGCCGACGGTCTGCAGCACCCGGCGGATCACGTCGTCGGGGCTGACCTCATCGGCGAGCGCGTCGTAGGACAGCACCAGGCGGTGCCGCAGTACGTCCGGGATCACCTCGACGACGTCCTGCGGCACGACGTAGTCGCGGCCGCGGATCAGCGCGACCGCGCGCGCCGCGGCGATGATGCCCAGGCTGGCGCGCGGCGAGGCGCCGTAGGCGACCCAGCCCGCGACGTCGTCGAGCCCGAACTCGGCCGGGTTGCGGGTCGCGGCGATCACCCGCACGACGTAGTCGACCAGCGCGTGGTGCACGAAGGTGGTGGCGGCCAGCTTCTGCAGCCGGATCAGCTCCTCCGGCTGCAGGACGTTCTTCGGCTCGGGCGGGGTGACGCCCATCCGGTAGATGATCTCGCGCTCCTCCTCCACCGAGGGGTAGTCGACGATCACCTTGAACAGGAACCGGTCTCGCTGGGCCTCGGGCAGCGGGTACACGCCCTCGCTCTCGATCGGGTTCTGCGTGGCCATGACCAGGAACGGGTCGGGCATCGGGTAGGTCTTGCCGCCGATGGACACGTGTCGCTCGGCCATCACCTCGAGCAGTGCGGACTGCACCTTGGCGGGGGCGCGGTTGATCTCGTCCGCGAGCACGAAATTCGCGACGACGGGGCCCAGTTCGGTATCGAACTCCTCCCGGCCCTGCCGGTAGATGCGGGTTCCGACCAGGTCGGTGGGCACCAGGTCGGGGGTGAACTGCACGCGCGAGAAGCTACCGCCGACGACCTTGGCGAAGGTCTCCACCGCCAGCGTCTTCGCGATACCGGGAACGCCTTCCAGCAGCACGTGACCACGAGCCAGCACGCCGACGAGCAGCCGCTCCACCAGCCGGTCCTGGCCGACGATGACCCGCTTCACCTCGTAGATCGCCTTCTCCAGGGTCTGGACATCGCGCTCGAGGGTGTTCGGCGCCGGCTCGGGCGTATCCTTCACCGAATCCATTGCGCCTGCACCATCAGTCGAAGTCACCAAACTCCCCGCTTTCGCATTGGTCTTTGTGCGTGCTGCCACAACTATTCCAGGTTCCGGCCCATGGTGCCGCAACCGGGCTGCGTGTTGTCACCGGGCCTACCTGCGGGCGCTCGCCGCCCACCGGACGGTTTTCCGGGCCGCGCCCCGCATGGTTTCACCCGCGGCCACACTCTGCCCGACACCGTACGCGCCGACCGGTCCGGCCATTGCTTCAACCGCACACCTGGGAGAGCCATCGCAATGCGGTCACGGCTCGAACGCCGGCCACAGCAGCTGGTCCCGATGCTCAGGAGATGAGGCGTATCGCGTTCGGCATGATCCCGCTCGTGCGTACGGCCGTAACCCGTACCACCTCACCTGATTCGGGCGCCTCGATCATCTTGCCGTTGCCCAGGTACAGCGCCACGTGCTCACTGCCGTTACGTCCCCAGAACAGCATGTCGCCGCGTTCGCGCTGTACCACAGGCACTTTGGCGCCCATCTGATACTGGTAGCCGCTGTAGTGCGGCAGGGAGATGCCGACGCCCGCGAACGCGTAGACCATCAGGCCCGAGCAGTCGAAACCGGTCTTCTTGTAGTCGCCGTACCTGTCCGCGACACCGCCGTCGCGGATGCCCTTGGTGGGTCCGTCCTCGTTGCCGCCGCCCCAGGCGTAGATGACCCCGAGCTGGGACATCGCGCGGTCGACCACCATCTCGATCAGCTCCGCGGGCGTCCCGTCCGGACGAGACGGCGCACTGGGCATGGATTTGTGCGGCGGCGGATCGTCGTCGAGCTGGGTGTGCGGGCGTTTGCCGTCGCCGAGTTGTTCCGCGCGCTCACGCGCCGCCGCATCCGATGCCGCACGCACCGCGGCGCTGGCGACCGCGGCGGCCGCGGCGAGTTCCTCGATCCGGCGCTGCCGGTCCCACTCCTCATAGGCTGCGCGCTCGCCCTGCAGGCCCGCCACCTGCTGTCGCGCCGCGTCCAGGCGCTGCTGGGCCACGTCGCGCTGTTTCAGCAGCGCGTCGCGTTGTGCGGTCTGCTCGTTCACCGCCGACTCGGCGGCGCTCACCGCACTTTGCGCCTGGGCCTTCTTCGCTTCCGCGGTGGCCGCGGTGGCGTCGGCGGTCTGTTTGGCCCGGCGCGCGGCCGAATCGGCGTTGGCGCGCTCGATCTGCGCGCGCCGCATACCGTTCAGGGCGGCGTCCTGCGATGTCGAGGCCACGCTCAACAGTTGTGCTCGCTCCAGGGACCGAGCCGGACTGCCGCCGGACAGGTAGTTGACCATCGAATCCGAACCGGGGTT
Organism: Nocardia jiangxiensis NBRC 101359; assembly: GCF_000308615.1. GTDB lineage: Bacteria > Actinomycetota > Actinomycetes > Mycobacteriales > Mycobacteriaceae > Nocardia > Nocardia jiangxiensis. Next base: position 33,501 of record NZ_BAGB01000043.1, read on the forward strand.
CATATATGCCTGTTCGGCGAACTTGTCGAAACTGATGCGGGCCTGATCGACCGCCGTCCCCGAGGCCACGAGCGCGCGCTGCGTTCCGGCAACCGCCGACGCGGCCGCATCGGCCTGTTCCCGAGCCGACTGCAGATCCACCAGCGCCTTGTTCACCGCCTCGCGCTTCTGCGCGACGACCGAGTCCAACTGCTGGATCTGCTGCCCGACCGCGGCCACATCGTTGATCAGCGCGCCGACCTGGTTGACCCCGTTGGTCACCTGGGCCCCGGCCGCGGCGATGTCGTTATCGCTCGGGTTGGGCGGAGGCGGTGGCACCGCTCCTGCGACCGGCGTCACCACGATCACCGTGGCGACGCACACCAGCAATCCCAGAGCGATCCTGAACGACCCCCCTCGTGTTGTCCCGGCCACGCGCACCCACCTCCCTGGATCCACACCGCGTTCCCGGGTAGCGAAGCGTCACCGGGACCTTCACGTGGGGTGATAGGCATAGATCATCACCCCACGAGTATCAGCGACACCCCTGCTCAACAATGGTCGCTGTATACCCGTGTGACACTTCTTCCCCAAGAGTGTCATTCGAAACCGTACGACACATACGTCTCGGAGAGAACACACACGACGTAATCACATTCGCGTAATTTGGCGATTGCCTACCGATAACTGGAGGGCGGACAGCAATCCCCTGCACAAAACCGACCGTTCGCCCGATTTCTCCCGAAAACGGCGAGTTCAGGTACGTGCAGTCACAGCATCGGGCGCGTCTTCCAGCGAAATACCGTACCGGCTCGGCAGCCCGGAGCCGGTACGTCCACGCCCGAACCGGGCGGAACAACCAATGCCGTCAGTGCGGCGAGTGACCGGAACGGAGAATCCGCCGCGGCCGACGACGCCGACCCGGATTACCTCGACCGGCTCAGTGGACCGGATCGGCCGCGGCGTGCTCCGGCACGACCCGCGACCGACGCCGCTTGACCAGATACAACCCGCCGGTCACCACGAGAACGCCCAGCAGCAGCACGTAGGTGAACACCGGCCACGAGATCAGGCCGTTCGTCTCGAGACTCTGCACGAAGGCGCGCGTCGCCTCGACGCTGTGCCCGCCGTGCCGGTTCTTGGCGATGTCCTCGGCCTTCTCCAGGCGGTAGCGGCTGTAGGTGTCGCTGTAGGTTCCCGCCCAGTCGTCACTGAGCACCAGGACCGTGCCGTGCTCGGACTTGCCGACCACGGTGGCCAGGTCGCGCAGGCTCGAATCCGGCGACGGATTTCCCGGGACCACCACCACGCTCAGCGGAATTCCCTGATCCCGGGTATCGGCGACCACGGACTCCAGATCCGAGGGATCGTCCCCCTCGGGGACGGAAACGTGATCCGCGGCCAGCTGCGCGAGGATGGTGTGCACATCGACCTCGGGCGGAATCTCCGCGGCCCTGGGGGTACCAACCGAGGCAAAGGTGACGGTCATCTTCCATCCGGTCTCGTCGAGTCGCCAACCGGGGCGACTGGCTTCCAACACATGTCACATGATTCGCGCCGCGGGGGCACGAGAAGCGAGGCTGCGCCGAAACGCATGGATGCACAGTACGCGACCGGGGCATGATGTTTGCAGGCACGCCGCGCGGTGCGCCCCCGCATGTTTCACAGGACAAGCGTACTGTTAGCCTAGGCAGCATGAGGGCGCACAGCTATCGGCCCTCGACCGGAGCCGCCGGCACAGCCCCGCCGACGGCCACCTCACCGACGAGTGGAGCTGAACGTATGACGACCATCGATACATTCGGCGCCAAGGGCACCCTCGAGGTCGGAGATCGGTCGTATGAGATCTTCCGCCTCTCCGCCGTGCCCGGCACCGAAAAACTCCCCTACGCACTGAAAGTCCTCGCCGAGAACCTGCTCCGCACCGAGGACGGCGCCAACATCACCGCGGATCACATTCGGGCCATTGCCGATTGGGATCCCTCCGCGCAGCCGAACACCGAAATCCAGTTCACCCCCGCGCGAGTCATCATGCAGGACTTCACCGGCGTGCCCTGTGTGGTCGACCTGGCCACCATGCGCGAGGCCGTGACCACGCTCGGCGGCGACCCGAACAAGGTGAACCCGCTCTCGCCCGCCGAGATGGTCATCGACCACTCGGTCATCCTCGACGTGTTCGGCACCGCCGACGCCTTCGAGCGCAACGTCGACCTGGAGTACCAGCGCAACGGTGAGCGCTACCAGTTCCTGCGTTGGGGCCAGGGCGCTTTCGACGACTTCAAGGTCGTCCCGCCGGGCACCGGCATCGTGCACCAGGTCAACATCGAGTACCTCGCGCGCGTCGTGATGGTCCGCAACGGGCAGGCCTACCCCGACACCTGCGTCGGCACCGACTCGCACACCACGATGGTCAACGGCCTGGGCGTGCTGGGCTGGGGCGTGGGCGGTATCGAGGCCGAGGCCGCGATGCTGGGACAGCCTGTCTCCATGCTGATTCCGCGCGTGGTCGGCTTCAAGCTGACCGGTGAGATCCAGCCGGGCGTGACCGCGACCGACGTCGTGCTCACCGTCACCGACATGCTGCGCAAGCACGGCGTGGTCGGCAAGTTCGTCGAGTTCTACGGCAAGGGCGTGGCCGAGGTGCCGCTGGCCAACCGCGCCACCCTGGGCAACATGAGCCCCGAATTCGGTTCCACCGCAGCGATCTTCCCGATCGACGAGGAGACCATCAACTACCTGCGCCTGACCGGCCGCACCGACGAGGAGCTCGCGCTCGTCGAGGCGTACGCCAAGGAGCAGGGCATGTGGCACGACGCCGATCACGAGCCCGCCTACTCGGAGTACCTGGAGCTGGACCTGGGCACCGTGGTGCCGTCCATCGCCGGCCCGAAGCGCCCGCAGGACCGAATCCTGTTGTCGGAGTCCAAGGTTGCCTTCCGCAAGGACATCCACAACTACACCAGCGATCCGGAGGGGACCGACGCGGCGGCCACCCCGCATTCCAAGCTGGACGAGGCCATCGAGGAGTCCTTCCCGGCCAGCGATCCGGCCGAGCTGTCCTTCGCCGATGACGACGCGGTCATCGCGACCGCCGCCAACGGCAGCACCGGACGCCCCTCCAAGCCGATCCGGGTGCGCAGCGCCGAGCGCGGTGACTTCATCCTGGACCACGGCGCGGTCGCGGTCGCGGGTATCACCTCCTGCACCAACACCTCCAACCCGTCGGTCATGATCGGCGCGGCCCTGCTGGCCCGCAACGCCGTGGAGAAGGGCCTGACCAGCAAGCCGTGGGTGAAGACCAACATGGCGCCCGGCTCGCAGGTGGTCTCGGACTACTACGAGAAGGCCGGCCTGTGGCCCTACCTGGAGAAGCTCGGCTTCTACCTGGGCGGCTACGGCTGCACCACGTGTATCGGCAACACCGGCCCGCTGCCGGAGGAGATCTCCCAGGCGGTCAACGACAACGATCTGACCGTCACCGCGGTGCTCTCGGGTAACCGCAACTTCGAGGGCCGCATCTCCCCCGACGTGAAGATGAACTACCTGGCCTCCCCGCCGCTGGTCATCGCCTACGCGCTCGCGGGCACGATGGACTTCGACTTCGAACACGACTCGCTGGGCACGGACAAGGACGGCAAGGACGTCTTCCTGAAGGACATCTGGCCCTCCTCGCAGGAAATCGACGACACCATCAAGTCGGCGATCAGCCAGGACATGTTCCGCAAGTCCTACGCCGACGTGTTCAAGGGCGACGAGCGCTGGCGGAACCTGCCGACCCCGGCCGGTGACACCTTCGCGTGGGCACAGGACTCGACCTACGTGCGCAAGGCGCCGTACTTCGACGGCATGGAGCTCGAGCCCGCGCCGGTCGAGGACATCAAGGGTGCGCGCGTGCTGGCGCTACTGGGCGACTCGGTGACCACCGACCACATCTCCCCGGCCGGTCCGATCAAGTCGGGCACCCCGGCCGCGCAGTACCTGGACGCGCACGGCGTGGAGCGCAAGGACTACAACTCGCTGGGGTCGCGGCGCGGCAACCACGAGGTGATGATCCGCGGCACCTTCGCGAACATCCGCCTGCGCAACCAGTTGCTGGACGACGTCTCGGGCGGTTACACCCGCGACTTCACCCAGGACGGTGGCCCGCAGGCCTTCATCTACGACGCCTCGCAGAACTACCAGGCCGCGGGCATCCCGCTGGTCGTGCTGGGCGGCAAGGAGTACGGTTCGGGCTCCTCGCGTGACTGGGCCGCCAAGGGCACCCGCCTGCTGGGTGTGCGTGCGGTCATCACCGAGTCGTTCGAGCGCATCCACCGCTCGAACCTGATCGGCATGGGCGTCATCCCGCTGCAGTTCCCGGCCGGCGAGTCGGCCGCGTCGCTGAAGCTGGACGGCACCGAGACCTTCGACATCGAGGGGATCACCCAGCTGAACGAGGGCAAGACGCCGAAGACCCTGAAGGTGACCGCCACCAAGGACAACGGCGACAAGGTCACCTTCGACGCGGTCGTGCGCATCGACACCCCCGGTGAGGCGGACTACTACCGCAACGGCGGCATCCTGCAGTTCGTCCTGCGCAACATGATCAACGGGTAGGACCTCCCGACGCTCGTCGTTCGACGGTCGAGACCCGTGTTTCGACCGTCGGACGACGGGCCGGTCGCCACCCGCTGGTACGACTCGCTTCCCAACGGGGTTGGGCGGGTGCACATCTCATCGGCAGATGCACCCGCACCGACCTTGTACCGTTGAACTCTGTCCCGGTCGATCCCGGCGCAGGGCGCTGTATTTCGCTGGAGGAGCCATGCCCAAGGTCAGTGAGGACCATCTCGCCGCCCGGCGCAGCCAGATCCTGGACGGGGCGCGGCGCTGCTTCGCCGAATTCGGTTACGAGGGCGCCACCGTACGTCGCCTGGAGGAGGCCATCGGCCTGTCGCGCGGCGCGATCTTCCACCATTTCCGCGACAAGGACGCGTTGTTCCTGGCCCTGGCCCAGGAGGACACCGAACGAATGGCCGATATCGCCGCCACGCAGGGTCTGGTGCAGGTCATGCGCGAGATGCTGGCCGATCCGGCGCAGTACAACTGGCTCGGCACCCGGCTGGAGATCGCCCGGCGGCTGCGGACCGATCCGGAGTTCGCCGCGGGCTGGACCCAGCGTTCGGCCGAGCTGACCGCCGCCACGCTGGCTCGTCTGGAGCGCCGCAAGGCCGCGGGCGCGCTGCGCGACGACGTGCCGACCGACGTGCTGCTCGGCTATCTGGATCTGGTGCTCGACGGGCTCATCGCCCGCATCGCCTCCGGACATACCAACGACAACCTCACGGCCGTGCTCGACCTGGTCGAGGCCTCGGTGCGCCGCAAGGGCTGAGCGGCGAAACAGCCCTGCGATGGCACTCGATGCAAAAATGCACGCATTGCGTCATTGCGGCGAATGCCGATGTGCACAGACTGCGGTCGCCGTGCGGGCCCGATGAAATGAATTCCGACCGGTCTCGGCGAATCGTGTCCGACACCACTTCCGGGCCGGAAATAGCGGGCATACACCACACGTTCGCCAAGGTATGACCTTCGCTGTCCCAGTCACCGTGCGCGGCTACGAACTCGATGTCAACGGCCATATGAATCAAGCCGTGTACCACCAGTATGCCGAGCACGCCCGCTGGGAGGCGATGCGCGCGGCCGGTCTGGTTCCGGACAAGATGTTGCATGCCGGACTGGGCCCGGTGGTTCTGGAATCCACCGTCCGGCATCTGCGCGAATTACATCTGGGCGACGAAGTCACGGTTACCTGTGAATTCGAATGGGGCGAGGGCAAGGCGTTCCGGATCAATCAACAGATCCGGAAACTCGACGGGACGGTATCCGCGGAGTTCCGCGTCGTCACCGGTCTGATGGATCTCACCGCACGCAAACTCGTGCCGAATCCGAGGGAGCGGTTCCGCGAACTGTCCGAGTCCGCGGATGTCCTCGGTCTGTAACGCGTTGAGCGGTCAACCGAAAATCTTTCGGCGATAGCACATTCCGCGTCGCTGCCAACGGAAGAGCGGGCACCCGAAATCTTTCGTTGCCGACCGGTCAGCAGGCCGGTCGCGATATGATCCAGGGCACGCTCGGCTTCCGTGGCAAACCGCGAGCAGATCGGAGACCAGCCCCATGCCCGACGCTGTCCATCCCCCTGTGTCCACCTCCCCCGGACCGCACCAAGATAGCCAGGAGGTTGCGCCGCTACTGTCCGGCTATTTGATAGCCGAATCGACGCGGGCGGTGAGTGTGCGCGTGAGCGAGGGCACGTGGACCTTCGATCGGGCGGATGTTCTCGGCATCGATCTGGTGGGAGCCCGGATGCCGCACGGCGACGGTGATCCGGCCGCTCGGCCGGTGCAGGTGCGCATCCGACCGGGTGCGACCGCGGACTTCACCCGGCGGCTGCGTATCGAACTCACCGACCGCCCGATGACGCTGCCGCAGCAGCACTCTCCCGCCCGCGGCGATGATCTGCTGGCCCGCCTGACCGAACGCTGGGCCCGCGATCTGCAACTGCCGACCGATCCCGCCGTCGGCGGCGTCACCATGACTCGCAGCCAGACTCGCTCGTTCGCGCTCAGCGACGACGCGATGACCTGCGACAGCCTCGACTGAGAGGTTCCGCCTCCGATGGCCCGCGCGACGGGGTCGGTGCTGATCGTCACCGAAGCAGATGACCTGCACGCCGACGCGATGGCTGCGACCCTCCGAAAGCACCACGGCGTCAACCCGATTCGTCTCGACATGCGCGACTTCCCGCGCGAGACCGGCAGTTTCCGGCTCGACCGCGCGGGTACCGCACGCTCGCTGTCCAACCTGCGCGGTCTGGATGAGGTCGCCTCGGTGTGGTGGCGGCGGCCGCATCAGGCCGTGGTGCCCAGCGGGGTGCGCCGCGCCGACGACGACTACCGGCAGGCCGAGTGCGACGGTTTCCTGCAGGGACTGCTGTGGTCGATTCCGGCGGTCTGGGTCAACGATCCCGGCACCGACCGCACCGCGACCCGCAAGATCGTGCAACTCGAGACCGCACGCCGCGCGGGATTCGTCATCCCGGAAACCCTGGTCACCAACGATCCGGACGAAGCACGCAGCTTCGTCGGCTCACGGCCGGGTCCGGTGGTCTACAAGCGCACCGGAACCGGGCGCGCGGAATTCTCCGAGACCCGGGTGGTCACGCCCGCGGACCTGACCCGCCTGGAAACGATCCGCTCCGCGCCCACGACCTTCCAGGACTATGTCGAGGCCGACTGCGATCTGCGCGTGGTCTGGATCGACGGGGTCGAGTGGACCGTGCGCATCGACTCGCAATCGGGTGTGGGACGGGTGGATTCGCGCCTGGACACCTCGGTCGACTTCACCCCCGAACGACTGCCCGCCACGGTGAGTAAATCCATCGCCACCGTGATGGGCGCGCTCGGACTGACCTTCGGCGTACTGGACATCCGCCTCGGGACCGACGGCGAGTACTACTTCCTGGAGGTCAACCCCCAGGGGCAGTTCGCGTATCTCGAGATCAAGACCGGCCTGCCGATATTCCGCAGTCTCGCAGGGTATCTCGTGCTCGGTGACGCGAGCGTGCCGCGAGCATGAGCGCCGCGCCGAGCGAATTACTTGCTCGCCCCGGCCTTCCGGCGATTCGCGCCGCCACGGCTGCGGAGTTGCACATGCGACTCCACCAGCACGTTGTGGATGAACCCGTACGAGCGGCCCGTCTCGCGTGCCAGCGAGCGGATACTGGCCCCCGCCTCGTATTGCTTCTTGAGCTGGGTTTGCAAGCGGTCGCGAGACTTTCCGGTCACGCGCGTCCCTTTACCCAGCGTGGACTTCCCCTGTGTGGGCCTGTCACTCATGGCTTCCTCCGGTCGCCCTGCAGCCTGATTCAAGGCTAGAACTACAAGCATGCAGTGATCAACGCTTCCATGTGATCAACCTCACGATAATTGTCCGGAATCGGCATCGGCGACAATTTTCGGCGTCGTACGCCGTCTGCACAACCGACACCACACCGAACGAACTTCAGGAGCCCCCCATGCGCAGGATCACCGCAGGACTGTTCATCGCGCTCGACGGCGTCGTCGCCGACCCGCAGAACTGGCACTTCCCCTACTTCAACGACGAGATGGGCGCCGCGGTCAGCGATCAGATGGGCACCGCCGACACGATGCTGTTCGGCCGCACGACCTACGAGGGGTTCGCCGCCGCCTGGCCCGAGCGCGAGCACGCGGGCGGCCCGGACGCCGAGATGGCCCGGCATTTCGGCGACATCCGCAAGATCGTGGCCACCCGCCGCGACATCGACCTGCAGTGGCGCAATTCCGAGGTGCTGCAGGGCGATCTGATCGAGTCGGTGACCGCGCTGAAGCAGGAGCCGGGCGGCGATATCGGCCTGAGCGGTTCGGTATCGATCGTGCGACAGTTGCTGTCCGCGAATCTGATCGACGAACTGCACCTGCTCGTGCACCCGATCGCGATGCGCTCGGGCATGCGCCTGTTCGAGGAGGCCGATACGCCGCTGCCGCTGACACTGCTGCGCTCGGCAACCTTCAAGACCGGCGTGGTGCACACCGTCTACGGGCCCGGCGAAATTCTCGAAGGCGGCTACGAACAGGCCCGCGAGAGCCTGTCCTAGCTGTACTGCTCAGGCCAGCTGGATCAGCTCCAGATAGTCCTGCGACCAATGGTCCTCGGTGCCGTCGGGCAGCATGATGACCCGTTCCGGGTTCAGTGCCTCGGCCGCGCCGGGATCGTGCGTCACCAGGACCACCGCGCCGGCGTAACTGCGCAGCGCGTCCAGCACCTGTTCGCGCGAGACCGGGTCGAGGTTGTTGGTGGGCTCGTCCAGCAGCAGCACATTCGCCGCGGAGGAGACCAGTCCGGCCAGGGCCAGGCGGGTCTTCTCACCGCCGGACAGCGTCCCCGCGGGCTGTTCGAGCTGCGGACCGGAGAACATGAACGCGCCCAGCAGGCTGCGCAGTTCCTGCTCGCCCGCATCCGGCGAGGCGTGCCGGATGTTCTCCCAGACCGTGGCGTTGTCGTCGAGGGTGTCGTGCTCCTGGGCGAAATAGCCGACCTTGAGGCCGCGGCCGGGCTCCACCCCGCCCGCGGTCGGAGTCTCCACTCCCGCCAGCAGTTTCAGCATGGTCGTCTTACCCGCGCCGTTGAGCCCGAGCACCACGACACGGCTGCCCCGGTCGACGGCGAAGCTGACGCCGGTGAAGATCTCCAGCGAGCCGTACAGCTTCGTCAGGTCCGTCACCATCAGCGGGGTACGACCGCAGGGGGCGGGCTCCGGGAATTTGATCCGGGCCACCTTGTCGGCCACGCGTACCTCGTCCAGATCCGCGAGCAGCCGGTCCGCGCGCTTGGCCATCTGGTGTGCCGCAGCGGCTTTCGTGGCCTTGGCGCCGAGTTTGGCGGCCTGGGCGCGCAGTGCGCCGGCCTTCTTCTCCGCATTGGCGCGTTCCCTCACCCGCCGCTGCTCGTCGGTGGCGCGGGCGTCGAGGTACTTCTTCCAACCCATGTTGTAGAGATCGGCCTCGCCGCGCACCGCGTCCAGGAACCAGACCTTGTTCACCACGTCGGCGAGCAGATCCACGTCGTGGGAGATCACGATCAGGCCGCCGTCGTGGTTCTGCAGGAATCCGCGCAGCCAGGTGATCGAATCGGCGTCGAGGTGGTTGGTGGGCTCGTCCAGCAGCAGCGTGCGGTCGCTGCGGCCACCCGAACCGTCCGAGGCGGAGAACAGGATGCGGGCCAGTTCGATGCGCCGACGCTGACCACCGGACAGGGTGCGCAGCTGCTGGTTCAGCACGCGATCGGGCAGGCCCAGGCTGTTGCAGATCCGGGCGGCCTCACTCTCGGCGACATAGCCGCCCAGGGCCGAGAACCGGTCCTCGAGCTGGCCGTACTTGCGCACCGCCTTCTCGCGTTCGGCGTCGTCGGCCACCTCGGCCATGCGCGCCTGCTGCTTCTCCATATCGCGGATCAGCGCGTCCAGGCCGCGGGCGGACAGCACCCGGTCGCGGGCCAGCACGTCCAGATTGCCCTCGCGCGGATCCTGTGGCAGATAACCGATTTCGCCGGACCTGGTCACCGTGCCCGCATAGGGTTCCCCCTCACCGGCCAGGATGCGCAGCGTGGTCGTCTTACCGGCGCCATTGCGCCCGACCAGCCCGATCCGGTCGCCCGACTGCACCCGCAGCGCCGAACCGGGCGCGGTCAGCAGTGTGCGGATTCCGGCCCGGACCTCCAGGTCGGTCGCGGTGATCACAACAGTCTCCTCGGCAAAATAGTCGTGCGGTCACGGGGTGATAGCTCGGATGTGCGTCGACAGAACGCACGAGAATCTCCGATTTTACGCACCCTGCCGATCGGCCGCCGTAACGCGCACCACTACGGCCGTCCGGCGGGCCCGCCGGGACCTCACTCCGATCGGTGTGCCGGGCGCCCTCGAGCGCGATTCGCCGATGGGGCCGGACCTATCGGGCGCACGCGGTCATCGGCTAGCGTGCGAAGTTATGAGCGATGACCTGAAGGGTAAGAGTGCGCTGGTCACCGGTGCGAGCCGCGGCATCGGCAAAGCGGTCGCGGCCGAATTGCTGGCCCAGGGCGCGAACGTGTTGATCACCGCCCGCAAAGCCGAACCGCTGGAGGAAACCGCCACCGAACTGCGCGCGCTCGGCCATACCGGGAAGGTCGTTGCGCTGGCGGGCAATTCGGGCGACGCAACCGCGCGCGCGGATGCGGTGGCCACCGCGATCGCCGAATTCGGCGCGCTGGACATCCTGATCAACAACACCGGCATCAACCCCGTCTACGGCTCGCTCATGGAGGCCGATCTGGACGCGGTCCGCAAGATCTTCGACGTCAACGTCGTCGCCGCGCTCGGTTACGTCCAGGAGGCGTTCCGGGCGTGGATGGGGGCCAACGGCGGTGTGGTGGTCAACGTCGCCAGCGTGGCCGGAATCCGCTCCAGCGGGGTGATCGCCGCGTACGGCGCGTCGAAAGCCGCGCTGATCCGGCTCACCGAGGAACTGGCCTGGCAGCTCGGTCCCGGTATCCGGGTCAACGCCGTGGCACCCGCGGTGGTCAAGACCAAATTCGCCGACGCGCTCTACTCCGCGGACGAGGACGCCGCGGCCGCGCCGTATCCGATGAAGCGCCTGGGCAATCCGGAAGACGTCGCCGCACTGATCGCGTTCCTCGTCTCGGATCGAGCGGCCTGGATCACCGGTGAGGTCGTGCGGGTCGACGGCGGTCTGCTGGCCACCGGCGGGCTCTGAGGGGTACCGACGGGTCAGCGGAACAACAGCGCGCTGGCCATGTCGGCCTCCATGTAGTGCATGTACTTGCTCGCGGTGTCCTCGGTGACCGCGCTGGTCGCGGTCACCACCGTGAGGACCACGAAATTGCCCTGGGACTTGGTCTGCCACTTGCCGACGGCGAAATGGGCGATGTAGCTGCCGGGGCGCATCCTCAGGTCGTCGTCGGCGTATTGGGTCGCGAGTTTGCGCGAGTCCTCGGTGCCGGTGGTGCCCAGCACGTACTGGGTGAGCATGACGCCGCCGTTCTCGGCCTTGTACACCATCTCCGCCGCGTACTGGCAGCCCAGACCGGTCAGCTTGCCATTGTTCTCGATATCGGAGCAGCTGGAATGGTCCCGGCCCTCCACCCAGTCGGCATGCAGATGGACCGCGCCCAGGGTGAAATTCCAGTCGTGCGAGTACTCGGTGTAGCTGAACCGGCCGCCGGACGGGCCCGCCGACGAGGTCGTGGTGGTCGTCGTGGACGAGCTGCTGGTGGCCGAGACCAGCGACGGGCTGGACGGACTCGCGGACGTGTCGTCGCCGGAATGGCGATTGAGCACGACGACCAGGGCGACGGCGATCACCGCCAGCACCACCACTCCGGCGACGCCACCGGCGATCAGAGCCGTGTTGTTGCGGCGCGGCGGCGGGAATCCCCCGGGATATCCGGGCTGAGCCGACCAGCCGGGCTGCTGCTGCGACTGCCAACCCTGTTGCGGGTCGCCGGGCGGCGGATAGGCCGATTGCTGATAGCCGGGCTGCGGCTGCTGATAGACGGGGTGCGCGTTGGCGGTCTGTCCCCATCCGGCGTCGGGTGTCTGCTGATAGCCGCCGGACTGCCCCCATCCGGGCGAGTCGGGCGATTGCGGCGTGGGATTCCCGTAGGGGTCCGAGCCGGGGGGATACGTCATCGCTGCCTCCTTCCGCACCCGGGGTCGCCGTAGCGCCCTGTCGCGGTCGTCCCCCCAGGCTTGCGCGGAAACCCTACCGCAGCACTGTGACACGTTGCCACGCAGATTCTCTGATCCAATATTCGGTGTGACCTCCGATCTCCTCATCTGCGGCCTCGGCCCGGCCGGGCGTGCGCTGGCGCATCGCGCGATCGTTCGCGGGCTCACCGTCACCGTCGTGGATCCCCGGCCCACGCGGCGCTGGACCGAGACCTACGCGGCATGGGCGGACGAGTTGCCGGACTGGATCTGCACTGCCGCGATCGCGGCCACGGTGCCCCGGCCGGTCGCGTGGGGTACGCGACGATTCGAGATCGATCGGGCCTATACGGTCTTCGACACTGCCGCACTCCAGGATTCGCTCGATATCGGCGCGGCGACCGTGGTGAGTGATCGGGTCGAGCAGATCATCCGATCGCCACGTTCACGAATCCCGCAGTCGGCGCGGTTGTCCGGCGGTGAGGTCCTGCACGCCCGGCGGGTGATCGACGCGCGCGGTGTTTCCCGCTCCCCCGACCGGGCCGAGCAGACCGCCTACGGCGTTGTCCTGCCGCGGAATCGGTGGGGCGAGCCGTTGTTCATGGATTGGCGCACCGACAACGGCACCACCCCCGACGAGCCGCGTTCGTTCCTCTACGCGGTCCCCCTCGGTGAGACCGCGATCCTGCTGGAAGAGACCTGCCTGGCCGGACGCCCCGCATTGGATCCGGCTCGGCTACGCGACCGTTTGTATGCCCGGATGCGCTGCCGCGGAATAGAATTCGACGGCAGCGAACCGGTCGAGCGGGTTCGTTTTCCACTCCAGGGTGGCCGACCCGGCGCGGGACGTTTCGGCGCGGCGGGCGGATTGCTGCACCCCGCAACGGGTTACAGCGTCGCGGCGTCGCTGACCGCCGCCGACGCGGTCGTCGCGGGTGCGTCCACCGGATCAGCCTCGGCGCGTGCGGTGCACCTGGCCCGGGAGGCCGGACTGCGCGCACTGCTCGCCCTCCCGCCGGCCGATCTTCCGGTCTTCTTCGACACCTTCTTCGCGCTGCCGACCGCGACGCAGCGCGCCTATCTGTCCGGCCGGGACGATCTGCCGGGCACCGCTGCCGCGATGACGTCGCTGTTCCGCGCCCTGCCGTGGCGGCTGCGCCGCACGCTCGCCACGGCCGTTCTCACGCGCTGACTTCGGCTCGGTCGCCGAAGCTCAGCCGTCGGATGGGCCCCATCCCGACGAGTGCGACGACCGCCAGCACACCGTGCGCCGCGACGAACCAGAGCGCGACGTTGAACGATCCGGTGGTCTGCACGATGTACCCGATGACGATCGGGGTGACGATGCCCGCGATGTTGCCGAGTCCGTTGGTCAGCGAGCTGAAGATACTGGCGGCCTCGGTCGGTGCGACATCGGTGGTGATGGCCCAGCCCAGCGAGCCCATCCCCTTGCCGAAGAACGCGGTGGTCATGATCAGCACGATGATGGTCGTGCTGTCGGTGAAGTCCGCGACCGCGATGACGGTACCCAGCAGGAGTCCGGCCGCGGCGGGCACCTTGCGCGCCAGGGTCAGCGAAACCCCGTGCCGCAGTAGGAAATCGGAGAGGAATCCGCCGAACAGCCCGCCGATGAACGCGGCCAGGGCGGGCAGTGCGGCGATGAATCCCGCGTGCACCAGCGAGATGTGCCGGGCCTGGGTGAGGTAGATCGGGAACCAGGTGATGAAGAAATAGCTCAGCGAGTTCACCGCGTACTGGAACACCGAGATCCCCCACAGCGGACGCATCGACAGGACGCGGCCGAGCATGCGCCGGTCGATGCGGGTCCGCGCGGCCGTCGAGGGAGTCGAATCCATGTCCACCAGCGCGCCGCCGCTGCTCATCGTGTCGAGTTCGCTCGGCGAGACCCGGCCGTGTTCGCGCGGCGGGTACATCCAGCCCCACCACAGGATCGCGATGGCCAGCCCGAGCGCGCCGAGCAGGACGAACACCCAGCGCCAGCCGAATTCGTGGGTGATCCAAGCCATGACGGGCGCGAACAGCACGGTGGCGAAATACTGTCCGGAGTTGAACACCGCGGTGGCCTGACCGCGTTCGGCGGTCGGGAACCAGATCGTCGCGACGCGGGCGTTCGCCGGGAAGGCCGGGGATTCGAAGACGCCCAGCAGCAGTCGCAGCGCGAACATCACGACCAGCGCCACCACCACGCGCGTGTTGATCAGCCCGACCAGACTGGTGGCCGCGGTCGCCAGCGTCCACAGCGCCAGGCTGCACGCGTACACCCGACGCGCGCCGAACCGGTCCAGCAGCATCCCGCCGGGCAGCTGCGCGACCACGTACGCCCAGCTGAACGCCGAGAAGATGTAGCCGAGCTGGACCGCGGAGAAGCCCAGGCTCTCGCGCACGCTGGTACCGGTGATCGACAGCGAACTGCGGTCGGCGTAGTTGACGACCGTGATGACGAACAACAGTCCCAGTACGACGAACCGGGTGGGGATCCGCCGCGACCGTTGCGCGCCCGCGGGTGTGACCGGGCCCGCCGCGGCGAGGTCTCCGGATTCCGGTTTCAGCATTCTCGTCCTCCTGCATCCCCGGCCACGGTTGTGGTCCGGGTCACCCGTCGGTGGGTGTCACAGGAGGTTATGCCGCGCGGACGATACCCGTCGAACACCGATTCGGCATCGAGTGATACCCGAAACGCCAGGTCCGCAGCCTGATCGTCCCGCCGGATGCCCGAGCCGCTCCCCCGGCCGCGCACCCGCCGTTCGGACCGCTCGTCAGCTGCGGGGTCTCATGATGAAACCGGTATCCTCGCAGGATGAAGCGCACGTCGTTCGCACGTTGGCCGTGCTCGATCGCCCGGACGATGGATCTGCTCGGCGACCGGTGGACACCACTGGTGTTGCGTGAGGCGTTCTACGGAATCCGGCGCTTCGACGACTTCCAGCAACAGCTGGGCATCGCCCGCAACACCCTCAGCGACCGGCTGCGCCGTCTGGTGGACGAGGGCCTGCTCGACAAGCGCCCGTACCACACCGAGCCCGTCTGGTACGAATACGTACTCACCGAGAAGGGCGCGGACTTCTGGAGCGTGCTGCTGACGATCAACCGCTGGGGCGATCGCTGGCTGGCCGGTGCGGAAGGGGCGCCGATCACCGTGCACCACACCGCATGCGGTCACGACACCCAGGTCAAGGTCGTCTGCGAGCACTGCGGCGAACCGATGACGATCGATGATTCCCGCCTGCGGATGGGCCCCGGGTATCCCGCGCATCTGCGCGAACGTCCCGATATTCGGGAGCGCTTCGCCCGGCAGGACAGCGAGTAGGTTCCCCACCGCGCCTCGGACCGGCGTCAGGCCACGGTCGAGCGTCGTGCGACCAGTTCCGGTACGAACACGACGTGCTGATGCCGGTGCGTGCCGTCCCCCGCGGCCTCCTCGAGCAGCAGGCGCGCGGCGGCGCGGCCCAGTTCTTCGCGGGGCTGACGGATCGAGGAGAGCGGGACCGCGGCCGCGGCGGCGAAATCGATGTCGTCGTAGCCGATGACCGCCATGTCGTCGGGAACCGCCAGACCGCGCATGGTCAACGTCTGCAGGACGCCCAGGGCGAGCAGGTCGTTGGCGCAGAACACCGCGGTCGGGCGGTCGGTACTGTCCAGCAGGGCGGCGGCAGCATCCCGTCCCACCTCGAAAGTCATTGCGGCGGTGGCGATATCGTAGAGCCGGGCATCCGCCGCGGCGATCGCCTCGGCCGCGCCCCGACGACGTTCGCTCACCTGGGTCACCGCCTGCGGGCCACCGACGAATCCGATCCGGGTGTGCCCCGCGCCGAGCAGATGTTCGGCGGCCAGCCGCCCGCCCAGGACGTCGTCGACCGAGACCGAGCAGCGGTCCGGCCGGTCGCTGTGCCGGTCGACCAGCACAGCGGGAACGCCCTGGGCCGCGAGCGTGCGCAGGGCCTGCTCGCCGTCACCGTCCGCCGGGGTGATCAGCACCCCGCGCATCCGCTGCTGGGCGATCTGTTCCAGATGACGTTCCTCGCGCCGCGGATCGTCGCCGCTGTTGCAGATGACGAGCATCGCGCCGTGCCCCGCGGCCTCCTCCTCCGCACCGTGCGCGACGTCGGTGAAGAACGGGTTGGCCATGTCCAGCACCACCATGGCCAATGTGCGGCTACTCCCCTCACGAAGTTGCCGCGCGGAATCGTTCCGCACATAACCGGTTTCGGCGATGGCCCGGCGCACCCGCTCGCGGGTGGCCTCGGAGACCTGGTCGGGCCGGTTGAGCACATTGCTGACCGTGCCCAGCGACACTCCGGCGCGCCGGGCCACCTCCTTGATGCTCACCGCCATGGTGTGTCCTTCCCGTGACGATGCGAGCATAATCGCCGCGGCCGGGCATTCCGCCCGGCCGCGGCCCGGCGCGTCAGCCGTGCACCGGCACCGGGTCGCCCGAATCGGTGGTCCGCCCGTACCGTTCGAGTTCGATCTCGCGCAACGTCTTGTTCCGGGTGCGCGGAGCCCAGACGGTGCCGATCAGCAGAGCCAGGGCCAGCAACCCGATCAGCAGCAGTCCGACCGAGGTCAGGCCGGTGGCGGCCAGCATGGTCGGGAAGAAGTAGCTGAGCAGGCCGGTCGCCGCACGCACCACGAAGAACATGAAGCCCTGCGCGCTGGCGCGATACGACGTGGCGAACAGTTCGCTGGTCCACAGGCTGTAGAACGCCTGTGCGCCGATCCCGCTGGAGATGCCCCAGAGCACGGCGAACGTCAACAGGGTCGGCATGCCCGCGGAGGTGAAGAACACCAGCACGCACCACGCCAGCACACCCAGTGCCGCGCCCACCGGATACAGCACCCGCTGCGAGATGCGGTCGGCGAACGCCATGAAGCCGAAATACGTTGCCAGCACGGTACATCCCCACACCTGCACCTGCAGCAGATCCTGCTGCACCGCGCTGCGCACCCCGGCACTGTCGTACACCCGGGGCATGAAGATGCCCGCCTGCCCGGCCACGGTGTTCCAGATTCCGTAGACGCCCATCAGCATCAGCAGCGCGGTGATGTCGACCCGCCGCGAGAACAGCCCGCGCAGTCCGCGATCGCCTACCGAGGACGGTTGATCGCCGCGTCGGGCGTCCTCGGTCCAGATCTGCGATTCGGCCAGGCCCTGCCGGATCCACCACACCACCGCGGCCACCACGAACAGGTGCAGGAAGATCAGCCGCGAACCGGCCAGTCCGAGCGGAGCCAGGCCCGCGGCCAGCGCGAAGCCGATCAGCGGGCCGAGCGACCAGGCCAGCTGCGCGGTGCCGACGTGCCTCGCCCGCGCGGCGGTCGGGGCGTGTTCGGCGATGTAGGTCCACGAGGCCGGCACGCCCGCGCCCACCGCGATCCCGGTGATCAGGAAACCCGCCAGCAGCATCCCGAAATCGACCGCGCAGGCCGCGATCAGCACGCCGACCATGTAGACGAGCAGGTCGTAGGTGTAGATCGCCTTGCGCCCGAAGCGATCACACAGCGGACCACCCAGGCCCGCGCCGATCGCCGCGCCGAACGCGTTCGCGCTGAATGCCGCCAGCAGACCCACGGCCAGATTGCTCAGCCCGTAGGCGTGCTGCCAGAAGGTGAGACTCGTCGCGATCGCGATGATTGATCCGGCCTCGAGGTAATTGGACATGGCGACGGAGATGGTGGCCCGCCAGCCCGTCGTGGAGCGTGCGCCAAACTTCATGATTCCTCTGTTGCTGATGGTGCCGGAAGGTCGCCGAGCGGCGACACCCGGGCCGGTGAACGGGGTCGGGTAGCGGATCAGTCCAGGTGGAAGTACTCACTGAGCTGCCGCATCGAGGCGTCGACCGGCACACCGTCGGGTGCTCGGAAGCATTCGGCCATCGTTTGCTGCCAGCGGGTGTTGACCTCGCTCGTGGCCATCGCGGCGCTCGCGCGGGCGAAGTCGGCGGTCTCCAGATAACCGATCACCAGACCGTCCTGCGGTCGCAGGAACAGCGAGTAGTTGGACCAGCCGGCCTCGCGTAGCGCGTCGAGCATCTCCGGCCAGACCGTCGTGTGTGCGGCGAGGTAGTCCTCGACCCGATCCGGCCGCAGCTCCAGCACTGGTCTCCCTGCACATTCCGTGGGACACCGTGGACGATTACGGCAAGCTCGCCGAACACGCTGCCGCGCTGGGTGTTTCGATCGGCGTGATCAACTCGAACACCTTCCAGGACGACGACTACCGGCTCGGCAGCGTCTGCCACCCGGACCCGGCCGTGCGGCGCAAGGCGATCGACCATCTGAAGGACTGCCTGCGGATCATGGACGCGACGGGGTCGCGGGAGCTCAAGCTGTGGTTCGCGGACGGGATCAACTATCCGGGCCGGGACGATCTCACCGATCGGCAGCGCCGTCTCGCCGACGCGCTGGACGAGGTCTACGCCGCATTGACCGGTGAGCAGCGAATCCTGCTGGAGTACAAGCTGTTCGAACCGGCCTTCTACGCCACCGACGTGCCCGACTGGGGCACCGCGTACGCGCACACCCTCCGGCTGGGTCCGAAGGCGAAGGTGGTGGTCGACACGGGACACCATGCGCCGCACACGAATATCGAATTCATCGTCGCGTTCCTGATCGCCCAGGGCAAACTGCGCGCGTTCGACTTCAACTCCCGCTTCTACGCCGACGATGATCTGATGGTCGGCGCGACCGATCCGTTCCAGCTGTTCCGGATCATGCACGAGATCGTTCGGATGGATATCCGCCCGGTCGCTCATCGCGATGCCGTCCCGGGGCTGACCACCGGACTCACCCTGCCGCCCGCGGGTGATCGGCCGCGTGTGCTGGTGACGACCGGTACCAGCGTCGGCGACCGTGAACTGTTCGACGCCTTGGCGCAATCCCTGGTCGAGGCTGGTGCGGAGGTGCTGGTCACCACCACCCCCGACGCCGTGGTCGAGCGGCCGCACGTGCACGCGATCGGCTTCGCGCCGCTGGCCGAGGTTCTCCCGGAGATCGATCTCGTCGTGGGCGCGGCGGGCAGTGGCACGCTGCTGGCCACGCTGGCGAACGGCACGCCGAGCATCCTGCTGCCGCAGATCGCCGATCAGCCCGCCAACGCCGCTCGGGCCGTCGCGCACGAGTCCGCCGTCCTGATCGAGACACCGGAGCAGGCGGGCCCGGCCCTGTCGACTCTGCTCGGTGACGACCGCTACCGCGCCGGGGCCCGGCGCCTCGCCGAGGCGATCGCCGAGATGCCGCACCCGGAGGATGTCGCGAGCCGGATCTTCGATGCGCGTCCGACGGGGCGAGTGTGACGATTCCGGCGGCATGAGGCTTTCAGCAATGCTGTGGCAATCACCGGGGGAATCGGACATACCGCCCGCCGCGTCACCGTCGCGGCGGCGACCGCGGTCGCAGTGTGCGCCGGTTCATTACCGCCGGTGTCCTCGGGCCGAAGCCATTCGGGTTCGCCTTGGTGATGGCGGTCCGGTTCGATGTCCTCGCAGTCAGCATGATGTTCAGGCCCGAGACGGTGAGGCTTTTCGGCAAACGCACTCGGCGGCCCCGAACCGCCGACGAGATCGAGCCGCCGTCCCTGAGCACAGACTGAGAAACAGTGGGCGAAATCGCGGGTAACGGAAGCGTCACACTAGCATCGGCGGCCGTGGTCGACACGATGACAAGGGCGGACAGGACGCATGCCGCGGGTGCGGAAACCCGTATCGCGGGTGGCTTGCACGGCAAGTGGGCCAAATCGGTCGCCCTCATCGCCGGACTGCTCGGCGCGTTGTGCGCCGTCGCGGTGCCGCTGCTGCCGGTACAGGTGGATCACACGACGCTGTCGTGGCCGCAACAGGATTCGGCCCGCAGTATCAACGCACCGCTGGTCACCTATGCGCCGCTGACCTTCGACGCGACCATCCCGGGCCGCTCGATGGCGCAGCTGAGTGAGCACGGTGGCGTACTGGCCTCGACCCTGCCCGACGGCGCGCCGCAGTTGGAGAAGTACGGGTTCGTCGCGCGCGTGCGGCCCGCACAGGACGGCAAACCCGCACAGCTCGAGGTGGTGTTGCGCAACCAGTCGCTGCTGAACGTGCCGGTCGATGCGATCGGCCGCGGCACCCTGACCGTGCATGCCGACATGTCCTCGACCAGGATCACCGTCCACGGATCGGATGTCGACGCGACCACGCTGCCGCCCGGAGACTGGCGTCCGCAGGTGGTCGGCATCTTCAGCGATCTGCCCACACCCGACGGAGCCGCGGTCGTCGCGCAGGTGGACAGCCGGTTCTCGGTGACGCCCACCTTCCTCAAGCGGGCGGCCGAGGTGCTGGCCGTGGTGTTCACGTTGATCGCGCTGGTGGCGCTGTACCGGATCGATCGAAGGGACGGCCGGGGTTTGCGGCGGCTGCTGCCACAGCGATGGTGGCGGGTCACCGGCGTCGACGTCGTCGTGCTGGGGACGCTGCTGGTGTGGCACTTCATCGGCGCCACCACCTCCGACGACGGCTACCAGTTCGGGATGGCGCGCACATCACTGGTGTCCGGTTATATGGCCAACTACTTCCGGTTCTTCGGCGTGCCGGAGAACCCGGTCGGGACACCGCCGTACGACATCATCGCGCACATGTCGGAGATCAGCGTCGCGAGTCCGTGGATGCGACTGCCGACACTGCTGGCGGCCGTGGTCACCTGGCTGGCGCTGAGCCGGGAGGTGATTCCGCGCCTGGGAGCGGCCGTACGCCACGACAAGGTGGCGGTGTGGACCGGCGCGCTGGGCTTCCTGGCCGTGTGGCTGCCCTACAACAACGGACTGCGGCCCGAACCGGTGGTCGCGGTCTGCGTCCTGCTCACCTGGTGCCTGGTCGAGCGCGCCATCGCGACGCACCGGTTGCTGCCGTACGCGGCGGCGATTCTGGTCGGCGCGTTCAGTTTCACCGCCGCGCCCTCGGGGGTGATCTGTCTGGCGCCGCTGCTGGCCGGACTGCGTTCGGCGGTGGCGTTCGGCATACCGAGAGCTCGTGAACTGGCCGGCGCCCGCGCCGGGGCCCGGGTGTCGTGGACTGCCTGGATCCGGGCGTACGGCGCGCTGCTGGCTCCGCTGCTCGCGTCCGGAATGCTGGTGCTGGCCTTCGCTTTCGCCGTCGAACCGCTCGCAGCGATGAGCGAGATGCAGCGTGTGCACAATATCGTCGGCCCGTCGGACCCCTGGTACAACGAATACCTCAACTACCAGTGGCTGTTCATGCCCTCGGCCGACGGCTCGATCGCGCGCCGGTTCGGCATGGTCGCCATGTGGCTGGGTCTGCTGGTCTGCGTCCTGGTCCTGCTGCGCAAGGGCGGCCGCATCCCGTTCACCGCGGCCGGACCGGCGCGGCGTCTGCTCGGCGTGACGCTCGGGGCGATGGTGCTGATGGCGGTCTGCCCGACGAAATTCACCCACCACAACGGGGTGTACGCCGGGTTGGCCGGATCGGTGGCGGTACTCGCGGCGGTCGCGGTGGGACCGCGGGTGATGCGCTCGCCGCGCAACCGGGCGTTGTTCGCCGCGGTGGTGTCACTGGCGCTGGCGCAGATCTTCACCAGTGTCAACGAGTGGTGGTGGGTGTCGAGCTTCGGCATCCCGTGGTGGGACCGGTCACCGTCCGTGCACGGCACCGATTTCAGCACGATATTCCTGGCGATCGCCGCGCTGTGCCTGCTGCTGGCGATCTGGTGGCATGTGCGGGCACCCAAACCCGGTACACCGCACCGAGTCTCACCGCGCGCCTGGCGGCTGGCGAAGTTCCCGCCGTTGACCGCGGCCGCGGCGATCCTGGTGGTGTTCCAGGTCGCCTCGTTCGCCGCGGGCGCGGTGGCGCAGCACCCGGGCTTCTCGCTGGCCTCCTCGAATTTCCACGCCGCACTGGGCAATCCGTGCGCACTGGCCAACAAGGTGCTGGTCGAGCCCGATCCCAACGCATCGATGATGCAGCCGCTGATCGGCGACCAGTTCGCCGCATTCACCACGGGCGCACGAGGATTCATACCGAACGGGGTCGGCGACATCACCTCCCCGGACGAGAAGGGCGAGTCGACCAGCATCGCCAAAGCCTTCGACAAGAAGTCCGGCACGGACAGCAGGAACGGCGACACCGGCACCCAGACCGGTGGCGCCCCACTGCCTTACGGCCTCGATCCGGCGACCACGCCCGAACTCGGCACCTACGATCAGACGGAACCGGCCGACCTCGTCACCGGCTGGTACCGGCTGCCCGCTCAGCACGACCACAGCGACATCATCTCGATCGCGGCGGCCGGGCGGATCCAGGCGGTCGGCCCCGACGGCCGGAACGTCGGCGGTGAGCCGGTGCAGATCGAATACGGCACCACCGATTCCGCGACGAACGCCCGCCCGCTGGGCAAACTCACCCCGATCGACATCGGCCCGGCTCCGTCCTGGCGCAATCTGCGGGTGCCGCTGGACCGGATTCCCGCGCAGGCGAACGTGATCCGCATCGTGGCCAAGGATCACAACCTCGATCCGCAACGGTGGGTGGCACTGACGCCGCCGCGCATCCCGCGCACGCAGACCCTGCAGACCGTGGTCGGGTCCACCCGGCCGGTGCTGCTGGATTGGGCTGTGGGCCTGCAGTTCCCGTGTCAGCGTCCGTTCGACCACAAGGACGGCATCGCGCAGGTGCCGGGCTGGCGCATCCTGCCCAACCGATTGGGCGCCAACGACACCACCATGTGGGAGAGCCATGTCGGCGGCGGCCCGCTGGGCTGGAGCCAGCAATTGCTGCGTTCCAGAACTCTGGCCACCTACCTCGAGGACAACTGGGATCAGGATTGGGGCGAGCTACAACGCCTGAACCCGATCGACCCGTCCGCGGTCCCCGCGGTTCCGGCGGTCACCCGTGAGACGCACAGCGGCATGTGGTCCCCCGGCCACATCAACACCTGGTAGGTCATGCGCCGCAGCCGCTTTCGGCGGTCACCCGAGCCGGTCGGGTGATCCCGTGCGGAAAGACATCCGCGATCTTGCCCACTGTTTCGCCGAGGGATACATTGTATCCATTCGAGAACGGCGCGGCCGAGGGGATGTCACATGTCGGATCTGGCCGAGGACTACCGCCGCCACGGCTTCGCCGCCCGCCTGGGCGCCGGTGAGCATCCTGCCGTACTGGTCGTGGACATCTGCGCCGCCTACCTCACCGTCTGGCCACCGCGCTCGACGCCGCCGCCCAACGCGCCGGAATCACCCCGCCCGCACTCCCGCAGCAGTTCGTCTTCATCGGTCATTCGGCCGGGGGCGAGGCGGTCGAATACGTCGCTCACCGCCTGCACACCAGCTATCCGAGCACGTGGGCGAATCTGCGTGGCCTGATTCTGCTGGACCCGGTGAAATCCCTGCTCGGCGCGAACACCGACACCGCCCTTGCCGATCTGGCTTCCACCGAACTCCCGATTCTCAGCGTCTCCGGTCCGCCGGGACCCTCCAACAACTTCGGCAGCGGCACCACCGCCCTGCAAATCTACCTGCATCGCCCTGTGCTCGGCGTCCGCCTCACCACCGGCGAGCACACCGACGCCGAAGGCGGCACCACTGATCCTCTGGCCGAATTGTTCTGCGGCACACCACAACCAGGTAATACGTCGCCCCTGCGAGAATTGACCGTCAGGTGGGCCGGTCAGTACTTCTCGGGCGCCACCGATTACCTCACCGGCACTACGGCACCCACACCAGCGGGTTTCCAGATTCTCGCCGGAACGTAGACACGAGTTCCGACGATCCGGCGTCATTGTCGGCTGCCCGGTATCCGCGGCGTCGCACGAATTGGCCGGTCGGTCCGGGATCATGGAATCCGTTGTTGTCGAGCACGACTCGACCGCGCGCGATGACGATCTGCGGCCATCCGCGCAACTCCTGCCCGTCGAACGGTGAGAAGTCCGTGCCCATGTGCAGATCCGATGCGACGACCGCACGAGTCCGGTCCGGGTCGAAGACGACGAGGTCGGCGTCGTAGCCGACGGCGATGGCCCCTTTGCCCGGCAACCCGTTGATTCGGGCCGGGGCCGCGGCGAAGACCTCCACGAATCGCTGGAGCACGGCGGGATCCGAGGGCGCGCCCAATGCGTCCGACAACATCGTGAACGTGACCGGCATCCGCGTCTCGACTCCGGGCAGGCCGTGTGGCATCTGGCGGATATCGTCGCGGCGCTCGCGCTTCTGCGTCAGGTCGTAGCAGGAGTGATCGCTGGCGATCGTATCGATCGCTCGGGCGGCGAACCGTTCACGCAGCGCCGCAACGGTTTCCGGCGAGCGCATCGGCGGGCAGCAGGCGAACCACTCCGGGAATTCGGCGGAGTAGACGCGTTCGTCGAGCGCCAGGTAGTGCGGGCAGGTCTCGGAGTGCACATCGAGCCCGGCGGCCCGCGCCGCGCCGACCAGATCGACCGCGCCGGGAGTAGACTGATGCACGAAATACACTGCTGCACCGACATATTCGGCCATTGCGAGCACCTCGCGCACCGATGTCTCCTCGGCGAGTTCCGGGCGGGTCCGGTGCAGATGCCGGATTCCCGCCTCCCCCGCGGCGGCGTGGTGCTCGGTGCAGTCCACGATCATCGCGTCGTGCTCGGCATGGACGTAGGTCAGGCCATCCAGCCGGACCATCTCCCGCATGACCTTCAGGACGGTGTCGTCGTCGGCCATCGTCGTCCCGCGATTGGTCGTGTACACCTTGACCGATCGGATGCCGAGATCAGCCAGTTCCGCCAGTTGGTCGGGAACGGTTGGGTCCCAGGCGATCACGCACGCGTGCAAGGCGACATCGCAGCGGGCCTGCCGGGCCAGTTCCAGCTTGTTGCGAGCCGCGGCGAGCGGGGTTTCGGTGCCGTCACGAGGGATACCGAAGTCCATGATCGTGGTGGTGCCGCCCCACAGCGCGGCACGGGAGGTGAGCGCATAGTCGTCGAGAGTGCGGTAGCGGCCGGTGATCTGAGCTACGTGACAATGTCCGTCGACACCGCCCGGGATGACGACGCGGCCCGCCGCCTCGATGACCCGGGTGGCCGCCGGGACCGGCTCCGTGGCGTCGAGGACCGCTGCGATCCGGCCGCGATGGACGACTATGTGCGCGGGTCGCGCACGAGTCGCGTCGACGGCGAGAGCATGGGCGACAACGAGATCCGGTATGCGTCCCTCGATCACAGCGTCACCCCGTTCCCGGGCGGCGGCCCGGTTCTGCGCACTCGTTGCACGATAGCCTCCCGTCGGAATCAGTTTGGTATACCAAAGAGTGCCCAGCAGGGCGCCCCGCGTCAAGATTGCTTGGTATACCTTAATCAGGGATTAACATGGTCAGGACCGGTGAGGACCTACCCGGGAGCACTGCTCACGATCGCCGAAGCCGCCTGACCGCGAGCGACCCGGTAGTGTGGAATCACTTTGGTATACCGCAATCCCGACACAACAGGGCGATACCGAGATTCGACGGATGAGGTGATCAATCCAGTGACGACAGAGCAGACCGCGACCGTCCTCGAATGGACGCGACTGCGCGACGAGGTCTGCGAACAGCTGCGGGATCGGATCATCGCCGGACAGTTCGAGCCTGGGCACCGGCTCGTGGAACGCGATCTCGCCGAGCAGTTCGGGGTCTCCCGGATTCCCGTCCGGGAGGCGATCCAGACCC
Organism: Nocardia jiangxiensis NBRC 101359; assembly: GCF_000308615.1. Lineage (GTDB taxonomy): Bacteria > Actinomycetota > Actinomycetes > Mycobacteriales > Mycobacteriaceae > Nocardia > Nocardia jiangxiensis. Next base: position 59,421 of record NZ_BAGB01000043.1, read on the forward strand.
TGATCACCGAGGGTTTCGTGGAGGTGCTGTCCCCGCGCAAGATCGTGGTGAAACGGATTTCGCAGCGCGATGTCGAGGAATTGTTCGGCGTCCGCGAGGCGCTGGAGACATACGCGGCCCGCGAGGCCACGCTACGCGCCGACGCCGGCGACCTGCGCACGCTGGCGCGCCTGGTCGAGAAGGCGCGGCGGGCGACCCTGTCCGGCCATCCCGACCGGATCAGCCGGGCCAACGCCGAATTCCACCGGCACATCATCGATATGGCCGGGAATCGGCTGTTGGCCGACCTGCTGCGGCCGCTCGAGGGGCGGCTGCGGTGGCTGTTCCAGCAGACCGACGACCCGGGCCAGTTGTGGTGCGAGCATCGGGCGTTGTACGAGGCGATCGCCTCGGGCGATGCGCAGATCGCCGCCGACCACGCGTTGCGCCATGTGCGGGAGAACCGTGCCATCGCCTTGAACCTGCTATTCGGCGACGACCGGATGCAGTGAGCGCGTGGCGATCTCGGCGTCGTCCAGGATCTGCGCAATCGCGTCCACCGCGACGTGCAAGGATTTGCGGTCCGCCTCGCCCCACTCCCGTTCGCGCAGACTGTGCACCGACAGCCATCCCGCCATGGCCTCGCCGCGCACGACCGGGCCGAGCATCTGCGCCCGCACGCCGTAGACCTCGCGCAGTGCGATCGGCGGCAGCGGATCGTCACGGAAGTTGGTCTGCACCAACAGCTCCCGATGTTCTTCCAGCCACTCGACGGTGTTCAGCCGACGCTGGTCGAGCGAGGCGTCCCGCCGGATCGAACGCACCCCGTCACGCAACGCCTCGGCAGCGGTGAGATCGACCTGCAACCCCAGTTCGGGCAGATCGATGCGCAAGGTGGTTCGGTCTGCTCCGGTCGCATCCAGTAGCGCCTCGGCCGTGCGCTGAAATTCATTGCGCACGTTGCCCGCCCACAGCAGCTCCCCCCAGCCGGGCACCCTCGCCCCGGTGGCCCGCAGGGTCCGCCAGAGCGTCGCGGTGACGCTGTCGAAGACCGGAATACCCAACTCGGCCTCGGCGCCCGCGGCCACCGCGGCCCCGAAGACGTTCGTGCACACCACCGCGACCGCGTGCGCGCCACCGGTCCCCGCCGCGGTCACCATCCGCCGCACCCGAGCCTCCGGCACCTCGGCGAACGCCGCGTTGTCGGTCAGACCGAGATGTTCCTGTGCGACACAATCGATTCCCGCATCCCGATACACCGCGCGAATACGTTCGGTCACCTCGGTCGTATACGGCACGACGAGCCCGAGGCGGGTGACGCCGTAGGCGCGGCAGGCTTCCAGCAGCGCCAGAGTCGATGTGGTGACCTCGATTCCGGTCGCCTCCGCGAGCGTGGCACACAGTGCGCGGTCGTGGTCTATTCCCAGCCACGATCCCGCGGTGCCGTTCCAGGCGATGATGTCCACGCCGGCGTCGGCCAGCGACCGCGCGGCCGCCAGCATCGGTTCGGTGGCGAACTGCCTGTCGGCGGCGGGGTCGAGTCCGATCCGGGTGACCGGCACGCGAGCGAAATGTACTGACACCCGGTCGATCTCGGACAGCATCCGCGACGTCGTCGGCTCCAGGCAGGTGTTCGACGAGGGGACGATCATTCCGACTCGGTACACGTGTCACTCCTCCATACGTTGAACCGGACCTTCGCACCGAGTTTGGTATGCCAAATCGCCGCACCTGTTACAGGCAGGTTCTCACTCTGTTTCCCCGGAAAACGGCACGTTAAGTTTGGTATTCCAAATTGCTTGCACAGTTCGCCCAACGAAGCCATAAGCACAGGTAGAGGGAAATTTTTGCGACGAGGAAACCGGCGGGAGAACCGGTTGACATCCGGCGCGACGCCCCCGAATCTCAGTGCTGTCCGGCTATTTGGAATACCAAAGAGGCCCGAGGCGTCCCCTCTCTTCCGCTGGAGCAGTCATGTCCGCAAACTCCCACGAGCCGCACCTCGAACTGGCCGAGGAATACGAGCACGAACCCGTTCCCCACACCGCCCGCCGCAGCACGCTGTCCATCGCCGCGGTGTGGTTCGGCTTCCCGATGAACCTGGGCAACGCGGTCTTCGGCGGCGTGATCGTCTACAACCTCGGCGTCATCGCGGGCCTGTCCGCGCTGCTGCTGGGCAACCTCATCCTGTTCGGCTACGTCGGCGCGCTGAGCTACATCGCCGGACGCACCGGCAAGAGCTTCTCGTTGCAGGCCGCGGCCACCTTCGGCAGTACCGGCCGCCGGATCGCCGCGGCTTTCCTCGCGACCGTCGTCATCGGCTGGTTCTCCTTCCAGATCGGGCTCACCGGAACGACTCTGCGCGATGCGCCGGGCTGGCCCGCACTGCTGGCCGCCGCGGCCGGCTGTGTGCTGTACACCCTGGTGACCATCGTGGGCATCCGGGCGCTGTCCTGGCTCGGGATGATCGCGGCGCCGCTGTTCGTCGTGCTGGCCGCCGTGGCACTGTGGTTCGGGGCGGCCGGCAACGGGCTGACCGTGCACCAGGTGCTCGGCTACCACGGTGGCGGGACCGCGCTGTCGTTCGGCGCCGCGGTCAGCATCGTCGTGGCCGGATTCGCCGACTCCGGCACCATGACAGCCGATTTCACCCGCTGGGCGAAGAACGGCCGGGCCGCGGTCGGGGCCACTTTCTGGGCCTTCCCGATCTCGAACTTCATCGCCTACGCCATCGGCGGTCTGGTGGTCGCGGTCGGCGGATCGGCGCATCCCGCCACCGACGGTGGCGGCTTCCTCGGACTGCTGACCGGGCACGGCCCGCTGCTGACCGGCATCGCGGTCGCGTTCGTGTACATCAACCTCGGCTCGGTGGCCTCGCACTGCCTGTACAACGGGGCGCTGGGGTGGTCCGGCATCACCCGCCTCGGGATGCGGCCGGTCGCGGTGATCCTCGGCGTGGTCGGCCTGGTCACCGCACTCACCGGGGTGTGGAGCCATTTCCTGGACTGGCTCAATCTGCTCGGCATCTTCGTACCGCCGATCGGTGCGGTCCTGATCGTCGACCAATTGGTGCTGCGCCGCGCGATCGGGCGAGAGTCGTTCCGCCCCACCGCCTTCGCCGCGTGGGCACTGGGCGCCGCGGTCGCCACCGTGGCGCACTATCTGGTGCCGGGCTCGGTCGACGCCGTGATCGGCATCGTGGCCGCCGGACTGGTGTACGCCGCGATGGAGAAGCTGCGGCGGCCCCGAACCGTCGCCGCGCTGGTCACCGAAACCCAGGTGGCACAGGCATGATCGATACGCGAACAACGCAGCCGAGCGCCACCGAACTGGCACGCGGACTCGCCACCGGTGCACTGTCCCCGGTCGAGATCGTCGAGGACGCTCTGGCGCGCGTCGCGGAGGCCGACTCGCAATTGCACGCCTTCTGCACTCCCACTCCCGAGATCGCCCGAGAGCGGGCCCGGCAGTCCGAGCGAGAACTGCGCGCCGGAACGGCCGGGCCGCTGGCGGGGATCCCGTACGCGGTGAAGGATCTGATCTGCACCAAGGGAATTCGCACCACCTCGGGTTCGGTGGTGTACGCCGATTTCGTCCCCGAGCAGGACGACGTCTGCGTCGAGCGGCTGGACGACGCCGGTGCGATCAGCTTGGGCAAGACCAATGCCAGCGAATTCGGTTACAGCGCAACGGGAGCCAATCCGTTGTTCCCGACCACTCGCAACCCGTGGGATCCCACGCGCACCCCCGGTGGGTCCAGCGCCGGATCGGCGTCCGCGGTGGCGGCGGGCATGGTTCCGTTCGCCCTCGGCAGCGACGGCGGCGGCTCGATCCGCATCCCGGCAGCGCTCACCGGAACGGTCGGGTTCAAACCGTCGATGGGACGAGTGCCGGTGTATCCGGGCTGCCGGGACGAGCGCTATCCGGGCGTCTCGGGATGGGAGAGCATCGAACACATCGGTCCCATCGCGCGCACCGTGCCGGACATCGCCCTGGCGATGACCGTGCTGGCCGGGCCAGATCCACGCGACCGGCACACGCTGCCCGCAGGTGACCTCGACTGGCAGGCCGCCGTCCACGATCCGGACATCCGCGGCATCCGCATCGGCTACAGCGCCGACTTCGGCTACCTCACCGTCGATCCGGAGGTGCGCGCGGCGGCGGACCGCGCCGCCGCCGCATTCGAATCCGAACTCGGCTGTGTGGTAACCGAATTCGTGCCGGACTGGGAGGATCCCGCGCAGCACTTCACGGCACTGATCATGGCCGAGACCGATCTGGTGGGCATGCGCGCGCTGCTGCCCGAGTTCCGGGAGCGGATGTCCCCGCACCTGGTGGCCATGCTGGAAACCGACTGGACCGCAGAGGATTTCACCCAGGCGAACCTGATGCGCAAGTCCGTGGTCAACCGGATGGCCCGGATCATGAGCCGCTTCGACCTGCTGCTCACGCCCACCGCGGCCGTCCCCGCCTTCCCGCTCGGCATCGAGGGCCCCACCGAAATCGACGGCCGGGCGGTATCGGCGACCGCCTGGCAGGGCTTCACTCCGATAGCCAACCTCACCGGCCAACCCGCGATCAGCCTCCCCGCGGGCACGACCGCCGCGGGCCTGCCCATCGGCATCCAGCTCATCGGACGACACCTCGCCGATGCCTCCGTGCTGCGCGCGGCGACAGCCTACGAACAGACCGATCGCTGAGCCGATCCGTATGGTGCCGCACACGTTTCCCCTGGTGCGGGTCGGCCCCGGGAGGCCGCGGCTCGTCGATCGGTGTGCTGTCACCCGCAACGGCGAGGCGCGATGGAACAGCACCGTAATGCGGCCGAAATATGGTGTGCCGATTCGCAATATCAGCGCAACCGACCGCTCCTAGGGTGGCCGCATGAACAAGCAAGCCGCGGGCACCGGGATTCACATCAGCGGCCTGAGCAAGACGTTTCGAGCGGGACGGCGCACGGTGTCGGCGCTGGATTCGGTCGACCTGCACACCGAGCAGGGCGCATTCGCTTCCCTGTTGGGCCCTTCGGGGTGCGGAAAGTCGACGGTGCTCAGGATCCTGGCCGGACTCGAGACACCCACCGCGGGTGCGGCGAGCATCGACGGTGCGACACCGGCGGAACTGCGGCGGCGGCACGGATTCGGGATCGCGTTCCAGGACTCGGCGTTATTGCCCTGGCGCAGTGTGGAATCCAATATCAAACTGCCGTTGCAGGTGGCCGGGCTGGCGGTGGATCCCGCGACGATCGCCGAACTGATCGCGCTGGTCGGGCTGGAAGGCTTCGAGAAGGCCAAGCCCGCGCAGCTCAGCGGCGGCATGCGACAACGGGTCTCGATCGCGCGGGCACTGGTGCTCGAGCCGAGCGTGCTGCTGCTCGACGAGCCGTTCGGCGCCCTCGACGATATGACCCGGCAGCGGCTCAACCTGGAACTGTTGCGGATCTGGACCGAGAAACCCGCCACCACACTGATGGTCACGCACGGTATCGGTGAGGCGGTGTTCCTGTCCGACGTGGTGGCGGTGATGAGTCCCCGGCCCGGCCGGGTCGTGGAGACGGTGAAGATCGACCTGCCGCGGCCCCGGACACCGGAGATGATGCGCAGTCCCGAATTCCACCGGCTGCACGACTACCTGTCCGAGCTGCTGTTCGGCCGCGGCGGACACGGTGGTATCGAGGCGGAAGCCGAAGCCGCCCTGGATGTTCCGGAGGCTGCGCAGTGAGGCGCGTCGGCGGCCTGCTCGGACTGGCATTGCTGGTCGCGCTGTGGTGGCTGCTGGCCGACCTCGAGGTCGGCGGTGGCACCATACCGAGCCCGTGGCGGGTGCTGCACGTCATGTACACCGACGGCTGGGCCCTCTACGGGCCGAACTTCCGGATCACGGCTTCCGGTGCGCTGCAAGGGTTCGCGTGGGGCAACGGGCTGGCGATCGCGCTGGCGATCCTGGTGATGCTGGTGCCGCCGATCGAGTCGCTGGCCACCCAGCTGGCGATACTCAGTTATTGCACACCGCTGTTGGCGCTGGGGCCGATCATCCTGGTGGTCTTCGGCGGCCGCACGCCGACGGTCTTCCTGGCAGCCATGTACTGCTTCTTCACCACCATGGTCGGCACGGTGTCGGGCCTGCGCTCGGCCGACCGCACCAGCCTGGATCTGGTCCGAGCCTACGGCGGCGGGCGCTGGCAGCAGCTGCGACGGGTGCAGCTCATCGCCGCACTGCCGAATACCTTGGCGGCGTTGAAGATCGCCGCGCCCTCGGCGGTGCTGGGTGCGATCATCGGCGAGTATCTCGGTGGCATCGATAGCGGCATCGGCGTCGCCTTGACCGCGGCTCAGACCTCCTACAACGTGCCGCGCACCTGGGGTATGGCCCTGGCCGCCGCCGCACTCGCGGGGATCGGCTATGCGGCGGTGGCCCTGGTGGCGCGACTGGTGGCGCCCTGGACAGCACAGGAGGTGCGCTCGTGAACGCACTGTGGCGGATCGTGAAATTCCTGCTCCCGCTGGTTGTTTCACTGATCCTGATGTTGGCGATCTGGTACGCGTTCCTGAACGCCTTCCCGCAGGTCGGGCCGCGGGTCGGCAAATCCCCGGGCGACGTGTGGAACTATCTGGTCACCGGCCCCGGCTCCGATACCGCCCGCCAGGCGATCCTGTCCGATCTGCGGATCACCCTGCGCGATGCCGCGGTCGGGTTCGGCGGCGGGATGGCCGCGGCACTGGCGGTGGCGGCACTGTTCGTCACGCTGCCCGCGGTCGAGCAGTCGCTCATGCCGGTGGCGATGCTGTTGCGGTCGGTCCCGCTCGTGGCACTGACGCCGATCATCGTGCTGGTCTTCGGGCGCGGGGTCCTCGGGGTGACGGCGCTGGCGGGGATCGTGGTGTTCTTTCCAGCATTGGTGATGATCATCACCGGTCTGCGCTCAGCCTCCCGGCAGGCGATGGAACTCGTTGCCGTATACGGCGGTTCACGCTGGACTCGGCTGCGGATGGTCGCGGTGCCAGCCGCGCTGCCGTCGGTGTTCGCGGCGGCGCGCGTCTCGGTGCCGGGCGCGCTGATCGGTGCGCTGCTGGGCGAGTGGCTCGGCAGCGGAACGGGTTTGGGCGCCGGTCTGATCCGGGCCATCCCCACCTTCCAGTACAACAAGCTCTGGGCATCCATCGTGCTGGTGACGATCGTGTCGGTCCTGCTGTACGCGATCGTGGGCGTGCTGGAGAACCTGGTCCTGGCTCGTTTCGGTCCGGCGGCCTAATTTATCCAGCGGCAAAGTATTCGAAATCGAAGCACCTTACATTTCCGACATGACACGCATGAGTGGCCTCTCGTCGGCCCAGAAGTCTCCATCCCTGGACCGCCGGTCCTTCCTGCGCTTCTCCGCGTTCGCCGGTGTCGCACTCGGCGGCTCCGGTGTATTGGCAGCCTGCGGTAAGAGCTCGTCGGGCGGGAACAACGGCACCACCGCCGACGGGTCGAAATACGGAACCGTCGCGATCCAGTTGTCCTGGCTGAAGAACATCGAATTCGCCGGTGAGTACTTCGCCGACAGCAAGGGCTACTACCGCGACGCCGGATTCGGGCACGTGGATCTGATCTCGGGCGGCGCCGCAAGCACGTCGGTGGAGGCGGGCCTGGACACCGGCAAGATCTGGCTGGGTACCTCGGCGCCGCAGACGACCGCGCCGGCGGTTCTGGACGGGCTGAAGGCCAAGATCGTCGGCACGACGTATCAGAAGAATCCGTTCTGCATCGTGAGTTCGGCGGCGAGACCGATCACCTCACCGACGGAGATGAAGGGCCGGAAGATCGGTGTGCAGGACACGAATCAGTTGATCTTCCAGGCATTGCTCGCCGCGAACGGCATGACGCCCGGCGATGTTCGGATAGTGCCTGCCCAATTCGACCCGACCCCGCTGGCCAGCGGTGAGGTGGACGGCTGGGTCAGCTACGTGACCAACGAGCCGATCACCCTGGCGGCCAAAGGTTTTCCGACCGCGCACTTCCTGTTCGCCGATTACGGTCTGCCGCTGACCGCCGAAACGCTGACCGTCCGCCAGCAGACCATCGACTCCGAGCGCGACAAGTTGAAGGCTTTTCTCACCGCGGAGATCAAGGGGTGGAAGGCCGCGGTCGCGGACCCGGCACAGAGCGCACATCTCGCGGTCGACGTCTACGGCAAGGACCAGCGCCTCGACCTCGGTGAGCAGACCGACGAGGCCAAGGCGCAGAGCGATCTGGTCGTCTCCGGCGACACCGACGCCAACGGCCTGCTCTCCATGACCGACCACCTGATCGCACAGAACATCGAGGCCCTGTCCAAAGCCAAGATCGACATCAAGGCCGAGCAACTGTTCGACCTGTCCGTGCTGCGCGAGCTCTACTCCGAACACCCTGAGTTGAAGTAGAACTCCTTCGATTCCGCGCGGGCGTTTCAGGCGAGTCGGGTGATCTCCACGATCACATCCAGATCGGTGGAACGACCGCCGTGGAATATCCCCTTCAGGGGCGGGACGTCGGCGTAATCGCGGCCGACACCGACGGAGATGTGTTGTTCATCGATGTCGGTGGCATTGGTGGGGTCGTAGCCCCACCACGTTCCGGTGAACGCCTCGATCCAGGCATGGCTCTGACCGGCGACGGTCTCACCGATACCGGCATCGGGGTCGGGGTGCAGGTAGCCGGAGACGTAGCGGCAGGGAATTCCCATGGCGCGCAACAACAACAGCGTCAGGTGGGCATAGTCCTGACAGACGCCTTTGCGATCGGTCCACGCCTGCACCGCGGACGTGTGCACCGAGGTGGTGCCGGGGACGTAGGTCATCTGCGAATACACCCAGTCGGCCGCGCGCAGGACCGCCTCGTGCGGATCCACGCCGCGCGCGAGTTCCTCGGCCGCACCGGCCAGTTCGCTGTCGGCGGGGACATACCCGGTGGGAACGAGGAATTCGGCGTAGAGATCGAGATTGTCGTCGGAATGTAGTTCCGCCCAGGACCAGTGCGGTCCCGGAGGCGCGGCGCCGGACTCGGTCTCCACCACCGAGAGTCCGGTCACCGCCAGGGCCGAATGCGGGACGTGCAGGTCGAAGGCGGTGACCGCGCTACCCCAGTAATCCGTGTACCGGTACGGACGGGTCGCGGGAGTGGTCTCGATGCGGTTCAGGATCACGTTCTGCCGACCGTCGGTCAGCGGCGTGAGCCTGGCTTCGTTGAAGGAGCGGGTGACCGCGTCGTCGTAGGCGAAACCCGTGGTGTGCACCACCCTCATACGCCGGCCCATGGCTGTTCCTCTCTCACAGTTCCCCGTCCACCACCGCGGTGGCGCCGAGACAGTGGCGCGCGTCGGTCCAGGCGACCCACGGCGCGGCATGGAAATACTGCAGGGCGATGGCCTCGTTGACCTCCCGGCAGGTCTGCTGCAGATCGGCCAGCCGGGTCTGCAGGGCTTCCAGAAGTACTCCGGGAGCGAGGAATTCGAGTTCACTGCGGGCCCGGCCGAGCAGGCGCCGCGCCTCGTTGCGGGACCCGACCCGGCCGCCGGGGACCTGGTCGAGTTCGTGCAGGCAGGTCTCGGCCAGCTGCACCGAGTGGAAGACCGAACGGGGAAAGAGCCGATCCAGCAGGATGAACTCGGCCACCAGACGTGCGTCGAGCACTCCGCGATGAGTCCGCAGATACGCGTCGTGCGCCCCGGCCGAACGCAGCACACTGACCCACGCGGGGGAATTCGCGGGCTCGCCGCCGCGCGAAAGCAGCAGGCGCACAGTCATATCCACGCGCTCGAGCAGGCGCCCGAGCAACAGGAAGCGGTACCCGTCGTCGCGGCTGAGAGTGGAGTCGGCCTGACCGGCGAACATCGCCGCGCGGTCCTCGACGTAGCGGAAGAACTCGTAGGGCCCCAGATCCCGGGCCGCGCGCATCGCGCCGCCGAGCCCGTTGTAGGCGGTGTTCAGGCATTCCCACAGTTCGGCCGAGGTCGCCTCCCGCGCACCCCGGGCATTCTCCCGGGCCGCCGAGATCGACGCGACGATCGAGGCCGGCTGGCCATGGTCGAAGGCCACCAGTTCGGTCAGCGACCACACGTCGAGCTGCCCGTCGGGCAGGTCGATTCCTAATACCCGCAACAGTTTTCGTGCCGCCCGGTCCGGATCGACGGTGACGTCCTCGAGGAGTTGGTGAACCGTGACGTCGAGGATCCGGGCGGTGTCGTCGGCTCGTTCCACGTAGCGGCCGATCCAGAACAGTGATTCCGCGTTCCGCGCCAGCATCACGCCTCCTACTGCTGTTGTTGCTGTTGCGACTGGGTGACCGCCAGGGTGGGGCTCTGGTCGGCGTGATCGGTCACGTCGGGTTCACCCACGAGTTCGAGGGCGGCCTCCTCGCGCTCGCCGATGCCGCGCGAGGACAGCACCCAGGTGTCCTTACTGCCGCCGCCCTGACTGGAATTGACCACGAGCGAGCCCTCCGGCAACGCGACCCGGGTGAGACCACCGGGCAGCACCCACACGTCGTTGCCCTCGTTGACCACGAACGGCCGCAGATCCACGTGCCTGGGCGAGAGCGAGTCGCCGATCTTGGTCGGCACCGTGGAGAGCTGGACCACGGGCTGGGCGATCCAATTGCGCGGCTCCGAGCGGATCTTGCCGCGCACGATCTCGAGTTCCCGCGGGGAGGCATCGGGCCCGAAGACGATGCCGTATCCGCCGGAGCCCTCCACCGGTTTGATCACCAATTCTTCGATCCGGTCGAGCACTTCGGCACGTTCGTCGTCGAGCCAGCAGCGGAAGGTGTCCACGTTGGGAATCAACGGGCGCTCGCCGAGGTAATACTCGATCATGGTCGGCACATAGGTGTAGACCAGTTTGTCGTCGGCGACACCATTGCCGACGGCGCTGGAAATCACCACATTGCCCGCCCGCGCCGCGTTCAGGATTCCGGCCACGCCCAGCACCGAATCCGGATTGAAGTGCATGGGGTCGAGAAAATCGTCATCGATGCGTCGATAAACCACGTCGACCTGACGTTCACCGTGCGTGGTACGCATGTAGACCACATTGTCGCGGCAGAACAGATCCCGTCGCTCGACCAGCTCCACACCCATCTGCCGGGCCAGCAGCGAATGTTCGAAATACGCGGAATTGAACACTCCCGGCGTGAGTACCACGACGGTCGGATCGGCGGCATTGGTGGCCGCCGAGGCGCGCAGGGCCCGCAGCAGATGGCTCGGATAGTCCCCCACCGGACGCACCCGATGGGAGGCGAACAGATCCGGGAAGACCCGGGCCATCGTGCGCCGGTTCTCCATCACATAGGACACCCCGGACGGCGAGCGCAGATTGTCCTCGAGTACCCGGAACACCCCCTTTTCATCACGCACCACATCGATTCCGGCGACGTGGATGCGCACGCCGTTGGGCGGTGCGATACCCATCGCCTCGCGGTGGAAATTCGGGCAGGTGGTGATCAGCCGCCGCGGGATCACGTGATCCCGCAGAATATTCTGCTCACCGTAGATATCGGCCAGGAACATCTCCAGAGCCTTCACCCGCTGTTCGAAACCCTTTTCCAGCAGTGACCACTCCGTCGCCGCGATCACCCGCGGCACCAGATCCAGCGGAAAAGGCCGTTCCTGTCCGGAAAGGGAGAAGGTGATGCCCTGATCGATGAACGCCCGGCCCAGGGCATCCGAACGGGACACCAGCTCACCGACGTCCATCCGCATCAATCCTTTGTGCACACCACGGTAGGGCTGACGAATCCGCCCCACCCGGTCGAACATCTCGTCGTGGGCATCCGAGTGCTGCTCGACGTGGTAGCCGTCGAAAATCCCCGGTGAATACTGCATGGGCTTGGCGACCGCTGTCATTGTCCGATGGTCCCGCATCGCGCGGCCCCGGTGTCGTCACACAGGTAAAATTTTCGAACCAACCATGTTTCGCCGCAAAGGTTTTCGGTGCTATCCCCGCGCCAGCCGACGCATTCGCACGCCGAGCGCCGCGACGTGCGCGGCCGCGGCCCGCTCGGCGCAGGCCGCGTCCCCGATCTCGATGGCATGCACGATCGCGACGTGCTCGGCGACCGCGAATCGACGTCCGGCCTCGTCCGACCACAGCCCGGTGTTGTACAGGTGCGCCTTCGCGTCGAGCCGGTGCAGCGCATCGCTCAGCGCCCGGTTGCCCGCGAGATCGCGGACGGCGGTGTGGAATTCGAGGTCGTGGCGCGCCTCGGCGAGCGCGTCGGCCGGTTCGGCCAGCCGTGCCTGCTGACCCTCGACCAGCGCGGCCAGTCGCCGCACGTCGGACGTCGACGCCCGCAGTGTCGCCTCCCGCGCCGCATACCCGTCGAGCAGCTCCCGCACGGCGAGCACGTCGGCGATTTCCCGCTCGTCGACATGCGCGACGCGCGCCCCCGCGTGCGGGGTGTGCACCGCCAGACCGTCGGCCACGAGCCGCTGCACCGAATCGCGCACCGGGCTCCGGCTCACATCGAGCGCGGCGGCGAGGGCGGGGACGCTCAGCGGTGCGCCCGGTGGCAGTTCGCCGGTGAAGATGCGGTCCAACAGCTGCTTGTACACCGCCTCCCCGAGCAGGGAGTCCGAACCATCGCCCATCAGCGACGTCCTCCTCCCACGCCCGGCTTCGACCGGCGCGCTCACGCCGTACGGCCCGCGTAGTTCGCGGCAACCCGCTGTCGAAGGTACTCGGCCGCGGTGATCGGCGGGTAGGTGCCGCGCGGCGGTGCGATCACGACATCGCGGTTGGCCTGGGCGAAGAAGGGGATCGAGTAGCGCGACCCGGCGTACTCGCCCGCGCCGGGCACCCGGACCCGGTGGAACGTCGACAGCAGTGCGTCGTCACTCCATCGCATGAGCATGTCGCCGATGTTGCAGGTGATCACGTCATCGGACGGTACGACCGGAGTCCACTCCTGGGCGTCCGCCTCGCGGCCGGGACAGACCTGCAGGCCGCCCTGCCCGTCGCGCTGGAACAGCAGTGTGAGGCAGTCGAAGTCGGTGTGCGCGCCCGCCCGCCAGGTGCCGGAGCGACCGCGCAGCTCGTCCGGCAGCGCGTAGTAGTGGATCAGCCGCAGCGTCGACTGGTACTCCGCGGAGCCGGGATCGTGTGCGCGAGCGAAGAACTCGCGATCGAACCCGAGCCGGTCGGCGAAGCAGGACAGCACCCACATCGCCAGCTCCCAGCAGTGCCGCTCGAACTCCAGCATGAAGTCCCGGAACCCCGGCAGCTCCTGTTCGACGGGCCACAGCCCGGCCATGTGCGGGCGGGTGATCTGGTACGACTCCTTCTGGTCCGGAGTGCCCACCGACGGGCGGACCTGACTCGAGTACTCCCATCCCGCGTTGTTCGGTTTATCCAGCGGCAGTGCGGATTTGGCCGGTTCGGGCAGTGTGAAGAACTGTGCGGCACGCGCGAACGCCGCGTCCACCAGAGGCTGCGGGATCGAGTGATTCACCAGCTGGAAGAAGCCGATCTCGGTGGCGGCGTGCCACAGCTGATCGGTGATCTCGGCACGCCGTGCCTCGCGGTCGGTCAGATCGATCCGCGGGACGCTGCGCGCCGTCTCCACTCCCGGGCCGCCCATCCGGCTCTCCCGGTCCAGTTCCTGCATGCGGTTCTGCTCGGTCATCGTATGTCTTCTCCTGTCGGGAAGGGCTTGTCGAAGTCAGGTGCGGGCGCCGCGCACCCGGGCGGCCTCGCGGTCGGCCCCCGCGGGCGCGGTGCCGAGCTTCATCCCGGCCAACTTGGCCTGTAGGTGTGCGGCGATGGTGATCGGCGGGTAGGCCTCCACCCCCGGCTCCACGGTGCCGGGCAGCGGCTCGATCACCGCATCGTGGTTGCCGTCGAAGAAGAAGGCCGCGGACCGGCGGCGCTCGATCCGGCCGTCGACCACCGGCGGATCCACCCGGTGCAGGGTGGAGCGCCACCGGTCGTTCGTCCAGCGCGCGAAGGCATCGCCGAGGTTCACCAGGAAGGCCCCCGGAGCCGGCGAGACCGGGTGCCACACCGCATCGGGTCCGAGCACTTCCAGCCCGGGGACGCGGTCCGCCCACAGCACGGTGAGAATTCCGAAATCGGTGTGCGCGCCCATTCCGGTGAGTGGGCCGTCCAGCTCGATCGCGCCAGGCGCCAGCGCGTAGTTGTTCATCTTGAGGGTGTCGATGGAGTGGTCGACGAGGTCGTCGAAATGGTGCGGGCCCAGCCCCAGTGCGTCCGAGCAGGCCCGCAGCAGGGCCCGAGACAGGAATGTCACCTCGCGCAGGTAGGCCGCTACCGAGCTGCGGAAGCCCGGCACTTCGGGCCAGCGGTTCGCCGGGTAGTCGGCCTCGGGCAGGTCCAGGCCGGGATATGCGGCGGCCTCGGTCCCGACGGTGAACGACTCGTAGAAGTCGTGCATCCGATTCGCCGGGGCCACACCGAGACTCATACTCAGCGACTCCGATTTCGGTGGCGTGTAACCGCGGTTCTCACCGGGGCGACGGAGCTGTCGCTTGCTCTGCGCGGGCGCACCGAAGAAGCCGTCGATCGCCGCGGCCAGCCCGTCGATCGCGGATGCGGACACGCCGTGCCCCACGACCTGCAGGAAACCGACCGTGCGGCAGGCGTCATCGATACTCGCCGCGACCGCTTCGCATGCCGCGTCCGTGGCGGCGCACGCCGACGGGTCGAGGTAGGGCGCGATGTCGACGGTGGGGACGACGAAAGCGCTGTCGGGAGTGGTGATTTCGCTCATCGCACACTCCCCGAGCCGTGCCAGCGCCCCACGGCGAGCCGGGACACCACGGAGCAGACGACGAAGACGGCCACGCCGAACGCCGCGGCCAGCACGATCGCCGCGATCAGGTCGGTGGAGCGCAGCTGGGCCCGATAGTCGTCCATGAGGGTGCCGATGCCCGGCTCACCCTGTGCGAAGAACATGTCGCCGATGATGGCGCCGATGATCACCTGGCCGGATGCGATCCGCAGCCCGGTCAGGATCGCGGGCGAGGCCGCGGGCAGCTCGAGCCGGACGAGGCGTTGCAGGCGCGACGCCCGGCCCAGCGTGAACAGCTCGTGCAGTCCCGGGTCGACCGAACGGAACCCGAAGTGGGTGTTGGTGATGATCGGGAACAGCGCGATCATCACGCACACGGCGACCCGGGAGGTGGTGCTGTAGCCGAACCACAGGCCGAGCAGCGGGGTGATCGCGAGGATCGGAACAACCTGCAGCACAACGGCATACGGGAAGATCACCCGTTCGAGCCACCAGGTCTGACTCATCAGCGCGCCGACGGCGATGCCGATCACGGCCGCGGCCACGAACCCCATCCCGGCCACCTCGGCGGTCACACCCAGCGCAACGAGCATGGGACGCAGGTGCACGGAATCGAGCAGGGACTGTGCCAGCACCGCGTGCGGAGGCGGCAGCAGGAACCGGCGCTGCGGGCTGAGCACCAGATAGGACACCGCGTACCAGAGCCCGATACCCGCAGCCAGCGCGGCCACGGCCACCGACCCGCGCCCGAACCGGGCCGCGAGCCCACGCGACGCGACCGGGTCCGCCTGCGCGACCGGGGCGATCGGCAGATTCAGCACGGTACTCATGCCACACCTCGCAGCAACCCCGAGATCCGCGCGACGGTATCGGTGTACTCGGGCGCGAACCGCAGCTCCGCGCCCCAGGATCCGCCGTCACCGCGTGCACCTCTCGGCCGCGGCAGATCGACCTCGATCTCGGCCGCGATCCGGCCGGGCCGGGCCGACATCACGACCACCCGGTCGGCGAGCAGCACCGCCTCGGACACCGAGTGGGTCACGAACACCGCGGTGAAACCGCCGCGCTCACACAGCCCCAGCAGTTGGAGCTGCATCTCCTGCCGGGTGAGCTCGTCGAGTGCGCCGAAGGGCTCGTCGAGCAGCATCAGCTCGGGCTCGAGTGCGAGCGCACGAGCCAGCGACACCCGCATTCGCATGCCGCCGGACAGCGCCTTGGGCAGCTGGTCGGCAAAGTCCGGCAACCCGACCGCGGCCAGTGCGGCATCGACCCGGGCGCGGCGCTCGGCGGCGGGCATGCCGGCGAGTTCGACCAGCAGAGATGCGTTGCGGCGCACCGAGGCCCACGGCAGGAGCGTCGCTTCCTGGAATATGAAGGCGACCGACGAGGTGTCCACGGCGACCGTGCCGGCGGACGGTCGCTCCAATCCGGCGGCCAGACGCAGCAGGGTGGATTTACCGCAGCCCGAAGGCCCGACGATCGCCACGAACTCGCCGCGTCGCACCGACAGCGAGACCGAGGACAGCGCGGTGGTCCCGGTCGGGTAGGTCATCGACACCTCATGGAACGACACCTGGTCGTCCGCTCTCAGGTGCCGCGCGTCGACATCGTTTCGCGTGTCGACCAGCGGGGCGAAGGATGGCAAGGGAACCTCCGATATGGGAACGATCTGCGGGCAGATTCGTCTGGTGTTGTGCATCAATGTTCTCGATTGCATGTAATTATTGCGTGAACTACGCCGTGAACATCTTGTTACATGCATCGTCCGGGCTTGTGGACCATCGTCCGGTACGCGACCGTGGAGACGCCCCCGACGCCGCTCGCCTCTTCGGGCCACCACACCCGCGACCGCCTCCGGTCCCTCGAACCCGCTCTCGATCACGTTGCAGGAGAACAGATGTCCCCATTCCACAACCGCATCGCGCGACGCGCGGCCGGTATCACCGCCGCGCTGACCGTGGGCCTGTGCACCCTCACCGCGTGCGGCTCGTCGAGCACCCCCGCCCCCTCGGTTTCCCTCGCCCCGGCGCCCGCCGCGCAACGCCTCACCGGCGTCTGCCCGGACACGCTCACCGTGCAGCTGCAATGGCAACCGCAGGCGGATATGGGCGGGATGTTCCAACTGCTCGGACCGGACTACACCGTGGACACCACCACCAAGTCGGTCACCGGAACCCTTGTGGCGCAGGGCAAGAGCACCGGGATCAAGCTGCGGCTGAAGTCCGGCGGCTCCGCCATCGGGTTCCAGTCCGTCGCGTCCCAGATGTATGTCGACTCGTCGATCGACCTCGGGCTGGTGCACGGCGACCAGATCGTCTCGGCCAGTGCGGATCAGCGCGTCGTCGGGGTCACACCGCTGCTGACGCACAACCCGGCGATCCTGATGTGGGACCCGGCCAAGCACCCCGGGCTCACCCTGCGCGGCCTCGCCGCGACACACGCCACCGTCGTGGTGTCCAAGGAGCAGGCGTTCCCGACCTGGCTGCTCGCCAAGGGGTACGTCACTAAATCGCAGCTCGACAAGAGCTACGACGGCAGTCCCGCACGGTTCGTGGGCGACTCGTCGATCGTCCAGCAGGGATACGCGGACGCCGAGCCGTGGGAGTACGAGCACAACACCCCGGCCTGGAACAAGCCCGTCGCCCACGGTCTGCTCTCGGAGCTGGGCTTCGACCCGTACGCGTCCAACCTGTCCGTCCGCGCAGACCGGCTCGCCCAGCTGACGCCGTGTCTGCAGAAGCTGGTGCCGATCGTCCAGCAGGCCGACGCCGACTTCGTCACCGCGCCCACGGCCACCGACAAGCTGATCGCCGACGTGGTCGCGAAGGACCCGACCTACTCCACCTACTCACTCGCCGAGGCCGAGTACGCTTCGGGAATCCTGAAGTCCGAGAACATCATCGCGAACGAGAACGGCTCGGTCGGCACCTACGACCCCGCACGCGTACAGGCGTTCGTGAGCGACCTGGCACCGTTGCTCGCCGCGCAGGGCGCGAAGGTGGACCCGAAGGTGAACTCCGCCACCCTGTTCGACCCGCAGTTCGGCGATCGATCGATCGGCATCCGGTGAGACCCGTGGTGCTGCGGCCGGACGCCGCGCAGACGCGGATCGACACCATCTCCGACGTGACGGTGTGGACCGGCGCCGCCTGGCGCCCGCACACCGACGTGCTGATCACCGACGGCGTCGTCACCGAGGTCCGCGACCATGTCCCGGGTACCGCCGGGCCGGGCGTGCTCGACGGCGTCGGCGGCCACCTCATCCCCGGTTTCGTCAATACGCATACGCACGTGCAGCAGTCGCTGTGCCGCGGTGTGGGCGAGGGCCGACCGCTGCTGGAGTGGTTGCTCGCGGTGGGCGAGGCGATGAACGCTGTCACCCCCGAGCGGGCGTACCTCGCCGCCGTGGCCGCCGCACTCGAGGGCCTGCTGTCCGGCACCACGACCCTCGTGGAGCACATGTGGCCGCATCCCGACCCCGAGGTACACGACGCGGTGCTCGCCGCACTCTCGGACGTCGGGGTGCGGGCCGTCCTGGGCCGGGGTATCGCCGACCGCGAAGATCCCACTCGCCGTTGGGGTTTCGACCCGAGGCTGATCCAGCCGCTGGATACCGCGCTCGCCGACACCGACCGGCTCGCCGCGGCCGCCGGCGACCGCATCACCCTGGGGCTGGCCGTCCCGAACGCCCGCTCGATGACGATCGAGGGCATGCGCACCGCAGCCGCATTCGCCCGGGACCGCGACCTCACCGTGATGATCCACCTGTCCGAGACGGGCACCGACGACGCGATGTGCCGTGCGAATGCCGGTCTGTCAGCGATCGACTATCTCGCCGAGGGCGGTCTGATCGGCGAGCGCCTGCTCGCCGTGCACGGTGTCGAACTCGACGCGCACGCACGCCGGGCACTGTCCGCCGGAGGCGTTGCCGTGTCGTGGAACCCGGTGTCCA
This sequence comes from Nocardia jiangxiensis NBRC 101359, assembly GCF_000308615.1. Lineage (GTDB taxonomy): Bacteria > Actinomycetota > Actinomycetes > Mycobacteriales > Mycobacteriaceae > Nocardia > Nocardia jiangxiensis. The sequence continues at coordinate 78,115 of NZ_BAGB01000043.1, forward strand.
ACATGCGACTCGGCTCCGGGGTCGCCCCCGTCCGCGAACTGCTCGCGGACGGGGTCGCCGTCGGGCTGGGCGTGGACGGCGCCGGGTCCAATGACCGCCAGGACATGCTGGAAACGCTGCGCGCGGGCGCATATGTCCAGCGCGCCCACGCACGCCGAGCCGACCTGTTCGATATCGGGTCGATGCTCGCGATCGCCTGCGATGGCGCCGCACGGGCACTCGGGCTGCCCGTCGCGCCCACGCCGGGCGGGGTGAGCGTCGGACGCCTCGCCGACCTGACGCTGCTGCGGTTCGATCGGGACTTCGCCTGCCTACCGGTGAGCGATCCCGGTGCGACGCTGCTGACCTGCGGCACACCACGCATCGTCGACACCGTGCTGGTGGGCGGCGATGTCGTCGTGGCTGACGGCCGTAGCGCGCGCATCGACGTCGACGCACTGACCGCGGCGCTCGTCGCGCTCGGCCCGCACGGGACACTGTGAGGACAGGGGCAGATCACCAAAAATGTTGGCCGCGTGAGCATCTTGATGCGGCCGATATCGATTTCGCACGTGCCGGCGGTCCGGCTCACGGCCCCGGGGACGTCGCGGGGCGCGGGGCGCTACTCGCCGGATCGGACGAGTTGCTCTGTTGCGGTGCGGTATTCGACCGTGGCGCCACTTGACAGTTGTCGGCCGCCGGGACACCGGACAACCGCTCGCCCAGCCAGTGCGTGGACCCCAGGAACCCGTCGAAGTACCCGAGAATGTGCTCACCACCCACGATGCTCTTCGTGGCCGGGACTCCGAGGGCACACTGCTGGTCGAAGAACGCATCGGCATTCGCGACGGGTATCCAGGGGTCGTGCAGGCCGTTGTAGACGTAGATCGGCATGCCCGCCTTCTTGCCCTTCAGGCTCAATCGCCGGAACAGCATGTCGGCGAATTCGGTGTGCAGCGGATCGCGCATATTCGCCAGGGCCGCATAGGGTACGAACACTCCGACGTCCGCCATCGTGGAGCTGCACACGTCTTTGAGCGGCGAGATCGCCGCCCACTGCGCGAGATGATTCATGCGGCCGAGGATTTCCGGATGTTCTCGGGCCAACGCGAGGGTGACGCTCAGCATCAGTCCCGAGGCGTAGGTGCCGTCGAAGGTCCTCGCGAAGGATTCGTAGTCGACGGGCAGCCCGCCCATCGCCGCGCCGACCAGGTAGGGGCTCAGTTCCGGCGCGTATTCGCTCGACAACATCGACGCCGAGTAGCTGGCGATGGCGCCGCCGGAGTAGCCGGTCATCGCGAATCGGCTCTCGCCGAACTGATCCGGCATCAGGTGGCGCACCGCACGCACGGTGTCGAGCATGATGTGCCCGGCCACGGTCGGCTCGGCGTACGACATCAAGGGACCTTCGTGGTCCGGGATCACCACCGCGTAGTTCTGACTCGCGGCCCACATGGTCGGCGACGGGACGAAATCGTTGCCGTTGCCGGAGGTGAGGTCGTATCCGTGGGAGAACACATAGCCGGGTGTGCAGCGCCGGTTGAGCGCGTTGATCGGCGGCGCGTTCAACAGCACCGGGCGACTTCCCGGCCCGGTCCACTTGTTGAAGGGCAACAGGAGCGTCGCGGTCCCGAACGAGGGCTCACCGGCGGAGTTCGTGGTGCGGAACTTCAGCTGAACCGCGTGCTGAACCGGCGTCAACACCGTCAGGAAGACCATCGGCACCGCGGGCCAGGTGACATCACGCGTTTGGATGATGTCACCGGGTGCGTACTGCGCAAGATTCGCCGGTGCGACATCGAAGAACGGATCTCCGGTCGGACTGGACTGAATCGCCTTCCACAACCCGCCCGGCGATGCCTCGGGCGCGGCGGCAGCGGATCCGGTCCGGGGCAGGATCGAGGCCGGTCCCGGAATATGGTCATCGATCCATCGCTGGAACGCCGACGGCCCCGGATCCGCTTGTGCGGCAGGAGGAGTCGGTCCGACGGCAGGCGGCGCGGTCGGATCAGCGGCGGAGGGCGCAGCCGGAACGGAGGTGGCGGGAACAGCCGGGTCCGGCGTGGACGGCGCGGCCTGATCGAAGGTGGACCGCGCGCCCGGTTCGGGGGTCGACGACACGCTCGAACCGGGTGCGGACGGAGCTGCCGGTTCGGCAGTGGTCGGTGCAGGAGTCTCGGACGACGGGTCGGCCACCGCGGCGGGCACCTGCCCGAGCGTCAGCGAACAACCCATCACCATCGAGACCGCAATGCTCCGTACACGTTTCACGACAACACACCCGCCCTGTAGGAGTTGTACTCGAACCGAAGACTGTGCAGCTGTGGAGAGTCCCGGTAGTCCGGCAAGCACGAAAACGAGTCGGCAAAAGGCCGAGGCCGCACCGACTTCCGAAAGATACCCCCGGACCAGCACAATTCCGCGGATCTGCGACGACACACCGAATCGTGTCGGCCCGCCGATCCTGGTCGAGAGATGACCGCCGGAGGCGGACAACCATGTTCAGGCAGACTGGACGGATGCCACATTCCGCCGCGTACCGCCCCACACCGGCAGATCTGGCCGCAGCGGAGGGCCGGACCATTCCCGATCTGCTGGCGCCGGATCTGCGGGTTCTGTTCTGCGGGATCAATCCGGGCCTGTGGTCGGGGGCGACCGGTCACCATTTCGCCCGGCCCGGAAACCGCTTCTGGCCCGCGCTGTTCCGGTCCGGCTTCACCCCACGTTTGTTCCGTCCCGACGAGCAGGAAGAACTGCTCGCCCTCGGGCTGGGCATCACCAATGTCGCCGCGCGTACGACGGCGAAAGCGAACGAACTCACGTCGCAGGAATTGCGCGAGGGCGGCCGCGCGCTCACCGAACGAGTGCGAGACAATCACCCGCGCATTCTGGCCGTCCTCGGCCTGGGCGCCTACCGCACCGCGTTCGGCCGACCGAAGACCACTGTCGGACCACAGTCCGAGACATTGGGCAGCACCCGTATCTGGGTGCTGCCCAACCCGAGCGGTCTCAATGCCCACTACACACTGGATGCGTTGGCCGTCGAATTCCGAAAGCTGCGGGAGACAGCAGAATTCGAGTGAGATCGACGGACCCCTCGCCCGCGACGACCGGACTCATCCGCTCGTCGCGGGCAGGGGCTGCCGGGTGCGAGTCCGGCACACCCGGCATCAGTTGCGGTACCGGAACAGGATCCGGCCGCGCGTGAGGTCATACGGACTCAGCTCGACCAGTACCCGATCCTGCAGCTGGATCTTGATGTAGTTCTTCCGAATCTTCCCGCTGATATGCGCGAGCACCTGGTGCCCGTTCCGAAGTTCCACCGTGAAAGTGGCGTTGCGCAGGCACTCGATGACGGTGCCCTCGATCTCGATTCCCTTCCCGTTGTTACTCATCGCAGCACCAGCTCGAGGTTGCTGCTGACACGCTGCGCTCCGACACCGTCGAACAACGCGACGGCGGCAGCGTTCGATTCGTTCACTTCCGCTGTCGCCCTTGGTATCCCGCGCTCGTGTAGCGCACCCAACGCGTGCGCCAGCAGCGTCCGCGCGATGCCGCGCCGCTGCTGATCGGCCCGCACGGCGATCAGCCCGATCCGCGGCAGCCGAGTCACCTGCACGACGCGGATCAGTCCGACATATCGATCGGGCTGTGCCGCCACCGCGTATTTCGACGGATCCACCAGGGTGTCGCCTCCGGCGCGCGGCAGCACCTCGGCAGGCATCTCCCGCCACCCGACGGTCGCGGCCACCTCGTCGCGAATCGCTCGATCCACCTCGCGCAGTGCGGTTTCCACTGCGGCACCGGCAGCCACGATCGTCGTATCCGACGGCGGGACAACCGAATCGAGCCCGGTGACCCGCGGATCGGTCGGCACGAGACATTCCCATTCCCGGCGACGGATGGTGAAACCCGCACGCTCCCAACAGGTTGCCAGGTCCCGATCGGCCTCGTCGAGCACCGTGTACAGCGGTCTGGGCAGCTCTGCCAGCATCGCGGCGGCCAGCGGCGCGAAGGCCTCGTCCAGCCAGGTGTCGATGCTGACGAACAGCCGGCCGTCGGGCCGCGGCGAAACATCACCGGACCCGATCAGCAAACCGCGATTCACCGCCTGCCACTGCGTCTTCGAGACGCGTGTAATGACAGTGGTGTGTCCGTTGGAACCGGACGTGAAATCTACAGAATTCAAATTTATCGCCCTTTCGGAGCAGCCTTGACGACAGGCGCTCCCGGCGACAGCTAGATCGTTCGCCCAACCGTGACGTCGAGAGGGAGCTCCCACTTCGATACAACGTTCATGGGTCTCACCTCCTCGGGCATTGTCACGGTCCGGATGACGCTACCGGCCACTCCCACACCGGGCAAATGATTTTCCGCCGATCTCCCCGGCGGCAGCCTCGGCGGGGAATCAGGCGGCCATCGTCGCGTGCATCTCCCACACGATGACCTCGGCGCCCGTATCCGTGGTCAGCGCCTGTCCGCCGCCGCGCAGGCGAACGGCGTCACCCTCGTCCAGGACCCCGGCGCCTTCCATCGCGACCCGCCCTCGCGCGAGGAAGACGTGTAGGAAGGGCGCGTCCGGGAGCGTGATCGGATCCTGCCCCGGCTGCATCCGCGCCACGTGCATCGTGGCGTACCGGTTGCTGATGCGGATCGCAGCGTGGTCGGCGTGCTCGGGCATGCCCGATGCCACGGGAACCAAACCGCCGGACAGCAATTCGCCGTCGATCTCGAGCTGCTCGTACGACGGCGTGATTCCGGCCTCGTCGGGCAGCACCCACATCTGGACGAAGTGCACGGGATCCTCGTGGCGGGCCGCGTGTGCGGAATCGGCGGCGGACAGGCGCCAGGAGTCGTTCTTCTCCGAGTGCAGGATGCCGGTACCCGCACTCATCCGCTGCGCGAGCCCGGGGTAGATCACCCCCGAATTACCCATCGAGTCCTGGTGCACGAGCGACCCCTGCAGGACCCACGTGACGATCTCCATATCCCGGTGCGGGTGCGTCTCGAATCCCATTCCCGGCGTGACGATGTCGTCGTTGTTCACCAGGAGCAACCCGTGGTGGGTGTTGTCGGGGTCGTAGTGGCCGCCGAACGAGAACGAATGCTTCGAGTCCAGCCACCCCGCGTCGGTGGCGAACCGCTCGCCCGCGCGGCGGATGTCGACGGATGGTTCGGCGTGCTGCATATCGGTACCTTTCACGCTCACAGGATCCGGCTTCCGTACATCTGGCCCAGCGGGTCGGCGATCAGCTCGATCCGGGCGCCGTCGGGGTCGCGGAAGTACATCGACACCTCGCTGTGCTCGGCGAACTCGACCTCGGCATCGGTCAGCCTGTCGCGCAGCCTCTCCCACTGCGAGAGTTCGAGGCTGATCGCCACGTGGTGCAGGCCCCCGAGAACCTCCTGGTACGGACCGAGGTCCAGGCCCGGAAAGTCGAAGAACGCCAACAGATTCCCGTTACCGATGTCGAAGAAGAAGTGCGAAGACCCCGGGTAGTCGCGGTTCTCGATCAGCTCGACCAGCGGGAATCCGAGCAGGTCCTGGTAGAACCGGACGGTCCGTTCGACATCCGCGGAGACCAGCGCCGTGTGGTGCAGCCCGCGAGCGGTGGATGCGGGAGCGGCGTCGTGCGGGCGCATGTACTTCTCCCGCAGCCGCGCACGCATCGTTTCCTGCTCCGCGGAACGCCGCTGCTCGGTCTCGTTCATCTCTCCCGCTCCTCCTGCCCGTTATCGAGGCGACTCCCTAACGGTACTCCAAGTAGTTTCCTAGTCAACTATTTCGCGACATGGGTCGACACATGGCCGGCAGGGGGATGCCGTCAGGCCCGGTGTCGGGCGGCGGCTCGCTGCGCGGCAGCGGGGTCCATATGTTCGACAACTCGGGTCAGGACATCGCCGAGCCGGGCGACCTCGTCGGGGGTCACGGCATCGAACAGATGCTTGCGAACCGTGTCGACATGCCCTGGAGCGGTGTCGACCAATTTCTCCCAGCCCGCGGCGGTCAATACCGCCCACACGCCACGGCCGTCGTCCTCGCAGTCGACCCGCTCCGCCCACCCGGCGCGAACCAACCGGGCCAGCGCACGAGAGACTCCCCCGCGGGTCGTCATGATCCGGTCGGCGACATCGGCCATCCGCAATCGCCGATCGGGAGCCTCCGACAACGCGACGAGAATCTCGAAGTCCGCGAACCCGATCCCGCTGTCCCGGGACAGCTGCCGCTCCATCGCTCCCTGCAGCAGTCGCGATGCGTCGATATACGCCCGCCACGTTCGCGCCTGCTCCGGCTCGAGCCACTGCGGTTCGGATACCTCCACTCCCCCACCGTACCCGGATGGTTGACGGCGAAATTACCCACTGGAAATGGCTCGTCGCACACCCACGCCGTAGCCGACCGCATTCTGATTCGTGCTCGAAACCGCTGGCGGTAGTGCGAAATGCGGCCCCGGGCCCTACGGTCGGGAGATCTTGTGCACTGGCGGCGAGGCCCAGGAACCGTTGAACGTGAGGAGAGATCGGTGGACACCGAGCGACGGATCGGTATCCTCGCGTTCGACGGGGTGAAATTGCTCGACGTCGCCGGTCCCAGCGAGGTCTTCCAGGAAGCCAACCGATTCGGCGCGCACTACCGGCTGGTGATGTGCTCGCCCGACGGCCGCGACGTGTCCACTTCCACCGGCCTGCGGATCAGTGTCGACACGGCAGCGGCCGAGGCCACGCACCTGGATGTGGCGATGGTGGCCGGTGGCGACGCGCTGCCCACCCACCCGATCGATCCGCAGCTCACCGCCGCGGCCGCGACACTGCACCGACAGGCCCGGCAGACGGCCTCGATCTGTACCGGCGCGTTCATCCTGGCCGCCGCGGGTCTGCTCGACGGCCGCCGGGCCACCACCCATTGGAAGCACGCCGGCACGCTCGCCCGCGCCTATCCGGCCATCCGGGTGGAGCCCGATGCGATCTATGTGACCGACGGACCCGTCCTGACCTGCGCGGGCGTCACCGCAGGTATCGATCTGTCGCTCGCTCTGGTCGAACGTCATCACGGTCCGGAGCTGGCCCGCGAGGTCGCGCGTTCGCTGGTGGTCTTCCTGCAACGGCCGGGCGGGCAGTCGCAATTCTCCCCCGCGATGCGCGCCCCCGTACCGCGCACCGCGCAACTGCACGAACTGTGCGCCACCATCGCCGCCCAGCCCGTCGGCGACTACTCGGTCGCCGCGCTGGCCGCGCTCGTGCACCTCAGCCCGCGCCACCTCACCCGGATGTTCCGCGACGAACTGGACACCACCCCCGCGAAATACGTCGAGTTGATTCGGCTCAACACCGCGAAGGATCTGCTCGACGCCGGGGAGTCGGTGACCGCAGCCGCCGAACACAGCGGATTCGGCAGTTCGGAAACCCTCCGCAGGGTGTTCCTGCACCATTTCGGCGTCTCCCCACGCGCCTACCGGCACCGCTTCCACAGCGCACTGCGCGAGTGACCCGAACGGTAGCTGCGGAGTAGCCTGACACCATCTGTCCGGCGAGTTGTATTCGCCGGGATCGGCACACAGTCGGGTCCGTGCACGACGTCTCGATCTGTGGGATGTCCGGCGCGGATCGCGGGGCGCGGAAGCTGTCCAGCGCGAGAAGCTGCATCAACGGTATTCGTCCACACCGATCGAGGAGATGATCCGATGACATCCGAGCAGACGCACCGCACGACCACGGAGGCAGGCATTCCGGTCGCCTCCGACGAGCATTCGCTCACCGCCGGTCCGGACGGCCCGATCCTGCTGCACGACCACTACGTGATCGAGCAGATGGCCAACTTCAACCGCGAGCGCGTGCCCGAACGGCAGCCACATGCCAAGGGCGGCGGCGCATTCGGCCGGTTCGAGGTCACCGGCGACGTCAGCGGGTACACCAAGGCCGTGCTGTTCCAGCCGGGCGCGGAGACCGGCGTGGTGGCTCGGTTCTCGACCGTGGCCGGTGAACACGGCAGCCCGGACACCTGGCGTGATCCGCGCGGTTTCGCGCTGAAGTTCTACACGCCCGAGGGCAACTACGACATGGTCGGCAACAACACCCCGGTGTTCTTCATCCGCGATCCGATGAAGTTTCAGCACTTCATCCGTTCGCAGAAGCGCCGCGCCGACAACAACCTGCGCGACCACGACATGCAATGGGATTTCTGGACGCTGTCCCCGGAGTCGGCGCATCAGGTCGCCTGGCTGTTCGGTGACCGTGGCATCCCGCGCAGCTGGCGGAATATGAACGGCTACTCCAGCCACACCTACATGTGGGTCAACGCGGCCGGTGAACGGTTCTGGGTGAAGTACCACTTCATCACCGATCAGGGCATCGAGTGCCTGACCCAGGCCGAGGCCGATGCCCGCGCCGGATCGGATTCGGACTTCCACGTCCGGGATCTGTGGACCGCGATCGAGCGGGGCGACCACCCGGCCTGGACGCTGAAGGTGCAGATCATGCCCTACGCCGACGCGGCGGAATACCGGTTCAACCCCTTCGATCTGACCAAGGTGTGGCCGCACGCGGACTATCCGCTGCACGAGATCGGGCGGATGGTGCTGGACCGGAACCCGCAGGACTACCACTCGCAGATCGAGCAACTGGCCGTCGAGCCGAGCAACATGGTCCCCGGCATCGGCCCGAGCCCGGACAAGATGCTGCTGGGGCGCATGTTCGCCTACCCCGACGCGCACCGCGCCCGGATCGGCGTCAACTACAACCAGCTCCCGGTCAACAGCACACTCGCCCCATCGCACAGCTACGGCACCGCCGGGCACATGCGCTACCGCTACGCCACCGACCCGGTGTACGCACCCAATTCCAAGGGCGGACCGAGCGCGGCCACCACCGGCCCGGTGGACAACGGCTGGCACGTCGACGGCGAGATGGTGCATGCGGCCAACACCCTGCATCCCGCCGACGACGACTACGGCCAGGCCGGGGAGCTGGTGCGCCACGTCATGGACGACGCTCAGCGAAACCGCCTGGTGGACAACGTCTCCGGCCATCTCACGGCCGGAGTGAGCGAGCCCGTGCTCGAGCGCGCCTTCCGGTACTGGCGCAACATCGACGCCGACATCGGCAACCGGATCGAGAAGAACGTCCGAAACCCGCACAGCTGAGCCGAATCTCGACACCGAAGGCGTAAACAATGACTCTCATGCACGAATCCGTCGCCGGGATCACGATCCCGGACACCATGCTCGCCCGCGAAACCACCGAACTCGTCCGCGAGAGCACCAGCGAGCTGATCTACCACCATTCCCGTCGCGTCTACCTGTTCGGCAGCCTGCAGGGGCGCAACCGCGACCTGAGTTACGACCCCGAACTGCTGTACATCGGCGCGATGTTCCACGACATCGGACTGAACGAGCGGTTCCACCACAGCGGACACCGCTTCGAGGTCGACAGCGCCGACGAAGCCCGCCGCTTCCTGCGCAGCCACGACGTCCCCGAGGACAGCATCCGCCGCGTGTGGACGGCCATCGCCCTGCACACCACCCCGGGCGTTCCCGAATTCATGGAACCCGAGATCGCGCTCGTGACCGCGGGCGTCGAGTACGACGTGCTCGGCATCGGCTACCACGACGTCGACGCGGCCGACCGCCGGGCGATCACCGCGCTGCATCCGCGGCCGGACTTCAAACGCGACATCCTGCGAGCGTTCACCAATGGTGTCGCGCCCAAACCGGATACGGCGTTCGGCACGGTCAACGACGACGTCCTGGCCCACTTCGTGCCCGGCCACCAGCACACCGACTTCGTCGACATCATCCAGAACTCCCCCTGGCCCGACTGACCGAAACAGGAGCCCGTCATGACCACCATGCACACCGCCACCGGATTCCGCGCCTCGGTCCGGCTCAGCGCCCACCTGCAGCGCATTCTGATCGATCTGATCACGTTGCAGCTCAACGCAAAACAGACACACTGGAATCTGGTCGGCCGCAATTTCCGCGATCTGCACCTGCAACTCGACGAAATCGTCGATCTGGCGCGCGAATCCGCCGACACCGTCGCCGAACGCATGCGCGCCGTGCACGCGGTCCCCGACGGCCGTCCCACCACCGTCGCGGCCGACACCGATCTGCCGCAGCTGCCGCCCGGCGAGCAGAACACCAGCACGATCGTGGACCTGATGACCGATCAGCTGTACCGCACCGCCGGCGCACTCCGCACGGTCCACGACGAGGTGGACGCCGAGGATCCCACCACCGCCGATCTGCTGCACCAGATCATCGGTGGCATCGAGAAGCAGGCCTGGATGCTCGGCTCGGAGAGCCGGAGCGTCTGATCACTCGCGGGCACCGAACCGGGGGCCGCCGAGGAATGTCAGGGCTTGTGCGCCACCACTGCGAACATGGTCACCGAGAAGTGATAGTCGCCGGACTCGGTGCCGCGCTCGATGTCGGCAAGGACGCGGTCGCGCTGGGCAGCGGTGATCAGCCCGTCGGCGAGGCCCCGTTCGGTGACCGCGGTGTACATCGGGAGTATCGACTCCGGTTCCCAGATCACGGCCTCGGAACCAACGTCGTCGATCACCAGCCCCGCCTCGACCAGTCGGCCACGCAAATGCCTGCCGGAGTTGCGATTCGGGCTGTTGGTCTCCATTCGCTGCTGCAACGCCGCGATCACTTCCGGATCGCCGGGATGGAAGATCGCGGTGGACCAGTCGCTGTCGATCAGCACCGCGCGTCCGCCCGGTCGCAGCACCCGCGCGATCTCGGCGGTGGCCTTCGCCGGATGGTCGAGGTGCTGATAGACCCGTTCGCAGCGAACCGCGTCGACGGAGGCGTCCGGCAGCGGCAGGTCGTAGGCCGATCCCTCGATGAACTCGGCCTTCACATCCGCGGCGCGCTCGCGTGCCACCGCGAGCATCGCCGGATTCGGATCGATACCGATGGCCCGTCCGGACTCGCCCACCAGGGCGGCCATATCCACGACCTCGGTTCCGGTCCCGGAGCCCAGGTCGACGGCCGTATCCCCGGGGTGCAGGGCCAGCGCGGCACGCGCCCACTCGCGCATCCGCACCACACCCGGTAAGGCGGCCTGGTTGTCGAGTATCCGGACGATCAGGTCCTGCTCCGGGTGGTCGACTCGGTCGATGTGGAAGGACGGGAGGCCCTGTTGATCGCTCACCCACGCCAGTATGCCCGCGCGTCCGGTCGAACACGCTCAGCGGCGGGCGGGTCAGTACCTCCACCGGGACGCGTCGGTGATCTCTTCGGGCGTGGCGTCGGCGAACAGTGCGATCTCACCGCGCCGGACACTGCCGATGGTGTCGGCGAGTTCGTCGCCGAATGCCGCGCACAGCACGTCATCGGTGGCGAACGCGGCCACCGCGTCCGCGAGCGTCGTCGGCAACCGGGTGATCCCCCGCGCGGATCGGGTGGCGGAGTCCAGCCGGGCCGGGTCCCCGTCGACCGGCTCGGGCAGGGTCGCGCCCGCGCGCAGACCCGCCCGGCCCGCCGCCAGCAGGCCCGCCAATGCCAGGTAGGGGTTGGCGGCGGCGTCGAACGTCTTGACCTCGATATTGGCCGCGTGATCGCGTTCGCCCTCACTTCCGGTGATGTAGCGCACGGCGGCCTCCCGGTTCTCCAGACCCCAGCATCGAAAGACACCGGCCCAGTGACTCGGCTGCAGCCGCAGATAGCTCGCCACCGCCGGGCAGCCGACGGCCAGCAGCGCGGGCAGATGCTCCAGGATCCCCGCGGCGAAGTTCTCCCCTTCCGCACCGATTCCGAAAGGCCCGGGGCCGCCGCACATCCGGTTCATGCCCTCGCGCCACAGACTCAGATGTACGTGGCCGCCGTTACCGACGACACCGGGCACGACCATCGGGCTGAACGTGGCCCGCAATCCGTGCGCGCCGCTGACGGCCCGGACGACCTCGCGCACCAGCACCGCGTTGTCGGCGGTGTGGACGGGATCGCCTGCGGCAACGGATAGTTCGAACTGACCGACCTCGTATTCCGGATGGATCTGCTCGACGGCGACGCCGCTGTCACGCAACTTCGACACCACGTCGCGCAGGTAGGCAGCAAGCTCGCTCACTCTGGCCATGCCGTACGCGGGCGCCGAGGTGGCGGGGTGAAAAGTGTCGGGGTCGTGCGGGTCGGGGTGTGCGACGGTCCATTCGAACTCGATCGCGGTGCACAACTCGTAGCCGTCGTCGGCCAGTTCGGCGACGAGCCGACGCAGCAACAACCGGGGGTCGCGCGGATGCGGCGCGCCGCTCTGCGCGTAGCGGTCCGCGGGGGCCCACGCCCAGCCCGGGAGCGCGGCTACCGGGGTGACTCGTTCGACATCGGGGTACAACCGCAGGTCGCCGGTCGGGCCACCGGCGACATGGCCACTCAGGATGGAGTCGTCGACCAGGAAGGCGTCGAAGACCGGCGAGGCTCCGACGCCCCACGCGGCGGCATGGGAGAACCGTTCCACCGGAACGGCTTTCATGCGGACGATACCGCTGGTGTCGACCCAGGTGACCGCCACGAGGTCGATGTCCCGGGAACTCAGTGTGGCGGCGACGGCACTCGCCCGATGAGCGCGGTCGCGGCGCAGTTGCTCGGTCAGTGGTTCCATATCGACTCCCCGGAGTTCGATGGAAGCCGGCACAACCAGACATTCACCGGCAGATCGGCGTACTCGAGACTACGCGCCTACGTGAAAAAGGAAATTTCGATGCGTAACCGATGCGCACATCCTACTCGATGGCGAACCACAGGCACAGGCTGCCAATCCGGCAGCAGATGACCGAGGTTCCGCAAACCAGGAATGAGCCCTCGTCGCACCTCGATACCGCACCCCGGCCGAAGTCGATGATTTCCATCCACTGATGCATCGTTCATGCATCGATTGCTGTAGTATTGGCTGCAGACGTCGAGGGAGGACCCCCATGGGCCGAAACGCATCCGACCAGCCCGCTCCCGACCTCGGAGAACCGTCCGGCACCCATATCGCCGCAACGCCGACCCGAGGAGCGGACGTGCGCGCCACCGTCGATAGTTGGATTCAATTGTGTTCTCCCGCAAAGCTTCTCACTGACCATCCGATGGACACGGCGGATGGCGTCGCGTGGTGGCGTATCGCGGTGCGGGATCGGGTTCTCACCGAACTGGACGCATTTCTGCGCGAGAACCGGATCGGCGCCGTGCACGGGATCGCGCTCGACCAGGTCGCCCGCCGATACGTGGCGGGCGGCAAATGCCTGCGATCGACGTTCATGTACATCGGCTGGTTGTGCGGCGAGGCGCCCGATGCCGCCGCACTGCGAGCCGCCGCCGCGCTCGAACTGGTCCATGCCTTCGCGATGATCCAGGACGATGTGATGGACGAGTCGGCGCTGCGCCGTGGCGCGCCCACGGGACACATCGCCTTCGCCGACGCACACCGGGATCGGCGGATGCCCGGCGACGCAACGCGTTTCGGCGAATCAGCCGCCGTGCTACTCGGCGACATCTGCTTGGTGTGGGCCGACAAGATGCTGCGCGACAGCGGGATTCGTCCCGAGTACCTGCACCGCGTGTGGCCCCGCTTCGACGCGATGCGCATCGAGCTGGCCGTGGGCCAGTTCGGGGACCTGCTCAACGACGTCCGCACGGATCCAGATTTCGCACAGGTGTTGGCGCTGGCACGGGCGAAATCCGGCAACTACACCGTGCGCCGCCCGCTCGAACTCGGTGCGGCGATGGCCGGATGCGACGAGGCGACCCTGTCGGCGCTGAGCCGGTACGGGCACGCGGTGGGCGAGGCATTCCAGATGCGCGACGACCTGCTGGGCGTATTCGGAACCGCCGCCGCCACAGGCAAACCGGGTGACGGAGATCTGACCCAGCACAAGGCGACCACCGTGGTGATCGCCGCCCGGCAGTTCGCCGCACCTGCCGCCCGGCGCCAAATCGACACGCTGCTGTCCGCGCCGGTCCTCGATGCCGCGGCGACCGACAGACTCCGGGCCCTGATCACCGCATCCGGAGCGCCCGCCCGAATCGAGAAGATGATCGGCGATCGCCTCGGCGAGGCGCGGCGCATCACCGAGGGCGCGGCCCTGGCCGAGCCGATGCGGCGCGTGCTCGACGGTATGGGACTCATCTGCGTCACCCCCCACTCATGAGGAGGAAGCCCCATGCGCACGACCACTGGTCGTAGCGAACGCGTCGTCGTGGTCGGAGCCGGCCTGGCCGGACTGTCGGCGGCGCTGCATCTCACCGGTCGTGGCCGTGAAGTCACAGTGCTGGAACGTGATTCGGTCCCCGGCGGCCGCGCGGGTCGCCTCGACGTGGGCGGCTACCGCCTCGACACCGGCCCGACCGTGCTGACGATGCCGCACGTGGTCGAGGAGGCATTCGCCGCCGTCGGCGAGCGGATGGAGGACCGTCTGTCGCTCGCGGCGGTGGATCCGGCCTATCGCGCCCATTTCGCGGACGGGCGGCACCTCGAGGTCCACAGCGACGGCGATCGGATGGCAGCCGCGATCACCGAATTCGCCGGGACCGGGCAAGCAGCGGGATACCGGCGTCTGCGCACGTGGCTGACCCGGCTCTACCACGCCGAATTCGACTCGTTCATCGCCGCGAATTTCGATTCACCGCTGTCGGCGCTGCGTCCCTCGCTGGCCCGGCTGGCGGCGCTGGGTGGATTCCGCCGTTGGGACCGCGCGGTCGCAGCGCACATCGATGATCCGGATCTGCGGCGGCTGTTCACCTTTCAGTCGCTCTACGCCGGCGTCGCGCCCGGCCGGGCGATAGCGGCATACGCGGTGATCGCCTATATGGACACCATCGCCGGCGTCTGGTTCCCGCGCGGCGGTATGCGGGCGCTGCCCGACGCCCTCGCTGCCGCGGCACACGACGCCGGTGTGACGATCCGCTACGACACCGCCGTGACGAGCCTGGAACGCACCGGCTCCCGGATCCGCGAGGTCGTCACCTCGACCGGCGAGCGCATCGCATGCGATGCGGTCGTGCTCACCACCGAGTTGTCCGAGACCTACCGGCTGACCGGCCATTCCCCGCGCCGCCCCCTGCGTCCCACGGCGGCGCCGTCCGCGGTCGTGCTGCACGTCGGATGCGAGGCGATGCCCCGGGCGGCGCATCATCACCTGCTGTTCGGCCGCGTCTGGGACGAGGCGTTCGACGACATCATCACCCGCGGCGGCGTCATGACCGATCCGTCGCTGCTGCTCACCAGGCCCACCGCCGCGGATCCCACCCTCGCCCCACCCGGTCGCGACCTGCTCTACATCCTCGCTCCGGTACCCAATCTCGTTCGGGGACCGATCAATTGGGACCGATTCGGTCCCGCCTACGCCGAGGAGATGCTGACCACCGTCCGCGACCGCCTGCCGATCCCGCTGTCCGATCCCCGGTTGCTCCACATCACCACGCCCGCCGACTGGGCCCGGCGCGGGATGCTGGCCGGCAGCCCGTTCGCGTTGGCGCACACCGTCACTCAGACCGGCCCCTTCCGTCCGGCCAATATGATCCGTGGGCTGGAGAACGTGGTGCTGGCGGGCGGCAGCACCGTCCCCGGTGTGGGCATACCACCGGTGCTGATCTCCGGGCGGCTCGCAGCCGACCGCGTCACCGGACCGATACCTTCTGCCCGGCCCGCACGCCGCTCTGTCCGCTCGACACCGACCGCCGCCATCATCCGCTGATCGGAAACTCATGTCCCCCAACGTTTTCGTCGACAACGGCCGCACCGATGCCCAGCTGCAGCGGTCCTATCGGGCCTGCCGGGCCCTCAATGCACGCCACGGCAAGACCTTCTTCCTCGCCACCCGGTTGCTGGCCCCCGATCAGCGTCCGGCGATCCACGCGCTGTACGGCTTCGCCCGCCGCGCCGACGACATTCTCGACGACATCGACCCGAGCCGTGCGGTCACCGAGCGCGCGGCGCGACTGGACGCGCTCGCCGGGCAATTCATCGCCGAGGACGCCGATGCGGACGCGGTCCTGCCCGCCGTCCTGCACACCGCACGCTCCTACCGGATCTCTCCGGAACTGTTCGCCTCGTTCCTGGATTCGATGCGCATGGACCTCACCGTCACCGACTATCCGAATCGGCGCGCGCTGGACCACTACGTGTTCGGTTCCGCCGAGGTCATCGGATTACAGGTGCTACCGGTGCTGGGCACGGTATGCCCGGTCGACGAGGCCGCCCCCTACGCCGCCGCGCTCGGAAAAGCCTTCCAGCTGACCAACTTTCTGCGCGACGTGGATGAGGACCTGGTCCGGGACCGGGTGTATCTGCCGGCGGACGAACTGGCCGCGCACGCCGTCGATCGGGATCTGCTGCAGTGGTGTCAGGCGCATCGCCGCACCGACCCCCGTGTCCGGCGCGCTCTGATGGCCCAGCATGCGTACACCCGCGACGTCTACAACCAGGCCCGCGCCGGTATCGCTCTGCTCGCGGCGCGGTCACGGCCGTGCGTGAGCACCGCGCTGACCCTGTACTCGGAGATCCTGGATCGCATCGAAGACCTGGATTTCGACATCTTCGTGCACCGTGCCCGCGTCGGCACCCCCCGGCGCGCCGCGGTGGGCAGCCGCGGCCTGGCCCGCGCGCTCTGGTCCCGGCACGCCTTTCCTGCGACTACGAAACCGGCTGGGCCACAGCCTCTTCAGCCGCTCCGGTGATATTGCGGGTCATCCCGCCGAAGACGAGCGCGTGGAAGGGAACGATAGCCTTCCAGTACAGATGACCGGCCAGGCCGTGCGGTTCGAACACCGCACGCTGCCGGTAGACCGTGCCACCCGCATCCGTGTCGACGCTCAGCTCCAGCCACGCCCATCCCGGCACCCGCATCTCCGCGCGCAACACGAGGGTGTTCGACCGTTCGATGCGTTCCACTCGCCACCAGTCCAGTGCCTCACCGGCGTGCAGCCGGTGCGGGTCCCGTCTCCCCCGGCGCAGTCCGGCGCCTCCGGCCAGGCGGTCGATCCAGCCACGCAACGACCAGGCCAGCGGAAACGAGTACCAGCCGTGTTCGCCACCGATGGATTCGATCACCGACCACAGCGTCGCCGGATCGGCCCGGGTGTGCCGTTCTCGAACGTCGAGGTAGACCGACCCGCCCGACCATGCGGGGTCGGTGGGTAGCGGCGAGGACGGTTCACCACCGAGTTGGTCGGCATCCGACCAGCGGGTGGGCACGTCCAGTTCGCGGATGCGCGCCAGCGCCAGTTCGACCGCGGTGCGATAGCCGATCGGCCCCCTCGCCGGATCGGGTATGTGCTCCGCGATCACGTGATCCGCACAGATCACATCGTTGACCAGCGATTCCATCAACGGCACCGCGATCGCCCTGGGCACCGGGGTGACCAGATCGACCCACTGCGCCGACAGCCACGGGGTGAGCACCGGGACCGGCAGAATCACCCGCCGCGGCAGCCGCGCCACTTCCGCGTAGTCGCGCATCATCTGCTCGTAGGTCAGGACGTCCGGGCCGCCGATATCGAACGCGCCCCGCACATCCGGCGGAAGTTCCGCCGCACGGGTCAGGTAGTACAGCACATCCCGCACCGCGATCGGCTGGATGCGGTTGCGCACCCAGCGCGGGGTGACCATGACCGGCAGCCGTTCGGTGAGATAACGCAGCATTTCGAAACTGGCCGAACCGGATCCGATGATCACCGCGGCCTGCATCGCGATGGCCGGCACCGACCCCTGGAGCAGAATTCTGCCGACCTCGGCACGGGAGGACAGGTGCCGGGACAGCCGCTGGCCGGGCGGAACGATGCCGCCCAGGTACACGATCCGGCGAATCCCCGCCCGCGCCGCCTGTTCGGCCACCAGTGTCGCCGCCTGGCGGTCGATTTCGTCGAAATCCGCTCGCGTCAGCGAATGCACCAGGTAGTAGAGCACATCCGCATCGGCGCACGCCGCGGCCACATCGTCGACGCAGAGCACGTCACCGCGCAGGACTTCCACCTGGTCGCGCCAGCGGGCGTCGTCGAGTTTGGCCGGTGTGCGGGCCAACACCCGCACCTGGTGGCCCGCGGCCAGCAGCTCGGGTACCAGTCGGCCGCCGATGTAGCCGGTCGCACCGAACACCACACATCGCATACCGTCTCCTGATCACCGAATCGGTTACATGCCGGGCACTTCCACGATCGGCGCGGGATAGGTCGCACGGTCGACGTCCTCACGCCACGGCCGGTGTATCGCCGAGCCCGGCAGCTGGGCGAGTTCGGGCAGCCAGCGGCGGACGTACGCACCGTCGGGATCGAAACGTTGCGCCTGACGCAGCGGATTGAGCGTTCGATCGGGGCGGGTGTCGGTTCCGGTGCCCCACCCATTGCCAGTTCATCTGATTGTCGTGCACACGCAGATCGCGGGTGAACAGGGCTACCGACACGCCCATCGCTGCGCACCTCCACTCACCGCACCTGCCGTGGCAGGTGATTCGCATCGAGTTCGACGCATCGCTGTTGCAGCGAATACCGCCGGGCGACCGATACCACCGATCAGCGCTTCCGCCACTTTCCCGCCGAAGCCACCGAGTAGATCCACCTGCGAACGATGTCCGAGCACCCGCCCCTCCTTCGTTCAATGAGCACGGACGTGACGACCTACCCAATCCTACATCAATCGATGCATGATCGATGCATACTGGGGGTATCGCCGCACGCTCCACCTCAACGGCGCGGCCGCCGCAACATTGCGATGTTGCGGTGTCCAGGCCCGCGAAAGGCAGAATGATCGTCATGTCCGATGACTCGCCCCCCGACACCGACGCAACCGGATTCTCGGTACGCACCGTCGCAGAGCGCATCGGAATTCCCACCGCGACACTGCGCAGTTGGAATCAGCGCTACAGCATCGGCCCCTCCGAGCATCGGCGCGGTCGCCACCGCCTCTACTCCGAGGCCGATATCGCCCGGCTCGAACGCATGGTCCTGCTCGTACGAAGCGGCTCGAGCCCCGCGCGAGCGGCCGAGTCCGTGCGCGGGCGGCTGTCCGTCGCCGGTGACCACGCCTCACTCCTCGAGGCCGCCTTCGCCTCCGACCCCGGCACCGTACAGTCGTTGCTGCTGGCCCACATTCGCGCGTCCGGCGTCGTCGACACCTGGGATCGACTGTGCCGCCCGGCATTCGCGGAGATCGTCCAGCGACAAGGGGCGGGCGAAGGCTGCATCGACGTCGAACACGTACTCTCCTGGTGCATCACGGCCGCACTGCACCGCGCGATCCCGCCGCCGACCGATGCATCCGCGGCCACCGTCCTGCTCGCCTGCACCAGCGGCGAAGCGCACTCCCTGCCGCTCGAAGTCCTGCGCGCAGCACTCGCCGAACGCCACGTCGCGGCCAATATGCTCGGCCCCAACGTCCCCACCCCCGCCCTCGGCGACGCCCTCGATCGCAGCGCGCCGGGCTCGACGGCGGTGCTGTGGTCACAACAGGAATCCACCGCCCTCCTCTCGGCCGTACGCAAATGCGCCGAACGCGGCGCCCGAGTCCTACTGGCCGGCCCCGGCTGGCAGGACATCCCCACCCCCGACCCCGCCGAATTCGTCGACGACCTCCAGTCCGCGCTCTCGGAGCTACTCGGCGCCCACACGGCCGAGGTCACCGTCTCCGGAGGGTGATCGCCCCTCGATCCTCCTACTGCCTCACTCGTCCTGCGGGGTCGCTGATTCGTGCCAGCGGTGCAGCAGCAGCCACTCGATCAGCGTGACGAGGCCGAAAAGGACGAGGGCGATCACGCTCGCGACGATGACGGCGGCGAACAGCTGCGGAGTCTGCAGTTGGTTCGCGTACCGGGTGATCGCGTAGCCGAGGCCACCGGCGCCGCCTCCGATGCCCGCGGCGAACTCGCCGACGATAGCGCCGATCGCGGCCGAACTGGCGCCTATCTTCAGTCCGGTCATGATCTGCGGCACGGCGTGCGGGATCCGCAGGGAGAACAGCTGAGTACGCGGCGGCGCCCCGGCCATCCGGTACAGCTGCACCAGGTTCCGGTCGGTCGAGCGCAGTCCCTGGAGCGTGTTCGCCGCGATGGGGAACACCGCCAGCATGGCCGCGATGATGATGTTCGTCGCATTGCCCGCGCCGAACCAGACCACGAAGATCGGCGCGACCGCGATGATCGGCACGGTCTGCAGGATCACCAGGTACGGGTAGACACCGAGCTCCGCGACACGCCACCGCGCCATGACGAGTGCCACGGCGAAACCGCTGACCGCGGCGAGCAGGAATCCGAGATACGCCTCCTTGATCGTGACGATCGTCGGCTCGATGAGGTCGCTCGCGCCGGTTCGCAGCGCATCGAGGACGTCCAGGGGCCCCGGCACGAGATAGGCCGGTTGTCCGGTCACCTTGACCACGAGCTGCCACAGGGCGATCGCCACGACCGCGAACACCAGCGGGATTCCGATGCGGGCCAGCTGTTTGGCCCGGCTGCGCCGCGGCGGCCGTACCAGTTCCCGGTCGTCGGCGACGTCAGGGTGTTCCGCCGCCGCTTCCATCACGGTCACGGCGGTGGCCGGATTCTCTTGCGCTACATGGACAGAGCGTGTCATCGAACCATTCCTCTAATGCGTACCGGCGAGCATGCCGGCGATCTCACGTTCCATCTCGGCCAGCGCATCACGATCACGCGGCGCTGCGGGGTCGGCCGTGGGCGGGCTCGGGGACGTCAGGACCTGCTCGACCCGGCCCGGATGGGCGGCCATCACGACCACACGGTGAGCGATGTTCACCGCTTCCGCGATGGAGTGGGTGATGAACAGGGCCGAGAAGTCCTGCAGCCGCCACAGATCGAGCAGGACCTCGGACATGTGCGCGCGGGTGAACTCGTCCAGGGCCGCGAACGGCTCGTCGAAGTACATGATCTTCGGTGCGCTCGTGATCGCCCTCGCCAGCGAGACCCGCATCTTCATCCCGCCGGACAGCTGACGGGGCAGCGCACTCGCGAAGTCCGTCAGTCCGACCGTCTCGATCGCCTGCCGCGCGGCCGAACGGCGTTGCTGCTTCGGCATTTTCTTCAGCTTCGCGACGAGTTCCACGTTGCTCCGGACGTTGCGCCACGCCAGCAACGTCGGATCCTGGAACACGTACGCCTGCTCGGTGGCGTGCCGGGTGAGCGTGCCGCGGCTGACCTCGGTGAGCCCGGCGGCCATGCGCAGCACCGTCGTCTTGCCGCACCCGGAGGGTCCCACGATGGACACGATCTCGCCGGTGCGCACCGTGAGGTCCAGGGGCGTGATCGCGTGGTAGCCGTTGCGGAAGATCTTCTCCACCCCGCGGAACTCGAGCATCGGGGCCCGTCCGCGAGTCCCGGAGGTCGTCGTCTCGGTGGCGCTGGTCGTCATCAGTACGTGATGGGGTCGTAGGAACCGCTCGGGGCGGCCGGTTGCTCGGCGGCGGGAGCCAGGTCGCCGGTTACGTCGAAGTCCGCGACATCGTCGACCGAAATCGACTTCTTCACGACACCGAGCTTTCGCATCTGGTCGATCAACGCCTGCCACCGTTCCCGGTTCATCGCGCCGATCCGCCGCGCGCCGTCGCCCGCCAGGATGTACTTGCGCTGCGCGTCCCATTCGAACCACACCAGCGCGGCGTCCAGAGTTTTGTCGACGTCCTTGGTCAGGTGAGTGTTGACGTCCGTGGCGACCTTGACGTCGCCGACGTAGTCACGCCAGCCCTGGTTGCTCGCGGACACGAACTTCTTCACGATCTCCGGCCGAGTCTTCAGGAAGTTGTCCGTGACGTAGGTGACCGTGTTGTACGGGTTGAAGCCGATGTCGGAGAACGGGAGGAACTTCACCGCCGCACCCTGCTCGTGGGCGACGTAGGGCTCGTTCGAGGCGATGCCCTGCTGGACGAGCTTGTCGTCGTGCAGGAAGTTGGCGAGGCTGCCGGTGTACTGCTGCTGGGCGAAGGTGATGCCGAGCGTTTTCTTCGCCCACTCCGGGCCCAGGACACCCGGCGAGTTGAGCCACGTCATGCCCGCGGTGTCTTTCAGGCTGGCGATGCCGGTGTCCGCGTGCACCATCATGCCGGTGGCGCTGTCCTGCATGATGGCGTTGACGGCTTTGAGGGGGATCCCTTGTTCACGGGCAGCGACGATCTCGTTGGACCCGGAGCCGGTGATGCCGAATTGCACTTTGCCGCTGGCGACCAACTGCGTCCCCGAGACCTGCGGGCCGCCCGGTTCGATCGTGACGTCCAGGCCCGCGGCCTTGTAGTAGCCGAGTTGCTGTGCGGCGTAGAACCCGCCGCTCTCGGCGGTGGGCAACCAGCCCAGCACGACCGTGACCTTGGTCAGCCCGTCCGCGCTCTCGGCAAGGGTGCTCGCCGTGCTCGAACAGCCCGTCAGGACGAGAGCCGTGGTGGCCGCGACGGCGGCGACGCCACGCAATCTGGTGAGTATCTTCGACAAGGCGATCTCCTCGGTGGGGTGGTGAACTCGACGCCTGGCCCGGCTGCCGGCGGGTTGCGGAGGTAGGTGAACTTCGTTCGGGCTCAAGGTAAGACGACGGTGTAACGCGATCGTTCGGCGATAATTGCGCCGACGTTTCACACCGACCGGTTCGGTTACTTCCTGGGTCAGCTCACGATCGCGAGCGCTGGATTGATGATGGTCAGCTCGTCGAACTGCCGCTCGTCCACACCGCGAGCCAGGAGGCGGGGCCGGATGTTGCTGAACAGGTGGCTCAGCCCCCAACCGCCGTAGTGGGTGAACTGCGGTTTCATCGCGATGTCGTGGCTCACCAGCAGCTGGCCGCCGAAACCGGCGTCCAGCAGGGACAGCAGCAGGTCGATGCGATGGTGGTCGAACGATCGCAGGGGATACTCCCCACCCCTGCGCGCGGAGCTGGCCCACTGTTCCATTCCCCAGGTGTCGAGCTCGACCCAGCAGCCACGCCGGGCGACCTCGAAGGCGAATTCCGGCTCCGGGCGCTCGTCGCAGTGGCTGATGATCAGCTTGGCCGGATCCACGCCCAGGGCCAGTACCTCGTCGATCACCGGCAGCGTCGCGAGTGGATCGGGGTAGATCGTGCGATGGATGTTCAATGCCAGCCCGGATTCGAGCTGAGCCAGCGCCGCGCCGCGGACCACCTTGCGCTCGTCCTCGGTGGCGGGATTGCCGGTGCCGATCTCGCCGATGACCCCGGGACGCACGCCGGTCGCGCCGGCGCCGTCGTTGATCTCCTCGAGCAGCACATCCCGGATCACCTCGGCCGAGCAGTGGCGCACGTACGGCGAATGTGAGTGCTCGACGTACTCCCCGCACCCCATCACGACCGTGACCCCGGTCAGTTCGGCCAGCGCGCGCAACGCCTGCGGATCTCGGCCATAGCCGGGGATGCCCAGATCGACGACCGTGGTTCCGCCCACAGCCGCGAAACCGGCCAGCTCCTCCCGCGCGACGCCGAAATCGAGTTGCCGCATCGCCGACCGGTACGAGAACGGCTCCAGCTGAACCGCTCCGTGCAGCTCCGCCCGGTAGGGCTGGGTGTACTTCGCCAGCGAATCCGCATCGGACGGGTAGATCCACTGCGTACCCGCGTTCGCGATCAGATGCTCGTGCGGCAGCGTCACGCCCAGGGCGGTGGCCGCCACCGGACCGGTCACGCTCATCACGGTCTTCCCGGTCAGCGCCGCGCTCATGCGACCACTCCGGACCGCACCGATGCCTCGACCGGGATGCCCGCGCGACGCCGCACCTCGGCGATCAGCTCGGCTTGCTCGGCTGACGCGGTGAGCGCGTTCTGCCTGCCGGTGACCGGGGCGAGCAGGCATCCCGCCACGCCGTCGGTCTCGTGCAGCTCCCGCACGGTCTCGGCGGCGATGTCGAGTCCGGTGTCCTGTGGATTCTTGGCGTGGCGTAACCGTTCGAGGATCTGTTCGGGAATCGAGAATCCGCGCAGCCCGGCGTTCACCGCCCGCGCGATCGGCTCGCTCGGCATGATCGCGACACCGCCGAGCAGTGCGAAGGGACGCTCGTCGCCACGCAGGGCGTTGACCCCGGCGATGAACTCCCGCCAGCGGGGCAGGTCGAAAATATGTTGCGTGACAATGAAATCCGCGCCCGCACGCACCTTGCGCAGGACCTGCCGCGGGCGGTCGCCCAGTGGTGGCGCGAACGGGTGGGCCACACTGCCGAGGTGCAGATCGGGTTTGACCTCCACCGCTCGGCCGTTGTCGAATCGGCCTTCGGTGCGCAGCCGGTCGGCGATCGCCAGCAGGCGCGGGCTGTCCAGATCGAACACCGCTGTCGCCGAGGGTGAGTCACCGACCAGAACATGGTTGCCGGTGACCAGCAACGCATCCCGGACGCCGAGACTGGCCGCGCCCAGCAGGTCTCCCTGCAAGGCGATCCGGTTGCGGTCGCGGCAGCCGAAGGTGGGCATCACCTCGAGTCCGGCCGCCTTCAGATGCGCCACCGCCGCAATGTTTCCCATATGCACGTTGGCGCCGGAGTGATCGGTGACCGACACGATGTCCGCGACGTCCGACACCACGCGGGCCGCTTCGACGAACGTGCTCGCATCGGCGCTGTCCGCGCCGTTCACCTCGGCGATCACGGCGAACCGTCCCGAGTCCAGGTGCTGTTTGAACCGGCTGCCCGCACCGGCGGGGCCCGGCACCGAAAGATTCGCCAGGAACGCGGTTTCGTCCGCCGTACGCCGCGCCGCCAGGCCGGGATCGAGGAATACACACGTGCTTTCCGGCGCGGTCTCGCAGCCGCCGTCTGCGAAAACCCCGCCGCAGGGACCGATTTTCATGGATTTGGGACAGTTATAGTGAACGGGCAGCGCGGTCTGCATGGTTGTCCTCGATTCGGATTGTGGAGAGTTCAGCGGAATGGCTGCGTCGTCAGCGCGGGTTGGAGTGGCGGTCCCGGCAGCGGACCGGGATGAAGGATGGGTCGGCGGCGCGTGGCACGCGGTCGACCGCCTCACCGCGGCCGGGCTGGAGGTCGAGGCCGCGGTCGGGGACGTGCCTCGCGAATGGCTCGGCCCTACCGCACCCGATGTCGTTGTGCTGCACGGCATCCAGTACTACAACGCGGCGCTCGAACTGCTCGGCGCGACGGAGAGCGCCGTCCGGTCGGTGATCCTCAGCGACGTCCCGCTGGAGTACACCGACGGGACATCGGAGCCGCCGCCCGGCCTCACCCTCGTGGACTGGCGCTGGTGGGTGGGCGCGGAGCACGCGGGCCGAGCCGCGGCAGCGGAGACGGCGGGGCCGATCGGTTTCGTCGCGGGGCCCGCGGTGCCGACACAGCGGCGAACGGCGGCCGCTTTCGTCCGGGGCGTGTCCGATGTGGATGAGCGGCGGTCGGTCGTCGTGGTGCACCTGCCCGATTTCCGTGACGTCGACCGAGGCGCGGCCACCGGCGAACACCTGGCCCGGCATTTCGGGTGCGGCCTCGTCGCGCATTCGGCCGATGAGGCGGGCGCCGCGGCAACGGCTGCTGCCCGAGCGCTCGGCGCGACGACCTACGGATTCCTCACCCCGGTCGGCGATGACGCGGCGAGCATCCGAAGCGCGATCGCGCCGGTGCTGGAAAACCTGGTCCGCACAGCTGTAGCCGGAACGAAACTGCCCGGCATTCATACGTGCACTTGGGAGGCCGGTGAGATCTGGCTCGAACGCGCACCGTCGTGAAGACACCGGGAGTACGGGGAGAAGCACACCCCGAAGGTAAGACAGCGTTGTAAAGGTCTCGGGTCGCAGCGGTTTCATTCCTGTTGCGTCACAGGATGATTCGGCGAGCACCGGCACATCGGCCGGGTTACCCTGCTTTCTCACCACCAGAGGTACCGCGGCAACCGAACGGGAGCATCGATGGCAGACAGGGCAGGATCCGATTCGCTCCACGAGCAATTGCAGCGCATTTGCCGTGAAGCGGCGGAGATGGGGACGCCCCTGCCGCCGGAGATCGAACTGGCCCGGCGACTGGGCGTGTCCCGGCCCATGGTGCGCGAAGCGCTGGTGGGGCTGGAAGCGCACGGGCTCGTCGCCCGCCGGGCTCACCAGGGTACGTTCCCCAACGTGAGCGCCTTCTCCGTGGCGTTGCGGATCGACCAGTCCTACGAGCTGTCGACACTGCTCGAGGACGCTGGTTTCGAGGTCGAGGTGGACGTCATCAGCGTCGAATGGTCCACCGTGAACGATGTCGAGGCCGCGGATCTCGCGGTGCCGACCGGATCGCAGTGCCTGCGAGTGGTCAAGCGCTGGCTCGGCGACGGCACGCCCCGGATCGCCGCCGAGGACGTGATCCCCGCCCGGCGGCGCGACGACGTCGTCTTCGACACCAAGTACTCCGTCTTCGAGATCGTCGAGGTGCTGCGGGGCGAGTCGGTGGAGTGGGAGTCCGCGAAGATCGGGGCGGTGGTCCCCGAGGGCGCGTGGCGTGAGGTGCTGGCACTCGACGACGCCCGCCCGGCTCTATCGATCACGCTGGTGGGAGCGTCGCTGCACGGCACGCGCCTCTACCGGGCACACGAGTTGCATCTGATGGACGGCCTGGAGTACGGGATGGTCCGCCGGGCCGTCCGTCGCGGGTAGCGCAGGGTCGTTTCGTTTCACGGGCATAAACGTCGCGTAATTCCGCCGTCATGGCGCTGTCTGACCATGGATTACACGCGAGAAGTCGCGATCGCACACTTGCCCATCGAGGAGTTCCCTTGGCCGAAGCACCTGTGGTGAAACACGTCGACGACCTCGTCGCGCGCCTCATCGCCCCCACCGACCTCGTCAAACTCGTGCCGTTGACCGGTCCTGCCGACGGCTCGCCCGCGAGTGTGTTCTTCGAGATCTGGGAGCCCGGCGGAGCGCAACCGAAGAACTCCCACCCGGAATCGGTCGAGATCTTCCTGATCCTCAACGGTGAAGCCGAGGCCACGAGCGACGAGCACATGGTGCGACTCACCCAGGGCGATGTCCTGGTGCTGCCCAAGGGATCGACGCACACGATCCGGAACACCTCGGCGACCGAACGCCTCTACGCGGTCACGATCATGGCGACGGACAACGAGGGTTCCCTCCCGGACGGATTCGAGCACCTGGTGACCACGGGCACCCCGACGACGTTCGACGACCAGGACAAGCAGGCGATCTTCGCCGGTCTCCGGCAGTCATGATCCGCCAGTCCTGGCTTCGTTCCGCAACACACGTCGACCTACATCCCCCGGCCCCCGCGCCGCGCATCCGCGGCCTTCCCGCAAGGCCGCAGCAACTCGGCCTCGACCTGCGCCGAGCCGCCGTCGTGGTGATCGACATGCAGAACGACTTCTGCCATCCCGAAGGATGGCTCGGCTCCCTCGGCGTCGATGTTTCCGGTCCTCGCGCGGCCATCGAGCCCTGCCGGGCGTTGACCGAATCGGCCCGTGCCGCCGACATTCCCGTCGTGTGGCTCAACTGGGGCAACCGGCCGGATCGGGCGAACCTGCCCGCGAACGTCGTCCACGTGTACGATCCGGACGGCTCCGGCGGCGGTATCGGCGACGCGGTCGGGCGCAGCGACGCGGTCCTCACGGCCGGGAGCTGGGGCGCCGCAGTCGTCGACGAGCTGACCGTCGCCGAGGACGACATCCAGGTGGCGAAGTACCGGATGAGCGGCTTCTTCGACACCGAACTCGACAGCGTGCTGCGCCTGCGCGGAGTCGACACACTGCTCTTCGCCGGTGTCAACGCCGACCAATGTGTGCTGTCCACACTGTCCGACGCCGCCTGCCTCGGCTATAACACCGTGCTCGTCGAGGGCGCGGCCACCACCTCCTCCCCCGCCTTCTGTCTCGAGGCCACCGTCTACAACGTGCGCCAGTGCTTCGGTTTCACCGCGGCATGGCGGGACGTCGTCGCCATGCTGGAAGAATCCGATGTCTGAGCACACCCCGCGGCGAACCTCGTCGCTGCTGATCGCACACGCCCGGCTGATCACCGGCGCCCCGCCGGAGTCCGGCCTCCCCTACTATCTGGACGACGGGTGGGTACGGATCGAGCACGGGATCGTGACCGAACTCGGCGAAGGTACTCCGGTCCACGGCGATCTTCCCCTGCTCGACGCCGCGGGCCGGTTCGTGGCGCCCGGTTTCGTCTCCTCGCACAGCCACCTGTGGACCTCGGGCCTGCGCGGGCTCGCCGCCGATGACCAGCTCTACGACTGGGCGAACGTCGTGATGAGCGCCGCCCGCGAAGCCACCCTCGACCAGATCTACTGGGCGACACTGCACGGCGCTTTCGACTTCCTCAACGCGGGCGTCACCACGGCGTTCGACTTCACCGACCCGCGCGAACCGTGGGCGGACATGATCGATGGTCACCGCACCGAACCCGGTACTCACCTGCGGCCGCTCGAGCACATCCTGCGTCAGATCGACGCCAAGTACGACGCCGGAATCCGGTTCGTCAACGCCACCCGCCCGGACTCCGACATCGGCACCTTCGCCGAGATCCGCGCACGGTTCCGGGCAACGGTGGAGCACGTGCTCGGACTGGACCGTCGCTACGCGCTGGCCGCCGCCGTCATGGGCGGGGTCCAGTGGGCCGAGAACCGCGACGCCGCACGGCACGAGGTCGCGCTGATGCGGGAGTTCGGCGTCATCAACCAGGCACATTTTCTGGAGACGTCCGTGGCGCTCGCGCGCCACCGGGCGAAGTTCGACTGGTACGACAGCGCGGGCGCGCTCGGGCCGGATTTCATCTTCGGTCATTTCGTGCACCCGACACCGGAGTTCATCGCACGGACCGCGGCGACCGGCGCACGGATGAGCTGGCAGGCTGCCGCCAACGGACGGCTGGGCTCGGGTGTGGCGGACATCCCGGCCTTGGAACGGGCGGGCATCGAGATCGGCATGGGACTGGACGACCAGGCTTGCTCGGACCTCGCCGATCCCTGGCAGAACATGCGCATCGGCGCGTACAGCGTGCGGGCGAGCACGCAGGATCCGACCGCGATCTCGATGCGGCGCGTCCTGGAGATGCACACGCTCGGTTCGGCCCGGATCCTGGGCATCGACGACCGCGTCGGCAGTTTGGAGCCCGGCAAGTTCGCCGATTTCGTGCTCGTCGACCCCACCGCTCCCGACGTCGGCCCCTTGTGGCGACCGGTCGACGCCTACGTGCTGTCCTGCGGGCTGCGCAATCTCGTCGGGGTCTACGTGGGCGGCACGATGATCAGTGACGGGCGCCGGGCGCTGTCCCCGCTGGCAGCCGAGGCGAGCAGGCGGCTCCGCCTCGACGGGCTGGCGCCCGCGACCCGAGCGGCCGTGTGAATCCGGACGCGACGGATTCGGCTGTGCGCAGGCATGATTCAGATACTCGGCGGGGTGAGCAGGGTGACCGGTCCACAGTCGTGGCGCGTCACCGGATGGCCGAGCATGTCGTATCCGGCTGTGGCGGTCGTCGTTCCCTCGAGCAGCGCCGCCGCGGCCCGGGCAACTTCACCGGCAGCACGGCCGGGAAGTTCGCAGACGATGTTGTGCGCGGCCAGGATTCGAGTGACAGGCAGTTGCGCCAAACGCCGCGTCGAGGCGGCGAAACCGACCGGGTCCGCACCCGGACCGTGCAGCCAATGCGCCGCGGAGAGCACGGTATCGCCGGAAAGCAATGTGCCCGAAGATCTTTCGAACAAGCACAGGGCGTCCGGGGCATGTCCGGGCGTGTGCAGCACCTCGAGGCTTCGCCCGCCCAGATCGATGGTCTCGCCGTCGGCCAGGGTCCGGGTGACCGGCGTGGCCTCGACCGTCCAGCGTGTCAGGTCCGGCAGCGGGCGCGGATGACCGACACGAGCAAGGGTGAAGAAATACCGGGCGTCCAACTCGGCGAAACGGCCGAATTCGGCGACCACACGGGTCATCGCCCCCGTGTAGGCACGCAGGAATTCCCGATCCGCCGCGTCGTGCGCACACCCGGATCCGTGCTCGGTCGCGGCGGGATGGGCACAGAAATCCTGCACCTCCAGATGCGCCGCCAGATCGGCATTGCCGCCTCGATGATCGATGTGGTGATGCGAGGACACCACCAGCACAGGCAGATGCGTCAGCTCCCGCACGATCTCGGAGATGGGCGCGATCCCCAATCCCGAGTCGAACAGCAGCGCCGCGCGGGTTCCGATGACCAGATAGCAGGCCGCATGGCCGGGCTCGTTGATCATGTGGATGTCCCGACCGACCTCTCGCACGTCGAACCACGAGTGCGCGTCGATGCACGACGCCGGAGCCGATGGCCTCATCACACCTCACTGATGTTGATCACAGTTACATTTACCACCGTAGCGGCGAGGTATTTCCTCGACGTAAAGCTGCTGCGCCGAATGATCCGGATCACCAGAAGCCCAGCCCGGCAGTCGATCCCGGCACGAAGGTTCACGGCACTGTTACACGCGGAATGTTCATCACATCAACATTATCGGTACAGTCCGACCAGTGACCTTCGACGATCTGGACGACGACCTGCGATTGGCCTTCGCCGAATACGAACGAGCCCTGATGGCCAACGACGTTCCCGCCCTGGACGCCGCGTTCGCCGACGGCCCCCGCACCCTGCGCGGCGACTCCGGCGACGTGCTGGTCGGCCACGACGCGATCGCCGCGTTCCGGGCCGGTCGTGGCGGCGCACCAGCACGCACCCTGCTGCAGGTGCACACCCGCTCGCTCGGTCCCGACGCGCGGGTGATCGTGGCGCAGACCCGGCGCGCGGATGGGATGTGCGGCATCCAAACTCAGGTCTGGGAACGCAGCGGCGGACGCTGGGCGATCACGGTGGCCCATGTCTCCGCCGCACCGACTCCCGTGGCCACCCCTACCTCACCCGATGACCCGATCTGGCGTGTCGCACCGGGACCCGAGCCGCTCGCACGCGGCGGTGACGGCCCGTTGACGAATACCCGTGTCGCGGTGAAAGATCTGTTCGCCGTCGCCGGGCAGGCGATCGGCGCCGGAAATCCGGTGTGGCTGTCCGAGGCTCCGATCGAGTCCCGGCACGCGGCCGCGGTCGAGGCCCTTCTGGCGGCCGGGGCCGACGTCACGGGCATCGCGCACACCGACGAGCTCGCCTTCTCCCTGTCGGGCTCGAACGCGCACTACGGTGACACCCCCAATCCTGTTGCGCCGCAGTGCCTCAGCGGCGGATCGAGCAGCGGTCCGGCCGCCGCGGTCGCGGCCGGGCTCGCCGACATCGGCCTGGGCACCGATACCGCCGGGTCGATCCGCGTCCCCGCCTCGTACTGCGGGCTGTACGGCCTGCGCACCACGCACGGTGTCATCGACCGCACCGGGCTGGTGGGATTGGCGCCGAGCTTCGACAGCGTCGGACTGCTCACCCGCGATGCCGGTCTGCTGGCCCGGGCGGGTGCGGCCCTGCTCCCGCCGCAATCGGTCGAGCCGATCACCCGCGTGGTCGTGGCCGCCGAGTTGGTCGAACTGCTCGATCCGGCGGCACGAGAATCGTTCCGAGCCGCGGTACAGGCACTGACATTGTGCGGAGCGGCCTCCGGGACCGTGCTGGCACCGCCGGTCCCCGGCGCACTCACCTACCCGGACTCGGGCGGACTGGACGCCGTCTTCACCGCGTTTCGCACCGTGCAGACGGCACAGGCATGGGATACGCACGGCGAATTGCTGACCGCACATCCGGACGCGCTCTCCCCGGAGATCGCCGCCCGCTTCCACGCCGGACGTGATATCGACAGCGCCACAAGGCAATCAGCCCAGCGACTGCTGGACGCGATGCGCGCGGAGCTGCTGCGATCACTTCCCCCGGGCACGGTCCTGGCATTGCCGTCCACTTCCTCGGCAGCGCCGCGGCGCGACACCGACCCCGCACTCCTGGAGTCGGTGCGGCAGAAGACATTACGTCTGACCTGCCTGGCCTCCCTCGCCGGACTGCCCGCGCTGAGCATCCCCGCAGTGCGCGCGGACACCCGGCCGATCGGCCTGTGCCTGGTGGCCGCACCCGGACAGGATCACAGCCTCCTGGCCTTCGCCTCGGCACAGACCGACCCTCTCTAGCTCGACAAACCGCCGCCGGAGCTGGACGCGCGGCAGATATCCCGGGCGGACATCACAACTCGAGTACCAAACGTTCTCCCGCACATCGGGATACGCAGATCATCATGGACTCGTTCTCGGCGCGCTCCTGCGGGGTCAGCACCGAATCGCGGTGGTCCACCTCCCCGCTCACCACACCCGTCTCACAGGTGCCGCAGGTCCCCTCGCGGCACGAGGACAGTGCCACCACACCGGAGGCTTCGGCCACCTCCAGGATCGATCGGCGCGCGGGCACGCTCAGCGTCAGACCCGATACCGCCAGGGACAGCTCGAAGGCACGCGAGTCGGCGCCGCGGAGGTCCGCGGCGGTGAATCGTTCGGCGAACACGTCCACCGCTTCGAGCCCGGCGCAGGCGGCCTCGGCGGCGGCGATCAGACTCCTCGGACCACAGGCGTACACGGCCGTTCCCGGCGAGGATCCGGCCAGGTCGGAGGCCAGGTCGAACCGCCCGTCGCGGGTGGAATGGTGCAGGGTCACCGAATCCCCGTAGCGCTCGCGCAATTCCCGGGCGTACGGCATGCTCGCATCGTCCCGGCCGGTGTACACCAGCCGCCAGGGCCGTCCGCCGCGAGCGGCAGCGGCCACCAGCGGCATCATCGGCGTGATCCCGATCCCGCCGGCGACGAAGACGTAGCCGAGTGCACGGACCAGCGGAAAGTGGTTGCGCGGCGGTCGAATCGAGATATGCGCTCCGACCCGGAGCATCTCGTGCGCCCGAGCCGAACCGCCCCGCCCGTGCGGTTCGCGTAGCACCGCGATCCGGTACGTGGACGGGTCGCCGGGATCCGAGCACAGCGAGTACTGCCGGACCAGCGCATCCGACAGCAGCAGGTCGATATGGGCGCCGGGCTCCCAGGCAGGGAGGGCGCCGGAGCCGGGGCGCGCGAGCGTGAATTCATCGATATCGCTTGCCACGCAGTGTCGTTCGCGCACGACGACATCGATAGGGGTCGTATCGGCGGAGGTCGAGGTGATCATCGGGTGCTCCCGGAAAGTCGGGGCCCCGCCGGACTATCCATCCCAGCCACGGGATCCGCCTCGCGCCCGGCCGCTTTAACGACGATCAGCCTGGCCTGCGGGGCGTCCACCACACGCCACCGGTGTGGTGTGCCGCCAGTGTAGTAGAGGCTGTCCCCCTCCGCGAGCCGCGCGTCGCCGTGATCGCCCAGATCGACCACGATCGCGCCGTTCACGACGTACACCCACTCGTCCTCGTCGTGCACGAAGTACGGGCCGAAATCGCCACTCACGTCCACGAATTCCTGCGGATAGAACGCGGCCCGACCGTGCACCAGCAGCCGGGTCGAGCCCTCCTCCCGGCCCGATCGGGCGATGCCGCGCGGCAATTGCACGCCCTCGTGCGACCGGATCACCTGGGACTGCGCCGTATCCGCGGATTCACCGCGACCCGCGGTGTCGGCGGCCAGCATCAGCTCCACCTGCGTGGTGCCCAACGCCTCGGCGATCCGGGCCAGGGTCAGCATGCTGGGCCGGGCCAGGCCGCGTTCGAGCTGGCTCAAGAACGGGTGCGAGATCTGTGCCTGTTCGGCGAGCCTGACCAGGGTGAGCCCGGATTCGCGCCGCCGCCGGCGGATCTCGGCGCCGAGCAGCACCCGGGGATCCGCGCCAGCCGGTCCGGATCCGTTCTGCGCCTTCATATCCCGCACCTTCCCTCATCGTCACCCGCGGAGTTCGCCGAATCTCGCCCGAGCGAGGGACGAATTAACAAGACCGTAGCCAGGTGGTTCATCTACCGGAAACACCCCGGCTGAATAGTACTGAATGTTGATCACATCAACATTACCTGTTCCGCTACGCCTCGCCGACCAGCCACGCCGCGAGCCACCACCACCCGCTCAGCGAAGGATCTCCATGGATCATCATCTACCGCACCGCATTTCGCGGATCTGCGGCGCGAGTACCCCGGACGGCGCGGTGGTCGACGTCGAGCTGGGCCACGACGGGCCGCACGCGAGGGTCATCGCGGTGCGGCCGAGTACGTCCCGGCCTCCGCACGAAGACCCCGAGACCCTGGATCTGACCGGTTTCGTCCTGCTCACCGCGCCCGCCGAACCCCACGCCCATCTCGACAAGGCCCTGTCCTGGGATGTGCTCGCGCCACCGGAGGCGGATCTGGCCACCGCGATCGAGGTGTGGCGGCGCGGCAGCCCGGAGCTGGACGAGGAGTCCTTTCATCGGCGTGCCACCGCGGCCGCCCTGGCCCTGCTGCGCAACGGCACCACGGCGATTCGCACCCACGCCGACATCCTCGGCGGGCCGGACCCGTTGCGCGGCATCCGCGCGGTGGACCGCGTGCGCCGGGAGCTGCGCGGCCTGGTCGACATCGAGATCGTCGTCCTGGCGCCGCCCGGTTCCGATGCCGCCGTGCTCGACGCGGCCCTGACGGCCGGGGCCGATCTGCTCGGCGGCGCACCGCATCTCGCACCGGACCCCACCGCGGAGCTCACCCGGCTGCTCGACTTCGCCGAATCCCGCGGTGTCGGAACGGATCTGCACGTGGACGAATTCCTCCGGGGCGACCATCACACGCTCGCGCACTACGCCCGGCGGGTAGCCGCGTGGCCGGCGGACCGCATCCGCACCGCGGGGCACTGCTGCCGCCTGGGCACCCTGCCGGCCGACGAACTCGCACCCGTCCTGGCGTTGCTGGCCGAGGCAGGCATGGGGATCGTGAGCCTGCCGCTGACCAACCTGTACCTGCAGGGCCGGGACGAGCCGATCGCCACACCGCGGGGACTCACCGCGCTCACCGCGCTGCTCGAGGCATGGATCCCGGTGGCCGCGGGCGCGGACAACGTGCGCGACCCGTTCAACCCGCTGGGTCGCAGCGACGCCCTGGAAACCGCCGCCCTGCTGATCGCGGCCGGACATGTTCCGCCGCGCACGGCCGTGCACCTGGTCACCGACGGTGCGCGCGCGGTACTGGGTCTGCCCGAAGCAGGCGCGAAACCCGGTGCGCGCGCGGAGTTTCTGGCTGTGCGCGGCACCAGCCTGCTCGACGTCGTCGCCACCGCGCCGGCCGACCGGATCGTCATCCGCGACGGCGCGATCATCTCGATCGGCCGCACCGAGTACCGCACGGCCGATGTCGTCCCACTGGAGGTCTGATGTCTTCTGAGCTCATCCACCCCGCCATGCACGAGGCGCCACCGCGCCCCGGCACGCAGGTCCTGGGTTTCTCCTCGACCCGGCTCAGCTATCCCAACGGCACTCTCGCCCTGGACGGCGTCGATCTGACCGTGCGCGCAGGCGAATTCGTCAGCGTGGTCGGGCCATCGGGGTGCGGAAAGTCGAGCCTGCTGCGGATCGCCTCCGGATTGGAGTCCGCCACCGGGGGCTACGCCCAGGTGGGCGCGAACCGGATCGGCTACGTCTTCCAGGATCCGACGCTGCTGCCGTGGCGCACCGTCCGCGACAACGTCGCCCTGCTGGCCGAGCTGGACCACGTACCCAAGGCCGAACGCTACCGCCGCGCCCGGGAGGCCATCGAACTGGTCGGCCTCACCGGCTTCGAGGATCAGCTGCCGCGCATGCTGTCCGGAGGCATGCGGATGCGCGCGTCCCTGGCCCGCTCGCTGAGCGTCGATCCCGAATTGTTCCTGTTCGACGAGCCTTTCGGCGCGTTGGACGAGATCACCCGCGAGCGCCTGGGCGACGAGATCACCGAACTGTTCGCCACCCGCCGGTTCGCCGGACTGTTCATCACCCACTCGGTCGCCGAGGCCGTCTACCTGTCCACCCGCGTTGCGGTGATGTCACCGCGTCCGGGCCGGATCGTCGCCGAATTCGAGGTCCCGTTCGAGTTTCCGCGCCGACCGGAAATCCGCTACACCCACGCCTTCACCGACCTGGCGAGCCGAGTCTCGCAGTCACTGCGAGGAATTCACGCATGAATACCGGAACACACACCTCCCCGGCCCCTTCGGACACCCCCACCGGACCCACCTCCGAAGGAGCCGCGAAGAATGACGAAATATGCTCTGCCGCTGATATTTCCGCAACAGTGACCCGATCGGCCGAGCCGACCGCACACAGCGGTGAAGATCGAACCATTTCCGCCCAGCCGGCAGCTGGCCCCTCCGATACCGCGCGCACGACCCCCCGTCGGCTGCGCACAGTGATCGCCCCGCTCACGGTGCTCGCCCTGGTGATCGGCGTCTGGTACGCCATCAGCTACGCGCTGCTCACCCCCGCGCGCCGGTTCCTGATGCCTCCGCCTCAACAGGTGATCACCGACGGGCTGCTGGGCCCGCAAGCCCAGGAGATGTGGCAGGCGCTGGGACGCACCGCCACCGTCGCCGGGGTCGGGCTGGTGATCGCCGTCGTGTTGGGGATCGTGTGGGCGGTGCTGATGGCGCAGGCGCGCTGGGCCGAGACGGCGCTGTTCCCGTACGCGGTGGTCATGCAGTGCATCCCGATTCTGGCGCTGGTGCCGCTGATCGGATTCTGGTTCGGATTCGGTTTCATCTCCAGGGTTTTCGTGTGCGTGCTGATCGCGCTGTTTCCGATCGTCTCCAACACCCTGTTCGGCCTGAAATCGGTGGACAAGGGGTTGCGAGAGGTGTTCGCGCTGCGCACCAGCAGCCGGTGGACCGTACTGCGCAAGCTCGAATTCCCGGCCGCGATGCCCGCGATCTTCGCCGGTCTGCGGATCTCGGCGGGACTGTCGGTCGTCGGCGCGATCGTCGGCGACTTCTTCTTCAAGCAGGGCGATCCGGGCATCGGCATCCTGCTGGACAACTACCGGTCCCGGCTGCAGGCACCGCAGCTGTTCGCGGCCATCCTGCTGGCCTCGGCCCTCGGTGTGGTGGTGTTCGTGCTGTTCGGCCGACTCGGCCGCAGGATCGTCGGCGCCTGGTACGACGACGCCCGTCACTGACCCGTTCCCTTCTCCCGGAAGCGACCCCCCATGCGAAAGATCCCCTTGCCGCGCGCTGTCGGCGCAAGTGCCGCCGCGGTTCTGCTGAGCCTGACCGCGCTGACCGGATGCGGCCAGAGCAGCAGCGCCACAGCGGGTTCCGGCTACACCGGACCGATCGGCCCGGTGAACCTGAAACAGGTGTGCCCGGCCAAGATCGTCGTGCAGACCGACTGGAACCCCGAAGCCGAACACGGCTTCACCTACGAAATGCTCGGCCCCGATCCGAAGATCGACGCCGCGGCCAAGCGGATCGTCGGTCCTTTGTTCGCGCACGGGCAGTACACCGGCGTCGACCTCGAGATCCGAGCCGGCGGTCCGGCGATAGGCTTCCAGTCGGTCACCTCGCAGATGTACCAGGACACCTCGATCATGTTCGGGTACACCGATACCGACCACTCGGTGCAGACCGCGGCGACCACACCGACCACCGGGGTGTTCGCGCCGCTGCGCATCAACCCGCAGATGATCATGTGGGATCCGGCGAGCTACCCCGCCGTGCACACCATCGCCGATCTGAAGGTCGCCAAGGCCACCGTGCTGTACTACCAGGGCACCCCGTTCATGGACTATTTCCTCGGCGCGGGCATTCTCGACAAGAGTCAGGTGGACGGCAGTTACGACGGCACGCCCGCGAATTTCGTTGCCGCCCAGGGCAAGAAGGCCCAGCAGGGCTTCGCCAGCGCTGAACCGTACCTGTACCGGCAGAAGATCGACCAATGGCACAAGCCGGTCGCCTATCAGCTGATCAACGACGCGGGATACCCGATCTACGCGTCCGAACTGGCAATACGTTCGGGTGATCTCGACGCCGACGCCGCCTGCCTGCAACGCCTGGTTCCGGTGATGCAGCAGGCCGACGTCGACTACTTCGCCAACCCGGCCAAGGTCAACGCCCTGATCGTGGAGGCGGCCGCGAAGTACGACACCGGCTGGGTCTACGACTCCGGCGAGGCCGACTACGCGACCACCACGATGCGCGAACTCGGCATCGTCGGCAACGAGAACGGCGCCGCCGGCGGCTTCGATCCCGCCCGCGTGCAGCACATCATCGACATCACCCGGCCGGTCTATGCCGCGGAGAAGGTCAGCGTCCCAGCGAAATTGACGCCCGACCAGATCGCCACCAACCGGTTCATCGACCCGAAGATCGGATTCGGTTCATGACCGCCACGCTGTCGGCCCGTCCCCGGTTCGGCCCCGGCGACCTCGACGCCCTGATCGATGAGCTGCTGGCACTGCTGGGCCCGCGCGGGGTCAGCACCCTGGATCGCGCGCTGGACCGAGCCGCCCGCGACGGCTCGACGATGAGCCCGATCCTGTCCGCGCAACCGCTCGGCCGCCCCGACGTGGTGTGCTATCCCAAAGCGGCGCACCAGGTTCCGGCGATAGTGCGGGCGGCGGTGCGGCACGGCGTCCCGATCACCGCCCGCGGCAAGGGCACCGGCAATTACGGTCAGGTAGTGCCCCGCTACGGCGGCCTGGTGATGGATATGACCTCGCTGTCGGCCATCGGCGAGCTCACCGACACGACCGTCACCGCCGAAGCCGGCGCCCGGATGATCAACCTCGAGCAGGCCGCCTGGGACGCCGGACGGCAGTTGTGGATGTATCCGTCGACCGCGCAGTCCACCCTCGGCGGATTCCTGGCCGGCGGCTCCGCGGGCACCGGGACGATCGTGCACGGCC
Organism: Nocardia jiangxiensis NBRC 101359; assembly: GCF_000308615.1. Classification (GTDB taxonomy): domain Bacteria; phylum Actinomycetota; class Actinomycetes; order Mycobacteriales; family Mycobacteriaceae; genus Nocardia; species Nocardia jiangxiensis. The sequence continues at coordinate 116,753 of NZ_BAGB01000043.1, forward strand.
GCAACCACATGGGTTTCGTCGAATCGGTCGACGTGGTCTACGGCCACGAGGACGCCGAACTGGTCCATCTCACCGGACCCGACGCGCAGCCGATGGTGCACACCTACGGCGTGGCCGGCATCATCGTCGCGGCCACCGTGCGCATCGAGCCGCTCCAGGACTGGAAGTGCCTGTACGCCAGTTTCGATTCGCATTACGACGCCTTCCCGGCCGCGATGCGGGCCGCGGCGATCGAGCCGAAACCGCGACTGTTGTCGGCCGATTGCGCCACGGTCGTCGAGGCGCTGCCCGCGGATCCCGCGTTCGTGCCGGGCCGGGCGAACGTGCGCGGCATCATCGATGCCGCCGCACTGGACGAGACGATCAGCGTGCTGGTCGCCGCGGGCGGGCGCATCGAGGCGGTGCGCACCGGGCCGGCCCAGACGATGCGGCTGAGCACCCTGTCCTACAACCACCCCACCTGGTGGCTGCAGAAGTCGGTGCCGGACACCTACTTTCACATGGAGTGCCAGGGCGAGGCGCTGGTCACCCGGCTACACGAGGTGGAGGCGGTCTACCCGGGCGGCATGCTGCACCTCGAGACCGGACACGGGACCATGTTCGGGATGCTCAACGGCATCTACCGCGATCCCGAACAGGTCTACGCCGGGGTGCCCGCCCTGGCCGAACTCGGCGTATCGGTGCATTCGCCACATCAGTCCTATGTCGACCTGGACGCGGACCGCGTGCGGGAACTGGCCCGCACGACCGACCCCAAGGGCCTGCTCAATCCGGGAAGGTGGCGCGAATGACCACATCCACACGGCACTTCTTCGACCTCACCACCGCCGAGGTTCCCGTTGCGCTGCACCGTGATTCGATCCTGGTGCTGCCGACCGGAGCGATCGAGCCGCACGGGCCGCATCTGCCGCTGCGCACCGATCTGCTGGTGGCCGAGGCGATCACCAGCGCCGCGGTCGAACGCGCTGCCGCCGCGGGGCACGACGTGTGGTTGCTGCCGGCGCTCGGCTACACCAAGTCCGACGAACACGCCAACCTGCCGGGGGCGATGTGGCTGGAGGCGGAAACCTTGCTGCGCACGGTGATCGACCTGGGCCGCAGCATCGCGGCGACGCCCGCGCGGCGGCTGCTGTTCGTGAACTGCCACGGTGGCAATTCGGCCTTGCTCGAGGTAGCGCTGCGGGAACTACGCCGCCGTTTCGACCTGCAGACCTTCCTGCACGGCTCGCCCGCCGAGCCGGGACCGACCGAGGAGGGGTTCGGAATCCACGCAGGATGGGCCGAGACCTCCCTCATGCTGCACCTACGGCCCGACCTGGTCGATATGAGCAAAGCGAAACCCGCTGTGCCGCACGCGATCGCCGGACTGAAGCATGTGGGGTTCGGCAAGTCGGTCCGATTCGGCTGGCTCGCCGACGATTTCGCCGAATCCGGCGTGATCGGCGACCCCACCGGCGCCACCGCCGAACTCGGCGCGCAGATGTTCGCCACCAAGGTCGACGCGCTGGTGGACGCGATTCCCGAGATCGCCGTCTTCGATCCGGGACGGGTGGTCCGCTGAGCGATCACCGGCAGACGGTCGTACACCGTTGCAACGCTGGCCTTTCCGCGGTGCTACGCATTCGGCGAATGCGCAGCACCGCCATAGACATAGCGAAAGAATGTGACCGAACTTCGACCACGGAGGTTGGTCATGAGACTTCACCGACAGCGCAAACCGCTGTCTCGCAGGCCAGTACGCCAGCAGCCGGTCGAAAAGCCGCTCGGGCGGGCCGTCGTCGTCCTGCTCGGCTTGTCTGTGATCGCGGTTGCGATAGCCGGTGCCGCCGACCCCTATCGACAGACCCGGCAGTTCAACAGCGTCATGACGTGCGAACCAGACGGCGCAGACTGCTTCGCCAGCCAGACCGTTTCCATAGTCGACCGGTGGACCTACACGACATCGTCGGACACCGTCACCACCGTCAACGGTCAGACGAGCTGGACCACAACCACGACCACTCACTACGAACTCGCCCTGCAATGGCCCGACGGCACCCGCCGGACCCACGAGATCAACTCGCGCCCCCTCTACAACAAGGCGCACGAGGGCCGAGCAGCAGTAGTGAAACTGTGGCACAACGAGATCGTCGGCATCACCATGGCAGGCGACACGGACTGGGACGTGCCGCACTGCGCCCTCATCCTCGCCGGCTGGCTGTATCCGGCGTTCCTCGGCCTCGGCATTGTGCTGTGGGGCCTGCTGTTCCGAACGTGGGACGGGTTCAGCACAGTCGCGATCCGCGGTTTCGGATGGATGTTCTTCGGCATCCTTCCGGTGGGCGGAATGGCAATAGCCCTCGCTCTCTCACTCCACAGCGACCGGAGCGTCACCATAGCCACCACGATCTTCCTCACCATCGCTGTCGGCGCCGGAGTCTGGACCATCCGTTTCACCAAACCGTGGTGACGTACCGGCTGTCCGAATCGGCGCTCCGGGATTGGCGGCAACTATAGTTTGCTGGAAGGGATGCTCATCCAGGAGTGATCGAACCAGCAAAGGTGAACAGATCCATGGCGCCAACCTTCGACGATGTCTACCGCGAGCGGTACCTGCTGCTGACCACCTTCACCAAGGACGGCAAGCCCAAACCGACCCCGGTCTGGGGTGTGCCCGAGGGCGACAAGCTGCTGATCATCACCGACAACGGATCGTGGAAGACCAAACGGATCAACAACACCCCGCGCGTCACGATCCAGAAGTGCGGAGTGCTGGGCAAAGTGAAAGGGGAGCCGGTCGAGGCGGTGGCGCGCATGCTGCCCGAGTCCGAGACGCGGCGAGTGTTCGACAAGATCATCAAGCGGTACTGGAACCATGCCTTCTATTTCGTCCCGCAGGCGATCCTGCGGGGCGGCATCGACAAGGTCCACGCCGCCATCGAGGTTCAGGCAGTTCCCCCCTCTCCCGAGGCACAGCACTGACCCACTGTTCGCTCCAGCAGAAGCTGTTTCGTAACAAACGTTGCGGCGCTGTTTCCCGCAGAAACTTCTCCCACTCAGGGACATTCGGAGGATCCGACCGCCGCTCACCGTCGCCGACGCGATCTCGGCGTGGCGCTGATGTGAGCGGCCGCGACATCTCGCAGTAGCCCGTAGGGCAGCCCGTTGCGGTGCGACGTCGACAATCGCGGTGCCGTCCAACAGGATTCGCCTACCGGCCTCCCCCTGGCAGCCGACAAAACTTCCGACGGATGCAACCTTCCATTCACTGGGGACTGGGATTCCGGCAGTACAACTTTCGCTTGTCACACGGATACCGCGGCGAGCTGTCTCCGATGCCTGAGCATGGTCGCCGCTTGAATGACGTGCTGCTGCCCCTCGACCTTGCGGGTCCGGATAAGCCATCGGGCCCGCGGACCTGGCCGGAGGGGCGTGGGCGGGATGGGACTGGTGGGACGGATGGGATGTGGCAAGTTCGGCGAGAGGAATTGTGGAGTCGGGGTCGAAGTGGGGGTACGGCCCATGGGTGACCGTGGCGGGCTGGTATCGCGCTTGTGCCGGGTCCGGGCTCATCCGGGTATCCCGGGCGAACCTCAACTCCACCAATACGTCGGTCCGGGCCGCGGCGTCGGCGAATCCGCTGGAGCACAGGTAGGGCCCAGCCCCATCCGCCGAGCCGGCGTGCCAGTTGCCGGGTAGCGCGCGGACAACCGAGCCTGTGCGGCAAGGGTTCTTGCCGCACAGGCTCGGTTGTCCGAGTGTGGGTGCGACCGGGGCGAGTCGGTCGAGTCCGGGTCGTATCGCCAGGATCATGGTTTTCGCGGCGGCGCACGCATGCTGCGGACTCGCGGTGGGGACCTGCCCGGGCTGGGTGTGCAGCGTGGTCTGGAGTCCGTGGCCGAAATGCTTGATTCCGGACGGGTAGTACGAATCGCAGCGGTCGTACACGGTGCCGTCCTTGTCGGCGGTACGCTCGGGATCATCGAGGTGGATGCCGTTTTCGTCGATTCCCGTGCTGCGGATGTCGCCGAGCGTGATGTGAAACTCCGCGCTGGGTTTGCCACCGGTCAGGGCGTCCAGCGTGCACGCATCCAGATCGTTCCCTGGTGCCAGTCGGGTTTTCACCTGCGGCCCATACTGTTTGGCCGCGTCGAGGAAGAACACCGAGCAGGGGTCGACCGCACGGAGCTTTGTCATGAGCTCGACGGGGTTCGTGGGCTTGGCCGGCTCCATCGGCGTGGCGATACCGGCGACGACGGGCTCGCGCATTCACGAATCGAAAGTTCATGCGCTATCAGGCCACGCCGCCGAGTCGTCCCCCAGGGAACGGAGTGCGAGCCCCGGCGGGACGGGTGCGTCCGGTATGTCTCCTTCACCGCAGGCCAGCGGTCGACTTGGCCTCGACCAGCACATCCTCGAGCATCGCCGGCGTGAGTCTTCCGGTGAAGGTGTTCTGCTGGCTCACGTGGTAGCAGCCGAAGATCGTGAGCTCCGCGCGGCCGGGGAGCACGGGGGCCAGCGAACAGCGCACGCCGTGACCGAACTTGGGACGCGGCCGGGGCACGGTCCAGCCGGATTCGGCCAACGCGGGCAACAGCGCCTGCCAGCCCCAGCCGCCGAGAACGACGATCGTTCGCAGGCTCGGCGCGAGCAACCCCAACTCGATGATCAACCAGTGACGGCACCGATCGCGCTCGTCCGGGGTGGGCTTGTTGTCCGGGGGCGCGCAGTGCACCGGGGCGGTGATCCGCGTGCCGAGCAGCCGCAGCCCATCCCCGCGCCTGGTCGAGTCGGGCTGGCTGGCCAGCCCCGCCCGGTACATCGCCGCGAACAGCACATCCCCGCTGCGATCGCCGGTGAACATGCGCCCGGTCCGGTTACCCCCGTGCGCGGCCGGGGCGAGCCCGACCACCAGCAACCGAGCATCGGCCGGTCCGAGACCGGGAACTGCCCGTCCCCAATAGGTCTCGTCACGATATGCCGCCCGCTTGACACGCGCGGCCTCCTCCCGCCAGGCAACCAAACGCGCACAGGCCCGACAGTCCGCCACCGCCCCGTCGAGTTCATCGATCGACCGACACACCATCGAGCCATTCTGACCCGCCGCCCGCGGAGCCCGCCACGGAGGTCCTGGACCTGGCCTGGCGCGGCGGCACCCCAAGGTGCCGAGACAGTGTTCGCCCCCGGCACGAACTGCCATGCTGCGCTGCTCGGATCAGTTCTTCCTGGTCAGAGAGCCCGAGGTCACCATGAACGGGATGCTGTGATCCTGTCCCGCCAGGATGGCGGTTTGGTGTCGCACGCCGGCGGCGATCGACCAGAACGTCAACGAGGTGGGGCCGCAGATCTGCGTGGCCGGAGAGAGTTCGGCGGTATTCCCGTGCGCCTGGAACGTCCAGTTGCAGCCGTCAGCGGTATGCGCGGTGACGATGCTGCCCGCCGATGGCGTGAAGGTCACCGGCCCGGACATCGGGGCGGCTGTGAACGGCAGGGGAACGAAATAGGAGTTGGTGGCGGCGTTGGCGGGGAAGGGCGCACGGTCGAAGGCCCAGGTGCCGCTGAAACGCCGCGCGGTGTCGGCCCGCGTGCCCGCCGCGGCGTTGGTGCGGCGGCCGTCGACCAGATCGAATCCGAAGGTCCCCGGGCCGAGATAACTGTTGGCGTGCAGGGTTTCTCGCTCGACGTCGCCATGGACGGTGACGCGCCAGCGGTCGATGTTGTAGCCGGAACCGATCACGTTGTTGAAGCAGTACTGGGTGGTGGACATCATTTCCAGCGCGTCCCCCACAGGCCGGAAATGCCAGGTGCAGCCCTGATCGGTGTGGCCCAGGACCTCGTTGTCCGCGCCGCGAGTGAAGGTGACGGTGCCGATCTGTGGAATATCGGGACGATATCCGAACAGGTCCATGGTGGCGATATTGATTCGCTCGGAGTGGTCCGGCTGATCGTAATTCCATGTGCCCAGGTACTTTTCGACAGATCCGGTCATTTCGGCGGACGCGCCCGGAACCGCGTCGGCCGGTGCCGGGGCGGTCGCGAGGCCGGCCAGTGCCAGGGCGGCGATCGCGGTCAGCCGCTTCGAATTGCCGAACATGAGGTCTCCTCGGATGGTGCTCGATGTTTTGCGGGTCGGCACTATGACGAGACGGTCGTCGGGAAAGTTACCGCGCCGGACAGGTAACTTTTCGCCTCGCCGTCTCGTCGTAATAGGTGTGGAAACTCATGGCGACCGATTCGCTGCTCTGTGGGGTGCGCACCGCGCCTACGTGGTCGACCTTGCGTTCCGGATGCTCGGTGACATCGCGGAGGCGGAAGATGTCGCGCAGGAGGCGTTCCTTCGCCTCTCGCGCGCTCGCGCGGACGAGCTGCACAACGTTCGCGGCTGGCTGACCGTGGTGACCGGCCGCCTGTGCCTGGACACGATGGGCAGCGCCCGGGCCCGGCGCGAGCAACCCGGGGACCCGCAGCTGCTGAACTCGGCGGTCTCGCCGGAGCTCGACCCGGCGGACCGGGTGACCCTCGACGACCGCGTTCAGGCGGCGCTGGCGATCGTGTTGCAGCGACTGAATCCGCCCGAACGGGTGGCGTTCATCCTGCACGATGCGTTCGCCCTGCCCTTCGAGGAGATCGCGACGACCCTGGGCCGTCCACCGGGTACGTGCAGGCAGCTGGCGCGGCGGGCGCGGGCGAAGATCGCCGGTGCGGCGGCAGGCCCCACGATCGGAACGGCTGATCGCGCGGCCCTCGGCGCCGACCTCGGAATCGGCGCGGTCGACCAAGCCACGGCATCGACGCACCGAGCCATCCTGGACCGGTTCATCGCCGCCTGCTCCGGCGGCGACCTCGACGCCCTGCTGAGCGTGCTGGCCCCGGACGCCTGGGGATCAGCGACCTTCGTCGCCGGCTCACTGCCGACGCCGCCGGACACCCGCAGCGCGCCGGACGTGGCGTCGAATCTGTTGCGCTACTTCGGTTCCGGCGCAACGCTGGTTTCGCATCCGGCGCCCGGGACCGTGGGAGTGCTGGCGTACCACGACCGCCTGCTGTACGGCATGCTCGTGCTCACGGTGCGCGGCGACCGGGTGGCGGGCATCGAGGCGATCGTCGACCCGACGATTCCCCTGGCATGAGGCCAGCCCTCACCAGCACCGCCGGTCGATCTCCAGATCTGCCGATCCGGACATGCAACATGCAAAGGTACTTTGCAAACCTCCTTTGCATGAATTACAGTCAGCGTCATGGCCGGTCAGCCCCCTCCTCGGACGATCACCGACGTCGCCGTTCTGCGGCTGCTCGCGCATCCGCTGCGCCGCCGGATCGAGGAACAGTTGCGCCGCGGGCCGGTGAACGCGACCTCGCTGGCACAGGCGTTGGGCGAGAGCACCGGGCTCACCAGCTACCACTTGCGCCAGTTGGCCAAATACGGCTTCATCGAAGAGGTTCCGGAACTGGCCAGCGGCAAGGAACGGTGGTGGCGTGCGGTTCCCGGTGATCGCCGCTACCCGGCCTATACCGAGCAGACCGACGAGATGCGTGCGGCCACTGCGGAAATGACTCGGCACAACCTTGCCGAGTTGGTCGAACTGTACGACACCTACGAACGAGAGGCTCCCGGCCTCGGCGCCTGGGCCGACGCATTCCTGTTCTCCCGCTCCACGATTCGCGTCGATCCGGCGCGGCTGCGAGAGTTCTTCGAGGAGTACATCCAGCTCGTCCAACGCTACGGCACGACCGACGACACCGGTGACGACCGGAAAGCAGTACTGCTGCGCCTGTTCGGATTCCCCGAAATCTGAATCCCGAATCGAGAGACCACCCATGCACCAGATCTGCTCGCGGTCGCTCGGCCGGTTCGCCGTCGCATGTCTGCTCCTGCTGACCCTGTCGATCCTGCCGGCCGGTCGCGCCACTGCCGCAACCGCTTTCGACTGCACCGGCTTCACCTGCATCGACGTCAGCTTCACCGGCGGCGACGGGCTCACCCTGCACGGCACCGTGATCGGCCCGCCCGCGCCGCACACCCGGACCCCCGGGATCGTCCTGGTGGCCGGTGCCGGCGCGGGACCGCGCACCGAATACCAGTCCGAAGCCCGCGCGTTCGCCGCAGCGGGTATCACAACGCTGGTCTACGACAAACGCACGACCGGCTACTCGTTCGCTCATCGCGACATCTCACTGCTCGCCGGCGACGCCCTGGGCGCGGTCGAGACACTGCGCCGCACGCCGGGGGTGCGCGCGGATCAGGTCGGGCTGTGGGGATTCAGCGAGGGCGCGTGGGCCGCACCGCTGGCGGCATCCCGCAGTCGCGGTGTCGCATTCCTGATCACCCTCGGCGCGTCCGGGTTCAGCCCGTTGCGCTCGCAAACCTGGAGCCTGGCCACGACACTGCGCCACCGCGGAGCCACCGGGTCGCTCGCCGCGACGATTGCTGGTCCCACCGCCCGTCTGCTCGGCGAGACGGGCGCGTTCCCCGAGGCGGACTTCGATCCGTTGCCCGCCCTGCGCGCCCTGCGCATTCCCGTACTCGCCCTCTGGGGACAGCATGACGTGCAGGTCCCACCCGCGGAAAGTGCTGCGGTACTACGGAACACACTGACCGCCTCGCCCTCGGTCACCATCCGTTTCCTGCGCGGTGGCGCACACAACGGCCGCTCGACCACTGACGGATTCGACCGTCTCGGGACCCCACCGTATTCGGGCGCGCCGCGCGGAGCGTTCGTGCCGGGCTATTTCGACACCATGACCGACTGGGTTCAGCACATCACGGCCGGGAGCCCGCCGGTCTCGTCCGCCGACGCCCCGCCACACCAGACGATCCTCAGCGTCGATCCCGGGCGCGGCCGGTGGATCTCGGCACGGATGCAACTGACCGTGCTGTCCGCTCTCATCCTCGGCTTCGCCGGCTATCTCCTGTGGTCATTGACCGATCGCCGTTCCCGCGCCACCCGAACCAGAAGCCGGCTCGCACGCACACTGGCCTGCTCCGGTCTCGTATCGGTGTTCGCGACGGTCCTGTACGTGGTGTCGATCCTTGCCTTCGACGCGCAGACCGTCGGCCCGATCGTCGCGGCCCGACCGCTGATATGGCTGGGCCTGCAGGTGCTCGCCCTGCTCACCACCGCACTACTGGCCGCCACCGCGATCGCCACCGCCCGCGCCCATGCCGGCTCGCTCCTGCGGCACCGGATCGCGCTGAGCATCCTGCTGCTCGTCGGCTGCCTCTGGCTCGCATGGGCAACCACCTGGGGTTTGCCCTCCGTCTGAAAACGCCAACGCCGCCGCAGATGGTTACCAGCCGCGGCCCCCTCAGACCCGCGATCTCGGCGTCGAGGACCACGGTCATCGGTCGGCGCAGCAGCCGATCCTCCAGAATGCCTGCGACACCGGGGATTCGGGCACGCGTCGGCGAGGCCATCGGCGCGATCAGGTAGATCTCGTCGAGTCCCGCGGTGGGCACCAGGTCCAGCGAGGCCGTCGATGCCGGCGTCCCCGCGCCCGATCGGCGAGATGCCCGCCGGCGCGGCAAGCCAGCGCTGGATGCATAACAGACGCGGGTTGAGCAGACGCGGAGAGGGCAACGTCGGCAGGCTCGGGGGTGCGGCACGCTCGGTCACCGGGTACGCCCCTCGCGAGACTCGGGCTTCGCGGGAACCGCGATCGTCGGCTCCCCGGCACTGTGGTCGCGGGACAGGCGGTCGATGCGGTCGATGTAGGCGCGGCGGCCCTCGGCGTCGATCCGGTTCAGCGCGCGCCGGTCGTCGATCACGCGGCGGACCAGGTTCTCGATCGGTTCGGGCACCAGCGCGGGGAAGATCGAGAGAAAGTTGAATATGATTCGGACTTGCGCCGACGCCACTTGCACGTCAGCAGGACCGCCACAGGCCATGCGGTCAGTTGCCGCCGCCCTACCAGTTCCTCGACGTCCACGCCCCGATATCGGGCGTCCTCAGATATGGATGTATCCGCCGGTGAGCGGGACATCGTCGAGGCGAGGCGCGACGGATTCTCCGCCGAGTGCGGTGCGCAACTCGATCTGCTCGTCCCTGACGACATGCATGACGGCGTTGATCAGCGCAAGGTGAGTGAACGCCTGGGGATAGTTGCCCCAGTGCCGACCCGTCAGGGGGTCGATCTCCTCGGCGTAGAGGCCCAATGGGCTGGCGTAGCCGAGCAGTCTTTCACACAACTGCTTGGCACGGTGTTTTTCGCCGATTTCCGATAATGCGGACACCAGCCAGAACGAGCAGATCGTGAAGGTGCCTTCTTCCCCGGCGCAGCCGTCGTCGGTTTCGTCGATGCGGTAGCGCAGGACGAGTCCGTCGCTGGTGAGTTCGTCGGCGATGGCGAGCACAGTTTTGCGTACCCGTTCGTCGTCGGGACGAAGGAAGCGAACCAGCGGGATGAGCAGGGTCGAGGCGTCGAGTGCCGTGCTGCCGTAGTACTGGGTGAATACGCCCCGCGAGTCGACCGCATTGGCACAGACATCGGCACGGATGTCCTCTGCCGCCTCTTGCCAGCGAGCAGCGCGTCGGAAGTCTTGGTGGATGCGGGCCAGGCGTGCGCCGCGGTCGGCGGCGACCCAGCACATGACTTTGCTGGAGGTGAAGTGTCGTGGCATTCCGCGCACTTCCCAAATGCCTTGGTCGGGTTCGCGCCACACCGCAAGGGCACTTTTGACCGCCCAACGCAGCAGCGGCCAGGTGCGCGCGTCGATCTGGTCTTGATGGCGGGCATAGAGGTAGACCGAGTCCAGTGCCGCACCCCAGACGTCGTGCTGGCGTTGGCAATAGGCGTCGTTGCCGATACGCACCGGGCCGGCATTGTCGTACCCGCGAAGGTTGTCCAGCGCACGTTCGCGCAAGTCGGTTTCGCCGCCGATGCCGTAGACGATCTGCATGTCCTCGGCGTTTTCGGCGTTTTCGGCCAGATTGATGATGTGGGAGAAGTAGTCGTTGGCTTCCCAGTTGAAGCCCAGGGTGTACAGGCCCCACAGCGCGAATGCCGAGTCCCGGATCCAGGTGTAGCGGTAGTCCCAATTACGTTCTCCGCCAGGGGTTTCCGGCAGTGAGGTGGTGGGGGCGGCGACGATTGCGCCGGTCGGGGCGAAGGTCAGCCCTTTGAGGGTCAGGGCGCTGCGAGTGAGCTGGGCGCTCCACGGGTGGTCCGGAAACCTGCCGCCGGCCAGCCAGTGCCGCCAGTGGTGCACGGTCCCCACCAGCCGTTCTCCGGCCTCTTCGGCGGTTTCAGGAGCCGCCCGGCTACCCCACGACAGCGCACAGAAGCGGGTGTCACCATCCTTGAGCAGGGTACGGGCGATCGCGCGCGAGCCCTCGAGTCCGAGGCGCAGGTCGGTGGTCAGCCGCAGCGGCAGATCGACGCCTTCCGCGCCGGCCCGGGCGAAGTGGTAACTGTCGAGGTATTCCCATGTAGCACAGGCTCGGCCGTAGTCGAAGGCAGGCTGGCAGTCGAGCACGAACTGGATCTGTCCGGTCTCGCAGTGCACGATGCGCAACAGGATGTGTTCGGCATCGTAGTCGGTGGGCGCGCGGCGGTGAGCACTGCGGCCAGGCTGCTGGTGCCGCCAAGGGCCGACCAGCAGGACATCACGCACGGTTGCCCACCCTTCGCCGCTACGCCAACTCGTCTCCATGACCATCGTCCCAGGGATATATCGACGATCGGCCGGGGTCGCGATGTCGTCGGGAGCAAAGCGAAACGACCCGGCGGAACGATCGAGGACAGCCCCGAAGACGCTGGGCGAATCCATCCGGGGCAAGCACATCCACTCGATGGCGCCGCTGGGCGCGATAAGGGCGGTGACCTCGGAATCGGAGATGAACGCGTAGTCGTCGATTCGCGGAAAAGCCGAGACCCGGGGCATGTGTTCCGGATGATCGTTCATGCGGTGCTCCCATTCGCCACCTGCTCGGCCCTTCGAGTGCTGCTTCGATCGTATGACCGGTTTTGCATGGTTTCCATAGGGGTGCGCGAAGCACATGCACTCACGCAGTGATCAGTTGACCGTTACCGATTCGGCAGGTCACGTCGGGATTCACGCGTCGGCTGCGCCTATCCGGTCTAGACTGCTGCGGGTTAGCTGGTGAGATTTCCTGGAACTCTCGCAATCGGTACGAGCAACGGTGGGTCATGCGGTCGGGACCACGGGTGAGTCGATGAACGACGCAAGGACACTGCGAGCCTGGTGGGACGATCCGGTCGACTATCGCTGGCTGGTGCGTACCTTGGCGGCTCGATCGGCGCTGCGTCCGTTGAAGCTGTTGATCGGTGTCGCAGGCGCTGCGATCGCGGTGATGGGTGCGGTGATCGCGGGTACTCCGATCGGTCCGCCTGGCGAGCCTGGCATTGCTTCGACGATCGGAGTGCTGTGCGGGGTGCTGTGGGCTCTTCGCTGGTGGCTGCTGCCCTGGCCGGGTAAGACCGAGTCGCTGGTGCTGATCGGCTGCGCCGATGTGCTGTTCACCATGGAGTTTCTGCAGGTGCCGGACCGGCTGTTCGGAGCCATGGGCGCAGTGCTGCTCGTAGTCACTGGCAGTTACCTGGGCTTTTTTCACAGCGCGCGGGCATTGGCTGCGCATTCGGCGTGGTCGCTGCTGTCGGTGGTCGTGTTCTCGGTGCGGATCGTCACCGGCGGCGGCGGTGTCCCGCTGGCTGTTGCGGTCGGGTTGTTGCTGTTCGTGTCGGTGGTCAGCGTGTTACCCGCCTTACAGGTTCTCTACTGGCTGCTACGTACCGAATCGCTGTCGGACCCGTTGACGCACGTGCTGAACCGGCGTGGCCTGGAGATTCGGCTCCCGATGTTGGTTGAGCGGTGTCCTGCGGTTTGTGTGATGTCCTTTGATCTCGACCGGTTCAAGAGTGTGAACGACACTTGGGGGCACCGTGTCGGCGATGCGGTTCTGGTGCGGACCGCGCGGCGCTTGTCCGACGCCGCGGGAGGCAGTGCGGTGGTGGCGCGTACAGGTGGGGAGGAGTTCGTCGTCGCCGCGCCGATCGCTATCGACGTTGCCCGTGCCGAGGCCGAACGCCTGCGTCACATGATTGCCGAACCGTCGGAGACCGCAGTGGAGGTCACTGCCAGTGTCGGTGTTGTCGTCTTCGACTCGACCATCTGTCCACAGTGCCCCCGGCCGAGCCCGGACCGGTTACTGCAATCCGCGGACGCCGCTATGTACCAGGCGAAACATTCTGGCGGAAATCTCGTTGTCGTCGACGAACTCACCCCGCCGCGCGATCACCATCATCCGGTTTCCGAATGACATGGGCACGGCATTTGCCCGACTGGACGAAACGACTCGAGGGCGCCCGCCGAGAAGTACCATGCCTGGCTGCCGGCTCGGCCAGGCACGCTGCCGCGGGTGCCACAATGGGGATCAAACCTCCAGCGTCCGAGGAGCTACGGGCATGGGATGGTTCGACGCACCCGAATACTGGTTCGGTCGGCAGATGCTCGAGCGTGGCACCGCGGCCGTCTACGTGCTCGCTTTCGTGGCGGCTGCCAGGCAATTCCGGGCGCTGATCGGCGCTCACGGGATGCTGCCGGTGCCGCGATTTCTGGCGGGGCGATCGTTCGGGCAGGCTCCGAGTATCTTTCGGCTGCACTATTCCGACCGGTTCTTCGCCGGTGTGGCCTGGTTCGGGGCCATGCTGGCGGCGGCGGTCTGCGCAGGCCTCGCCGATCTGGTGCCGTTGGGGGCGGCGATGGTGATCTGGTTGGTGCTGTGGGTGCTGTATCTGTCGATCGTCAATGTCGGACAGGTGTGGTATGCGTTCGGCTGGGAGTCCCTGCTGCTGGAGACCGGGTTTCTGGCGATCTTCCTGGGCAACGACCGGGTGGCGCCGCCGGTGCTGGTGTTGTGGCTGGCGCGGTGGCTGCTGTTCCGGGTCGAGTTCGGTGCCGGACTGATCAAACTGCGCGGCGACCCGTGCTGGCGCGACCTGACGTGCCTGTGCTACCACCACGAGACCCAGCCGATGCCGGGGCCGTTGAGCTGGTTCTTCCATCACTTGCCCAAACCGTTGCATCGAGTCGAGGCGGCGGCCAATCACATCGCCCAGCTCGTCGTCCCGCTGGGACTGTTCGCTCCACAGCCGGTCGCCGGTGTCGCCGGCGCGATCGTCGTCGTGACCCAACTCTGGCTGGTGTTGTCGGGTAACTTCGCCTGGCTGAACTGGCTGACCATCCTGCTGGCCGCCAGCACGATAACCGATTCCGCCGCAGGCACGGTGCTGCCGATCCCCCATTCACCAGCGCTACCGGCAGCGTCGCTGTGGTTCATGATCCTGGTCATCGCGTTCACCACGCTGATGGCAGCGCTGAGTTATTGGCCGACGCGCAATCTACTCTCTCACCACCAGCGCATGAACGTGTCCTTCAACCCGTATCGCCTGGTGAATACGTACGGGGCCTTCGGCCGCATCGGACGGACACGCTTCGAGGTCGTCATCGAGGGCACCGACGAGCGGCACATCACGGAACAGACGATATGGAAGGAATACGAATTCAAAGGCAAGCCCGGCGATCCGCACCGGATACCCAAACAATGGGCGCCTTACCATCTGCGTCTGGATTGGCTCATGTGGTTCGCCGCCCTCTCGCCGCGCTCCCGGCCGCCGTGGCTCAGACCATTCGTGCTTCGGCTGTTGCAGAACGATCGGGCGACCCTGAGATTGGTCCGCCACAATCCGTTCCCCGAATCCCCGCCGCGCTTTCTTCGAGCACAGCTCTACCTCTACCGCTTCACCACCCTTGGCGAGCTGCTGCGCGAGCGATCCTGGTGGCACCGCACCGTCGTGGACGCATACTTTCCGCCCGTAACCCTCGCGAATATGCAATCCGCCCCCTGACCACGCACCACGGACCCTCGGCCGAGGCTCCTGGTGGACCTGGCCTGGGCCGCGAGCTGTCCTCGCACATCGAAGAATGCTTCCGGCAGTCACCTCACGACCGTTCCCCGGTCAACCCGAGGGCGCGGGCAGACCGCTCCCTCATCACGATCTTCCGAATCTTGCCGGTGACCGTCATCGGGAACTCGTCGACGACCATCACGTAGCGGGGGATCTTGTAGTGCGCCAGCTTGCCGGTCGCGAACGAGCGCACCGCCTCAGCGTCCAACGGATGCGCACCCGTGCGCATCTTGATCCAGGCGCAGAGCTCCTCACCGTACTTCTTGTCGGGTACGCCGATCACCTGAACATCCTCGATGTCAGGGTGGGTGTACAGGAACTCCTCGATCTCCCGCGGGTAGATGTTCTCTCCTCCGCGGATCACCATGTCCTTGATCCGGCCCACGATGTTGCAGTAGCCGTCCTCACGCATCACGGCGAGGTCGCCGGAATACATCCAGCCGTCGGCATCGATCGCCTCCGCGGTCTTCTGTGGCTCGTCCCAGTAGCCGAGCATCACCGAGTAACCCCGGGTGCAGAACTCTCCGGCTTGTCCGCGCTCAACGATCTCCCCGGTCAGAGTATCGATGATCTTGATCTCCAGATGGGGGTGCACCCGCCCGATGGTGGCTGTACGCCGGTCCAGGTCGTCATCGGCCCGGGTCTGCGTCGAGACCGGCGAAGTCTCGGTCATCCCGTAAGCGATCGACACCTCGGTCATGTGCATATCGCTGATGCAGCGCTTCATCACCTCGACCGGACACGGCGCTCCGGCCATGATTCCCGTGCGCAAAGAAGTCAGATCGTACGACGCGAAGTCCGGGTGGTTCTGCATCGCGATGAACATCGTCGGCACGCCGTAGACGCCCGTGCAACGCTCGTTCTGGATGGTTTCCAGCGTGATCGCCGGGTCGAAACCCGGTGACGGGATCACCATGGTCGTCCCGTGGCTGGTGCAGCCGAGGTTGCCCATCACCATGCCGAAGCAATGGTAGAACGACACCGGAATACAGAGCCGGTCTTCCTCGGTGAAATTGATCAGCTCGGTGGTCGAGTACCCGTTGTTGAGGATGTTGCGATGGCTCAACGTCGCACCCTTGGGATTCCCGGTGGTGCCCGAGGTGTACTGAATGTTGATGGGGTCCAACGGGTCCAAGGCCGCCATCAGCTCGGGAACGGTGTCCCGCGGGAGGGGATCGCCGTGCTCGAGCAGGTCGGTCCAGTCATCGGTGTCGAGGTAGACGACCCGCTTCAGAGTCGGGCAATTCTCACGGGTCTGCTCGATCATGCCGCGATAGTCGGAAGTCTTGAAGCTGGTGGCCGCTACGAGCAGCGACAATCCGCTATGGTTGACCGCGAAGCTGAACTCGTTGGCGCGGTACGCAGGGTTCACGTTCACCAGAATCGCGCCGATCTTGGCGGTGGCGTACTGGGTGAGAGTCCACTCCGCACAGTTCGGCGACCAGATTCCGACCCGGTCGCCCTTGGTGACACCGGCGGCCACCAGTCCGCGTGCGGTCCGGTTGACATCAGCGTCGAACTCGGCCCAGGTCCATCGTCGGCCACTCGCGACCTCGACCAGAGCCTCACGATCGGGATATGCGGACACGGTGCGTTCCAGGTTCGTGCCGATCGTCTCGTGAAGAAGACCGGGATACTCCTCGCCGCGTACGTATGACTCCATGTGCACTTATCTCCAGTTTCGGGCCGGGTCGTCCTGCACCCCGACTTTCGTTGCCGCGGTACGTCATCGGCTCGATACGCACGCCGATGGCCCTGGAACGCTATCAGCGCAGGCCCTACTGTCTGATGGGTTCCACTGTCTGTCAGGGTGCGAGGTCCAGATCCGGGACGCGCCGTGACCTATTCGTGACATTTGGGTGAGCGGCCGGTTGTAAGCGAGTAGCGTCCGGACGTGCGACAGCCCCGGCGACATAGGCGCCGCCGGGGCTGTTGTCCAGCTTGGTTACATCCCAAGGACATGGAGGCGGGTTTTCCGCAGCTGCCTGCACTCGAGTGCGAGTGGGCCGTCCCCGGTG
>NZ_BAGB01000042.1 GCF_000308615.1 Nocardia jiangxiensis NBRC 101359
GGGACCGTACCGGACGGCCGGGGCTTTCCCGGCGCATTTTCGCAAGTTATTGTGCCACTGGTACAAATGTGCATCGAGATTCTGGGATGCGGGCCCGTAGTCGGATATCGGTTCTCGCACCTATCTTTGTGTGTAATCCGAATCACACCGAGTCAGGTCAGGGAATCGTGCAGCAGATCGTGGATTTACCGGAGTTTCGTGCCACGGGTAATCCGAGTGGCCCGTGTATTGCGGACGAGCGGGAGCAGCTCGATAACGCCGAATTCGCGCGGCGGGTGCGCGTGGCGGCGACCATTCTGCACCGGCATGGCGTGCGCAGCGGTGACGTGGTGGCGGTCGTACTGCCGAATCGCCTCGAATTGGTGGTGATTCTCTTCGCCGCGTGGCGGCTGGGCGCCGCGGTCACACCGGTGCGGCCGGAGTCCACCGCCGAGGAAGTGAGCTACCAGGTCGGCGACTGCTGGGCTCGTGTGGTGGTGACCGAAGGAGGAGCGAGCGGGACTCTCGGCCTGGCCGAGTTCGCCGGAGCCGAGATCGACCGCAGCGACGTCGCGCCGGCCGCGCAGGTCGAGTCAGGCTGCGCTGCGCTCGTCATCTACACCAGCGGTACCACCGGCCGTCCCAAGGGAGTTGTTCTCGACCACGCGAACATCGCGGCGATGTGCGCAATGCTGATGGGCGCGTTGGAATTGGACGACACCGACCACAGTCTGCTGATCCTGCCGTTGTTCCACGTCAACGGGATCATCGCGAGCATCCTGTCGCCGATGCTCGCCGGTGGACAGGTCACGATCGCGGGACGCTTCTCGGCATCGGTGTTCTTCGACCTCGTCGAACGTGTCCGGCCGACGTACTTCTCGGCGGTCCCGTCGATCTACGCCATTCTCGTGGTGCAGCCGGTCGAGCACAGCCCGGACACATCATCGCTGCGCCGGGTGATCTGTGGTGCGGCGCCGATGCCCGCCGAGCTGATCGAACGTTTCGAGACCCGTTTCGGCGTGCCGATCGTAGAAGGCTACGGATTATCGGAAGGCACCTGTGCGTCGACCCTGAACCCGCCCCGGGGACCTCGGAAACCCGGCACCGTCGGACTTCCGCTACCCGGGCAGACCGTGGCGATCATGGACGACACGGGTCGTCTGCTCGCCCGGGGAACTCGCGGCGAAGTCGTGATCCGGGGCGCCAATGTGATGCGCGGTTACCTGGGGCGCGAGGATGCCACCGCCGAGACGGTGATCGAGGGCTGGCTGCATACCGGCGATGTCGGCTACTTCGACCAGGACGGCTACCTCGTACTGGTCGACCGGATCAAGGACATGATCATCCGAGGCGGGGAGAACATCTACCCCAAGGAGATCGAGAACGTCCTGTACGCCCACCCCGCGGTACTCGAAGCCGCAGTGGTGGGAGCGCCGGAGCCGATCCTCGGGGAGGTTCCGGTCGCACACGTGGTGGCCATGCCCGGTACACCGATCGAGGCCGACGCCCTCGTCGAGCACTGCCGCCGGATGCTTTCCCGCGCCAAGGTACCCGTGGAGATCATCCTCACCGAGGCGCTGCCGAGGAATGCGGTGGGAAAAATCGACAAAAGACAGCTGCGTGCACTCATCGCAGATGTCATGTCCCGGGATTGAAAAAACTCACTGCACACGCGAAATCCGATGAGAATCTCCGTCGCAGGATGCGGATGTCTCCGGAGTATTCACAGAAAGGATCGGAACAATGGGGTTCAAGACGGCGGACCTGCCTCCCGTGGATGCCGAGGAATTCCTCGGCCGACCGTTCGCGGAGCGAATGCGGATATTGGCGCTGCACTGGGTCGAATACGGCTTCGGCACAGCCAAGATGATCCACGTCATCTACCTGCTCAAGGTAGGTCTGCTTTCGGTGCTCGCCGGTGTCGCCCTGGCGACCGCGACCTCGGGAGTCGGTCCGTTCTGGCATGTCGCGGCATGGTGGAACCAGCCGGTGGTCTACCAGAAGCTGGTGCTGTGGACGGTGTTGATCGAAGCTCTGGGCATCGCGGGATCATGGGGGCCGCTCGCCGGAAAATTCAAACCGATGACCGGCGGCGTCCTGTTCTTCGCCCGGCCCGGCACGATCAGGCTGAGGCCGTGGCGCCGGGTGCCGTTCACGAACGGCGACACCCGCACCGTGCTCGACGTGGTGCTGTATCTCGGCTTCGTGTTCACCCTCCTGGCGGCGATCGTACTGCCCGGCGTACCGAGCGAGAGTCTGTCGAAGGCCTTGCCGCACAACACCTCCGGGCTGATCAACCCGATGCTGCTGATCGCGCCGATCGTGCTCTACACATTGTGCGGGCTGCGCGACAAGACGATCTTCCTGACCGCACGTGGCGAGCAATACCTGCCCGCCCTGGTGTTCTTCGCGTTCCTGCCGTTCGTGGACATGATCATCGCCGCGAAACTTCTGATCTGTGTGGTGTGGATCGGAGCGGGTGCGTCCAAGTTCGGTATGCACTTCGGTAATGTTGTGCCGCCGATGATCTCGAACACGCCGTGGCTGCCGGCCAAGTGGATCAAGCGGCTGCACTATCGAAACTTCCCCGGTGATATCCGCCCCTCGAAAGCCGCTTCGTTCCTGGCCCACGTCGGCGGCACCACCGTGGAGATCCTCACCCCGCTGGTTCTGCTGTTCTCGACCAGCCACTGGCTCACGCTGGCCGGGGTGGTACTGATGGTCCTCTTCCACGCCTTCATCACCGCTACCTTCCCGCTGGCAGTGCCGCTCGAATGGAACGTCCTGTTCGGATATCTGGCCGTGTTCCTGTTCTTGGGCTTCCCCAACGAAAGCGGGTACGGGGTCGTGAACTTCTCTTCCGCGTGGCTGCTCGCTGTGATCGTCGTTGCGCTGGTGTTCCTTCCCGTGCTGGGCAACCTGCGTCCGGATCTGGTGTCGTTCCTGCCGTCGATGCGTCAGTACGCCGGCAACTGGGCCTCGGCCGTGTGGGCCTTCGCACCGGGCGCCGAGGCCAAACTGAACACTCTTGCCCATCGCCCGACCGACAACCAGATCGATCAGCTCGTCGCGATGGGGTATCCGCCGGAGATCGCCGAGATCACCATGCAGCAGACCATCGCCTGGCGATCGATGCACAGCCAGGGCCGGGGCCTGTTCTCCCTGCTGCACAAGCACATCTGCGATATCGACCGGTGGACGATCCGGGAGGCGGAATTCGGGTGCAACTCGCTGATCGGCTTCAACTTCGGTGACGGTCACCTGCACAACCTGGATCTGATCAACGCGGTCCAGCGCCGCGTCGAGTTCGCGCCGGGGGAGTGGATCGTGGTGTGGGTGGAGTCGCAGCCGATTCATCGTGGTACACAGCAGTATCAGGTCATCGACGCAGCGCTCGGAGTCGTCGAACGCGGCACCTGGCAGGTGCGTGACGCCGTCGAGGCCCAGCCCTGGCTGCCCGATGGGCCGATCCCGCACGTGGTGACCTGGCGACGCGCCGATTACGCCACCCCGGTGCAGGTGCGGCAGCCGCCGCGGGACGCTGTACCGCAAACCGTCAGCTGAGACGGACATCAGGAAGGGAGGCCGAGTCATGGGTACCGCAATCGTCGTCGGCAGTGGCCCCAACGGGCTGGCTGCCGCCATCACCCTGGCCCGAGCCGGACTCGAGGTCACCGTGCTGGAGGCCGCCGACGAGATCGGCGGCGGTACCCGCACCAGCGAGGCGATCGTGCCGGGCCTGCTGCACGACCATTGCTCGGCCATCCATCCGATGGCGGTCGGCTCTCCCTTCCTGCGGAGTCTCGACCTCGAGCGATACGGATTGTCGTGGGCGTGGGCGCCGATCGACTGCGCCCACCCGCTCGATGACGGCACTGCCGCCGTCCTGCTGCGCTCGGTGGGCGACACCGCGGCGGGGCTCGGGCCGGACGGGCGCGCGTGGCGGCTGCTGTTCGAACGGACCGTGGCCGATTACGACCATATGAGCACCGATATTCTGCGGCCGTTGCTGCGCGTTCCGCGTCATCCGCTGCGTCTGGCCCGTTTCGGTCTGCCCGCGCTGGCTCCTGCCTCGACGCTCGCCGGGATTTTTCGCGCCGAGCAGGCCAGGGCCCTGTTCGGCGGGGTTGCCGCACACGCCTTCCAGCCCTTGCATCGACCGCTGAGCGCGAGTATCGGCCTCGGAATCCTTACTGCGGGACACGCTTACGGGTGGGCCGTCGCCCGTGGGGGATCCCGGAAGATCAGCGAGGCGATGGCCGCTGTGCTCACCGACCTGGGCGGCAAGATCGAAACCGGCGTTCACGTTCGCTCGCTGTCGCAGTTGCCGAGCGCGCGATTGACCATGTGGGATGTGGCCCCCACGGCGATCGCCGACATTCTCGGTGAGCAGCTGCCTACCCGAATCATCAAGGAGTACCGCAACTTTCGATATGGGCCCGGCGCGTTCAAGGTCGATTTCGCCGTCCATGAAGGTGTGCCGTGGACGGCCTCCGGCGCGCACCGCGCCGGAACGGTGCACCTGGGCGGAACTTTCCGCGAGATCGCGGCGCACGAACGCGACATCCACCACGGCAGAATGCCCGAACGCCCCTTCGTGTTGGTCGGGCAGCAATATCTGGCCGATCCACAACGGTCGGTCGGCGACATCCACCCGGTCTGGACCTACGCCCATGTGCCGCACGGATACACCGGCGACGCCACCGAAGCCGTCATCGCTCAGATCGAACGCTTCGCCCCGGGCTTCCGCGATCGCATCGTCGGAACAGCTGTCCGCAGCACAACGGGTTTCGCCGATGACAACCCCAACTACGTCGGCGGCAATATCATGACCGGCGCCAAAGACATCCCCCAACTACTTTTCGGCCCTCGAATCACCTTGCAGCCGTACGACATCGGCGTGCCCGGCCACTACCTGTGCTCGGCTGCCGCCCCGCCGGGCCCCGGCGCACACGGCATGTGCGGAGCCAACGCCGCCCGGCGTGCCCTGCGTCGAGCCGGTATCGCAGAACCCGCCCCGCTCACCTGAGCACTCCTCGAACAATGTCGGCCCACGCACGTCCCCGGCGGGCCGCCACCGGTGCCCGCTCAGCCATGGAAGGAATTTTCCCTTGCCCGACAACACATTCGACGGACGCACCATGGTGATGTCCGGTGGCAGCCGCGGGATCGGACTCGCGATCGCCACAGCGTTCGCCGTCCGCGGCGGCAACGTCGTCCTGCTGGCCAAGACCGACCAGCCACACCCGCGTCTGCCCGGGACAATCCACACCGCCGTCACCGAGATCACCTCCGGCGGAGGCAATGCCGTCGGCGTTGTCGGAGACGTCCGCGACGAGGCCGACGTCGAACGCGCCGTTGCCACAGCGGTCCGGGAATTCGGTGGAGTCGACGTGTGCGTCAACAACGCCAGCGTTCTCGACTTGTCCCCAACCGACGTACTGCCGATGCACAAATTCGACCTCATGCAACAGGTCAACGTGCGCGGTACGTTCACCCTGACCCGGGCGTGCCTGCCCTACCTGCGCAAATCCCCGACCGCGCAGATTCTCACGCTCTCCCCGCCGCTGAACATGTCGCCGCAATGGCTCGGCCCGCGCCCGGCCTACACACTGGCCAAATACGGAATGACCCTGCTCGCAATGGGATTCGCCGCGGAATTCGCCGATATCCCGGTCGCCAGCACCTGCCTGTGGCCCGAAACCACCATCGCCACCGCGGCGGTGCGGAATCTGCTGGGCGGCGACGAGGCGGCGGCACACTCCCGCGACCCGGAAATCATGGCCGATGCGGCCGCAATAGTCCTCGCCGACCCGGGCGAATACGCGGGCCGATGCGTTCTCGACGCCGATGTTCTCGCCGCGGCCGGCACCACGGACCTGAGCCGATACGGCGGCCAACCTCCGATCGCCTACGACATCTTCGTCGATCCACGATGATCCGAATGGATCAGGTGGTCGTCGAAATCAGGCGTATACGCCCTCATGCCCGACCGACCCGCCGTCCCCGGCTTTTGCGGGCCGACGCCCGAGTGCAAGGCAGACCGATGTTGTGCGGTCTTTTCGGGTGGCTGTCCCCGGCCGGATCGCTGCCGTCGCAGATGGTTACCGATAGCCCGCAGCCTGCGGTGGATATGGGTGAAATCGTGGTCATCGACTCGGTCACCAGCATGCACGCCGATCTTGTCTCCGTTGTCGCGCGCGCGGGCAAGCCGGTGTTCATCGAGAAGCCGCTGGGATGTCACGGCTGATGTTGGGGCCGGGCCCGGGTTCTCCTCACAGGTTGTTGTTGTCTGCGCTGGTTCGCCCGCGGCGAGCGGTGGGCGCTGTCCGACGCAGCCGGATGAAGGAGGCCGCCTGACGCTCGCGCCTTCTACAAGGATTT
>NZ_BAGB01000041.1 GCF_000308615.1 Nocardia jiangxiensis NBRC 101359
GTATGTTCGCTCACTTCAACAGCTCTCGCGCTACGACGACGCGCTGCACCTCGGTCGCCCCCTCCCCGAGCCGTTTGACCCGCAGATCCCGGAACCACCGCTCCAACGGCAGCTCATCGGACAGCCCGAGCGCTCCGTGAATCTGTATGCAGCGGTCGACCACGTCGTATGCCTTCTCGGTGCCGTACATCTTCGCGATCGAGGCGTCGACCTTGACGTCCTTGCCCAGATCGGCGTTCCAGGCCGCCTGGTACACGAGCAGGCGTGCGGCACGCAATTCCACCTCCGACTCGACCAGCATCCACTGAATTCCCTGCTTATCGGCCAGCTTTCCGCCGAACACGTCGCGATCCCTGGCCCATCGGCACGCCATGTCCAGTGCCGACTGGGCGATTCCGATCGGCCCGGCCGGGTAGATGATTCGACTGTGCACGAGAAAGTCGCTGGCCAGCGAGAATCCGCCGCCTTCTTCGCCGACGAGATTGCTCACCGGAATGCGGACATCGTCGAAATGCAGTTCATACGGCGAGAACGAGGCGACCACACCGATGCGGCTGAACGTCAGTCCGGGAGTACCGTTCTCGACGATGAAGCACGAGATGCCGCCGCGGCCTTCACCGGTACGCGCGTAGACGACGCCCCAGTCCGCGTTCTCCGCATGCGAAGTCCACATCTTGCTGCCGTTGAGCACGTAGTGATCACCGTCGCGAACCGCTCTGAGCTTGATGGCGCGAGCCGGGTCGGAGCCACCGGACGCCTCGCTGATCGCGGTGTACGCCTTGGTCATCGTGCCATCGATGATCGGCCGCGCGAACTTCTCGAACTGCGCTCGGCTCGCCTTGAACATGACGTTCGGAGGGTTCCCGCCGAAAGCACCGAGAGCTGGGAAGAAGGCTCCCATACGGCATTTCGCCGCTTCTTCCGCAACGACCGCCTGACCCAGCACGCTGAGTCCGGCGCCGCCGAACTCCTCGGGAGTCTGCAACGCCCACAGCCCGAGAGCACGCGCCTTGGCCTGCAACGGAAGAAGCTGTGCGCGCGGCAGACCGGCGACATCGTGCGCGAGGGAGTCCTCGAGCGGACGTACCTCGGTCTCCATGAATCGGCGCACCGTCTCGCGGAGCAGCCGAAACTCCTCCGGAAGCTCCCAGGCACCCGTGACGGACTTCTGTTCGATGGTCGTCATCGACGCCGTACCTAGGCTTTCGCGCCGAACCGGCGGGCGCGAGCGTTGGCGAGCTGTGGTTCATGGTTCGCGTCGTACTGGGCGATCCACTCGGCAGGCAGTTTGCTCCACGCATCACCTATCCGCAGACGCTGGCCCTCGTTGAGGATCTCCGTCGCGACGACGTCACCGACGAAGATCGAACTCTCCTCGACATCGAGCGTGCCCATCACGCGAGCCTCGACGTAGCTGTGCGCGTCGAGCAGGATCGGCGCGCCGGTCACGCCGGTCTTGGTACGAAGTTTGCCGATCTTGTCGCCGTCACGGCCCGAGCTACCGCCGAGCGTCATCAGAATCTCGAGTGACTTGTGCACCTGCTCGTCTTCGGCACTGAGCATGTGCATGACGAAAATGCCCGAGTTCGAGACCATGTCGTGGGTCTTGTTGTACTTGGTCAGGCTGATCGTTGCGCGAGGCGCCTCGGGAATGATGCTCGCCGAGCCTGCCGACAAGGACATCAGGCCGTTGGCGAATCCGCCGTCGACAGTGGTGATGGCCACGGGAAACGGGCGCAGGCCGGCGAGGACACGGTTGGCGACTGCGGGATCGTAGGACATGGGAATTCTCTTTTCTACAAGTACGATTCGGAGGGTTCGAGGGCGGAGTCGAGATAGTCGAGCAGGTTCGCGGTGAAGATGTCGTTGTCGTCTCCGGCAACCATGTGGCCCGCGTCTCGGACGTCCACAACCTGTGCGTGCGGGATCAATTCGCGCATCTCGACGACCCCGTCGTCGGAAACGACATCCGACTCCTTACCCCGGACCAGCAGGACGGGACCGGAAATCCTTCGAGCAGCACGCTTCGAGCGTTCATAGATGACGGCGCTGACCGGGGTGTCGGGATGGTTCTCGGCGTCCACGGGGAACATCACGCGCGGGTCCCAGTGCCAGTGCCAGCGCCCATCGCGCAGCCGCAGGTTCTTCTTCAGTCCCTCCAGGTTCTTCGGTCGTGGCCGGCGCGGGTTGTAGGCCGAGATCGCCGCGGACGCCTCCTCGAGGGAGGAGAATCCGTTGGGTGCACTGCGCATGAAGTCGCGCACCCTCTTTCCGCCGGCCTGTTCCACCCGCACCGCGATGTCGACCAGCACCAGAGCCTGGGCCAGCTTCGGGTCCTCCCCCATCGCGATGAGCGCCACCTTGCCACCGAGCGATGCGCCGACCAGTGCGATTCCGAGCCCCGGATTGCGTTGCCGCACATGGGAAACCATGAGCCGAACATCCTCGATCATTACCGGCATTCCGTAGTCGCCGGCGGTGTCCCACTCACTGTCGCCATGTCCGCGCAGATCCACCGCGTACGCGATCCAGCCTCGACGCCCGAGTCGTTCACCTGTCGTGCGCCATGAATGGCGGGTCTGCCCGCCCCCGTGCAGCAGCAGCACGATGCCACGGGGCGCCGCGTCACCCGGCACCGGTTCCCACCTATCGGCGCACAGGCGAACACCTGCTCCCGGTAGGTCGACAGTGTCCGGTTCAACGTTCATCGAGTCGCCCTTCGCGCCGGAGCCTTGCGGCCGAGATGATCACTTCGTTACCGCGGGAACCTTCAGTACGACGGCACCGGCCTGGCCACCACCCGCGCACATCGCAGCGACGGCGTATCCGCCACCGCGGCGTCCCAATTCGTTCATCAGGCTGATGACCATTCGAGTGCCCGACGCGGCCACCGGATGTCCGAGGCTGCAACCGCTGCCGCTCACGTTGACGAGCGATTCATCGATGCCGAGCTTCTTGCACGCTGCGACCGGCACCGAGGCGAACGCCTCGTTGATCTCCCACAGAGCCACATCCGCGATACCGATACCCGCGCGATCGAGAACCTTGGGAATGACATCCAGGACGGCCAGTCCCGTCAGCGCGGGGTCGATCGCCGTTGCGGCCCATGCCTCGACCGTCGCCAGCACCGGTAGTCCCTGGTCGGCGGCGAGGTCACTGCCGACCACCAGGACAGCGGCGGCCGCGTCGTTCACGCCGCTGGCATTGCCGGCGGTGATCGAGAAGCCGTCGATCTCAGGGTGCAGCACCTTCAAGCTCGCAAGCTTTGCCAGGCTGGAGTCGCGTCGAGGATGCTCGTCGACGCTGAACTCCGTGCGGGTGCCGTCGGCCTGGCGTACCCGGACGGGCACGATCTCGTCGACGAAGGTGCCCGCATCGATGGCGGCGACCGCGCGCTGATGTGACCGGAATGCCCAGGCGTCCAACTCTTCCCGCGTGAGGCCGACTTCCTTGGCAGTGTTCCAGCCGACCGTGATGGACATGTCCATGTTCGGCGCTTCGACCGTATCGGGATGCGTCGGCGGCATCCACTTCTCGGTGAACTCGTCGACCCGCCCCGGCGTACGCCACGTCTGGATCGGGCTCGTCGATGTCGATTGCGTACCTCCGGCGATGATCGCCCGCTCGGCACCGGAGATGATCTGGCCGGCGGCGTTACCGATCGCGGTCAGGCCACCGGCGCAGTGCCGATTGACGGCTTGGCCGGGCACCTGCGGCATGCCGAGGACCACGGCCGCGTGCCGGGCCATGTCGCCGCCGCCGTAATTGGACTCGGCGAGAATGATGTCGTCGATCTGCGAGCCATCGAGACCGGAGCGCTTACACACCTCCCCGATCACTACTTCGGCGAGTTCCATCGCGCTGGTATCGCGCAGCGCGCCTTTGAACGCCGTGCCGATCGCGGTGCGCGCACCGGCGACGATGACCGCATCGATCTTGTCCGCCATAGTTCTACCCTTCGCAGTGGTGATGTCAGCCGAGCGTGAACGGATCGCGCGTCGCGCCGGTCAGTTCCACCCAGATGGCCTTGGTTTCGGTGAAGTCCTGGACTGCGCCGATGCCGTTCTCGCGGCCGATACCGCTGGATCCGACGCCACCGAACGGCACACTGGGCGAGACCGCGCGATACGCGTTGACCCAGACGGTTCCCGCGCGCAGCCGACCGGCGATCCGGTGCGCACGATGGACGTCCTTGGTCCAGACCGCCCCTGCCAGGCCGAATTCCGTTCCGTTCGCAGCGGCGACGGCCTCGTCCTCGTCGGTGAACGTCGAGACCACGAGCACGGGACCGAAGATCTCCTCGACCACCGCGCGCATGTCCGAGGTGACGTTCGTCAGCACCGTGGGCTTGACGAAGTATCCGCCGAGTTCATCCGATGCCTCACCGCCGTAGGCAATCGTGGCGCCCTGTTCCCTGGCGGATTCGAAGTGCGAGAGCACCTTTCGATATTGTGGCTCGTTCGATACCGGGCCCATCTCGGTCTTCGGATCCTTCGGGTCGCCGAGCACGATCGTCGAGGCCCGATCGACGATCTTGGCGACCAGTTCCTCGGCAACGCTTTCGTGCACCAGCAAGCGACTACCGGCAAGGCAGGTCTGGCCGGTAGCCGCGAAGATTCCGGAGATCACTCCATTGGCGGCCGCGTCGAGATCTGCGTCGGGAAACACCACCTGGGCCGATTTTCCGCCGAGCTCGAGGGTGAACCGGGTCATGTTCCCCAGAGCGGCCCGGCCCACCTTGATTCCGGTTTCGGTCGATCCGGTGAACGCGATCTTGTCGACGCCGGGGTGCGCGGCCAACGCGGCCCCGGTCTCGGGCCCCCAGCCGGTGACGACGTTGATCACGCCCGGCGGGAAACCGGCCTCCTGGAACAGCTTCGCGAATGCGACCGTCGAGGCCGGTGTGTAGTCGCTCGGCTTGACCACGAATGTGCACCCGGCGGCAAGGCCGGCTGCCAATTTCCAGCTCAGCAACAGCAGCGGCGAGTTCCACGGCGTAATCGCGCCGACGACCCCCACCGGTTCATGCTTGGTGTAGACCAGGTAATTCGGCTTATCGGTCGGAACGACCGCGCCCTCGAGCTTGTCGGCCATGCCGGCGTAGTAGTAATAGTAATCCGGCAGGCTCTTCATCTGACCGGACATCTCGCGCAACAGTTTTCCGCCGTCGCGGACCTCGAGCTCGGCCAGGTTCTCGGCTTCGCGAGCGATGATGTCGCCGAGTTTCCACAGCAGTTTTCCGCGAGCCGTTGCCGTCGATCGACCCCACGGCCCGTCGAGCGCGGCACGGGCGGCCTCGACCGCACGGTCGATGTCCGCGGCCGAGCCGTCGGACACTCTCGCCCACGGCGCTGCCGTATACGGGTCGGTGCTGTCGTAGGTGCGCCCGGATTCCGACTCGACGTCCACTCCGCCGATCAGCAACGAGAATCGAGCGAGCTCGGTCTCGGTAGAGACTGCTGCGGAGGATCCACTTCTACTGCTACTCACTTCGAATCTCCTTGATAGACCTCACGCTCGTCGCAACTCACCGGAAACGAGGTGCGCGCTTGTTCTTGCGCGAGTCGGTGCGACCTTCACCCCGATTGCCGATCTGCGTGTACGACAAGCCGTTTCGCAGCGCCATCGAGGGCGTCATATCGATGGACTCCCAGATCGCGCGCACAGTTCCCTGGATTGCCTCGGGGCGACGCGCGGCGATCTCGGTCGCCAGCTGATGCGCGCGGGTTCTCAGTTCGGATGCCGGCGTGACCTCGGTGACGATCCCGGCCCGCAGTGCGGTGTCCGCGGTCATACGTTCGTCGCTACCGAGCAGCGCCCATCGCATCACCTCGCCGAGCGCGACGCCGCGAGCGAGCATTCCGATGGGCTCCAACGAGGAGACCATGCCACCGTTGGCGTGCGGATCGAAGAACGTCGCGTCGTCGGAACAGATCACGATGTCGGATTCGTTGATGAAATACATCGCCCCACCCGCGGCCATGCCCTGCACCGCGCAGATCACCGGCTTCCAGACACGCTGCTGCCGCGGCCCGAGCGACACTCCCGGATCTTCCTGAATCCACCGGTTGCGATCCGCCCACCACGCACCCGCGCTCAGATCGACTCCGGTGCAGAAGGCGCGCTCTCCGTTGGCGCGCAGCACTGCCACGTGGATGTCGTCGTCGTCCCGGACTCGCGCCCACACCCGAACCATCTCCCCGGCCATGACCTCGTTGAAGCAGTTCATGCGATCGGGCCGGTTCAAGGTGATCGTCGCGATGTGGTCGGCCACCTCGAATTCGATGGTGGTGAACTCGGTGAGGTCACCCTCGGAGGTCATGGCGGCCACCTTCTCGTCGGCGTTCCGGGCGATGTATCGCTGTCGCAGCGCGGGTTTGGATATCTTTCCCAGCGGATTGCGAGGAATGGCATCCACCACTTCGACCTGTTCGGGGAATTTGCGAATGTTCAGCGGGGTGGTCCGCAGGTAGTTCTGTACCGACTCCAGTGTCGGCGGGTTGCTGTGATCGGCCGCAACCACGACCGCGCACACCCGCTCCCCCGACACCGCATCCGGAAGGCCGATCACGGTGAGATCCGCGATCATCGGATCATTGATCAACGTCTCCTCGACCTCACGGGCGGAGATGTTCTCCATTTTCCGCACGATGATGTCCTTGATCCGTCCCGTCACCGCCAGCCGGCCGTCGCCGTCGAGACAGCCCAGGTCGCCGGTGCGAAAGAAACCGTGTGCGTCCAGTGCATCCGCATCCAGCGCACTGTCGACGTACCCACGGAAGAGTTGTGGCCCGCGGACACGGATTTCGCCGATCTCACCGACGTCCGCGACCCGCTCGCCATCGCAGACGATGCGCACCTCGCCGCCTGCACCGGGGATGCCCTCGCATTCCGCGTGCTGGACGGGAGTATCGTGTGGGGTGCCCCACGTGATGTAGGGGCACTCGGTCATCCCGTAGCCGGAGATGATTCCCACACCCCCGAGCAACTCCCTCGCCCGGTCGCTGAGCGATGCCGGCCTACCGGAACCACCTCCGAGGGTGGCTCGCGAATACGGGAACAGCGGCGCTGCTCCGCGCTCCTGGGCGATCCGCAGGTACTCGTTGGTGAACGGCAGACCCGACCCCACCAGCGTCGCGCGACCCTCGATGAGTTGATCGGCATTGCGTTCCGGATCGAATACAGCGCTCACGATCAGCGCATGCCCGATGAGGAACGCGTGCAGAATGTGCGCGATGCCCCCGACGTGGGCAATGGGCACGAAGGCCGCACAGCGGTCCTCCGGTCCGACCTCGAGGTTGGATACGAATGTCCTTGCGGCAGCGATCAATCCGCGATCGGTGTGTTTGACCCCCTTCGGAGCGGCCGTGGTTCCGGACGTGTAGAAGATCCAATCGATCTCGTCCTCGCCTCGGTCCGACCACTCGCGTGGCGGTAGTTGTGCCGGATCACCCAGTTCCCAGGCATCGTCGACGATCAGTACCTCGAGCCCCTCGACCGAGGCCCGCACCCGTTGCGCCATCTCGCCGTGCGCGTATCCACGGAACTCGCGCGGAACGATCAACAACGACGCCCGCACCTGGTCGGTGATGAACTCGACGTCCGCATCGCGCAAAACAGGAATGATCGGGTTCTGTATCGCACCCAGACGGGAGAGCGCGGCGGCCATCGCCATGGTCTCGACGCTGTTGGGCAGCTGCCACGACACCACGTCTCCGGGCCGAACCCCGCGCGCGTACAGCGTCGCCGCGATACCGTCGGCCAGTTCCCGGAAGCCACCGAACGTGTAGTGCCGACGGTGCTCGTCCACGGCGAATTCCGCCTCGGGACTCACCTCGGCTCGTTCGGCGACCAACTCCCACACCGTCGCCGCGCGCAGCATCTCGTCGGGTGCAGCACGGCCGACACTGTCCACCACATCACTCATCGCGGGCCCCTATTCGGCTGCGATCGCGCGAAGTTCGTCGGCGATGACGCGCTTGAGGATCTTGCCCGCCGGACCCAGCGGCAATTCGGTTCGGAACACGAAACGCCGAGGCTGCTTGTAGCCGGCGAGTTCGGCTCGACAGAGCGTGGTGAGTTCGCCGGTGACCACATCGGTGTCGATGTCGCCGCGCGGAACCACGACCGCGACGGGAGTTTCGCCCCATTCGGGATCCGGAACACCCACGACCGCCACCATCTCCACGGCACCGTGGTGTCCGATGACGCGTTCGATCTCCGCCGGATAGACATTGAATCCGCCCGAGATGATCATGTCCGTCTTACGACCGGTGATGTGCAGGTACCGCTCCTCGTCGAGGAATCCGAGATCGCCCGACCACAGACCGGTGGGCCGGAAGGTCTGCGCGGTCTGCTCGGCCCGGTTCCAGTAACCGAGCGCGTTGGCGTCGGATTCGATGACGATCTCACCGATCTCACCGGCCGGGACCTCCGCGCCGTCGGCATCGACGATGCGTATCGAGACCATCGGCGTCTCCTGACCGCACGAGGTGAGGATCGACGTCTTGCCCGCGACCATATCTCTGTGGTCCTGCGGCGTGAGGATCGTCGCCTGGCCACCGCATTCGGTGAGCCCGTACCGTTGCTGCAGGTCGCAACCGAGCAGGTCCATCGCCCTACGCGCCAGCCCGGGAGGGACCGGTGACGAGCCGTAGCTGATCCGGCGCAGACTCGACATGTCGCGAGCCGGGCCGTCCTCGAGGATGCGCAGCGTGCGCTGGAGCATCGTCGGAATGAATGTGGTGAATGTGATTCCGCTGCGCTCGATCTCGTCGATGACCGCCTGCGGGTCGAACTTCTTGTGAATCACCATGGTCTGACCGAGGTACGTCCACGACACGGTACGGACCATCCCGCCCGCCGTGAAGAACGGTGTGGTGGCCAGGAAGACGTCCGACCGGTTCCCCTCGGTGACGAGATTGGTGTCGACCGCCTGCGCGAGCAGTGCGCGGTGCGTGTTCACCACACCCTTGGACCTGCCGGTGGTGCCACTCGTATAGAGCAGGAACAAGATGTCGTCCGGGTCGACGGACGGCAACACGGCATGCTGACCCTGGCGGAGGGCGGCGTCGTATTCCTGTCCGACAGCGGTATTCGGGTCGTCGTCGCTGCCGATCCTGACGATCAGGTCGAGATCGCGGAGCTCACCGCCGAACCGCTCGATCTGGTCGGTGTGCACGATTGCCACGCGTGCCCCGGAATCGTCGCGCACGTGTGCCAACTCGTCGGGCGCCAGGCGTATGTTCACCGGCACCGCGACCAATCCCGCCTTGGCCAACGCGAACGTCGCTTCGGGCCACTCCAGACAGTTCCGGGCGAGCACGAGCACGCGGTCGCCCTTCCGCAAGCCCTGGTCGACGAGATATCGGGCCAACCGGCCGGACCGCTCGTCCACCTGCGACCAGGTGTGCGTGCGTCCGCCCTCGACGACTGCGGTCTTATCGGGACAACGTCGCGCGTTGTTCCGCGGAATGTCACCTACCAGCACAGTTCCTCGCAAGTATTTTCGGGAAGGTTCACACCTTCGGTGTATCGGGTAGTCGGGTCAGATCAGGAAGGCGAGAGTGTCGAGCGGTCCCCCCGCACCGACGAGATGCACTGTCTTGGAAACGAGTTCGAACCCGCTGCCGATGCGACGCACGGTGTGGATCACCCGCCCGGCCCAGATGCGTTGGGTGTGGCGGTACTCGAACACCGCGAAGTTCGAACCCACCGTCACCGTGTCGGAGGTGGACTCCAGCACCTCCATGTTGCTCAATGTGCGTCGCATGACCGACGGTGGCGTCTGCGAGTGCCGGTTTCCGGTATTGAGCTGCGCGACACGAGATTTGATGCGCCGACGGTTGTCGTAGATGTAGGACAGCTGGGTCCGCGGATCGGTATCCGGATGCATCGGCACCCAGTAGAGCGCGTCATCGGCCCACAGCAATTCCCACTCGGAGTACCGTCCCTCGTCGGCGAGGCGGGACTCCAGATACAGGAAGCCGGCCACGTCGGCGTCCGGCGCGGGCAGCGGTGTGAACGTGCGCGCGACATCGGCGGCCGCGGAGGTTGCTGTGCTGTCTTCGGTGGTCACCACGGTCAGATCTCCTGTCCCACAACGGCGGCCCACTGGCGGTAGAACCCGCGCTGGGGCGTTTCCGCACTCTTGTCGCTGTTGACGATCCCGGTCTCGTCGGTCTCGTCGGTCTCGAGGCCGCGCGACAGGCGGAGCCATTCGGGTTTCCGCGCAGCGAGTCCGGCCTGGTTGCGCATCCCGATCTCGCCGTCGTCCGCGATGAGGAAACCGGCGGGCCCCATTGCGCCTTCGGAGCGACGCAGTGTGCGCTCGTTCAACTTGTCCTGTCCGGGGATCATCACCGCGGTGGTGTACGCGATCGTCCGGTCCACATCGATGGGCTCGACGTACATCACGTTCATCTCGGCCAGGAAGAGATTCGGCCAGATGAGGGTGTGCGCGGGGCCCACCACGAGCGCGTCGTGCGCCTTCTCCACGCCGTGCGCCTTCTCCAGCGCGGCAACGTATTCCGGCAGCTTCTCCCGTGGTGTGCGCCCGTACCAGACGAATTCCTCGTCCAGCTTTCGGTATTCGGCGGAGTAGTCGATCTCGGAGTGCCCGTCGCCGATATCGCGCACGACCACCTCGACCTTGGAGGGAATGTGCGAGACCTTGGCGGGCTTGATGGCGTCGTAGACCGACGCGTGCGTGAACAGGGCGTGATAGCCGTCGACGTTGTTCTCCACCACCATCTTCCAGTTCGCGTGGTGCAGGTGCTTCATCCAGTTCGACCGCAGGTCGATCGTGCCGGTGGGAGACAAGTCCAGGACACGGTCGATCGCTCTCGTGGCCCCGCCGAGATGTTCCTTCAGCGACACGCCGTCAGCGGACAGCGATGCGAACAGGAAACCGCCGTAGCTGTCGACGCGTGGCGCCTCGGCCATCCCCAGTTCCGAGCGCACCTTCTTGAATGCGTCCCCGTAACCGTTACGAATGGGGACCGCGGCCAGCGAGCCGTCGTTGGAGAAGGTCCAACCGTGGTAGGGGCACCGGAAGTTGCTGGCGTTGCCCGATTCCGCGTTGCACAGCTTGTTCGCACGATGCGAACAACGGTTCAGCAGAACGCGTACGACGCCGTCCTTGCCGCGCACCACGACGACGGGATCGTGACCGATGACGCGAGTCAGGTAATCCCCCTCCTCGCTCACTTCGCTCTCGTGGGCCACATACACCCAACCGGTGCGGAAAATGGTGTCCATTTCCCGCTTGAAGATCTCCGGCGAGGTGTACACCGATCCGTGCACTCGGTCCCCTTGCACAACATCTGCGACGTCGAACGTGTCGGCGTTCTTCGTGGTGTGGTTCGTCGCGGTGTGCAGCGACGCCGAGTGAGCCACCGTCGGTTCGAGTGTGCTCATGAGCGGGCCTCCGTATCGAGTGGAGCGGCAATGATGCGTGCGGCGGGAATCGAGACGCCGCCGAGAGTGCGAAATCCGACGATCACGGCGTCACCGATTCGGGGCGCCGTCGAGGTGGGGTCGATCGTCGTCATGATCAACCGGTGACCACCGGCCAGTTCCACATCGACGATCGGGTACGGCGTGGTCGTCCTGACCAATCCGGTTTCGAGTCGGTGCATCAGGGTGGACGAGTGGACCGTTCCGACGAGTTCGGTTGATCGCCAGGCTTTTTCGAACGATCCGCACCGATCGCAGACCTGTTGTTCGAGGTCGAGCGGGCAGTCGCAGCCGATGCAGAAGGGCAGCACCAGCTCGCCGCGAGCTGCTCCGTCATACAGCGGGGCCATCGGATCCCCGTCGGACTGTGGCGCCAGCCCGTCGTCGAGAAGCCAGTCTGTCGAGGCGTCGGTGTCGGTGGTCATGGTCATGCGGCACGCTCGAGTACGAGTGCCGCGTGGTGGTCGATGCGGCCACCGATACCACCGACCAGGGCCGTCGTCGCGCCGTCCACCTGACGCTCGCCGCCGTGACCGCGTAGTTGCACGACAGCCTCGGACAACGGCGTCATCCCCTGGAGGTAGAAACCGGAGAGCTGGCCGCCACCGGTATTGGTCGGCAGTACGCCACCCGGGCCGGTTTCGCCGGCTCGGACGAAGTCACCGGCCCTGGCACCGCGGGCCAGATCATATTCCTCGAGCAACATCAGCGTCACCGCCGAGAAGGGGTCGTAGAGCTGGGCGGTATCGAGGTCGGCGCGGGTCATTCCGGCTTCTGCCAGTGCGTCGTCCACGGCACGGCGGCCACCGCCGAACCAGGATTCGCCGCCGGACCGGCGGTGACGAACCGGGTGATCGCGCCCGGCGCCCCGAATCGTGACCCGTGAGCCGGCGCCGATGGCCGGGTCTGTCGCAACGACGACCGCGACGGCGCCGTTGACCGGTCGTGCGCAATCGAGTCTGCGCAGGGGGTCGGCGATCATCGGGCTGGCGTAGTACCCGTCGCGGTCGAGTGGGGAACGCACGACGGCGTCGGGGTTGCGCTGCGCCCAGTCGCGGGTGGTGGTGGCGACGGCGCAGAGATCGTCGGCGCTTCCCCCGCTGGTGTGCATCCAGCGGTTGGTCAGCAGCGCATAGGTCGGTACGGAGCCGAGCACCCCGGATGCGCGTTCGAGGCCGCGCGCACCGCTGTGACCACCGCTGTGTGCGTACGTCGAGCCTGCGGCCCTGCCCGCTACCAGGGGCGCATCGGCGAATACGCAGACCACCGCCCGAGCCGCTCGGGATGCGACGGCAATCCGTGCGTGCTGAATCATCGCGATGCTGGTCGCGCCTTTGATTTCGACGTGTTCGAGCAGTCGCAGATCGGCGAACCCGCCCTGAGAGGCAAACGCCACTCCGAGGCGGTCCGGACGAATGCCCTGGGAGGAGCCGACCAGCAAGCCGTCGATGTCGCACAGCTCGAGACCGGCGTCGTTCACCGCCGAGCGAGTCGCGGTACAGGCAAGCTCCAGTGGGGATGCGCCGGGTTTCAACGACATCTCGGTCATTCCGAAGCCCACGATCGCGGGAGCGGTCATCGCACGGATCCCCGGATCGGGCCCAGTGACCGATCTCGACGCTCGTCGCGGTAGTTGCCCACACGGATCCAGTCCTCGCGATCCTCGGGGGTGGCAAGGCACAGACTCGCCAACTCGAGCGGCGACAGGAAGATGTGGTCGCCGGTCTCGGCATCCTCGACCAGCAGGCGCGGACCGTTGCCCGTGTCGTCGAGCGAGACACGGACCACCGCGAACTCGTTGGACAACTGCGCCAGCTCGCGCCGCCTCGCCGGGCGGCGAACCGTTTCTTCGTCAGACATTGACCTCAACTCTTTCGATGACCAGCAGGCGGTCGACCCACTCACCTCGCGGCGGCGATCGACGTACCCACCCCCATATGCATATCGTATGCGAGTGTCAGAAACAATGGTGTCGATCGATGAGGATCATCCAACAGACTCAACGATCTCCCAGTTCAACGCACTGGACTGATGTGTGACAAAGATGCACACTATGATTAGTTTGACCTCGAACGAGGACACAGCGTCAGACCACCTGGACCGCTGACTGCGCACTCGGCAACACGGAAGGCTCCGATGACAGAGACCACGATCGACCCCCCGGCCACCCCGGACTCCGCTGTGGACACCGCCGACTACCAGAGCATCTGGGGCTATCTCCGCGAGCTCGAGTTCCGTCAGGGCTTCCTCGTCGTCGACGGCGTCAGGACCCGGTACGCCGAAGCCGGATCGCCGGACAAGCCGCACGCGATCCTGCTGCACGGCACCGGTGGACACTGGGAGACGTTCGCACCCAACCTCGCCGCGCTCAGCGAGCACTATCACTGCCTCGCAGTCGATCTCGTGGGCAACGGCTTTTCCGACAAGCCCGACCACGACTACGAGATCGCCGTATACGTTCGCCACATCACGGCGGTGATGGATCGATTCGGTATGGACAAGGCGCACTTCATCGGCATGTCCCTGGGCGCATGGGTGTCCGCTGCCGTCGCCGTCGCGCACCCCGGTCGCGTGGACAAATTGATTCTCATGTCCCCTGCGGGGCTGATCGCCACCGCCTCGAACATGGCCAGAATCCGCGCCGAACGCACTGCGGCCGTAGCGAATCCGACGTGGGAATCCATCCACAAGGTCTTCGAACATCTCATCGCGGACGAGTCGCGCCGCCTTCCGGACCTGATCGCGCTGCGCCAGGCCATCTATCGCCGCGAGGACACGCGCACCTCGATCGAGCACCTGCTGATCCTGCAAGACGCAACTGCCCGCGACCGCAATCTGATCCCGGAGGAGAAGTGGGCGAGCATCACCGCGCCGACGATGATCGTGGCCTCGGGCAAGGACCACGGCGAGTATCAGAGCACCGCTCGAACGGTCGCGCGGCTGATCCCGAACTCCGAGATCTTCGAGATGGCCGACGTTCGCCACTGGCCGCACTTCGAGGATCCGGACAGTTTCAACCCGGCGGCTCTCACATTCCTCGCGAAATCCGGGCAAGCCGATGAGTGAGACGCTGGGCGAGTCCGCCGTCGCCGACGCCGCGGCACGTCTCCACGACGCCGAGAAGAACCGTTCGCCCATCGGCCAACTCTCGCTGCAATATCCGGCCATGACGATCGAGGACGCCTACGCCGTGCAACGCGCGCTCGTCGCCCTGAAGATCGCAGACGGACGCAGCGTGCGGGGACGCAAGATCGGACTCACCTCCAAGGTCATGCAGCGTGCCGTCTCGATCTCGGAGCCGGATTACGGAGTCCTGTTCGACGACATGTTCTTCGACGACGGTGGCGTTGTCCCGGCCGGACGCTTCATCCGTCCGCGCGTCGAGGTGGAGCTCGCCTTCGTGCTCGGTGAGGCGCTGAAAGGCCCGGGAGTCACGCTGTACGACGTGCTGCGCGCCAGTGAATACGTCACTCCTGCGCTCGAGATTCTCGATGCACGGGTCCAGATGAGCGATCCGGCCACCGGGCATCTGCGTACGATTGTCGACACCATCGCGGACAATGCCGCGGATGCCGGAATCGTGCTCGGCGGCAACGTCGTTCGCCCGCTCGATGTCGACCTGCGGTGGGTGGGGGCACTGCTGCTGCGCAACGCCTCGATCGAGGAGTCGGGACTGGCGGCCGCCGTGCTCAATCACCCCGCGAACGGTGTGGCCTGGCTGGCCAACCGCCTGGCCCCGCACGACGTCGCGCTGCAAGCGGGCGAGATCATCCTCGCGGGGTCGTTCACCAAGCCGGTGTTCGCCGAACCCGGGGACACGTTCGTGGCGGACTACGGCCCGCTCGGCACGGTATCGATCTACTTCGAGCGCGAGGGCCGATGACATCGGCGAACCGGTGGCGCGAGGCACTGCACGGCGCAGCGCCACAAATCGGCATGTGGATCGCCTCCGGCAACGCCTACACCGCCGAGATCTGCGCGGGATCCGGGGTGGACTGGTTGATGCTCGACCAGGAGCACGTACCCAACGATCTGCGGTCGACACTCGCGCAGTTGCAGGCCGTCGCCGCCTACCCGGTCGAGGTGCTGGTGCGGCCCGCATCCGGCGACCCGGTCGTGATCAAACAACTGCTCGATATCGGCGTCACCAACTTGATCGTTCCGATGGTCGAGTCCGCCGAGGAGGCCGCTGCGCTGGTGGCCGCGACGCGCTACCCGCCCAACGGCATCCGAGGGGTCGGTAGCGCTCTCGCGCGCGCCTCCCACTGGAATCGAATTTCTGACTATCTGAACACAGCGGACGACAGCATCTCCCTGACCGTGCAGGTCGAGTCCGTCGCCGGACTCGACGCAGTGAAGGCCATCGCGTCGACGCCGGGAGTCGATGCGGTGTTCATCGGACCCGCCGACCTCGCCGCGTCGATGGGACATCTCGGAAAACCACAGATTCCCATGGTCGTCAATGCCGTTGAACAGGCAATTTCAGATATCGTAGCCTGTGACACAGCGGCCGGCGTCAACGCGTTCGACGAGACGATCGCCCGGAGGTACATGGCGGCGGGGGCTCGGTTCGTTCTCGTCGGCGCCGATGTCACGATCCTCGCTCGCGGCAGCGAGGCGCTCGCACAGCGCTACCACGACTCGGAAGATGCATCGTCCAAGACTTCAATCTGACGGTAGTGTCACTTATACTCGTGTGTAGACGGACTGCGGATCGCACGATTCGCCGCTATGGAAGGCCCGAAGATGGACTTGGACTTCACGGAAGAACAAGTGGAGTTCCGCGACCAGGTACGTACATGGTTGGAGGAGAACAAACCGCGCGAGCCGCGCCCCCGCGACAGTGCGGGGATCCGTGAATACGACCTGGCGTGGCAACGCACGCAGTGGCAGGGCGGTTGGGCCGGCATCGCCTGGCCCACCGAGTACGGCGGCCGCGGCCTGACACTGTTGCAGCAGTTGATCTGGTACGAGGAGTACGCCGCGCACGGACTACCCGGCATCGACGCGAACTTCGTCGGACTCAGTCACGCCGGGCCGACGCTGATCACCCGCGCCAGCGAAGACCAGAAGGCCTTCCACCTGCCGAAGATCCTCCAGGGTGAAGTTGTCTGGTGTCAGGGATTCTCCGAACCGGAAGCCGGATCGGATCTGGCCGCGCTGAAGACCAAGGCGATCGTGGACGGCGATTCGCTCGTGGTCAGCGGACAGAAGATCTGGACGAGCTTCGCGATGAGCGCCGACTACCAGGAGTTGCTGGTACGGACCGACAACACCGACAGCAAGCACGCGGGCATCACCTGGGTGATCTGCGACATGCACAGCCCCGGCATCGAGGTGCGCCCGATCCGGACGATCGAGGGGGGCGAGGAATTCTGCGAAGTCTTCTACGACGACGTCCGAATTCCCCTGACCAACATCGTCGGCGACATCGGATCCGGCTGGAGCGTGGCGATGTCCACGCTGTCCTTCGAACGCGGAACAGCATTCACCGCCAATCAGGTGCGCCTGGCGAATGTCGTCGAGGATCTGATCGAGTTCGCCCGCGATCACGTCGGCCCGGACGGGCACCGCGCCGCCATCGAGGACGACGAGATTTCCCGTCGCCTGGCCCGAGCGCGGGCATCGGTGGCCTCGCTGCGCGCGATGACCTACGTCGGCATCTGCGAGAACCTGAAGTCGGATACCCCCGGCCCGCGGGGCTCGGTGCTCAAGCTGTACTACGCCGACCTGTGCAAAGAGGTGGCCGCCTTGGCAATGGACATCGTCGGAGTCGACGCGTTGCGGGATTCGTCCCGGTGGGACCGCAACGGCTGGGTGGGCAACTACCTGT
This sequence comes from Nocardia jiangxiensis NBRC 101359, assembly GCF_000308615.1. Taxonomy (GTDB): domain Bacteria; phylum Actinomycetota; class Actinomycetes; order Mycobacteriales; family Mycobacteriaceae; genus Nocardia; species Nocardia jiangxiensis. The sequence goes on from NZ_BAGB01000041.1 coordinate 17,291, forward strand.
ACTCGTTCTCCCAGTCGATCGGTGGAGGAACGTCGGAGATTCAACGCAACATCATCGGGGAGCGCGTCCTCGGTCTCCCACGGTGAGAGAAAGAAACGACCATGAACCTGCTGCCCTCTGCAGAACAGCTCGCCCTCATCTCCGCCGCGGTCGAGTTCATCGAGGCGCGAATGCCGTTGTCCGACATACGAGATCGTGCCGAACTCGACAGCGCGGTGGATCCCGGGGCCTGGCGTGAAGGTGCCGAGCTCGGGCTGCTCACCCTCGGACTGGACGAGGCGCACGGCGGCTCCGGCCGGCCGCTCGACGACGAAGTGCTGCTCTTCTCGGCGCTGACGAAGCGGTTGGCCACCGGACCATTCCTGGCATCGACTCTCGCCGCGCGGATCGCGGCCCGGTGCGGCGACACGGACCTGACCGAGCGAATCGGTAGCGGCACAGCGATGGTCGGCCTGGGCGAACTTCGTGGCGACGGCGCTTTCGATGCCGACGGATTCAAGGGATCGTTCGATCTGATCGATTGCGTCGGCGCCTCCCATGTCCTGCTGGTGGCCCGGCACGGCGCGGCCCTCGTCGAGATCGGTGAGTTTCCCGACGTCACACCCGTGGCGGCGATCGACCCCGGAGTCCGGTTGTCCACCTCGACGGTGGTTTCCGGGCGAGTCGCGCATTGGCTTCCCGACGACGCCGATTCCACCTGGAGCCGGGCGCAGGTCCTCGCCGCGGCGTCGCTGGCCGGGCTCGCCGAGGCGGCCAGGGATATGGCCACCGCACACGCGAGCACCCGAATCCAGTTCGGCAAACCCATCGGCGTCAACCAGGCGATCAAACATGTGTGCGCCGATATGGCCGTGGCCGCCGATGCGGCGATGTCGCAAACCCTCTTCGCCGCGATTGCCCTGCACTCCGGTCGCGTCGACAGCATGTTCCAGATCCTGTCCGCCAAATCGGTCGCCACCCGCGCCGCGATCGACAACGCGGCGCACGGAATTCAGGTGCACGGGGGCATGGGCTACACGTACGAGCACAACGCACACCTCGTTCTCAAACGGGCACACGTGTATGCCCACCTCTTCGGTGAGCCGACGGAAGTGCTCGCCCAACTCCTCGGGGAAGGCGCAGCCCAGTGAACCGGAAAGTAGCCATCGCGGGCGTGGCCTTGTCCGACGTCGGCAAAGTCGACAACAAGAACGCCTATGAACTCATGGCGCAAGCCAGCAGGCGAGCACTCGCCGAAGCCGGACTTCGACCCGAGGACGTCGACGGACTCGGGTCCACCGGCCAGGGCACCCTACCGCCCACCGACGTCGGTGAGTACCTCGGTCTGCGGCCGAGGTGGATCGACTCCACCTCCGTCGGCGGTGCGTCCTGGGAAGTCATGCTCGCGCACGCCGCTGATGCGATCGCGGCCGGGCACGCCGATGTGGTGCTGTTGACCTACGGTTCCACGGCACGGGCAGACATCCGAAAAGGCTTGCGGGGAGCCAACATCAACTGGGGATCGCGCGGCCCGCTGCAATGGGACGCACCCTACGGGCACACGCTGATCTCCAAGTACGCCATGGCCGCTCGCCGGCACATGTACCAGTACCGCACCACCATCGAGCAACTGGCCGAGGTGGCCGTCTCGGCCAGGTTCAATGCCGCGGACAATCCGGACGCGATGTACCGCGCTCCGATCACCGTCGACGACGTGCTCTCCGGGCCGATGATCGCCGACCCGTTCACCAAGCTGCACTGCTGCATTCGCTCCGACGGCGGCGCGGCAGTGGTGCTCGTCGCCGAGGATCGTGTCAAGGATCTGAAGTCCGACCCGGTCTGGGTACTCGGATCCGGCGAAGCCACCTCGCACATGCTCACCAGCCAGTGGGACGACATGACCGTCGGCCCCGCGTCGGTCACGGGCCCGCTAGCGTTCCAGCGGGCCGGACTGCGACCCGCCGACGTCGACGTCGCCGAGATCTACGACGCCTTCACCTACATGCTCCTGCTGACGATGGAGGACCTCGGATTCTGCGCGAAGGGCGAGGGCGGGAAGTTCGTCGAATCCGGAGCACTCAGACTGGGCGGCGACCTCCCGACCAACACCGACGGCGGCGGACTGTCCGCGTGCCACCCGGGCCAACGAGGTCTGTTCCTCATCGTCGAAGCAGCGCGGCAGTTGCGTGGCGAGTCCGGGGTCCGTCAGGTCGAGAACGCGAAAATCGCCTGTGTCAGCGGCACCGGTGGATGGTTCTGCTCCAGTGGCACCGTCCTTCTGGGATCGGAACAACCGTGACGACGTCGAGGTCGTTCACGCAGCCGCCGCTACCGGGCAGGTTCGCCAACACCGGTGAACTCCTGGCGGCGGCAGCGCGTGCGCACGGTGACCGTGACGCCTACGTCGAGCAGGACGGCACCCGAATAAGTTTCGCGCAGTGGTACCGACACGCCCGGGGCCTGGCCGCGCACCTGCGTGCACGCGGTGTCGCCCAGGGTGACGTCGTGGCGCTGATGCTGCCGTCCACCATCGACTACGCGGTCTGCTACGCCGCTGCGGCACTGGTCGGCGCCGTCACCACCGGGATCAACCCACGACTCGGCCCCCGAGAAACACATTCGATTCTCGCCCAGGCGGCACCTGCGCTCGTCATCCGTGACTCCGATGCCGGTCTGCCGGAGGTGGATCCGAGTATCGCGGTGCTCACACGCGCCGAACTTGCCACCTGCTACAGCTCGAACGACGACAATTTCGTCGCCGCCGAGATGGATTCGCACGATCCCGTCACCATCATCTTCACCAGCGGCACCACCGGCATGCCCAAAGGCGCCTGGTTCGATGCCGCCAACCTGGCCGCATCCGCCGCGGCGTCAGGCGTGATGAGCGCGCCGTACGACCGACGACTATCCTCGACGCCGTTCTCCCATGCCGGGTACATGGCCAAGTTGTGGGACCAGCTCATCTGGGGAAGTACGGTGGTCATCTCGCCGGTGCCGTGGTCGGCAGCGAAGATGCGCGAAATTCTGATCGGTGAACGCATCACGATGGCCGGCGGCGTGCCGACACAGTGGGCCAAGCTGCTGGACCTGCCGAATCTGGAGCGCAACTCGTTTCCCGACCTGCGGCTCGGTGTGGTCGCCACCGCACCGGCAGCACCGGAACTCATCGAACGCACCGCACAGCTGATCGGGGTACCCCTGGTGGTGCGCTACGCGATGACCGAGTCACCGACAGTGTGTGGCACCGACATCGGCGATCCGCCCGAGGTGGCCTTCCGCACGGTGGGAAAACCTCAGTCCGGCATGCACGTTCGCGTCACCGATGATGACGGCACGCCGCTGCCGGTCGGTCGAGTCGGCCGGGTGCGCGTCCGGGGCGGCTGCGTCATGCGTGGGTATTGGAACAATCCGGCCATGACCCGGGACGTCTTCGACGACGATGGGTATTTCATCAGCGGCGACCTGGGCAGCTTCACCGCCGAGGGCAATCTGACACTCGCCGGACGTTCCGGAGACATGTACATCCGCGGCGGGTTCAACGTCCATCCCGTCGAGGTGGAGAACGTCCTCGCCGAGCATCCCGCGGTGAATGCCGTTGCGGTGGTGGGACATCCGATGCCGGTGATCGGTGAGATCGGGGTGGCGTTCGTCGTCGCGAACGACGACGGGCCGCCGCCGACGCTGGCTGAGCTGCGCGCATGGGCCAAGGAGCGACTGGGCGACTACAAGGCACCCGATCATATGGTCGTCATCGATGCGATCCCGTTGACCGCCATGTCCAAGATCGATCGAACAAAGTTGCGCGAACTCGCCGTCGCGCATCCTCCGGCGGCCCGATGAGTCACGAAACCGATACAGATACGCTCGCCAATCTGCGCGACGTCGGTGGACTGCGATGTATCGACGGCCGCACCACGAAGACCGGAGTTCTCTATCGCAGTGATGCTCCGTACATGGGTGATACGAACCCGCTGACCGTAGAACAGTGGCCGCCGACGGTGGTGGTCGACCTTCGGTCCCTGGCCGAGGTGGACAGGAATCCGTTCGATTGGTCATCGCAGACGCTACGTCATCACCTGCCACTGCACGACGGTGCCGCTCCCACCGAAGAAATCCCCCAGGACCTGGCAGGTCTGTACGGACAGATTCTCGATTCCGCACCGGATCGGGTCGCCTCGCTGGTCGGTATCGTCGCGCATGCCGACGGTCCGGTTCTGCTGCACTGCGCTGCCGGTAAGGATCGCACCGGTGTCGCGGTCGCGACCTTGCTGCTGGCCGCCGACGTCGAGCCGGCGGCGGTGATCGGCGACTATCTGCTGACGGCAAGCCGCATGCCCGCGCTCGGTCGACGTTGGAAAGCCAAGGCCACCAAGAGTTCTCATCGGCGCCCGCTACCGGCGGCGTGGTTGACAGCTCCCGAGGCCGCAATCGTCTCGGTCGTCCGGCGACTGGGCGATCGGCCGGGCGGAGCGGGCGGATGGCTCGTCGACCACGGCGCGACACGATCGGACCTGGACCTGTGGCGCAACCGACTACTGACATGAAACACGGCGGAAGTAAAACCATGCGAGTACACATCGAACTCGATCAGTGCGAGGGCCACGGACTCTGCGCGGCCACGGCGCCCGATCTGTACGAACTCGACGACGACGGATACGCCGCCGAGGCCGATCTGGACGTTCCCGAAGGCATGCTCGGCGAAGCCGAATCCGGCGTGTCCGCGTGTCCGATGAGGGCCATTCGTCTCGTCACCGAATAGCGCCCACCAGCTCGGAAAGCACTGTACGGACACATTTCTCCGATCCATCGGTTGCCAACAAGGAGTACACATGACCGGCCGTCTCGACGGAAAAGTCGCGTTCATCACGGGAGCCGCACGCGGGCAGGGCAGAAGTCACGCCGTGCGTCTCGCGCAAGAGGGTGCCGACATCATCGCCATCGACCTCTGCGAGCAGATCGATTCCAACCCCTACCCACTCGCGACACTGGAGGATCTCGAGGAGACCGAGCGGCTGGTCGAGAAGCTCGATCGCCGGATCGTCGCGGCCAAAGCCGATGTCCGCGAGCGCACCCGACTGCGCGAAGTGATCGATGCAGCAGTGACCGAACTCGGCCGGCTCGATATCGTTATCGCCAACGCCGGGATCCTGCCGATGGCGATGGGTCATCCGGATCCGATGGATTTCGTCGACGCCACCGACGTGGACCTCGTCGGCGTGATGAACACGGTCGCCGTTGCCCTTCCGCATCTGCCCGACCACAGTTCCATCGTCATCACCGGTTCCACGGCGGCGATGCTTCCGGGAACTACCGACAACCCGGCCATGGGACCCGGCAGCGCCGGTTACGGCTGGGCGAAGAAAACCCTGATGGGGTACGTCGAACAGATGGCGTTGCACCTGGCACCGAAGTTCATTCGCGTCAACTGCGTGCACCCCACCAACGTCAACACTCATCTCCTGCACAACGATGGCCTGTACAGCATGTTCCGGCCGGACCTCGAGAACCCGACACGCGACGACGCCGAACCCGCGTTCACGACATTCCAGGCGATGCCCATCCCCTACGTGGAACCGGTCGACATCTCCAACCTGATGCTGTTCCTCGCCTCGGACGAAGCGCGCTACATCACCGGCCAGCAGATCCGCGTCGACGCGGGTTCACTGCTGAAGTTCCCCCAGGGACCGAGCTGATCGGCTTCGAGCCCGTTCTTCGTCGTCCGGCGGCCTAGGCAGCCGGGCGACGAGGATCGCACGACGCCATCGGTCAGCTCACCGGATAGCTGAAGGTCTTCGTCTCGAGAAAGTCCTCGAGTCCTTCGACGCCCCATTCACGCCCGAGACCGCTCTGCTTGTACCCACCGAAGGGTGACTCCACATCGAACCACTGCGCTCCGTTGAGGGCGATCGTTCCGGTGCGCAACCGCAGTGCGATTCGCTTGGCGCGCTCCACATCTGCGCTGTACACCGATCCGCTCAGACCGAACTCCGAGTCGTTGGCGATGCGCACCGCATCCTCGTCGTCGGCGAATCCGATCAGAACCACGACAGGGCCGAAGATCTCCTCGCGAGCGATCCTGCTGTCGGGCGGAACGTGCGAGAAAAGAGTCGGCGCTACGAAGTACCCCTTGGTGTACTTCTCGGGCCGGCCGCCACCGACCACCAGTCGCGCCTCGGACTTGCCGACCTCGATGTAGTCGAGCACCTTGTCGAACTGTGCGCGATTGATCAAGGGCCCCATCATGTTCGCCATATCGGTCGGGTCGCCCCAGGGCAATCCGGACAGAACCTGTTCGGCGATGGCCGCGACCTGGTCCATCAGATGGTTCGGAACGAGCAGCCGGGTGGCCAACGCACAGCCCTGACCGGCATGCATGCACACCGCTGCGGCTGCCATCGCGACACTCGATGCCAGATCGGCGTCGTCGAGAATGATCGCGGCAGACTTCCCACCCAGCTCGAGCGAGACCCGTTTGACGGTCTCCGAGGCGTTGCGCATGATCAACCGCCCCGTTCGGGTGGACCCGGTGAACGTGATCTGGTCGACGTCGCGGTGCGTCGTCAGGACCTCCGCTACCCGGTTGTCCGAGGTGGTGACGATGTTCAACACCCCGGCCGGGATGTCGGTGTCCACAGCCGCTGCCGCAAGTACCGTTCCCGACCAAGGGGTATCCGGCGCCGGCTTGAGCACCACGGTGCACCCGGCAGCGAGCGCTCCTCCGATCTTGGTCAGGTTCAGCTGGAAGGGGAAATTCCACGGGGTGATCGCGGCGACGACTCCGGCCGCTTCCTTACGAACGGTGCGGACGGACTCACCACCCATGATCTGCTTCGGGGCCAGCGTCCGCTCGAACTCGTACGTGGACAACAGATCCGGCCAGAATCCCAACGATTCGACCGGGCCGTCCAATCCCATCGGGAACGACAACGCGAGCGGCATACCGCTCTCCGCGGTCAGCAACGGGCGCACCTCATCGGCCATCTTGCGCAGATTGTCCTGCAACTGCGTCAGACATCGACGCCGCAGTTCGACGTCTGTGGCCCAGTCGGTCTCGTCGAACGCTCGACGCGCCGCCGCGATGGCCCGTTCGACATCTGCCACCTGTGCGTCCGGTGCAATTCCGGCTACCTCTTCGGTGGCAGGATTGAAGACCTCGTACGTCCGACCGTCGGTGGCCCCGACGAGTTCGCCGTCGATCAGAATCTTCTGGTCTGTGACAAGCATGTACTGCTCCTCGAGCATGATCCGTTGTGCATCACCGTCGCAGCACGTTCGCAGACGGTGACACTACGTTAGATTACTGACCCGAACGCCGTTTCGAAACGCCCCATACATCTGCTTTATTGCGATATATAGCGTCACATATGTCAGATATTTGCCATCCAGCGGACCGCTCAGCACGCTTCCCGGTACAGTTCGGTGAGTTTCGTCCACCCGCACGGAGCGGGAGTCACGTTCCTTACGCGCGCAGGATCGGCTGCCAACTCTCGAGACTGTCCATCGTCTGCGCTGCCCTCTCCGCGACCAGACACCCGACCAGGAAAGCAGAGATACTGCCATGACCGATCCGAACGAGCCGCTGGTACTGATCGAGCAGCGGGGCCACACCCGGATGCTGACGCTCAATCGGCCGCATGTTCGCAACGCGTTGAGCGTCGCCCTGAGCAACGCACTGGTAGCCGAATTGCATTCGGCGGACGACGATGCGGACACCCGGGTTATCCTGCTGACGGGGGCAGGCGGCGCCTTCTGCTCCGGCGTCGATCTGAAGGATCTTTCCGAGCACGGATTCGACGGAGCCGAATCCGTCGACGGTAATTGCATCACGCACCTGGCGGACGTGCGAACGCCCGTCGTGGGACTCGTGTCGGGACCGGCCGTGACGGGCGGATTCGAACTGGCACTGGCGTGTGACTTTCTCATCGCGACACCCGACGCCCGGTTCGCCGACACCCACAGCAGGGTCGGCATCGTCCCCGGCGGCGGGCTGACGGCGCGACTCACTGAGGCGGTCGGAGTACGCCGAGCCCGCCAGATGAGTTCCACCGGCGCGTATCTCGATGCCGACACCGCACTCGCCTGGGGTGTTGTCAACGAGATCGTGCCGCCCGCGCAACTGCACGACCGTGGATGGAGCGTTGCCGAGGCTATGCTCACCGCGGACGCGCGGACGCTCACAGCCGTGTGGAATCTCTACGACGCCCTCTCCGCCGACGGCACAGCCACCGCAGTCGAACGCGAATCGGTCGTCAACCGCGGATGGAGTGTTGCCGGGGACGAGGTGGCAGGCCGCGCGAAAAGTGTAGTTACACATGGGCGCAGCGAATCCGCCACCTCGTAGACCCGCATTCCGGGCAAGTGGCGACTCAGGGTTTCGGGGGCGGGAAGTACGACTCGGCACCCTGAGCGCGTACATCATCGAGCCACCCGGAGGACACGATCTCGCGGGTGCCCTGCCCGGTGAGGCGGTACCGAATCGGCACCCCGGCGACATCGACCGACCGGCCCGCCGACGGCGACGTTGCGGGTGCGGACTGCAAGAGCGGAAACGGCGGCCCTATCCGCCCATCCGCAATCCGGCTGCACGGGTGTTGAACACGTCGGTGGCGAAGATCCCGCCGAGTTTGTTTGCATCCCAGCGTTTTCCGCCGTTGGAGACCACGGCTACCGGCGACCATGCCTTCAACAGCTGAATGTTCTCACCGAGGGCTTTGATGACCTGTCCGCTGACATGCCCCGCCTCCGGACTCGCCAGCCACGCGACCACAGGTGAGCCGAGTGAGGGATCCTTGGGGTCGAACTCGTCCTCGCCGCGCTCGTCCGGCTCGATGGCAGGCGCACTACCGGCCATGGTCGCGGACATACGAGTACGTCCACCCGGGCTGATCGCGTTCACCGTCGCACCGATCGATGCCAGTTCCAGGCTCGACGTCTGTGTCAGACCGACGATCGCGGCCTTGGCCGCGCTGTAGTTCGTCTGACCGAAGTGGCCGAGCAATCCCGCGCCCGAGGTGGTGTTGATGATTCGGCCGTACACCTTCGAACCGGACGCCTTGGACTCCTCGCGCCACTTGCGTGCCACCGCCCGAGTGGTGAGCCAACTGCCGCGAACGTGGACGCGCATGACAAGGTCGAAGTCGTCGGCACTCATGTTCCAGATCGCACGGTCGCGGACGATGCCGGCATTGTTGACCACGATGTCGAGTCGTCCCAGCTCGGCATATGCGCGCTCCACCAGGGCGTCGACCTGCGCCTCGTCGCCGACATCCGAGAAGTCCGAAATGGCTTTGCCGCCCCGCGATTCGATGATCGCGACGACGTCATCGGCGACCTTGCCGGTACCCTCACCAGCGAGCGAAGTACCCAGATCGTTGACGATGACGGTGGCTCCGTGCTTGGCGAGCTCGAGCGCGTGTCCACGTCCGATGCCGTGCCCGGAACCGGTGACCAGCGCAACCTTGCCATCGAGCAGTCCGCTCATGTGTTCCCGTCTCCTTGTTTCGTACGAAATGCTTTGTCCAACAACAGCCGTGCGTCCTTCGGTGATCAGGACGCGACGGGGCGGAACACCGTGGCAGAGATGTCGTCGGTGATCGGCCGGAAGAAGACCTCGACGGCCATCCCCACTTCGAGATCCTCCGGCGCGACACCTTCGATGTTGGTCATCAACCGAGGACCCTCGTCGAGTTGGACCACCGCCGCGACATAGGGCAAACGCGATGCGAAGGGATGCAGGTCGTTCACGAACACGGTGGAGTACGTGTACAGGGTGCCGCGACCACTGGCCTCGGTACTCACCACATTCTCGCTCCAGCAGAAGGGGCAGAACGGGCGCGGATAGTGATGCACCGCGGAGCAGTCCTCGCACCTCGCGATCAGCAGCCTGCCCTGTTTCGCGGCGTCCCAATACGGCCGGCTCGCGTCCTCGATCGTCGGCAGATCGGCGCGGGGCTTATCCACCGCGGGCCCGGCGGTCGCGTTCTCAGCCATGGCCGATCACCATCCCACGTAATCGGCGCGGCGCTTCTCCACGAAGGCGCGCACGCCCTCCTTCGAGTCCTGCGCGTACGACTGGATCTCCTGCGCCATCGCCTCGGCAACGAACGACGCACTGCGATCGGAATCAGGCGAGTCGTTGAACAGCCGCTTGGTCAACGCGATCGCACTGGTGGGAGCGGCAGCAAGCCGATCCGCGAAATCGGCGACGGCCGCATCGAGTTCAGCGGCCGGCACGACCCGATTGACCAGTCCGAGGTCGAACGCTTCGCTCGCCGTGAGCTTCTCACCGAAGAACACCATCTCCTTGGCCTTCTGCATACCTATTCGACGTGGCAACAGGTACGCACCGCCACCGTCCACGACCAGGCCGCGCTTGACGAAGGACTCGGCGAAGTAGGCAGCATCGCCGGCCACCACGAGATCCGAGGCGTAGGCCAGATGTGCCCCGATACCGGCCGCGGCGCCCTGCACCACCGTGATCACCGGCTTGCCGCAGTCGAGCACGGAGGCAACGAGTCTCTGCGCCCCGGTCATGATCGTCCGCATCGGACCGGTGACGCGCTTGACGTTCCTGGCGTGACCGTCGGCGAGTACGGCTACATCGGCGCCGGCACAGAAGTGACGACCATTGGCCCGAAGAACGACGACCCGGACGTCGGGATCGCCGTCCGCGTCCGAGAACAGCCGGATCAAGGCATTGCGGTCGTCCGGGCGGATCGCGTTCGCGGCATCCGGCCGATTGAGGGTGATCGTCAAGATCCCGCCGGACAACGCCGACAGGATCGCTGTGCTCCGGCTCTGGTCGGCAACCGTCCCGGTCATCGCAGTCTCCCTACCGAGCCGATGGAACGGACTCGTTGAATACACATATCTGACATAATCGTCATTTTTAGTTGCTCAGCCCGCACTGTACGTCGCCCGGAGATGCTTGACGCCGTTGAGGAAGTTCGAGCGCAGCATGGCCGGCTCCCCCACCGCGCGAATGTCCGGATAGCGCGTGTACAGCTCACGGAAGGCGACAGTCAACTCGAGCCGCGCCAAATGGGCGCCGAGGCAGAAATGCGGGCCGGGCCCACCGAAAGCCAGATGCGGGTTGGGATCCCGGGCGATGTCGAATGTGTACGGATCGTCGAACACCGACTCGTCCCGATTGGCCGAGGTGTACCACAGGACGAGCTTGTCGCCTTTCGAGAACTCTTTGTCGCCGAGTCGAATTCCGTCACGGGCGACCGTTCGGCGCATATGCACCACCGGACTCGCCCAGCGCAGCATCTCCTCGATCGCTCCGGCCGAGTAGTCCTCGTAGTCGCTCATCCACATATCACGCTGATCGGGATTTCGAGTGAGTACCGAGAGTCCGTGGGTGATGACGTTTCGAGTGGTCTCGTTTCCGGCTCCGACGAGCAGAATGAAGAACTTCGCCATCTCCTGCGGGGTGAGATTGTCCCCCTCGGTCGCGGCCACCAGTTTCGTGATCAGGTCGTCGCGGGGGTCGGCGATACGTTCTTCGGCGAGGGTCCGCAGCAAGGTGATCAAACCCTCGCTGGCAGCGGTGACCGCCTTGCCGATGCCGACGGCAGTCTGATCCTGGATGTATTCGGAGTCGGATGCACCGAGGATCGTGTTGGTTGCTTCGAGGATGAACTTCTCGTGCTCCCGCGGGATGCCCAGCAGGTTGTCGATGATGCGTAGCGGAAGCAACGCGGCGAAATCGCTGACGAAATCGCACTCCCCCGAGGACGGCATCTCGTCGAGGATCTCCCGGACGGTGCCTTCCACCTCGTCGCGCAGAGCTTCGAGACTCCGTGGCGTGAATCCGCGCGAGACGATCTTGCGCATGCGCGCGTGCTCCGGGTTGTCCATATCGATGATCGACCCGCGATAGTCTCGGAGCTGCTGCGGTTGATCGAAGATCTGGGTTCCCTCGCCCGACACGAAGTCCTCCGACCGACGGCTGACCTCGAGAATGTCGGCGTGGCGGGTCAGTGCGTAGAAGCCCTTGACGGGCTCGGCGCCGGGCGCTCCCACGGGAACGAAGACCCGCGGGTGATTGCGTCGCAGGTCTGCGAACACCTCGTCACGCTCGGCAGGGTTGTTCTGCCACCAGTTCAGGTCGTTGAGAGGCGTTGCGACCTCTTCGGTTTCGATCATTGGAACCGCCTAGTGATGTGCTCCCGGTAACCCACCATCGCGATTCTGGCAGTTGTGTCACTATTTGGCAAGTGCCCCGAGCAGGGGAATGATGGAACACTGATAACGATGCGCGATCGAATAACTGGCCCTATCGTCACCTTGCGTACCGACCGGCGACGCACCTCGATCCGAAAGGCCGCACCCCTCGTGAGCAATGCGCCCTACGCCTCCCCCGCCCTGATCATCAGTGAGTGTCAACGCGGAATCCTCGAACCCGGCCGCTCGATCTCGGCCGGACTCGCACAGCTGGCCGCCGCCCGCCGGATAGTCCCCCGCACAGCCGAGCTGGCGGGCGAGTTCCGATCCCGCGGACTCCCCGTCGTGCACTGCATCATCGAGCACCGCGACGACCAGAAAGGCCTGCTGGCCAACTCGTGGCTGGGCGCGATGGCGCTCAGGCACAAATCGATGACGGCCGGCACGACCGACGTCGAGATCCCCGCCGAACTGGGTCCCGAGCCGGGCGACATCGTCAGCTCGCGCGCCACCGGGCTGACCGCGTTCTACGGCACCGATCTCGACGCCATGCTGCGGCTCCAGAGAGTCGAGACGCTGGTTCTCGCCGGCATTTCCACCAACGTCGCGCTGCCGGGGTTGGCGCTCGAGGCCGTGAACCGCGGCTACTCGGTCGTGCTCGCGGAGGACTGCACCGCCGGATCTTCAACGGAGACACACGAATTCATGGTCGCTAACATGCTGGCAATGCTCACCCGGGTAACCCCCGCAGCCGACATCATCGGCCGGCTACCGGGGCGATCCGGCGAACGGGAGTGATCAGCCGACGGCGGCCGCGGCCGTATTCTCCGCGTCCTGAACAGCATCCCCGTTGATCGAGAAACCACCGTCCACAGTGACCAGCGAGCCCGTTGTGAACGCCGCCTCGTCCGAGACCAGATACGTTGCGGCATAAGCGATATCCATGGGGTTGCCGATTCGAGTCAGCCGGCCGCCACCGGTGTGATGTCCGGAGTCACCCCGACCCGAGACCACTCGACCGACCAGAATGCAGTTCGCGCGGATTCCGTCGGCACTGCCCTCGACCGCCAGCGAACGCGTCAACGAGTTGACCGCGGCCTTGGCTGCACCGTATGCGCCGAAGCCCTTGAATCCGGCGACCGACTGACCCGACGAGATGTTCAGGATCGATGCGCCTACCGCCGAAACCAGGTGCGGCCAGGCGTATTTCGACGCCCAGAACACGTTGCCGGTGACGGTTCCGGTCATGATCGACTGCCATTCCTCGTTCGAATACTCGTAGATCGGCTTGATCGTCGTCGCGACCGCCTCCGTGGGGGCAGCGTTGTTCACGAGAGTGGTGAGCGAGCCGAAGCGTTCGACGGTCGATTCGACCACGGAACGAATACTCTCTTCCGAGGTGACGTCCAGCGGGAAGAACTCGGCGTCGCCGCCCGCGTCCCGAATCCGAGCGACAACCTTGTTGCCGCGGTCGGCAGTGCGGCCCGTCACGGCCACTTTCGCACTCTCCGAGGCGAAGTGCTCTGCCATCGAGCGGCCGATGCCGCGCGTGGATCCGGAGATCAACACCACCTTGCCGGTCAGTCTCGTTCCCATCAATGTGCTCCCAACCGGTTCTATCTCGCTCACAGTGAGTCCTGCAGCGCCTGCATGGCGATCAGGCGACGTCGGTTCATCTCGATCGAAGCAGCGACGTTCGCGTCTTCGGCGCGGGATTCCAAGTCGCTCAGGCGGTTTCGCGTCGACTCGATTTCCGCCACCAACCGTTCAGCGGCCTCGTCGCGCGTCAACAGATCCTGATCGGTCCAGTCTGCTGCGTCGATGTCCTTCTGTTCGGCCATGTCGACACCACTGCTTTCGATCGAGGCTGGAATGCACCGCCAGGCACCTCTCGCATGACACCGACTGGGCATGACAGCCTGTCCACCTGACTAAATCTGACAGTCATGTACATTAATGACAGCTGTCACAACTGTCAATGCGATCCGTTGCCATCGACACGTCGCTGCGCGGCCTCGACGAATGCGTCCTCGATTCGCCGGTGCCGAGTTCTCAGTGATTCGAGCGAATCAGGATGCGTCACGATGTAGAGGTCGCCGCGCTCGACCGCGTCGGCAACGATCTCCCCGACCACCTCCGCCGCCATGATTCCGCTCGGTTGCCGACGCGTGGTCGTCAGAGGTTGGGCACCCGGCCGGTTCCGTTCGCTGTCGGCGATGTTGGATCGCACCATTGCGGGTACGAGCACTCCGACCCCGACATGCGAATCACGTTCAGCGAGTTCATCACTCACCGTCTCCGTCAGCGCGACCACGCCGAACTTCGATACACCGTAGGCTGCCAGGCCCCGGCCCGTTCGCAGCCCGGCGATGGATGCGGTGTTCACGATGAACCCTCGACTCGACGTCGATTCGATGATCGGCAGGAAGATGTTCATCCCGTTGATGACACCCCACAGGTTCACGTCGATCACCCAGCGAAAATCGGCGAGCGTCAGTTCGGTGAACGGTGCGACCTTCGCGACGCCGGCGTTGTTGATCGCGATGTCGATTCGACCGTGTCGGGCGAGCACGGCATCCGCGAGGCGTCGCACGTCCTCGACCTGGCTCACATCGGCGACGATTCCGGGAACTCCGAGCTCTGCCGCAGCCGCTTCGAGCGCGTCCACCTCTACGTCCGCGATCGTCACCGCGGCTCCGCGGGCGATCAGGGAGGCGGCGATCGCATAGCCGATGCCGGCTGCACCGCCGGTGACAACCGCGGTCCGTCCGCTCAGATCCGGTATACCCACAGCCATGGCCGGTCCTTTCGTCAGTTCCGAGTCCGCTTACCAGGACCGGTTTTTGCCCGTTCGCGGCGCAGTCCGCCGAGAGCGAATTCGCTGATCCACTCGATGTCCTCGTCGCTCGGTGCCGTGGAATCCCACAGGTGACGGCGCATGGCGCCGAATACGAGATCGGAGATGCAAGCTCCATCGCGCACCGGATCACCGCCGAGCGCCTCCAGCGGAGCGGTGAGCAGATCGGAGATCGGCCTGAGCAACTCGTGCTGACTACCTGTCGAGGACACAGAGCCGGACTGACTCAGGTGACCGAGCACGGTGCGACTGGTCTTCGCCGCCTCGACGTTGCTGACCTGACGCAGGACTCCGCGTGTCCATGCGGAAATTTGTTCCTCGGGGTCGGTCAGACCGCTCATGCGTGCGTCGATGACCTCCACGACCCGCGCCACTCCTTTCTCCAGGACTGCCAGCACCAGGTCGTCCTTGCTCGGGAACGAGCGGTACAGCGTGTGGTTCGAGATCCCGGCCGCCGCGACGATGTCGGACACCGATGGCATTGCCGGAGCGGACTTTTCGATCAGCCCCAGGGTGACCTCGAGCAGTCGATCGATTTCCTCCTCGGCCGACTTGCGTCGCCGCTCGGTACGCCGGGCAGCGGCCTGTGCGGCACGGGTGCCCACTGCCGGTGGCCGGGGATCTGATGTATCGTTCTGCATCTTGAGTAATCCGATTCTGTTTCTAGGACACTTAGGACTACCAGTATGGACGACAACAGCAACTCCGCAGCCGCCGACACCGTTTCGCCGTTCAACCTGTTCAGCCTCGCCGGCAAGGTCGCACTGGTGACGGGCGGTAGTCGCGGCATGGGCAGACAGATGGCCCTCGCATTCGCCAGAGCCGGCGCCGACGTCGTCGTCGCCAGCCGCAAACTGGAGAACTGCCGGAAGGTCGTGGCCGAGATCGAGGCGGTCGGGCGCAGAGGTCTTGCCTACAGCTGCCATCTCGGGCATTGGGACGAGATCGAAGGCCTCGTGGACGCGGCATACGACGCCTTCGGCACCGTTGACGTCCTGGTCAACAATGCGGGCATGTCACCGACGTACGACAGCGTCACCGACGTCACGGAGAAGATGTACGACAGCGTTCTCGGGCTGAACCTCAAGGGACCGTTTCGACTCACCCAACTGGTCGGAACCCGCATGAAGGCACAGGGTTCCGGCAGCGTCATCAACGTGAGCAGCACGGGTTCGCTGCGCCCGATGGGGTCGATCATCCCCTACGCCGCGGCCAAGAACGGACTCAACGCGATGACGGAAGGTTTCGCCGACCTCCTCGGCCCCGAGGTGCGGGTGAACACACTGATGCCCGGCCAGTACCTGACCGATATCGCCGCGGCCTGGGACATGGACCAGACCATCGAGGCGTCCAAGCGGTTGCACCTGGAACGAATCGGGGAACCTCCCGAGATCGTCGGTGCGGCACTGTTTCTCGCCAGCAACGCATCCAGTTACACGTCCGGCACGATCGTCCGTTCGGACGGCGGGATTCCGTGACGGCAGCAGCTGCCGTGGCGGCGTCGGTTCAGGCGCGATCGAAGTATTCGGCGAACACCTTTGCCAGCATCTCCGGCTCACTGATCATCACGTTGTGACACGTGTCGATCTCGACCACGTCTTCGACGCCACCGAGATTGTCGATGTGCGCCCGTTGCTGGTCCGGCGTCACGGCACGGTCCTGACCGGTGAGGATCCAGGACCGCGGAATCGATGTCGGCATACCACTGCGGTCCACAGGCGTCGTGGCCAGAAGGTCACTGTCCGCGCACAATCCGGCAACACTGAACTCGAGCTGTTCCGGCGTCATCCCGTTGCAGAACATTCGCTCCGCGAACTCTCTGGGGAACGGCGCCGGTTCGCCCGGGTCCGCCACTTTGTCCGTCACATCCTGCTGGAGATCACCGACCAGATCCTGAAGGACCGACTCACCGTTGGGCGGCATTGCCGCCGCGATGAACACCATTCGTGATACCCGCTGTGCACCAAGGGCTTCCGCTACACCGGGCACGGTCACACCGGCCATGGAATGGGCGACCAGAATCACCTCGTCCGCCCCGATTCGTTCGACATCGGCGACCACCGAGGCAACGCAATCCGCAATCCCCACCGTCCGAAGATCCGCCGGATTCGTTCGGCGCCCTGGCAGATCGACAGCGAGTACCTCGATGTCCGGTCGCAGAGCAGCCAGGGCCGCGACCGTCGGAGTCCAACACGTCGACGAATGTTGCGCACCGTGGACCAGCACAATAGCTCTGCTCATGATCTTCCGTCCTTACCGTTCATCCAGTGCCCCAACAGAATCCTTGGAGGGGCTTGCTAATCAGTGTTCTGAGTAGACCCGGCTCGAATGTCACCGATTTCGAGCGTTGAATCCCGCCGGTTCACCTATGCGAACCTGGTCAGTGCGGCTTCGAGCTCCCAGGAGTCGACGAATTCGCTTTCGGACGCAGAAGGTTCCTTCGCGCGAGATAATGATTACTTCGGCAAGGCCTGCATCATGCCGCCGTCGAGCTCGTAGGTGCTGCCGGTGATGAACGATGCCTCGTCCGAGAGCAGGAATGCGACCAGGTCCGCGGCCTCCTGCGGACGCCCCATCCGTCCGATGGGGATGAGTGAAGCCCATTTCTGCTGCAACTCATCGGGATACGACAGGATCGCGGGGGTCGCGATCGTTCCCGGCGCGACCGCGTTGACGCGGATGTCGTCGAGGGCGTAGTCGACAGCGGCATTTCGCGTCAGTCCCACGACCCCATGTTTCGACGCGACATATCCGGGCATCAAGTCGGCATTCTTGAGCCCGGCACACGAGGTGATATTCACGATCGATCCACCGCCGTGCTCGACGAAGTGCGCGAGTTCGGCGCGCATACAGAGGAATGTTCCACGGAGATTGACCGCGACGGCCCGGTCGAAAGCTGCCGGATCCAATTCGTGAATTCGCTTCAGCGAGTGCGCGATTCCGGCATTGTTCACCGCGAGATGCAGGCCACCGAACGTCTCGACGGCATGCGCCACCAACGCCTCGGTGTCAGCGTGATCGGAGACCTCCGCGTGGATGTAGGACGCTTGCCCACCCGAACTGATCACCTCCGAAACCACACGCCTGCCCGCGTCGTCGTCGATATCGGAGACCACGACGGCTGCGCCCTGGGCCGCCAGTGTCTTGGCGCATGATTCACCGATTCCATTGCCGGCCCCGGTGACCAGGGCAACTCTGCCGTCGAATCGCATAGACGTCGCCTCCAAGAGGGTGTGCGCAGAGCCACCGATCGGCCGTCCGAGGTGCACCATCTGACACTAGTGAACAGTAATGTGACACAAACCACTTGTCAATATCACATCTCGAGCCAGCCTTTTGCTCCGAATACGCCGAAACAGGACAGAGCATGTTCACACATGAGCAGTCATATCTGGCGTTTGTGTCACCAAATGGCGAACAACGCGACGAACGTCGCCCGGCTGATGACGCGGGAATGCCAGGCCCGCGATTCGCGGGCCTGGCATTGGTTGCCCTCACGTCATCCACCGGTCGACCGAACCGCCCAGCGAGAACCGGAGATCCGGAGCGGATCGGGCGAACCGGGCCTGTCGCAGGCGATCTCGGTTGGGCGTCAACAGAATCCAGACGAAGCAAACCCGGCGCCACCACGTGGCCTGGATGCCGCGAATCGGGTCAGGCGTTGCACGTCTACCCGAACTCGCTCACTTCGCCGGAGCGGGCATGGGCTGGTTGATCGTGGTGAAGTACTGGGCCACCGCCAGAATCGTCAGCGGGGCGGTCACCAACAACTGACCGGCAAGAGTCCCCAGCGCACCCACCGCGACGATCCCCCCGAGACAGCCGATCGCAGCGGCGGGAATAAAGGGACCGAACAGACCCACAATCGTTGCGGCCGCGACCGTCGCACCCGCGATACCACCGAGCAGGCAACCCACCGCTCCACCACCGAGACCACCGACAACCGCGCCGACAGAAGCGCCCGTCGTGATCGTGCTCGCCATACGCGACCAAGCAGCCTGCTCGCGGTCGTACGGAGTCTTCCACGGAGCACTGTCCTCATACGGCAATGCCACCGGCCGGTATTCCGCGTGCGCCAAGTCGAACAGCGGAGTCAGCGTCGCGGTACGGCCACCAACGGCTGCCGCGATCGGGAACACGAAATCATCGACTCGGAACGACAACTCAGTACCGGCAAGCACCGACCCATTGGCAGCCTTGATCTTGAACACCCCGTCTTCGACCGCCATCGACCCGGCATCGGTGGTGACGATCGAAGACCGATCCGTCCTGGTCGCCTGGTAATTCACCACCCCGTCGGACACCGAATCAGCATGAGCGGGACCAGCAACCACGCCCAAAGCCGCAGCCACCGTGGACGTCGCAGTAATCACGACACCACTCGCCAGCCACGACCTGTGCGTCCCCGCCGACCGTCCTTCATCCGCGTATTTCTTCCGCATCTTGTTCCCTCACTCATTTCTTGCAGCTCTCGACCATCGTCGGCCGAGAAGATTGAATGGGCAGCTCGAATCCGCCCGGCGCCGTCATCGACCATCGCCGCCGAATACCTGGGGATCTGTAGACCTACGATTCCGAGTTCTCCGAACGCTCGGCACAGGTCACACTCGGCTATCCCGGCCGTCTCGAATTCACGATGTGCAGTGTGACGTGCTCACACAGGAAAGCGTCGACGCTCGCGGCCGAGAATGCGTGTTCGTCCGCGTAGATATCGCGTTCGCGGAATTCGCTGTCTATCGCGCCCGCCATTTCGGTCGATGTGTGCGCCTTATCGGCGGGATCGACCACCGGTCCGACAATGCGCCGCATCTTGTCTACCGCGGACCGACACGACAGCTGTATTCATCGTCGATCCTGCTCGTTGCTCGTCCAATACCGGTCCAGCAAGACCCTTTTGAGTAACTTCCCGGTCGGGGTCCGCGGCAGGCTCGGCTCGAACGAAACTGTTCTGGGACACTTGAACCCGGCCAGGGTCGCGCGCGTGTAGGCGATCAGTTCGGCCGCGAGTTCGGCATCCCCGACGAACCCACTCTCCAGCTCGACTACCGCCTTGACCTGCTGACCGAATTCGTCATCCGGTACTCCGACCACGGCAACGTCGAAGACGGCGGGGTGCTCGGCGAGCCGATCCTCGATCTCGGCGGGGTAGATGTTGACGCCGCCGGAGACGATCAGATCCACTCGGCGGCCGTCCAGGTACAGGTAGCCGTCCTCGTCGAGGTACCCCAGGTCGCCGAGGGAGGCACGGCCCTGCGAGTCGAACGCCTCCGCAGTCTTCTCCGGAGACTTGTGGTAGCTGAAGCGAGGCGCGTGATCGAACCAGACACCGCCCCGGACGTACGGCGGCACCGGAGCGTGATCGTCACCCAGTACCGAAATCGTTCCCGGAGCGGGCTTTCCGACCGACCCCGGATGCTCGAGCCACTCCTGTGGTGTGATGAGCACCATTCCGACGTTCTCGCTACCGCCGTAGAACTCGTAGAGGATCGGCCCCCACCAATCGATCATCGCCTGCTTTACCGTGACCGCGCAGGCGGCTCCGGCGTGAATCACACACCGCAGACTGGACATGTCGTAGCGGGCCCTCACGTCGGGCGTCAGCCTGAGCAATCGAACGAACATCGTCGGCACCACGCTGATGTGCGTGACGGAGTGACGCTCGATCAGCTGGAGAGTCTCTTCGGCCTCGAATCGCTCTGTCAGAACCAGTGTTCCGCCCCATCGGATCACGGAGGTACAACTCTGTAGTGGGTAAGCATGATAAAGCGGAGCCGAGTTGAGCCAGACCGATTCTTCGTCGAACCCCCACGTCGCGGCGAACGCCGCAGTCAACGGATCGCCCTGCGCGAAGGAGACATCGGGCATGTCGCGGAGAATGCCCTTGGGCTTCCCGGTGGTGCCGGAGGAATAGAACATGAACGCGCCCTGTCGATTTCCCGTGGTCGAGGGCGTGCCCGGCTCTGCGGCATCGCGGTAGAGCCGGTCGAACCCGGGAGCGAGTGGTGAACAGTCGCGGTCGGCGACCAGAACGGCTTCGACGGCCGGAGCCGAGGCCGCCGCGGCGCCGGCCAGGTCGGCGTACCGAGCGGTGGTGACCACCAGTCGAGCATCCGAATCGGCGATGACGTGCGCCACTTCATCGAGTGTCAGGTGTATCCCGACAGCCACCAACCGCACGCTCGTTCGCAGAGCCGCAATCGCCACGACGAGATAGTCGGGCCGGTTCTCCATGAGTATCGCCACGCGGTCGCCCGCGACTATCCCGCGATCGGTCCAGTTTCCGGCCAGAGCGCGGGACTGTCGCGCGAGCTCGGCGTAGGTCAGCGATGTGGTGCCTGGGACGAGAACTGCTATCCGGTCGGGATCGCACTCGGCCCAGTGATCCGGCGTCAACGATGGCGCCGCGGCGGTGACAGACATGGGGATCTACTCCTCGGGCTCGTGGGTCCAGCCGGCGACGTGGCTAGCAGCCGTCGTGTGGCTGCCCACACCACACACCCCGTCCTTGCTGCGGATCTCACCCTGAACGATGAAGTTGATGTGATTGCCGTGATGCCCGTGCTGCGGCGTCATCGCACCCGGGTCCCATCTGTTCCAGAACGCGACGTAATCGGGCGACAACTCGATCCATTTCTCCCAGATCGATGCCGTACGGCCGTCTTCGAATCGGAATCTCAGCATCTCCTCGGCAGGCACTTCGTCTAGATGCTTGATGCGTGGACCGCCGTACATGATGAGTTCCTCCGCTCGAACCCTCGCTGCCTTCGGCAGAGCCGGCGCCCGTTCCGCCGTCGAGTTCGTAGGTACTTCCGGTGATGAAACGACGCTTCGTCCGAGTGCCGTTCCGATTCCTCTGTCTGACTCGGTAATCCGAACAAGTTGCCGTCGAATCGCATAGATGTCGTCTCCGGGGATACGTGCGCAGAGCCACCGATCCGTCATCTCGGTCTGACATCTGACACTGATGGACAGTAATGTGACCCAGGCCACCTGTCAACATCGATGCACGGTGACCATGTTCTGACAGTCAGTTCTCCGAAACCTCACCGAAGGCATCAATGTGACCCTATTGTCAGATACATGTCTTCGCCCGCGAATCATGCGAGAGCGCAAGCGTCGGCGACCCCGCAGTTCGGCGTGTACGTACCGCAATTCAAGATCGGTGTCGCCTCGATGCTCGCGCGCGCCCGCACCGCCGAAGCGGCGGGATTCGACTCGTTCTGGTTGATGGACCATCTGTACGCCCCCGGTGCCCCGCCTTGCGACAGTCTGGAGAGTTGGACTCTGCTGACCGCGCTGGCCGGGGCCACGACTCGACTTCGGCTCGGGCACCTTGTCGGCTGTGGGCCATTTCGTCATCCCGCGTTGCTGGCGAAGATGGCAGCCACGGTGGACCGGATCAGCGATGGCCGCCTCGATCTCGGACTCGGGTGGGGCTCGGTGGAGGACGAGTTCACCAGATTCGGATTCCCGCCCGGAACCGGGCGCGAACGCTCCAGTGCGCTCGGGGAGACGTTGGAGATTCTCGAGCTGATGTTCGCGGGAGACGAATTCGACTACAACGGCAGATACTTTCGACTACAGGGTGCCTATGGACTGCCGACTCCTGTTCAGAGTGGCATCCCTGTCCACATCGGTGGCGGCGGTAAGACGCTGACGATGCCGCTCGTGTCGAAGCACGCGGACTGGTGGAACTGTGTCGGCAGCGCTAGACATCGTCTCGGTCAACTGGCACCGCTGCGGGGAAAGGCCAGAATATCGGCGCAGTATGCCGTCGGTGTGCTCGAGTCCGAAACGCAGCGTGCCGAGGTAACCGCCAAGGTAGCTCGGCGAATGCCCGAAAACTCCTGGGGGGCACCGTTTATCGGCACACCGGACCAGCTCGTCGAGATGTTCGCTGCCGAGCGCGCACGGGGCGTCGAATTGTTCATCGTGCGCTTCCACGACCTTGGTTCCGAGGCCACCCTGAAATTCTTCGGCCGGGAAGTAGCCGCAGCCGTCAAAGGAGTAACCGTATGAGTCCGGCCGCAACCGTGGACGAACAGGCAGTGCTCGCCGCAGTCTCCGAATTCCTCGCACACGACGTCCACGCACCCTGATCGACCTGCCGGCGCAGTAGGCCGACAGGTCCGGAGCTCCTACCGCATCATCAGGGTGCCACCGTCGATCGGAAATACCTGACCGGTGATGAAGCGGGCACCGATGCTGGACAGGAAGGCGAGAACGGGAACGAAGTGCTCGTCGACGTCGCCGAGCTTGCCGCCCAAGGGAACCGCGGACGCCATGAACGCGTCGTGCGCCGCCAACTGCTCGGGCGTCATCGAGGCTCGAGTCTTGTCGTACATCGGAGTCCAGATCGCCGGAGCGATCGCGTTGACGGTGATGTCGTACCGCGCCCATTCGCGCGCGACAGTCCGCGTCCAGGCCACCACCGCCCCTTTGCTGGCAGAGTAGGCCGCCTTGTTGGGCAGTCCCTGCACGCCGGCGGCAGAGGCGAAGTTGAGAATCTGCCCGCCCGAGGCCTTCAGATGTTCGAAGGCGGCCTGATTGGTCAGGAACGTGCCCGTCGCATTGATGGACATCACCTCGGACCAGGTAGCGAAGGTGATGTCCTCGGCGGCTCCTCCCGGTGCCGTTCCGGCCGCGTGGATCAGGACATCGAGTCCACCGAGGAGTGAAACCGACTGCCCCAGAGCACTTTTCACCGACTCGGGTTCGGATACGTCACAGGCCACGAACTGGGCACCCGCGTCCTTCGCGATGGCGGCGCCCGCGTCCTCGACGACGTCCATCGACACGACGTTCGCGCCCAGTTTGGGGAATGCCCGCACCAAGCCGGCGCCCATACCGCTCGCACCGCCGGTGACCACCACGCGGCGACCGGTCAGTGCGATCGAATTCTCCTGCACCGTCATCGTTGTCCCCCGATGCCGAGCTTGGACTCGGCCGCACCGAGCTTGGACGGAATGTGTTCGCTGGGCCACAGTGTGCCGGTCGCCGTGTACCCGGAGAGCACTCCCCTGGCGACCTGGCGCAGGTGCACCTCGGTGGGCCCGTCGACAAGACCCATCACCGGTGCGCTGACCCACATGTGCGCCAACGGGGTGTCCTGGCTGACTCCGAGCGCACCGTGCACCTGAATAGAACGAGAGACGATGTCGTGCAGCACCTTCGGCGTCAGGAACTTGATGGCACTGATGTCCTTGCGGCACTTCGAGTAGTCCTGGGTCTTGTCGATGAGCCAGGCGGTCTTCAGGACGAACAGCCGGAACTGTGCCAGCTGGGCGTAGGACTCGGCGATGTAGGTCTGCACGGTTTCGCGATCGGCCAGCGGCTTGCCGCGAGTAGTGCGGCTCAGGGCGCGTTCGCACATCATGTCCAGTGCGCGCTGCGCCATGCCCACTGTCCGCATGGCGTGGTGGACGCGGCCGCCGCCGAGTCGCACCTGGGCCACCTCGAAGGCCCGCCCTTCGGCGCCGAGCATCGCGGTCGCGGGCACCCGAACGTTGTCGTAATGCATGTACGCGTGCGACCCCTCCGCCGCGGGCTCGTGCATCAGCGGAACGTTGCGTTCGATGACGACGCCCTCGGTATCGGTGGGCACCAGGAACATCGACATGCCCTTGTGCGGGCCCGCGTCCTTGTTCGTGTACGCCATGACGATGCAGAACGTCGAGTACCGCGCGTTGGACGAGAAGTACTTGTAGCCGTTGATGATCCAGTCGTCACCGTCACGAACCGCGGTGGTCTCGAACTGCCCGACGTCGGCGCCGCCCTGCGGCTCGGTCATCGAATAGCAGGAGAATATCTCGCCGGCCAGCAGCGGAGCCAGGTACTCGGCCTTCTGTTCCTCGGTGCCGAAGTGCGCGATGATTTCGGCGTTACCGGTGTCCGGTGCCTGCGTTCCGAAAATGACCGGCGCCCAGATGGATCGACCGAGAATTTCGTTGAGCAACGCGAGTTTCAGCTGGCCGTAGCCTTGGCCGCCCAGCGCCGGTTCGAGATGGCACGCCCACAGCTGCTGGTCGCGAACCTGTTGTTTCAGCGGATCGACGACGCGGCGGTGTTCGTCGTCGAGTGGTTTGTAATTGTCGTGTGGCCACACCAGATCGAGTGGCTCGATCTCGTCGCGGACGAACCGAGCCGCCCAGTCCAGCTTCTTCTGGAAATCGGGGTCGGTCTCGAAATCCCATGCCATGAAAACTCCTCGATTGCGTTCTGCCGGAATGATGTTCGACTCAGCGGTACGACGTGGTCCGCGACAACGACGCCGCGAACTCCATCAGCTCGAGCGCGATGGGCCCGAACCGCGCGACCCGGTCGTCGGCCTCGCCCTTGGCGTGCCGGGCGACGCTGGCCTCGAGCACTATGGCGAGCTTGAATCGAGCGAGAACGACGTAGTAGTCCACGGCGGATACGTCGCGTCCGCTGACCTTCGCGTAGTGCTCGAGCATCGCCGCACGCGACGGCATTCCGGTGTAGTCGAGATAGCGGGCGTGCTGCATCGCGTCGCCTTCGGGCGACCAAGCGACGAGGACCCAGCCGAGGTCGAGTAGTGGATCACCGATCGTCGCCATCTCCCAGTCGATGATCGCGGCGAGTTCGGCGGGCTTGCCGTGGCGGTACATCACGTTGGCGAACTGGTAGTCGCCGTGCATGATTCCCGGTTCGAACGTGGACGGGATGTGCTCGCTGAGCCACTTCGCCGTCTCGTCCAGACCGGGCAGGTCACGAAACTTGAAGGTGGACAGGTGCGAGAGCCAGCGATCGACCTGCCGTTCGAGAAATCCTTCCGGCTTGCCGAAACCCTCCAGACCGCGGGCCTTCCAGTCGACACGCGCCATCTTCGCCGCGCCGTCCACCAATTCGATCGCCAGTCCGCCGCGGGCGTCGAAATCGGTATCGAAGGGCGCGATCCACCCGGCGCCCATGGGGCTCCAGCCGTCGACGAGGTCCATCAGGTAGAACGGGCTGCCGATGACCGACTCGTCATCGGTGACCCCGCGCAGCGCCGCATGGGGAACATCCGTGCCGGCGAGAGCCTTCAGCAGACGCGCCTCCCGCATGAGGACCTTGGCGCGACCTTCGACGCCGTAGCTCGGCGGCCGGCGAAGTGCCATCTTCTCACCGCCACGGGTGATCTCGAAGAGCTCGTTCTGCGACCCGCCCGTCAGAGCGCGTGCCTGGGCACGCTCACCGGCGCCGGGGAGACCTTGCGCGTCCATCCATCGACTCAGCGATTCGGTGTCCAACGACGGTGCGGTCACTGCTTGATCGGTCATAATCAGAACATAATGACTGTTTTTACAGAATGCAATTACTCTAACGAGAAACCGTCACATATTCGCAGGTGGGAGCCACAGAGTCGGCACAGGAGAGGAAACGATGAGCCCAACCCGCGCGGCCAGGCACACCAGGAGCGCCGACCCCACTGGTCGCTGCGGCGTCGCCTCCGGCCAAGCTCGAGGTAGCCGGATCGAAGCGCGCCCGAGCCAGGATCGATCACCGCGCGGGAGATCTGCGCGACCAATTGCGCGGCGCCCTCGGACCCGGCGCACTCGATGTCGTCATCGACCCGGTCGGCGGCCGGTACGCCGAGCCCGCACTGCGCGAAATACGCTGGGGCGAAACGTCTGTCACCCTGGGCTACGCAACGGCCGACGATCCACGCGCGCAATCCATTGCGCAATGCCCGCGAGGCACTCGAAGAGGTCGCACAGCGACGTTCGATCGGCCAGACAATGATCGACGTCCGTCTCGGGCACCGGTAGGTCGGCGAAGGACGGCCTCGCGAATGCGGCGTGAGGCCGTCCTGCGACGATCAGTGCGTCAGCGCACCCGCGGGAAGTGATACAGCTCCCGTGCGTTGAGTTCGACGATCTTGTGCGCCTCGTCATCCGGCACCTCGGCCAGCAACTTCTCGGTGAATCGACGGCTGTTGGGCCAGTTCGAGTCCGAGTGCGGGTAGTCGCATTCCCAGGTGATGTTGTCGATGCCGATCTGGTGCCGACGCGACACTCCCTCGAGGTCGTCGATGAAGCAGCCGTAGATGTTCTTCCGGAAGATTTCCGAGGGTCGAACCTCCTTGTTCACATTCTGGTACCAGCGGTGCTTCTCCCACGTGAGGTCGATGCGTTCGAGAAGATAAGGGATCCAGCCGATTCCGCCCTCGGACAAGGCGACCTTCAGGTTCGGGAACTTGTAGAACATCGGCGAGAACAGTAGATCGGCGGTCGCGTACATCGAATTGGTTCCGAACAGCGCGATCATCACGGCCATCGGCGCCTCGGGTGAAGTCATCGGAGCCTTGCCGGAAGATCCGAAGTGCATGCACAGCGGCATCTTCGTCTCCTCGGCCGCATGGAAGACCGGATCCCAGTGATCGGTGTAGAAGGACGGCAGACCGAGCCCGACGGTGTTCTCCGGGAAGGTGATCGCCTTGGCGCCCTTGGCATGACAGCGGTAGATCTCTTTCGCTGCCTCCTGCGGATCCCACAGCGGCAGAATGATCAGCGGGATGAAGCGATCGGGGGCGGTGGCGGCCCACTCGTCGAGATGAAAGTCGTTCCACGCCTGCACCGACAGCAGCGCCAGCTCGCTGTCCTTGTGGTCGATGAAGACGGTGCCGGCGAAGCGCGGAAAGGACGGGAAGCACAGTGCGGCCTGAACGCCGTCGATGTCCATGTCGGCGACCCGCGCCTTGGGGTCGTAGCAGCCGGGGAGCATGTCCGAATACCGGGTCGGATCCATGCCGTATTCCTGCGGTTTCTTGCCGGCGACGGCATTGAGGCCGATGTTGGGGTAGATCTTGCCTTCGTACGACCACACCTCGGCGATCTTGGCCTGTGCTTTACGACCACCTTCACCGCGCGCGGACGCGAGCAGCGCCTTGGACAGACCTTCGTCGCCGCCGCTGTTGCTCATGTCCATCTCGATGATGTGCGGCCCCTCCTCATGGAACTTCTTCGGCAGACGAGACGTCCACACGTTCGGCGGTTCGATGAGGTGATCGTCCACCGAGATCAAGTGCATATGGTCCTGAAGCGGCACTATGGCTCCCTCTGTGAATTGGATGACGGCTCTTGGGCGCTGCGCCACCCGATGTATCAGCACCCGAGGCATGAGCCGCAGGTAAATCTGACATCATGTCATCGTAGTGACGGTCATCACGAAGGTCAACGTACATGGATCTCTACCTGCTGATCATGTTTCCGTTGACTACCTGGTCGATCTGCTCAATCCAGATTGAACATCGACTTCTTCCCTATTTCTGACGTTGAATACACATAGCTGGCCGGTAGCGACCCGACGGATCAGCCGACACGTAGCGACCCGCATCCGGTTCGGCCACGCCCGGATCTCGTTCTGCCGCAACGGGATCGACGAACGCACCGGGGGTGGGCCGCACCGGGGATTCAGCCGCGGATCCGCCAACGGACCGCGAACGAGACGATCATCCCGAAGAACGCGCACGCGGCGGGGATCACGAAGGCCAGATTCATGCCACTGCCGCTGTAGAGCACGTGCCCCTGCGCGGCGGTGGCGATGTGTGAGTTGAGGACCGCGAAGACCGCGACGGGCAGCACCGCGGATCCGGTGCTCGTGACCACGACGATCACGCTCGCAACCGACGCCTGCACCTGAGCGGGAACCGCGGCGATCACCAGGTTGGGGACCGAGGAAACCCCGAAACCCATACCGAGGCCCACCAGCGTCGCGAACACGATCAGCAGCCCGCGATTCTCGTGCTCGACCGCGGTCAGCACCGCGCCCAGCCCGATCAGCAGCAGGCCCAGGCCCAGGAGCATGCGAGCTTCGATGTAGCGCACCAACTTTCCGACGATGAAACCGCCCACAGCCAGCGCAATACCGAACGCCGCCAGGATCGGCGCGAAACCGAAGGCGTCCAGGCCCAAGCCATAGCCCAGGCCCAGCGCCGCAGGGGTCATGCACAGGATGGGCAGCACCGTGGTGAACGATTGCGTGCTGCCGTACGCCAGCCCCGCGGTCACTGCCGTCAAGAACAGCGGCCGGCGACGGAAGTACCGGATGTCGATGAGGGGATCACGGAGTCTGAGCGCCGACACGACCCAGACCGCCAGAACCACTGCGCCCACGACGAAGTAGGTGACGGTACTCGTCGAACCCCAGCCCCAGGTCGGGCCGAAGCTCACGCCGACCAGAATGCCGGACAATCCGATTGCGAACAGGACCGCACCGAGCAGATCGACCCGGGACCGCACGCGCACCGAGGTCTCCGGGGTCGTCAGTGAGATCATCACGACGAGAATCGGCAAGCAGACGGCAATGATCCAGAAAATGCCACGGAAGCCCCAGTGGTCGAGCACCCACGCCGTCACGTACGGAGATACCGCTGTGAAGACACCCAGACCCGACATCGAGATACTGACGGACAGCGCGACCTTGTTGCGGGGGAAGACGTCGCGAATCAGTGAGTAGACCAGGAACATGGCCGGCGTCAAGAAGCCCTGCAGGGTGCGGCCGGTGATCATGAGCCCGTATGTCGGCGCCGAGGCGGAGACAACTGCGCCCACCGTCGCCAGAACCATCATGATGAGCAACAGTTTTCGTTTGCCGTGCATGTCGGCGAGCTTCCCGACCAGCGGGGAGATCACTGCTCCCACCAGCATGTACGCGGCCGACAGCCAGGCGCCCTGCGTTGTGTGGTATTCCGCCACGATGCGCGGCAATCCCACGGCGACCATCGTCAGGCTTGCGGACAGCACCTCCAGTACCAGCACCATCGAGATGAGCGATGCCAGCAGCCGTGCCGTCCACCTCCCCTGCGGCACCTCTCTTGCGACCTCTGGATCGGGAACTTCGGTATCGGCCGGTGTAATCATGTGAACGTCCTTGTTCGCGCGTCCTGCGCGAGCCTGTCGGCCGTCGCAGCACGCGGTTATCGATCTGAAAATGACGGCGTATGCGCGTCCGGTCGCCGACGATCCGTTGGGATGGACCGCACGGTTCGAACCTCGGCGCCGACCACTTGCGGCCGCCGCGGAACCGCCTCTGGCAGTGGTCAGCTGTCTTTTCGCAGCAACATGCAACCGGCCTCGGGTCCGCCACCGACCCCGACCGCGGCGATCTCGACGTCCTTGGGAATCTGGCGATCCCCGCCCTCGCCCCACAATTGGACGCAAGCCTCGTGCAGGAAGCCGTAGCCGTGCAGTCGACCGGCCGACAGCTGCCCGCCGTGGGGGTTGATCGGCAGGGCCCCGTCCAGTCGGTAGCGCTCCTCGTCGTCGAGGAACTGGCCGACCTTGCCGTGCTCGGCGAACCCGAAGGCCTCGAGCCACTGCAGGGTCAGGAAACTGAAACCGTCGTAGAGCGTGGCGAAATCGACGTCGTTCGGGGTCAGATCGGTGGTCTCCCACATCGAGGCGGCGGCGTCGAACGGTGCGGTGGTGGTGAAGTCGGCGCGCTGATCCCAGTTGTGGCGCTGGTAGAGACCGGCACCGGCCGCCTCGATGGCGATCGGTGGGTTCTTCAGGCCCCTCGATGCCTCGCGGCGCGAGACGATGACGGCGGTGGCACCGTCACACGGCACATCGCAGTCGTACAGACCCAACGGAGTGGAGATCATGCGTGCGCCGAGGTAGTCCTGCATCGTCATCGGAGCGCGGTAGATGGCGTTGGGATTCAACCCCGCGTTGCGGCGGCTGTTGATCACCAGCTTGCCGAGTTGCTCCCGGGTCAGTCCGAACTCCCACATGTAGCGTTGGGCGAACATGCCGATCCAGTTCACGGGTGAGGCCGCGCCGAAGGGCATCCGGAACTCCGAATGACCGGACGCACGTGCCATTTTCGAGGTCAGGGCCACCGCACGTCCCGACGCCTGCGCTGTTGCCTCCCACACCGAGCGGAAGCACAGCACGTGCTCGGCGCGCCCCGACGCCACTGCCGCAGCGGCATCCAGCAGGGTGCCGATCTGGCCCGAGGTCTCGACACCACTGACATGCCACCGTGTTCTGAGTCCGAAGGCGTCCCGCACGTCGTGGGTCGTCGCCCCCACGAATCCGCCCTCCGCTGCGACCGGGCCGGGATAGCTTGCCACCCCGTCGATATCGTCGAAGGACAAACCGGCGTGCTCGACTGCGCGTGCCGATGCCTCGAGCGCGAGAGCGATTCCGGTGCGGCCGATTCGACGGCCGATCTGAGACTGCCCGATACCAGTGATCACCGCACGGTTGTCCACGAAGGTCATGCCGCCACCGGCCGGAAGAACGGAATCGCCACATCATCCTGTTCGTCAAAAACGACTTCGACCGCCATACCGATGCCCACCGAGTCGATATCGACCTCCACCAAGCAGGTGGTGAGGCGAACGTCGGGTTGGTCGTCCAGTTCGACGACCGCGATCACATACGGCGGCGGAAATGCGGGCAGCCACGGGTGACGATTGACGGTGAACGCCGCAACCTTGGCCTTACCCGACGCGACCTCAGGCGCGACATCGAGACTGCGACAACGCCAGCAGGCTCCGACAGGTGGATGGATCCACCCTCGGCACGCTTGGCACCGGGTGATACGAAGTTCGCCGTCGAATCCACCGGTCCAGAACGCACGGGACTCTTCGGTCACGTCGGGGAGCACTCGACCCGATTCGTTTGACATGGACATCCTCCAAAGCCTTCTGTTCGGCGCCGGCGCGGCTGGTGATCCACTCCGCTCTCAGGACTCCGAGTGATTCCGGTCACCGTGCTGGAAGACTAACATCTGATGGTTGTGTCACGTAAGTACTCAGACGAAACCACATATGAACGGCCGCCGATGAGCTATCGATCCATCACTGCCGACACATACTCTGACAGGTGTGTGCATGTTTCCCGCAAAGCGGCTCCGGCCTCACATTCGGAGCGTGCCTCAGGACCGATCGCTGCAGCAACATAGATAGTGACGTCAGATCAGCTCCGATGACCGCGCAGCGGCACGTCTCGCGATACTAGTTCTCACGCATGGATCTGACCCTGAAATGCCGAACTCGTCACTGCGGCGTTGACCCCGAACTGCACCGATCACATCGCCACGGAACGGTTAGTGCCCAGCTCACATGGCGGAATCGTCGGCAAGGTTTCGATATTGCCCACCCCTCGGCAAAGATCCACCGACCCTCTGTGACTGCGACCACATGCGGACGAGATTTTTATGTACACTGAGTCAGATGTATCGCGGCAGCAGATGATCCGAATAGTCCCAGCGCGTTCGCGCACGCGTTCCGATCCGCTGCTCTCGCTCGTTTCGAAAGGATGCTCTCTCGTGGTCGGTGTAATGAACGGAATCCGGGTCGTCGAGGTTGCGGCGTGGACCTACGTGCCGGTGGCAGGCGCGATCCTGACGGAGTGGGGCGCCGACGTGCTGAAGATCGAGCATCCCGAGACCGGGGATCCGCAACGAGGTCTGATCAGCTCCGGACTCATCCCTGCCGGTGGTGTCAACCACATGTTCGAACTGCCTAATCGCGGAAAGCGCAGCGTCGCACTGGATTTGAAGACCGAGGAAGGCCGCGAGGTGCTGATGCGGATCGTCGCCACGGCGGATGTCTTCCTCACCAACCTCCGCCCGGGTGCCCGTAGGAAGCTTCGAATCGAAGTGCAGGACGTACGCGCACACAACGACAAGATCATCTATGTCCGTGGATCGGCGGCCGGGCAACGCGGCGAGGAGTCCGAGCGTGGCGGATACGACATGACCTCGTTCTGGGCGCGCAGCGGTGCCGCCGACAATGTCAGCCCCGACGAACTGGGATACGCGGTCACCATGCCGGGGCCGGCCTTCGGCGACACTCTCGGTGGCCTGACCCTCGCGGGGGCGATTTCCTCGGCGCTGTTTCATCGTGAGCGCACCGGTGAGGCATTGACCGTCGACGGTTCACTACTCGCACTCGGCGTGTGGGCGATGGGAGCGACGATCGCCGGCTCGCACGCGTTCGGTCTCGACCGATACCCGAAGACGGTTCCCGCGACCGCGGCCAACCCACTCGTCAACAGCTATCGCACCGCCGACGATCGATCGATCGCGATCGTCATGCTCGAGTCCGACCGATACTTCCCGGAACTCGTGCGTGTGCTCGGAAGCCCGGAACTGATCGATGATCCGCGGTTCGCCAGCCATGCACTGCGCGGGCAGAACCATCTCGCTCTCGTCGAAGTGCTGGCCGCAGGTTTCGCCAAGAAGACCCTCGCGGAATGGCGAATCGCGCTGAAGGACATCGACGGTTCCTGGGCGGTTGTACAGACCCCCCACGAGGTGCTCAGCGACCATCAGGTCCAAGCCAACGACTTCATCGCCGATGTCACCGACGCCAACGGAACCGATTTCAAACTCGTCTCGGCACCGGTCCAGTTCAACGAGGCGCCCGGTGAGGTCAAGCGCGCACCCGAACACGGCGAACACACCGATCAGGTACTCGAAGAGATCGGACTGTCGATGGATGAGATCGTCGAACTCAAGATCGCCGGCGCCGTTCTCTGACGCCGGCCCGGCGCAAGGGCCCGGAAACCTAAGAGCCCCTGCGGCTTTCCGAAGAAGGGAAGCCGCAGGGGCTCTGCGGTCCGGATTCGACTACGCCGCGGGGGTCTGTGTCCCGGTGTAGTCGAGAACGCCACGAATATTGCGGCCTGCCCGCATATCGTCGTAACCGTCGTTGACCTTCTCGAGCGGGTAGGTCCGAGTGACCATCGCATCGAGGTCGACCGAACCCGAATCCCACAGTTCGAGAACCTTCGGAACGTCGCCACGGGGATTCGCCGAGCCGTAGAGGCTTCCCACGATCTGCTTTTCCTGCAGGGTCAGGTCCATCAGATTGGCGGACACCTCGCGCTCGAGCATGGGGTGGATATTGGTGACGACCAGTCGGCCCCGCTTGGCGATCATCGCGAGAGCCTTCGACACCAGGCTGCCCTCACCGACGCCCATGGCGGTGATGAACTTGTCCGCACCGCGATCCCAGGTAGCCTCTGCGACAACCGCTTTGGCCTCCTCCCAGGACGCCGCCACATGAGTGGCGCCCAACTTCCGTGCCATTTCCCGCTTGAACTCGTTGGGGTCGATCGCGGTGATCGTGCGTGCACCGGCCAGTCTCGCACCCTGGATCGCTGCAGCACCGATGCCGCCGACACCGGCCACGACCACGGTTTCACCCGGCCGTACGTCCGCGGTGTACACCGCCGATCCCCACCCGGTGATGAAGCCGCATCCCAGCAGGCATGCGCGGTCCAGCGCGTGGTGCGGGTCGATCTTGATGCAGCTGGCTTCGTTCACGACGGTGTGCCTGGCGAAGGAGCCGATGCCACAGGCCAGCGCGAGATCGTGCTCACGGATGTGGTGGCGTGCGGTCCCGTCCTGAATCTGCTTGCCGCTGTAGATCTTCGCACCGAGATCGCACAGGTTCTGATGTCCTGTCGAGCACGAGGGACACCGCCCGCAGGACGGGATGAAACTGAATACGACATGGTCGCCCGGCTCGATCCACGACACGTGTGATCCCACCGCTTTCACGACGCCCGCACCTTCGTGTCCACCGATGCAGGGCAGCGCGAACGGCATGTCACCGGTCACGATGTGTTCGTCCGAGTGGCACATTCCCGATGCGTGCAACTCGACGAGCACTTCCTGCTCCTTCGGCGCATCGAGTTCGATCGTCTCGATCGACCAGGGCGAATTGCGTTGCCACAGAACGGCTGCCTGGGTCTGCATGAATGGTCCTTCCAGCGAAAAGGTGAGGGAAATCAGAAAATGATCGATCGAGACTCGACGAATCCGTCGATCCCTTCGGGGCCGCCCTCGCGGCCGATGCCCGACTGCTTGAATCCACCGAAGGGAGAGCCGAAATCGATGGGCCCCGGCGAGTTGATGGACACCGATCCGACGCGCAGTCGTGCCGCTATGCGCGCAGCACGCGCACGATCGGCCGACCACACCGCGGCGGCGAGTCCGTAGTCGGAATCGTTGGCCTGCGCCACGGCGTCGTCGTCATCCCGATAGGCGATCACCACCGCCACCGGACCGAACAGTTCCGTGCGGGCGATCTCGGCACCATTGTCGACATCGGCGACGATCGTCGGCGCGATGAACCATCCCGAATCCAGCCCGTCAGGCCGGACACCACCGGTGACGATGCGCGCGCCCCCGGATTGTGCCCGAGCGACAACCGCCTCTATACGATCGCGCGCAGCGCGATTGATGACCGGACCGATCTGTGTTCCCCGATCGGCGGGGTCGCCGATCTTCATCCGGCCCACGGCGGCTTCCAGCGCGCCGACCACTTCGCCGTACCGGGATCCGGGCACCAGAATGCGGGTCTGAGCAACGCAGATCTGGCCGTTGTTGGCCATCACACCGGTCACGAGCCCGCCGACCGTCTCCTCATCGAGGACGACATCGTCCAACACGATGGCAGCGGACTTGCCACCCAGTTCCAGGACACACCGACGGACGTCCGCGGCGCAGGCCGCACCGATCTTCTTTCCCGCCGCCGTGGATCCGGTGAAGCTGATCTTGTCGACACCGGGGTGCGAGACCAGCGCCTCCCCCGTCGCGACATCCCCGGAGACGATGTTGATCACGCCGTCGGGCAGGCCGGCCGCCTCGACGGCCTCGGTGAACATCGACACGGCGAGCGGGGCCTCGGGAGATGGCTTGAGCACCACCGTGCAGCCGGCGGCGAGCGCGGGCGCGAGCTTGAGTGCGGCGGTGAACAACGGTGCGTTCCACGGAAGAATCGCGCCGACCACGCCCACCGGGAGCCGCTGCACCAGCACCTGACCGCCCGTAGCGGAGGGACGCGTGTCCTCGAACACGAAGTCTTCGGTGATCTTCTGGTAGGTCCGCAACACACCTGTGGTCACGCCGATCTGACCGAACGAGGCCCACTTTCGTGGAGATCCCACCTCCGCGGACACGAGATCGGCCAAGACTCCCGATCGTGCCTGGACCTCGTCGGCCAACCGGCCGATCGCAGCGGCGCGTTCGGCCGCGGTCGTCGATGCCCATGGTCCACTGGTCCCCGCCTGACGCGCGGCATCGACCGCGGCATCGACGTCGCCTGTGGTCGCGGCGGTGACGTGGCCCAGGATGGAGCCGTCCGCGGGGGAACACACGGCAATCCGTTCACCGGTTCCCGACCGCCATTTGCCGCTGATGTAAGCGCCGTCGTAATCGTGCACTTTCGATACCTCTCGATCGGCCACGGCGGCACATGCGGCAGCCACTGACCCTTGATTCTGGCAGTAATGTCACTTTGCGGCAAGGGTCGCTCACGGACGGGCGGCGACAACGTCGCCGAGTTGATCCGGGGTGCTGCCGTGCAGAACGAGCTCGTCCGCGCCCGCGTCGCGATATCGCTCGAACATCTCCCAGCACTCGCTCGCGGTCCCCAACGCCGCCGCGCCACGAATCCACTGCTCGGGCAGCACGCTGGCGACCTCGACCAGCTGATCGCGCTCGAGCACCGAATCGGCTGCGCCGCGGACACCGGCCAGGAGTGGGTGGTCACGAATGTCGGCCAGCCGCTGCACATCCCAGCCGTTCGCCGTCGCCAACTGCTCGCCGAACGCCGGAATCTGGTAGTAGGACACCGCGCGACCGCCGACGACGGCGGCTTCCTCCGCCGCGGGCAATCCGGAGGCGACGATGACGGTGGCGTAGATCCGCACCGACTTCGGGTCCCGCCCCACCGCGGCCGCGGCGTCACGCACCACATCCGCCGAGCGACGAACGGCCTCCGGCGTCAGGAAAGGATGGAGCAGGACCCCGTCGAAGTGGCGGCCGGCGAGTTCGAGCCCCCTGGGTCCGATGGCTGCGAACACCAACGGTGGAACGGGTACCTCCGGCACGTCGGTCAAGCGCAGCGATGGGTACGTTCCCGCTGGTCCGTCGTACTTCACCTGCTCGCCACGACACAGCCGGCGAAAGATGTCGGCGGAATCGACGATGGCTGCGTTGGTGGACTTCGGCAGTCCCACCGCACGCCACATCCGGTCGACCGAGCGACCGATGCCCAGGACGACGCGACCGTCCGACAGCCCTTGCGCCGTCATCGCCAACGACGCGAGCAGGGCCGGGTGTCGGGACTGAAAATGCGTGATGCCCGCAGCGATCTTGACGGTGCTGGTGACCTGGCTGAACGCGCCGGCCAGCACCCCGAAATCCTTGGTGCCCCAACGTTCACTGAGCCACACGGTGCTCATTCCCAGACGTTCCGCCGCGATCGCCTGCGCGATCGCCGGTCGCGGATCGGGGACGCGACCGGGCAGTGCGTAGCCGCCCAACGCCAAGGCGGACGGCACGGAAACGGCGGTCGACTCTTCGGCCAGCGCGGCCGCGCGGGTGGATTCTTCGTAATTCATTCGTCTATTCTGACAGTATTGGTCACATAGTTCCGCAATAGTCGACAACCTGCGGGCGACCAGGATCACGTGTCGGCCGCACACCACATGCAGGTTGACGTTCAGAGCCGAGGGAGCAGATGGGGTACACGGCGACACGAGGGCAACTCGCGGGAGACGTCCGCGCCATACTCGAACAGTGGTTGCCCGACCGATTGGCAGCGACCGCTCACACCGACTTCGAGATATCCGAATTCTCCGCGCCGGATGCCGGCTACTCCGGCAAAACGGTGTTCTTCACCGCGACGTGGACCGACACCGCCGGCGTGCGCGTCGGCCGCGACCTGGTACTGAGGTTGCAGGCTGCCGATCATCAACTCTTCACCGAACCCGATGCGGTCCGCCAGGCCGAGGTGATGCGGGTACTCGGTCGCCACCCCGGTGTACCGACGCCGAACATCGTTCTCACCGAACGAGACTCGACGGTGCTCGGCGCTCCGTTCTATCTGATGGAGCGAGTCGAGGGCCGCACCCCGTCGGATGTCCCGAGCTGGCACAAGCGCGGCTGGACCACCGAGCTCACCGCTGACCAACGGAAGACGATGTGCGACAACGCGTTACGCGCACTGGTCGCCCTACACCGGATCGACGATGCCGAAGACCTCGCCTTCCTGCGTGGATCCGACACCCACGGAACACCGCTCGAGCGCTATGTCGACAACGTGCGACGCTGGTACGAACAGCGTCGCGACGATCTAGTCGTGGGCGCCGAGGAACTCGCATCGGCGATGACGGAGTTACTCGAACACGCGCCGCACACCGATGCCGAAACCGTGGTCTGGGGGGACGCCCGGGTAGGCAACATGTCGTTCGCCGAGGATCTGTCGGTGTCAGCACTCTACGACTGGGAGACAGCGTCGACCGGCCCCGCGGACATCGACCTCGGATGGTGGCTGATGTTCGAGCGCTACCTGTGCGAGGCACTCGGTTTCACCAGAATGCCCGGAGTGCCCGACGACGCGGAAACGGTGCGCCGTTACCTGAGCTTGGGCGGTCGACTCGTCGGCGACATCTCCTACTTCCAACTGCTGGCCGCCGTGGTGCTCGCTCTGATCACCAATCGTCTTGCCCTGCTGCTGGTTCGCGACGGACTCGACGAAACCACCGCTCGCAGTTATCCCGCTACAGCGGTGGCCCTCGTCGAGCGCTACCGCACCGACCACATTCAGCAGAGGAGAAGCCAGTCATGACGACCGAACCCCCTACTCCCGCACCGGTAGGCGCGGTGGGCCAGAGCTGGGAAGTACTCATCGAACGCGGCAAGATCCGCGAGTTCGCCGCCGCGATGCAATCGGACAACGAGGCCTACCAGGGACCCGAAGCCGTTGTGCCGCCGACCTTTCTGGTCAATGCCGTGCAGTGGGCCCCGCCGGGCGCCCGTGTGAATGTGGGATTCGAGCGCAAACGGCTCCTGCACGGCGAGCAGGAGTACATCTTCCACGGCGAACTGCCCCGAGCCGGTGACACACTCATCGCGCAGGAACGGGTACTGGACCGTTACGCCAAGCCCGGTAAGCGTGGCGGCGAGATGACGTTCGCCGTCGTCGCCACCGAGTTCCGCTCCCCCGAGGGCGTGCTGATCGCCGAAGCACGTGCCACGTTCATCCAGACAGCCGCCGCAGGAGAGTCGAAGTGACCGAGACCGCTACGGACATCACCGTCGGAACCACGGCGCAGCCCCGTACTTTCGGGCCGTTGACCACCCAGATGTTCGTTCGATACTCCGGTGCGTCGGGCGATCTGAACCCGATGCACTATGACGACACCATCGCCCGAGCAGCCGGAAATCCGTCGGTGTTCTCGCAAGGAATGCATCAGGCCGCGCTTCTGGCCACGTTCGCCACCGACTGGCTGGGCGCGACCAACCTTCGCCGGTTCGCGGTGCGGTTCAAGGAACAGGTATGGCCGGGCGACATTCTGACCTGCACGGGCGAGGTCACCGACACCGAGCCGACCTCCGACGGAAACCGGCTCGTCACCGTCGCACTGACATGCACGCGTCAGACCGGCGGCGCGGCGATCACCGGAACCGCCCAGTTTCGAGTCGGCCCCGGCTCGTAATCCAGCCACACCATCGCGTCGGTTCGCTATGCGCCGTCATCTCGTCATAGGCTGTTCATCGATGTCAGATAATCCGATCACTCGTCGCGCGAGTTATGGCCCATCGAGCCCCGACGTGGGGACGCGGGGTGCCAGCACGCGCAGCAAAATCGTGGATGTGTCACTCGCGCTCTTCGGCGAGGTCGGGTTCTTCAACACCTCGGTCGATACCATCGCGAAGGGTGCGGGAATCTCTCGCGCCACCTTGTACCAGTACTTTCCCGGCAAGGAAGCGATCTTTCTCGAACTGTTGGAGGAGTGCGGCCGTGCCCTGTTCCGGGTCGCGCGCCGGATCGGGCCGCTGGGTCCCACGGATGTGGGGTTCGACAACCTGAACTGGTGGCTCGGCGAATGGAGCTGGGTTTTCGAGAAGTACTCCACCATGTTCGTCCAGTGGATGAGCGTGGCGTCCTCGGACACCGAGGTACGTCCGGAAATCACCCGATTCGTCGGCGGATACAACCAGCGAATCGCCGATCGCCTGAAATCCTCCGGATTGGCCGGTATGGACGCCACAGCCGCCGCCGCGATCATGACGGCGGTTGTGCACCGGATGAACCTGTTCATTCACACCGACCGCGCATACGGCCGTGACACACAATCGGTCGTGGACTCGGTGTCGGTCTTCCTGCAGCTGATGTTGTTCCCCGAAACGCCGGACTCGGTACTGAGCGGTTTGGGGCTCAGTGCGGTCGGGCACGATTCCATCGATATCCCACCGATGCCCGATGTCGCGGGGCTCGCCATGCAAGATCGCATCGCCGGATTGAGCAAGCGCGCGGTCAACACGGTGCAGACGCTGGCGGAAGCGGGTGCTGTCCAGTTTCGCGAGCGGGGCTACCACCGCACGAGCGTCGACGACATCGTCGAACAGGCAGGTCTTGCCCGCGGCACGTTCTACAAGTACTTCAGCGAGAAGCAGGACCTCCTGGTCGCGCTGAGCACCGAAGCCATCGCATCGACAGTCGATTTCGCCGACCGAATCGTGCAGATCGACCCGATGGCGGCGGATGACACCGCATTCCGCGGATGGCTCGCCGATTACCTCGACTTCGCGCTGCGCTTCGCCGGCACCATCGACGCCTGGACCGAGCACAGTACCGACAGCGACATCGTGCTGCGCCTGGGATCGTATGGGCAAGGGAAGATGGACGACGCGTTGCTCCGGGCCGTCAGTTCTCGTAAGCGCGACTACCCCTTCGACCCGGTGATGGCGGCATTGATCTTCCGTGCCGTGATCAGTCGCGTGCCACCGGCGACTCAGGAGCTCTCGACGCCTCTGACGCACGACGAGGTCATCGATCTCCTTGTGGCCTGCATCAGGCGCGGATTCTTCACTCGAGCGAGCTGATTTCGGCAAATCTGACAGTGCGTACCGGATCATGATGCGCTGATACAGCTGCATCTACGATGAGAGTCCTTGAAGATTTCTGACGATTGTGTCATTTTGAATGCGGTGGGCCGCCACGGTGTCGTCACGACCACGAGCACTCACCGCTTCACGACACTCGCGCCAGGAGAGGATCCATCACATGGACATCAGCACAGCGTCCGCGCTCGTCACCGGGGGCGCAGGTGGCCTCGGCGAGGCTACCGTGCGTCAGCTCGCGGCCAGGGGCACAGCGGTCGTCATCGCCGATCTCAATGACGAGAAGGGCAAGGCCCTCGAGGCCGAACTGGGCGGACAGGTCAGGTACGTCAGCACCGATGTCATGGATGAGACCAGCGTCAACGCCGCCTTGGCTGCCGCGAACGAGCTCGCCCCGCTACGGATCGTCGTCAATGCGCACGGCGGCGGCGCCGGGGCCTCCCGGGTGGTCGGCAAGGACGGCGAACCGGCGTCGTTCGAGCAGTTCCAGTGGTACATCAACCTGTTCCTCAACGGCACGTTCAACGTGCTGCGACTCGGCGCCGCCAGCATGGCCAAGAACGAGCCCGCCGGGGAGAGCGGTCGCGGCGTCATCGTCAACACCGCCAGCATCGCAGCCTTCGAAGGCCAGATCGGTCAGACCGCGTACTCGGCCGCCAAAGGCGGGGTCGTCGGCCTCACCCTGCCCGCCGCACGCGATCTGACCAAGCTCGGCATCCGCGTCATGGCGATCGCCCCGGGGACGTTCTTCACCCCCGCGTTCCGGATGGAACGCGATGAGGCCGAGAAGTTCTGGGGGTCGAATGTTCCGTTCCCCAACCGCATGGGCACCCCATCCGAGTACGCCGCGCTGGTGCAGCACATCGCCGAGAACGACTATCTGAACGGTGAGGTGATCCGGATCGACGGCGCGCTGCGGTTCTCGCCCAAGTAGGCCGATCCGACAGTCGCAGCACGCACAACGGTCCGGTTCGATCGGACGATTCCGATCGAACCGGACCGTTGCCGTTACTGGAGCCGAACGTCAGATGCAGACGTCTCACTCCAGCAACTGAAGCATCGCGAAGCCGTGCGTGGTTC
The DNA here is from genome assembly GCF_000308615.1 of Nocardia jiangxiensis NBRC 101359. Classification (GTDB taxonomy): domain Bacteria; phylum Actinomycetota; class Actinomycetes; order Mycobacteriales; family Mycobacteriaceae; genus Nocardia; species Nocardia jiangxiensis. Next base: position 59,253 of record NZ_BAGB01000041.1, read on the forward strand.
CGCCCTCTGGTGCCGATGGGTATCAGCGGGTGAGAGGATCTCGTGGAAGTCCGAGCAGTCGCTCGGCGATGGTGTTTCGCATGATCTCCGACGTCCCGCCGGCGATCGTCAGGCACCGGGTGAACAGGTAATCGTAGGACAGGTCCGGTGTCTCGCACGTCACCCCCGCGGTCCCCGCCAGTTCCATCCCGAGGTTCGTGATCCGCTGCGAATGCTCGGCTTTGAGCAACTTGGTCACGTTGGCCTCCGGCCCCGGCCCGGCACCGATGACCGCCCGCGCGGCCTGGCGGAGGTTCAGTAGCCGCAGGGTATGTTCTTCGGCGAGTATCTCGCCCACCGCACGCTCGTCGCCGATGCGTGACGACGTGGCTCGGTCGAGCAGCTCGACCAGGTCGACACCGGTGAATCCGATCGAACCGCTGCCGCCGCCGATGGACACCCGCTCGTTACCGAGAGTGGCGCGAGCAACTTTCCAGCCCTGGCCTTCACCACCGACCACATCGGCGTCGGGCACGAAGACATCGTCGAAGAAGACCTCGTTGAACAATTCGTCGCCGGTGATTTCACGCAGCGGTCTGATCTCGACGCCGGGAGCCTCGAGGTCGATCGCCATCATCGTCACGCCGGCGTGCTTGGCTGCGGTGGGATCGGTTCGCACCGTAGCCAATCCCCACTTGCAGTGCAGCGCGGCGCTGGTCCATACCTTCTGCCCGGTGACCCGCCAGCCGCCCTCGACGCGCTTGCCCGCGGTGCGCACTGCTGCGGCATCCGATCCCGCGCCCGGCTCGCTGAACAGCTGGCACCAATCGGTGTTGCCACGAAGAACGTCGTCGACCCACCGCTTCTTCTGCTCGTCCGTGCCTTCCTGCGAGATCGTCAGGTTCACCCATCCGCCGATGCCGAGTTCGGGAAGATCGACTCCCTGGAATTCCTCTTCGATCACCAGCTGCTCGATCGCACCGGCGCCTCGGCCCCACGGAGCAGGCCAATGCGGAACGAGATACCCGCGGTCCACCAGGAAGTTTCGCTGCTCGGACTCGGGAAGCGCGGCCAGGCGCTCGACCGCGTCGCGGGCATCCTTGCGGTACTCGTCCGCCTCCTGCGGCAATTCGAACGACGCACCGTGCGCTTCGCCGGATCGGAACGCGGAAACGATGTCCGCCAACGGCTCTCGGTCTCGCAGCAGCGCGGCAACGGTCTGAGCACGCCGCAGATACAGGTGCGCGTCGTGCTCCCAGGTGAATCCGATTCCGCCATGGAGCTGAATGTTGGTGCGGGCGGTCATGACCTGAGCCCGTGCCGCGTGCGACGCCGCGACCGCAGCGGCGAACCAGGCGCCCTCCACATCGTTCGATCGCGCGGCGTCCCAGGTTGCGGCGACTGTCTTCTCGGCCTCGACGAGCATGTTCGCGCAATGATGCTTCACCGCCTGGAACGTGCCGATGGCCCGGCCGAACTGCTCCCGCGTTCTGGCGTAGGCGGTCGCCTCCTCGAGACATGCGAGCGAGCTACCCACCGCCTCCGCCGAGGCGAGGATGCGGAAAATCGTTGTGGCGCTTCGTGCTGCCCCGCGCAGAACTCGGTCGGATTCGACAGTTACTCCGGTGAGCGTCACCTTGCCGATTCGACGCGTCGAATCGAGCCCTTGCTGAACCTCGATCGACACCCCTGCCGCCGAAGGCTCGAGCAGCACGATGTCACCGCCGACGAGCAGCGCCAGGACATCGGCGTCCGGTGCGCCGAGTACCGCTCGGCTCTCTCCGCGCAGGATTCCCTCCCCCTCGAAGGCGAGTCCGCCCGACAACCCGAGAGCCCCGATGGCGCTTCCATCCGCAAGTCCGGGAAGGAGCGCGGACCGCACCGCATCCGACGCGCAGCGATCGATGACGGCGGAGGCCGCCACGGTGGGCAGAAATGGCCCGGGTGACACTTCGTGTCCGAGCGCTTCGAGGACGATACTGAGTTCCGGCAGCCCGAATCCGGACCCGCCGTACTCTTCGGGGAGGTGCAACCCGAGCCATCCGAGCTCTGCGGTGGCGGCCCACAGAGGCAGCGCCGCGGACTCGGTGACGCTTTCCAGCGTGCCCCGCGCCGCCTGACGCGCCTTGTGCCGCGCCAGATGAGATACCGCCACGTCGGCAAGGTCCTTGTGTTCCTCCGAGATCGCCAATGCCATGGCGGTACTACCTTTCGATCGAGGTGAGCGGACACCGGTCACCGAGATATGTGACCGCGCCTGTCAGATTGAAGCTACCCGGTCTGGATGATAAGCAACAGGGAATCCTCGACTCGGGGCCGGCACAGGCACCAGCGTGCACCGTAAGCACTACCTACAGGGGATGCACGGTGTTCCGACGCACGGTCGGCGGACCGCGCTATCTCCGCCCCATTGTGGACAAGATGTCAGATGATGGCTTATCGTTCTGATCGAGTGAAGCACGACACACCAGGACGGACAGCTGGCCATGAGCATTTCCCTGATTCTGGAGATGGCGGTCTCGGACAACCCGGACCGCATCGCACTCTCCGTCGAGAATTCTTCACTGACGTATCGGCAATTCACCGAGTTGGTGGCGGGCGTCGGCAGCATTCTCATCGAGTCCGGAGCCAAGAGTGTGGTGTTCCTCGGCCGCTCGGGCCTCGAACTTCCCGCCCTGCTTTTCGCCTCGGCCTACGCCGGCATCCCGTTCACCCCGGTCAACTACCGGCTCGCTGCCGGCGCGCTGGCGGCACTGATCGCTCGGGTCGACGGAGCAGTGGTCGTGGTCGACCGCTCGTACGCGGAGTCCGTCTCCGGCGTCGACGCGCCGGTGGTGCTCACCGACCAGCTGTTCGCGCAGGGGCGCGAGCAGGTGTCGGCACCACTGCCCGCCGTCGACGTCGATCCGGACTCTCCGGCGATCGTGCTGTTCACCAGCGGCACGACGTCCGAACCCAAGGGGGTGGTCCTGCGCCACAGCCACCTGTTGAGTTACGTGATGAGCACGGTCGAATTCGGTTCGGCGGCCGAAGCCGACGGCGCTCTGATCAGTGTCCCGCCGTACCACGTGGCCGGAATGGGAACGATCGTCAGCAACTTCTACGCCTGCCGACGGATGATCTACCTCCCCGACTTCGATGCCGCGCGGTGGGTTTCGCTCGCCCGCGCGCAGGGTGCGACCTCGGCCATGGTCGTCCCGACCATGCTCGACCGCATCGTCGATCATCTGGACATCGCACGCGTCGACATCCCGACGTTGACCTCGCTGTCCTACGGTGGCGCCCGCATGCCCAGGCCCACCCTCGAAGCCGCGCTGCGCGCGTTCCCCCGCGTCGGGTTCGTCAACGCCTACGGCCTCACCGAGACGAGCTCGACCATCGCATTGCTCGGGCCCGAGGATCACCGCGACGCGCTCGACAGCGACGATCCGGTCGTCGCCGCCCGCCTCGGCTCGATCGGGCGCCCGGTGCCCGGCATCGAGATCGAGATCCGCGACTCGGACGGCAACGTCGTCGCGGCCGGCGAGCAGGGTGAACTCTGGGTTCGCGGGCCCCAGGTCTCCGGTGAATACATGGGTTCGGGATCGGTGCTCGACGCCGCAGGATGGTTCCCTACCAAGGACCTCGCCTACCAGGATGCCGGCGGATTCCTCTTCATCGTCGGGCGCAACGACGACACCATCATTCGCGGTGGCGAGAACATCGCGCCGGCCGAGATCGAGGACGTACTCGTCGAGCATCCACTGGTCAGATCCGTTGCCGTCGTTGGTATTCCGGACGACCACTGGGGTCAGGCGATCGTCGCGACAGTGGTACTCGAATCCGGCGCCGTCTCCGGGCAGGAGCAGCTTCGCGACTTCGTTCGCGCCAAGCTCCGCAGTTCGAGGACGCCGGATCGCATCGTCTTTCGCAGTGAGTTGCCGAGCAGCCCGACCGGGAAAATTCTGCGGCGGAACATCGTCGCGGACATTCTCGCATCGACCGAAGCCACACCGGCCTGAGCCGGGTCGAAATTCAGGATTGTCGTACAAGAGGTTCGAGGAGAAGGAAAATGTTGAAGGTCGGAGTCCGACTGCGGAGCCAGGTGTGTGCCACTCAGGTGATCGTCGTCCGCGCGGGCAGTGCCGCCGCCGCTCTTCAGTGCGGTGGGTATCCCATGCTCGAGCTGTCCGAGACTCCCGCCGAAGGCCTCACTGCCGTAGCAGGATTCACCGAAGGAACGGCGATCGGCAAGCGATACGTCAATGCCGACGGCACCGTCGAAGTGCTCGCCACCAAGGGCGGCGCAGGCTCGCTCGCGCTCGATGACGCGGCATTGACACTCAAGGCGCCCAAGCCGCTGCCGTCCAGCGACTGAGCGCGTGGCCGCCGATACCGTCGGCCGATTCCCACACCACCACGCGCGCCCGCTCCCCGGGCACGACATGGCAATGCGACAGACCACCGAGCAGCAAAGGAATTCGATGTCGGAAACAACGACCACGGCCGAGGCCCCCGCATTGATCGAACGCCGTGGGCACGTCATGGTCATCACGCTGAACCGACCTCGAGCCCGCAATGCCGTCAACGCCGAGATGTGCGTTCGCGTCGGTGACGCACTCGAGGAAGCCGAGAACGACGCAGATATTCGCGTCGTCGTTCTGACCGGTGCCGGCGACAAGGCATTCTGCGCGGGCGCTGACCTGAAGGCCCTCGCCCGCGGCGAGAGCGTCATCCCCGAAGGTCGCGAGAAGTGGGGACTGGCAGGCTATGTCTCCCATGCCATTTCCAAGCCGACGATCGCCGCGGTGAACGGGCCCGCACTCGGCGGCGGCACCGAACTGGTACTCGCCAGCGATCTGGCCGTCGCAGCCGACACCGCGACGTTCGGACTGCCCGAAGTCACGCGCGGGCTCATCGCAGGCGCGGGTGGGGCCTTTCGACTGGCCAACGCGCTGCCACGCACCGTGGCAATGGAACTCTTGCTGACCGGCGACCCGATCACCGCGCGGCAAGCGCTCGAGTTCCACCTGATCAATCGTGTCGTACCTGCTGAAAGCGTGCTGGACACCGCGCTCGAACTGGCCGAAAGGATCGCGGCCAATGCACCGCTGGCCGTTCAGGCGCACAAGCGAATTGCCTTGCAGCAGAACGCCGATGGAAGTCGCCCGGCCGAAGTCACCGGATGGGCGATGACGAACGGCGAACTCCCCGCGATCGCGCACTCCCAGGATGCGCAGGAAGGACCCCGCGCATTCGCCGAGAAGCGCGCACCGATCTGGCAGGGGAAGTAGATACGGTACGAAGACATCGCCGGTGCCGCCGACATGTGTCGGCAGCACCGGCGATAGCCTCTGGCCGAAGACGTCGTGTCACATCTGCAGCGCGACGAACTTCGTCTCCAGGAACTCGTCTTCGATCAAGTAGTCGCAAAACGGCCGAACCGGAACAAGTCGCTGCTGGATGGTGGCCTTGGCCAGTCCCACACCGGACTCGATCGACACCACGTTCTTGCCGCGGCGATGCGGCCGAGAAGTCAACTCCCGCACGAACACTGCGATGTGAGCGCGGTTCGCCGTCACCGGATCAGCGCGCTCCGGCTCGAACATCAGCAAGTACTCCGCCAGGCCCTGACCACAGGCATCGATCGGGCGCGGCGCCCGACCGAGATCAACCCAAATGCCCAGCCATACCGCCGCCAGCTCGTGCCGGGCCAGTACAGGCCATTATGACCAAGGTCGAGTAGTCCCGGCATCCGCCGTTGTCGAAGCTCACACGTCGCGCCTGCGAATCGATGCCGGTGACCTTGCTGGGTCGCCGGATCCGGCGCGCGCGGAGACATCACCGCCGAACACCGGGCCGCCCGGGAAAAGTTGCGCGCCTTCACTGTTGCGCTTGCCGGCGCTGCGGTTGAGGAGCAGCGCCGCCGCCACGGCGATCACGAGGGCGATGATTCCCGTCCAAGCTGCAGCATCATAGCCGTTTTCTCTCGGCGTGTTCGAGCCGCTGGGCGTGTGCACGACAAGCAGGGTCGCGCTCAGAGCGCTGCCGACAGAGTAGCCGACATATCGCAGGACCTGGTAGAAGCTGTTGGCGCTGCCGGTCTCCTGCGGCGGCACTCCCCGGTGAATCTGGGCCGGGTTGACGGCGAATACGACACCGATGCCGAAACCGGCCAAACCCATACACACCAGCAGTGGCACGAGATGCGCGCGAGTGGTGAGGAACAGCACCATGGCGGCGATGAGAACCACGCTACTGGCGGCCGTGAGTGCTTCCAGCGAGAATCGACGCATGGCTCGCACCGCCAGCCGACTCGCAACGAAGCTCCCCACCGAATACGGCACAAGCATCACACCGGCGAGAGCGGCCGAGTAACCATAGCCGTAACCGGCCGCGACCGGGGTTTGGGCGTAGCGGACCACGAGCGACAGCAGCGGATAGATTCCGGCTCCCACGAGCACGACCATGACGTCGGCTGCGAGTACGGAAGGATGCCGGAGCAGCCTGACATCGACCAAAGGAGCTCGGTGACGAAGCTCCCACCACGTCCAGGCGCACATGACCACAACGGCGACCACAACCGCCGACACCAGTGCCGGTGACGTCCAACCCCACTGCGGGCCTTGCGAACACGCCAGCAAAAGGGCCACGATGGCCACCGTGAGCAGTGCGAGGCCGACGGCATCCAGGCGACGCGGCCGCCGGTCCGGATTGGGTGGCAGCGCCCAGGCGGCCATCCCGATGGTGACCACGGTCAGCGCGGCACCGAACCAGAACGCCGCCGCCAGCCCGCCGTAAGCGGTGATCAGCCCCGCGACCGGGTATCCGACCCCCAGCCCGGCGGCGGTGGTGACGCCGATCAGCGCAATGCCCGAGGCCTGCTTTCGTTCCGGCAAACCGTCGCGGGCGGCCGTGATCGCGAGCGGAACCAGCCCGAGCCCCACACCCTGCAGCGCACGACCGGCCAGCAGCCACTCGAAACCCAATGGCAGAGCGGACAATACGCAGCCCGAGGCGACGACCGCCAACGCGCAGAGGATTGTCTCGCGGCGCCGGCGCCCATCACCGAGTCGTCCCAGCAGCGGCGCCGCCACTGCCCCGGCGAGCAGTGAAATGGTCAGTGCCCATTGCGATGTCGCCAGCGACACGTGCAGGTCGGCGACGATCGTCGGCAAAAGGGGTGCACCCAGGCTGCCTACCGCGGTCGAGACCACCCCCAGCAACACCAGCGCGGGCAGCAGCACCGCCTGCCGAACATTCGCGTTCACGCGAGTCATGACGCACAACCTCGTTTCATCGGCACTTCGCCCCAACTAATATACAAGTGTGAAATAATTCGGGAGTGTGAGGTGCGCCTCTCGTAGGCTGGCAGCCATGGAACGCAGGCCAGGGCGCGACCGCCGGGCAGACCCGCGATCGGTACGAAGCCGGGCCGCACTGTCGCGGGCGATCTTGGAGGTGGCGGCGGAGCAGCCCATAGACCGGGTGACAATCACGGCGCTGTGCGAGCGAGCCGGAGTAACACGCCGGACCTTCTACAACCACGCCGGATCACCTGTGGACCTGTTGAAGCAAGTCCTGACCACAGAGCTGGACGAGGTCGGTGCACAGATGCGCGCCGAGAGCACCCGATCCGACATCGACCTCTCCGTGGCGGTACGACACAGTCTCGGGGCGATACTCGAACACGCCCACCGTAATCGGTCGATCTACCGCGACGCGGCCACCGGCCGCCTACACCCAGAACTCTACGTACTGCTCAGCGACCACTTCTTCGACGCGATCCGACACTCCATCCTGACCTCCGTGCGTCGGATCCCCGAAATCGATGGTGTCCGTGCAGGATCCGCACGCTACCCAGCGTCAGTAGAGCTACACGCCTCCTTCATCGCCCACGCCTACGCCGGTGTCATCGAGCGGGCACTCGACAATCCGATGGCCTCCAACGACTTCGTTCTCGACATCGTCCTCGCGACACTGCCCGACTGGATGCTCGACAAGCATTGAGCGCCTGCCGAGTTCACCGACACCCCCATCCGGCCGGCGCACGCGCGTATCACTCCGGCAGAGCTAACTCCCGCAACCGATGTCACCCGCGCCGGATACCTCGGCCAAGATCTCCGGCAGGGGCACCAGGCGACCGGCGTGGGTGCGGAAACGTCATCGCCCTACCACTGTATTTCGCTGCTGCCCAATGCCTTCGACCTCGATCTCGATCGTGTCACCCGGCCGCAGGGAAATGCGAGGCGTGCGGGCGTCACCGCTCCCGGCAGGGGTCCCGGTCAGGATGACGTCTCCCGGATGCAGTGTGAAGAACCGTGAACAGTACGAAATAAGTTCCGGCACAGTGAAAATCATGTCCGCAGTGGTTCCGTCTTGAACGAGGGTCCCGTTTCGGCGGGTGCGAATTCCGATCGCCTGCGGGGCGACGACCTCATCGGCAGTGACCACGAGCGGCCCCAGCGGGCAGAAGGTGTCGAGCCCCTTACCCCGGACCCACTGCCCGTCCTCGGCTTGTAGGTCTCGGGCCGAGATATCGTTCGCCGCAATGTATCCGAACACCACACCCATGGCATCGGAGACGTCGATGTTGCGGCACCGTGTGCCGATGACCACGCCCAGCTCCGCCTCCCAATCCACCCTGGTCGTCAGTGCGGTATCGACCACGATGTCGTCGGCGGGGCCGATTGCACTCGACGAAAGTTTCGGAAACAGGTAGGGCACTTTCGGTGTGTCCCAACCCATCTCACGCACCGTATCGCGGTAGTTCAATCCGATTCCGAAGATCGTCGGCGGACGGTAAGGCAGGGCGAACTCGGTCTCCACGGGGTCGCGCCCCAATGGCGTCCACGACGGTCGCGCCCCACCGATGACGTCGAGCAGGGAGGTGCCGTCACCGGCCTTCCGCCATGTCGTTCCATCGGATGCGACCAGTACGCGACGTCGTTCGAGCCGCAGCGTGCCGTAACGCATGCACCACACCTTCCGATTCTTGTGTCCCATTCATTGGGAGGCTATCGTACTGAATGAGACATCACCAGAGCCGCTCTACCGAGGAAGGCACGCGCTATGCCCGAACAGCCCCATCAGATACCGCTCGATCAGGCAGTCCTGGAGAAGTTCCGGCGGATCAGCACCGCGACCTTGGCCACGAGACTGTTCGCTATCGGGCTCCGCCAGCAATATCTGGTCGGGCTCCGTCCGCTGAATACGTCCCTCGACGGCTTCGTCGGCGAGGCGCACACGATGCGATTCATCCCGGCCCGCGAGGACATCGACACCCTCGACAGCCTGCACGGTCCGGAGAATCTGCAGTGGATCGGCGTGGAATCGTTGCAACCGGGGCAAGTGCTGGTGATCGACAGTCGCAGCGACATCAGTGCCGCCTCGGCCGGGGACATGCTGGTGACGCGGGCCTTGCACAAGGGCGCCGCGGCTGTGGTCACCGACGGCGCGTTCCGTGATGGCCATGTGCTCGAAGGGATTCCGCTTCCGACCTACAGCCGGGCGATCACCGCCACCACCCGGTTGAGCAGCTTCCACGTCGCCGATCTGCAGGTCCCCATCGGCTGCGCGGGCGTCGCGGTCTATCCCGGCGATGTGCTCGTCGGCGACCGCGACGGCGTGATCGTGATCCCTCGCCACGTGGCGCCGCAGATCATCGACGACTGCGTCGACCAGGAGGAGTTGGAGGCGTACCTGCACCTGCGGGTCCACAACGGCGAACCACTCATCGGCGGGGTGTATCCGCCCAATGACGCGACGAAGGCGCAGTTCCGCGCATGGAAGGCCGAGCAGGGAGCGATCGCATGACAACCAGCACCGGCGAATTCCGCAACCTCGACCGGGACATTCAGCGCACACGCATGGAATCCACCATCCGAACCTATTTCGACGGCTGCAACGAGGCCGACGTGGAGAAGATGGCCGCAACATTCGCTCCGGATGCCGTGCACTACTTTCCGCCGGGACTGGACGGACCGTGGGTCGGCAATCGGACCATCGCCGAGAACTGGCGAAAACTGGTGTTGACCATCGGATCGGCGTGGACGATCGATCGGCTGATCGCCGAGCCCGAATCACTGCAGGCCGTAATCGAATGGACTCACTACAAGACCGCGCTCGGCGGATTCCTGCGCGGCGACGAGTGGTACCGGTTCGATCCGAAGTCCGGGCTTATCACCGAGATCCGCGCCTTCTACGCCGCGCGGTCCGACGGCCGCCAGCACGTCGAGCTGGAGGGCTACGACTACGCCGGCCAGGGCTATCACCTCGAATGCCCGATCGCCCGGCCCCACCCCGATGCCACCACCGATTGAATCGCGCGAAAGGATCCCTGTGCCGATCGACACCGAACATCCCGCCCCCGCCCCGGACACCGTCGTTTCCGTAGACCCGCGTTCAGGCCGCGCCACCCGCACATCGCTGCACACCACGACCGATGACGAGGTGACCGCAATCTGCCGGCGTGCCGCATCCGCATTCCCGCGGTTCGAGCGCGCCGGACGGGCCGGGCGGGCGCGCTTCCTGCGCGCGATCGCCGCCCGGCTCGAGCTGCATCGCGACGAGATCGTCTCGACCGCACAGCGCGAAACGGGCTTGCCCACTGCGAGATTGACCAGCGAACACGCACGCACTTGCTACCAGATGCGACTGTTCGCCGATGTCCTCGACGAGGGCGGCTATCTCGAGGCCGCGATCGACCATGCGGCCGATACCCCCATGGGCCCGGGCCCGGATCTGCGGCGGCTGCTCGTTCCGATCGGCCCGGTCGCCGTGTTCGGCGCCAGCAATTTCCCGCTGGCGTTCTCGGTGCCCGGCGGCGACACCGCCTCGGCCCTGGCCGCCGGGTGCCCAGTGATCGTGAAGGCGCACGGCTCCCATCCCCTGACCTCTGCACTGTGCCACCAGGCCATGGCCGAGGCGGCCGCGGAGACGGACATACCGGCCGACGTCGTCGCTCTCGTCTTCGGCCAGGACGCGGGCGCGGCGCTGGTCGCGGATGCACACATCACGGCGGTCGGGTTCACCGGATCCCTGTCCGGCGCACAGGCATTGCTGCGCATCATCGGCGACCGCGAGCAGCCGATACCTTTCTACGGCGAGCTGTCGAGCATCAACCCGCTCGTCGTCACCCCGGCTGCGGCGGCGGCACGGGGCGCCGAGATCGCGCGCGGGTTCGTCACCTCGATCACCGCGTCCGGTGGGCAGCTGTGCACGAAGCCCGGAATCGTGTTCGTGCCCGATGGTCCGGACGGCGATGTCACGGTCGACAGCTTGCGCAGTGCGCTGGCGGCATCCGATCACCAGGTGCTGCTGAACGAGCGGATTCACCGCTCCTACCTCGCCGACTCCACAGCGCTGGCCTCACTACCTGCCGTCGATTCCGTCCTCACCGGCACGGCGGCCGGGCCGGACGGATTCAGCGTCACACCGATGGTTCTCACGCTTCGCGCGGGCGATCTGTCGGAGGCTTCGACCACCGAATGCTTCGGTCCGATCGCGGTCGTGGCCCGCTACGGCGATGAGGCCGAGTTGCGCACCGGCCTCGAGAGGCTGCCTGCCTCACTGACCGGCACCGTCCACGCCGAAGCGGAGGAGTCCGGTCTGCTCGCCGGTTTGTCGGAGTTGTTGCGCCCCAAGGCGGGTCGGCTGATCTTCAACGGATTCCCCACCGGTGTCCGGGTTTCCTGGGCGCAGACCCACGGCGGCCCCTGGCCCGCGACCAACACCGTGCACACCTCGGTGGGCACGACATCGATCCGGCGGTTCCTGCGGCCGGTCACCTGGCAGGACGCCCCGCAACCCGTACTCCCGGAGGAACTCCGCGACGGAGAGCACCGAATTCCACTCCGGCTCAACGGCACATTGATTCTTCCCTGAGGAGGCCACCGTGGCTGCACCACGTATCACCGAGGTCCGCCTGACACCGATCCTGATATCCGACGCCCCGCTGCTCAATGTCGCGGGCGTACACCAGCCGTACGCGCCTCGATTGGTGGTCGAACTGATCACCGAAACCGGAACGGCCGGGTTCGGCGAAACCTACGGCGACTCCGCATATCTCGAACTCGCCGAGAAACTCGCACCACGGCTCGTCGGCATGCCGGTCGATGCGGTCAACGCGATCTGCCGGGTCGGCAAGGATCCCGGCGGGCTCCGGGTCATCGACCCCAACCCCGATGCCAGCGGGTATCGCGGCCTGCTGACCACCGAAAAGCAGCGGCTGAGCGTGATTTCCGCCTTCGAGGGCGCGGCTCTGGACGCGTTCGGCAAGCACCTCGGCGTCCCGGTATACGACCTGCTCGGCGGTAAGGTCCGCGACCGCGTGGAATACAGCGGCTACCTGTTTTACAAGTGGGGCCAACACCCAGCAAGCTCCCCGAACGCGCCGCACGACAGCTGGGGCGAGGCGATCGATCCCGACGGAGTGGTCGCGCTCGCCCGGAAGTTCCACGACTACGGCGGTTTCCGGTCCTTCAAGCTCAAGGGCGGCGCATTCCCGGCCGAGGAGGAGGTCGGGGCGATCAAGGCCCTGCGGGGCGCATTCCCGGACCATCCGCTGCGCCTGGACCCGAATGGGGCGTGGTCACTGGAGACCTCGTTGCGGGTCGCTCGGGAATTGACAGGGGTGGTGGAATACCTCGAGGATCCGACCTTCCGTCTCGACGATATGGCCGAGGTGCACCGACAGACCGGAATGACGTTGGCCACCAACATGATCGTGACCGCGACCCATGAGATCAAACCCGCATTCGACGCCGATGCGGTGCAGGTGGTCCTGTCCGATCACCACTTCTGGGGCGGCCTGCTCGCCACCCGCGACCTGGCCGCCATCTGCGCCGCCTACGGCAAGGGTATATCGATGCATTCGAACACCCACCTCGGTATCTCACTGGCCACGATGACACACGTCGCCGCCACCGTTCCCGAGCTCCGGTACGCCTGTGACACTCACTACCCGTGGCAGGCCCGCGAGGACATCCTCACCGAGCCGATCACGTTCGCCGATGGGTGCGTAGAGCTGTCGGGCAAACCCGGACTCGGCGTGGAAGTGGACACCGATGCCGTCGCACGGCTGCACGAGCGGTACGTGAAGATGCCCCACATGCGCAACCGCGACGACATCGCCGCGATGCGCGCGGTACATCCGGACTATCGACGTCCGACCATGCCCAAATACTGACGGCGCGACTCACCCCGCTCGAGCCGAATCCTATTGTGCCGCTGCCGAATATCCGAGCTCCGCGGAGAGCTTGGCGGCGGTCTCGGCCACCAGCGGGCCGACCTCACCGATGATGCGCTCCATCCGTTCGGCCACACCCGCCACGCTGATCGCCGCGATCGGCGTGCCGGTGTGGTCACGGATGGGCGCCCCGGCGCAACAACTGGACTCGTCGAACTCCCGCAGATCCTGCGACCAGCCCCTGGCCCGCGTCGCCTCGATCTCGCGACGAAGTCCAGCGACGGTCGAGGCGTCGACAGGTGACGCATCGGAGGCCACCAGATCGTCCAGCACCGCATCGACGCGATCCGGCGGCAGCGCCGACAGATACGCGCGGCCCACCGAGGTGCAGTGCAACGGCCGTGACGTGCCCAGCTCGTCGGAAACGGCGACCGGGCGGGGACCTCGCTCCCGATGGACGAACACCATGTTCAGCCCGTTCGGGACCGCAAGGCTGACGGTCTCCTGTGTGACATCGCGCAGCGCACGCAGCGCGGGAATAGCGATGTCACGCAGGTCGACCGAGGCGACCGCGGCCGCCGACAAGCGCGCCGCAGCGGGCCCCAGGCGCAGTAATCCGGTACCGGAATCCGTTGCCAGCCAGTCCTTTTCCTTCAAGCGATCGATGAGCCGGTACGTCGTGCTCCGGCTCAGACCCAGCGCGTTCGCAAGATCGACGGCACTGCAGGTCCGCACCGCACCGAGATGCTCCAGCATCGCCAACCCTCGATCGAGCGCGCCTGCGGTCTTATCGGGCGCGGTCATATCGTCGGCCATCCTCACCCTCCCACTGCTAACACCACAGAGCCGAACTCTGTCCCATTGGCTGAGACTACACCGAACCCGCGCGCCGACCCGACGAGCGAACCCGCAGACCGATGAGATCCACGCAGAACCCCTTGCTCTATGACGGGCATCACTGTACCGTAAGGAAGTCCTACTGAGTGGGACTGCAACCCATTAAATAGGAATCCACGCCGCGGGCGCCTACCGAGCGCCGCCGAGCATGCGCCATCACGCAGATCGACGTGTTGATTCTTCGAAACCCGTGAAGGGGTGCCTCCGGTGGCCGCAAAAACGTCACGAGACGGTGAGTCCTCGCTGGTCGCGTCCGCGCTCGACAGCGCCGTCGCCAAGATCTTCCGGCGCATCGTGCCGCTGTTCGCGATCATGATGATGTGTAATCAGCTCGACCGCAGCAACATCGGGTACGCGCAACATCATCTGGAAACTGACCTCGGCATCGGCGCCGCGGCTTACGGGCTGGGCGCCGGCCTGTTCTTCGTCGCCTACACGATCTTCGAACTCCCCAGCAATGCGCTCATGCAGCGGATCGGCGCCAAGATCTGGCTCTCGCGGATCTGCGTGAGCTGGGGCCTGGTCTCGGCGGCGACACTCTTCACCCAGGGACCGATCAGTTTCTACATCCTGCGTTTTCTGCTCGGGGTCGCCGAAGCGGGATTCGTGCCGTCGGTGCTGTACTTCCTGACGACCTGGCTGCCCAACTCCCATCGCGGCCGCGCGAACGCCCGCTACGCCGTCGGCGCACTGATCGCCTTCACCCTGTCCGGTCCGCTGTCGGGTCCGCTGCTCTCGCTCAACGGGTTTCTCGGTCTCGCGGGGTGGAAGTGGATGTTCCTGGTCGAAGGAATCGCTTCGGTGGCGATCGGAGTCTTCGCCTACTTCCGGCTGGACTCGAAGATCACCGACGCGGCCTGGTTGACACCCCAGGAACAGAACGCGCTCATCACGACGATCGCGCGGGAGAACGCCGAGGTCGAGTCGCACTACGGACCCGGCAGGCCGTCCCTGTTGTCGGTGCTGAAGGACCCCCGGATCGCGTTGTTCGTGATCATCTATTTCGCCACCCAGATGTCGATCTTCGCCAATACCTTCTGGCTGCCGTCCATCGTCCGCAATATCGAGGGGACCAATGACATCACCGTTGGCCTGCTGTCCTCGCTGCCCTGGATATGCGCCATCGTCGTCATGTTCGCGGTGGCGCGACTGGGAGACCGCACCGGCAAACGCCTCCAGATCCTCATCGGCCTGTTGCTCGTTTCCGCGGTCGGCTCCTACCTGGCCGGCATCACCACCCCCTGGGTAGCCCTGCTGACGCTGTGCATCGCGGCCACGGGATTCAAATCCATCAGCCCCATCTTCTGGCCGATCGTGCAGAAGTCGGTCCATCCCATGGCGGTCGGCACCGCCATCGCGGTCATCAACGCACTGGCCAACCTCGGCGGATTCGTGGCGCCCTATGGCTTCGGCCTGATCAAGCAGCACACCGGCAGCACCCAGTGGGGCTTGTTCGGATTGGCGCTGGCATCGGTGCTGGCCGCGCTGTGCTGCCTGCTGATCAGGGAGCGCTCGTCACGCGGCGCCATCGCCGACACTCCCCCACCGACTCCGGCAACCACCGAATCCTCGGGCCCACGCCCCCGAACCACCAACTGAAACTGAGTGATTCGCCGAAATCCCGGCACGACAAGAGGAGAACAATGACCGCCCAGACGACCACCGTCGAAGCACCCGAACTGGCCAGCCAACGCATCGGCGCGGCGACCACCGACCGGATCTCACGCGTGCGGATCTCCCTCGCCTACCTCCCGCTAGCCGCACCGATCAGTGACGCGAAGGTCTTCGCCGGCCGGCAGAAGCCGCTGACCGAGATCGCGTTCCTCTTCGCCGAAATCGCCACCGAGGGCGGGTACGAGGGCATCGGCTTCGGTTACTCCAAACGAGCCGGCGGACCCGGAATGTACGCGCACGCAAACGAAATCGCTGACAAGTTGATCGGCGAGGATCCCAACGACATCGCCCGGCTGTGGAACAAACTCGTGTGGGCCGGGGCGTCCATGGGACGCAGTGGCCTCACGACCCAGACCATCGCTGCCTTCGATATCGCCCTGTGGGACCTCAAAGCCAAACGCGCACAATTGCCGCTGGCGAAATTGCTCGGCGCACATCGCGATTCGGTCCAGGTGTACAACACCTCCGGCGGATACCTGTCGATGGAACTCGGCCAGGTCCTGGACAATATCGACGAATCCCGGGGCAACGGCATCGGCGGGATCAAAATCAAGGTCGGTCAGCCCGACACCCGCGCCGACCTGAAACGAGTGGCCAGGGTGCGCGGACACCTCGGCGACGGATTCCCGTTCATGGTCGACGCGAATCAGCAGTGGAGTCGCACCACCGCGGCCCGCATGGGCCGGGTACTCGAACAGTTCGACCTGACCTGGATCGAGGAGCCGCTCGATTGCTACGACGCGGCCGGCCACGCCGCGCTGGCGGCATCGCTGGACACGCCGATCGCCACCGGCGAGATGCTGACCAGCGTGGCCGAGCACTGGAACCTGATCAGTGCGCACGCCTCCGACATCGTCCAGCCCGATGCCCCACGAGTCGGCGGCATCACTCCGTTCCTGCGGATCGCCGCCCTCGCCGACCACCACGGATTGAGCCTGGCGCCGCACTTCGCCATGGAGATCCACCTCCATCTCGCCGCCGCCTACCCCCAGGAACCATGGCTCGAGCACTTCGAATGGCTCGAACCGATGTTCAACGAACGACTCCAGGTGCGCGACGGCCGCATGTTCGTACCGAACCGCCCGGGCCTAGGCTTCAGCCTCAGCGAACAGGCCCTCGCCTGGACCACCGAGACCCGGAGTTTCACCGGCTGACGGTCTTCCGGGTATCACCCGATGCCGAATTAGTGTTCGACCGGTATCAACGCAGAGGTCCGACCTCCGACTCGTCGAGAGTCACATCCACACGAGTTCGGTTCCCGGGCAGCGCCGCCCACCAGTGCCCAACGCATCCCCGCCACCGCGGTGATCGAAACGATCGAGATCCTGCGCGTGGGTATGCCCTATCACGCGGGTCGACGCTCGCCGATCACCGGGCGCGCGGACAAGAACGCCGCGGCCGCACCCACGTCCGTCATGGAAGCCTTGTTGGGAAGGTGACGGATTCCTACGTCCGAACCGGCTGGGGTGAGGCGTTCGGGCACGCCGCGAACGCCGCGACATACACCGCACTCGCAGATCTGGGGGGCCCGCTGGTCCTGGCCGAACCGGCGAGTCCCGCCACGACCGGCGAGGTGGAATATCCGTTGCACCCCCGCTGCGGTCAACTCCGTTGCCGACGTCGCGATCAGCCACCCTCGGCACGAGCAGCCGCCGCCAATCCGCATAGACCACTGTCCGCCCTCCTGTCCACACACGCGACCGTCGGGGGTTGCGCTCATCCTGCGCGGCTGCAATGATCCGGATAATTGAAACCGAGGCCACGGCGGCCGAGGATCCCGAGGAGAGCAGAACCCATGGAATTCGACGACGAGCTCCGCTACGAGAAGGATGGCCCGATCCGGCGGGTCATCCTGAACCGACCCACCAAGCACAACGCCCTGAACGTCTCCATGCAGAAGCAGCTACACGAGGCCATCCGTGCCGTGCGCTTCGATGAGGAAGCCAGGGTCCTGATCATCCGCGGCGCCGGCGACACCTTCTGCGCGGGCGACGACATCGCCGAGATGCCGATTTTGAACACCCGCAAGCTCTCGTTCGACTCGGCGACCACGCTTGCCGAACCATCGAGCGACCCCGAGTGGAGCACCTACCTCATCGTCAGCATGTTCCAGGAAACAGCCGCGCTGCTCGAAAATCTCACCGACGTCGTCACTATCGCCGCCGTCGACGGCGTGTGCATGGGCGGCGGGCTCGAACTGACCCTCTGTTGCGATTTCGTGCTGACCACCCCCGACGCGCGGTGGGGCATGCCCGAGATCGACATGGGGATCACCCCCGGCTGGGGCGGATGTACCCGCCTGCAGCGGTTCGCCGGGCGCCGCCGCACCAAGGAGATCAACCTGCTGGGATACGAATTCAGCGGGCGCCAAGCCCTGGAGTGGGACCTCGCCAACCGGGTGGTCGAACGAGAAGAACTCGACACCGAGGTCAACCGTCTCGCCGAACTCATGCTCCAGAAAAGCAAATACGCCATCCGGCGGTCCAAACACGTTCTCAACCGCGCCGCCGACGGGCCCATGGGCCAGGTCGCGGCGTTCGAGCTGCCCATCGACCCCGCCGCCGGTCCCATGGACGTCCACGGCATCGACTCCTTCGCCGAAAAGAGCCAGGACCTCGCGACACTCCGGAACCAATCCCGCACCTTCTGGGCCGACCAGCGCCTCTAGCCAACCGAGCGCCCGCCTCCACCTGGGTCGCGCTTTCATGCCATCGGCGGCGCACGATGGTCGACCCCAATTATCCGTAAAATTGCAACGGGAACGACGGGCGCCGTTCCCGTCAGCAGCACAGACAAGGAGACCGATGCGGCCAGCAACCGGAAGCGGTCCGCCCCGATATCAGCAGATCATGCAGGCTATCTCCGACGAGATCTCCTCCGGCCGGATAGCGGTCGGCGAGCGGCTTCCCACCGAACAGGAGTTCTGCCTGCAGCACAATGCGGGACGCCACACGATCCGGGAGGCCGTCCGCGGCCTCGTCGATGCCGGCATGGTGGAGCGCCGCCCTCGTGTCGGCACCATCGTGATCTCGGCCGAACCGATCGCCGGCTACCGGTTGCTGCCCGCATCGTCGGAAGACATCGCCAGCAACGTCAACGCCACATGGATCGTCCGTCCTCGTGGCGAGGTGGTCGTCGCCGATGAGGTGATGGCGCGACGTTTAGGCTGCCGAGTCGGCGATCGCTGGTTCCGTTTCGCCGGCCCCCGTGTTCTGCGCGACGACCGCAAATCGGACCCGGTGTGCTACAGCGAGCAACACGTGCCCGACACTCCGGTCGCCCGCGAGGTCATCGCCACGCCGTCGCTGACCGCTGGCGATGTCGCCGATCAAACCATCGAACAGGAGATCCGGGCCGATCTGCTGACCGACGAACAGGCACTCGCTCTACACGCCGAACCGGGCTCGGCGGCCCTCGTCATCATCCGCCGACACCGGGACACCGAGGGCCACCTCATCGCCATCGGAATTCACACCCACCCCGCCGGCCGCTTCTCCATCAAAACCACGGTTGCTCCAACCACCGGCGGAAAAACCATCCCGCGCGGCACGACACCCCGCTGACAGAAGGTTTGAACGTGGGCTGCGTGGCCGAACCGAGCTAACTCGACAGTGCGAGGGATAGTCCGAGCTCGAAGTGCCTGCGCAGTTCGGCTTTGCCGTGAAAGCACCCACCGGCACGATCCCGCCGGCGCACAACAGTCGCGGCGACGAACTCAACATCGTCCGAGCAACAGGTCATGATGGCGTCGAGGTCGCGAGCATTCCACGCCGTTACCACGCATCCGCGTAAGCATCGAAATCCATGCCCGCATCGTTGTCCCCCGCTGCGATAGTCGGCCGTCGCAAGGGGCAGCTGCGTTCGAGCAGTGCCCACCCTTGCGCGGCGCGCAATCGCCATGCAATGATCCGGATGATTCGTAATGATCCGGATCAATGGACGCCGCACCGCCGGGGGGGTAACAACCCGGTGTCGACGACCACAGAGCCGCCGCGGCCGCTCGACAACGCTCTGGGCCGACCAAAGGATCTGAAACACCATGTGGGACTTCGAAACCGACCCCGCCTACCAGGCCGAGCTCGACTGGGCCGCAAGCTTCGTCCGGGAGGAGATCGCGCCGCTGCGGTATGTGATCTCCAATGTTCTCGACATCGGTGACCCGATCCGGCAGGCGCTGATTCCGCCCCTGCAGCAGTCGGTGCGTGAGCACAATCTGTGGGCCACGCACCTCGGTCCCGAACTCGGCGGGCAGGGCCACGGGCAGCTCGAGCTGGCGTTGCTCAATGAGGTGCTGGGTGAAGAGCCGATCGCGCCGATCGTGTTCGGCTGCCAGGCACCCGACACCGGCAACGCCGAGATTCTGGCCCATTACGGCACCGAACAGCACAAGCAGACCTACCTGCAGCCCCTCCTCGACGGCCAGATCTTCTCCTGTTATTCGATGACCGAGCCCCATGGCGGCTCGGACCCGACGGCGTTCACCACCACCGCGGTGCTCGATGGCGACGAATGGGTGATCAACGGTGAGAAGTGGTTCTCCTCGAACGCCCGCTATGCCTCGTTCCTGATCGTCATGTGCGTGACAGAGCCCGACAGTCCGGCCTATCAGCGGCAGTCGATGATCATCGTGCCCAGCGATACGCCCGGTATCGAGATCGTGCGCAATGTCGGTATCGGCGACGAGAGGCCCGACGAGGGAACCCACGCCTACATCCGCTACCACGATGTACGCGTGCCGAAGGAGAATGTGCTCGGTCGGCGTGGCGAGGGATTCATCGTCGCTCAGACCAGGCTTGGTGGGGGTCGGATCCACCATGCGATGCGGACCGTAGGGATGGCCCGCCAAGCGCTGGAGATGATGTTGGAGCGCGCTGTCTCTCGACGAACACAGGGCGAGTTGCTCTCGAAAAAGCAACTCGTTCAGGAGATGATCGCCGAATCATGGCTCGACCTGCAGCAGTTCCGCTTATTGGTGTTGCAGACAGCCTGGAAGATCGACCGGTACCAGGATTACAAGCGGGTCCGGGGTGATATCTCGGCGGTCAAGGCCGCGATGCCCGGTGTCCTCAACCGGATCGCGTCTCGTGCGCTTCAGGTGCACGGTTCGCTTGGCTTGAGCAACGAGATGCCGTTCGTCGACATGTTGTTGAACGCATATCTCGTCGGCTTGGCCGACGGCCCCACGGAGGTCCACAAGACGACATTGGCACGTTCCCTGTTCCGCGACGTGAAACCCGCCGACGGGCTCTTCCCGAGTCAGCACATCGTTGCCCAGCGAGAAGCGGCCCTCGCCCGGTATGCCGACGTGCTGGCCGCACACGGCCGATGAGCGGCGCCACCGAGCCGGTACGCTCCGGCGACGAACTGGACTGGGACGCACTCGAATCGCATCTGCGCGCACATCTGGACCTTCCGGCAGGTCGGCCGGAAGTCCGCCAGTTCACCGCCGGCCGCGCCAACCTCACGTACCTGGTGGACGTCGACGGCTTTCGCATCGTGGTACGTCGTCCACCGCGCGGCGCTCTGGCGCCCGGTGCGCACGACATCGCGCGTGAGTACAAGGTGCTGTCCCGCCTGTGGGCGGTCTATCCGCCGGCGCCCCGTGCTCTGCACTTCTGCGCCGATGCATCGGTGATCGGCGCACCCTTCATCGTCATCGAGCACCGAGCGGGCGAGATCGTCAGAGATCACATACCGCCGTCGATGACTCACCATCCCGAGGTCGGCCGGCGGCTGTCCCTCGCGCTGATCGACACCATGACCACGTTGCACGCGGTCGATGTGGACGACGCCGGACTGAACGATCTGGGCCGGCCGCAGGGATATGCCGAACGCCAGGTGTCAGGATGGCTGGACCGATGGCGCAGAGCCGCCCCCGACGACGGACCGGCCGCCATGGAGGTGGTCGCGATCGAGCTCGCCGAGAGTTTGCCTGCGCCGCAGCGGGTTTCGATCGTCCACAATGACCTCAAGCTCGACAACTGCCAGTTTCAGGCCGACGACCCCGACACCGTCTCCTCGGTCTTCGACTGGGACATGGCCACTCTCGGCGATCCGCTGTTCGACCTGGCAAATCTGCTGGTTGCCACCCAAGGCAGCGCAGTGCAGACAGCATCCCCGGAAGAGGTCATCGCACGGTATGCCGAGCAGTCCGGCGCCGACCTCAGTGGCCTGGCGTGGTATGAGGCGTTCGCCCGGTGGCGCTCCGCAGTAGTCGTCCAGCAGCTGTACAACCGCCATGTACGCGGCGACAGCTCGGACGATCGCCTGGCCGCCTTGGGCGCCCTGGTCCCGGCGATCGCGGCCGACGCTCGGAGGGCGCTCGATGATCGGTAGCCGAACCACGTGCCCAGCGCAGGGGGCGGTCCCGCGTTCGACCGAACATATCTGCCGCGCAACGTATCTCAGGTGGATTCGACCGTCGCACAGATGGGAGCAGCAATGGATAGGTCCGACCGGTGGACAGTTCATTCGCCTGAGATGCTCGAATGCCCGGAGGTTCGCCGAATGAGCCCAATACCGGCACCCGACCCGCTGTTCGATCTCGCCGACAAGGTTGTCCTCATCACCGGTGGCAGCAGAGGACTCGGGCGCGCAATGTGTCTGGGTTTCGCCGATCGTGGCGCGCGCGTGGTCGTGTGCAGCCGTAAATCCGACGCCTGCGAGGCTCTCGCGAAGGAGATCGATTCCCGCGGTGGCGAATCGTTCGCGCGAGCCTGCCATGTCGGCGACTGGCGGCAGTTGGATGGGCTGATCGACGATGTCATCGAGCGTTATGGACGGCTGGATGTGCTGATCAACAATGCCGGCATGTCACCGATCGCGCCCTCACTGCTCGAGACGCCGGAAGGACTCGTCGACAAAATCATCGACATCAATTTCAAAGGGCCCCTTCGCCTCACCGCCCTGGCCGCCACCGCGATGACGGCGACCGGCGGTGGGTCGATCATCAACATCAGCTCGTTGGCCTCGCGGCGCCCGACCCCGATCACCACCGCATACAGCGCCGCCAAGGCTGGGCTGAACGCGCTGACACAGGCGTCCGCACAGGAATACGCGGCAGTCGGCGTGCGGATCAACGCGATCATTTGCGGCACCTTCGACACCGACATCACCACAGGTTTCGTGCGCAACCCCGACATCGCGCCAACCGTGGTGGAACCGATCGCCCTGCACCGCATCGGCCGGCCGGACGAAGTGGTGGGCGCCGCGCTCTATCTGGCGTCGGCGGCATCCTCCTACACCACAGGATCGTTCATCACCATCGACGGCGGTGTCGCGCCGTGAAATCCTGGGTGTGCAACACACTGACCGGAGAATCGGGACTGTCCCTGGAAACCAGAGCGCGGCCCGCATGCGGCGCGGACCAGGTCCGAGTCCGCAATCACGCCGCCGCGTTGAACTTTCCCGACACACTGATCACGAGAGGGCTCTATCAACTCGCACTCGAGCCGCCGTTCGTACCGGGCAGCGAGTTCGCCGGAACCATTACCGAGGTCGGCGACAATGTCGCCGAGTTTCGTGTGGGCCAACGAGTCCTCGCGCTGACCGGCTATGCCGCCTTCTCCGAGGAAGTACTGGTCACACCCCCCGGGCAACAGCTTCACCGGATTCCTGACGGCATGCCGTTCACCGATGCGGCCGGTCTCACCCTCACCTACGGCACCGCCATCCACGCGTTGACTCAACGCGGGCGGTTGAAACGCGATGAGACTCTGCTGGTCCTGGGCTCGGCCGGCGGATGCGGTAGCGCCGCGGTCCAGATCGGTGCCGCGATGGGTGCCCGGGTGATCGCCGCGGCGAGCACCGACGCGAAATGCCGGACAGCCCGAGAAATGGGCGCCACCGACACCATCAACTACGGCACCGAGGACCTACGCACACAACTGTTGCGGCTCACCGACGGAGCAGGCGCGGATGTAATCTTCGATCCCGTCGGCGGCAGCCTATTCGATCAGGCCAAACGATGCGCGGCATGGAACGGCCGCTACCTCGTTGTCGGATTCGCCGCAGGCGACATCCCCCAGCTCGGAATCAACTACACGATCTTGAAATCGATATCGGTGACCGGCGTCGCCTACGGGATGTCGGCTATCAAGGATCCAGCCACGAATATCACAAATATCAATCAATTGTTCGACTGGTACACCGACGGTCGAATCAGACCGCTCATCGGCTCCATCTACCCCCTCGAAGCCCTCCCCGACGCCTGCGCAGCCCTGTGGGAACGGCGTGCCACCGGCAAAACCGTCATCACATTCGCATCCTAGACAACGAGCACGGGCGCTGCCGATACGAGACGAGATACCAATGACCGAGACCACACAACCCCTCACTCCGAATCAAATCCACCAAGCGAGGGACAAAATCACCGGGCCCGGCCAATTCTGCGAGGTCGATACCCTGTTACTTGCAGGCAACGAATACCGGGCGTTCAAGCATGCTCCCGCAACCGTCATAGATATTCTGGACGGCGCCCGCGCCCATGGGGACGCGGATTTCCTGGTCTACGAGGACCAACGGTACAGCTACAAGCGTTTCTTCGACGGGACCGACGCGCTGGCCGCCGCCCTGCAATCCAGTTACGGGATAGTACGAGGAGACCGTGTGGCGATCGCGATGCGAAATAGTCCCGAGTGGATGATAGCGTTCGCCGCCGCAACCCTTGTCGGCGCGATCGTGGTGCCGATAAACAGTTGGGGCAACGCCGAAGATCTCACGTTCGCCCTCGCCGACTGCACACCACAGTGCATCATCATCGACCAACACCGCCACCAACTGCTCCCGCCGCACCGAACGCACGGGTACCACGTGATCGTCACGGATGTCGCCGATCCCTCACCCGAAGCGGGATACCGCTCCTTTGGCGCCGTGGTCGCGGAATTCACCTACCAGCCGTACACCCACCACACCGCGTCGGCCGAGGATCCAGCAGTAATTCTGTACACCTCGGGAAGCACCGGATTTCCCAAAGGCGCGGTCCACCGTCATGCCGCGATCTGCCAGTCCCTGATGGCGATGATCTACCTCGGCCTGCTTCTCCTCGAACTGGAAGGCCCCCGAGAACACCGCGGCGGCGCTACGACAGACTCGCCCATACTTACCGTGCCGCTATTCCACGCCACAGGGCTGATCAGCGGCCTGTTGATGCCGGCATACGTCGGGCAAAAAGTCGTTCTCCTACGCAAGTGGAATGCGCAAGCGGCGCTTCGAGCGATAGAGACCGAACAGGTAACCATTCTCTCCACCGTTCCCACCATCCTTCTCGATCTGCTCGGACATCCCGAATTCGACAACTACAACACCACAACCCTCTCCCGAGTCGCGTCCGCCGGCACAGCGACGCCTCCAGGGCTTCCCGAATTGATCGAGAAGAAGCTAGGTCGGGTAAGCCGGTCCTCCGGATACGGAATGACCGAGACAATGGGGGTGGGAGCCACCATGAGCGGAGCCGTCTTCGACCTCCAGCCCCTCAGCGCGGGATACGCCTCACCGATCATGGAGTTCCGTTTCGTCGACGCCGAAGGGAAGGTGAACCCTGCGGGGACCGGCGGTGAGATACAACTACGCGGGATAACCTGTAGCCCCGCATATTGGGGCATGCCCTCGGCAGACCTGCTCACCGACGACGGATGGCTGCGAACCGGTGATGACGGCTACCTCGACCGCGACAACTATCTCCACGTCACCGGCAGAATAAAGGAGATCGTGATACGCGGCGGAGAAAACATCCACCCCGCCGAGATCGAAAGCGTCGCCCACCGCCATCCCGCAGTGCGGGAAGTCGCCGTGTTCGGCGTCGACGACGGGCGAATGGGCGAAGAACTCGCCATGGTCTACGTCCTCCAGGCGAACCGGACCACCACAGCAGACCAGATCAGACAATTCCTCACCAAACACCTCCCGCCGCACAAGATGCCGAAATTCCTCACCGAATCACCTCATCCCCTTCCACGCAATGCGAGCGAGAAGGTCCACAAACCGAAAGTCAAGGCAATGTTCCATCCTCATATCGACACAGCAGCCACCGGCCCGACGATGGCGGCCACGCCGACAGGTGTCGCAGGAGCTACGCACAATTGCGCGAGCATCAGCGAAGTCCCATGAGCCAGGTCGCAGTTGTCACCGACGGTCACTGTCACTCTCGCATCGGCGGGGCGACGGCGGTACCGATAAACCGTATCCGCGTGGAGAGCTGCTGATCGAGTCGGAACTCCTGATTCCCGGCTATTTCAAGCGACCCGAGTTGAACGACGAGATCTTCGATGCCAACGGTTTCTATCACACCGGAGACGTGATGGCCGAGCTCGAGCCGGATCATCTGGTCTATGTCGACCGCCGCAACAACGTGCTCAAACTGTCGCAGGGCGAATTCGTGGCGGTATCCAAGCTGGAGGCTGTCTATGCTGTGAGCCCGCTGATCCGCCAGATCTACGTCTATGGCAGCAGCGAACGCCCCTATCTGCTCGCGGTGATCCGCGGTGTGGCATTACCCGACGCGAAGTTTCAGGCCGCCGCGGAGGCCGCGAACCTCGGCTCCGAAGACGACATACCGCACCTCACCCCAGCGCTGATCGAAAAGTACACCAGCGACCAGTGCCCGAAAGGAGCCGGTTTCGCCCACCTGGGCACTGAGCGCCGCGAGCTGTTCGGTCGGTGACGCAGGCGATGGCCCTCTCCACAGGGAGGTCTCGAACCGCCGTGTTGAGCAGTTCACCGTCGCGATCGACCAGGACGAGGACGTCGGCAATGTCCAACAGTGCCAGCGAACAGGCACGTCCCATACATAGCACTGGCTGCGCTGGTGATCACGGCGACACATTCCCGGCCGCCGGTTATGAGGCGACCGCCGTCGCAGTGATAGAGAGTCGCTGATGCCGACGGACCAGCAGGCTGTCGAACCATCTCGGGGCACGCTCCGGGTCGAGTTCGAAGTTGCGGGTCTGCTCGAGCAGCGCCCTGAGCACCGCGCAGGCCTCGATGCGTGCAAGAGCGGCGCCTACACAGTGGTGGATTCCGTGCCCGAAGGCCAAATGGTGCCGAGGAGCGCCGCGTTCGAGGTCCACAAGGTCCGGATTGTCGAACTGTGCGGGGTCTCGGTTCCCAGCGGCGAAGAGCAGCAACGCCGTGGAGCCGGCCGCGATGTCGACGCCGCCGAGCGTGGTGTCGTGTGGGACACTGCGCATCATCTGCCGAAACGGCGACTCCAGACGCAACGTCTCTTCCACGAAAACGTCGACGTCCTGCGGGTACTCACGCAGCCGCTGCTGCAGAGCCGGATCCTCGGCGAGCAGCCGGACCGCATTGCCGATCAGGCTGGTGGTCGACTCCCCGCCCGCGCTCAGCAGCGTATGCAGCATGATGGTGGCCTCACCCATCTCCAGGGTTCCGGCGTCCAGCGCCCGCCGCACGGCCGACAGGATTCCCTCCTCCTCGTCGTCATCGCCCGCTGCGATGACCTGTTCGGTGATCCAGCCCTGGATGTCCCCGATACGGGTGACGAGGCCGTTGAGCTGATCCAGCGACATCGTGCCGCCGACCATCGTGGTGGAGTCGAACGCAGCGTCCAGCAGTTGCGCAGGGTCGGTGTCGCGGAAACCAATCAGTTTCGCGATCACGGTGATCGGTACCACATTGCCGATCGCTGCCATGAACTCGAAGGTGTGATCGCGCAGCGCCCGCTCGACGGTGGCTGCGGACAGCGCGCAGATGTCGCTTTCGAGGGTGCGCATGCGCTTCGCCACCAACTCCGGGAACACTGCGCGCCGCTGCCTGGTGTGCGCTGGTGGGTCGGCGGTTGCCAGCGTCGGCACGGCCGACCCACCGAGGTCGAGGCGGGCGGGTAGCCCGTCCGAATCGCGGTACAGCAGGCACCGCATCGTGGAGGAGAAGTCCGCTGTCCGTGTCACGGCCTCCGACAGCAGCGCGAAGCTGCTGATCGCGACGATGTCGGTGCCAGGCACCGCCCACACGGGCGCCTGCGCCTGCAGCGTCCGGTAGAAGTCGTAGGGGTCGTCGAGGACCGCCGGATCCAGCAGCATCCAGGCACTCAGGTCGGTCATCTGTCCCCCGAGAGCTGGGTGAAGACGCCCAAAGCGTCGCCGTATACGCGAGATTCGGTGATTCTGTCGCCAACCACCGCATAGACCTCGCAGGTCTGTACGTCGATCTCACGATGGGTCGGTGCGATCCCCCCGTAGACACCGGTGTGTACGCCCCGCAGCGTCCAGCGGGCGCAAGCGTGCCCACTACATCCGAACAACAAATCCTCCTGCAGGTGTAGCCGATCGAACGCCATGACCATCTGGCTCAGGCTTTCCCGAACATCAGACAGCGTCAACGGCGTATCGAGTCCATCCACCCAGCGCAGCGCGTCTGGGGAGAACCCGGCCAGGTAGCCGGCCACGTCTCCGGAATTCAACGCGGCGATGCATCCACGGATGAGGTCTTCTTCTGAGCCGCTCACCATGAGCACTCCCCTTCACTGCACTCCACCTTCACTGTGGACACTCATTCACTATGGTGGACATGCGTCCACAATTCAAGGGTCATCAGTGGTTTACAGTTGAATCCGTGACGGATACGGTGCGCGAAGACATGCGCAGTCAGCGCCGGGCCGCCCGCCGCGCAGAGGCAATTTCAGACGTCCTCGACGCCGCCGAAAGGGTGTTCGGCGAGGACGGGCTGCGCGACGGATCGCTGCGCCGGATCGCCGACCTGTCCGGCTACTCGACGGCAGCGATGTACAAATTCTTCGACAGCAAGCACGACCTGGTAGCCCAGACCCTCAGTCGGCGAGCCGACGAATACCTCGCCGAGCTCCGTCGCGCCGCCGAGTCCGAGGGAACGGCACTGGAACGGTTGCACCGGGTCGTCGACACTGCGGCCGTGTATTTCCGAGCGCGGCCCGACTTCCGGTCGGTGCTGCGGCAGGTGCAGGGCGGGTCAGCCATCGTCGGCCCGGTGCTGGCTGCCTTCGCCGACGATGTCTATGGCCGATTCGCGCAGGCCATGAACCTGATGGCCGACCTGATCGGCGAAGGGCAGGAGACCGGCGAAATCAGGGCCGGTAAGCCTGCCGCACTGGCCCACCTCGCGTCGGTGCTGATCAACGAATTCGCGCTCGCGGATGCGGATCTGACCGCCGAGGACTTTCACGCCGTGTTCGACGGTGCGTTGCGCGCCCCCGCGGCCTCGCACGGCCCTGGGCACTGAGGCAGCCGAGGGTCATCGATACAGGTGTCCGACAGAACCGCGCCCGGCGAGACTGCTCAGCGCCGTCACGCGTCCCGCGCCAGAACCGTGAAGGGTTCTGGCGCGGGACGCGTGATCATTTCACCGGGAGGTGCTGGCCGACGGTTGCGTGGCTGAGTAGCAGGCGTTTGCGCAGAAGATCCAGTTTGGCGGCCGAAGCACTGGCGCTTGTGGTGCTTGATTTTATGAACGGTGCCCTCAACAGGGCCATTGCTCCACGGAAGCGTCAGCCCGGCGGTGACCGCGGCAAAGTCGGGTTCGAGCCCGGTGACGAACGATTGCAGCGCTGGCACGGCACGGACCTGAACGAAGTCGTCCCAGCAGCGCCGCTCGGGAAATGGCAGCGGCGATCACGTCTTCCGGATCGGACGCGGCCGCGAACCGCCGCGCCGTCTTCCGGTCGATGCCAAGCTCTTTCGCGATCGTGCGCAGGCCCATGCCCTGACCTCGCCACTGTTGCCCCGCCTCGTAACGCTCGGTCGTGCGGGCCCGCAACTGCCCGAACCGATCCCGATCTCAGATGTTTGCATCTGCGGAATCGAATTGAATGGCGTGCGGCGCACCACGTCTGGCACCCTCGGCATAGTCGCCCTGCTCGCGGTGGCGGTCGGCCCACCGCTTCGCGGTCGTGGGCGAGACCTGGAACCGCTCGGCCGCTCGTCGCAGCGGCCACCGCTCGTCCACGACACAATCATGGACGATCCGGACGCGGCCGCCCGCGCGCCGCCGTGCGGTCGATGCACGAGTGCACGATTGGTTGACGGCGCGGTGGACCGCAACAGGTCGACCGCCAACGCTTCTGGAACGATCGCTCTGCTGACTCGAGGATGCTCTCCGCCGGCGTGTGACCGATGATCGGGTCCGTGGGGGGTTTCCGATATCCGTAGCCGGGCGGGAGGTCGAACGGACCGGCCAGCCGCCTGGGCTGGGCAGTGGCAGTCGAGCCCGGTGGCCTCGTCTGGGTGTGGGGCGCGGTGTGTTTGCTGGGTGTCCCTCGGGTTCGTCACCGTCTTACGGTGCAGGCGTGAGCGTGTCGCTGCTGCGTAGGCTCAGGCTTTCGTCGCGCGGTCGCAACGGTAGGCCAGTCGCGGCGGAACCCGCTGGCCCTGAACGCGTTGAGCCCCAGGGACTTCGAATATGCTCTCGCGGCGCTGTGTCGGCGAGATGGATGCAGCGACGTGCAGGTGGTCGGCCGGGCCGGAGACCTGGGAGCGGACGTGCTCGCCCGCTCCCCTGACGGACGCGGATAGTGTGGCAGGCCAAAAGATATCACCACAGCCGTAGTGTCGGGTCCCAGCATGTGCAGCGGTTCGGCGGCACCGCCCGAACCACCCACGCGCAGACCTACACCGCCAACGCAGGTATCCACCTCATGGCAGCCAAAGCGCTCACCGCGTGGGACTCGCAGACAGGCCCCGCCGCCTGGGGCGGAATATGCGCTACCCCAGCACATTTCAAGAACGATGCCGACACCCGACCGGCAGCGAAGTCAACGCGCGATGTCAATGTAGATGGTCCGGGCGACAACGGACCCGAGTCGACGAGGGCTTTCCTCGACCAAGCCAGGTAGATTCAGCCGTGGTACCGGACCACAATGCCACTGGATTCAGCGAGCATTCGACGACGGCGTGCCTGTGTGTTGCGGCGTGCCTGTCGACGCCGACGACGAATCGGTAGTAGTCCGCGACGATGGTCGATGCGGTGTTCTCCTCCAGCCGGGGTGACCGGCGTCGGCCCGGGTGACAGTTACTACGAGGCAGACCTGTAATGAGCCACAACCGTTCCTGCGGTTGGACAAGCTTCTGATCAGGCCATCGTGGTGGGCCGGGGCGGCGCCGGCTTTCAGACCGAGAGGACAACTCCCGGGAAGAACACCTTTACGGGGCCAGGCGATTCACGAGTCAAACCCGGTCTGAAGAACCGGCACCACCCTGCCGGCCAGCCCCAGGCCAGCCACCACCAACACTTACAGGCGATTCCATACGGCAAGGCCAGCGTCCGCTCCATCTGTCTCTGTTCGACAGCCAAAGAAGACACTCCGTTGTTCGACGAGATCTCCGGTGCTCTGCCACCCGAGGCCGATCGGTCACTTCGGAGTTTCTCATCTGCCACTGGAACGGTCGTGCCTTCCGGCTTCGGCCCAGATCCGCGACGAGACAGTGGCTGACATCCTGTTCGTCGTTTCAGGTCAGCTGGGCGAGGGTTTCGAAATGGCTGAAGGCCGGAGTTCCCGATAGGTGGTCTTGGATTGTTGCCCGGTACTGCCGGTAGGTGTTGCCGTCACGGAATGCGTGATGGGCTTCGATACTCGCCCATTCGATGAGCAGGATGATCTTGTCGGGCTCTTCGACGCCCTGGACGACCGTCACGCCGCGGCAGCGGTGATCACTGTTGACCAGTTCGGCTCCCGTGACGATCGCATGCGCGGCTTGTACGCCCGCATCGGTGCTCACGGGTATGACAGCAATTTCCAGTACAGTCATGGCTTCTTCCTGTTTTGCGGGGGGTTATGCCACCGCCGTAGTAGGGGCGACCGGCGCTGGATCTGGTTGTGGCCGGCGCAGCAGGATCAGTACTGCCAGGGCTCCGGCGAGCGCGAGGGCTCCGCCGATCAGGAAGGCTGGTGTGTAGCTTCCGGTGATCTGGACCACGGCGCCGGTCACGATGGGTGCCAGGATGCCGGCCAGGGTGGAGCACATTTGGATGGTCCCCGCGAGGCGGCCGGTGTAAGCAGGGGCAGTCAGAGCCACGATCAGTGACTGGTACTGGTAGCTGGCCAGGAGGAAGAAGATGGCGACACAGACCAGCACGAGCGCGACGGTCGGCGACCGCACGAATGGTGAGGGCCCGAAACATACCGCGACCGCGATGAGGCAAACGATGATCATCCACTTGCGCGGCTGCACAAGACTGCCGGTTCGGGTGACCAGCCGGTCGGCGACAAGACCGCCGAGGATAAGCCCTGCGCTCGCGGCGATCCAGGGGATCGTGGCGATCGCCCCGAGGTCGGTCTTGCGTACTCCGCGGGCGCTGACCAGGTACGTCGGATACCAGGTGAGGAACATGAACAGCACCCAAGAGTAGGCGAAGAACGCGATCGACAACGCCAGCACGTGCGGCTGGCGCAGTAGTGACCAGAATCGCGGCGTGGTGTCCGGGCCGGTTGTCGAGGCGTCTGTGGTGTCGTGGTCGGCGTTGATGTAGGCGCGTTCGGCGGTATCGGCACTCGGGTGATCGGCGGGGCGGTCGCGGGCGATGAACCACCAGGCCGCACTCCACAGGACGCCGAATCCGCCGAGGATGACGAAGGTCGGACGCCACCCCATGGTGGTGCTGGCCCACACGACCAACGGGGTGGCAATGATCGGTCCGATCGTGGTTCCGGACTGGGCCAGATTCAGCATGGTCGAGGTCTGCCGTTTGGGGAACCAGTTCGCGGTCAGGGTGGTGCTGATCGGAGCTTGTGGGCCTTCGCCTGCGCCGAACAGCAATCTGGCCACGATCAGCGAGGAGGCGTTCCATGCGGCGGCGGTCAGGGGAATAGTCAGTGACCATGCGAGCATGCAGATCGTGTACGCCTTGCGGATGCCGATCCGATCCACCATGAACCCGCCCAGCAGCGCGAAGGGTGAGTAGGTCCAGAAGAAGGCGCTCAGGATGACGCCCCACAATGCGGGCGCGAAGTGGAATTCGGCCAGGATGAACGGCGCGGCCACCGACAAGGCGACTCGATCCCCGTAGTTGATCAGGCTGGCTGCGAAGTTCATCGCGAACACGCGGTAGCGGATGGTCGTCATCGTCGACTCCAGGTAGAACGTGCGGCATGGGCCGCGTTGAGGCAGGACCGGGGCGTCAGGCCGCGGTGAAGTGCGCGAGTTCGGTGTAGATCCGGTCCGTGCCGGGGATCAGTGCCGCGGCGAGTGCGCCGGCGGCGGGGATGCGGGAGTCGGCCGTGCCGATCCGCAGCGCTCGGCCGGACAGGGCGCCTGCTTCCAGGGCTCGGGTGATCACTTCGCCGCCGAATCCGCCGGTGGTGTTGGCCTCGTGGACGACGGCGAGTCTGCCGCCGGTGCCTGCCAGCGCGTGGTGCAGTGCGTCGTGATCGAACGGGTTCAGCCATGGTGTCTCCAGCACCGTCACCTCGATGCCGTCGCGGGCGAGCCGGTCGGCGGCCTCGATCACCCGGTGGGTGATGGCGCCCCAGGTCACGACGGTGGCGGCCGGACCGGTGCGGCGCAACCGGGTTCCGCCGATCGAGGCCACGGGCCCGTCGGTGACGACCTGCTGTTTGTCGCCCGAATACAGGGTGCGGTTGTCGATGACAACGACCGGGTCGTCGCAGTGCACGGCCGACATCATTAGGTCGAACGCGTCCTGCGGGGTGGAGGGGATCGCGACTCGCAGGCCCGGGATGTGGGTGATCAGCGCTTCGATGTTCTGCGAGTGCTGCGCGCACGCGCCCGGCGAATTGCCTTGCTGGGTCCGTACCACCAGGGGTGCGGTCAGGCGGCCCTGGGAGATGTAGCGAACGTTGGCGGCCTGGTTGATCATCTGATCGAACGCGACGAAAAAGAAATCGGCCCACATGATCTCCACGATCGGCCGACGCCCCATCATGGCGGCGCCGACGGCGGAGCCCAGGATCGCGGATTCGCTGATCGGGGTGTCGAACACGCGGTCGCCGAAGTCTTTCCACAGCCTGCGGGTCACCCCGTGCACGCCACCGGGTTTGGCGACGTCCTCGCCGTAGAGCAGGGTCTCGGGGATCTCGTGCAGGCAACGGCGCAACGCGGCGTTCACCGCCGCGGCATAGCTGAGCTCAGGCATAAAGGTGCTCCTTCGCGGTGGCAGGGTCGGCGATCGGATCGGTAAGTGCCTGTGCGGCGGCGGCGGCGACCTCCTCGCGGGCGGCACGCTCGATACGTGCGGTGTCGACGCCGGTGCGGACGAGTTCGGCGGTCGCGACGGCGATCGGCTCGATCAGGGCGTCGGCCTCGAGTTCCCGGGGCGGGCGGTATTGCTGCACGTCGCCGATGTAGTGGCCGACCAGCCGCTGGGTGATGGTTTCGATGAACCCCGGCCCGCCGCCGTCGCGCGCGGTGGCGGCGAACTCGGCGACGGTGGACCGGATCGCTGCCGGATCGTTGCCATCGATGCGGCGAGCACGGATTCCCAGGGCGGTCGCCCGGTCGGTCAACTGCTCGTTGGCGACCATCTCCCGGATCGGCGTCAGCTCCGAGTATCGGTTGTTCTCGCAGATGAACAGCACCGGCAGACCGTAGGCGGCCGCGAAGTTCATCGCCTCGTACACCGCGCCCTGATTCATGGCCCCGTCACCGAATACCGACATCGCGAGGCGGCCGGTGCCGTCGTAGCGGCCGGCCAGTGCCGCGCCGACCGCGTGCGAGGCGCCTGCGCCCACGATCGAGTTCTCGCCGTAGAACCCGTATTCGGGGGCGCTGAAGTACGCCGAACCGCCGCGGCCGCCGTTCACTCCGGTCGCGCGGCCCAACAATTCGGCGAACAACGGCTGTATCGGGGTTCCGCGAGCGATCGCCCAGCCGTGGCCTCGATAGGTCGCGAACAGTGCGTCGGCCGCGCCGAGTGCGTCACAGGCTCCGACGGGACCGGCTTCCTGGCCGATGCACAAGTGCACCGAACCG
Organism: Nocardia jiangxiensis NBRC 101359; assembly: GCF_000308615.1. Classification (GTDB taxonomy): domain Bacteria; phylum Actinomycetota; class Actinomycetes; order Mycobacteriales; family Mycobacteriaceae; genus Nocardia; species Nocardia jiangxiensis. Next base: position 93,888 of record NZ_BAGB01000041.1, read on the forward strand.
GGGATATCACCGGTCTTGTGCAGGGCTTGGATCTTCTCCTCGAACGCTCTGATCCGCCACATCGCGTGCAGATCGGCCGAGAGTTGATTGTTGGTCATAGGCACCTCCACTGGGTGAACGACGGTAACCGCACCTGGAAAGTCAAACGATTGACCTACCTAAACACAGGGCTTCGCGAAACGCAATATCCGATGTGAACTCCCAATAACCCTTGCAGTCCACGCATGCACGACGTACGTTGAGTCAATCGTTTGACTCGTGTGGTGATCGAAGGAGTGTGATGAATACGCAGCGGTTCGAGATGCTGCTGGGCCTGTACGGCGACGAGCCGATGACCCGGATCTTTTCCGAGCAGGAAACAATCCGGTCGTGGCTGCGGGTCGAGGTGGCGCTCGCCGCCGCCCAGGCCGATCTCGGCGTGGTCGAACCCGCCGACGCGCAGGCGATCGCCATCGCTGCGAAGGTCGACACGATCGACCGTGATCGGCTCTGGAGCGAGACCCGCACTGTCGGATATCCGATCCTGTCGCTGGTCCGTCAGATCGATGCGGCGCTACCGCACGCTCATCGGGGCCGTGTGCATTACGGTGCCACCACCCAGGACATCATGGACTCCGGGCTCGCGGTGCAACTGGACGCCGCCGCACAACGGCTGGGTGTGTTGCTCGGTGAGTTCGGTGACGCGCTGGCACCACTGGCCCGAGTCCATGCGGGCACGGTGATCGCCGGGCGCACGCACGCGATGCAGGCCGTGCCAACCACGCTCGGCGCAAAATTGGCCACCTACCTTGCCGAACTTTCGCGCCATCGGGAGCGCCTCGCCGCGGCACGAACGAGAGCGGCGGTCGTGTCGCTGTTCGGCGCGGCGGGTACCTCCGCAGCCTATGGCGAGCATGCGACACCATTACGCGCCGCAGTCGCGCAGCGGCTCGGACTATCGACCACCGAGGTTGCCTGGCATGTCTCGCGCGACGGGCTCGCCGAATTCGGTGCGGTCTGCTCGCTGCTCGCCGGCACCTGTGCTCGGTTCGCCCGCGAAGTAGTCGACTTGTCCCGCACCGAGATCGGCGAGGTCGCCGAGGCGTCGGGTCATCATCGCGGGGCCTCGTCCACGATGCCGCAGAAGGCCAATCCGATCGAGTCCGAAGCGGTTATCGGCGCCTCTATCACCGCCGGCGCACTGAGTTCGGCATTGTTTCGCATCATGGAGGCGGGCCACGAACGTGCCGCCGGCGAGTGGCAGGCCGAATGGCAGGTGCTGCCGCAACTGGTGTGCCTCAGCGCCGCCGCACTGCGGACCGCCACGTCGATCACTACAGGCCTGCAGGTATTTCCCGCAGCCATGCTCGCCAACCTGAACGCAGACGGCGGGCTGGTGATGGCCGAGGCCTACATGATGAGCCTGGCGCAACGGATCGGCCGCGAACAAGCCCACGACATCGTCTACCTGGCGGCCGCTCGATGCCGCAGCACCGGGGAGGCTCTGCACAGTGCGATACGTGCCGAACTGCCCGCCGACATCGCCGATACGGTCGAAGAACTGACCCCCGAGTCCTACCTCGGCCGGCCCCGCCAGGCCGTGGAAGCAGCTCTGGCCCTGTGGCATACCTGCCCTTGACCCTCAATCAGCCCCAGAACAAGGAGGTTCGGTGGACCGTTTCACCGGAAAGACCGTGCTCGTCACCGGCGCGGGCGGCGGAATAGGACGCGCCTGCGCGACCCTGCTCGCCACCCAAGGCGCCCGCGTCGCCGTCGCCGACATCGCCGACGAACCCGCCCGCGCGACTGCGGAGCTGATCACCGCCGCCGGCGGGCTTGCCCACGCGTACACGATGGACGTGACCTCGAGCCAGCAGGTGCACGACACGGTAGCCGTGGCCCAGGACGATCTCGGACCGATCACCCTGGCGGTGTCGGCGGCCGGCATCATTCGCGATCAGCCATTCCTCGAACTGAGCGAAGAGGGGTGGGACACAACGATGTCAGTCAACCTCAAAGGAACTTTCCTGCTTTTCCAGACCGTTGCCCGACACGCGCAACGCCACGGCGGTGGGGCCATGGTCGCGATCGCCTCGGTCGCCGGCCGCAGCGGCCGACCCACCGCAGCGGACTACGCGGCCAGCAAAGCTGGTGTCATCAGCCTCGTGCGCTCTGCGGCCCTGGCCCTCGCACCATCCCAGATCACCGTCAACGCTGTCTGCCCAGGCGTCGTCGATACCGAGATGACCCGCGCGATCCACCAGCGCCGCGCCCGGATCAACCACATCACCGCCGAGGAATCGTTCGCCCAGCAAGCAGCGCAGATCCCGCTGGGCCGCATCGTATCCCCCACCGAAATCGCCGAGGCCGCAGCGTTTCTGCTCTCACCCACGGCATCCACCATCACCGGGCAGGCACTCAACGTCTGCGGCGGCCTGGAAATGAACTGAGAGACCATGTTGCACGGAGTTTGGCACTTCAGCTTCACCGTCGCCGATCTGGACACCTCGATCGACTTCTACACCCATCAACTCGGCTTCGAGCTGATTCACACCCAGGAACAGAGCAACGACTACACCCGCCGCCTGGTCGGCTACCCCGACGCGCACCTGCGGATCGCCCAGCTGGTCGTGCCGGGTCAGCCCCGCGGGCTGTCCAGCCACGACCTGGAACTGGTGCAATACCTGCAGCCCGTCGGCAGCCGCGGCGACGCGCAGATCTGCAACCCCGGCGCCGCGCACCTGGCGGTGGCCGTCGACGATATCCACGCCCGCTATCGCGCACTGACCGCAGCGGGCGTCACCTTCTACTCCCCACCCAACGACATCACCGCCGGGATCAACGCCGGCGGATACACCTGCTACTTCGAAGATCCCGACCGGATCGTGCTCGAAATGGTACAACCACCCGCACACCGGCTTACCGAATCGAGGACCCGGCCATGACCAGCCCAACCATGACAGACGACGAACTCATAGCCCTGTTCGACCGCTGCTCCAACACCGGCAGGTGGGGTCCCGACGACGAACTCGGTACCTTGAACTACATCACCGACGACACCCGCGCCGCCGCGGCCGCACTCGTCACCCACGGCCGCAGCGTGTCCATCGGGCGCGATCTGTCCACCGTCGCCGATCAGCTCAACACCGACCCCCTGCGACACCGGATGCTGTTCGACGCCACCCCGCCCACCTCGGCACTGGACAGTATCGAACTGGCGACACACGGCTTCGCCGTCACCCACCTCGACGCCGTCACCCACGTGTTCTGGGACGGCAACGCCTACAACGGCCGCCGCGCCGAACACCTCATGCGCCCCGACGGGCTGCGCGCCGGCTCGATATACGCCCAGCGCCACGGAATCTTCACCCGCGGCGTACTACTGGATATCACCGCCGTTCGCGGCGTCACCTATCTGGACCCCGGCGACGTTGTCACCGCCGCCGACCTCACGGCCGCCGAACACCTGGCCGGTACCACCATCACCCGGGGTGACGCGGTATTCGTCCACGTCGGCCTCGAACGCCGCGAGGCCGAGCACGGCACCGAGAACCCCGCTGTTCGCGCCGGTCTGCACGCCGACTGCCTGCCCTGGCTGCACGACCGCGAAGTGGCCGTCTACAGCGGCGACTGCGTCGAACAGATCCCCTACCCCAGCGCCACGGTCCCCCTCCCGCTGCACCAGATAGGCTTGGTGGCAATGGGATTGGTACTGCTGGACTGCCCCCGCCTCACCGACCTCGTCGAGATCTCCACCGAACTGAGCACCGCCCAATTCCTGCTGACCGTCGCACCGCTGCGCATCCCCGGCGCCACCGGGTGCCCGGTCAACCCGCTCTGCCTGTTCTGATCTCGACGTCCAGCCCACGGACCGATACTCCCGCGGGCGCACGGCCGAAATCGCCGAAACCCAGGGTGGAGCGGGTGGTGATTTCCGGGACGCTCGGGATCGGGCAACGTGCGTACCGGCGATACCGAATTACTGATCTACAGTGAGCAGCACCCGGTCAGTGGGACGAAAGGTGGGGTATGCCCGAGAGATCGAAACCGGCACGGCCCCCCAAAGTCACGCTCAAAGACGTCGCAAGCCTGGCCGGGGTGGATCGATCGGTGGTCTCCCGCATCGTCAACAACGACCCCAACCTCAACATCCGGCCCCAGACGCGCCAACGCGTGCAGCAGACCATCGACAAACTCGGTTACCGACCCAACGCGGCCGCACGCAGTCTGCGCACCGCGCGTGCCTACATGTTCGGCCTGCTGATTCCCGACTTCGCGAACCCCGTCTACGCGGAGATCATCGCCGGCGCCGAACGTGCCGCCGGCGAACTCGGCTATGCGCTGATGACCGCGAGCTCGGCCGGAGTCCGGTTCGCCCTGCCCCACTACCTCGAACTCATCGGGCAAGGCCGCGTGGACGGGCTTCTGTTCGCCGGCGAGGAAACCGGACACGAACTCGAACAGCTCCGAGCCTCGAAAATCCCCTGGGTACTGGTCAACAGACACACCGAAGGCTCACCCCGATATGTCATCCTCGACGACGAACGCGCCGGCCACCTCGCAGTCGACCACCTCGTTACCCTCGGACACCGGCGCATCGCCCACCTCGCGGGCCCAGCCGGGGCCGATACCGCCCAGCGCCGGCGCGCCGGATATCTGTCCGCCATGGCCGCCGCGCAACTGCCCACCACCCCCGGCCTTATCGCCCACGCCGACTACACACCCGCGGGCGGCGCCGCGGCCATGCAGGAACTGCTGTCGATCCCGCACCCCCCCACCGCAGTATTCGTCGCCAACGTCGCCTCCGCTGTCGGCGTCCTACACGCCATCCATGAGCGAGGGCTATCCGTCCCCCACGACATCTCGGTCATCGCCGTCCACGACATGGCACTCGCCAGCCACCTCGTCCCGGCCCTCACAACCGTACGAATGCCGCTCGAACAACTCGGACACCGAGCCCTCGAACTACTCGCACAACGCGAACCCACCGAACCCATTGCCGAAATCGTCACCGAACCCGTCGAGCTGATCGTGCGCCAATCCACCGCGCAACCTCCCAACCACGACAACCCGACCGCACCGTAACGGGCGGGGGAAATACGCCAGCCGAACCTCGGAGATGACAGCGAGGTCCAGATCCCACTGGATTCGGCGCCGTCGATCAGGCAGACTTCCGACCGCAGGCCTACGGCGCCGAAGCCAATGAGCCACAACCGATTCGGTTGGGCAAGCTTCTGATCGGGCCATCGTGGTGGGCCGGGGCGGCGCCGGCCCTTCGAGCTGATTGGACAACTCCCGGGAATGACACCCACAACGGGGTCAGACGATTCACGAGTCACACTCAGCCCGAAGAACCAGCACCACCCTGCCAGCCAGCCCCAGGCCGGCCACCCCAAACACCTACAGACGATTCGATGTCGGCACGCGCTGGCATCACCGATAGCGCAAATTGGCGACAATGCCCGCCAAACGCGAATCATCGGCCACATAACGCGGACCGACGGGCGGTCGGAGGAATCGCGCCGACGGACTACCTAGCCTCGTCGTTGTGCAACATCTAGTGCGCCTTCCGGATTTTCAGACCCTCGACGCCACCAGCGGCGGCCTCCTCGGTGTCAACGAGATGTTTCTCAGCTCTCGGGCAGCGTTGTGACAGCACCAGAAAGGACCATCATGACCACCTCAAACCACATCTCGGTGTCAAGCGAGCGAGCCATCGAGAACCTGATCTCGTCGTATGCGCTTCTCCACGACGACGTCGACATCGCCGGGCTCGGCGAACTGGTCGCTGACGCTTTGTGCCCCTTCGACGACACGACCGCCCGCGATGGGCACGGGCAATGGGGCGAGGCGCTCGCCCGTACCGTCATCAACGCCGAGGAGGACTGCCGATCCACGACCACTTACGAAATCACCAACCTCAGGCTCGAGGTCGATGAGGTAGCTGGCACGGCTGTCGGCCATGCGTACTGGACCGTGTATCAGGCGGCGTCGGGCACACCACGCCAACCCGTCCTCATCGGCCGCTACCTCGACCGCTTCGAGCGCTGTAACGGACAGTGGCGCTTCGCCGAGCGGATCGCGACAAACCAGCGGACCGCGACAAACTCTGGTGGGCAGCGACATGCGCTGCTGCACTTCGGGGATTCACACCGCAGCGCTGACCGGTAACGTCCGCGCTGCGCAGCACCCGCACCGGACAATTCGATGCGCTCGATGCGGTTGTCCATCGGGTTCTCGAATCGCGTTTCCGGGCGATGAGTCGACGCTACGGATCACGCGCCCAGTTCGCCACCGGCCGCCAAAAGGGTGATCCGCGGGTCTTGTCCGACCTTCTCGCCGCATTGGACTACTTTTATCTGGCGCCCCAGATCGTGGGTACGTTGCGCTCGGTTCCGACGGTGGTCCTGGGCGCCGAACGGGATGGCGTCGTGCCCGCGACGCAGTGCCAGCGCCTGGCCGACAAGATCGAGGCGGATTTCGAACTCGTCGCCGAGGCCGGTCATTCGTTGCCCCGGGCGGATCCGGTCCGCTCGGGCGCCGCGATCGAGTTGGCGATAGCACAGGCCGGCGTGCCGCGGGTCCGCATCGAGTACACAGACGACGTCGAAACCGCACGAGGATGCGAGGTTCAGGGTCCGGGCAATGACCGCAGTACCACTGTCCGGAGCGAAGGACGAGTCCGACCGGAACGAGAATGGCCCGACCCATGAGGAGACCATTCCGGTCGGCGACGGTGCACGGCGACAGGGATCCGCACATCTGGTCGATCGGCGGCTGAGGTCGCGCACACGACCGAGCCACGCTCGGGATAGGACTCGCACCGTTCGGCTGAGTGGAGATTTGAAGCGTCTCTTCGGTTCTGATGGTTGTTATCGGTGATCTGGCCCCTGCGCTTATCTCGGATGAATCCTTTACTGCGCATCAGGAGTCCGCCAAGGAAGCCGTCGTGCGGGATCTGAGGCGCCAGAAGGTGCGTGGGCGCATCCGTATTCGACAAACACCTCTGATCACCCTGCGGCAGGCTGCGACATCGTCCGCCAAACGCGAATCGTTAGCCGAATAGCGTGGATCGACGAGCGGTTGGTGGAACCCCGCCGATGGCTTGCCTAACCTCGCCCACTATGGAGCCTCGAGACCGAGTCATCGTAATTCCCGCGCCGCCAGGTGCAACGCCACCTGCCCGACCTTCAGGTTCGGCACGTACCCGTTGAGCGGTGGTGGCTGCCGGAGCGGCAGTAGATGTACAGGCGCGCCTACCGTAGTCATTGCGATGTCTAGTAGCCCCCAGGGGCCCAGTTGCTGATGGGGCCGGGAATCGGCGCTGCCGCCTCCTACCAACCGGAAGGGCGACCTCAACGTGCATATCCCTCCCGAGCCTGCCGTGACTCGACGACGGCTGCCTGCATTGCGCGCGGGGCTGTCCCCGCAGCGCCGTCTCGCCGGGATGCTGACCGGGCTGGTCGTTCTGCTCCTGCTGACAATGGTTTTGGCCCAGCTCCGCGAGGTCCTGGACCTGCCGAGCCAGATGCTGCTCTACCTGCTCGCCGTCGTGGTGGTGGCGCTGGTCGGTGGGCTGGTTCCGGCGCTGGCCGCCGCGGCCGCGGCCGCGGCGCTGCTGGCCTACTACTTCATCGCGCCGGACAGCTTCGCCGTCGGCGGCCTCAACGACGTGGTGGCCCTGGTCGTGTTCGTCCTCGTCGCCGGCGTGGTCAGCTCGGCCGTCGGCCTGGCCGCACGCCGCACCCGCGAAGCCGAAACCCACGCGACCGCGAACGCCGCCAGCCGCGAGGAACTTTCCATGCTCGCCGAGGAACAGGCGGCCCTGCGCCGCGTCGCGACGCTGGTCGCCCGCGGGATGCCACCGGCCGAGGTCTTCGCCGCCGTCGCAGAAGAGATCGGTCACGTCCTGGCCACCGACGGCACGGTCATCGTCCGCCTCGATCCCGACGGCGCGGCGACTCTCGTCGCCGGCACCGGCGCATACGCCGACGTGATGCCCGTGGGCAGCCGCTGGAACCTCGAGCCGCCGCTGGCCTTGGCAGGCGCCTTGCGCACGGGCCGCCCGGCTCGCCTCGACGACATCGGCCAAGCCCCCGGCGCGTACGGCGACGCCATCCGCGGGCTGAGAATCCGGTCGGGGGTCGCGGTTCCGATCGTCGTCGAGGGCCGTCTGTGGGGCGCGATCGCCATCGGGGCCAAGGGCGAACGTTTCCCGGCCGACACCGAACAGCGCATGGCCGGTTTCACCGAACTCATCGGGACCGCGATCGCCAACGCCGACAGCCGCGCCCAGCTCACCGCCTCCCGGGCCCGGATCGTCGCGGCCGCCGATGACGCCCGGCGCCGGATCGAACGCGACCTGCACGACGGCACCCAGCAGCGACTGATAGCGCTCGGCCTCGAGCTGCGCCTGACCCAAGCTATGGTGCCCGCGGAGCTGCCCAAGCTGCAGACCCAGATCGGCCGGATCACCCACGAGCTCACCGAGGCGACCGAGGAGCTCCGCGAGATGGCGCGCGGCATCCACCCCGCGATCCTGTCCACCGGCGGGCTCGGCCCGGCCCTGCGCACCCTCGCCCGCCGCGCCGCGATCCCCGTCGAACTCGATATCCGGACCGGAACCCGCTGGGCGGACCCGATCGAGGTTGCGGCCTACTACGTCGTGTCCGAAGCGCTCACCAACACCACCAGACACGCCCGCGCCTCACACGCGCACGTCACCGTCGAACAGCACGACGCCCTGCTACACCTCACGATCCGCGACGACGGCACCGGCGGCGCTGACCCCGCGCGAGGTTCGGGTCTGATCGGGCTACGTGACCGGGTACAGGCCCTGGGCGGCTCGATCGAGGTCAACAGCCGCCCCTCGGAAGGGACAGCGATCGTCGTCGAGCTTCCGCTGCAGCCCGACCGGTAGACCCGCACTGCAATGCCAGGGGCGATGCGGTAAGCCGGGCGGACCACGCACCGTCGAACAACTGGTCGGCGGTGCATACGAGCGGGTGTATCGCGACTGCGTTGAACCCTCGCGAGGGTCAGGAGCCTGGTGCGATCATCCGCGCGGGCATTCCGGGAGCTGGTCTGCATCCATTCGATGTTGATCAGTGTGCGGCGCGCAGGGTTTGCAGTGGTGTTTGGCCGTACATCGTTTTGTACGCGGCGGCGAAGCGGCCGAGGTGGGTGAACCCCCATCTGCGCGCGATGGAGGCGACCGTGGTGTGGGAGGGATCCGCGGATCGTAGATCGCGGTGGGCATGCCGGAGTCGGACAACACGGAGATATGCCATCGGCGACATGCCCAGGTGACGATGGAATCCCTCCTGCATCGTGCGAACACTGACGTGGCATTGCCTCGCCAGTATCGAGATGGTGAGCGACAGGTGCGGTCCGGCCTCGATGATGGCCATCGCGTCGCGGATCGCTGCCGGCCGGGCTGGCTCAGCACGTGCGTCGAGTGCTTGGCGATAAGGATGGTCGGCTACCAGCAGCAAGCCGTGTATGAGGCTTTCCACCAACGGCTCCCGGACTACAGATTGCCGCATCAAGCTGTCCAGGCCATCGATCTGACGATGCGCCATCAGCAGTAGCCGCACCCAATCGTGGGCAGCACCTGCTTTCAGCGGCAGTATTGCGGTGAAGGGAATGGGGGAATGTACCGGGCTGTCGACCAGTGTCTCGAGTGCTCTGTCGACGGCGATTTGGTCGATCTTCACTGCGAGATGGCGACTGCCGCCCGGCCAGCGGGTCACCGTCATCTCAGCGTCGGGCCGGTATATCGAGGCCAGTGTGGGGCTCGAGGTCAACTGCTGGCCCCGATGGCGCGCCTCGAGCCAACCGTTGAGGGGAACACAGATGTGGTAGCTGGCGCGAGTTTCGTCGAAACCGAGTGCGACGTCTGTCTCGTAGGTGGTATCGCCCATGGTGATCGGCCCCACACGGGTAACTCGTTGGGCGAGGCCGAAGCTGCTCGACGGTCCCAGGAGTTCCAGCCGATGTCGGTAGAAGGCAGTATTACAGACATGAATCGCCTCCTCTGGTGATCGCGTGCGAAACCACGGATCCGACCGCGCTACCTGTTGAGTCTCACCCATCGCTGATCCCATCCTTGTCCTGACTTCCAACTCGTAGGGGTCGCCGACGCGTCAGCGACGACCATTCGAGCGTCCAGGTGGTCTGACAGTGCCGAAGCGCCGTGCATGGTGCCCTCAAGGATCGTCTTCCAGGGTGCCCATGGTCATTACCGCTAACACCCATCAACGCGGCCCGCTAGTGTGCTGAGTCGCTGTTCAGCGCCGTAAGTTTGTGGCAGTAGTGGGCGAGGCTGTCGAGGATTTGGTCGGCGGTTTTGGTCCAAACGCTCGGTTTCGAATTGTCGTTCCATGCGTGGATCCAGGCAATGACGTCGGCATCGAGTTCGGCGATGCTGTGGTGGGCCGATCGGCGGAGTTTGCGGTTGGTCAGCTCGGCGAACCAGCGTTCGACGAGGTTCAGCCAGGAACTGCTGGTGGGGGTGAAATGCAGGTGGAATCGTGGGTGAGCTGCCAGCCATCGGTTGATGGCGGGTGTTTTGTGGGTGCCGTAGTTGTCGCAGATGAGATGGAGATCCAGCTCGGCGGAAGTGTTGGCTTTCGACCGCCCCGACCTCGGGCTATCGGTCAATCCATCCAGCCGCGACTCGACAAAGCGCCGACGCCATTTACCCGTGGGTAATGGGGTTGGAGTGGGGCAGCTCCTCATGGACCCTGGCGGTCGACGCACACCGCGTCCCGGAGGGCTCGTGCCCGGTACGCACCACGGCGGACCAGATCCGCGCAGTAGCCGACCGGGTCAAGGACCGGCAGGGAGCCGGCGAGCGGCCCGCACCACTGTTCGTCCTCGACCAAGGCTGTGCGGCTGCCGCACTCACCCACGCTCTGGAAGGCACGGAAGTGCAACTGCTGGTACGTATTTCAGGTGACAGGGTGTTCTACGACGGGCGGCCCGGACCTCGCAAACCCGGTCTCGGCCGCAACGGTGTTCACGGGCAGCGCTTCGAACTCGCCGCTCCGAAGCACGAACGCGAACCCGATCAGCTGCTGATCGTGCCCGGCACCACGAAATACGGTCGCATCGAGGTCCGCGCCTGGCAGCGAATGCACCAGAAAGTCCAGCGCACAGGATATTTCGCCAGCCTCGACGCCGAGCTGTTCACCCGCCTTCCGATCATCGAGGGCACCGTGATCGAGGTCCGGCCCGAACGGCTGCCCGACGGCCGCAACCCGCATCGCGCCCTATGGCTGTGGCATTCCGGACCGCACGCACCTGACCTGGACGTGTACTGGCGGGCCTATCTTCGCCGCTTCGACACGGAACACACGTTCAGACTGCTGAAATCGCAGCTCGGATGGACTGCGGCTCGTGTCCGGCACCCCGAGCAGGCAATGCGCTGGACCTGGCTGCTGATCGCCGTATACGCCCAGCTCCGCCTCGCTCGCACCTTGACCGCCGACCTACGGCGCCCCTGGGAACGACGAACCCGCCCCGGAAAACCCTTGACCCCCAACCGTGTCCGACGCTCATTTCGTCATCTGCATGTCCGGATCGGCACCCCGGCCCGTCTGCCGAAAACCACTCATCCTGGTCCCGGGCGGCCACCAGGAAGGGGGAACACTCCAGCACCCCGCTACCAACTCGGCTCAGAACTTCGCAAAACAGACATGCAGAAACCGCGGGGAGAGCAGAAGAAGGGTTGAATCTCGAGCCAAGAGCTCGTGCGCTTTCCCCATAATCTGCAAAGCCTTCCGTGTCTTGGCCAGCTCAGCTTCCGCTCGCGCCAGCTTCGCGGCCAGCCGCTCGTTCCCCTTCTCGGCCCCGGTCTTCGCAGGCTTCGGACCGGTTGTCCTGGCAGCCAAAGCATTCAACGCGCCCGGATCCCGCGCCCGCCGCCACTCGATCATGTGCGAGTGATAGAGGCCTTCCCGCCGCAGCAGCGCACCCCGTGCGCCTGGCTCGGTCAGCATGTCGTACTCGGCCACGATCGCCAGCTTGTACTCCGGCGTGAACGACCACCGCTTCGGCCGCGCCGAATCCGTCCCCTTCTTCTTCGGCTTCGCCGCCGCACCAATGACGATGAACGAGGCGATGGCCCGGCTCGCCCAGGAGGCGGTCGCGGGCGGCGACAACTCCATCGCACAGATACAGAACGCGCCGCCGATCGCGATCCTGAAGCCCAGCGATATCTCCGACGCCGTCGCGTTCCTCGTCTCGGATCAGGCGAAGCGGATCACCGGGGTCTCCCTCCCTGTGGACGCGGGATTCTCCATCGGCTGAGCCAGCGTCGTCGCACGGCGGCGATTACCGGCCGCCGTGCATCTGGACCGGCGATCCCGCGGCAGCCCCCATCGGTGAGCCACCCTGGGAGGTGATCGTGAAGGCCAACTCGGCAAGTTGCTCGGTCGCAGCACGATAGAGCGCATCAAGGTCATCTTTGCCGCCTCTTCGCACCCAGAATTCGACAACGGCCGAGTTGGCCGCGGCCAGCGCGGCCGCCATCGTCTGCGGGCGGATATCGAACGCGGGCGACGCACCGAACGACCTTTCGATGATGCCTGCGAGTGCTTGTTCCAACATCCTGCGCCGTTCGCCGCTTGCCCGGTCCATCACCTCCGGCGCGGTTGCTACAGCTTGCTGCCACAGGAGATATTCAGGCCAGGAAGCCCGGCGCTGACGAGCAAGGGCGGTCCACGCGGACCAGATCGCGGCGACCGGGTCTCGAGCGGGAGCGATCGCGGTGAACGCGTCGAGCATAATCCGGTTCTTCTGGCGCTCATAGTCCAGCAGCAGATCCTCCTTGGCCGGAAAGTGCCTGCTGACGGTCCGCAGGGAACACCCGGCCGCCGCGGCGACGTCCTGCACCGTCACCTGGGGGTACCCGCGCTCGGCGAATAACTTCAAGGCAGCCTGCTGGATGGTGTAAGCCACCCGCAGGCGCCGTTCCCGCCAGCCTGGGCTCAACGCCGCAGAGGTGTCGATCCGATCGACCGCGTCGGCTTCGATCATCCGTCCATTTTCTTTGTTCGCACCTGCCACCACTTGACAAGTATGACCGACCAAGTCAAAGTTTGAATACTTTGACCGAGTAGGTCAATCTATCGCATCGTCGAAAGGTGCAGGACAGTCGTATGAGTGAAGAACTGACCTGGCTATCCGCAGGGGAACTCCGCGCGCTCATCGGGCGCGGTGACGTCTCGTCGGTGGAGGTGGTCGACCACTTCCTGAACCGTATCGAGAAGCTGAATCCGCAGTTGCGGGCGTTCGCACACCTGGATCCGGACACCGTCCGTCGCCAGGCCGAGGTCGCCGACGCAGCTCGCCAGCGCGGCGAGACATTGGGTCCGCTCCACGGGGTTCCGGTTTCGGTGAAGGAAAATCTGGCGGTGGCCGGCCTTCCCTACAGCTTTCCGAGGAAGGGCGAATCCGGTATTTCGCAGTACGACGCCATCGCCGTGGAACGCCTTCGTGCCGCGGGCGCGATCGTCGTCGGTACCAACACCATGCAAGGCACCGGAGGTGCGCCCACGGCGCAGACCAACCCCGAGGCCGCGCTGATGTCCAGTTACAACTGGGATCGCGAGGCACGTAACCCGTGGGATACCGGCCGCGTTCCCGGCTGGTCCAGTTCCGGCGGCGCCGCCTCCGTCGCAGCGGGGCTTCTCCCGGTCGCAATCGGCAGCGACGGTGGCGGGTCGACGCGGCTGCCCGCCGCATACAGTGGGATCTTCGGCGTCCACCCCACTCGTGGGCTGATTCCGCACGTGAACTACGCCCGGCCCTCGTTGCGGTTCAGCGCGACCAACGGCCCGCTGACGCGATCCGCGCGGGACGCCGCGCTGGTGACCCAGGTTCTCGCCGGCCCGGACGGTCGTGACTATATCTGCATCACCGATGAGCCCGGCGACTATCTTGCGGCCCTCACCGACGGGATTGCGGGAATGCGGCTGGCATGGACCGACGACTTCGGGTATGCCTCGCGGGAAGCCTCGGCGGAAAGCGCGAGGGTGATCGAATTAGTTCGGCAGAGCGCTTTTCGATTGCGCGACCTCGGCGCGACCGTGGAATCGACCGATCAGACGTGGGAACCTGCGAATCGCGGTGGCGGCCCGGCCCCGGGAGAACCGGAGGTGTACTCGATCGACGTCGGATCGGGCAAGGCGCCCGCGACCCCCGTCGACCCGGCCGAATACAAGCAGGCCGCCGAATGGCGCGCCCGGAACCTGGACGGGTTCCGGACCTTGTTCCGCGAGTACGACCTGCTCCTATCGGTGACGAGTCAACATATCGCGCCGACGGTCAGTACGTGGGATGAGAACTGGACCGGCCGGCCAGCCGAGTACGCCGTCACCTACACGAGTCATACCGTGTTGTGCAACCTTCTGGGTCTTCCGGCGGTCTCCGTGCCCTGTGGCTTCATCGACGACATGCCGGTTGGACTGCAGATCATCGGCCCACCCCGCGCAGAAGCCCAGATCTTTCGTCTGGCGTCCGCCTTCCAGCAGGCGTTTCCACGTCGCGAGCACCCTCCCATGAGCTGAACCCCGCTAAACCCGTACGAGATTGAGCAGCAATGACAACAGCTACCCCATCGACGGCCGTGCGGAGCACCTTCTGGCCCGCGCTCACGAGTCTGTTATTCATCCAATTGTTCAGCGGCATCGTCCAGATGTACTTCATCCCGCTGTACCCGAGCCTGGCCCACAGGTATCACCTCCAGGTCGGCACGCTGTCCTTGGCGTTGATCATGTTCACGGTCTCCGGCGCATCCTCCACGCTGCTGTTCGCCAGGCTCGGCGATCTCTACGGTCATCGGCGGATCCTGCGTCTCGTCGTCGGCCTGGTCGCTCTGGGATCGGTGCTGATCGCGGTTGCCCCCACGTTCCCGGTCCTCCTGGTGGGCCGGGTTCTGCAGGGCACGTACCCGGCGCTCCTGCCCTTGACGTTCGGCGTCGTGCAGACACGGTTCGCCGACGCGGACATTCGCCGACGCGGATACGCCTACGTCAACGCGGTCCTGAGCTTCGGGGCCTCGGTCGGCCTGCTCGCCACCGGAATGCTAGCGCGGCCCGGGCATGGGCCGTCCTGGGCACTGTGGTTTCCCGCGGTGGGCACCGTCGTCGGGTTCGGACTGCTGTGGACCGGCCGGCGAGCAGAGCCCACCCCCGTGCACGCCGGCCGAGTCGACTGGCCGGGAGCCGTTCTGTTCGGAATCGGGCTGGCCAGCCTGCTGCTCGGGGTGAACCAGGGCGCCACCTGGGGCTGGCACTCGGCCGCCACCATCGGCGCGATCACTGGGGGCGTGACGGTCATCGCCGGATGGATCGTGGCCGAACTGCGCATGCGCGAACCGCTGGTCGACCTGCGAGTACTGTTCCGCCCCCAGCTGCTGCCGCCCTACGCGATCGGCGTCGGCTTCTACTTCGGCGGCATCGGGGGCCAAGTCGCGCTCTCCACCTATCTGTCGTTGTCGCCCCACAAGGTCGGCTACGGGCTCGGACTGAACGCGTCGATCGTCGGCCTCGTCATCGGCGGGGGCATCCTGGGCACGACCGTACTCGCTGCCTGCACCGCACGGTTCGGGAGGATCGTCGGGTTTCGGTGGATGATGGCGTGCGGCGCGCTGATGGTCACCGCCGGCTATACCGGGATGATCGTGGTCCACCGCGATGCCGCCGCGTTCATCGCCTGCCATGTCCTCAGTTCCGCCGGCGCCGGCTTGATCATCGCCTCCACCAGGACCGTGGTCGCCGAACTCGCGCCCCCCAGCGAAGCCGGCGTCGCGCAGGGCATGTACGAGTTGGCCTCCGTGGTCGGCGGCGCCGTCGGCAGTGCGGCGATCTCGGCCCTCCTCACCTCCGCACGATCGGCAGGGGTCGTCAGTGAGAGGGGCTACGAGATGACCTGGTCGGTCTCCGCGGCCGTGGGACTGGCGATCACGATCATCGCGATTCTCCACGCTCTGCGACACAAGCGAAATGCTCTCGCGACCCCGACTCGGCTTGTCACCGGCCACCCCTGAGTAGCTGATTCTCGGCCCGCTGTGCCGGACCGATTCATCAACGTCGCTCGTCCCGCGCGCCGGGATCGTAATCGACTCTCGACCATCACAGTTCGAGGGCACCTCGAGAAGGAAAACACGATGAGGAAATTTGTTGTATCCGCATTGGTGGTGAGTGCCATCGGCGCCCCCACCGCCACCGCCGGCGCCAGTCCGAACGCCGTGGACGCGCCGGTGTATTACACAGCGAAGCCGTCCAACGGTTCTACGGTCATCCGGACCGACGGAGGCTCGATGGCCATAGAGGACGGAGCATTCAAGATAAAATCTACCAGCGGCAAGGTGCTCGCCGGTACCGATTTGTCCTTCCGAGTGGACGATTTCGTATTTCCGATCGCGGCGGCCATTAAAGATCACACCGCCACCCTGACCCCGGAATTCGATCTCGCACATGCCACCTATCGACCCGTGGCGCTGCCCTACGAAGATCAGGCGCCCTGGAAGAACCAGTATGACCGGGAGCAGTCCGCCTGGTCCCGATTGGCGAGCACCATCACCACCGGTGCGGTGATCGGTGGCGCGGTCGGCACCGTCGGCGGCGCGGCCATAGGCTGCCTGCTCGGCGGTATCGCGGGTGCGACGGTGGCCACGGCCGCGATCATCGGGCTGTTCGGCGCGTTCATTCCGGCCGCTGCCGTCGGGTGCATCGGCGGCATGATCGCCGCTGCTGCTCTCGGGACTGTCGCGGGCCAGTTGTTTGTGACAGCGCCGATCGCCATCGCGGCCGCGATTCAGTATCTCACCACGATCAATTCGCCGATGCCCGCCCGGCCTGCCCAATAAATAGAGACACGTCCGTTTCCTGGCGCCGGTCGCGACACCTGCGATCGGCGCCAGTAGTATTCCCGTGACTGTTGGCAACCACCGCTGCCGACATGCAACGCGGGCCGTTATGATCTCTGGCGGCGATTACACCGGGCTGTGCTGGATGCGCTGGGTAGCAAGGGCTTGATCGACTGGTCGCGTGCGGTGATCGACGCGGCGTCGGTGCGAGCGAAAAAAGACATCCCAGGGGCTTGAATGTCAAGCAGCAGTGGCTTCTTCGGCGTGTGAGGACCACGCGGCGGTCTCGTCGTAGACGGTTCGGGTCTTGAGGCAGCCATGCAGGATGCCGACGAGGCGGTTGGCGAGCTGGCGTAGCGCGGCTCGGTGTTCGAGGCCGCGGGAGCGATGTTTGTCGTAGTAGGCACGTGCGCCTGGTGAGACGGTCAGGGAACTGAACGCCTGGCGGAGGAGAGCGTCGATAAGCCGGTCGTTGTGGACGAACCGGGCCGCGACGATCTTCTTCTTTCCAGAGGCGCGAGTGAGTGCGGCGCTGATCTGCTTGAGTGACAACCGTGCTGCCGATACCGGATCCGGTGCCTTACCGCACAGAAGGCCGAATGCCTGGCCCTGGGCATCCCGTGGTCCGACGATCGCCTGATCGCGACGCACGCGGACGGGACGCCGGTTGCCCCGAATTGGTACTCCGCCGAATTCCAGCGGATCCGCAAGAAAGCCGGGCTCCGTCGTATCCTGCTCGAGGGACTACGGAACACATCGGTCTCACTCATGCTCGCGATGCGGATCCCGGTGCACATCGTCGCCGCCTGGCACGGCCACGACCCAGCAGTCTCGCTGAGGATCTACTCCGACGCACAGCCCGAGGACCTGAAGACAGCCGCGACAACACTTTTCGGGTGATCCGAAGCAGCGCCCCGCGCGTTGGCACACTCTTGGCACACTGGCCCTTCCGAACAGCATTTCCTCACGGCAAAAAACCTGCCTGACCTGCCAGGTTCTCCCCCAGCTCTTGCCGCAAGTAACTGTATTGGTTACAGTTAACCAGCCAACGGAGGTGAGGGCGGTCACCGTCCACTCGGGACCGCGCCGGAGACGGCGCCGTCGCGCAAGGAGAGCTGATGAGTGACTGCGAAATCCCCGGTCTCACACCCCGATCCGCACAAGCCCTGATCGATGCCGGTGAGACGCTGGCCCACGATGTGCGCACCAGAATTCTGCACAGCCCGCGGCCGGTCTTCCTGTACTACATCGAGCAGACGTTCACCGGTCTGCTGCGCAGACTCGACGAGGGGGGCGATCCGAATCCCGACACGCCCGCACAGCAGTTGTGCCTGCACCTGATGATCAGCCGTGCGCAGACGAACGGCCGAGTGGTGGATCCCGATCTGATCCGGCTGCATCGCGCGCTGATCGCCGACGGCGGCCACGAGGCGCTCCTGCGAGCCGGTCGCGGGCCCGGCGGGACGGCGTTCGATTTCGTCGCCCTCGGTGACGCCCTGAGCGCCACCGGCATCAGCGCGTTCTTCGCCCCGTTCGAACCGGACGACATGGTCGCCTGACCGCACCCTCACCCCCACCGGACTCCGTTCCGGCCCACCGCCCGGCGCTCGCGCGCATATGCGCGACCGTCGGGCTTCTTGCTGTTCACGCGATATCTCAACGGCGGTAATCGATTTCGGCCAATCCGTCGATTCCGTTGACGTGATTCAGTGACGTCTGTCAGTATCGATGACGACGCCGACGAGTACTCCGCTCGCACTGGCGAAACCGTAAGCGGGAGAGGATTTCCCGGCTCACTCGAGTCATTCCGCGCATTCGTTCGTTGACGCGTATCAGTAACAGAGGTTAGAAATCGGGCTATGAGCGAAGTTCAGGACAAGCCCACCGGACGCGAGGCCCAGCGGCTGCGCACACGTCAGCGCGTATTGGATGCGGCGATCAGGGAGTTCAAGAGCGTCGGCATGGCCGATGCCGATATCGGCGCGATCGCCGAGGCGGCGGGCGTGGCCCGGGGCACCTTCTACTTCCACTTCCCGGCCAAGGAACACGTACTGCTCGAACTCGAAGCCCGCGAGGAGGCCCGTATCGCCAAGGAACTCGCGCGGTTCCTGGCCACCCCACACGATCTGAAATCCGCACTGCAGAAGGCGATTACGCTGATCCTGGGACTCGAGCGACGCCTGGGCAGCGTGCTGTTCAAGGAACTGCTGGCCATCCACTTCTCCCCCGCGCGCCCACTGGACGACGAGTGGCGCGATCACCGGATGATCGTGCTGGTCGTGGAGGAGATCGAACGCGCCCGCGACCACGGCGAGGCCCAGATCGCCGTGGATCCCTATCACAGCGCGGTGTTCTTCCTGCTGGGCCTGTACGCGATGCTCACCACCACCTCGACCTCGAAGGCGTTGCGCGCCACCGCCTTGGACAACTATCTGATCACCGTCCTGCGCAGTCTGGAGCCGCGATGAACCGCACCGCACCGGCCGCGCCGCAATCCCCGCACCCCACCGCACCGATACGGAGCCACCCCCATGCTGCTGGATCTCGCTCGCATCGCCCTCGTCTGGGTGGTCGTCCTGCTGGTCATCGCCTTCTGGTACTGGATCATGAAGAACATCAACACCTTCTGAGCTTCCCGGCCCGCGCGAGCGGATCCACCCCGGGGAGCTCACCATGACCGCCTCCGACATCAACCGTGGACTCGGTATCGAACGCACCTGCACGCTCACGGCCGTCGCCTTCTCCGGCCGCCGCCGCGACGGCGTGCGGCTGGTCACCGGCGAACGCCGCGGCTTCGGCCTGAACTCCACCCGCCGACTGGTCCACGTTCCCTATCCGTCCGTCGCACCGGACTGGACGCTTACAACGTTCAGTTGCGGTGTGGCACTACAATGTTCACCCTCCAAGGATCGTATCGCGCGGTATCCGCTGCACGAGCTCTCCCCCCGGGAACGCGCAGCGCTCTCCCTCGTGGAGGGCGGGGTGGCCGCAGGCTGGATCGCCGAGCGCCTGCCGGGCCTGATGGTCGAACTGCGTCGCCGACTCCCCCGTCTCGAACTCGCCGACCACGACCTGGCGGGCCCGGACATCCTCGCGCACGCCCTGGCACTGGCTCGCACCCGCGCCACGCTGCCCGCCCATCCCCTGCTGGGCGCGCTTCCGCTGGCCGCGCCTGCCCGCGGCGCACTCGCGGCGGCCGCGCGCCGGGCCTACGCCCGGATGCCGTGGACCTCGCACCGCAGCGACGCCCAGCGCGTGATGTCGATACCGGTCGGCGGTGAGGGCGGCAGCCGCAACGTCAACCTGCCCCCGCCCAGCCGTCCCGGGGACGAGGACCTCGAGATACGCGCGGACCAACGTCCCGGCCTGCCGTACCCGGAGTGGAACCTGTGGACCGAAAGCTTTCTGCACGATCATGTTTCGGTCCTCGAGCGCACTCACCCGTCCCGGTCGCATCCGGTCACGCCGGTCTCTCCCGAGATCCGTCGCTGGTTCACCGAGCACACCCACCGCGCCCTGCGCAGCGGCCTCGAAGACGGCTCGGACCTGGACGTGGACCGGTATGTGGGCCACTACCTCGACACCCGCTGCGGTCCGGCGCCCGAACCCCGGGTCTTCCGCGACCTGCTGCCGCACTCGCGCGATGTGACCACCGCGGTCCTGCTGGACGGCAGTTCCTCGCTCGGCATCCACGGCGGTCGCACCTTCCGCCTGGAACTGGCCTGCGCCGACGCCCTCGCGCGGGCGATGACCCTCGCGCGAGAACCGCACGGGCTGTTCGTGTTCACCGGCAACACCCGCCATCGGGTCGAAGTGCGCTGCCTGAAGGATTTCCACGAGCGCCACTTCGTGGATCCCGGTGAGCTGCATCTGACCACCGCCGGCTACACCCGCCTGGGCGCGCCCGTGCGGCATCTGACCCGGCGGCTGCTGGACCGGCCCGCCGGACGGCGACTGCTGATCGTCATCGGGGACGGCCTGATGTCCGACGAGGGGTACGAGGGCCGCTACGCGTGGGCCGATGTGGCGCACGCGGTCACCGAGGCCGAAGAGGCGGGGATCTCCATCTACTACCTGGCCGTGGGACCGGTCCGGGTCGATCCGCTCCCGGAAGTGTTCGGCCCCAACCGATCCCAGCGGATCCGCCGGGTCGAGGAACTGCCTCGCGCGCTGGCCCGCATCCACCGCGAACTGGTCGCCCACTGAACTCGAGGAATGCTTATGACCACCGATCTCTACATCGCCACCGCCGGTGAGGTGCGGCTGTTCGAATGGGCGTATCAGCAGCGCATGCCGGTCATGCTCACCGGGCCGACCGGCTGCGGAAAGACCCGATTCGTCGAGCACATGGGCCGTCTGCTGGACCGTCCGGTGGTCACCATCAGCTGTCACGACGACCTGACCAGCGCGGATCTGGTGGGCCGGTTCCTGGTTTCGGGGGGTGATGTCGTGTGGACCGACGGCCCGCTGACCCGGGCGGTGAAATCCGGGGCGATCTGTTATCTCGACGAGGTCGTCGAGGCCCGGCACGATTCGCTGGCCATCCTGCATTCGCTCACCGACCACCGGCGCACCCTGTTCCTGGACCGCGCGGGTGAGGTGGTGCCCGCGCCGGGGCCGTTCATGCTGGTCTGCTCCTACAATCCGGCCTACCGCAGCTCGCTCAAGGAGCTCAAACCCTCCTTCCGGCAACGTTTCGTCACCCTCTCGATGGATTATCTGCCGCCCGATCGCGAGGCCGAGGTGATCGTCGCGGAGACCGCGGTGAACGCGGCGGTCGCGACCCGACTCGTGCACTGCGCCGGCACGATTCGCACAGCCGACGAGGTGTTCGGATTCGAGCCGCCCTCCACCCGGGTCCTGGTCGCCGCCGCGCGCCTGATCGCCGCGGGCGCCGGCGAACTCGAGGCAGCGCAGGCATGCATTCTCGCGCCGCTCAGCAGCGACGGCGCCATCGTCCAGGGCCTGCGCGAAATCGCGGTGGCCAGTCTGCTCACGCCGGGAGGAACCCTCGAATGAACGACCAGGACCGCCAGCGCCGCCGCGCGCTGATCGTCTTCCAGATCGCCATCTACGGCTTCCTGCTGGCGATGTTCCTCATTCAAATCCACATGTATCTGACCCGGGACTGGTAGGTGGACCGATGAATATGCCCGCATTCGCCCTGCGCCGCGGCACCACGAGAGCCCGCGCGCACGACCCGTCCGGATACGACGAACACCACGACGCGAGCCGCCGCGCCCAGCGCAGAGCGGATCGCTGGCTCACCGGCGGCACCGCCCTGATGGGCACGTTCATCTTCGGCTTCGTCGGGCTGCCGCTGTTCCTGCGCGGAATGTGGTTGCAGCGCAAGGCACAACGCGACGGACTGTCGGTGCGGCCGCTGATCGTCACGCTGATCGGATATCTGGTCATCCTCGACGCGTTCCTCAACAGCATCGGCTGGGTGCTGGACCTGGGCGCCAGCCACACCATCGTGACGCGGGTGTTCTTCACCGCGTGGGGCAATTTCGTCGACGCCGGATACTTCTGGCACTACAACGAGATGTGGATCGGCGGTTCGGCGGCTCCAGGCGAGAAGGGCTGGGAGGTCGCGCTGATCTTCACCGTCTTCCCGATGCGCGTGGCCGCGGCCATCGCCTTCCTGCAGATGAAGCGGTGGGGTCATCAGTGGCTGATCGTCACCTGCTGGTTCGGCGTGGTGATCTGGGTCGGTTACGTGGTCAACATGACGATGTACGCCGACGTCCGATTCCACGGCATCGTGCTGCCGGTGACCGGTTGGTGGTTGTACGACATCTTCTACATCACCCCGTTCCTGGCGATCCCCTATCTGCACACGGTCAACCGCGAGATCTTCTCCGACTGACCTCACCCCGTGAATCCGGTTACCAGGAGAATTCATGAGTACCGAAAATTCTACTGCCGCAACACCTCCCGATCGCCCATTGCCGCCCGGCACCACCGCGCCGTTCGCCCGGATGCACCGCTGGTTGCAGCGCGGCATCCTGGTCTGCCTGGTCGCGCTGGTCATCGAGGGCTCGCTGACCGTTCCGGCGCTGGCGCTGTGGTACGGCTGGCCCACGCTCTCGCTGACTCAGATCTGCGACGAGATGATGAAGGTCCGCTACTCCGACGACAGCCTCACCTGTCGCCAGGGCGCGGTCGACGCACCGCCGCTGGGCGGGCGGCCCGAGGCCGCGGGCCAGACGACCGCGCGGGATCAGTGGGGCGTCCAGCCCAAACCCGAATGGCAGCACATCGGATTCCGCGAGCTGGTCAAGATCCACAACGATCGGATCGCCCGGGAGAAGGCGGCGCATCGGTGATCCGTCGCGAACCGGTCGGTCATAGAATCCGGTTGTGTCGCAATATGTTCCAGGCCACCCGGTGAGACCGTCGGCAACGGCGAGCGCGGTCGGCATGGCCGCCGGGGAGGCGATCCGCGCCGCGCTCGATCGCCTCGCTCCCGCCTCCTGTCCGGTTCCACTGCGGATCGAGCAGGTGAGTACGTCGTGGCTCGCCGCGGCGCTGAGCATGCCTGCGGGCGCGATCACCGATGTCCGTGTGCTGGACGCGAATTCGGGCACCGCGGCCCGCGCTCGCATCGCCGTCGAATCCGATCGGCCCGAGATCCCCGCACATCTGTTCGTCAAACTCCCGCCGCGCAACTACCTCCAGCACGTGCTGATGAACGTCTTCCGGTTGGGCGAGCGCGAGATCGTGGCCTATCGTGCGCTCGGCGACGATCCGCCAGTCCGGGTGCCGAGATGCCATGTTGCGCAATCCGATCCGCGATATCGGCGTTCCGCGCTGGTCCTGGAGGATCTCACCGGGACCGCCCGATTTCGCACCGTGACCGACAGCGTCACCCGCCCCGAGGCCGAGGCCGTCATCGACGCCATGGCCGATCTGCACCTCGCGTTCCAGGACAGCGACCGTTTCACCGGCGACCTGCGTCCGCTCGCCTTGCGGACCGCCGCCGATGTGCGCCTGGGCGACCTGATCCGACGCCGGTTCCTGCACGAGATCACCGGGCACACCGCGGATCTCATCCCCGAACCGATCAAACTCCAGTGCCGGATCTTCTATCGGCGCAGCGCCGATATCGACGCCTTCTGGGCCGCCCAGCCGCAGACCCTGATTCACGCCGACCCGCATCTGGGCAATCTGTACTTCACCGACGACGGCCCCGGATTCCTGGACTGGCAGATCGCCACGATCGGTGCGGGCATCCGCGATCTCGCCTATTTCGCCACCGCCTCGATCGAACCGGATCTGCTGCGCGGCATCGAACGTGACCTGGTCGAACGCTATGCCGCCCGTTTCGACGCCGCCGGTGTCCGCGTGGATCCCGACCGGCTCTGGACCCTCTACCGGGCCGCGATCACCGAACTGTTCCTGGCGATCGTGTGCACCGCCGAGGCCGGAGAACGGATGCAGCCCTTCGAGATCTCCCGGGTCGGGGTCCAGCGCGCCGTCGCCGCGGTCACCGCGCACGACAGCTTCGGCGTGCTGAACACGCTCATCGACGGCGGCAATCTCCGATAGCGTGGCAGCACACAATTCGAATGCCTCCCGGTATGGTCTACGGTGACAGGTACTACCGTGACGCACCGTCGATTCCGCCTCGCCGGAGCCGCCTGCGTCGAAGCGAGGATCACGGAGGTGGTCGCACAGATGGCCAAGCAGGCAACCGCGGACAAACGCCCGCGGCGCGAGCGCGGATCCCTCAACCCCGAGGACATTCTCGATGCTGCGTTCGAGCTTGCCGAGGAAGTGTCGCTGGACAATATGAGCATGCCGATGCTCGGCAAACACCTCGACGTCGGCGTGACCAGCATCTACTGGTATTTCCGCAAGAAGGACGACCTGCTCAACGCCATGACCGACCGCGCCCTGCGCCGGTACGCGAGCTTCGTCACCCGCTTCGTGGACGCCGAGGACTGGCGCGGTTCGCTGCGCGAGCACGCCCGCACCATGCGCACGACCTTCCTGGCCAACCCCATCCTGTGCGATCTGATCCTGATCCGGTCCCAGCTGAGTCCGCAGGCCGCACAACTGGGCGCGCAGCAGACCGAGCAGGTCATCGCGACGCTCGTGGAAGCCGGATTCGCCCTCGAGGACGCGGTGGACACCTATTCGGCGATCCAACTGCACGTCCGCGGATGCGTTGTCCTGCAACGTCTCTCGGACAAGAACGCGGAATCCGGATCCGGCTCGAGCGCCTACTACGACAACCTGGCCATCTCTGCGGCCACCACCCCGTTGCTGGCCGAGGCCGCCGAGCGGGGCCTGCACAGCGGCGCACCCGACGACCGCAATTTCGAATACGGTCTCGACTGCATCCTCGACCACGCCGACCGCCTGATCGGATCCGGATCGCCGCGCACCGTGAAGAAGGCCACTGCCCGCAAGACCACCGCACCCAAGACGCGCGCTGCGAAGAAGTCGACGCCGCGCCGCGCCGCCGAGGCGAAATAGCTGCGGACGAAATTCGGACCGATTCGCCTGAATTATCCAGAGTTCTACTCGATATGAATATATTGCTTCGAGGCGGCCGTCGATCGGGCTCGGTCGTGAAAACTGTCCCGCCGCAGCGGAATATGTCACGCATCGGACAATGTTGATCCGGATATGACACTCGGAGTAGCCCTCGCCCATACGCCTGTCACCAATTATGTCGAGGAGGTCGTGCAGCAGGCGCGAGCTGTCGCGGACAGCGGCGTGGGTTCGGTGTGGTTCGGGCAGCGAATGGACTACGACTCACCGGCGCTGGCCGCGATAGTGGGCCGGGAGGTGCCCGAATTAGAGGTCGGCACCTCGGCGATTCCGGTGATCGGACGCCATCCGCTGCTGATCTCCGCGCAGGCCCAGACCGCGCAGGCCGCCACGAACGGCCGGTACCACCTCGGCCTCGCCCTCGGATCGACGCTCGCCGCAAGCGCTTTCGGCCTGCCGTTCGACCGGCCGATTGCCCGGCTGCGCGAATTCCTCACCGGGCTACGGGAACTTCTCGACACCGGGACCGCTGATTTCCACGGCGAACTGTTGACCGTCACACCGCCCTTGCCGACCGCCCTCGCCGGGGCGCAGCCACGGGTTCCGGTGCTGGTGGCCGCCATGGGTCCGCAGGCTCTGCGCGTCAGCGGCGAACTCGCCGACGGCATCCTGCCGTACCTGGCAGGGCCGAAGACGCTCGGCGAGCACATCGTTCCCGCGGTCAGCAAGTCCGCCGGGGCCGCACCGCGCATCGTCGCCTTCGTGCCGGGCGTGGTGACCTCGGACATCGAGGGCACGCGCGCCAAGGCGGTCGAACAGCTGGCGTTCTACGAGCAGGTGCCGTCCTACCGCAGGGTCATCGAGCTCGAGGGCGCGACACGAGCCGCCGACCTGGCCGTCATCGGCAGCGAAGAAACTGTCGCCGCCGAAATCCAGCGTTACTTCGACGCGGGCGCCACCGAGGTGGTGCTCACCTCGACCGATCTGGCAGGCCCGGAGGACCAACGCCGGACCTGGAAGCTGCTCGGCGAACTCGCACACCGGTAGCCGGCGCGCCACGGGCAGATCTACCTGCGGCAGTTGCGCTTCGCGCCGGGATGTAGTTTCGCGGAAAGCCTGGCGACAGAGGCTTATTGCTCTATTTCAGCGCCGCTCATGGCATGAATTGCCGAATTCGACCATAAATGGCGTACGAGGCGTCGCGAAATCGTCATCGGCCGACCCGGCACGTCGTCGCGCCAGGGCAGAATCGATCAATCACAATGCTGCTCATGACGGACACGGCCGTAGGCGACTTGCCAACTCCGCAGGCAGACCGGGTACACGACGAATCGCAACCCCGGGCGGGATTTCGGCCCGATATCGAAGGTTTGCGAGCGGTGGCCGTTGTTGCCGTGGTGCTATTCCATGCGGGAATGCCGGGGTGCAGCGGCGGATTTGTCGGTGTGGATGCCTTTTTCGTGATATCCGGCTTTCTGATCACCGGAATTCTGTGCCGGGAGGCCACCGCCACCGGCACCGTCGAGCTGGCCCGGTTCTACGGTGCACGCGCTCGCCGGCTGCTGCCCGCTGCGGGGCTCGTGGTGGTCAGCACCGCGGTCGGCGCGGCGGTGCTGCTGCCGCCGCTGCAGGCTCGCCAGGTCCTCGGCGACGCGATCGCCAGCGCGTTGTACGTCGGGAACAATCGACTCGCCCTGCGCGGCACCGATTACCTCGCCGCGGACGCGCCCCCATCGCCCTTCGAACACTTCTGGTCACTCGGCGTGGAAGAACAGTTCTATCTGGTGTGGCCGGTGCTCGTCATCGCGACAGCGTGGCTCGTGCGACGCCGCCGCAGCGGATCGGCCACGCCGCGTCCGTATCTGATCGTCCTGACGGTGGTCGCCGCACTCTCGTTCGCGACCTCACTGATCTGGACTCGCACGCTGCCGCCGTGGGCGTTCTTCTCGCTGCCCGCCCGAGCGTGGGAGCTGGCCGTCGGCGGCCTGGTGGCGCTCTCGGTCGTCGTGTGGTCCCGGTTGCCGAAATCGGTGGCCGCGCTCGCCGGATGGCTCGGTCTGGTCATGGTCGTCATGGCCTGCACCCATTTCGACGGCCGGACACCGTATCCCGGCAGCGCGGCCCTGGTGCCCGTCATCGGAACGGCCCTGATGATCGTATCCGGTTGCACCGAAACACGTTTCGGGGTCGGCTGGGTGCTGACTCGAGGCGGGGTACGGGCGATCGGCGGATTGTCCTACACCTGGTACCTGTGGCACTGGCCGGTGCTGCTGCTGGCGCCGCATGTGCTCGGCCACTCGCTCGGTCGAGTCGGTGCGATCGGCGCGATCGTGATGGCCGCTGGGCTCGCCATGCTCACCCAGTGGGCCGTGGAGAATCCGGTCCGCTTCGCCGCTCCGCTGCGAAACTCGGCCGTGCGCAGCCTCGCCTGCGGCGGGGCGTGCACCGCGGCCGCCACCTGTGTGGCACTCGCCGCGTTCGTGCTCGTCCCCGCCCCGGTCGGGCACGGTACGGCGGCGCCGTCCCTCGTCCTGGCCGCGCCCCGGGTGTCGGCCACTCCCGTCGTCGACCCACGTGACGAGGCGGTCCGGCAGCTGATGGCACAAGCGCAGTCCGCGGTCGCCGCCTCGACCGAAATACATGCTGTGCCAAGAAATCTCACCCCTTCACTCGGCAACGCGCCCGGCGACAAGGCGGACGTGTTCGGCAATGGTTGTGTGCGTTCGTGGCGTGAGGTGGGCCAGGGCGAGTGTGCCTCGGGCGATCCGGCCTCGCCCACCACGGTGGCCTTGGTGGGCGATTCACATGCGGCCATGTGGAATCCGGCGCTCGAGCCGATCGCCGCGGCGCGGCACTGGCGGCTGGAAACGATGTCCAAGGTCACCTGCCCACTGCTGGACCTGCCCATCACCAGCCCCTATCTCGGCCGGGAGTACACCGAATGCGAGCAGTGGCGCGGCGAGGTGCTGAACCGGCTGCGCATCGAACACCCGCGGTTGATCGTGGTGGGCATGTCCCGACGCTACGGCGGCGACTTCGGCTTCGTCTCCTACGACCGCGCCTGGGTCGATGCCCTGAACCGCATGGTCGCCCAGCTGCGCGCGATCGGCTCGGCCGTCCTCGTGCTCGGCCCCATCCCCGACCCTCACGGCACTGTGCCGACGTGCCTGTCCGAACACATCGACGACGCCACCGCGTGCGCACCCGCGCGCCCTCTAGGGGTGAACGACCCGGGAGTCTCGGCCGAACAGGCAGCGGCCAGGGGCGGTGGCGGCCAGTACGCCGACCTCACCCCGATGTTCTGCACCCCCGTGCGCTGCCCCGTCATCGTCGGCAACACCCTGGTCTTCCGCGACGACAATCACCTCACGGTCAGCTACGCCCAGACACTCGAACCCGCGATCGGCGCTCTCATCGACCGCGCCCTCGCCCACAGATGAGCTCGCCGTGGGTCAGGCGCGTACGTCCGTCCAGGCACGCGAATTGCGTTTGCCGCACAGCCTGATCCAGGATTGCCAGGTAGCAGCAGACTCGGGTTTGGCTGCGCGCCTGCGTATTTCCATTCCAGGCGCGAGCGCAGGGGAACCATGTATCGAAAACCGTTGCCCTGCATTGTAATCGCCAACTACTCGACCAGCTTCTGACTCTTCAGCCAGTCGTACGCCACATCGGCGGGATCCTGCCCCTCGATATCGACGCGTCCGTTGAGTTCCTGCATCAGGTCGTTGGTCAGGCGTCCGGAGATCGTGGCCAGCAGTTGCCGCAACTGCGGATAGCGGTCCAGGATGACTCCGCGTACCACCGCGGTGCCGCTGTAGGGCAGGAAGAACTTCTTGTCGTCGTCCAGCACAACGAGTTTCAGATTCTTCACGCGGCCGTCGGTGGTGTAGATCATGCCGAAGTTGCAGGGAGCGCTCTTGGCGGTCGCGGTATAGACGACACCGGCGTCCATGCGGGTCACGTTTCCGGAGGGCACGCCGTCGGGGGTGTTGTACGGGATGCCGTACTTCTGCAGCATCGGGATGAAACCGTCGGAGCGGCTGAAGAATTCGTCGTCGACGCAGAAGGTCCGATCCCGGACCGGCAGCGCGGCCACATCCGACAGCGATGTGACCTTCAGGCGTTCGGCGGTCGGGGTGGAGACGCCGAATGCGTAGGTGTCGTTGAAGTTCGCCGGTGCCAGCCACTCGAGGTTGTGGTCGCGCTTCTCGATGTCGTGCACGCGCTGCCACAGCTCGTGCGGGTCGGAGATCGTCTCGGTTTCGTTGTGGTAGTTCACCCATCCGGTGCCGGTGTACTCCCACAGGATGTCGGCGTCGCCGTTGAGCTGCGCTTGGCGCGAGGACGCCGAACCGGGTGCACCGGTCAGGTCCGTCACGTGTGCGCCCGCCGCGGCCAGGTAGGTCGCGGTGATCTTGCCCAGCAGCACGCCCTCGGTGAAGCTCTTGGAGGTCACCACGACCTTCGCACCCGCCAGCGGCTGCGCCCCGCCGGGCAGCGTGGTGTGGTGGAACGTCCCCGAGGAGCTGACCAGACCGCATCCGGTCAGCATCGACATCGTCATGACCAGCGCGGACACCACTGTCGCCACGCGACCCCACGGCGGCCTCACGACACACCCCGCGGGGTCGCGGCCAGCTCGACCAGGCGTCCGAGCCAGTCGATGATCAGTGCCAGCAAGCCGACCAGAATCGCGCCGGAGACGAGCAGTTTCGGCAGGAACAACGTCACCCCGGTCGTGATCAAGGTGCCCAGGCTCGTCGCGCCGATGAACGTGCTCAATGTCGCGGTGCCCACCAGGATCACCAGCGCGGTGCGCACGCCGTTGAGGATCACCGGCACCGCCAGCGGCAGCTCCACCTGGAAAAGCGTTCGCGCGGCGGAGAATCCGATGCCGCGCGACGCCTCGATCGTGCGCTGATCCACCTGCCGGAGCCCGACGATCGTGTTCTGCAGGATCGGCAGGATCGCGTAGACGACCAAACCCACGATCGCCGTGCGGAATCCGGTGCCCAGCCAGAACGTGAACAGCACCAGCAGGCCGACCGCGGGCGCGGCCTGGCCGATGTTGGCGATATTCACCGCGATCGGCTCGAATCGTTTGGCGGCGGGCCGGGTCAGCGCGATACCGAGGGGAATCGCCACGACCACCACGATCAGCGTGGCGACCACGGTCAGTTTGATGTGCGACAGGATCGTGGTCTGCAGATTGCCCCAGCCCAGCGACGCCTGCTCCGTGGCGGTCAGGGTCGTGGACCGGTACCAGAGGAAATATCCGATCCCGATGACGAGAATCACGACCGGCTCGAACCACACGTCGAGCGGGACGCGGCGCAGCCGGTTCATGACACCTCCGCCGCCGTCCCGGGCTCGTCTTCGGCGGCCGTTCCGGGCTCGTCCTGCGCTGCCGTTCCGAGTTCGTCCTCGGCGGCAACGACCGGCGTCGGCGCGGGATCGGTGCCGTCGACGTACGTTTCGTAGGAGGGCTCCTCCTCGTCGGACCGCACGTCGGCGAGCTTGGCCTGAATGGTCTCGGTGACCGACCCGATGCTCAGCGAGCCGACCACCGCCCCGCGACCGTCGGTCACCAGCGCGGCGCCCTGACTGGCGGCGAGCATGGCATCGAGCGCGTCGTTGAGGGTCGAGGACCGCGCGATCACGGGCAGCCGCCGATCCAGGTAGTCCGACACCTCAGGCTTGCTGGCCACCTCCTCGAGCGTGGGCCACGAACGCGGCCGCCCGGCCTCGTCGACCACGACCACCCAGCTGTGCCCGGCCGCCTTCGCGCGATCGATCACCGTCTGCGCGGGTTCGCCGATCCGCGCGGTGACCACCTCATCGCACTCGACGTCCCGCACCCGCTGCACGGTCAGATAGGCCAGCTTGGCACCGGATCCGACGAATTCCTGCACGAACGGCGTGGCGGGACTGGTGAGAATCTCCTCCGGGCGCGCGTACTGCTCGATATGCCCGCCCTCGGACAGGATGAGCACCTTGTCACCGAGTTTGGTGGCCTCCTCGAAATCGTGGGTGACGATCACGATGGTCTTGCCGAGTTCGTGCTGAATCGCGATCAGGCTGTCCTGCAAGCGAACTCGCGTGATCGGGTCCACCGCGCCGAACGGCTCGTCCATCAGCAGCACCGGCGGGTCCGCGGCCAGCGCCCGCGCGACGCCCACGCGCTGCTGCTGCCCGCCGGACATGTCCTTGGGCAGCCGATCGGCGAACGTCTTCGGGTCCAGCCCGACCAGATCGAGCAGATATTCGGTGCGCTCGGCGATGCGCTTGCGATCCCACCCGAGCACGCGCGGGATCGCCCCGACGTTCTTCGCGACCGTCCAGTGCGGGAACAGGCCGCCGGACTGGATGACGTAGCCGATGGATTGGCGCAGCTTGTCCGGAGGTTCCTTGGTCACATCGCGCCCGCCGATCAGGATGCGGCCCTCGGTCGGCTCGATCAGCCGGTTGATCATCTTCAGCGTGGTCGTCTTGCCGCATCCCGAAGGGCCGACGAACGCGACGATATCGCCCGCTTCGATCTCGAGGTCCAGGCGTTCGACCGCCGGCGTGGCCTGGCCCTTGTACCGCTTGAGGACCGAGTCCAGCGTGATGGACACGCCGGTCACGGTGCGCTCCTGGCCATTCGGAGCGGGCGGTGTGGTCACCTCGTCGGTCATGAGGACAATCCCTTTGCGATCGTGAGCCGTCCGAGCAGGACGAGCAACGCGTCGAAGACCAACGCGATCAGGACGATGAGAATGGTTCCGGTCAAAGCCATTTCGAGGGCGTTCGCGCCGCCGAGCCGGGACAGGCCGTTGAAGATCAGCGAGCCCAGACCCGGGCCCAGCACGTAGGCGACGATGGCGGCCACGCCCACGATCATCTGCGTCGAGACCCGGATCCCGGTCAGGATCACCGGCCAGGCGATCGGCAACTCGACGGTCAGCAGGATCCGCCATCGCGAAAAGCCGATTCCCCGTGCGGATTCCACCACCGAGGCCGGTACCGAGCGCAGGCCCACGATCGCGTTGCCGATCACCGGCAGCGCGGCGAAGAAGGCCAGCATCAGGAACGAGGGCGTCACCCCGAGCCCGAACGGCACCAGCAGCAGGGCCAGCAGCGCCAGGGACGGAATCGTCAGCGCGACCCGGCTCGAGGTCAGCGACAGCGCCGCCACCAACGGCAGCCGATAGACCGCCACCGCGATCAGCACCGCGACCACGGTCCCGACCAGAACGGTCTGAAATGCCAGGGAGGCGTGCTGATACGTCAGGAATGCCAGAAACTCGCCCCGCCCTCGCACATAGTTCCACAAATTCAACGGAATTCCCCTCATCGGCCGGGCATCGGCCGGTCGTTGCCTGCGCCTGTCACCCGACCCGCAGGTCGTCGAAGACTACTCGATCACGCCCGTGCATGGGTGTACCACGCATTTCGGGCGATTCGCCGCGCTTGCCGACATCGGCGCTTCCGATACGCCCGTCGCCGACGCGAGCAGCAGCCATCGGCGAATCGGCCGCCGCCTCGCAACCGCGGCTCACTACTATCTGAATCTGCTGTGGCACAATCGATCCCGAGATGGCTTGGCCGTACTCACGGTAACCACTCAAGCCGCGCGCGCCAGCGGAGCGACCGAGGAGTAATGCCCGGCATCGCCCGCGATCACCGCACTCGGCACGCCGTCCACGCCGACGGGAACCGCACCGGCGAGCGTGATGCGCGTCAGCCTGCGCTGCTCGCTGCCGTCGTAATCGTCCACGGCGTAGTGCTGAGTGGCGCGGTTGTCCCAGATCGCGACATCGCCCAGCGACCAGTCCCAGCGCACGGTGTGCTCCAGCCGGGTCACCCGATCCTGGAAAAGGCGAAGCAGCGCAGCGGATTCCGCGCCGGAGACCCCGACGATGCGCCGCGCGAAACCGCCCAGCAGCAGAGCGCGTTCACCGGTTTCCGGGTGCACCTCCACCACCGGATGTTCGGTCTCGAAGTAGGTGGACTCGAATTCGCGGCGATATTCGCGCACGGTCTCGTCCGGGTGATCCTCGGCGGTGGCCGCGTAGTCGTACAGGTTGTCGTGGCGCGCGCGCAGGCTCTCGGCCAGCCGCTGCAGCGGTGCGGGCAGCGACTCGTACGCCGCCACCGTCGAGGCCCAGGTGGTCGAGCCACCATAGGAGGGCAGCGAAACCGCCCGCAGCACAGAAGCCTTCGGCACCCGGTCGACGAACGTGACGTCGGTGTGCCAGCTGTTGGAGCGGCCGAAACGCGAATCGATGGCCAAGCTCTTGGCGCCCGCGGAGGTGACGGTCGGATGCGGGGTGGTCGGCTCACCCAGCAACTGCGCGAACTCGTACTCGCCGTCCTCGCTCAGATGCTGCTGGCCGCGGAAGAAGATCACCTTGTGCTCGTGCAGTGCCGCGCGGATGCGCGCCACGGTCACCGGGGCGAGCTCGCCGCCCAGCCGCACCCCCTCGATGCGAGCGCCGATGTGCGCACCGAGCTTGACCACCTGCACGCCGGTCCGGCTGCCGGCTGTGTCGTCGACGGGCATGGTGTGGCCTTTCGCTCGAACCTCGGGATCGGATCAGAGGAAACCACCCACGACTCGCCCGGACCAGCATTACGGTCACCGGGATCCGAACACTCCCGCCGTCGGGCGGGCGCTCCGGGTTAGCATGCGAACCCATGGGCAGGAAACCGGTGGTGGGCCTGCTGTATCCCACCCCCGGCGCGGGCGAGGACGATTTCGCCGACCTCGCCGCCCGGCTCGATCCGGTACTCCGCCTCGAGATCGTCTACATCCCGTGGCCGCACGACGTCGACGATCTGGCCACACTCGACGTCCAGCAGGTCATCGCTGCGCTGCGGCGGCTCGGATCGGCGGCGCACCTCGAACGCGTCCTGCCCGGGGCCCTGCACGGTCGTGCCCTCGACGCCGTGGCGTTCGCGGTCACCAGTTCCAGCTTCCTGGACGGGGCCGGGGCCGTCGATCAGCAGATCCGGACCATCGAGCGCATCGCGCGATGCCCGGCCACCAGCACGACCGCCGCCTACCAGCGCGCGATTCGCCGCCTGTCGCTCGACACCGTCGCCTTGGCCTCGGTCTACCACGCCGAGCTGTCCGGCCACTTCATCGAGCGAGTTCAGGAGGCCGGTGCACAGGTGGTGCGGCGCGTGGACGCTTCGGCCCGCTCGGACCGCGACCTGGCGACCTGGTCACCGGAGCAGATCACGGATCTCGTGACGCGGGCCGCGGATCCCCGGGCGCAGGCGATCCTGTTGCCCGAGACAGCACTTCATGCCGAGCGGCTCACCGCAGATCTCGAGCGAACCGCCGGATGCCCGGTCCTGACCGCCACCCAGGTCACACTGTGGGCCGCGGGCCAACTCCTGGACCTGCGTCCCGTTGCGCCGGACGCGGGGCCACTGTTCTCCCGGGCAGCACCGACCGTTGACCGCGGATGAGTCCGATGAGGTCGGGAGGCGGCGAGGCGTCCGAGCGCTCACCCGCACAGTGCGTGGGTGAGCACGCTGCGGACGTCCACGGCCGCGGGTGTGCCGGTGTAGGAGACGGTGACCGCGCGACCGGCTGCGGTGGCGCCGGAGATGGCGGAGAAGCCGCGAATATCGCCGAGGTGACCGACATACTTTGCGCCGCAGGGTAATTGGGTGTACGCGATGCCGAGCCCGTAGGACATGCCGTCGCCGTGGCCCATATCGGTCCCGTCGAGCATCTGCCGGAGTTGGGGCCTTGGCACCACCCGTCCGGCCAGCACGGCGGTGAAGAACCGGTTCAGGTCGGCGCCTGTGCTGACCAGCGCGCCAGCGGACCACGACAGCGACGGCTCGATGCGCGTCTGGTCGGTGACGATGCCGTCGACGGTGCCGTAGCCGGTCGGATGCGGGTTGCGCAGACCGGTTTCACCGGTGGCCGGAAGGTAGGTACCGGGCAGGTCCAGCCGAGTGAGGATGCGGTCACGGAGCTCATCGGTGTAGCGGTGTCCGGTCACCGCCTCGATCAGCATGCCGGCGACGATGTAGTTGGTGTTCGCGTATTCGAATCGGGCGCCCGGGGCGAACTGCGCGGGATACCGCAGGGCGAATGCGATCAACTGTGCCGGCGTGAAGGTGCGGCCGAGGCGCGCCGCCTCGTAGTCGTTGGTCTCCGGCGAGTCGGCCGGTTGGGGCAGTCCGCTCCGATGCCCCAGGATCTCGCGGACGGTGATGACGTGTCCGTCCACGCCGTCACCGGTGAGCAGACCGGGGAGATACGTCTCGATCGGCTGGTCGAGGTCGAGTCGGTGCTCGGCCGCCAGTTGAAGCACGATCGCGGCGGTGAAGGTCTTGGTGATGCTGCCGATCCGGACATGCTCGGGACGATCGGTAGGGATCGCGGCCCCCGTGGCGATATCGGCGCGGCCAGCGGTCACGACGGTGGACGCGCCGTTTTCGCTGAGCGTGGCAATGGCCCCGACAGCACCCGAGCGGACGATCGCGTCGAGGTCGCCGTGCACCCGCTCGAGGCGGGCGAGGGCATCCGACGGGACAGCGACCGGCCCGGCCGAGTGCATCGTGCAGGCCGGCAGGAGCGCTGCGAGTGCGCAGATCGAGAGTGCCAGGGCTCGCATACCCATGATCCGATCTTAGGAACCCGGAGCCGCGAACACATCGGACCGGAGCACCGGGTGCGAACAACCTTCGGTCGATCAGTAGTCGAAGCGATACTGGGGGTCGCGTTCGCAGGTCCGGTCGGCACCGGGGAGGGTGCCGTCACGCAGATAGGCATCGACGATGTCGTTCACGCACCGGCTCAGGTCGGAGTGCAGGACGCCGTGCACGCGGGTGTCGGCGAGGGTGACCATTCGTGACGCGGTCAGATCGTGGTGCAGTGCGACGCCTTCCTGGTAGGCGGTGCGAGTGTCGCGGGTCGCCTGCAGGATCAACGCCGGTGTCGAGTTGCGCACCACTGTGGGCGGCTCGATCGGATCCGGCCAGAACGCGCAGGCGGTGATGTTGTTGGCGAACGCGCCGAATACCGGCTGTGTCGCCCGCACACTGTCGATGTTGCGCTGATACCAGCCCAGATCTCGGGGGGCGGCCTTGTCACCGCACTGGACTGCGGCCATGCCCGCGGCCTCCAGCGGAACGGGTCCGCTGATCTTCGCCTTCAGCTGCTCCATATCGATCGGCAGCCCGGACACTCCATCGGATATGGTCCGCACGACCGCGGCGAGGTCGGGGTTCTTCCGCGGATTCGACAGCAGCGACAGCAGCATCATCGGCACGGTGTGTTCGTCGATGAGATAACCGCTGCCGACGACCGGATGCGCGGCGGCACGTCGGATCATGTCCTCGACGAAGGCTCGAACCTGCGGTGCGGTGCGACCGAAGTGGTAGTCGGCGTCGCGCTTGGCCGCCCAGATCGCCCAGTCGTCGAGCGCGGCCTCGTTGATCGGGCCCATGTCCTGGTACGCGCCGAGCCAGTAGCGGTCCGGGTCCAGGGCGCTGTCCAGCACGATCCGGTCACTGTGCCGAGGGAACATCTGCGTGTACACCGCGCCCAGGTAGGTGCCGTAGGAGTCGCCGAAATAGTTGATCTTGGGCTCACCCAACGCACCGCGGATGACATCCATGTCCCGGGCGGTGTTGCGGGTGGTGATGAACCGCGCCTTCTCGGGATCGGGCGCGAGACAGGAAGCCGCGAACGCGGCGGCCAGGCTCGCGTCGCGCGCGTAGCCGAAGGCGTCGAAACCGGCAGAGAACAGCATGGTGGGCAGCGGCAGCACACAGTTCATCCGGTCCGATCGGCCGATACCGCGCGGGTCCATGCCGATCAGGTCGTAGCGGGCGCGGACATCGGGTGTGAACCGATCCCGGAGGTCGGCCATCATGCCCAGGCCCGGACCGCCGGGACCGCCCGGGTTGGACAGCATGATCCCGCGTCGGCGGGCCGGGTCGGTGGCCGGAATACGCGAGATCGCCACGGTCAGCGTGCGCGCGTCCGGCCGGTTGTAGTCGAGCGGTACGACGACTCCCGCGCACTGCGCCCCCGCACGGTCGAGCGTCGCGTCGTTACACGATTTCCAGTGCAGCTGTTGGTGATAGAACGAGGCCAGCCCGCTCGGAATATCCTCTACCGGATCGGCGCTCGCCGGTCCGACCGGCACGGTGGTGAATGCGGCGGCCGATATGACGCCCAGTACCAGCCATCGAACCCATCGCATCCGCATCGCATCTCCTGCTCGCAACCTCCGGTGCACATCCCTGATTCCGTACAAGCCATTTCCGAGGTCTCGAATCAGCACACTACTGACGTTTGCTGATACCGGCTCCATCAAGTTGAGATTTACAGTCACATCATCCACTCCTGCCCCATCACGCGATGGTTACGGCTCTGACCATATGGTTCCATAAGGACCGCGTGCGTGCATGGATCACAGAAGGTCTGTAATAGCAACGTGCGCTGGACAATTGCCCGCCACGTTCGAGAAAGGCATCTGCGCCACCCTAAGCTTGACGAGACGAAACTCCTCCCTCGTCGCCGGACTGTCTCGATCGCCGCTGAAATTTTTCCGATCAGAATTCGAATTGTTATGCTACCGTGATTTCGCGTCCCAGGATCGGTGCAGGTACACAGAGCCTGCCCGTCGGACAGGCGGACGCGGGAGAAATGATGAAATCCGGGCACAGGTCGCCGACATATCAGGAAAATCCTTCCCACACAGCATGTTCGACTACCGATGCGCTCGGGCTCGCGGCCGACGGCGCGACCCCGCAACCAGCGAAGTGGCGGCGGATCGGCAGGCTGTGGCTCGCGGCCCTCACGTTCACCATGATCACGCTGCCGGCAGCATTGGCGATACCGGCCGCGCAGGCCGCAGTGCTGCCCCCGGCCGAGGATCCCTTCTATTCCGCACCCGCCGATCTCGCGGCACACCCGAACGGCGCGGTGCTCGGAGCGCGGCCGATCTCGCTGCTCGGCTTGCCGGTACCGGTGTCGGCATGGCAATTGCGTTATCGCACAACCGATTCCGAACAGCATCCGCAGCTGGACGTGACCACGGTGCTGGTGCCGCCGATGCCCTCGAACGGGCCTCGGCCGGTGCTGGCGTACCAGGTCCCCGAGAACAGCCTCGACACCCGGTGCGCACCGTCGGCCACGCTGCGCGGCGGGGGCGATATGGCGAGCACCATGCAGGATGCGCCGTTCATCGCGGACGCACTGCGTCGCGGATGGGCCGTCGTGGTCAGCGACTACGAAGGACCGAATTCCCGGCTCTTCGACGGCGTGACATCCGGGCGTGGAGTCCTGGACGGAATCCGGGCCGCGCGGTCCTACCCGGCGACCGGCATCAATGCCGCGAGCCCGATCGGCGCCTGGGGATACTCGGCCGGAGCCTTCGCCACGCTGTGGGCCACGCAGTTGCGTCACGAATACGCACCGGATGTGCGGTTCGCCGGCACCAGCGCCGGCGGAATCCCCACCGATATACCGGCCATGGCACAACGCGCCGACGGTGAGGCGGGCGCGATCTTGATCCTGCTCGGGCTGGCCCGCGACGAACCCGGCTCCCGGTTGGCCGACCTGCTGAACAACCGCGGCCAGCGTGCGCTGCTCACCGCGGACACCTCCGCCTGCGGTGCGGATCAGGCCAAGAGATACGCCGACGTCCACATCGAGGACCTCGCCAAGGTCCCGAACCTGCTGGCACAGAACGCATTCCGCATCGCCGCCGCCCCCAATGAACTAGGCCGGACGGCCCCCGACACCCCGATGTACCTGTACCACAGCCTCACCGACGACAAGATCCCCGTCGCCGGCTACAACGCCCTTCTCGGCAGCTACTGCGCTCAGGGCGCCACCCTCACCGCGATCCACTCGCTGTTCCCGATGCACCTCGGTGCCGCGGCGGGCGAAGCCTTCGGCGCCATGAACTTCCTCGCTGACCGCTTCGCCGGCGTCCCACAGACCCGGGGGTGTGTGGTGCATTGAGCGCCGTGACCGCGCGGTCACGTCAGCAGGCACGCGGCCGAGCGTCGGCATGGACCACGAATTTTCGCGGCGCCGACGCTCGGCTCATCGGCGCCGAGCGGATTTCTCCCCCGCCGCACACCTCGTGCCGGTACAGAGCCAGGAGATTCGCATCGGCCGACAGCGCGGCCACGCTGCCGGTGTGCAGGCGGTCCACGGCCATGTACATCGTGAACGAGGATTCGTGCTCGATCACACCGAAACCGAAACAATCCCAATGCAATGCGTCCGGCACCCCGGACCGCACGATCTCGCCGATGGCCGCGCCCTCCGCGATGTCCTCGCGCACCCGGGCGACCAACTCGACCTCGTCGGGATCGAGCATGTGGCACACGACGCGCTCGTCGGGCTCGACGCTGAGCCAGCTGCGGAACACGTCGTGACGCCGGACAAATTCGGTGACCGCCCGGGTCATCGCCGCAACCTGCGGGCGACCGGCGACATCGAACTCGAGCACGTACAACCGGGCCAACCGGCAGTCGGTCCCGGCCAGCCGGTAGGACGCGCGCATATAACGTTGCTGCCAGCCGGGAACCTGAGCCGAGCAGGCCGGCGTCTCGAGCATCGCCGCACGCGCCGAGGACAGTACGGCCCAGGTGATCAGGCGCCCGGACCGCGGGCGCCACGCGTCGAACCATCCGAGATCGACCACCGGTACCTCATCTCGCGGACAACCACGGGCCCCGTTGCCCGTGCCTACTCCGTCAAAGTACGACAGCAATCGACTCGCTATCCAGGCGTCGCCGAGAACTCTGTGACCGTGACCAATGATCCGCCGCATCCCCTGAGTCGGATGCCAAACGCGCATCTCACATCCGCGCGCGCACGGCGTCAGGCCACCACGCCGTTACGTTCGGCCTCGGCCCACGCGGCGATCATCTCCGCGGTCATCGCGATCGCCTCGCGGCGCTCGGCACTGCTCACCTCGAGCGCCGAGGCCCGCAGCACCGCCGCGAACACGCCCGGTCTGACATAGTTCAATGCGCATATGCCAATTTCGTCGTTTAATATACAGCAACTGCCGATTGGAGCATTCCAGCGAACCTGACGGGAACGAACGTCGAAATGCACGAATCCTCCACTGCCCGTTCAGATTCGGCTTCGGCGCAGTATCCCCTACCCCGACACCACAGCTCCTCCGTCACTCGAACTCCCCGAAGGCATCCCGCGCTCACGGTCGATCGACAACTCCCCTGCCAGCCAATGGTGACCGAAGTATGACGTCCCCTACCCCGGGATTTTCCGGCACGGCGCACACGTTGAACGGGTAGTCGACAAGAGGAGGTCATGTGGCACAGGAATACAACCGGAACCCGGCTGCGGTCGCGGCGCTGACGCCCGAGCAGTACCACGTCACCCAGGAGAACGGCACCGAGCGAGCCTTCACCGGCGAGTACTGGGATCACCACGAACCGGGCATCTACGTGGACGTCGTCTCCGGTGAGCCGTTGTTCACCTCGCTGGACAAGTTCGACAGCGGCTGCGGTTGGCCGAGTTTCACCAAGCCCGTCAGCGCGGATGCCGTGGTCGACAGCCGGGATCTGAGCCATCGGATGATCCGGACCGAGATCCGCTCGGTCTTCGGCAACAGTCATCTGGGGCACGTGTTCACCGATGGTCCCCGCGAGGCGGGCGGCCTGCGGTACTGCATCAATTCCGCGGCACTGCGATTCATCCACCTCGACGACCTCGAGGCGGAGGGTTACGGTCCGTACAAGACCCTGTTCACGAAGGAGCAAGTGTGACCGACACGAAGACCGCGATCCTGGCCGGTGGATGCTTCTGGGGCATGCAGGATCTGATCCGCAAGCAGCCAGGAGTGATTTCCACGCGGGTCGGGTACACCGGCGGGCTCAACGACAACGCCACCTACCGCAACCACCCGGGCCACGCCGAGGCGGTGGAAATCGTCTACGACCCGGCGCAGACCGATTACCGGGCGCT
The DNA here is from genome assembly GCF_000308615.1 of Nocardia jiangxiensis NBRC 101359. Taxonomy (GTDB): domain Bacteria; phylum Actinomycetota; class Actinomycetes; order Mycobacteriales; family Mycobacteriaceae; genus Nocardia; species Nocardia jiangxiensis. The sequence continues at coordinate 135,215 of NZ_BAGB01000041.1, forward strand.
GCTCGAGTTCTTCTTCCAGATCCACGATCCGAGCACGAAGGACCGGCAGGGCAACGACGTCGGCTCGAGTTACCGGTCGGCGATCTTCTACCTCGACGAGGATCAGCAGCGCGTCGCCCTGGACACCATCGCCGACGTCGACGCCTCGGGTCTGTGGCCGGGCAAGGTCGTCACCCAGGTGACCCCGGCGGCTCCGTTCTGGGAGGCCGAGCCCGAACACCAGGACTATCTGGTGCGTTACCCGCAGGGCTACACCTGCCACTTCCCGCGCCCCGGTTGGAAACTGCCCAAGCGCCAGGCTGCCGCGCAGTAGCATCTCGATCCGGACGTGCCGTGGGGGGCCGGTCCCCCACGGCTTTTCCCGCACAGTGACCCGAGTCTTGTTGTGCACAGATGAGCGTAGTACCTTCCAGACAGGTGTCCATCAGCTCATCGAGGAGAAGACCATGGCGATCGTCCGCACCCTGCCGTCGGCCGACGGTGACCGCCGCCGGTTGGCCCTGGACAGCCCGGTGGACCGCCGGTCCATCGGGGAACTCGAGGTCGAGAACAGTGCCGAGGTGAGCGCCGCGGTCGCCCGCGCCCGCGCCGCGCAACCGGCCTGGGCCGCGCGCAGCATCGCCGAGCGCGCCGACATCCTGCGCGCCGCGGTGGGCGTCATCGTGCAGCGGCGCGCGGAGATCGCCGCGACGGTCCGCGAGGAAACCGGTAAGCCCGAGGCCGAGGCGCTCGGCGTGGAAATTGTCCCGGCCTGCGATTTCCTCAACTATTGGAGCGGGCGCGCCCGCAAGGATCTGCGGGCGCACAAGCAGACGCTGCACGGCTATCTGCGCCCCTTCAAGAAACTGTTCATCCACTATCAGCCGCTCGGCGTCGTCGGTGTCATCACGCCCTGGAACGCGCCGTTCGTACTGTCGCTCAATCCGGTCGTACAGGCGCTGCTGGCGGGCAACACCGTCGTGTTCAAACCCTCCGAGGTGACCCCGCGCTCGGGCGAGTGGGTGGCGAAGGTGCTGCACGAGGCGGGCGTTCCCGAGGACGTCGTGCAGGTCCTGCGCGGCGACGGCGAAACCGGCGCCGCTCTGGTCTCCGCGGAGATCGACAAGGTCTGCTTCACCGGCAGCGTCGGCACCGGCCGCAAGATCGCCGCGGCCTGCGCCGACCGCCTGCTGCCCTGCACCCTCGAACTCGGCGGCAAGGATGCCATGATCGTGTGCGCCGACGCCGATCTCGAGCGCGCCGCGGCGGGTGCGGTGTACCTGTCGATGTTCAACACCGGTCAGGTCTGCATGAGCGTCGAGCGGATCTACGTGGTCGACAGCGTCGCGGACGAATTCATCCGCCTGGTCACGCAGAAGGCCGCCGAGATCACCTACGGGCCGGGCGATACCGATATGGGCCCGCTGTTCTGGGATCGCCAGATGGACATCGTCACCCGGCATATCGAGGACGCCAAGGAAAAGGGTGCGGAGATCGTCGTGGGCGGTGCGCCCGCAGACGGGGACGGGCTCTACTTCCAGCCGACCCTGGTCGTCGGCGCGCACCACGACATGCAGTTGATGACCGAGGAGACCTTCGGCCCGATCGCGGCCGTCATGCGGGTGCGCGACGAGGACGAGGCCATCCGCCTGGCCAACGAGTGCAAGTACGGGTTGAGCGGGTCGGTCTTCACCAAGGACGCCGCCAAGGCGCGCCGCATCGCCACCCAGCTGACCACGGGTTCGGTGGTTCACAACGACGCCGCGGTCATCTACGGCGTGCCCGAGGCGCCCTTCGGCGGGCGCAAGGACAGCGGTCTCGGGCACGTCAACGGCACCGACGCGCTGCGGAGTTTCACCCACGCCCAGCCGGTGCTCATCGACCGGTGGCAGCCGAAGCGGGAGAGCATCTGGTATCCGTACTCGGAGAAGACGATTCAGAGTCTGGACGGACTGATCCGGTACGGTTTCGGCAATCGGCTGCTGCGTCGCCTGCTGTCCTGATACATCTGAATAGGCGATGACAACAACAAATTTCCATCCCGATCTGCGCCTGGCGCGGTTCCTGCCACATTCGGTGGTGGGGCCGCGCCGGTTGTGGTTGATCCGTCGGCTCGTCCGTCTGCAACCACCGGGCCGCACCGCGAACGCGGTGATCGAACAGGCCGGGCCCGGGGTCTCGATCCGGGTGTTCCGGCCCACCACCGGCCACGGCCCACGGCCCGGAGTGCTGTGGGTGCACGGCGGCGGTCTGATCATGGGGTCCGCGGCCATGGACGACGCCCGTTGCCGAACCTTCGCCGATCGGCTGGGCGCGATCGTGGTCTCGGTCGAGTACCGCCTCGCCCCGGAATATCCGTTTCCGATTCCGCTGGAGGATTGCTACACCGGATTGCGTTGGCTCGCAACGCATCCCGATGTCGACGCGGACCGCATCGCGATCGGCGGGGACAGTGCGGGCGGCGGCCTGACCGCAGCCCTGGCGATTCTGGCCCGCGATCGCGGACGCATCCATCCGATCATGCAACTGCTGGTCTATCCGATGCTCGACGATCGCAGCAGCGCCCGCACCGACATCGATCGCAGCCGCCTGCGGATGTGGGATCAGGACAGCAACCGGCTGGGGTGGAACTCCTATCTCGGTCCGGCGTCGGTCGGCGCCGTTCCCCCGCTGGCGGTCCCGGCCAGGCACGAGGATCTCACCGGACTTCCACCCGCGTGGATCGGCGTGGGCACCCACGACCTGTTCCACGACGAGGACATCGCCTACGCGGAGCGGCTGCGTGCTGCCGGGGTGCCCTGTGCGCTCGAGGTCGTCCCGGGCGCGTATCACGGCTTCGACCACGTCGAGGCCGGGGCCGAGGTGGCCAAGGCGTTCTTCCGAGCCCAGGTCGCCGCGCTCTCGGCCGCGTTCGACGGTCAGCCGGACCAGGACGACCTGTAATCGAGGGCACAGCACCGCCACCACACGCCTGGTCGCGCGCCTGCTGAAGTCGTACACGGCAAGCTCACGGGCTGCTCACAGGAAGCTACCGACTGCGCAGGGCTCAATGGTCACCGTGACGACATCAGTCCTGGACACCTCATCGGTGGTCCCGCCGCGTCCCGCGGCCCCCGCATCGGCCGGCGGATTCGGCGGCAGAGCCGTCGAACGCGCCGGTCTGACTGCGCTCCTGATCGCGACGGCGGTGCTGTACCTGTGGAACATCACCATCAACGGGATGGGGAACCAGTTCTACGCCGGGGCCGCCTGGGCCGGTTCCAAGAGCTGGGAGGCCCTGCTGTTCGGGTCGCTGGACCCGGCCAACTTCATCACCGTGGACAAACCGCCCGTCTCGCAGTGGGTTATGGGCCTGTCCGGCCGCATCTTCGGCTTCTCCAGCGCGAGCATGCTGATCCCGCAGGCGCTGATGGCCGTGGCGGCGGTCGCGCTGCTCTACGGCGCGGTCCGGCGGGTGAGCAACAGCCACCACGCCGGGCTGCTGGCAGGTGCGGCACTGGCGCTGACGCCGGTCGCCGCGCTGATGTTCCGCTTCAACAATCCCGACGCGGTCATGGTGCTGCTCATGATGGCCGCTGCTTACGCGACCGTGCGCGCATTGCAGCACGCCTCGACGCTGTGGATCGTACTGGCCGGTGCGGCACTGGGTTTCGCATTCCTGGCGAAGATGCTCGAGGGTCTGATGGTGCTGCCCGCGCTGGGTCTGGCCTATCTGATCGCCGCACCCAACCCGATCCGCACCCGCATCGTGCAGTTGTTCGGCGCGCTGGTCGCGTTGCTGGTCGCCAGCGGCTGGTATGTGCTGGTGACGTTGTGGTGGCCCGCGTCGAGCCGACCGTATCTGGCCGGATCGACCGACAACAACTTCATGAATCTGGTGCTGGGCTACAACGGCTTCGCCCGCGTCCTGGGCCGCAACCACGGCGGTGGCGGTGGTGGGCATGCGCAGACTCCCCCGGCGCACGCTGCCGCGCAGCTGCCCGCGGGCCATCCCGGATTCGGCGGTTTCGGCGGCCAGGTTCGCGGGGTGGAACGCCTGTTCAGCGGTGAGTTCGGCGTCGAGATCGGCTGGCTGCTGCCCGCCGCGCTGCTGGCCTTCGTCCTGGTGCTCATCTCGCGGGGTCGCGCACCGCGCACCGACCTGATGCGTGCGGCCGCGATCGTGTTCGGCGGCTGGATGATCATCGACGGCGCTGTGCTCAGCTACATGAACGGGATGGTCCATCCCTACTACTGCCTGTCGATCGCGCCCGCCGTGGCCGGAATGTTCGCGCTCGGCATCCGGGAGATGTGGACCCGGCGCGAGACGCTCTTCGGACGACTGGGCGCGGCCGCGCTGCTCGCGGTGACCGGAGTGTGGAGTTTCGTTCTGCTGCAACGCAACAGCGGCTGGTATCCGGAACTTCGCTGGGCGATCCTGATCGTGACGCTGCTCGCCGCGGTGCTGGTGGCGATCCCGTGGACGCATCGCGCCCACCGCAGGTTCGCCGCGGCGGTACTGACGGTCGGGCTCCTGGGCGGACTCTCGGGTGCGGCGGCCTACTCGGTGGCCACGGTCGCCACCGCGCACTCCGGCGGCGGGCCGACCGTGGGCCCGGCCCAGGCCGACGGGCACGGTGACTGGGGGCAGGCCCAGGCGAACCCGCAGCTGACCGCACTGTTGCAGAAGACGAATTCGACCTGGGCCGCGGCAGTCAACGGCTCGTCCAGTGCGGCCGGTCTGGAACTGCAGAGCGGTAAGGCCGTGATGGCCATCGGCGGATTCTCCGGTAGCGATCCGACACCGACGCTGGCCGAGTTTCAGGCCGACGTGAAGGCGGGCAAGATCGGCTATTACGTGGTGCAGTCCAACGGTCGCGGTCAGGGCAACGGCAGCTTCGATTCCCGCACGGACACCACCGGTACAGCCGACCGGTCCGCGACCGGCGGCGCCCGGACGCAACGGTCGCAGACCGCTGATCCCGCCCGGATGCCCGGTGGCTCAGGTGGTTTCGGCCGCAACCAGCACACCGATATCACCAACTGGGTGACCGCAACGTTCACCCCGCAGCAGGTCGGCAACGCGACGGTCTACAACCTGAGCGGTTATCTGGGCTGATCGCTCGCACGGAAGGGCCCGGCACGCAATCGATCTTGCTGCGCGCCGGGCCTTCGGCATTGCCGCCCAGCGGGCTCCGCCTCCACCCTCCCGGCGACACCGCACGGTGGCCCGTCTCGCCACCTGCACCCGGCCCAGGGGTCGGTCATCAGCGGCATGGTTCGGTTCGGCGCCTCAACCGATTCCGACGCTGTGCCCCAAGGAGTTTCGGGTCAGCGCTTGCGGCCGACCGCAGCGTATCCGGCCGCCGCGGGCTCCTGGCCCGCGGATGCCAGGCGGGTCACCTCCGGCTCGACGCCACCGGGGAACCAGCGTTCGATGGCGACGATACCGGGATCCAGCAGGTCCATATCCTGGAAGAAGCGACCCACGCCGTCGCGGTCGCGCGCTTCCATCTCGATCCCGCTCGCCCGGTACGCCTGCACCGTGCCCTCCACCATCTGCGGATCGAAATCCGTTGTCAGATGGGTCATCACGAGATAGGAGCCCGACGCCAACGGCGCGAGCAGCGTATCGACGATCTCGTAGATCCGGTCGCCCGGAACGAAGTGGCACAGTGCGATCAGGCTCAGCGCGACGGGTTCGTCGAAATTCAGCGTCTGCCGGACCTCCGGTGCGGCCAGGATCCGCTCCGGCTCGGTCACATCGGCCGCCACATAGCGCGTGCGGCCCTGGGGCCGCCCGACCAGCAGCGCACGCGCGTGCGCCAACACCAGCGGATCGTTGTCCACGTAGACCACCCGCGCGTCGGGTGTGCTCTCCTGCGCGGCCTGATGCAGATTCGGCACGGTCGGAATACCGGTCCCGATGTCGAGGAACTGCCGCACACCGAGTTCGGCGGACAAATGCCGCACCGCCCGCACCATGAACTGACGATTGCCCCGGGCGACCGCGCGCACCGAGGGAATCGCCTGCTCGATCTTCTCGGCTGCGGCGCGATCGGCCGCGTAATTGTCCTGGCCGCCCAGAAAATAGTCGTAGATCCGAGCACTGTGGGGTTGATCCTGTTGCAGATCAACCGGTCCGTCGGCGTGGGGCACGGCCCTCCTCTCATCGAACGATTCGCCTTGTCGTCGTTGAGGAGTTAACCACCATGGGCCCCGCCACACGCCGCGACCGGGACAAATTCCCCGGCGAATCGGATGCCGATCCGCCAGGGGCCGCGCACGATTCGGCTACTGCGCGGTGTAGCCGCCGTCGACCAGGTGATAGCTGCCGGTGATGAAAGTGGCCGCGTCACTGGCCAGGAATGCGACCAACCCCGCGACCTCCTCGGGCGTGCCCAGGCGGCCGAGGGCGTGTTTGCTCGCCAGCAAGGCGTGCGCCTCCTCGTCCATGGTGGCGGACAGCAGCGGGGTCTCGATGAAACCGGGGCCCACGGCGGTGACCCGGACCTTCTGCGGCGCGTACTCCAGCGCGGCGTTCTGGGTCAGACCCAGCAGGCCGTGCTTGGCCGTGACGTACGCCGAGGAATTCGGGAAGCCCACACTGCCCAGGACCGAGGCCATATTGACGATCGCCCCGCCCCCGGCCGCCGCGATGACCGGAAGTTGTTCGCGCACACCGTAGAACACACCGTCGAGATTGACCGACAGCACCTTGCGCCAGCTCTCGGTCGAGTATTCGCCGACCGGTACGGCCTCGCCGCCGATTCCGGCATTGTTGACCGCGATCCGCAGGGGCCCGAGTTCGCCTGCCGCCTCGACGCTGCGGCGCACGGTGTCGGGATCGGAGGCGTCGCCGTCGAACGGAGCCGCGCTGCCGCCCGCGGCGCGGATCTCCTCGACCACGTCGGCGGCGTTGCCCGCGTTCAGATCGAAGACCAGTACCGACGCGCCGCTGCGGGCCAGTTCCAGCGCCACCGCCCGGCCGATACCGGAACCACCGCCGCTCACGATCGCCGAGCGGTCCGCCACATCGTAGACAGCCATGTCCGACTCCTCTCCGAGCCGAACGCCGGTGCGTTCGACTGATGGATTTCCGAAACGCCCTGAACTCGCCAGCGAGTGTAGCTACAAATTTGCCAACTACCCTGCGGTTCGCCTCGCATGCGTTGGGCGGCCGAGTGCGCCGAGGTCGAATCAACTGTTCTTTCGGGGCTTCGCCGATACGCGGAACAGCCTTCCGGACAGATATCACCGGACCGTCCGGCACGGCATGGCGGCGCTGTGGAAAAGTCGACGGCATGCTGGTTTCGGGTAATGCTCGCGGGACGGATCGCGGCGGTGTCGCACCTACGGTCGGACTCGCCGATATCGCCAGGGGCGCAGCCGATCTCGCCGTCGACGAGACGAGCCTGCCCCCGAACCCGATGATCGCTGTCGATCTGAACCTGGATCAGTGGGAATACGCTGATGCGGCGGTGGCGGCACTCGAACGACGCACCGTCATCGTGGTCGGCTTCGCCCGGACAGACTTACCTCCGGCTGCCGCACCGGTACTCGAGGCGTTGACCTGCACACTCGCCCCGAACGGTCCCGGCCGCACCTGGACGCCCGGAACCACCGACGACCTGGCGCAGATCGCCGCCACCGTCAGCGCCGCCCCCCGCGCGGCGCTGACCCTGACCGGGCTGCTCGAGCTGACCTCCCGCAGCTGCGTCGCGGACGGGCTGGTGGCCGAATCGCTGGCCTATTCGATGTTGCTGGCCGGTCCGGAATTCGCGGCCTGGCGGGCGGATCGACCCCGACGTGAGGTCCCCGGGGCGGCCGATCCGGTACTGTTCGACCGCACCAGCGATGTGCTGACGGTGACGTTGAACCGCCCGGATCGGCACAATGCGTTCGGGCGGGCGGTGCGCGACGGCGTACTGACCGGGCTGGCGATCGCCGAGCACGACGATTCGGTCCGCGAGATCGTCCTGCGCGGCAACGGCCGATCCTTCTGCAGCGGTGGCGATCTCGACGAATTCGGCACCGCGACGGACGTTTCCGCGGCCCACCTGGTCCGTCTCCAGCAGAGCGCCGCGCTCGCGACGCACCGCCTCGCGCCGCGGGTGCGGGCGGTCCTGCACGGCGCGTGCATCGGCGCGGGCATCGAGGTGCCGTCGTTCGCGGGCCGCGTCCAGGCCGCCGGAGACACTCGGATCCGACTGCCCGAACTGTCCATGGGCCTGGTGCCCGGAGCCGGCGGCACGGTCGGCATCACTCACCGAATCGGCCGCTGGCGCACCGCATTTCTCGCGCTCACCGGCCGCGACATCGGCGTCGACACCGCACTCGCCTGGGGATTGGTCGACGAGCAGGTCTGAGTCGTCACCGTCGCGGGCCCGGGCGGCCGCAGCGCTCGCAACGAATTGCGTTGTCCCCCTGACGCTTCCTCAGACCTGGGCGGCGACCACCACGGCCAGGGCGATCCTCGTCGCGGATTCGGCCAGCCGCTCGCGGGAGATCTTCAGCCGCCCGTCGACCCAGTCCAGATACAGCGCCACCAGCGAACCGCTCAACGCGGTACTGGCCACGGCGAGAGTCTCCGCGTCGCCGGGAACCAGTGCGTCGATATCGGATCCCAGGACCGCTGCCAGAGTCTGCACGAAAACCGGTGCGCGACCGGCACTGTGCGGACGCAGGACGTCGTTCGCGAGCGGCTCGCGCAGCAGTACGTGCGCCCGGCGCGGATCCTCTTCGAAGTAGGCGGCGCAGATCTCCAGGGCGGCGCGCACCGTGGCCGACGGATCCAGTTCGCGCGGAACGTCTTTCATCCGATCGCGCAGCCCGTCCTCGACCCGGTCGTACACCGCGACCAGCAGATCCTCGCGGTTCGGAAAACTCTCGTAGAAGTAGCGCGGGCTCAGATTCGCCTCCCGCGTCACCGCGCGCATGGTGACCGCCGCGGAGCCGGCCGTGCCGAGCAGATCGAATGCGACCGCCAGAATCTGCTCGCGCCGGTCGACGGATCGATCCTGCAACGTCTGCCCTCGCCACAGTTTGGGTGCGCTCACCGAATCATCGTCCCATCATCGACGCGAGTGCATACACTCCGCACCGTCGGGGGTGGTTCCGTCACGTCATGAATCGCGATCATCGCTGCTCGCAGGGCTGTTCGCGTCGTTTGTCCGGTATCGGCGATTCGGCAACCGACTCGATCCCAGAAAACAGAGCACGTTTCCGGACTGATGTCTGGAATGTGGTCCAGATCATATGGTAGGTTCGGCCGCATGGCTCGGGTACGGCAATGCGGTCGGACAGGGAGGTTCGATGTCGACCACTGATCTGGACGAACGGCCCGAGGTTTCGGATACACCGTCCGTCACGCCGGTTCCGAAAGCCGTTGCGGCCCTGCGCCGTAACTTCTCGGACACGGTCCTGTCGAGTCTGGCGACGCTGGGCCGGGCCCTGCGCATGGGCGTGGACGCGATCGGCATCGGGGTCACCGACGCGATTCGGATGCGGTTCCAGATACACGAAACCCTCACCCAGGCATGGTTTCTCATCAAGGTCACCGCCATCCCGGCCATCCTGATGGCCATCCCCTTCGGCGTCATCGTCTCCACCCAGGTCGGCAACATCGTCTCCCAACTCGGCGCGGACTCCATGATCGGCGCCGCGGGCGGCCTGGGCGTCATCAAACAGGGCGCACCCATGGCAGCAGCCATCATGCTCGGCGGCGCGGGATCGGCCGCGATCGCCTCGGACCTGGGCGCACGGACCGTCCGCGAGGAGGTCGACGCCATGCGTGTCATGGGCATCGACCCGATCCAACGCCTCGTCGTCCCCCGTATGGCCGCCATGATGCTCGTCGCGCCCATCCTGAACATCCTGATCGTCGTGGTCGGTATCGCATCGGGATTCGCGGTCGCGGTCACCGCCTTGAACGTCACTCCGGGCAGTTACTGGGAATCGTTCGGCTCGTTCACCGCACCGGTCGACATCTGGGTCTCGCTGATCAAAGCACTCATCTTCGGGTTCCTGGTCGTGATCATCGCCTGCCAGCGCGGACTGGAAGCCAAGGGCGGACCCCGCGGCGTCGCCGACGGCGTGAACGCGGCCGTGGTCATGTCCATCGCCGCGGTCACCGTCCTCAATACCGCTGTCACACAGGTGGTTACGATGTTCTTCCCGGTCAGGATGGCCTGATGACCGCTACCCCCTACACACCGGCCGGATTTCGAAACCTCAACCGGCTCCGGCGACGCATCCATCCCCTGGCTCCCATCGAATCCATCGGGTTCGTCCTGGGATTCATCTGGCAGGTGTTCTCTTCCATTCCCTACACGCTGATTCACTATCGACGGCAGACCATCACCGTCATCACCGATATGACCTGGGGACGCGGATCGGTCATCATCGGCGGCGGCGTAGTCCCGTTGATGCTGCTGATGGGCGCGGCCATGGGAGCCTCCATCGGCATCGAAGCCTACAGCGCCCTGAATCTGCTGTCCCTGGGTCAGCTCAGCGGCCTGATCTCCGCGTTCGGCGTCACCCGCGAACTCGCCCCCATCGCAGCCGGGGTGGGTTTCGCCGCCCAAGCCGGATGCCGTATGACCGCCGAAATCGGCTCCATGCGCATCTCCGAGGAAATCGACGCTCTCGAATCCCTCGGCGTGCGTTCGGTTCCCTTCGTCGTCACCACCCGCGTCATCGCCGGAATCATCGCTGTCGCACCCTCATTCGTCGTCGCACTCATCCTCAGCTACTTCTCGTGCGAGCTGATCGTGACCACCATCCACGGCACCCCTGCGGGCACCTACGACCACTACTTCGACCAGTTCGTCCTGGGCTGGGACATCATCGCGGCAACTATCAAGGTGATGGTGTTCGCCATCGCGGTCGTCCTGATCCATTGCTACCAAGGCTTTTTCGCCACCGGTGGACCCGAAGGCGTCGGCATCGGGTCGGGCCGCGCCATCCGCGCCAGCCTCGTGTCGATCATCGCCCTGGACATGCTCGCCACCATCGTTCTGTGGGGATTCCAATCCCCCATCACATTCACCGGGTGACCTCATGCCTGCCTATGCTCTGCCCGGCACCGAAGTCGGACCACGTCGCGCGCGAACACTCGGCATCAGCGCGGTTGTCCTGGTGCTGCTGGTTCTCATCGTCTGGCGTGTCGTGCCCGACTCACCGCCCGCAGACGAAATCCATGTCGCCCTCATCACCGACCGTGTCGGCGAAGGCATCGCGGACGGAACCGACGTGCGCTTGGATGGAGTCCGGGTCGGCTCGGTCAACTCCGTCGCCATCGCCGGACAAGGCCGCCAGCGTATCGAGCTGAACCTGCTGCGCTCGCAACTGTTCGGGCTGACCGATGCTCTCACCGTCGACTACGCCCCCGGCAACCTCTTCGGAATCACTGCGCTACAACTGAATTCCGCGCGCGGCGGCACGACGCTGGCCAACGGGACGACCGTCGATCTCACCGGTCGCAAAGCCGATCGGGTCAGCGACGCGACCCTCGCCGCCCTGCTGGATTCCACCGGAACGCTCACCAGCGATGTACTCACCCCCAAGCTCGCACAGTTGCTCAACACAATGTCACGTGACATCAGTGCGTTCACTCCGCTCATGCAGGCGATCGGCACCACGGCCCGCTCGTTCACCGAAACTCAGCGGCTCCCACCGTCTTTCCTGCTCACCCAGTTCGGATCGGCGCTGGATGGCGTTCCGCCGATGTTGTCGGGGGCTGCGGTATTGCTGCATTCGGACCTGACCAATACGCAGCTCCGGACATCGGCGGAGCTGACCCGGTTCACGCAGATGTTCGGCGGCGTGCAGAACCAGTTGCTGCCGGTCGTCACGCAGACCTTCGGGATCTCCGATCACTACTTCGGCGGATTCATTCCCCTCGGGAGCCTGATTCTCGATCAGGTTTCCGGCTCGGTCGGCACGCCCGCTCGCTCGGGAGAACAGTTGCGCGAGTTGCTCGCCCGGCTCGACGCCGCGTTCCACGACTCCCCCTCGGGCCCGGTGCTGAACACGCGTGTCGAACTGGACACCGTGCCCGGACTCGCCGCACCGCTGGCTGCCGCGCTCAGCCACCGTCCCACCGCAGGAGCGCGCTGATGCCGACCCGTTCCCTGTTCATCCGAGTGGCCGTCGTGGTGCTCGTGATGGTCGTCGCGCTGATCGGGGTGTTCCGGTTGGTCCAGCGACCGGTCAGCGGTGAAACCGACTCGTACACAGCGATGTTCACCGACGCCAACGGATTGCGCCTGGGCGACGACGTCCGCCTGTACGGAGTCCAGGTCGGCAAGGTCGGCGACGTCACGCTGGACCGGACCCTCGCGCGGGTGCGCTTCACCCTCAAACGCGGCCACCCGCTGTTCACGAATACCAAGATCGCCGTGCGCTATCAGAACCTCACCGGATTCCGCTACCTGGACATCGAGCAGCCCGATCAGCCTGGCGCACACCGCAATACGAAGACCGTATTCGGCACCGCGGACACGATTCCGGCCTTCGACATCACCACACTGTTCAACGGACTGCAGCCGGTGCTGGCGAAGATGACGGCCGGTGATCTCAATCAATTCGCGAGCAGCATGCTCGCGGTCATCCAGGGCGACGGCACCGGTCTGGGCCCCGCCCTCGGCGCGATCGACAAGTTGAGCCGATACGCGTCCGATCGTCAGGCGGTGCTGTCGACACTGGTGAACAATTTCGCCCAGGTCTCCCAGCATCTGGCCGGTAAGTCCGGCAATGCGATGAAACTGATGACCAATCTGACGGATCTGTTCGTCACCATCACCGATAAGCTCCCCGGCCTGATCCAGTTCGCCATCGACATCCCGCCGGTGCTGCGCCCGTTGGTCGACATGCTCAGGGTGCTGGGCGTCACCGGTCAGAGCAATCAGGACCTCGACGCGCTGCTGCGCCGGGCCCTGCCCGATCCGCACCAGGCCACCGCGGTGCTCGGGCGACTGCCCGGACTCGTCCAGACCATGGCCGCAACCATTCCCCCGACCGGTCCCGGGGCGAAGACGACCTGCTCGCACGGTGTGGCGGTCGCCCCGGCGCCGATCTCGGCGCTCATCGCCGGACAGCGGATCACACTGTGCCACCGATGATCACGAAAGCTCGAATGACGTTGCGCCTCGACACTGTTCGCACCGCATTGCGCGGCACCGGACGCGACCTGCGGTGGGGTATCGCCGGACTCTGCGCGGTGATCGTCCTGGTCGTGGCCATCGGCGTGATCGATATCGTCGGCACCACCCCGACCCGCACCTACACCGCGGAGGTGACCGACGCCCAATCCGTGCGCACCGGCGACGACGTGCGCATCGCCGGGATCCCCGTCGGGAAGGTGACCGCGGTGGACCTGCTGCGCGATCGGGTCCGGATGAAGTTCACCGTCCAGAACGGTGTATTCCTCGGGGATCAGACCACACTCGGGATCCGCATGCTCACGATCGTCGGCGGATATTACCTCGCGGTGGAACCGGCGGGGACCCAGCCGCTCGGGTCGAAGGTGATTCCCGCGCAGCGAGTCATCCTGCCCTACAACCTGACTCAGGCGTTCCAGGACGCGATCACCCCGATCCAGAACGCCGACGGTGATGTCATCCGCCGCGATCTCGCCGCGCTGAGCTCCTCGGTGAACGCGAGCCCGGACGCGCTGCGCGTCGCCATCCGCGCGGCGGGCGATCTGACCGGGATCATGGACAGGCAGAATGCGGACATCTCGCGCACCCTGTCGCTGGCCGACGAGTACCTCACTGCCCTGAACAAGAATTCCGATGTCCTGGTGCGGCTGCTCACCAGCTTCCGCACCCTCGAGATACTCGTGGCGAACAACCGCGATCAGCTCACTCAGGCGCTGCACTGGCTCGCGGAGGTCGTCCAGGATTTCAGTCCGTTCGGGCGGGCCTGGGACAGGTCGTTGAAGGAACGCGCGCAGCCACTCGCCGACGCCATACCCAAACTCCAGGAACTCGGCGGCAAGATGAACGCCCTGCTGGATTCGCTGCACACCCTCGAGCAACATCTGGTTCCGTTCACCCAGTCCGGTAACGGTGTGACGGTGGACCAGTCCGCGGCCACGACCACCGACATCTGCGTTCCGGTTCTCGGAGGGGGATGCTGATGCTGGCAAAGATTCTGGGCTCGCGCGGGCTGATGTCCGCCGCGGTGATCGTCGTGCTGGTGCTCGTGGCGGGCGTCGGGCTGGAACTCACCAGATCCGGTCCGGGCGAACGCAGTTACTGCGCCGACATGCCGGACAGCATCGGCCTGTACAAGGACAGCGCGGTCACCATCATGGGCGTGCAGGTCGGCAAGGTGACCAGCATCGAACCCGACGGGCCCGCGGCCCGGGTGCGTTTCACGGTCCGGTCCGATCGCACGCTGCCCCCGGACGTGGGCGCGGTGACGGTGAGCAACACCCTGATCGCCGATCGGAACCTGGCGCTGATCGGTGACGAGCCCGCCTCGGGTCCGGGCTGGGATTCCGGCCGGTGCATCACCAAAACCCTGACGCCCAAGAGCCTTTCGCAAACCTTCGACGCACTGGCCGCACTGTCCGATCAGCTCGACGCGGCGAAGGATCCCGCGCAACGAAACGCGGTGGGCTCCGGTCTCGACGCGCTCGATCGCGCCACCTCCGGTTCCGGCGAGCAGATCAACTCCCTTGTGCTGCAGTTGAGCCGGGCGCTGAACTCACCGGACGCCGCGATCGGCCACATCGGCAAGCTCCTGGACGATCTGACCGACCTCGCGCACCGGGCCCGCAACGGTTGGACGAATGTGCAGGCCACCCTGATACCGCTGGCCCAGACCTTCAGCGATATCAACACCCTGGCCTTCCCGCCGGTGATCCAGATGGTCGCCGGGCTCACCGATGTGCTGCCCCAGCTCAACGATGTCATCATGATGTTCGGCACCCCCGCGCTGCGGGCGCTGGATTCGATTCCGAACCTCGCGCAACTGATCAGCGCCGGAGTCGGGTCGCTGGCGGAGATCATCCGCATGGCCCCGGGTATCGCGAGCGGTTTCGCCAGTGCGATCGACCCGGTCAGCGGTCAGTTCACCATCGGCTACGCACCGCCGAAACTGGTTCTGCCACAAGCGAACACCGCGCAGCTGTGCGCGGCGACGCAGACGATCACCGGGCAGCGGTGTCAGACGGCGGCCAACGGGTCGGTGACCGTTCCCTCGCTACCGGCACTCCTGGCGGCGGTGAGCGCGAAATGAAACGACCCACCCTGCCCGCGCGGCGGGTCGCCGCGAGTGCGCTGCTCGCGGCCACCCTCGCGGTCGCCTGCGGCGGATGCGATTTCCAACCGGCCGACATCCCCGTCCCCGGAACGGGCGTCGGCGGCCCGACCTATCATCTGCGCATCGAATTCGCCGATGTGCTCAATCTCCCGCAGGGCGCGAAGGTCATCGTCGACGGCGTGCGGGTGGGCCGGCTGACCCGTGTCACCCTCGTCGATCCCGTTGCGGCCGCGCCGAATCGGCCCGCGCACAAGGGATATGTGATCGCCGATGTCGACATCAGCTCCGCGGTGCGACTGCCGGTCGGCACCACCGCGGAGATGCAGCAGGAGACCCCGCTGGGTGACGTGCACATCGAGCTCACCGAACCGGCCGCATCCCGCACCGGGTCCACGACCTCCGATGCCGCCATCGCGCCGGATGCGACGATCCCGCTGACCGACACCAAACAGTCACCGCCGATCGAGGACATCCTGGCCCGGCTGTCCACCTTCGTCGGCAGCGGCGCGATCACCGACATCCAGGCCATCGTGCACAAGATGAACGGCATCCTGCCCCGCGATCCGAAGGAAACCGCGCGGATCGCCGCGACCCTCGGCTTCGATCTGGGTGATCTGGCCGACCACACCAACTCGATCCACGAGGTCGTCAACGGCATCAGCTCCACCGTCGAGGACGGCCTGCTGAAGAACACCCCGACACTGGATCCCCTGCTCACCCCGGAGGGGGTGCAGCACACCACCGACGTGATGAACGCCGAGATCGGCGTCATCTTCGTGCTCACCGCCCTCGGGCCGATGGCCTCCACCACGAAATGGCTCGGGCCGGTGGTCGGTTCGCTCGACAACTCCGTGCACGCGCTGGTGCCGATGCTGTTCGGCGCTCATCCGCTCGATGCCGGATCGCCGTCCAATTACGCGAAACTGGTCGATCTGATTCAGAACAAGCTCATCCCCTTCGTCGATCGGGGTCCCAAGCTCAACATGGTCGGGGTGAGCCTCGGTCCGGCTCCCGCCGCGGCGATGTCACCGGACGAGCAGACCGGCCGCATCGTCGACACCCTGCGCATGATCGGAGTGGTCCGGTGAATCTCCGTGCGACAGTGTCGCTTTCCGCGATCGCCGTGGTGCTGGTGCTGGGCATCGCCTATATGACCGTCGGCGTGCTGCATCTGGATCCGCGACGCGGCTACTTCACCACCGATATGCGGCTGGACAATTCCGGTGGGCTCGGCGCGAGTTCCCCGGTGCTGTACGACGGGGTCCAGGTCGGGCGCACCCAGGCGGTGAGCACACAAGCCACCGGAGTACTCGTACGCCTGCGGATCGACGACCGCTATCACATCCCGGCCTCCAGCGCCGTGCGCATCGAGCAGCTCTCCGCGCTCGGCGAGCCGTACATCGAGTTCGCGCCGACGACCGGTGACGGCCCGTACCTGCGCGACGGCCAGGTGATCGCGGCCGACCGGATCCAGATGCCGATGACCATCACCGCGCTCTCGGCGCGACTGGTGCAACTGATGGATCAGCTTCACCCCGAGGCGGTTTCGCATCTGGTGGGTACCTTCGACACCGCGTTGTCGGGGACCGACGCGGCGATGCAGACCTTGCAGCGGTCCACCGATCTGCTCGCTGCCACGCTGCTGAGCCGCACCGACGCGGTCCGCCGCCTGTTCAGCGATATGCAGGCCATGGGCGGCAACATGGCCTGGGTGGGGCCGTCGCTGGCCGGGGCCGGACCGCAATTGGGCGATTTCGGCACATCGCTGACCAAGATCGTCGAGTCCGGCTCGATTCTCGCCGGGAGACGTCCCGTGCCGGACTATTTCACCGGAACCGGGCTCGCGCCGTTCCTGAAGGATCTGAATGCACTGATGCAGAAGATCGGTCCGGGCGTCGCGCCGCTGGCGCCCGTGCTGCAACCCGTGGTGAACGGCGCGGTCGCCCATGCGCCCCGGATCGATATCAGCGCGCTGATCAGCCAGGCGCTGCAGAGCACCGACCCTGACGGGACATTGCATTTCCGGATAAAGCTCAAATAGCCGTCCGGATGTCACCAACGCCGGCCCGGCAGAAGGAGATCACCATGGGCACCGCGACAGACGACAAGACCGACCAGAAGATTGCAGCCGATACCGAAAAGGAGTCCGCGGCCCCGGCCGCCGAACCTCGGGGACCCCGCACCCTGGCCATCCGATTGTCGACGGTGCTGACCACGCTGGTGATCGTCGCCCTGTTGGTCGTGGCGATCGTGTTCGGCTGGCTGTACTTCTCCGCGCGGTCGACCATCGCGGACACCAACGCCCGCGCGGCCGACGACAAACATGCGCAGGACATCGCCTCGAAGTACGCGGTCGGCGCGTCCACCATCGACTACCACGACGTCAAGGGGTGGATCGCACGGCTGAAGGCCAGCACGAGCCCGCAGCTGTCGGCCAAATTCGACGCCACCGCACCGCAATTGGAGCAGATCCTGCTGCCGCTGCAGTGGACCTCCAAGGCCACGCCGCTCTCGGCGGCGGTGACGTCGGAATCCGGCGGAATCTACAAGGTGAACGCCTACCTGAACGTCAATTCGACCAGTGCGCAGACCCCCGACGGCGCACAGACCACGGTGACCTACTCGCTGACGATCGATCGGGATTCCGGCTGGAAGATCACCGATGTGGGCGGCCTGGAGAACGCGTTGCCCACCAAGTGACGGCCGTACCGCGGTGGTGCGCCCAGGGCTGGCGGGCGCGCCACCGCCGTACGGCCGTACGGCTCAGCTCGGCGCGATGACGCCGGGCCGGCCGATCAACGGCAGGTCCAGCGTCGTGCGAATACCCGGCTCGGCCGCCACCACCGCGGGAATCGCGTTCACGATCCGGCCCGCGGCCGCGACGATCGCGGCGTGGTTGTGGTCGCCCTTGCGGCTCGTCGGGCAGATGTCCACGAGATAGTTGGGCTCACCGGTGATTTCGACGCGGTAGGACCCGCCTGCCTGGGCGGGCTGCGGCCAGTCCGGGCACAGATCCTCGCGCAACCGGGTGATGTGCTCGACGACGATCACCGGTGCGTCACCGACCATGCCGCGCACCTGGAAACGCAGCGCCGCCAGGCCGCCCTCCGGGATCCGCCCGGCCGCGACGTCGAACGCCTCGGGCGCGGGAATCCGCTCGTATTCCTCGGTGATCGAATCTATTTCGACGCCCAGGCCGACGGCCAGCTGGCGGATCGCCGGACCCCACGCGATGCTCAGCACACCCGGCTGCAACAGCATCGGCACCTCCGCCAGCGGCTTGCCGAAGCCCATCACGTCGAACATGACGATCGCGCCGTCGTAGGTGGCGTAGTCGGCGATCTCCGAACAGCGCACCTGCTCGATCCTCTGGCAGGTGCCCGCCAGCGCCAGCGGCAGCAGATCGTTGGCGAATCCCGGGTCGACACCGGTGACGAACAGACTGGCGTTGCCCTCCTTGGCGGCCTCGTGCACCGGGTCGATGTACTTGTGCGGCAGCACCTGCCACGGATACATCAGCAATCCGGGCGAGGAACCGACGATGTTGACGCCCGCGGACAGGATCTCGCGGCAGTCCGCGATCGCCTCCTGGATGCGGGTGTCGCCCATCGCGCAGTACACGACGCATTCGGGCTCGGTGGCCAGCAGGGCGCCGATCGAGTCGACCGCGTTGACTCCGGTCGAAACATCCAGTCCGGCAAGGGTTCCGGCATCCTTGCCCACCTTCTCCGGGGTGGACACCCACACTCCGGTCAGCTCGTAGTGCGGACTCTCGATCAGTCCGGCCAGGGCGAGCCGGCCGACATTGCCGGTACCGATGTGAGCGACGCGGATGGGCATGAATATCTCCTCAGGGGCAGGTGGCCGCGGGTCGCATACACCGCAGGCCAGAGTCCGATCAGTTTTCCGGACAGTAGTCTGGAACAGGTTCCAATTTGTATGTTAGCGTTTCCGCCATGGGACGTGTAGACGGCAAAGTTGCACTCATCAGTGGCGGCGCTCGCGGAATGGGCGCGGCACACGCACAGTTGTTGGTGGCCGAGGGAGCGCGCGTCGTCATCGGCGACGTCCTCGACGACGAAGGCAAGGCGCTGGCCGAATCACTCGGCGCGGCAGCACGTTTCGTCCACCTGGACGTGTCCGAGCCCGAGGCGTGGGATGCCGCGGTCGCGCTCGCGCAGCAGGAGTTCGGCCTGCTGAACGTCCTGGTGAACAATGCCGGCATCGTCAACGGCGGTCCGCTGCAGAAGTTCGACATCGATAAGTGGCGGCGCATCCTGGACGTGAACCTGACCGGCACGTTCCTCGGTATGCGCGCCGTGGTCGAGCCGATGATCGCCGCGGGCGGCGGATCCATCGTCAACGTCTCCTCCATCGAGGGTCTGCGCGGCGCGCCCTGGGCGCACGGCTACGTCGCCTCGAAATGGGGTGTGCGCGGTCTGGCCAAATCCGCGGCGCTGGAGCTGGCGCCGCACAAGATCCGGGTGAACTCCCTGCACCCGGGCCTGATCCGGACGCCGATGACCGAGAACATCCCCGACGATCTGGTGACCATCCCGCTGGGCCGCCCCGCGCAGCCCGAGGAGGTCGCCACCTTCGTGCTGTTCCTGGCCAGCGACGAATCCTCCTACGCCACCGGTTCGGAATTCATCGTGGACGGCGGCCTGGTCACCGCGGTTCCGCACAAGTCCTGAGCGCGTCGTCCCGGAGGCTACGATGACTCCGCGGTACCCGAATCCTCATCTCACGTCATGGGAAAGGTGGTGACGATGACCGAAACCGTGCGCGGTGTCATCGCTCGTGCAACCGGAGCGCCGGTCGAACTGGTCGACATCGTCATACCCGATCCCGGACCGCACGAGGTCGTCGTGCGGGTTCAGGCGTGCGGCGTGTGCCACACCGATCTGACCTATCGGGAGGGCGGCATCAACGACGAGTTCCCGTTCCTGCTCGGCCACGAGGCCGCGGGAATCGTCGAGCGCGTCGGCAATTCGGTCACGCACGTCGAGATCGGCGATTTCGTCGTCCTGAACTGGCGCGCGGTGTGCGGGCGCTGCCGCGCGTGCCGCCGCGGCCGTCCCTGGTACTGCTTCGACACGTTCAATGCCGAGCAGAAGATGACCCTCACCGACGGCACCGAACTCACCCCGGCCCTGGGCATCGGCGCGTTCGCCGACAAGACCCTGGTGCACGAAGGCCAGTGCACCGTCGTGGATTCCGCGACCGATCCGGCCGTCGCGGGTCTGCTCGGCTGCGGTGTGATGGCGGGTCTGGGCGCGGCGATGAACACCGGCAACGTCGGGCGCGGCGACAGCGTGGCCGTCATCGGCTGCGGCGGCGTCGGCGCGGCGGCCATAGCGGGCGCACGCCTGGCGGGCGCGACGACGATCATCGCCGTCGACCGCGACGAGGCCAAGCTGACCACCGCGGTCCAGCTCGGCGCGACGCACACCGTCGCCGCGGCCTCCGAGGACGCGGTGGAGCGAATTCAGGAGCTCACCAACGGTTTCGGCGCCGACGTGGTGATCGACGCGGTCGGGCGGCCGGAGACCTGGAAGCAGGCGTTCTACGCCCGCGACCTGGCCGGAACCGTCGTGCTGGTGGGCGTGCCGACCCCCGATATGCGACTCGAGATGCCGCTGCTGGACTTCTTCTCGCACGGCGGATCGCTGAAATCCTCCTGGTACGGCGACTGCCTGCCCGAACGCGATTTCCCGATGCTGATCGAGCTGTACCGGCAGGGCCGCCTGCCACTGGAGGCGTTCGTCTCCGAGCGGGTCGGTCTGGACGCGGTGGAGGCGGCCTTCACCACCATGAAGTCCGGTAAGGTGCTGCGCTCGGTGGTCACGCTGTGAGTTCCGGCGCTCGTATCGAGAAGGTCGTCACCGCAGGCACTTTCGAGCTCGACGGCGGCAGCTGGGCGGTCGAGAACAACATCTGGATCGCCGGGGACGACAGCGAGGTCGTCATCGTGGACGCCGCACACGATCCGGCCCCGATCCTCGAGGCGGTCGGCGATCGCACGGTACGCGCGATCGTGTGCACGCACGGGCACAACGACCACATCGGCGCAGCCCAGCAGCTCTCGGCCGAAACCGGGGCGCAGATCCTCCTGCATCCCGGCGACGAGATGCTGTGGCGGGTGGTGTATCCCGAACTGGACTTCGGCCCGCTGGCGGACGACATGCGAATTCCGGTGGCAGGCACCGACATCCAGGTCGTGCACACCCCCGGGCACTCCCCCGGTTCGATCTGCCTGTGGGCGCCCGAACTCGAGACGTTGTTCAGCGGTGACACCCTGTTCTCCGGTGGCCCCGGCGCCACCGGACGCTCCTTCTCGGACTTCCCGACCATCATCGGCTCCATCCGCGACAAACTGTTCGCGCTGCCCGCGTCCACGACCGTCCGCACCGGCCACGGCGACACGACCGAATTGGGCGCCGAGAGCCCGCATCTGGAGGAGTGGATCGCCCGCGGGCACTGATTTCCCCAGCAGCACAACCTATCTCGAAGACGAGACCGGGGCCCGAGCGAGAATCTCGCTCGGGCCCCGGCCGTTTCGCCGCTCAGGCGTACTTGACCTCCCAGTGCTTGATGCCGTTGATCCAGCCCGAACGCAGGCGCTCGGGCTCGGCGATCTGACTCAGATCCGGCATGGCATCGGCGAGGGCATTGAACATCAGATCGATCTCGAGCCGGGCGAGGTTCGCCCCGACGCAGTAGTGCGCGCCGGTGCCGCCGAAGGCCAGGTGCGGGTTGGGGTCGCGCATGATGTCGAAGCGGAACGGTTCCTCGAACGCGTCCTCGTCGAAATTCGCTGAGCTGTAGAATAATCCGACGCGCTGTCCCGCGCGGATCTGCCGACCGCCGAGTTCGGTGTCCTCGGTGGCGGTGCGCTGGAACACCGTCACCGGCGTGGCCCAGCGGACGATCTCGTCCGGCGCGGTGCGCGGACGCTCCCGCTTGTACAGCTCCCACTGCTCCGGATTGTCCACGAACGCCTTCATTCCGTGCGTGATGGCGTTGCGGGTGGTCTCATTGCCCGCCACGGCGAGCAGGATGACGAAGAAGCCGAACTCGTCCGATCCCAGCGCTTCACCGTCGAGGTCGGCGTGTACGAGCTGGCTCACGATGTCGTCCAGGGCGTTCGCCCGGCGCTGCTCGGCCATGTTCCAGGCGTAGCCGAGGATTTCCATCGAGGCGTTCGCCGCGGAATCGGTGTTGCTGGTGTCGCCGTATTCCGGATCGTCGTAGTTGAGCATCTGATTGGACCACTCGAACACCTTGCGGCGGTCTTCCTGTGGCACACCGAGCAATTCGGCGATGGCCTGCAACGGCAGCTCACAGGCGACCTGCTCGACGAAATCGCCGCGGCCTTCCTTCTTGGCGGCGTGCACGATCGCCGCGGCCCGCTCGGTCAGCGCCTCGCGCAGGCTCTCCACCGCGCGCGGGGTGAATCCCTTGGAGATGATCCGGCGGATCTTGGTGTGCTTGGGCGGATCCATGTTCACCAGCAGCGCACCGGTCAGCTCGATCTGGTCGACGGTGACCTCACCGGGCAGCCGGATGATCGCGCCCTTGCGCTGCGAGGAGAACAGCTCGGATTTGCGCGAGATCTCCTTGATGTCCTCGTGCTTGCTCACCACCCAGTAGCCGCCGTCGCGGAAGCCGCCGGACTGCGCGTCGGCCTGGGCGTTCCACCAGACCGGCGCGGTGCGGCGGAGCTGGGCGAACTCCTGGACCGGATTTCTGGTCTCCCACAGCGCGGGGTCGGTGAAATCGAATCCTGCGGGTAGCGAGGGCGCGGACACTGCTGCCTCCTGGAAGGTCGACGTCGTCGTGGACCGGATATCGGCCGCGTCGGGGCTGGCCACCGCGGCACTGATCTACACCGCCCGAAGCGGTAGTTATGCATGTCCGGACACATGGTGGACATGTGTCTGGACGCTACTACGGAAACCTTTACACGACAAGGTTGGATCCGGACGGATTTCGTGCGCACAAACGAAACGCGGCACCCACCGACCGGGCGGGCGCCGCGCAGACGAACTCGTCGCCGAATCAGCCGAGCAGCCGACGCGCACACGCCTCGAGCAAGTCGGCCACTTCCTCGTAGGACAGGTACCCCATACCGCCGTGCAGCAACGCACCCGAATACAGCACCTCGAGAATGGCGATGGTCTCGTGTTCGCCCGAACCGAGCGCCTCGCCCAGCCGCCTGCGGATCTCGACTCCGATGCACACCCGCAGATGCTTCACATCGGGATCCGCACCCAGCAGCGCGCTGCTGACCGCACCGGCCAGCGCGGGCTCGTCCGCGACCAGCATCGAGACCTGCCGCAACACCGCGACCACGTGCGCCACCCGATCCGCCCCCTCCACCCGCACCGGCGGCGCGGCGACCAGACGCCGCCAGAACACCTCCGAGATCAGATGCTCCTTGGAGGAGAAGTAGGTGTAGGCGGTCGCCGTACCGACCCCGGCCGCCGCGGCGACCAGCCGGATGGTCGTCCCCGGATATCCCTCCCGGGACAACACCTCGACAGCGGCCGCGGTCAGGCGATCGACGGTGTCGGCTTGTTTCTCGGTCAGACGCCGACGTGTGGCTTCCCTATTGGTGGACACTTGTTCGGACACGCGTCTTGACTATACCCGCTCACCACAGCGGAACGGGCGCTTCGCCGATCTTGTACCAGCCCGGCAGCGGACCCGCGCCGGTGCGCTCGATGCGCCGCCGCATGCCGTCGGACAGCGCGTCGTTGGTGATCATCTCCATGAACAGCGAGCTGACGTTGCCGAAGTCGAAGAAGTCGCGCTGCCAGGACCACTGGAAGTTGCCGCCGTAACGGAACCAGCTGCCGCCGATGCCCTCCGGCGAGTAGTTCCGGCCGTCGGGCCGGGTGGCATCGCTGACCTGCTTCCACAGGCCGATCACGGTGCCGCTGCGATCGTCGACGACGAATTCCTGATACGGGTAGCTCCACCCCTCCAGACCGTCCATCTCGAGACCGATGGCGATATCGCGGATCTCCTTGCGGCCCACCGCCATGAATTCCTGTTTGGGGCCGTAGTTCCAGCCGTAGGTGGCGTCCTCGGTGTAGTAGTCGGCCAGCGGACGCCAGTCGCCGGCGGCTTCGCAGTCCTTGTTGGCCTGTTCCCAGCGGGTGACCATCTCGTCGAGTTCGGCGCGATCGAATTTCGGCACGGCAGTGGACCTTTCGTCGGGGAGAACATGAATGTGTATAGGAACGTGTCGGCGTGGCACGCGAGAATGCGCGGATCATCCAGCGCTGCTTGCTGATTCGGCGGTGCGCTGCGGCGCTTCGGGTTGCACCTCGACCAGGATCAGATGGCTGCCGAAACGCGGCATCTCAGGAAACCTCCACCTGGATCGGCAGATGCGCGAAACCACGCACATTGGTGGAGTGCACCCGCTCGATCCCGGTCTCGGCCAGACCGTACCGGCGCACCCGCGCGCTGAATTCGCGCAGTGCGATGGTCGCCTCCAGCCGGGCCAGATGCGCGCCGAGGCAGAAGTGCACGCCCGCACCGAAACTCGCGAGATTGCCCTTGTCCGCGCGATCGATGCGGAAGGTGTCGCCGTCGTCGAACACCTCGGAGTCGCGGTTGGCCGAGCCGATCAGCAACAGCACCTTCGCACCCTCGGGAATGGTTTGCCCGTGCATCTCGATATCGGTCGCGGCGCTGCGCGCGACGAGCTGACTCGAGGTGTCGTAACGCAACGTCTCCTCGACCCAGTCGGGCACCAGATCGGGCTCGGCCCGGACCTTCGCGTATTCGGCCGGATTGCGCCCGGCCCAGTACAGCGCGTTGCCGAGCAGTTTGGTCGTGGTCTCGTTCCCGGCGACGACCATCAGGAACATGAACCCGATGATCTCCTCGGCCGACAGTCGGTCACCATCGATCTCGGCATCGAGCAGTGCGGAGGTCAGATCCTCGGACGGATTCGACCGCCGCGCCTCGACCATCTCGCTGTAGTAGGTGATCAGCGACAGCGCCGCCTCGATCGCGGGCACGGGGACATCGAGCACGCCCTCGTCGCGATGCACCACCAGATCCGCGAGCCGGCGAACCTCGGCGCGATCGGATTCGGGCACGCCCATGAGTTCGGAGATCACGTCCATCGGCAGCTTCCCGGCGAAATCCTCGATCCAGTCGAAGTTTCCGCGCTCGAGCGCCGGTTCCAGATGCTCCAGGGTCAACTCGTGGATGCGGGCGTCCATCTCGGTGACGCGCCGCGGCGTGAACCCCTTGTAGACCAGACGGCGCATGCGCACGTGCCGCGGATCGTCCATGGCCAGGAACGACATGGTCTTGTGCGCGTGCGGCCCCCACGCGGCCGGATCCAGCGACACTCCCATAGCGCTCGACAGCCGCACATTGTCCCGGAATCCGGTGATGACGTCCGCATGCCGGGACAGCGCCCAGAATCCCAGATCCGGATTGTGATACAACGGCGCATCGGCGCGCAGGCGCTCGTAGGTCGGGTACGGGTCGTCGTGGAGCCGGTAGTCGTACGGATCGAACGTGAACGGCTCCAACGATGCCGACGTCATCACGCATACCTCGAATTCGTGAACGCGTACCTTCGGAACCGGACCGAGGCCCGGATACCGAGAGACACATAGCTGGACATGTGTCTGGACGGTATCACCGACACCAGCTCGCCACAACGGGCACCCCGCACCGCGGCTTGCGCGCGACCGCGACGGCCGAATTCGAAATGCCCGAGCACGTGGGGTTTTCCGGGCGCTCCTTGCATCCGGCCGGTAAACCGAATTATATTCCGAACACCTGTCCAGACACGCATCGGAGATGACAGATGAACGGTCTCGTCCCCGCGGACGACACTCCCCTGCTGATCGGCGGCAAACTGGTCCCCGGCGGCTCGGGCGTCTTCGCGACGATCAACCCCGCCACCGAAGAGGTGCTCGGCCACGCCGCCGACGCCTCGCCCGAGGATATGGATGCGGCCATCGCCGCGGCTCGGGCAGCTTTCGACGACACCGACTGGTCCCGCGATCACGCGTTCCGCGCCCACTGCGTCCGCCAGCTGCGCGACGCCATGCAGGCCCATATCGAAGAACTGCGCGAGATCACCATCGCCGAGGTCGGCGCCCCGGTCATGCTCACCAGCGGACCCCAGCTCGAGGGGCCGGTCGCCGATCTGTCCTTCGCGGCCGATCTGGCCGAAAGTTACAGCTGGCAGACCGATCTCGGTCTCGGCGAGACCATGGGCATCTCGAGCCGCCGCGTCATCCGCCGCGAGGCGGTGGGCGTCGTCGGGGCGATCACGCCGTGGAACTTCCCGCACCAGATCAACCTCGCCAAGATCGGCCCGGCCCTGGCCGCGGGCAACACCGTCGTGCTCAAGCCCGCACCCGATACCCCGTGGTGCGCCGCGGTGCTCGGCAGGCTGGTCGTCGAGCACACCGACATTCCGGCCGGTGTGCTCAATATCGTTACTTCGCAGGATCATTCGCTCGGCGCGCGTCTGGTGGAGGATCCGCGGGTGGATATGATCACCTTCACCGGATCCACCGGTACCGGGCGCGCGGTGATGTCCGGGGCAGCGGCGACGCTCAAGCGCACCTTCCTCGAACTCGGCGGCAAATCCGCCTCGATCGTCCTGGACGATGCCGATATCGCGGGCGCGGC
Organism: Nocardia jiangxiensis NBRC 101359; assembly: GCF_000308615.1. Taxonomy (GTDB): domain Bacteria; phylum Actinomycetota; class Actinomycetes; order Mycobacteriales; family Mycobacteriaceae; genus Nocardia; species Nocardia jiangxiensis. The sequence goes on from NZ_BAGB01000041.1 coordinate 162,125, forward strand.
GAGCTTCACCGCCTTCTCGGTCGCGGTGCACGCGGGCCAGGGCTGCGCCCTGACCACGCGGCTGGTGGTGCCGCGGGCGTCCTACGACGATGCGGTCGCCGCCGCGGCCAAGGCCATGGCCGGGCTCGGCGCGGGTGATCCGACCAACCCCGGAACCATTTGCGGCCCACTGATTTCCGCACGTCAGCGCGAGCGGGTTCAGGGCTATCTGGACAGTGCGCTGCGCGAGGGCGGGCGCTTCGCGACCGGTGGTGGCCGGCCGGCGGATCGCGACCGCGGTTTCTTCATCGAGCCGACCGTCATCGCCGGACTGGACAACACCGCGACCGTCGCGCAGGAGGAGATCTTCGGGCCGGTGCTGGTGGTGATCGCGCACGACGGCGACCAGGACGCGGTGCGCATCGCGAACGAATCCCCGTACGGCCTGTCGGGGGCGATCTGGGGCACCGACCCCGAGCGCATCGAGCGAGCGGTCGCGGGTGTGCGGACCGGCACCCTCGGCATCAACGGCGGCCAGTGGTACAACGCCGACGCTCCGTTCGGCGGCTACAAGCAGTCCGGTATCGGCCGGGAGATGGGCGTGGCCGGTTTCGAGGAGTATCTCGAGACCAAACTCGTCGCCACTCCCGCCTGAAAAATTTCCGTTCGATGCCGGAATCGGTGCGCCGATTCCGGCATCCGTCGCTCGTGGGCCGCGCGGGAGGCCCCGGCGGTGGCTCATACCTTGCTGTCCCGCACCGAGATTCGCCCGGACGCCCAGGCGCGGCCGGGACGGTGAGGAGCCGGACATGACCGAAGCACCCCTTCTAGCGGGCCGCGGCGCGGTCGTCGTGGGCGGCGGCAGCGGCGTCGGCCGGGCCGTCGCCGAACTGCTCGCCGCGCACGGCGCGGGTGTCGTGGTCAACTCGCGCACCGAGGAGTCGGTGCGCGAGGTCACCGAGACCATCGTCGGTGCGGGCGGGCGAGCGGTGGGCGTCGCCGGTTCGGCGGCCGACGAGCAGATCGCCGGAAGTCTGATCACCGCCTGCGCCGAGACGTACGGCGGCATCGACATCCTGATCAACTGCGCCGGAATCGCCGAACCGCGCCGATCCTCGATTCTCGATGTGAGCGGCGAGGATTGGCGCGCCCTGCTCGATTCGCACCTTTCTACGGTGTTCCACACCTGCCGCGCCGCGGCACCGCTGATGGCCGAGCGCGGCGCGGGGGCGATCGTCAACACCGGATCGTTCGCGTACCTCGGAGATTACGGCGGCACCGGGTATCCGGCGGGCAAGGGTGCGGTCACCAGTCTCAGCCTGGCCATGGCCGCGGAGCTGAAACAGTCCGGCGTCCGGGTCAACGTCGTATGCCCCGGGGCGAAGACTCGGCTGTCGACGGGACCGGACTACGAGGAGCACATCCGCGATCTGCACCGGCGGGGTCTGTTCGACGAGGTCACCATGCAGGGCTCGCTCGACGCGCCGCCGCCGGAGTACGCCGCGGCGCTGTACCTGTTCCTCGCCTCGGACGCCGCCCGCGCGGTCACCGGCGAGATCTTCATCGCCGCAGGCGGATTCGTCGGCACCTTCGCGCGCCCGGCTATGACCGCGATCGGTTACCGCGATCACGCCCAGCAACCGCCCTGGTCCGTCGCGGAACTGGCTTCGCTGTTCGAGAAGCGGTGACGGGCCTCGCGGCCCGTCACCGCTGCCACCAGGTCCGGCGGGCCACGGCCAGCATCTGCGCGGGGTGGGTGAATTTCACTCGCGGGCGGCCCGATTGCGCGCCGTTGGCCCGCTCGGCGGAGTCGATCAGATTCCAGCCGTCCCGGTCGACCAGGTCCGGACAACGCTGTTCGAGCAGGGTGAGCAGTTCCTCGCGGTCACCCGCCGGGGCCGCCAGCCGTCCGGCGCGGAAATCGTCCACCAGGGCCGAGACGGTCTCACCCGCATCGCCGCGGTTGGCGCCGATGACACCGCGCGGACCGCGCTTGATCCAGCCTGTCACGTAGACGCCCGGCTGCTCGGCTCCGGACGAATCCAATACTCGCCCAGCATCATTCGGGATGACTCCGGCTGCGGGATCGAACGGGACGTCCGGCATCGCTGCGCCCCGGTAGCCGACCGCGCGCAGTACCAGACCGCTGTCCAGATCCGCGGTCTCCGAGGTCGGCACGGCGACCGAGCCGTCGGGCGTGTCGCGGATCTCGTTGCGGCACAGCCGGATCGCCTCCGTGCGATCCTCACCCAGGACCTCCTGGGGCGAGCTGCGGAACCGGAAAACGATCCGCTTGTTCGCTCCCGTACTGGGCCGTTGCGAATATTCCTGCGCCAGAGTTAGTTTCAGCCGCACCGCCGGATCGGTGGCCGGGTCGGCGAGTATCGCGTCGATGCCGTCCAGATCTGCGGGATCGATGACCACATCGGCGTCCGGGAGCCGGCCCAGGGCCAGGAACTCCGGACCGGTGTAGGCCGCATGGGTCAGGCCGCGACGCCCCACGAGTACGACCTCGCGAATCGCGCTCTCGCGCAGCGCATCCAGGGCGTGATCGGCTATGTCGGTGCCCGCCAGGGCATCCGGGTCCGCGGTGAGCACGCGGGCGATGTCCAATGCGACATTCCCGTTGCCGACGATCACCGCCCGCTCCCCGGACAGATCGAATCGCCGGTCCGCGTAGTCGGGATGGCCGTTGTACCAGGCGACGAATTCGGTCGCCCAGTGACTTCCGGGCAGATCCTCACCCGGGACGTTCAGCCGCCGGTCCCCCGACGCGCCGACCGCGTAGATCACCGCATGCGCGTGCCCGAGCAGCTCCTGGTGCGAGATATCGCGTCCGACTTCGACATTCAGATGGAATCGCACGGCATCGCGTTTGAAGGCCGAGGCGAACATCGTCGTCACGCCGCGAGTCTCGGAGTGGTCGGGAGCCACGCCGTACCGCGCCAGCCCCCAGGGCGCGGGCAGCCGGTCGAACATCTCGATCTCCACCTCGCCGCGCCCGAGTAGATGTTCGGCGGCGTAGCACGCGGCGGGACCGGTTCCGACGATGGCAACCCGCAGCGGACCCTGCTCCCGCGACACCCGCACCGGACTCGTCACCGGCTTGATCCCCAGATCCAGCGGGTGCTGCCGGAAGTACGCGGCATTGATGTCCGCGTATCGCGCGAGATCGGACGGCAGATCCTCCTCGGCGTGGATCGCCTCGACCGGACAGGCCTCGACGCAGGCGCCGCAGTCGATACAGGTGTCGGGGTCGATGTGCAGCAGCTCTGCCGAGGCGAAACCTGGCTCGTCGGGCCGCGGGCGAATGCAGTCGACCGGGCATTCGGCGACGCAGCTGGCATCGTTGCAGCAGCGCTGGGCCGAGCGAACCGACGCCCCGGGGCTCACCTCACACACCGAAACGCAGATCCGCCTGCGCATCCGGGCAGCGCTCGGGCCCGAGGCGGATCCGGCTGCCGCCGAACACCTCGAAGCCCTCTACACGGGCGCAGTGCTCAGTGCCGCACGGGGATACGCGACCCTCACCGATGGGGCCCGGTCGATCGACCATGTGGCACATCGCATACTGAATCGGCACTGAGATCGACGGCGCCGTCTCTCGCAGGCGACACCGCATCGCGAAAGGAAGCGATTCCATGAAGACACGACTCAACTGCCCGTGCGGGGAGTACATCCGCGGCACGGACGAGGACGACCTGATCGAGAAGACCCAATCTCATCTCGCCGAGAAGCACCCGGACCACAACTACAGCCGCGACGAGATCCTCTTCATCGCCTACTGATTCGGCGCCACACGGTGTCCGCACCCTGCCGGGCCGCCCCAGGGACGACCCGGCAGGCGCGACACCGCCCGAACGGCCGGTCAGCCGAACAGGAACGCGCTGCCGGTATTCGCGCTACCGGTGACGGCCGCACTGCCGGTTCCCAATATCACGTGCACGATGTCCAGGAGCACACTGATCATCTGGATGTCCTTCTCAAATCAAAATTTCCGATGCCGGAATCTCCGGCATGAATTCCATCGGACGCCGTTTCCCGTCGTTATCCGGACGGATGTCGTTCGTACCGATGCCGAGGCGATCACCGGATTTCCCTGGACATTGCCACAATGGTGATGTCATTTCGACTTCCAGCCGTTGATGTCGGGAATGTGCTCGACCATCCGGATACGCGACGCCGCCGGGTTGCCCCACCATTCCCGAAACCCGGACGGCGTCGCGAAATGCCACCTATCCGGCGTTTGCAGCGCTCACCGATGTCGGGTCGGCGATGAGCGCGGCTACTATGTGGCGCCCGGCCCACCGGACGGACCAACCCCGTCCGGTGGGCACGGCCGAGCACCACGACCGTTCGCGATCTTCCGCGCGGTCGATGCGTCGCACACAGCGGTGACTCCCCCGGACCGCTGCGGTTCGCCGATATCGTCCGCGCGGATCGATGACTCCGCGCTACCTCATCCGCGGAGTCCGGTCCGTGCCCGGCGGTGGCCCACCGCCGGGCACTGGGCCCGGCGGACGAACCAACACCGCCGCGCACCGTACGGTGCACCGAGGAGATCCCATGCATTCTGGCACGACGAATCCCGTTGTCCGGCTTGATCTTCCCGACGACCGTCGAGCACCGTCCGCGGAGCACTGCCTGGTGCGGCCCGAGCACATCCGCCGCTTCGCACAGCTGATCGGCGGCGACCATCCGGCGCATACCGATCCGGCGGCCGTCGCGGCACTGGGATTCGCGGGACTGGCCGCACCGCCGACCTTCGCCTCGATGCTGTTACTGCGGGCCGAGCGCCGGATCCTGCCCACGCTGCTGGACGGCGCGGGGCCGGTGCGGCTGCTGCACACCGATCAGACGCTGCAGATCGGCCGGTTGCTCGTCGCCGGGGACGTGATCGCCACGGATGTGTACGCCGAATCGGCAGAACAATTCAGTGATTACGAGAAGTTCTGCGTCACAACGGTTCTCACCGACAGGTCGGGAGTCGTGGTGCAGCTCGGCACGAGCACCCTGCCGTCCTGCGGGCACCGCTTCGGGCACCGCATCGCCACCTCCCCGGCGCTGGAGACCGCGCGGGCCCGGCTGCACCCGGTGACCCGCACGCCGCACGACCGACAAGGACCTCTCGAACTCCATCGGCTCGCACCCGGAGACGAGTTGCCGCACAGCATCATTCGGCCACGGCACAGCGATGTCGCCGGATTCCGCCGGCTCGTGCACGACGGGCTCCCGTATCGGACCTCGTCGGCCGGGGCGGCCCCGGGTCTGCTCCGATTCGGCTGGATGGCGCGATACCTCGGCTCCCGGTTCGGACATCCCGCGGCGGTCACCTCCTACCGAGCGGAATTCAGCCATTATTGTGTGCGCGGCCCGGCGGGCGTCGCCGATATCGAATTCCGGGGCCGAATCACCGATATCGATGTTTCGGCCGGAATGGCGGAGGTCGCGGTGAATGCCGTATCCGCGGGCCGCCGATTGTTCGTGCGCGCGAGCGCTTCGGTTCCGGTGAGGGCGATACCGTCGACCCGGTCGGATCGCCCCGTCAGATAATCTGCGAAGCGCCGGAATTCGGCATGATCAACAGACGCTTGAGTATCTTTCCGGTCTCACCGCGCGGCAATGCCGGAATGAACGACACATCGCGCGGCACCGCGAAACGGCCCAGCCGGTTGCGGATGTAATCGCGCACCATCTGCGCATCCAGTCCGCTGCCCTCGGTCTTGACCACGAATGCCGCCATCCGCTGACCGAAATCGGCGTCCGGCACGCCGACCACCGCCGCCTCCCGCACCTGCGGCAGATATTCCAGCGCCTCCTCGACCGGGCGCGGGAAGAACTTCTCCCCGCCCGAGATGACCATCTCGTCGCACCGCCCGGCCACGAACAACCGGTGTGAGACCCCGGAGGCCAGCAGCTGCCGTGCCACGACCACCTGCCGACGCACCGGCGCACCGGTTCCGTCCTGCACCACGGCGGTCCGCGCGCCCGCGCAGCCCTCGCCCACCCGGCGCAGCCCGGCCAGAATCCATTCCGACACAGCCGAATTCGGCAGGTCCGGCACCGCGGGATGCACACGTCCGGGGGCGAAGACGGTCACCACCACATGGGTGTGATCCGGCCGCGCGCCCAGGCGCACCGAGGCCAGACTGCCCAGCGCGGGGCAGTACAGCTCGAAATCCCGGTAGGGTCGGCCGAGGATCAATCGCACGTCCACCCGGCGCACACCGACGTCCAGTGTGCCGACGCGGAATTCCAACTCCCGCAGCTCATTCGCGCTGACGACCGGTCGACAGTCCCCGATCCCCCGGAACATCCGCGCATAGGTGGCCGGATCGATCAGAGCTTCCCAGATGCGATCGAGCGGAACCGGCATATCCACGGTGGTTTCGACAACTTCGGTAACCATCTGCGCGCACTCCCATCGGCCCGGCGCCACTGCCCGGCGATGATCCGAACATAACGCCGCCACCAGCGTATTTCCGCTGTCCACAGCCTTACTGGAGAGCTCACCAGTACCGCGTCACACACTGTCGTGCACCGTCACTACGTCGCCCGGATCACCCATCGCACACCGGGGCCGGATCAGAAATTCGAACGGGACACCACCGCCCATCCCAGCGGCGGGCGATCCGGCCCCGCTGGATCCGGCCTCGATCCCCGAGCCGAGTGCGTGGCGCAGCGTTGGGACGTCCACTGGCTGATAGCGCACGCATCGCGACACATACTGCGCACCGAGGCCGCGCAGGTGCCGCGATACGTCACCGGCGATGACAGCGTAGCCGCGGACTCCGGCTATGAATGCGTCACGGCTGGAAGGGATTCCGCGGACACCGCGGGTAGTGGCACCAGGCCGGAGCGGTAGGCGCGGATGCGTTCGCAGCGCTCGGTGAAGGTGTCGCGGGCTTCGAGGGCGATCGCCTCGAGTGCTGTTCGGGGATCGTCGGCGTGGCGCAGGGCCCGTGCTGCGAGCAGGAGTTTGCGGGGCGGGTCGATCATGTGACGTGGTGCGCGCACGCGCGAGATCGTTTCCATCACCGCGACGGCCAGTGCCGGATCGGCTGCGGCCTCGCGATACAGCTCGATCTCCAGCGGGTTCATCTCGGTGCCACGGGCGAGGCGGTTGGTGTACTGGTAGATCTCCAGGCAGTCGGCTTCGCGGCGCAGCTCCCACTCGGCCAGGCGCCGGTCCAGGGCGATCGGATCGTCGAGGACGGCGGCGGTGGATTCGCCGAGCAGTCTGCCATAGCGCAGGGCGTCGCGAATTCCCTGCGCGGTCACCGGATCCTTGAAGTGCCCGGCGTCGCCGGGCAGCGCCCAGCCGGGCCCGGTGGAGCGGCGGAAATAGGAAGCGATATCCACCGCCGAGCGGATCCGCCCGCGCAGGGTGGCTCCGGTCAATCTCGTTGCCAGCCCGGGGATTTCGGCGATCATGTCGCGGTAGGACTGCTCGGCGCGGCCGACGCCGCGCGGCGCCATCTGCACCGGCGGCTGGATCAGGCACAGCACCAGCCCGTCGTCGCACGGGAACGCGGTGCCCAGCAACTGCCCGGCTCGCCACTGCGCGGCGATCGAGCGGTCCTGATCGGCGGTGTCCTCCCAGTAGCCGTAGCAGCAGGCCCGCCCACTGGGCGATCGCCGGTACGGCGCGGCCGCGCCGACCTGTTTCGCGACGGTGCTGCGCCGTCCGTCCGCCCCCACGACGAGGCGGGCGCGGATCTCGTGCGAGGTTCCGTCGCGATCGTGGTACCGCACACCGCACGCGCGCCCGTTCTCCCAGAGGAGTTCATCGACCCGGACCTGCTCGCGCAGTTCGGCGCCGGCCGCGCGGGCCGTATCCACCAGTGCCGCATCCAATCCCACCCGGCGCACGCACATCGAGTAGTCGATGCCGCCGTACGGGGTGAACGGTGCGGCCACGGTATGTCCGGCGCCGACCGCCATGCCCGTGGTCAACCGCGGCGCGCCCAGGGCGCGGACCCGCTCGAGCGCGCCGAGCTGCCGCAGTTCGAACACCCCGGAGGACCACAGCAGATGCGTCGACAACGTCTCGGAGGGAAACGAGGAACTGTCCAGGCCGATCACCCGGCGACCGGCCCGCGCGAACGCGATCGCGGTAGCCGTTCCGGCACAACGGGTTCCGACGATCACGACATCGGTTTGTTCTGCGCCCACGACGCCTCCCAGGATGGCGGGACACTATGTTCGGACACTATGTCCTATAAAGGAGGATGAGAGGTCGGCGCAATGATGTCAAGCGCCCCGGAATCGACACCGCCGCCGATCTCTACGGCACAATGGCCGCATGCCCGCACCACTGCGAACACACCGCTCATGCCCTCGCTGACCCGGACCTCCCGGGCGCGCGGGCAGCGCGACGGACATCGGGAGGCCATCGAACGCCGGGTGCTGGCCGCGGTCGATCGACTGCTGGCCGACGGGACAGCCTTCACCGAGATCGCCGTCCAGCGCATCGCCGCCGAGGCCGATATGGCGCGGTCCACCTTCTACCGGTACTTCCCGGACAAGAGCCGTCTGCTGATCCGGATGGCCGAACTCGCCACCGCCGATCTGTTCGGCACCGCCGAACGCTGGTGGTCCCAGGACCATTCCGAGGGCGAGCCAGGCGTGCGCGCGGCCATGCGCGCGATGATCGCCGGCGCCCGCGCCCACGGACATCTGCTGCAGGCGCTCATCGAGGTCGCCGCCTACGACCGCGAGGTCGGAGCGTACTGGCAGGGCCGGATCGCCCGCTTCGTCACCGTGGTGTGCGAGCGGCTGATCCGGGAACAGGAGCACGGCCGCATCGATACCTCGATCGACCCCGTCACGACCGCGATCGTGTTGACCGCCATGGTCGAACGCTCCATCCAGTACGCATTCCTCGCCGATCCCGCACCCGACGACGACCAGCTGGCCCGCACCCTGGGCCGCACGATCTGGCTCACCGTCTACGGCGAGCGGACCACGCCTTCGGGCTGAACCACCCACCGGCTCGCCCGCACAGCGAGTCGCACATCCGGAAAACATGCACCGTCCCGACCTCACTCACGTTGCTCAGCGACAGTGCGCCCGAATGAGCCCGTCCCGGTCCGGATGCCCCACCCTACCGGTCGGCAAGATGCAATCCCCTTGCCGCACAGGGTGATAGTCGAGCCCGACCGATGCGTGGCCCGGTGACCGATGCACATGCGGCAGGAACCCGGTGCGCCGTCACGCGCGGCGAAGCGGCGCGGTTCCCATCCGAGGCCCGGCATTCCAGGGCCCGATGCGCCACTTGTGATGTCCTCGTGCACCAAGTCGGCGTAGGGGACGCTGTGACCTGCCAAAACAGAGTCCTGAAACCTGTTCACCACGGATCGGCGAAGTTACCGTGGAGTGCGTCGCCGTCGCTTCGAGGATCCGTCGACCGGGTCGTTCCGGAGCGCGATGCAAAGGAGCATGCTGATGACGGGCACGACGCATCCCGCCTACGGCAACTGCACGTGCAGTGACCGACCGACCCGCCGGGTCATCGTGTATTTCGAAAACCCCGGCGCTACCGGCGATCTCGTTCTCGAATACGCGGCAACATACACCGAGGCATGCGAATTCGCCTCCGCAGCGGTGCGCAGCGGCCTGGCCATAACGGTGGATCGCAAGATCCGGCCCGAACTACGTCCGCTGCCCTGCCGCCGTCTCTGGCGCTGATCGGCCACAACCCTTGCCGCACTGCGGTACGTTCGCGTACCGTACCCCTGGTACAGAGACGTACCACGGTGGGAGGGGTCACGCATGACCACAGTCAGACTGCCCGACGGCCCGACCTCGCCGGGCTTCGTGCAGAACCTGGAGATTCTGGCCGGGCGCACCCGCGCCTGGCGTCGCCTGCACGATCGTTACGGCCCGGCGTTCACCGTCGCCACCCCGCGTCTGGGACGGACGGTCGTACTGTCCGATCCGGCCGAGGTGAAGGCGCTGTTCACCGCGGGCCCGGAGGTGGCCGACAACATCGATGTGAATCTCGGCCAGGTCCTCGGGCCGGGCTCACTGTTCTCGATCACCGGCGACGAACACCGCAAGCAGCGCAAACTGCTCACCCCACCGTTCCACGGCCGCCGGTTGAAAGCGTACGAGGAGATGATCGAGCAGGAGACGGTCCGGGAGATGGCCTCGTGGCCCTCGGGCCGAGAATTCGCCACGATGGACTCGATGATGCGGATCACCCTCAACGCGATCCTGCGCGCGGTCTTCGGAGCGGACGGCGCGGAATTCGACCAACTGCGCGCGGTACTGCCCAAGATCGTCCTGCTCGGCTCGGCACTGGTCGCACTCCCGATACCGCGAAACTTCCTGGGCCGCTTCGGTCCCTGGGCACGATTCGCCGCCCATCGCCGCCGCTACGACCGGATCGTGGACCGCCTGATCGATCGGGCCGTGGCCGCCGGACTCGACGGCCGCGACGACGTGCTGGCGATGATGCTCCAGTCCCGTTACGACGACGGCACGGCCATGACCCGCAGCGAGATCGCCGACGAGTTGCTGACCCTGCTCACCGCCGGTCACGAAACCACCGCGACCACTCTCGCCTGGACCGTCGAGCGATTGCGCCGCCACCCGGATGTGCTGCGCCGCTTGGTATCCGAGGTGGACGCGGGCGGTTCGGAACTGCGCGAGGCGACCCTGCTCGAGGTACAGCGGGTGCGGCCGGTGATCGATGTGACCCCGCGGCAGATCCGCGTCGAGGAGCTGCAACTGGGCCGGTGGACCCTGCCGAAGGGGCAGAACGTGCTGATCAGCATCCGGCTGATGCACGACAACGAGGAGTTGTTCCCGCGGGCTCGCACCTTCGATCCGGATCGGTTTCTCGACGTGCGGCCGGGCACGTTCAGCTGGATCCCGTTCGGCGGCGGCGCGCGCCGCTGCATCGGAGCGGCGTTCGCCACGTTGGAGATGAACGTCGTATTGCGCACGCTGCTGCGGGATTTCACGCTCGAGCCCACCGACGCACCGGACGAGCGTGCGCACTTCCGCGGTGTGGCACTGGCTCCGGCCCGCAGAGGCCGCGCGGTGGTCCACCGCCGCGCCGCCCGGCCCGCGGCCGGCACGGTCGCACAGGCCGAGGCGCGCGCCTGAGCAGCGGGCCGGTGGGAACGGGATGCGGGCGGCGCATGTGGTCGCCCGCGGGCGCGGACACTACCCTCGGTACGGTGACCCGCGCCGAGCCCGCTTCCCACCCCGCCGCGGCCGAGTCGGGATTCAGGCGCCGTCTGCTCGACGGTATGGCCGAGGCGGTGCGCAGGCAGGGCTACCGGGAAACCACCGTCGCCGACGTCGTCCGGGAGGCCCGCACCTCGCGCCGGACCTTCTACGAACACTTCAGCGGTAAACAGGACTGTTTCATCGAGCTGCTGGCCGAACGCAACAGCGATACGATCCGGCAGATCTATCAGGCGGTCGACCCGTCAGCGCCCTGGCGCACGCAGGTCCGGCAGGCGATCGAGGCGTGGATCGCCGCCTCGCAGCACGACCCGTCCATCACCCTGGCCTGGATTCGCGACATCCCCGCCCTCGGCGACAACGCCCGCGAACTGCACCGGACGACCGGTGAGGCGTTCGTGGCGCTGATCCGAAACCTCACCGCCACACCGCAATTCCAGTCGGCCGAACTGCACCCGCCCTCACGCGCGATGGCCACGATCCTCTACGGCGGCTACCGCGAACTCATCGCATCCACCGTCGAGGCGGGCGGCGACATCTCCGAAATCGTCGACGTCGCAGTGGAAACCGCGATCGCGCTCATCGGGCCGCGCTGAGTCCGGCTCTCACACAGCTCACCGGGGTTGCAGGATCAGGACCGGGATCTCGCGTTCGGTCCATGCCTGATAGGTGTCGAAGTCGGCGTAGGCGGCCACCAGCAGCGGCCACAGGCGGGCGCGCTGGTCGGCGTCGGCGACGACGGCGTGCACGGCGCGCCGCTCACGGCCGATCTGGATGTGCGTGTCCGGATTCGCGCGCAGATTGTGGTACCACTGCGGATTGGTCGCGCGACCGCCCTGCGAGGCGACGACGATCGTGTGCGCGCCGTCGGCGGTGTAGAGCAGCGGCGTGGTGTAGGTGGCGCCGGACTTGCGGCCGCGATGTTCGAGCAGCAGGGTCGGCACCGGTTTGCGGAAACCGGCTCCCACGCGCCACTTTCCGCCGATCCGCCCGCCGGTGCGCCGGTAGACCCAGACCTGGGCGCGTCCCATGATCTTGAAGACCTTCGGCAGGATCGGGGAGTCGAGTTGTTTCGGGCGCGGCGGGGCGGCGGTCATGGGCGTTCCTTCGTGCTGTCGAACGTACTCACTCGACCATACGTAATCGGATCGCGTGCACGGTCGAGAGGTGAGCACCCTGCCGATCGGCATCCGCACCAGCCGATCGTGCGTGACGGCCGACTGCCGTGCACTCCGAATCCACTGCACTCCAAGCAGTTTCATCGAAAGCACGGCCGCGCGATCACGCTGGGGAAATAGAGCTGGCGACCTGCGGATCGTCCGGGTAACATTCGCGCCCAGCTTCTTTCGGATCAATTTCTTTCGGATCGATCACGGCGGCCTCGCCGTGATCGGGGGTAGGGGTATACGAATGACCAATCCTGGTGCGCTGCAAGGCTTTCCACAGCAGATCCAGCAGCCGATGATGGCGCAGCAGCAGCCCATGCTGTACTGCGCGCACTGCGGCGCCACTCCGGCCGCGGCGGTCGACGTGCGCGGGCATCGCGGCCTCCTGGTCTTCATGCAGTTCCTCCGGATGCCGGGACCGTTCTGCCGCGACTGCGGTCTGGCCACCTATCGGCGGATGACCGTGGAGAGCGTCTGGCTGGGCTGGTGGGGCCCGATGTCGATGTTCATCAATCCGCTGACGATGCTGTTCAATCTGTTCGCCTACAACAGCATCGCCAAGCTCGCACCGCCGGTTCCGGGGATGCCGGGCCGCCCGATGGACCCGGGCAAACCGCTGTTCCAGCGGCCCGCGGCACTCGGATTCCTGATCCCGATCGTCCTGACGACCGTGATCCTGACCGCCATCGTGATCAGCTCGACCGGGTCGGCGTAGCCCTTGAACCCGATCACCTCGGCCCGGCCCGGAATCTCCGGTTCGCCGGATCCGGAAACGGTCGCGACCCGCGTCCCGCGCTGCTAGCTTGCGGCCGTGGACCTCTTCTCACGCTCGTGGTCGGCGCTGCGCGCCACGATCGCCGAACTGCACGACGAGGATTTCGCACTGCCCTCCGGATGTACCGGATGGCTGGTGCGAGATCTGGTGTGTCACTTGCTGATCGGCGCCCAGGACATCCTGATCACCCTGGTCACCCCCGCCGATGCCGAACCGACGCGCACCGCGCTGTCCTACTGGGAAATCGATACCACGACGCCCACCGGCGACGATCCGCTCGATGCGCTGATCGTCCGGCTGGCCGCGGCCTATCAGGAACCGCAACTGCTCAAACTGCACTTCGACGATGTCGGATCGGCTGCCGGTCGCGCGGCCGAACTCGCCGATCCGGACCGGCGCATCGCCACCCGCGGCGAGGTGCTCACCGCCGCCGACTATCTCGACGCCTATGTGCTGGAGTGGACCCTGCACCACCTCGACCTGATCGCACAGCTGCCCGGCGAACCCGAGCCGCCGGCCGAGAGCCTGGCCCACGCGCGCCACATGCTCGAGCAGGTCACCGGCGCCACGTTCCCGCCCGCGCTCTCGGACCGGGACGCCCTGTTGATCGGCACCGGCCGCCGCGCGCCCAGCGACAGCGAACGCGTCGAGCTGGGCGATCTGGCCGGGAAGCTGCCCTTCGTCCTGGGCTGAGTGAACAGCCGACGAACCGGCGGGACAGCCAGTGCTGCTTGGTGTATCTATTGAATGTTCCCGTCCCTGAACACCCGGATCGCTCGACGCCGAGCCCCGCGCGTCGAACCGATCCCGGAGGCCGAGCATGACCAGGTCGAGTCCCTCTCGAACACCGCAGTTCACCCGCTACGTCGCGCTCGGCGATTCGCAGACCGAGGGGGTCGGCGACCCCGACGGCAGCGGCGGACTACTCGGCTGGGCGGACCGCCTCGCGCAGGTGCTCGACCGGCTGCATTCGGGCCTGAACTACGCCAATCTGGCTGTTCGCGGCCGGTGCGCGAACCAGATCCGCGCGGAACAGCTGGCTCCGGCGTTGGCGATGAAGCCCGATCTGGTGTCCGTGGTTGCCGGGATGAACGACCTGCTGCGGCCGCGATACGACCGCGACGCCGTACTGGCCGATATCGAGAGCATGTTCGCGGCGTTCGCCGCCATCGGCGCGCAGGTGGTCACCTTCACATTTCCCGATATCGGAGCGGTCGCTCCGCTGGTTCGGCCGTTGTCCGGACGCGTCCGGGAGATGAACATCGCCTTGCGTACCGTCGCCGCGCGGCATCGGGTGACCGTGATCGACTTCGAGCCCGTGCCCGCCACCACCGATCGACGGGTGTGGACCGACGACCGGCTGCACCTGAATCCGCTGGGCCACGAACTGGTCAGCCGGGCGGTCGCCGACGGCCTGGGGCTCCCGGGTGCGGACGCCACCTGGCGCACCGCGCTGCCGCCCGATCCGAATCACCCGCGCCCCGCTGTGCTCAGCGACGAACTGCGCTGGGCCACACGCCATCTCATTCCCTGGGTGGGCCGCCGCATCCGCGGGGTCTCCTCGGGAAACCGGCTCGGCGCCAAACGCCCCGATTTGCTTCCGATCACCTAGACACGAGCCACGACTTTCGCGAAACGGCGGTGTGCGCATGAGAATTCGACGATGGCGGCGGGTGTATCTGGCCGCCGAGTACGCGGCGTTGTTCTTCGGCGGCACCACCGCCTACAACGCGGTGTTGCGCGGTAAGCCGCCGATTCCGGCACTGCTCGCGCTGGCCGCCGGGGCGACGATCTACCTGCGGCGCTCTCCCGGTTTCGACCGGACCTCACTGTGGCGCAGCGACGCGTTCGGCGAACAGGCGCGTTCGATGGCGGTGTCGGCGGGCGCGAACGCATTGGCGCTCACCGCGGCGACCACCGTGCTCCGACGGGAGGATCTGTTCGATCTGCCGCGCCGCAATCCCTGGCTGTGGCTCGCGGTGATGGTGCTGTATCCGGCGCTGAGCGTGTATCCGCAGGAACTGGTATTCCGGTCGTTCCTGTTCCACCGGTACGCACCGGTCTTCGGTGAGGGTCCGGGGATGGTCGCCGCGAGTGCCGCGGCGTTCGGATACGTGCACATCATCTTCGGCAACTGGTTCTCCGTCGCCGCCAGCGGTGTGGGCGGCTGGCTGTTCGCCTCGCGCTACCTGCGGAGCCGGTCGCTGTTCACCGCCTCGGTGGAACATTCGCTGTACGGAATCCTGATCTTCACCATCGGCCTGGGCAGGTACTTCTATCACGGCGCGGTGCCGCAGACCGGTGCCCGGCGCGCGCTCGGGACCGCCTGATCGGATCGGAAAGCCCTTGCGGGCGTAGCGAATTCAGGACACGAACTGCGCGCCGGTGACCGTCACGTCGGCGGGGCTGAGGTACCACCCGTTCCAGGTGTCGGCGACCTCGAGCTGGATGGCATGTCCGCTCGCGGGGCCCGCGGTGATACGCCACGTCCCGTTGCCGTATCCGGTCGCGGTGCTCACGCTGCCGTCCGACCAGCTCAACCGGGCCGTGGTGGGCGCCGTGGTGACATTCCACGGAATGCTCACCCCGAACACTCCGGCGTGGATTCCGGGCAGCAGCGGGCTGGCGCAGTCGCTCAGAGTGACCTCGCGCTGAATGTTCTGTCCGGCACTGCCGGCGCCGGGAATCATCCGGCCGGTCATCACGCCGCCCCGCGAGCAACCGCCGTTCGCCCCGGCCGCGGGTGCGCTGTGGGCCTGTGCCGCACCAACTATCGGTACGGCGCATGTGAGCGCCGCGAGCAGCACTGTTCCTCGAACGGACAAGACATCACCTCACTGTGACGGGGGCAGTACATCGATCGAGCCGCCGGCCGTTCACCGGATTCCGAGGTGATCTGCCGCCGACTCGCCCAGCAGTGTAGCCATCCCGGGGCCGATCCAGACCCTGTTCGGCGCAGCCTGTCGCCGCGGTCCGCTCAGCCCCACGCGCGCCGGGTGGCGGGCATCCCCGAATCGCCCGCACTACCGGGAACGACGCCCAGAACCTGATGCAGACCCAGGCTGCCGTCCTCGAAGCCCAATGCCGAAGCCGCCATGTACAACCGCCAGATCCGGGCACGACCCGCACCGGCGAGTTCGACCGCCCGGTCCCATTCCTGTTCCAGATTGGCGACCCAGCCGCGCAGGGTCAGCGCGTAGTGCTCCCGCAGCCCTTCCACGTCGCGGACCTCGAATCCGGCGCGTTCCATGGCCAGTACGACCTGGCCGACATCGATCAGTTCACCGTCCGGGAACACGTACCGCCCGACGAAGGAGCGGCTGGTCATCACCGAACCGCCGATCGAGGAGATGGCGTGGTTGAGCAGACGGCCCTGCGGCCGCAGCAGCGTGTGCATCGTGGTGAAGTACTCCGCGGCGCGCTTGGAGCCGACATGTTCGAACATGCCGATCGAGGAGATCGCGTCGAACCGTTCGCCGCGCAGATCCCGGTAGTCGGCCAGCCTGATCTCGACCAGATCGGAAAGTCCCTCGGCGGCAACGCGTTTGCGTGCGAGCTCGGCCTGTTCGCGGCTCAGCGTCACCCCGACCACGTGCGCGTCGTAGGTCGCGGCCGCGTGGATGGCCATCGAGCCCCAGCCGCATCCCACGTCCAGCAGGCGCATCCCGGACCTCGCGTCCAGACCCAGCTTGCGGCAGATCAGATCGTGTTTGGCGCGCTGCGCGTCGGCCAGGGACATCGTGTCGTCGGGCTGCTCCCCCGCACCGGCGAATCGCGCGCAGGAGTAGGTCATACTCGGGCCGAGCACCAGGCGGTAGAAGTCGTTGCCCACGTCGTAGTGATGGCTGATCGCGGCCGCATCACGCCGGCGGGTGTGCAATCCGCCGCTGCGGGAACGCATCTCCTCCGGGGGCGGCTCGGGCGGACGCCCCAGTGCGCCGAGCCGACGCGCCGCGCCGATCGCCTGGTAGATCGCCGCGGGCCCCAGGCCGATGCCCGCGCCCGGGGTGTGCGGGGACGAGGACCGCAGCGCGCGCATCATCTCGAAGATGTCACCGTCGAGATCCGCTGTGCCGGAGACGAACGCGCGTCCCAAGCCCAATTGGCCGGGTGCCCAGACCAGATGGCTGATCGCCTCCTTGGAACGCACCCGCAGCGTGCCGTACGAGGCGCCGGCCGCGCCGATCGCACTGCCGTCCCAGAATTCGAACGCCACCCCCGGATCCGGCCCGAAGGCGGCGCGAAGCAGCGGGCGAAGTGTGTCGGCGACGGATTCCTGATTGGCCATCTGGTCACTGTTGCCCATAAGATCACTATGGCGCGCGATTCCAGGGGGGAATGACAACGACTCGGTGTCAATCCGCTGTGTTCATCCTGCTTTGTCCAGTGAGGTCCCGGTCTTTTCGCCATTCACGATGCGCGCGACCAGACTCGAGCGCAGCTGCCACGAATCCGTCGCGGTCTCCGGATCCAGGCCGGTCAGCGCCTCGATGCGCACGAGCCGCCGCCGCAGCGTGCCGACCGATATCCCGAGCCGCCGGGCGACCGCTTCCTGGGTTCCGGGCGAGCCCAGGAAGGCGCGCAGCGTATCGAGCAGGGTCGGCTCACCGCGCAGCGGATCCAGCACCGACCGGATCCGCCGGTTGGCCCGGCCCGGTCTCGACAACTGGTATTCGCAGGCCAGATCCCGAAATCGGTGCAAACCCGGACCGCGGCCCAGATGTACCGCGAGATCCAGTAATTCGTGCGCCAGATCCGCGGCCTTCGGGATCGCGGACTGTTCGGCCTCGATGAACGTGGCGCGCACCGGCGCCCCGGCGACGTGTGCGAGCCGATCGATCCACTCGCTCACCCACTCTTCGACCGCGGCAGGGTCGGCGGCGCTGCCCGGAGCCTCGGCGGGAATCAGGATGGTGCCGCCGTCGACGCTCAGCAGGGACAGCGGGCGCGGGCGGCAGCCGGTCGCGAGTTCGGCCTGGATGCGGCGCAGTTTGCGGCGGGCGACCACGCGAGCGTCCAGCCGCGGATCGCTCTCCTGCGGGTGCGCGCCGATCGCGACGGCGACGACCAGATACGAATTCGACAGTCCCGCAGCATATCCGGCGGTTCGCGTGCCGTCGACGCATCCGGCCAGCAGACCCGAAGCCAGCGTCGCCGCCGCGACGCGGCCTTCGGCGGTCATCGCGCGGACCTCGGCGGCGTAACCACGGGCGACCGCAGCCGAGAGGGTACGCAGCACATCGATCAGACCGGCCCCCTCGGTGCGCACGATCCGCCCGTCCGACCAGACGACGCCGCGAGCCCACCACTGCAGGCACGACGACACCGCCGCGTGGACGGCTCGATGCAGGATCTCGACCGGCAGGTCCCGCTGGGCCCACCCGCGAGCGATCGATTCGATCCGATCGGTGACCGGCGCCGGGTCGGTGCCCGAGGACGTCTCGGTCAGTTCGTGCACGCTGCATCGCACGAGTTCGACCAGATCCGCCCGGAGCCGCCCATCCATCCGGCCCGCGACGGCCGTCAGGTCCAGGCCGTCCACCACGGACCGCACCAGCGTGGTCGGGTGCACCGGCTGCGTCGCGGTCCGCACGGGCGCTCGGCCCGAATACATCGCGCTCGTCCTCATGCGGGTCATGACAATTCCTCATCGGCTAGGGAGCGAAAAGGGCGGCAGAATCCATTTCCAGTGCCGATTGCCGACTCTACCGAGAACACCGGACATCACGAATGTTCGAAGTACACAATGCGAGCCGCGCCCGTTGTGTACTTCCACCGAAGTGTGGCAAGCCGCTTCAGAAGCGGTAAATCTGCTGGTAGATGCCGGGAACCGCAATTTCCGGCGAATCGGGTGATCGTCCACGCCTGTTCACGCCGACGACCCCGGCCGCCCGCCGCTGAGCGGATTGTGAACATCACCCTGTTTCGACAGAAGAATCAGGTGATATTTCCCAACAGAATCGTCCCGAATTCTCCCGCTCGGCGATTTCGGCGAGCGGAAAGAATCACGCGATTCCCAACCGGGAATCCAACGAGGCCCATTCGGGCGCACCGGTGGCCGGTGGATCGATGGCCGGATTCATCGGCGGACGGTCGGCGAAACTGGGCTCGGTTACCGTGCGCCGCCAGCCGGTGCCGTGCGGGATGAACTGCGGCAGACCACTACCGGAGTCCTCCAGGCCGAGACGGTCCAGCAATGTCGCGATGACCTGGCGGCTCATCGCGGCCAATTCGTCGTTCGGGCGGTTGCGATGCAGGCGGGTGCCCAGATCCACCTGTCCGATCGTCCCGATGCCGTACCGCGCGAAACAGTCCAGCAGGATGCCGATCTCGACGCCGTAACCGGGTGCGAACGGGATGCCGGTGAGCAGTTCCCGGGTGGCGGCGTACTCCCCGCCGAGCGGTTGTACGACCTCCGCGAGTTCGGGCGCCAGCGCCGCCAGCAGCGGCCGGGCGACCAGTTGGGTGACCCGGCCGCCGCCGTCGGCGTCGGAGCGGCCCTCGGTGCGCAGCGGCCGCCGGTAGAACCCCTTCACCAGGTGCAGCGCGTCATCGAACAGCAGTGGTGCGAGCAGGGACGGCACGAACATCGGGCTGGGCGAGATGAGATCGGAGTCGACGAACACGATCAGATCACCCTTCGCCACCGCCAGCGAACGCCACAGCACCTCGCCCTTGCCGGGGCGCGGCGGCAACTGCGGGAACGCCTGCTCGCGGGTGTACACGTCCGCACCGGCCCGGCGGGCGGCCGAAATGGTGCCGTCGGTGGAACCGGAGTCCACCACGAGCAATTCGTCCACCAGCCCACCCACGAACGGACGGATCGATGCGATCACCCCGGCGACGGTGGCCTCCTCGTCGAGTGCGGGCAGGACCACCGATACCCGGCGGCCCTGTTTGCGCTCGACCAGTCGCGGAATGGACCAGCGGCGATCGAACCAGGTGGGACCGGTGTGGGAGACAGGCATGAGGCAGCTTCTTTCTGGTGGCGCACGGGCGGCGGTCAGAGTCCGGGATCCAGGACGAGGGTGGTCAGGCGCGGCCACAGCGCGGGCCAGGGCTGGCGGGGCCGCTGACAACGCCACACCGTGATCCCGCGATCGATCCCCGCAAAGCCGAGCGGATCATCGATCCGCGCGACCGGCTCGGCGACTTCGAAGGCGTTGTGCGGCAGGGGTTCCGAGGAGCCGGTGCCGACGTACAACACGGTGCGTGTGGTCTCCGGTGGCCTGCCGAAGTAGGCGTATCCGCGGTCCGCGCTGTACACCGGCGGATGATCGGGTGGGCCGAGTTCATCCAGAGCCGCTGCCTGCCAATAGGTTCGGGTGAGGATCACGACACCGGTGCGGTCACCCGACGGCAGGGCTCGGTAGGCCGCATCCACGCCCGCGACGAGCTGTTCCCAACCTGTTGTGCCGAATGTACGCATGCGGGTGGATAATTCGGCCTGCGAGTGGACCAGTCGATCGACTCGGGCGAGTGGCAGCGGCAGGACCGACACCACCGTCAGGGAGATCGCGACAGACACCGCGACGACCGCTGTTCCGACGATTCGCACCGCGCGATGCCGAACGTCCGGGGACACCATGCCGCCGGTGAGCCGCGCGGCGCGATGCGGAACGTCCAGAATCGCCACGGCACCGGCGGCGAACAGTGCGGGGAACAACCCCGCGACGTAGTAGGGCCGTCCGCCGCTGACGATCGCGAACACGACCTCTACGATCGCGGCGACACCGATCCATCGATAGGCACGGAAAGTATTGTGGCGCAGCAGGACCAACCAGCCGAGCAGAGCCAGTAGGCCACCCAGTAGCCCGGTCAGCACGGCCCACTGCACCGGCAGCCCCAGCACACCGCCGGTCGCGGCATGCTGTTCGGTGCGGATCACCGCGCCCATCGCCAGTTGTGGCCAGCCGTGCCGCTGTTGCCACAGCATCCCGGGCAGCGCGGTGAGCGTCACCACCGGTACGCACCACCACAGCGCCGGGCGGCGCAGCAATTCCCGTGGCTCGGCCACCGCCACACCCGCGACGATTCCGGCCAGTAAGACCACGACCAGCAGTTTCACCTGGAGATCCACCGCGATCACCGCTGCGGCGGCCAGCAGCAGCCGGTCCTGGCGCAAGCGGATCCAGCGAGCCAGCAGCCACAGTGCCGCCGCACTCAGGGCGCTGTCGAGTGCGAAGGTCGACAGGGTCGCGGCCTGGGTGATCAGGTACGGGCACGTCGCATAGGCCACTGCGGCCAGCACTTGCGCGCGGCGGCGGCCGCCCATCTCCCGGGCGAACGCCCCGGCCAGCAGTACTCCGGCCACGGCAGCCAGAATCGACGGGATACGCAGTGTCACAGCAGATCCCGGTATCAACGTCCAGGCGGTCCGGGCCAGCAGCGGAATCAACGGCCCCTGATCAACGTAGCCCGGGGCGAGATGATTCCCGGCCGCGACGAAGTACAGTTCGTCGCCGAAATAGCCGTAGCGTCCCGACCGAACGAGCAGGATCACCCCGGTCACGACTGCGACGGCAGTGACCGCCAACGCCGCGAACCGCACTTCGGCAGTGTCCGGATCCTGTTCCGCAGCAAGCTGATCCCCTCGATCAGCGCGGTCGGAGATCGCGGTCACGGCTGGGCTCCCGGACGCCGCGGCAGCGCCAGCGTGAGGACCGTGAGCACGCCCGCGACCGCCGCGACGAGCCACAGCACCGTCACACACGCCTGCAAGTACGTCGGCGCGGTGGCCGCCGTCACCACGGTCGCGTCGAGACCGCCGCCCGCACAGCCGTCCGCCGGCAGCACATGTGACGGGGAGGCGAGGGCGCCATGCGCACAGTCGCCGAAGCGCCGAAGCGTCTCGGCCCGGTCGTCGGGCATCACGCCCCGCGCGGACAGATGCTGTGCGAGAAGCAATTTCGCATCCTCGACACCGGAGCCCACGGCGATGCGAGCGAAGAACACACTCCCGAGCACGGCCGCGCCGATCGCGCTGCCGAGCTGCTGAACAGTCGGCGCGAGCCCCGAGACACTCCCGGTCGGCCCCTCCCCCAGCCCGGCCACCATCACCGCCGGGAGCGGCGCGGCGAACCAGCCCATCCCGGCACCGGCCAGCAGCACTGGTTCGCTCAGCGCGCGAGTGTCCACGCCGCCGGACGCGGGATGCACGGTCAACGCCATCTGCGCCACTCCCAGCGCAAACAGGCCGATGCCCGCGGTCAATGCCCGAGAACCCAAGCGCGCCATGAGAATCGGTGAGGTCAGTGCCGCCAGCAGCGCGCCCAGCGCGAACGGCAACAGCAGCCGTGCGGTCTGCCAGGCCGACCAGCCCATCCCGGTCTGCGCGGTCATCGACACCGTGAACAGCAATGCGGCGAACAACCCGTAGAACACCAGCAGCAGAACCGATCCCACGCCGAAGCCTCGATCGCGGAACACCTCCGCGGAGATCAGCGGCGTCCCGCCGCGCATCGTCACCCACCGTTGCCGCCAGCCGAATCCGATCAGCACCAGCACACCCGCCACCAGCAGGCCCACCGCACCGGGCGGCCAGCCCGAATCACGGCCGGTGGACAGCGGATACAGCACCGCGGCAACACCCACCGTCGACAGCACCGCACCCAGCGCGTCCACCCGCACCGGCCGCTGCGCCCGCCCGACGTCCAGATAGCGCGCGGCCAGCACC
Source organism: Nocardia jiangxiensis NBRC 101359 (assembly GCF_000308615.1). Lineage (GTDB taxonomy): Bacteria > Actinomycetota > Actinomycetes > Mycobacteriales > Mycobacteriaceae > Nocardia > Nocardia jiangxiensis. Next base: position 184,920 of record NZ_BAGB01000041.1, read on the forward strand.
AGGGCGATCAGGCCCAGCGGCAGATTCAGCAGGAAGATCGACCGCCAGCCCAGTCCGCCCGGATTCAGCCCGACGATCAGCCCGCCCAGCAGCGGCCCGGACAGACCCGCCAGACCCGCGACCGCACCGTACACACCGAAGACCAGCGGCCGCCGATGAGCCGGAAACACCGCGGCCACAATGGCGATCGTCTGAGCCGAGACCGCCGCCGCACCCAGTCCCTGAGCCACTCGCCCGGCGATCAGCTCGATCGGGAGCCGGGCCAGACCGCAGCCCAGCGACGCCGCGGTGAAGATCGTCATGCCGATCAGGAACAACCGTCGCCGACCGAACCGGTCGCCCAGCCGGGACGCGGTCAGCAGTGTGCACGCGAACGCCACCCCGTACCCGGTCACGACCAGCAGCTGCACCGAGCCGGTGGCGGACAGGTCACGCGCCAGGACCGGAAGTGCGGTGTTGACGATGGTCAGGTCCAGCATCTGCATGAACACCGCGAGCAGGCAGGCCGCCAGGGCCGCCCACGCGTACCGCCCCGCGACGGGCGGGTCCGCGGTGTCCTGGCCCGCGCGAACCGGTATGCCCCGAATCGCCATGGTCAGGCGTCGACCCGCAGGGCGTAGTCGCCGGCGCCGGCCACCGCGGCGGTGATCTCGGTCAGCGTCTTCACATATCGCCCGACCGATTCGTTCGCATCCTCGGTATCGGGGAAGACCAGGCTCAACGTGGTCACATCCGGAAACCGGTTGATCCAGACGTAGACCTCGCTGGCCGCGGCGCGGTTGGCGAACAGCCCGCCGTTGATCCGGTCGAACATCTCCACTCCGGCGATCTTGCGCACGTCGACGTAGGACAGCATCATCGCGGACCAACCCGGCCGCACCCGGATGCCCGGCTCCGGCGCGGCCAGCTCCAGCACTCGGTGCGCGGAGACGTCGGTGAGTTCCTTGGCGCGATCCGCGGCCTCCTGCGCGGCGGCGACCAGGGAGCTGAACCGTGCCTCGGGCGGCACATCGAAGGCGATCGGCAGCAGATTCGTGTAGTAACCCACCGCACCGGCCTCACCCGGAGCGCTGCGGGTATTGGCCGGGCTGAGGATGAAATGCCAGTCGTTGCCGGTCAATTCGGCCTCGGTGAGCGCGAGTGCGGCGAACAGTCCGCCGAGGAACCGGCCGCCGCCGTCCTCGCACGCCTGCTCGAAACGCAGTGCGTCGGACTCGGTGAACAACGGCAGCGTCAGCACCGCGCCGCGCACGTAGCCCGGGGCGTTCTCGGTGCCCAGATACAGCGGGAAGGTCGGCATCTCGCCGCCGTTGCGCTGCAACAACTTCAGCCAGGTGGTGACCGGCGGGGACTGCTCGGTGAGTTCGGTGTTGTAGGCGCGTTCGCGGGCGCAGTAGGCCAGATGACCGTCCACCGGCGCGAGCGCGGGTTCGGTGCCGGACAGTTCCGCGCCGTACAGCATCAACAGATCCACGCAGGTCAACGCCTGCGCGACGCCGTCGGTGTGCAGGTGGTCGACCGCCGCGTACACGGTGAACGCCTGCTCCTGCTCGATGATCCCGAAGCTGAAGCAATTCCAGTGCAGCGCATCGGGTGTGGTGTCCTGGACGTGCCGACGGATCGCATCGCTGTCGGTGAACTCGCCGTGCTCGGTGGGCACCAGCTCGAGCACCTGCGCGTCGACGACGTGCCGCACCACTCGTTCGTCGGATTCCACGGTGAACCAGCTGGAGAACGATTCGTGCCGCCGCACGAAGGCGGTGACCGCGCGGGTCATCGCGTCGATGTCGGGATTGCCCGGAATGTCGTAGGAGATCATGCACAGCCGCGAGGCGCGGTGGCCCGCGGCGGCGGTGCGCTGAGTCGTGCGCAGGTACTCGCGTTGCTGATACGTGGGTGGGATCGGATGCTCCGGTGCGTCGCGCATGACGGCCTGCGCCGTGGCCGAGACACTCCAGCTGGTGACCCGGCCCGGTTGCGGGTGCCAGTCGTCGAAGAAACCGAAATTGACCACGAGTGCCCTCGATTCACAGCGTCGGGAGAGGTGCCGCCGCCCGATCTCACGGCAGCGCCAGGCCAGTCAACGACAGCCGTATGAACCCCGACCATAGGTTCGGAGCAATGTTGTGATCATTGACAGCAACCCGCGCCGGATGCGGCATCCGATTCCAATCTTCGCCGACAGCGCTTGCCGCTGTTCATGATTCGTCCTTACCGTTGCCGTCGACAAGGCCAACGGAATCTCCGGGGAGGAGCAGGTGGGCAAACACTCCGCACCGCGCAGGTCACGGTTGCGCCGCCGACAGGCGACGGTGCTCGCACCGGTGGTGGCTCTGGCCGCGGGCTGGGCGGGCACGGCCGGCGCCGATCCGGTCGCACCGGCCTCGATCCCGGCGCTGAGCGCCGCCGCCCGGCCCGCCGTGGACGGCTCGCATCTGGTGAACGTCACCCCGGATGCGGGCCGGATGGTGAACATGCGGGTGTACTCGGCGGCGATGAATTCCGTGATCGACGTGAAAGTGGCTCGCGCCCCGGATCATTCGAAACCCGCACCGGTGCTGTATCTGCTCAACGGCGCAAACGGGGGCGTCGACGATTCGAGCTGGACCGAACAGACCGATATCGCCGATTTCTTCGCCGACAAACAGGTCACCGTCGCGATTCCGCTGGGCGGGCGCGGGAGCTACTTCACCGATTGGCGCACCGACGATCCGGTCCTGGGGAAGCAGCGTTGGAGCACCTTCCTCACCCGGGAGTTGCCGCCGATCATGGATTCCACATTCCACGGCACCGGCAAGAACGCGCTGGCCGGCATCTCGATGGCCGGAACGTCGGTATTCCAGCTCGCCCTGGATCGACCGGGTCTGTATCAGGCCATCGGCGCGTACAGCGGCTGCGCGCAGACCAGCAATCCGCTCGGCGAGGCGTATGTCACCGCTGTCGTCGGCCGCTGGGCCGGTAATGCGGCGAATATGTGGGGCCCGCCGGGCGATCCCGCCTGGGCCGCCAACGACCCCTACATTCACGCGGATCGCCTGCGCGGCACGGCAATCTACGTTTCTTCGGGGACGGGGCTTCCGGGCCCGCTGGACACTCTCGACGGGCCCGGCATCGACGGGAAACCGGCCAAACTCGCCGCCCAGCTCACCAGCGGCGCCATTCTCGAGGCCGCCACCAACCAGTGCACCCATCGCATGCACGACCGCCTCGCCCAACTCCACATCCCGGCGACCTTCAACTTCCGCCAGGTAGGCACGCACTCCTGGGGCTACTGGCAAGAAGACCTGCACAAGTCCTGGCCCCTGTTCGGCCGGGCCCTGCAGGCAGAACAGTCCTGACCGAAATACGATCAGCGACCCGCCGCCGGATGCTGTGAGGCCGCGGCGGCCGGGCTGAGGTCGGCGCGCGTGAGCCGGTGCTGCGGAGGATCCGGCAGCACTACCCGTTCGGTGACCGTGAGGTCGGCATCGACGTGCACCAATGTTCCAGGATCCAGGAGTCGCCATGCGGGGTCGGCGTTCATCGGCTCACTGGCGAATACGACAGCACGTTGTGTCCCAAGGGTTTTCGATCGCGCGTGGATGCGCGGGGTTCGCAGATCGAAGCCCGGCTGCGCGTGGTCGAGGATGTACAGCTCGTGGGCCTCGGGATACCGCAGCGCCCACATGTCCGTCGCCGTGCTCAACAACAGGTTGACGGAGTAGATCGGCACGTTCGCCGCCAGCCACGCCAGCGCCTCGAGCAGGCCCGCCTCGACATCTCCCCCGGTCGCCCGGATCGACGCGGTGATCAGAGCGAAAACTCGCTCGCTGTCCGTTTGCCCCAGTACGAGGCCCGCGGCCCCGAGCTCCGACAACCGGGCGTCCAGCACGTCCAGCCCACCCACCACGCCGTTGTGCGCGAAGATCCGATCGTCCTGCAGGAACGGGTGCGTGTTGAGCACATCGAGCGCACCGGTCGACGCATACCGGACGTGAGCGATGAATGTCGTCCCCACCATGTCGTGCGCTTCGTGAGCGAACGCCGTGTCCTGCCACGCCGCGATCGGTTGCTTGTCCACCACCGCCTCACCGGCGCTGCCGAACACCCCCAGGCCGGTGCCGTCCGGGTTGCGCGTGCTCTGCGCGGACAGGTTGTCGGGTGCGTCCAGCAACCAGAACGTCGCGTGCACGACACGACGCCCCGCATGCAAGCCGAACAGACGGCACATACCCCCTATCTTCGCACCACGACGCAGCAGAACGATTCATCAACACAGACACGTGACCTACCGCCGAGCAGCGTCGCCCAGCAGCTCGGCCACCGATCGGATTCTCGCGGCAAGACGCACACAGTCGACCGGACCGGTGGTCTCGACCACCAGCGTGGCAGTGAGTCCGAGCGGTTCGGCACCCGCAACCCATCGGTACCGCGCCCGGAAGCCCGTTCACCATGACCAGCAGTTTGTCCATTCGCTCATCCTGGCGTCCCGACATCTTCGGCATTGAGAACTCGGGTCGCGCAGTGTCGAGTCGCAAGGTGATGCGTGTGCGAACAATGACCGAGGCGGACTCAGCTCGTTCCCGAGCCTGGTTTGTAAACCGCCGAACTCCTCGGCCTCACCGACTGACATTGCCACATCGCCGGCTGCGGGAGGCCGCCCGCGCTCTGGCCGCCGCCGAATCCGGTTCCGTCACAGGAAAAGTCGTCCTCGTCGCCGACTGACAGCGAACCGAGCATTACGGCCCGAGTCCGGCCCCCTCAGGCGATGGGAGCCGGACCTGCACTGGATGCTCCGCGCGCTCTCGCGAAACATGCTGTGCCACTGCGGTATTGCTGTCGAGTTCGCCGCCTACGTCAGGGCACGGTGAGCACGAGCTTGCCGACGGTACGACCGGTGTCGCCGAGCGCGTGCGCGGCCGCTGCCTCGGCGAGCGGGAAGGTTCCCGCGATCGTGGGCCACAGTGTCCCCTCGTCCACCATCCGGGCCAGTTCGGACATCCCGGCGTGATCGGCTTCGACCAGCATGCCCACCGCTCGCACACCGGCCGCCGCTGCCGCCGCCCGCACGCGTTCGGCGTCCACGCCCACCAGCGAGACCACGATGCCTCCCCGCCGCAGAGTGCGGATCGAGGTGAGCGCGTTCTCGGTGCCGAGCGGGTCGATCGCGACGTCGACGTCCCGCACCGCTTCGGCGACATCGGTTGTGCGGTAATCGATCACCTCGTCCACGCCGAGTCCGCGCAGGAATTCGTGATTGGCCGCACTCGCGGTCCCGATGACGTGCGCCCCGCGTGCCTTGGCGATCTGCACCGCGAAGTGGCCCACGCCACCGGCGGCGGCGTGCACCAGAACACGCTGTCCCGCTTGCACATTCGCGGTATCCACCAGAGCCTGCCAGGCGGTCAGCGCGGCGAGTGGAACCGCGGCGGCCGGTACGTGGTCCAGTGCGCGCGGCTTGCGGGCGAAGGCGCGGGCCGGGCCGGTGACGTATTCGGCCGCGGCACCGTGCCCGTGCGGATAGGGCAGCATGCCGAAGACCTCGTCACCGGGCTCGAACAGCGTGACGCCGCGCGCGACCGCCACCACCACACCCGAGACGTCCCAGCCCAGGACGAACGGCGGCTCGGGCAGGTAGAGCCCGGCCAGAGCCCGATGCTTCCAGTCGGTCGGATTCAGGGCCGTCGCGTGGACCCGCACCAGGATCTCGCTCGGTCCCGGCTGCGGTACGGGACGTTCGATCTCGTGCAGCACCTCGGGGCCGCCCAGGGTGTCCTGGCCGATCGCTCGCATGGTGGCGGGGATATCCGTTGTCGTCATGACGTTCAGCCTGCCGCTGCTCGACCCGGGAGAAAATGGCACGATTGCCAATATTCGATATGATCGAGCCATGACGAGTTCGGCACCACACCGCGTGGTCGTTCTGGCGCTGGACGGCGTGTACCCGTTCGAGCTGGGCATCGCGAACCGGGTTTTCGGCTCTGCCGACGGCCGCTACGAGGTGCTGACCTGTTCGGTGGACGGACATCCGGTCCGCACCGAGGGCGATTTCTCGATCGCCGTAACATACGACGCCGACATCCTGCGCACCGCCGACACCGTGGTGATCCCGCCCTGTCACATCGGCCTGGCAGGCTGCCCGGACGAGCCCGGCGAGGTCTCGATACTCGCACTGCCGCAACAGGTCTCGGATGCCCTCGAGCTGATCCGCCCGATCGCCCGGACCGTGTCCATCTGCACGGCGGCCTTCGTCCTGGCCGCCGCGGGACGCCTCGACGACCGCCCCGCCACGACGCACTGGAATCTGGCCGACATCTTCCGCCGCGCGTTCCCCCGGGTCCGCCTGGACCCGGACGTGCTCTACGTCGACGACGGCGACATCCTCACCTCGGCGGGCGCCAGCGCGGGAATCGACCTGTGCCTGCACCTGATTCGCAAGGACCACGGCAGCGAGGCGGCGAATACGGTCGCGCGCCGCTGTGTGGTGCCGCCGTGGCGGGAGGGCGGTCAGGCGCAGTACATCGAACAGCCGGTGCCCACGCAGACCTCCGCGGGCACGGCCGCGGCCCGGCACTGGGCCCTGGAGAATCTGCATCTGCCCCTGACCATGTCGGATCTGGCCGAACGGTCGCGCATGAGCGGGCGCACCTTCGCCCGCAGGTTCCGCGACGAGGTCGGCACGAGTCCCGGCCGCTGGCTCATCCAGCAGCGCGTCTTCCGCGCTCGGGAACTGTTGGAGAGCACCGACCTGCCCGTCGACCGGATCGCCGCGGAGGTCGGCTTCGCCACGGGAACCTCACTGCGCCAACACCTGCACGAGGCGATCGGCGTCGCACCACTGACCTACCGCCGCACCTTCCGCACCCGAGCCGATCAGCTCTCCAGATAGGCCACGATGGCGTTCACCAGGCCGCGACGAGCCTCGTCCAGATCGGAATAGCTGCCCAGCTGCTGCTCCGAGACGATTCCGCGCACGGCGCCGGGAATGAGCGTCGCGATCTCGCGGATGCGCGCGGGTTCGATGTTCAGATCGGCGAAGGCGTGCTGACAAGCGTTCTGCCACAACGGTTGCCAGGATGCGAGCTCGGCCGCCGTGCGCGGGTACAGACGCTCCAGTTCGGCGTGATTCCTGGGCAGCGCCGCACGCAACGTCTCGATCGCGCGGGCATCGGTCGTACTCAGACCCGCGTACATCCCCTCCACGATCTCGGTGACCCGCTCGCGCAGACCGGCCCCGGTCCCGATCCGCACCGGCAGATCTCCCCGGCGCTCGGCCGTGCGATGCAGCACCGCGGCCCACAGCCCATCGATATCACCGAACTGGTACTTGACCACACCCCAGGTCGCGCCGATCTCCTTGGCGATCCGATTCCCCGAGGCCGCGGCCGGATCACCGGAGGCCAGTGCCCGCAGCGCGGCCTCGAGCATGCTCTCGCGCGTCGCCAGCCCCCGTTTGTTGCTGCGCCTGCCCGTCGCGCCCGCCTCGGTCATTACACGAATCCTAGCCATCGCCCGCGCACACCGGCCGCGGCATCCCGCGCGGCCTGCCGAAACTGTTGAGCCGAACGATCATTCATGTTTGACAGACCCCTCTTGCACAGTTTCACAGAGGGTTCTACTATAAACCTCCGTACAGCCCCGGACGAGAGGATTTTCGTCATGGCCAGACCACCCCTATCGATGCAGCCGACGGGATGGTTCCAGGTTGCGTGGTCCGCGGAGGTGGACGTCGGCGAGGTGCACCGGATGAAGTACTTCGACACCGAGATGATCGCGTGGCGCTCGGCCGACGGCCGGGTCGCGGTGATGGACGCCTACTGCGAACATCTCGGCGCGCACCTGGGTTTCGGCGGGCACGTCGAAGGCGACCGGATCGTGTGCCCGTTCCACGGCTGGGAGTGGAATCACGAGGGCCGCAACGTCTGCGTCCCCTACGAGAATCATCCGAACAAGGGCCGCCGGATACGCAGCCACCCCGTCGTCGAGCGCAACGAATCGATCTGGATCTGGCACGATACCCACGGTCGCGCACCGTATTTCGAGGTTCCGGACGTATTCACCGGCTTCGACGACGGCAGCACCGCCGCGGACTACTATCCGGCGTACCCGCAGTCCACGCTGTTCCGGCAGAGCCTGGAACTGCACCCGCAGTACATCATGGAGAACGGCGTCGACTTCGCCCACTTCAAATACGTGCACAAGGTGCCGATCACCCCGACCTTCACCCGCCAGGACTTCGACCTGCCGGTCTCCTACGTGGACTTCACCATCGCCTTCGACGACACCGCCGCCGAGGACATCCGCAGCGGTGTGCAGGCGATCAACGCCGGACTCGGGGCCGCGGTGACCAAGAGCTGGGGCATGATCGACAACCGCACCCTCTCGGCGGTCACCCCGGTCGACGAGAACACCTGCGACGTGCGGTTCTCGGTGTGGATCGGCCGCCGCCAAGGCCAGGAGCACCCCAAGGCCGCCGAGCGCGCCCAACGCCTCGCGCAGGGCGTCATCGACCAGTTCGAGGCCGATATCCACATCTGGTCGCATCAGCGTTATTCCGATCCACCCGCCCTGTCGCAGAAGGAATTCGACGGATTCCGCGCGCTGCGGCACTGGGCCGAACAGTTCTACCCGACGAGCACGGAAGGTCGTGTCCCCCTTGAGCACTGACGAGAAGATCCGCGTATTCCAGGTTGCCACGGGCAATGTCGGCACGGAGATGATCAAGCGCATCACCGACCGCCCCGACCTGGAATTGATCGGATTGCACTGTTACACACCGGAGAAGATCGGCCGCGACGCCGGTGAGATCGCCGGACTGGAGCCGATCGGTGTGACGGCCACCGGCACCGTCGAGGAGATCATCGCCGCCCGGCCCGATGTGATGACCTTCCACGGCGTGTTTCCGGACGAGGCCCTCTACGAGCAGGTCCTCGAGGCGGGCATCGACATCGTGACCACGGCCGACTGGATCACCGGGCACCACCGCGATCAGAACCACCCGCATCCCTCGGGGCGCAAGGTCAGCGAGGTCCTGCAATCGGCTTGTGAGCGTGGCGGTTCCACGTTCTACGGGACGGGTATGAATCCGGGTCTGTGCCAGATCCTCGGGGTGACGCACTCCTGCGACGTCGCGGATATCGAGAACGTCACCGTCATCGAGTCGGTGGACGTGTCCTGCCATCATTCGGCGGCGACCTGGATCGAGGTGGGTTACGGCAAGCCGGTCGAGGACCCCTCGCTCCCGGCCTCGCTGGAGAAGTTCACCCGGGTGTTCGCCGATTCGGTCTACCTGATGGCCGACTGCTTCGGACTCGAGCTGGACGAGGTCACCTTCGACTACGAACTCGGCGCGTGCACCCGGGACGTGGATCTGGGCTGGTACCAGCTGCCGAAGGGCTCACTGGGCGGGAACTACATCAAATATCAGGGCATCGTGGACGGGCAGCCCCGGATCGAATCGCACCTCGAATGGCAGATGACCCCGCACACCGATCCGAAGTGGGATGTGAAGGGCTGCTACATCACTCACATCACCGGCGATCCCAGCATCTACAGCAAACACATGATCTTCCCGAAGGCGGGCGTCGATCTGTCCGATCCGGCCGCGTTCGCCTCCATCGGCATGACCGTCACCGGACTGCCCGCGCTCAACGCCATCCGCTCGGTGGTCGCCGCGCCGCCGGGCATCCTGACCAGCGCCGATCTGCCGTTGCGCGGATTCGCGGGGCGCTTCAAGCAGTGAGTGGCGCCTGATCCGGTCGAGCGGGCGTGCGCGATCGCTGGTTACATGGAGAGCGCGTGCCGGGGCGGGCGTTCCGCCTCGGCATCACTCCTGATCAGCACCACCACCACTGAAAGGTGCACCGATGCGGTATCGCAAGCTCGGCAGTTCCGATCTCCAGGTCTCGGAGATCTCGCTCGGGTCCTGGCTCACCTATTCCGGCGGCGTCGCCGCCGATGCCACCCGCGCCTGCACCGAGGCGGCCTTCGACGCGGGCATCAACTTCTTCGACACCGCCAACGTCTACGGCCGCGGTGCGGCCGAAACCGCTTGGGGCGAAATCCTTTCCGAGCATCCCCGCGACTCCTACATCCTCGCCACCAAGGTGTGGGGGCAGATGTCCGACGATCCCGCCGACGCGGGCCTGTCCCCCGCCCAGATCGCCAAGCAGATCGACGCCTCGCTGACCCGGCTGCGGACCGACTACGTCGATCTGTACCAGGCGCACCGCTTCGATCCCGTGGTGCCGATCGAGGACACCGTCGAAGCGCTGCAACGGGTGGTCGAACAGGGCAAGGCGCGCTACCTCGGCTTCAGCGAATGGACCAACGAGCAGATCAGCGCCGCGATCGAGATCGGCGGACCCGATCTGTTCGTGTCCTCCCAGCCGCAGTACTCGATGCTCTGGCAGGCTCCCGAGGTCGAACTGTTCGACCTGACCTCGAAGAGCGGCATCTCCAACATCGTCTGGTCACCCCTGGCTCAGGGCCTGCTCACCGGCAAGTATCTCCCCGGACAGCCCGCTCCGGCCGGAACCCGATTCGCCAGTGAGACAATGGGATTCGCACAGGGCCTGGTCAACAGCGAGGCCGCGGCCGAAGCGGTGCAGCGCCTGGTCCCGCTCGCGGAGGGCGCGGGCATCAGCATGCCGACCCTCGCCCTGGCCTGGGTCCTGCGCCGCAGCGAGGTCGCCTCGGCGATCATCGGCGCATCCCGCCCCGAACAGGTCCACGCCAACAGCATCGCTTCCGGCGTGGAACTCTCGGACGAGCTGCTCGCCGCCGCCGACGAAGCGCTCGGCGACGTCCCGGTCACCAAGGTCACCCCCGGCCCGAACGCCCAGACCGGGATCACGCACCGCTCCTGAATTCCGGTCCGCGACCACCACGAAACCCTGTTCAGTTTCTGTACATCTCGGCCGTCGCCGTCGGACGCAGTATGGCCTGTGTCACATCACGATGTACTCAGGAGGTTTCGATGACGGTGGTCTCCGATTACCCGATCCGCGCCGATATCCGCTCGTACCTGTCCGGTCGAAAGCAGTTGCTGATCGACGGCGAGTGGGTCGACGCGGTGTCGGGCAGAACGTTCCCGACCCACAATCCCGCCGACGGCGAGGTGCTGGCCGAGGTGGCGCACGGGGAGGCCGCCGACGTGGATCGCGCGGTGCGCGCGGCCCGCACCGCCTTCGACGAGGGCCCGTGGCAGTGGATGAAACCCAACGAGCGCGAGCGGCTGCTGTGGCGCGTCGGTGACATCCTGACCGAGCGCGCACAGGAATTCGGCGAACTGGAATCGCTGGACAACGGCAAATCCGCCGGGATCGCGACGGCGGTCGACGTCGCGTGGGCCGCGGATGTGTTCCGGTACTTCGCGGGCTGGGCCACCAAGATCGAGGGCTCGACGGTGAACGTCTCGATGCCGTTCGCCCCGCCGGGCAGCCAGTTCCACGCGTACACCCTGCGCGAGCCGGTCGGGGTGTGCGGGCTGATCATTCCGTGGAACTTCCCGCTGCTGATGGCGTCCTGGAAGCTCGCGCCCGCGCTGGCTGCCGGGAACACCGTCGTGCTCAAGCCCGCCGAACAGACCCCGCTCACCGCGCTCCTGCTCGGAGAAGTGTTCCAGGAGGCCGGATTTCCCCCCGGTGTGGTCAATATCGTGACCGGATTCGGGGACGCCGGTGCGGCACTGTCCGCGCACGACGCGGTGGACAAGGTCGCGTTCACCGGATCCACCGAGGTCGGCAAGCTGGTCGTCGACGCGGCCCGGGGCAATCTGAAGAAGGTATCGCTGGAACTGGGCGGCAAGAGCCCCAACATCGTGTTCGCGGACGCGGATTTCGAGTCCGCGGTCGCCGGATCGCTCAACGCGTGGCTGTTCAATCACGGCCAGTGCTGTGTCGCCGGAACGCGACTGTTCGTGGAGGACAAGATCTTCGGCGAGTTCACCGAGGCGGTCGCCGAGGCCGCGGCGGCGGTGAAGATCGGGCCGGGGCTGGATCCGACCTCTCAGCTCGGACCGCTGGTATCCCAGGAACAGTTCGACCGGGTCACCGGCTACCTCGAGGCCGGGACCGCCGCCGGAGCACGAGCGCTGACCGGCGGAAAGCGGTTCGGCGACAAGGGATATTTCGTCGAGCCGACCGTATTCGTCGATGTGCGACCGGAATTCAGCATCGTGCGGGAGGAGATCTTCGGCCCGGTGGTCGCGGCGCTGCCGTTCGACGCCGAGGAGGGCATCGCCCCCGCGGTGCTCGCGGCCAACGACTCCGAATACGGCCTGGCCGCGGGGATCTGGACCCGGGACCTGTCCCGGGCGCATCGAGTCGCCCGGCAACTGAAGGCCGGATCGGTGTGGATCAACCAGTACAACGGCTTCGACACCGCACTGCCGTTCGGCGGCTACAAGCAATCCGGCTGGGGGCGCGAGCTGGGCGCGGCCGCGATGGATCTGTATCTGCAGACCAAGGCCGTCAACGTCGCGCTCTGACCGAAACTCATTGCTGGAGAAGAACCATGAAAACCACAGCAGCAGTACTCCTGGAAGCCGGAAAGCCGTTCGAGCTGATGGAACTGGACCTGGACGGTCCCGGTCCCGGTGAGGTGCTCATCCGCTATACCGCCGCGGGCCTGTGCCATTCGGATCTGCATCTGACCGACGGTGATCTGCCGCCGCGCTATCCGATCGTCGGCGGCCACGAGGGCTCGGGCGTCATCGAGGAGGTCGGGGCGGGCGTCACGAAGGTCGCTCCCGGCGATCACGTGGTGTGCAGCTTCATCCCGAACTGCGGCACCTGCCGCTACTGCTCCACCGGCCGGCAGAACCTCTGCGATATGGGCGCCACCATCCTGGACGGCTGCATGCCCGACGGTACGTTCCGATTCCATTCCGGTGGAACGGATTTCGGTGCGATGTGCATGCTCGGCACCTTCGCCGAGCGGGCCACCATCTCGCAGCATTCGGTGGTCAAGATCGATCCGTGGCTGCCGCTGGACACCGCGGTCGTCGTCGGCTGCGGTGTGCCCTCCGGCTGGGGCAGCGCCACCAATGCCGGTCATGTCCGCGTCGGTGACGTCACCGTCGTGTACGGGATCGGCGGCCTGGGTATCAACGCGGTGCAGGGTGCGGTGCACGCCGGGGCCAAGTACGTCGTCGTGGTCGACCCGATCGCGTTCAAGCGCGACACCGCACTGAAAATGGGTGCGAGCCATGCCTTCGCGAGTGCGGAGGAGGCGGCGGTGAAGGTCACCGAGCTGTCCTGGGGCCAGGGCGCGGATCAGGCGATCATCACCGTCGGCACGGTCACCGAGGAGGTCGTCTCCGCGGCGTTCGACATCGTCGGCAAGGGCGGCACCGTGGTGATCACCGGTCTGGCCGATCCGGCCAAGGCCACGGTGCACGTCTCCGGCGCCATGCTGACGCTGAACGGGAAGACCATCACCGGCAGCCTGTTCGGCTCCTGCAACCCGCAGTACGACATCGTCAAACTGCTGCGCCTCTACGACGCGGGCCAGCTGAAGCTCGACGAGCTCATCACCACCCGGTACGGGCTCGAGGATGTCAACAAGGGTTATCAGGATCTGCGCGACGGCAAGAACATTCGCGGGATCATCGTGCACTCCTGAACCCGCGCACCGCACAACGGATCTCACCGCGGACCTCGGATCGCCGTCGTCCGCGGTGAGATCCGGCGCGCTCGGGGCCGGTGCGGTGTTCAGATCCTGGACACCGCGCGGGATGTCGCGTCACGGATAATTCCCCGGAACCACGGAAAGTGACGTAGCACACATCAGCGTTGATATTCTGGCCCGATCTGTGACCACGATCGGGCGTTCGGCGCGGTGCGCTGCGCCGAACGCAAGGAGTAGGCATGAGGGCGCGGCAATCCGGACAGCTACGCACGCTCGTGCCGCGGTCGGAAATCGAACTGTCCTGGAAGCGATCCCGGCTCTGCGGAGTCGCACCGGAATTCGACGGATTCGACGATCTGCCCGCCGTGGAATTCGATCCGCGCGGTCATCTGCTCGATGCGGCCTCGCCGGTGCTCGACCAGATGTCCAACGCACTCGCCGGCACCGCGTACAGCCTGCTGCTGGCCGACCGCGACTGCCGGCTCATCTATCGCTGGTTCGACAATCCGCGCGTCGAATCGACCCTGGACACTCTCGGCATCCGCGGCGGGGTGAGTATGGCCGAGGAGGCGGTCGGCACCAATGCGCTGGGCACGGCGCTGGAGACCCGGCAGGGCATCGTGGTGAACGGCGCCGAACATTACGTCGAGCGATTCAAGAACTTCACCTGTTACGGCCACCCGATCTGGCATCCGGTCACCAAGCGGCTCGAGGGCGTCCTGGACATCACCAGCGCAGGTTCTCGCGCCGACCCGCTGCTGGCCCCGTTCCTGACCCGCGCGGCGAACGATATCGAACAGCGACTGCTCGACAAGGCCAAAGCATCCGAACGAGTGCTGCTCACCGCATTCCAGGCGGTCTCGCGGCAGCGGCGCGCGATCGCGGCCATCGGCGACGACATGGTGCTGACCAACCGTGCCGCACTGGATCTACTCGGACCGCCCGATTACGCGGTGCTGCGGATGCTGGCCGAGGATGCCTCCTCCCGGCCGCGCACCCTGGACATCGCCGTATCCTCCGGCGCGCGGATGCGGGTCGGTCTCGCCCGGGTTCCCGGTGCGGGCACCGGCACACTGTTCCATCTCGATCCGATCGACGAGCGGCCCGCAGTGTCCGGGGCCGCGCCGAGGATTCCGGTCGCGCACCCCGCCGTGCGCGCCGATCTGGTTCTGGTCACCGGGGATCGCGGCACCGGGCGCAGCACCGAGGCCAGGCGACTGGCCCGCGCGGACGAGGTCGAGTTCCACAATTGCGCCGAAATCGCCTACACCGGTACCCAACCGTGGGTGCGGCGGCTGTTGTCTCGGCTCGACTCTCCCGGCGGGACCGTCTGCGTGGAGAACGTCAACCTGCTGCCGGATCCGATCGCCGACATCCTCGCCGAGGCCCTGGATTCCCGGGACCGGCCGCGCCTGATCCTGACCTCGCTGCCGCCCGACACCCTCACCGGCGGCCCCGCCACCCTCGCCGCGATGTGCCCCGACCGCGTGGAATTGAAACCACTGCGCAATCGGACCGCCGACCTGACCACCATCACCGCTCGCATGGTCCGCGAACTGGATCCGGCCGCGGACATCCGCCTGCTGCCCACCGTGCTCGAACTCCTGGGCGCACAGCCGTGGCCGGGAAATCTGCACGAACTCAGGGCCGTACTCGCGCACGTGTTGCAACACCGCCGCCGCGGCGACGTCACCGTCAACGACCTGCCCGAGCGCTATCGGGTCGCCTCCCGCGCCCGCCGCCTGTCCGCCCGCGAACGCGCCGAACGAGACGTCATCGTGGAGGCATTGCGCCGCCACAACGGCAACAAGCTCAGGGCCGCAAGCGAACTCGGCATCAGCCGCACCACCCTGTACGCGCGCCTGCGCGCACTGCGCATCATCGAACGCTGAGTCCCGAGAGCTGCGACTCACGATGGCGGACACCGCATCCGGTGATCCCGAGATGCGGTGGATTCGGTCCGTCATCGCCGCAGGTTCTCAGTCGAACAGGTCGGTGATCGTCTCGATGGTGATCGCTCGCGTGAGCCAGGAGGTGAGTTGGCCGTGGTCCGTGCAAGCAGTGATCCGGTCGTGGGCTGCGGCGGGCACAGCGATACGGCGCTGGGCCAGAACGTCGAGAATTGCTTCAGCCTTGCCCTCTGCCTTCCCCTGGGCCTTGCCCTCTGCCTTGCCCTGGGCTGCGCCTTCGGCGCGCAGTCGTTGCGAGGTCTCCGAGCGGAAGAACGACAGGTCCACGGCCATCAGCTGCCTCCAGATGTTTGCGGCCGGGCTGTCGCCCAGACCGAGTTCGGTGACTTCGGCGAAGATCCGGCGGTCTTCTTCGTCGAGGGTCCGCAATGCGGCGGCCAGCGGCTCCATTATGGCACCGATGGCGGAGTCGTCGACGTGGGTGATCTGGATCGACATCCAGAAGTCGAGTGTCTCAGTCGAGACGAAAGTTATTCTACTACAACGGATTTGACCAGATTGGACTTGCTCATTCGATAGGTCGGCTACTGGAACGGTATCGCATGATGCGCCAGTTTCGGGCAGTGCAGCGACTACCGGTGTGCCGGTTACGAACCGCCGTCCGGAAGGCCGTCGGCGAAAGCGGGTGCGCCGGGCAGGTATTCACCCGAGAGTAGACGTTTGATGATCTTGCCGGTCTCGCCACGCGGGAGGGATTCGAGGAAGGTGACGTCGCGGGGGACCGAGAATCTGCTGAGGCGGTTGCGGATGTAGGTGCGGATCATCTCCGAATCCAGGCCCGAATCTTCGCGTTTGACCACGTAGGCGGCCAGGCGCTGGCCGAATTCGCGATCGGGCACCCCGACCACGGCTACGTCGGTGATCTGCGGCAGATAGGACAGCGCCTCCTCCACCGGGCGCGGGAAGACGTTCTCGCCGCCGGAGATGATCATCTCGTCACCGCGCCCGGCGATGAACAACCGGCCCGCGGCATCGAGGTAGCCCAGATCGCCGGTGTCCAGGAGTCCGTCGGCCTCCTCGGGCGGCGCGTAGTTCACGTATCCGTCGAACAGCATGCGGTTGCCGACGAAGATGCGGCCGGTCGCGCCGATCGGCACCGGACGCCGTTCACCGTCCAGCACAGCGATTCTCGTGCCCAACGGCGGGCGGCCCGCACTGGTCGGCGAGATTCGCAGATCCTCGGGAGTGGCGATCGTCGCCCAGGAGACCTCGGTGGATCCGTAGACGTTGTAGAGGATCTCGCCGAACACCTCGGCGAACCGCAGCACCGCCGCCGCGGTCAGCGGCGCACCGCAACTGGCGACCACCCGCAGGCTCGACGTGTCGTACCGGGCCCGTTCGGCCAGCGGCAGATCCAGGATCCGCTGCACCATGGTCGGCACGAGAATCAGTGTGCTGGCACGGTTCTCGGCGACCAGCCGCAGACATTCGCGGGCGTCGAACTCCTCCTGCAGCACCACGGTCGCACGCAGTGCGGTACTCAACTGCAGTGCGGCCAGGCCCCAGGTGTGGAACAGCGGCGCGGGGATCACCATGGATTCGTTCATCTGCCACGGAATCCGGGACAGCAGTGCGGCCACGGTGCCGAAGCCCTTCGGATGCGGCCGCCGCGCGCCCTTGGGCGAACCGCTCGTGCCGGAGGTCAGCACGATCAACCGCCCGGGACTCTGCGGACGACGGAATTCGTTGTGCCCGAGAGCGATCAGCTCCTCGATCGTGGTGCGCGACGGATCCGCCGGGACGCGATCCGGTTCGGCCACACCGTAATCGGTGCGATAACGGTGCACGTCGGAGTTCAGGTAGCGGATCAGCGGGTCCAGGCAGTCGTCCACGAACAGCGTGGTCAGCCGGTGTCGCTGCACGGTCTCCTCCAGCTGCCGGGGCGACAGGCCCGCATTGAGCAGCACCACGTCGACGCCGAGTTTCCCTGCGGCGACCATGGTTTCGACCGCGCCGGCGTGATTGCGGGCCAGCAGTCCCACCGCGTCGCGGGAGGTCAGCCCGAGCTTCGCGGACATCGCGCCCGCCAGCGCCTGGGTTCGTTCGTGGATCTCGGTGAAGCTGCGCACACCGTCGCGGTCCACGATCGCCGCACCGTCCGGTTCCCGGGCCGCCGCGGCGGCGTACCCGCCGCCCAGGGTGAAACCCCAGGTCGCCAGCGAGCCGATCTGCCGCGCACCGTGATCGAGCCGATACGTGCGCACCACACCGGAGGAGACCATCTGCCGGATCACCGCCGCACGGAACGACAGCGCCGAATCCTGGCCGTTGACCACGATCGAGGTCGAGGACCCGTGCGCCAGCTGCACCAGCCGACCCAGTCCGTCGTGGGTCCAGGCTTCGAGCTGTTCGTTGCCCAGCGCGGCGACCGCGGGATGAATGCGGCCCGGCGCGAAATAGGTCACCGTCACCCGCACGTCGTCCTCGCGCTGGCGCAGCCGCACCGCGACGAAGCTGCCCACGGCCGCGCAGCGCAGCTCGAACCGCCGCCCGCGGCCGCCGTCGAGCAGTCCGATCGTCAGGGTGCGCACCTCGGTGTGCGGGCCGCCGACCCGCACGCGCCACTGCGGCAGACCTCCGATCGCCTCCACGGGATCGCAGGCGCCGATTCCGGCGAACAGTCGTGCATAGGTGGCGGGTTCGGTGAGCAGCTGCCAGACTGTGTCCCTGGCGACCGGCATATCCGCGGTCACCTCCACGATATCGGTGACCAAGGTCGTACTCCTCGTTCCAGGCGTGCAGACCCATGTTGCCGAATATTCACCTCGGCATCGAGGTATCGCCGCCGCCTTCGGAGAATTCACAGCACCCGCCGGGCACTGTCCGAGTCCTTCACAGTGGCGAAGATGCGGACATCTCCACCGCGCGCGGCCGATTGTGGTCCGGGCCAATCGGTTCGGCCTCGGATTGGCGGAAAACCCAAGGGGTGCGCGGAAACCTTGTTCCGCGGCGGACGGGCTCCTAGCGTCGCTGCCATCGTGTCCGGCAATGGGGAGGCGTCGCGTGCATCATCCGACCGGGCTTCGCCGCTCGCACCGAGTTCGCCTCGTTGCGGTGTGCGCGGCGGCGATGTTGGCGGGTGGCCACGGGATGGCGGTGGCCCCCGCCGACGCCGCGCCCGCCGACCCCGTGACGGCCGCCTCGGCGCATGCCCGGCCCGGTCCCGACGGATCACATCTGCTCACCGCCGTGGCCGGACGCGGACGCGTGGTAGAGCTGACCGTCCACTCCGCCGCCATGCGCCGCCCGATCTCCGTGGAAGTGCTTCCCCCACCGGATATCTCCCGTCGCGCGCCGGTGCTGTACCTGCTCAACGGCATCGACGGGGGCGGCGGTCCGAGCGGCTGGAGCGGGGGCGGCAACTGGCTCACCCGCACCGATGCGGCGCGGTTCTTCGCGGACAAGCAGGTCACGGTCGTGATGCCGGTCGGCGGGGCGGGCAGTTTCTTCGCTGATTGGCGCGCCGACGATCCGGTGCACGGTCGTCAGCGCTGGACCACCTTCCTCACCCGCGAACTGCCCCCGATCATCGATTCGGCGTTCGGCGGGGCGGGGGGGAATGCGATCGCGGGCCTGTCGATGGCGGGCGTGTCGGTGTTCGAGCTGGCCCTGGCCGATCCGGAACTGTATCGCGGGGTGGGGTCGTTCAGCGGCTGCGTGCGCACCAGCGATCCACTCGGGCAGCTGATGGTCGACGCGATCGTCACCGCGACCGGGGGCGACAGCCGGAACATGTGGGGCCCGCCCACCGATCCGGCATGGCGGGCCAACGATCCGTATCTGCACGCCGAACGGCTGCGCGGGCTGGCACTGTACGTCGCGTCCGGGAACGGCTTACCTGGACCGCTGGACACCCTCGACGGTCCGGGGATCGGGCACAATCCGATGAAGCTGGGCGATCAACTCCTGGTCGGCGGCATCCTGGACGCACTGGCCGGGCGATGCACGCAGGAGTTGCGAGATCGGTTACGGCAGTTGAACATTCCCGCGAAGGTCGTGCTCCGCCCGGACGGCACCCACTCGTGGGGCTACTGGCAGCAGGATCTGCACAACGCGTGGCCGACGCTCAGCGCGGCGCTGGATCGGTGAGACCGGCCTCGGTCCCGTCGTGCCGCGGCGGTTCGGGCAGCAGCAGCGTCACTCCGGCCAGTCCGGCGGCGGCCACGGCGATCGCAGCGAACATCGCGATACTCCCGCCGAGCGTGTGCGCACGGAAGAACACCGTGCTCAGCACCGCCAGACCGACCGCGTTGCCGATCTGTTCGAGAGTGGGCAGCAGACCCGAGGTCTCCCCCATCTGCCCCTGATCCAGCCCCGCGAGCATCACCGGCTGCAACTGCAGCCCGAACACCCCCACGCCCAGGCCCGAGACGAAGACCGGAACCACCGTCAGCGCCACGCTGATCGCACCGTCGGTCAGCACCAGGTACACCGCGGCCACCGCCATACATCCGGCGTAGAGGGCGATGCCGCCGGCCAGTGAGCGAACACCCCAGCGTCGCACCAACAGTGGCGCCGCGAGCGCACCCGCCCCCGCCCCCAGCGCGAACACGGTCATCGCGATCCCGGTGCGCAGCGCCGAGAAGTGCAGTTCGTCCTGCAGCGTGATGGAGGCGGCGAAGACGAATGCGGTGAACATGCCGAAGAATCCGGTCACCAGAATCGAGCCGACGGCGAATCCGCGGTTGGCGAACAGGTCCGGGCGCATCAGCGGGCCGCGCCCGCGGCGGATCAGAACACGTTGGTACACGAGGAATCCCGCGCCCAGCGCGATCGCGGCCAGCACGATAACCACGGACAGCGCCCGCCACCCGTGCTGCTGGACGTCGGCCAGCGCGTACAGCAGCGCGAGCAGGCTCGCGGCCGACAACACCACACCGCCCAGATCCAAACGCGCGCCGTCGGATTCGGCTCCGACGTGCAGAAAACGGGCCGCGAGCGCGAAGGCCACGATGCCCAGCGGCAGATTGATCAGGAACACCCAGTGCCAGCCCAGGCCCCACAGATTCAGCGTCAGCAGGATCCCGCCCAGAATGGGACCGACCATGCCCGCCCCGCCCGCGGCCAGCCCGTACAGCGCGAACACCTGCGGATGGCGGCTGCGCGGAAAACTCGCCGCCAGGATCGCCAGGGTCTGCGCGGCCATCGCGCCTCCGGCGATACCCTGCACGATCCGCGCGATCACCAATTCGGTTGCTCCGGTTGACATTCCGCACCAGACCGAGGCCGCCGTGAACGCCACCGCGGCCACCAGGAACAACCTGCGACGCCCCCACAGCGCGCCCAGGCGCGCCGCGGTCAGCAATGTGCAGGCGAATGCGAGCGAATATCCCGAGATCACCAGCAGCTGAGCCGAGGACGAGGCGGCCAGATCCCGGGTGATGTCCGGCAGCGCGGTATTCACGATGGTCACATCGATCATCTGCATGAACACCGAGATCAGGCAGGCGCCGAAGGTCAGCCAGGCGGCCAGTTCCCCGCGCACGGCTGCTGTGGGATTGCGAACACCGATTCCGGCCACTTCTGCGCACCTCGATCACTGATTGCCCCGACGAATCCGCTGGAGCGTATCGACGTCGCCGCCACCGTCGAGCCCACACCGGGCAAGACCTTGGCACCCCACAAAAGAGCGGGCCCGCTACTGTGAACCCGCATCGAATCCGCCCGTCCACCGGCCGCGATACGCGGTCGTTCTCGCTAGTGTGTTCCTGGTCGAGTGGTTCCCCGTTTCGGACGAATGACGAGCATTGTGAAACCCCTGCGCACAATTGTGATCATCGCGTTGGCCGGATGTCTGCTGACGACACCGAATCTCGGTGTCGCTTCGGCCGCACCCGCCGACGCGGGCCCCAGCGGTCCGCAGCAGTGGATCGACAACACTGTTCCCGCACCGAACCTTCCGGCTGCGCCGTCGCCGCACGAGGCCCGGCTTTCGCCGCAGCAGGCGGCGCTGTGGCGGGCCATCCAGTCCCCGCCGGCCGGTGATCCGATCTTCGATTCCTGGCCCGCCGACCTGAACGGGCTACGTCCGGGCGACATCATCTCCGCGCGCGATGTGACCGCGACCTCGGCCCTGCTCGCGGCGGTGCCCATCCAGCGTGCGCTGCTGCTGAAGTTCCGCACCACCGACGGCAACGGCAAGCCCTCCTTCGGCACCGCCACCCTGGTGGTCCCGGCCGCGGCTTGGACCGGATCCGGCGGCCGCCCGGTGGTGGTGAACGCGCTGCCGATCAACTCCCTCGGGCTGCGCTGCACGCCGAGTTATGCGATGGCGCACGGCCTGCACTCGAAATTCAGTGTCGGAGACCTGATTCCGCCGACGACGTGGTGGGGTCTGTCACACGGTTACGCGGTGCTGATCCCCGATCACGAGGGACCGCGGATGGCGTACGCGGATCCGAACGTGGCCGGGCACATCGTGCTGGACGCCATTCGCGCCGTGCGCGCGAAGGAACCGAATCAGTTCTCCCGCAGTCGATTCGCGATCGGCGGTTACTCCGGCGGGGCGATCGCCTCGTATTCCGCGGCGATGCTGCAGCACGAGTACGCGCCGGATCTGGACGGGATGCTGGCGGGCGCAACGACCGGCGGCCTGGTCACCGACTACCGGAACATCGCGCACAAGTTCAACGGCAATATGGCCTCCGGAATCCTCATGGTGGTGGCGTTGGCCGCCGCGCGGGAACATCCCGAACTGCTGCAATATCTCAACAAGCTGGGCCAGTGGGTCGCGACCTCGCCGGTGAAGGACACCTGCGGGGACAGCAACGGGCCGCTCGGGGTGACCGGCGTCCCGATCCAGATCGCCACCACCATCGCCGATCCGCTGAACAGTCCACTGGCGCAACAGATCTTCGACACATGGGATCTGCGCGAACGCACCTCCGGCGCACCGCTGTACATCTATCACGCGATATGGGACATCTGGATTCCGGAGCAGGATTCGAAGAATCTGTTCGCGAACCAGTGCGCGCGCGGTGTGCGGACGGTGACCCGCACGGTGCCAGGTGAACATGCGATCGGCATGTTCGCCGGATTCATCGGGGCGACCCAGTGGCTCGACGAGCGGCTGCAGGGCCGCCCGGCCCCGAGCGACTGCCCGGCAGAGGCCGCCGAGCCCACGACCCACGCCGCGCCGACGATACCGGCTAGGTAGCCAACTCCAGCACGGCCTGCGGATCCCACGGCATCGGCCCCACCGGGAAGCCGAGCCGCACCAACCGGTGCGGCTCGGCCGCCTCGAAATGCGCCACCGCCGGGGGCAAGAATCCGCCGATCACCCTGTCCGCCAGCATGTTCAGGTGCGGCAGGCGCGGACGCAGCCGCACCTGACGACAACGGATGCGCCCGGCCGGAACGTCGATACTCGCGCACTGTTCGACCCGCACGGACAACGGCAGGTGGACCGAGTAGGCCAGCCACAGATCCACCGATTCCTCCACTCCCTCGGTGAAGTCCAGGCCGCGCAACAGGACCAGCCCGCCCAGCAGCGGCATCACATTCGCCGGGAACGGTGTGATCATCCCGCCGAACTGCAGATGCTCCACCCCCAGGAACCGGCCCTCCTCACGGGAGACCACGACTCCGCCGGATCGCGATTCGGCACAGTAACTTTCGGCGTGCAGACCCTCCTGCACCCGGCGGAATCGCTGATGCACCGTCATCTCGAAGTCGCCGACGCTCGCCCGGGCCTCGACCAGCGAGGCGTAACCGTCCGGTTCGCGGGTGATCACCCCGGTCAGATCGAGTCGGCCGGGCCGGCCCTCGACCAGGACCGGGTAGACGGTCCGCTCGCCGTCGGGGATGCCGGGGTCACGAAAGACCGTGTGCACCTTGAACTCCTGTCGGATCAACGGTCGAAGAGTCACACTCGGGCGGCATCTCCGGCGACCTCGGCGAATACCGCGGCCATCGCGGTGATGTAGCGGTCCACCGACTCGTGCGCGACGGGCGTGTCCGGATAGATGACACTCAACGTGGTGTGCTCGGGAAAACGGTTGATCCACATCAGCACCTCCTCCGAGGCCGCCCGGTTCGCGTACACCCCGCAGTCGGCCATGTCGAAGTACTCGCTACCGGACAACTCGCGGGTGTCCACGTAGGAGATCATCGGATGTCCCGAGCCGGGTCCGGCCTTGATCTCCGGATCGGACTGCAACAGGTGCAGCACCCGGTGCAGCGCGGTGGGCGCGAGCAGCAGCCCGTCGTCGTAGGCGCGCTGCGCCATCGGCACCATGCGGGTGAACGGGGTCTTCGCACCGATCGGGAAGGCCACCGGCACCAGGTTCACGTACCAGCCCACCGACGCGCGCTCGGCCGCCGAGACGCGAGTGCTGATCGGCGTCATGCCGAAGTAGTAGTCGCTGCCGGTCAATTCGCGTTCGGCCAGCGCCGCCGCGGCGAAGATGCCACCGGCGAATTCGGCCCCCTGATCGCCGCAGAGGCGGTCGAACCGTTCGGCCGCGGCCGCGTCCAGCAGCGTGACGGTGCGGTGCGCGCTGCGGTTGTAACCGTCCAGGCGTTTGCCCAGATCCAGTGGGAAGGAAGGCAATCGGCCGTCGTTGCCGCGCAACAGCTGTCCCCACCGCCGCACGCCGGGCGAAGTCAGGCTCAGCTGTTCGCTGTAGGCGCGCTCGCGGGCGCAGTAGTCCAGATGGCTGGCCGGTTCGGTGAGCATGCCGGTGTCCTGCCACACCTGCGCGACGTACAGCATCGCCAGTTCGAATCCGGCGATGTACTGGCCGAATCCGTCGGTGTGCAAATGGTCCGCGGCCAAGTACACGGTGGTGGATTCGGCGCGCTCGATGGCGCCGAAGGTGAAGCAGTCCCAGTTGAACGGTCCCGGGGTGGTCTTCTCGACGTGGTCGCGGATACTTTCCGCGTCGTACATCTCACCGTGGTCGACCGGGACGAATTCGACCGCCTCGGCGGGCACCAGATGCCGCCGGACCGTCCCGCCGGGGCCGAGGGCGAACCAGGTGCGAAAGCTGTCGTGCCGTAACAGGAATGCGTTCACCACCCGGGTCATCGCCTCGCGATCGAGGTCCCCGGCGGGGATCTCGGCGGTCACCACACACAGGCCCGAATACCGGAAACCCGCCTCGCGGTGCCGATCCGCCAGGCGCAGATACTCCTCCTGCTGATGTGCGGGCGGGACGGGATGCGCCGGGGCGCGGGCGGCCCGCTCGAGTGCCTGCGGCGAGGCCACCCAGCTGGTGAGGCGGCCGGGCGCTGGTTCCCACTCATCGATCAGACCGAAACCGACCACGACATGTCCTCACTTCCCGGTGCGCGCCGACGCACGGCCCACCCCGCGGATGCTCGGTCGGGCCGTGCGCGGCACGCGGTCTCGTTGGGTTGATCCACTCGCCGCAGCGGTTACGCCCCGGCCTCGGAATTCGCCAGGACCAGCGGCGAATCCACGGCTGCGGCGCCGTTCGCGGCGCCGTTGGCCACCGCGACCTGCTCGGCGGCCGCGCCGACCGGAACGGGTTGCGGCGCTTCGGTTTCCGATGTCGAGGTCGCCGAGGCCAGAATCAGCTCGGCCACCTTGGGTCCGGCCTGTTCCAGGCTGAACGAGCGGCCCATCTGCAGGGACATCAGATCGATGCCGAGCGTCTTGGTCACCCGCGCGCCCAGTTCCACCGCCATCAGCGAATCCAGGCCCAGTTCCGGCACCGGGACGGTCATATCGATCGACTCCACCGGAACGCCCATCACCACCGCGAGTTCCTCGGCCATCTTGCGGGCGATGAACGGGCCGCGCTTGACCTCCTCCATCTCCGCCAGCTCATCGCGCAGCTGGGCCAGCTCCGAGGTGTCCTCGGCCGAGGCCTGCGCCAGCGCGGTGGTGCGCCCGGTCCGGGCCAGCTGCGGGAATGTGCCGGTGAGCTTGGCCCAGTCGGTCGGGATGATGGCCGCCCGGGTCGCGCCCAGGCGCAGGGTCTGCTCCAGATAGGCGGTGGCGTCGGCCATATCGATCGCGCCGAAGCCGACCAGATCGAGATATTTCACCGCGGTCTCGTCGGCGGCCATACCGCCGGTCGCGCCGGACAGGTGGCCCCAGCCGACGCACAGCGCCCGCTCGCCGGCGCGGGACCACTGCTCGGCCAGCGATTCCACCGCGACATTGGCCGCGCAGTAGTTGTACTGACCGTAGATCCCGTACATCGAACCGCCGGAGGAGCACAGCACGAACATGTCCAGCGTGATGTCGGCGTCCGCGATCGCCTGGTGCAACACCCGGGCACCGTGCACCTTGGGCCGGTACACCCGGTCGAGCTGATCGTGTTCCATCAGCGCGATGCGGTTGTCGGCCACCGCGCCCGCCGCGTGGAACACCCCGCACAGCGGATGTTCGGCGGTATGCGCGCGGGTCACCATCGCCGCGACGGCCTCACCGTCGGTGACGTCGAGCCTCTCCTCCAGCACCTCGACCCCGATGGTGCGCCAAGCCTCGAGCTGCGCACGGGCGTCCTCGGTGCTCGCACCACGGCGTCCGGCCAACACCAGCCGCCGGGCACCCCGCATGACCAGCCAGCGGCCGATGGCCATGCCGAAGCCGCCGAAGCCTCCGGTGACCAGATAGGTTGCGTCACTGTCGATGTCGAGTTCGGGAAGATACGACCGGACCGGCGGTTCCGGATCGTCGATGCGCAGGGCGATCCGGGTGGTGCGGGTCGAGCGGATGGTCTCCTCGAATGCCTTGGCCACATCGCGGGTGTCGAACATGGTGTATTCCAGCGGCTGGTACACCCCTTCCAACACCCGCTGGTAGACCCGTTGCAGCAGGGCGGTCAGGCGTTCGGGGCGCACCGCGACCAGCCGGTCCAGATCCATCGAGAAGTAGGCGACGTTCTTGTCGAAGTTGCTCATCTCGAGCAGTCCGCCGGTGTAGATGTCGGCCTTGCCGACCTCCACGATCCGCCCGAATTCGGCCACGGCGTTGAAGTTCTGCCGCAGGATCTCCCCGGGAGCGCTGCTGAGTACCACGTCCGCACCGGCGCCGCCGGTGATGGCGAGCACGTCGTCGACGAAGTTCAGCGAGCGCGAATTCACCGCGTAGTCCGCGCCCAGGGTCAGGATGTGCGCGCGCCGCTCGTCGGTACTTGCGGTGCCGATGATGCGGGCCCCGCGCGCCTTGGCGACCTGGATGGCAGCAGTGCCGACGCCGCCGGCCGCACCGTGGATCAGCACCGTCTCCCCCGGCTCGAGCCGCGCGAGATCGTGCAACGCGTATTCGGCGGTGCCGAAAGCGATTGTGCTGGTGCAATATCCGGGATCGGTGTCCGCTGGCAACGGGATGGTCAGCGACCGGTCCGCGAGGGCGAAGCGGCGCATCATGCCCTTGGCCGCGATCGCGACCAGATCACCGACGGCCAGATCGGTGACGCCCTCGCCGAGCCGGGTGATCTCCCCGACGCCCTCCATCCCCGGCACGGTGCCGAAGTAGGTCGGCGCGAGCTCGCGTTCGCCGAGCAGTCCGATGACCTTCAGCGGATCCTTGTAGTTCAGGCCGATCACCTGCATGCGGACCTCGGCCTGATCCGGACCCGGCGCCGGGCGCGGACATTCGCGCCAGGCCAGTGCGGACAGCACCCGGGTGCGCGGCAGCTCCAGGGTGAAGTTGGCCTCCGGATCGGTCAGCGCGCGATCGGTGTCCAGCTGCTCGAGTCGCTCGGGCAGCGGTTTGGTCACCACCGGAGCCCAGCGCACCCCCTCGCGCAACAGCACCTCGTCGGTGTTGTCCAGCGAGAACGCCCCGGGCACAGCCAGTTCCGCGACCAGATCGGCGATCGGGCCGCCGGGTTCGGTGTCGATCAGCCGCCAGCGCAGCGCGGTCTGCTCGTTCAGCAGCACCCGTCGCGCACCGGCGAGCGCGGCCTGCGCGGAGTCCGGTGTAGCCGGGGTGTGCGGCAGGGCGAAGGCCCGTTCGGTCACCAGGGTGACGTGGCAGGCGCCGTCGCCGAAGACCGATTGTGGTGTGCCGTCCGCGGACTCCGGATTCGCGAATTCGTGTACGGCCACGGCGATTCGCTTGAGGGTCCACAGCTGTGCGAGATCGTCCTGCTGGTCGGGTCCGGCGACCAGGACCACGTGCAGCCGCCGGGTGCCCTCGTCCCGACCGGCCTGCAGGAGTTCGGTGAGTTCCGGCTCCAGTTCGGAGCCGGGCGAATCCACCTGGTACAGCCGCGATCCCGGGATCGCCTCGGCCAGTTCGGTTGCCCGGGCACTCTTTCCGAGCGCGATGATCAGGGTGGTGGCCGATCCGGCGTCGGCCAGTGCGGCCGGATCGATCGGATCACGCTGTTCCATGGTGTCGGCATAGTAGAAATCGACCATCCGGTGCAGCGGGTCGTCCCCGGGACGCAGTGCGCCGATCTGCAGACCGGTCAGGCGCATCACCAGATTCTGGTCGGCGTCCAGCAGATCCACGTCGGCGCGCAGCCGCGCCTTCGGGTCGCGGCGGGCCACCACGGTGATCCGCTCGGGCAGCGGCGCGAGCGACCGCACCGCGTTCACCCCGACCGGGACCATCGTGCCCTCGTTGATCCGCTCGTCGGCGAACAGCAGCGCCGCGCTCTGCATGCCCGCGTCCACCACCGCGGGATGAGCCAGATGCCCCGAGCCCTCGGCGATCGAGCCGTCCACGGTCGCCACCACGACGTCCTCGCCGACCCGCACGTCGACCACGCGCCGGAAGGCCGGGCCGTACTGCAGACCCGCGGCATCCAGGGCGGAGTAGAACATCTCCGGATCGATGTCGACCCCGACCTCGATGCCGGGCACGCGGGTGAAGGTCTGTTCGTGGCTGCCGGTCAGCAGGCGGCCGTGCGCGTGCACGGTCCACGCCTGTCCGGTCGCGCCGCGCGAGCGGATCAGGAACCGGCCGCTGGTCTCCTCCACGCTCAACGCCACCAGCGGAACGTCCGGTGCGCCCATGATCAGCGGTGCGACGAACCGGACCTGTTCCAGGCCAACGCGTTTGACGCCCAGCCTGCTGGCCGCGGCACTGAGCGCGGCGTCCAGGTAGGCCGCGCCGGGCATGATCTTCACCCCGTTGACGACGTGATCGGCCAGCCACGGCAGCAGTTCGCCGCCGACCTGCAACAACCAATCCGGGCGGCCCTCCAGATCCGGGTCGCCCAGCATCGCGTACCCGTCGCGGGTGCCCAGGCGCGCCTGTTCGAAAAGCGGTAGCGCCGAATGCAATCGGGTGCGCTGCCAGGGGTAGCGCGGCAACCGCAGATGGGGTGTGGCCGGTCGGTCCGACGGGAACAACGTGTCCACCGCGAGCACTCCGGCGGCGTACAGGCCGATCAGGGTGCGCCGGATACTCTCCGAATCCGGTTGGGTGCGATCGAGTGTCGGCACGGTGGTGCCGTTGACGTCCGCGCCCAGCAGCGTCTCGCGAATGTTGCCCGAGAGCACCGGATGCGGGCCGACCTCGAGGAACACCCGGCTGTCCGCGGCGATCAGCGCCGCGATCGCATCCCGGAACAGCACCGGTCGGCGCACGTTGGCGCACCAGTACTCCGCATCCCAGTCACCCTCGGTGACCCGCGCGCCGGTAACGGTGGAGTACAGCGGCACGATCGGCGACCGTGGTTTCAGATCGGCCAGTTCGGTGCGCAACTCGTCCAGGATCGGATCCATCAGCTGGCTGTGGTACGGCACCTCCACCCGCAGGCGACGCGCGAAAACACCGTCCTCGGTGAGCTTCTCGGCGATCTCGTCGAGCCGATCCACATCGCCGGACAGAGTCAGCGAACTCGCGCTGTTGATCGCCGCGATGTCCACTCGCGCGTCGTCGCCGACCAGTTCGCGAGCCTGCTCGGGGTTCAGCCCGACCGCGAGCATGCCGCCGGTTCCCGCGGTGGTCGCCTGCAACCGGGCGCGGTGATACGCCACCCGGACGGCCTCGGGCAGGGTCAGCATCCCGGTGAGGTACGCCGCGGACACCTCGCCGACGCTGTGGCCCACCACCGCGGCGGGCGTGATGCCGTATTCCGCGAGCTCCCGCACCAGCGCCACCTGGATCAGGAAGTTCGCGGGCTGCGCCACCTCCGTCCGGGTGAGCCGCGACTCCTCTTCGGGCCGCTGCAACTCCTCGACGATCGACCAGCCGGACAACGCCCGGAACTCCTCGTCGATCCGCTGCGCTGTCTCGGCGAAAACTCCACCGGCGGCGAGCAGTTCGCGGCCCATCCGCCAATGCTGCGGGCCCATGCCGGAGAACACGAAGACCGGTTCGGCCACCCGCGACAGGATCGTGCGGGCCGCGTCGCGGCCCTCTCCCCCGGCGAACTGGCGCAGCTGGGAGATCAGCTCGGTGGTGTCGCCGTCGACCAGCACGCCGGTGCGATACGGGTGATGGGCCAGCCGGGTCCAGGCCGCCTCGGCCAGATGAGCCGGATCCGCGCCCGCGGCAAGCAGATCCGCGAATCGGCCCGCCTGCGCGCGGGCCGCGGCGGTGCCGCGCGCGGAGATGGGCAGAATGCCGAAGTGCTCGCGCTCGCGGGCCGTGCTCGCGACCGGCCCGCGGTATTCCTGCAGGATCGCGTGCGCGTTGGTGCCGCCGTAGCCGAATCCGTTGACCGCGATGGTCATCGGCGCACCGCCGGGTGCGAGCGGCTGCGGCTCGAGCTGGACGCTCAGGCCCAACTCCTCGAACGGGATGTCCGGATTGGGCTTGTCCAGCCAGCCCTGCGGCGGAATCGTGCGGTGCGCGATCGCCAGCGCCGCCTTGATCACACTCGCCACACCGGCCGCGGCCTCGGTATGCCCGATCGTCGATTTCACCGATCCCACGCCGAGCGTGCCGGTGCGTCCGGCCGGTGCGCCGAAAACCCTTCCCAGCGCCCGTAATTCGACCGGATCGCCGACCAGGGTTCCGGTGCCGTGCGCCTCGACGTAAGTGATCTCGTCCGGCTTCAGGCCCGCACGCGTGCACACCTGACGCGCCAGGGACTCCTGGGATTCGGCGCTGGGCACGGTGATCGCGGTGGTGCGCCCGTCCTGGTTCGCACCGGTGGCCTTGACCACCGAATAGATCCGGTCGCCGTCGCGGACCGCGTCCTCGAGCCGTTTGAGCACCACCATGCCGGCGCCCTCGCCGCGGCCGTACCCGTCGGCGGAGGCATCGAAGGATTTGCAGCGGCCGTCGGTGGCCAGGAAGCCGCCCTTGCACATCAGCACGAACGTCTCGGGCTGCAGCATGACGTTGACGCCACCGGCCAGCGCGACCTCGCAGTCGCCGTTGTCCAGCGCCTGGCAGGCCAGATGGAAGGCCACCAGGGAGGAGGAACACGCGGTGTCGACCGTCAGCGCGGGCCCGGTCAGGTTGAGCGCGTAGGCGATTCGGTTGGACAGCATCGTGTAGGAGGCGCTGGCCGGGGTGTGCATATCGGTGTGGAACAGCGCCGGGCCGACCACGCCGATGACCGACTGGTCCACCACGAATCCACCGACGTACACCCCGACCGGCGCACCGGTCGCGCGCCCGGCCACGCCCGCGTCGTCCAGGGCCTCCCAGGTCACCTCGAGCAGCAACCGCTGCTGCGGGTCGAGCACCGTAGCCTCACGCGGGGAGATGCCGAAGAAATCCGGATCGAATTCCCAGGGATCGATCGTCATGAACGCGCCGCGTTTGGTGTAGGCGCGACCCGGCGTGCGCGGTTCGGGATCGTAGTATCGTCGGTAATCCCAGCGGTCGGCCGGAATCTCCACCACTCCGTCCCGTTTGTCGACCACGAAATCCCAGAACGTGTCGGGCGAGTCGATGCCGCCCGCGAATCGACAACCGATACCGACAATTGCAATATCAGACACGCAGTTTTCCTCCCGAGCTCGGGATATGTCATCGCCGTCCAATTCGGCGATCCGTGTAATTCAGCACCCCGCACAGTTGACAGGCCCGGCTCAGTGTATCGACGCATAACGAGACGAACAGTCCCGTGCGCACATTTTGTGCCGTCCTCGGACGCGCCCTGCCCGCGACTGTGACATCGCCCAGGACTCGCTGGTGACCGGCATGGCGATCCAACCAAAGGCGTATCGCGCGACTGGAGCGGGCCACAATACGAGACTCGGTATCGTTCACAATATCGACCGCGTGTCATTGTGTCGTCTCAGAATACCCGACCTATCGCCGATGAATTCACACGTGCGTGGATAGGATCCCATCGGCGTTCGGCGTGCATACCGGTCGCCAAGCATATTCCGATATTCGACGCGGCAGGGAGGCGGCCATTGTTCGCCGATTTCACACACTGGGCGGACATGATCGTTCGGCGGCGGTTCACGGTGATCGTGGTACTGCTGGCCGGACTGATGGCACTGGGCGTCTACGGAATGGATCTGCACGATCGGCTCAGCGCCGACGGCTGGGACGATCCCGGTTCGCAGTCGATCCGCGAGGCTCGCATCAAGAATGAGACGTTCGGGCGCAACCACGTTGCCGATGTGCTCGTGCTCTACCACGCGCCGCCCGGACGCACGATCGACGATCCGGCGTTCTCACGAATCGTGGTGAACAGCCTGAACACTCTGCCGCAACGCTTTCCGGAGCAGATCGCCAAGGTCAACGGAACCTACTGGCGCACCGCGACCGGGCTGTCGCTGCCGGATGTCTTCGGCTCCGCAGATCGCCGGAATGCCTTCGCCTCCATCGCGATCCGTGGCAGCGACAACACCGAGGTGATGCGCAATTATCGGCGCGTCGCGGGGGCGTTCACCATTCCGGGCATCGATATGGAGATCGCGGGCGGGCAACCGGTCGCCGGAGCGCTGAACGACACCATGGCGCACGATCAGATGCGGATGGAACTGTTCGCCATCCCCGCGGTCGCGGTGCTGCTGGTCTTCGTCTTCGGCGGCATCGTCGCAGCCGCCCTGCCGCTGATCGCGGGCGGGCTCACGGTGCTCGGGGCATGGGGGGTGATCCGGGCGATCACCACCGTCACGGACGTGAATTCCTTCGTCTCCCCGGTGGTTTCGATGATCGGGCTGGGGTTGGCGATCGATTACGGACTGTTCGTCGTGAGCCGGTTCCGCGAGGAACTCGCCGACGGCCACGAGGTTGCGGCGGCGGTCAGGCGCACGGTGGCCAGCGCCGGGCGCACGGTGGTGTCCTCGGCGATGATCGTGGTGGCCGCGTCGGCGGCGATTCTGCTGTTCCCGCAAGGGTTCCTGCGCTCGTTCGCCTACGGCGCGATGATCACCGTCGCACTGGCCGCGCTCACCGCGGTCACCCTGCTGCCCGCGATGCTCGCGGTATTGGGACGCCGCATCGATCGGTTCGGGTTCCGCCGGTTCCAGCGCACCCGCGGCACCGCAGAGGATCCGGACAACCGCTGGGGACGACTGGCCGGCTGGGTGATGAAACGGCCGCTGGCGGTGGGGATTCCGATCGTCGCCATCCTGGTGCTGCTGATCGCCCCGGTACGCGACATCGCGTTCGGCGGCATCACCGAACGATTCCTGCCGCCGGACAACCAGACCCGCCTGGCCCAGCAGCATTTCGACCGGATATTCCCGCTGCGGCAGACCGGGCCGATCTCGCTGATCCTGATCACCAACGACACCTCGGCCGTCCCGGGCGTACTCGAAACCGCCAATCGTGCACCGGGTCTGGCCGCGTCGTTCCCGAATCCGGTGCAGGGCCCGTCGAATCCGAGCGTCTTCACCACCGACACCGTCCTGGTGGATTGGCACAACCCGGACCCGGCCATCGACTACCTGCGCTCGATGCCGTTGCCCAGGGGCACAACGATTCTGGTGGGCGGCACACCCGCCGAACAACGCGACAGCGTCGACGCGCTACTGCATCGACTCCCCTGGATGATCGCCCTGGTCTTCCTCCTGACGACCGCGCTGATGTTCGCCGCCTTCGGCTCGATCGTGCTGCCGTTGCAGGCCGGGGCGCTCAATCTGCTCGGCCTCGGATCCACCCTCGGCATCCTGACCTGGATCTTCGCCGACGGACACGGCTCGCGCGCAATGAATTTCACGCCGCAGCCGATCATGGCGCTGGTCCTGGTGCTGATCGTCTCGGTGATCTACGGGCTGTCCACCGATTACGAGATATTCCTGCTCGCCCGCATCGTCGAGGCGCGCCGGGCGGGTGCGTCCACCACCGACGCGGTCCGCTCGGGCATCGCGCACACCGGCCGGATCATCACCGCCGCGGCGCTGATCCTGCTGGTGGTCACCGGCGCGTTCGCACTCTCGGACCTGGTCATGATGCAGTACATCGCGTACGGCATGGTGGCGGCACTGTTCATCGACGCGACCATCCTGCGCATGTTGCTGGTCCCGGCGACGATGCGGCTGTTCGGCGAGATCTCCTGGTGGTCCCCGCGTCTGCGGGCCCGCCAGCACCGCCGATCCGCCGCCGAACCCGCACCGGCCGAACCGGACACCGAGACCGCCCCCGAGGTCGTGCACTCCGCCGCGCCCTGATCGGTCGCGACCCGCCCCCGGAGATCACCAGCAGGGCGCGCGATGCCCGTACTCTGCTGGGACGATCACCGGGAGGATGGGATGTCCGAGGAGAGCGCACCGGCCGGACGCCGGCGCGATTCGGCCGCGACGCGCGCGGCACTGCTGAGCGCCGCGCAGGAGTTGTTCGCCGAGCGCGGATTCGAGCGTGCCACGGTGCGCGATATCGCCGCGCGCGCCGGGGTGAACCAGGCGCTGCTGTTCCGCTACTTCGGCACCAAGGAGGAACTGTTCCGCGCCTCGATCACCGATCGCGGCCGCCGGGTGCTCGCCGAAGGACCCGACGACGCGCTGCTGGGCCGCATGCTCGAGCGCATGCTGCAACCGGACGACACTGCCACACAAGGGTATTGGCTGGAAGCCGCGCTGCGTTCGAGCGGGCACGACGAGGGTACCGCGGCGATCCGTGCGCAGCTGGGCCAGGAGTACGTGCGCGCGTTGTCCACTCTCACCGACGAACCCGATGCGGACCTGCGCGCGGATCTGCTGCTGGCATGGTTGCTGGGCATCGGGTTGATGCGGTCGGTGCACCAGCGTGATCCGCTGGCCGGGGCCGATCCGGACGCGGTTGCCGGTCATGTGCTGCGGGCCGCGCGGGTGCTGCTCGAGCGCATGGATGTGAATTTCCCACCGCGCTAACGACATTCATCCGTTGACGTGCTCCGGGGACCACCCTACGATGCTTTTGTAAGCAACCGCTTACATCGCTTGCACGCCGTGAGCGGCGTGGGGGAAGGGAGTTCACATGAGCGTCGACTCGCCGGTTCGCGACTACCCCTTCGGTGATCCGGTCCGACTCGAGATCCATCCACTCTTCGAGCAGTTGCGCCGTGACGAGCCGATCAGCCGTGTCCACCTGCCGTACGGCGGCGACGGCTGGCTGGTCACCCGATACGAGGACGTCAAATTCGTGCTGGCCGACCCGCGGTTCAGCCGCGCGGTGACCGTGGACCGCGAGGACGTCCCGCGCGCGGTTCCCCAACCGACCCGCGGCAATTCGCTGTTGAGCATGGACCCGCCCCAGCACAGCCGCCTGCGCAAACTCGTCGCCAAGGCGTTCACCAGCCGCCGGGTGGATCTGCTGCGCCCGCGCGCCCAGCAGATCGTCGATCAGCGCCTGGACGAGATCGAACGGCTCGGTGCACCCGCGGATCTGGTGGCGAATCTCGCTCTGCCGCTTCCGGTTACGGTCATCTGCGAGATGCTCGGCGTGCCGCCGGAAGATCAGCACCGGTTCCGCGACTTCTCCGACGCCATCCTGTCCACCACCGCCTACACCGCCGACCAGATCACCGCGGCCCGCGCCGAACTCGAGGGATACCTGGCCGAGGTGGTCGCCGCGCGCCGCGCCGCACCGGACACCGGCGACGATCTGCTGGGCGCGCTGGTCGCCGCCCGCGACAACGACGACCGGCTCACCGAGGCGGAGCTGGTCCAACTCGGCATCACCCTGCTGATCGCCGGTCACGAGACCACCGCCAACCAGATCGCCAACTTCGCCTATCTGCTGCTGTCCACGCCCGGCCAGTGGGACGCGCTGCGCGCGGATCCGGATCTGGTGCCCGACGCGGTCGAGGAACTGCTGCGTTATGTGCAGCTCGGTTCCGGCGGCGCGTTCGCCCGGGTGGCCACCGAGGACGTCGAGGTGGGCGGCACCACCGTGCGTGCCGGTGAGGCAGTCTTCGTCAACACCCAGTCCGCCAATCGCGACGAGTCGGTCTTCCACGACCCGGCCGAACTCGATCTGACCCGTCAGCACAATCCGCACATCGCCTTCGGCCACGGCGTGCACCACTGCCTCGGCGCCCAGCTGGCGCGGGTCGAATTGCAGGTCGCGCTCGGCTCGCTGCTGAACCGGTTCCCGCGGCTGCGGCTGGCCGTCCCGGCCGAGGAAGTCCCGTGGAAGACCGGTCTGCTGGTGCGCGGACCCGTCGCACTGCCGGTGATCTGGTAGGAGCGCGCCGATGAGTGAGCAGTGGCGGATCTCCGTCGAACGCGAGACCTGCATCGGGTCGGGCATGTGCACCGGTACGGCCGCGGCGCATTTCACCCTCGTGGACGGATATTCCAGTCCGGTGGCCGAATTGACCGATCCGGACGAGAGCATCATCGACGCCGCGGAATCCTGTCCGGTCGAGGCGATTCTGGTGCGCGCGGCCGATTCCGGGGAGATCCTCGCACCCGAACAGTGAGCCGCCGCCGGGTCGCCCGCCCGAGCGCTCGGGTGACCCGGCGCACACCGGCGAAGTCTCGCCCCGCTGTGCGAATCCTGTGAGGGAGCGTGCTTTTCGCGATCGTGCGGCAAGATCGAATCATGGAGGAATGTCGTAACGATCGTGCCCCGTACCCGCCGACCGGGGACGTGCGGGCGCAGGGGCGCGGAGGTGGACGTGGAATACTGGCCCGGGCGGGGGCACGATGAGCCAGACCGGCGATCCCGACCACACCGGCGGGTCGCACCCCGCCCAGGAACCGAACACCAGCGACATACCGGTCGCCGCTAACACGGGGATCGGTGAGGACGAACAGAACACCGTGACCGAATCCACCCCCGGCGAACCCACCGACGCCACCCCGCCCACCGGTAAGGACAGCCGCCCCGGAACACCACCGGCCGCATCCGACGCATCCGAGAACACTTCCGCCGCATCCGGCGCTGCGACCGAAGACGCTGCCACACAAGACGATACGGACAAAACGTCCGATACCGGCACGGGTCGCCCCGCTGCCGACGCCGACTCGCAGGCCCCCACAGCCGCCATCTCCGACGGTTCGCAGGCCGCCACAGCCGCGATCCCGAACACCGCCGAGGCCGCCACGACCGCGATCCCGGCCGCCACACCCGGCCCCGCCACCGATGCGCCGACCACGGTCCTGCCGTCGTCCACGCCCATCCCGCCGCCCACCAAGGTCGGCGCGGCGGCGCCCGGCACCTCGGTACCCGGCCCCGGACGCGCGACGTGGCTCCTGATCGGCGCGGCCGTGGCGATCGTCGTGATCGCCGTCGGCGCGGTGTTCCTCGGCCGGTCCGCCACCGACCACGGCGGAAGCGGTGGCAGCGGCAGCGAGAAGACCACGCCCGCGATCCCGGCCGCGGCGATCAGCGTTCCGGACACCGCGAATCCGATCAATCCGAGCGTCCCGATCACCGTCTCGGCGTCCGGTGGGCGCCTGACCTCGGTCACCGCCACCACCCCGGACGGCAAACCGCTCGCCGGCACCCTGTCCCCCGACGGGCTGACCTGGACCAACACCGATTCGCTGGCCTTCTCGAGCGCCTACGCCATCACCGCCGACGCGGTGAACTCCGCTGGTGCGCACACCAAGCAGAACTTCACCGTCAACACGATCTCCACCGACAACGTCAGCACGGCCTACGCGAACGTCGTGCCCGCGCCCGACGTGGTCGCCGACACCGGAATCGGCGTCGGGCAGCCGATGGTGTTCCAGTTCACCAAGCCGGTGACCAACAAGGCCGAGGTGCAGAAGCATCTGCACATCAGCGTCACCCCGGCGCAGCCCGGCGCGTGGTACTGGGTCGACGACAAGGACGTGCACTACCGCGGCCCGAACTACTGGCTGCCGGGCACCAAGATCCACATCGAGGCCGATGTGGTGGGCCTGGACCTCGGCAACGGCGTACTGGGCGCGGAGAACAACAGCGCGGACTACACCGTGCACGACTCCTGGGTCGCCAAGGCCGATGGCAGCACCGACCAGCTCACCATCTTCCAGAACGGCAAGCAGGTCAACCAGATGCCGATGAGCCTGGGCTCGCCCGGCTTCCCCTCGCACGAGGGCCCGCACGTCATCTCCGACAAGCAGCCCTCGATCGTGATGGACTCGTGCACCTACGGCACCTGCGCCGGACAGCCCGGGTATTACAAGGAGACCGTGGCGCTGGACGAGCGCATATCCAACGACGGTGAGTTCGTGCACTCCGCGCCGTGGTCGGTCGGGCAGCAGGGCAGCAGCAACGTCTCGCACGGCTGTGTGAACCTCTCGCCCGACAACGCCCAGTGGTTCTACGACCGCTTCGGCATCGGCGATGTCGTGGAGATCACTCATTCGGGTGGTGCCACCCTGCCGGTGTGGGACACCTACGGCGACTGGGAGGTCCCGTGGCAGACCTGGCAGGCCGGTAACGCCAACAGTTAGCAGGGCCGACCCCGCCGACGCGACCGCAGGCAGCGGCCGCGTCGGCGGGGTCTGTTCGGTATGTCCTGATTGGACCCCAATTCGCGGACATGATAAGAGAATTCATGTGCCGGTTTCCTCGTTGACGCAGCCCGTTTCACCGCCCCGCCCGCCGTCCGACGCGAATTGCGCACTGGCACAACAGTGTTGCGCGCGATGATGGGGAGGACGAAACAGCCGGTGGAAGCCGGCGCACAGCGGATCCCCGCCACCGCCCGCCCCTCGGCCGCGAGCGCGTATCGCCTGGACCTTGACGGTTTGCGCGGTGTGGCCATCGTCCTGGTGGTGATGTTCCACATCTGGTTCGGGCGGGTGTCCGGCGGCGTGGACGTCTTCCTGGTCCTGTCCGGTTTCTTCTTCACCGGCCTGTTGCTGCGACAGATCGAATCCGGCGGTGCGGTGCGGGTGCTGTTCACCGTGCGCCGCACGCTGCGCCGCCTGCTCCCGGCGCTGGTGGTGGTGCTCGCGGCCGTGGTGCTCGCGGTGGTGACGCTGCGACCGGTCACCCAGTGGGCGGATCTGGCCGATCAGACGCTGGCCTCGGCGTTCTACTACCAGAACTGGCATCTGGCGCTCGCGTCGTCGGATTATCTGGCGGCCGATCCGTCGGTGAGCCCGTTGCAGCATCTGTGGTCGATGTCGGTGCAGGGGCAGTTCTATCTGGCCATCACTCTGCTGCTGGCGGCGGTGGCCTGGTCGCTGCGCAAACTCCGGCGCGCGGAACATCTGCGCCCCACGCTGCTGGTGCTGCTGGGCGCGCTCACGGTGGCGTCGTTCCTCTACGCGATGGTCGGCGAGAGCGCCCATCAGAGCTGGAACTACTACGACTCGTTCGCCCGGGCCTGGGAACTGCTGGCCGGTGGGCTGCTGGCGATCGCCGCGCCGTGGCTGACCATGCCCCGGATCGTGCGCATCGTCCTGGCGATCGCCGGGATGGTCATCGTGGCGATCTGCGGCGAACTGGTCTTCGGCGCCGCCGTCTTCCCCGGACCCGCGGCGCTGATCCCGGTCGGCGCGGCCGTCGCGCTCATCCTCGCGGGCAACAATCTCGAACCCGCGGCCCGGCCGCTGGTGCTGCGCTGGCTGGCCACGCGCCCGGCCGTGGAACTGGGCGGGATGGCCTATTCGCTGTACCTGTGGCACTGGCCGTTCCTGATCTTCTATCTCTCCGAACGCGGCAGGCCGATGGCCGGACCAGTCGGCGGGCTCGGTGTGATCGCGGCGTCGCTGGTGCTCGCCTACGCGACGCGGCATCTGGTGGAGGAGCCGTTGCGGATGCGTTCGGCCCGCGCGATCGCGTCCGAGCAGAGCCGGCAGGCCGAACGATCCCGGACGTTCTCCATCGCTCCGGTCCTGCTGCGTTTCCGGCGGCCGATCGGCGCACTCGTCACGATCGTCGGGGTCGTGGGAATCGGGGCGAGCGTGTCCTGGCACGTGGCGATGGGCACGAACGGGCCCCGGCCACCGGCGTCGCTGGATCCGGTCCAGTACCCCGGCGCGGAGGCGCTGGCCGCGGGCGTGCCGGTCCCGCAGGCGCGGATGCGGCCCACGGTGCTGGAAGCTCCCGCTGACCTGCCCTATCCGACCACCGACGGCTGTATCGCGGACTGGTCCACCACCGATCTGATCACCTGCGACTACGGTGACCGCACCGCGCAGCGCACCCTCGCGGTGGTCGGCAGTTCGCACGCCGAGCACTGGATTCCGGCCCTGCACATCCTCGGGCAGCAGTACGGTTTCCGGGTGCGGGTCATGCTGAAGATGGGTTGCCCGCTGACCGTCTCGGACGACATCTCCTACAAGGGCGAGACGATTCCGGACTGCCACGACTGGTCCCGCCAGGTCATCGACCGGCTTGGCCAGGAACGTCCCGAGTGGGTGTTCACCACCGGCACCCGCCCGCTCGACGGCCCCGGGGACGAAACTCCGCAGGACTACCTGGACGTGTGGTCCCAGCTGGCCGATCGCGGTCTGAACGTGGTGGCCATCCGCGACACGCCGTGGCTGCGGCACGACGGGATCCGCTATCGCGCGTCGGACTGCCTGGCCGAGGGCGGCGACAGCACGAGTTGCGGCCTGCCCCGCGACTACGCGCTGAATCCGGTGAACCCCGAAGCCGAGCCCGCCTCGCGGTTCCCCAACGTCTTTCCGCTCGATATGACCGATGCGGTCTGCGCGGCGGACGTCTGCCCGGTGTCGGCAGGCAATATCCTCATCTATCACGACGAACATCACCTGACCGCGAACTACTCGCGATCCCTGGCGCCCGCGCTGGGCCGGGCGATGCGGCCGATTCTGAAGTGGTGGTGAACGCAACTATTCGGAGAAGGTGGTGACCGCGTATGACCGAGAACAGCAAGCGGACGATCGGCCTGATCTGGTCCCAGACCCGCGACCGCGTCATCGGCGCGAACGGCGGCATCCCGTGGCAGATCCCCGAGGACGTGCAGCACTTCCAGGACGTCACGAGCGGTCGCACCATCATCATGGGCCGCCGGACCTGGGATGCGCTGCCCGACCAGGCCCGCGTCGCGCCCGATCGCCGCACGATCGTCATCACCCGCAATCCCGAATGGTTCGCCCCGGGGGCCGAGAGCGCGGACTCGATGTCCGAGGCCCTCGCGCTGACCGACCCGGACGAGGTGTGGGTGCTCGGCGGCGCCGAGATCTTCGCCGCGGCAGTCGAATTCGCGACCGTCATCGTGGTCACCGAGGTCGACGCCAAGGTCTCCGGCGATGCCTACGCACCCCGGATCCCGCCGGAGTTCGTGCTGGCGTTCACCACCGGGATCACCCGTTCGACCAACGGCAAGGACAGTTTCCAGTTCCGCAGTTACGCCCGCAAGTGAGTTCGCGCGATCCGGTCGCTCAGCCCGCTGCGGCCGGTTCCGTGGTCGCCGAGGGCACTCCCCCGGAGTCGATCTCCACGCGACGGTAGGCATCGGGTTCGACGATCACGATCGTGGCCGCGCAGCCGCGCCCCGGCGGCAGGACCCGGACGGTCACCCGTCCGCGCATCACCGAATCCAGGTATGCGACAGCGATTTCCACGATCGTCGCACGCAATTCGCCGTCCTGGTGACCCGGTCCGGCGTCGTCGAGCAGCGTCAGTCGCACCCCTCTGATCCGGGCCGCTCGGGCGGCGCGGACCAGCGCCGGATCGGCCAGGCCCGGCGCACGCAGCCGATCGCGCAGTTCGGCCTCGAGCAACCGGCATTCGCCCACCTGCTGCGGGCTCAGCGTTCGGCCCGCGGCGAGGAATTCGAGCATCGGGCGCGCGGTGCGCGACAGATAGGCCATCTGATCGCGACGTTCCCGGCTCTGCGCCGCGGCGCGAGCCTCGGCTCCCGCGTGCCGGGCGATATCCGCGCGGGCACCGTGATACGAGCGCAGCAGCGGGCGCATGTACAGGGTGAACGCGACCGCGGCCAGGACGGTCGCCCCGGCGACGGCGGTGCCGTTCAGTGCGGCCCCCGGCGATCCGCCCGCGAGGTAGTACGCGGCGCCGGCCGCGAACAGAGCTACGCAGGTCGCCGCGACCCGCCCCCGAATCGCCAGCAGCGCAAGCACATACGAGTAGGCGACGAGCACCCAGACCGCGTGGTGCGCCTCGGGCGGGCCCAGATCGACGATAACCGCGGCGAGCGAACCCATCACGACCACCGCCCAGGTCGCCGCCGCGGGCAGCGGATCGTCACGCGGTATCAGCACCACCGCACCGGCCGCGGCGACCAGGCCGAACCCGGTGTAGGCCACGACGGGATCGCCGCTGCGCACGTATCCCAGCAGCAGCATGCCCACCGCCCAGCACAGCAGCGCCATCATCACGATTCCGGACCATCCCCGCACGCTGATCAGCGCGGGCGGGCGCAGTTCCTGCGGGTCGGTATGGGTCCACCGCAACGTCACCGTGGTTCCCCGGCCGGGCGCGGAGTCGACCTCCGCGTGGCCGCCGCGCAGACACCGCATCCGCCACAGGATGCTCTGCCGCACGCCCAGCCGTTCCACGCCCACGCGGTCGACATCGAATCCGGCCCCGTCGTCGACGATGCGCACGACGACCCCGCCCTCGTCCACCTCGATCCGCACCACCCGGGCGACTGCGCGGCCGTCGGCCGCGGCGTGCCGCAGGCTGTTGCGCGCCGCCTCGCCCAGCGCTCCGGCCAGCGAGGTCGTCACCTCACGTGGTATGCGCAGTTCGCGAGCCCGGTTCGCGAGTTCGACGGTGACGGCGAGGCCGTGCTCGGCGGCCTCCGCGCGCAGTACCTCGATCGTCTCGCGCACCTCGCCGGTGTCCTCGACGCGGTATTCGTGCGGACTGGTGTCGAGCTGGCGCAGGGTGCGCCCGGCCGAACGCCGCAGCCGGTCGGCCGCGCCGCCGCGTGCGGCGTCGAGCAGGGTGGCCAGGACGTTGTCGTGGATCAGTCCGGCGAAGCGGGTGCGTTCCCGATCGGTGGCCTCCGCGCCCGCGGCCACGGTCGCCTGGCGCACCACGATCGCGGTCACCGTGTCCAGTTCGATCGCCGCGGCCAGCAGCCGAGCCGCGGTCCAGGTCAGGAACCCCTGCACGCCCCAGGTCCGCACGAGATCCTCGGCGACGGTGTGGATTCCGGTGCCGCCGGAGACGTACGCGTCGATCACCGCGGCGACCACGCCCGAGACCAGCAGATACACCGGCCACCATCGCCGCCACGCCAGCACGCCCGCCACCGCGGTCGCCGCCACCAGCGGTGGAATCCAGGTGCCGGCCGGACCGAAACAGTTGTAGTGCCCCGCGATCGGCAACGTGATCAGCGCGGCCAGCATCACCAGCGCCAACCACGTCGCCAGCACGCCGACCGTCCGCCCGCCGACCGTCAACGCGGCCACGACCAGCCCGGCCCCGGTGATCACCAGCCCGGCCACCACCGTCGGCGTCCACCACGCCTGCACCATCCGAGCCTGCGACAGGATCACCTGCACATGGCTGAGCACCCACAACACCGCGCCCACGCCCGCGGCGAACCCGAGCGCCCGCCGAGCCCGCGCCTCGGCGCGCCCCCCACGAGTCGTCCCCCGAACCAGAAGTCCTCGGGCAGCGACCCACTGCCTCGGATTCCAGCCCACGCCACTATCATCGCCCATCGGTGCCCACCGACGCACCGGTCACCCACCCGAACCCGGCCACCATCGGGCCCGCCGAACCCCGGCTCGGGCTCCGAATATATTGCAGTGCAACGGATTCGCCACATCATGGACCGGATCTTTCGGTGTCCCGATCGAATGCCTTGCGGCGGTGGCGGACCCGGACTCAGTGCTGGTGATCCTCGGCCGGTGTGGTCGCATAACGCGCCATCACCTCGACGACGTTCTCCGGGGTCATCGGCTCGCCCGCTTCGATCATGGCGCGCAGATCGCGGAAGTACTGCACGTACAGGTCGGGGGTGAAGGTGTTCAACATGACCGCGGGTTCGTCGAAGGGATTGGCGAACGTGTGCGGCGCGCCCGGCGGGACCATGACCAGGGTGCGTGCGGGGACGTCGTGGTCGGTGGTCCCGACGGTGAAGCGCACGGTGCCCGAGACGACGTAGAACCCTTCGTCGTGCCGGGCGTGCCGATGCTGCGGCGGTCCCTGGGTGTGCGGGGCGACCTCGATCTCGGCGACGCCGAGCCGATGGTCGGTGGCGCTGCCGTCCTCCAGGATTCGCAGTACGACCGGGCCGGTCAGTGCGACCTCGGCGTTGTCCTGTCCGGTGATCAGTACTTCTGTCATGTTCTCTGCCTACTTTCCGGCGACGAAGGCCGCGATGGCCGCCACCAGCTGATCGGGGGTTTCCAGCTGCGGCAGGTGCCCGGTCTCGCGCAGCAGTTCGTATCGCGCGCCGGGGATGGCGGCGGCGAAGGCCCTGCCGACCTCCGGCGGCGCGATCCGGTCGCTCTCGCCGCTGATCACCAGGACCGGCGCCTTCACCCCGGCCAGCCGCT
Organism: Nocardia jiangxiensis NBRC 101359; assembly: GCF_000308615.1. GTDB lineage: Bacteria > Actinomycetota > Actinomycetes > Mycobacteriales > Mycobacteriaceae > Nocardia > Nocardia jiangxiensis. Next base: position 229,163 of record NZ_BAGB01000041.1, read on the forward strand.
CGGTCAGCGACGGATCGGTCATCCGCTCGCCGCCGTAGACCCGCAGCGTGACGCGGTTCGCCGCCATCGCCTCGAGCTGCCGCGGGCTGAAGGTGGAGGGATCGATCCGGAAGGCGTCGGGGCGGTAGTAGCTGTAATCGGCGATCTCGTCCAGCTGCAGGCCGAAGAAGTCGACAGGCGTCACCCCGGGCACTTCGACCCCGACCGCGCAGACCAGGACCGCGGCGGCGATCCGGTCGCTGCCCTGCGCGGCCATCTCCGCGGTGATCCAGCCGCCGATCGAATTGCCGATCACGGTCACCTGGTCCAGCTCGAGTTCGTCGAGCAGCGCGCGGTAGACCCTGGCCAGGTCGGCGATCGTCGCCACCGCCTCGGGCCGGGGCGTACCGCCGAAGCCGGGGTGCACCGGGGTCAGCACCCGCACCGACTGCGCCTGTGCGTAGCGCTCGGCGAACTCCTGCACCGACTGCGGACCCGCCCCGCCGTGCAGCAGCAGATGAACTGGGCCCGAACCGGTTTCGGTCACAGTGACAGGTACCGATCCGATACCGGGAACCCGAATGTCGTACGCGGCCATGATGACTCCTTGTTCGTGAGAGTGAACTCTCATCAAAGTAGACCCACCCCGGTCTTCATGCAAGCCCACTCTCACGAAGAGAGTAAACTCTTGATATCGATCGACTACGGAGGTGAGCGACGTGGCCCGACAGGCCGAATCCACATCGACCGCGACACGCGGCGGACGCACGAACCAGAAGGAGCGCACCCGGCGCGCGATCCTGGACTCGGCGCGCACCCTCATCGACGCGGGCGACGAGGTGACCATGCCCGAGGTCGCCCGGACCGCGCGCGTCTCCGAGGCCACCGCCTACCGCTACTTCCCCGACCTGCCCACCCTGCTGCGCGAGGCGATGCACGAATCATGGCCGGGCGCAGCGCAGATCATGGCCCCGGTCGCACACCTCACCGATCCGATCGAGCGGGTCGCCCACGCGACGGATTACCTCCTGCGGCACGTGCACACCCATGCCCCGGCGGTGCGCGCGACCATGGCCGCGGCCATCGTGCGTCCGGCCGAAATCCTGCGGCCCGCCTACCGTCTCGGACTCATCGAGGCCGCCCTGGAACCCCTGACGGACCTCACTCCTGAGACGCTGACACAAATGCGTCAGGACCTCGTCGTGGTGATGAGTGCAGAGGCATTCTTCACACTCACCGATCTATACGGAATGTCTTCCGAAGAGGCGATCGCCAGCGTAGTATCTACGGCCCGCAGCGTGATGGCGGCTCGATTATCTTGAGGCACAGTCGATTCGATGACCAAAGACCCTGTTCACAGGGGTTTACACGCGAGTAGCTTGCACGCTCGGGCGACCGTTCACCGGCGAATGTCCACACCTCTGGACATCGGATACGCATTGCGGCGCACCGACACTAGAATGGGCTTGCTGGCAGGATGCCAGTCCCTCGACCGGCCCTGCAGACCGTTCGCGACACGGACGCTCCACTATGCGATTCGAACGAGCCCGCTCCGCCGCTACCGATAGCCTCCCGATAGCCAATGCCCGGAATGCGGTAAGGCTCGCCTTCGGATAGCTTGTCGGCCAACACAACTCAACTCGGCGGCCTACAGTCGTATCGGATGCCGCATGGCATTCGCAAAGATGCGTCCGGGCCCTCACTTGGCTAGTTTCGGACTGAACCAACACCCGGTCCTGGTGCGGTTCCCGAGATATTCCCGATGGAGGAGCACCGTGCGCATCCTGCTGGTCGCCAGCGCATTCAACAGTCTTACCCAGCGCGTTCACACCGAGCTGCGGGAAAGACATCACATCGGGGTCGAACTGGCCCTCGGCGACGATCTGCTGCGAGCGCGCGTGGAGTCCTTCCGGCCCGACCTGATCCTGGCCCCGATGCTCACCACCGCGATCCCGAAGGACGTCTGGACTCGGTACCCGGTGTTGATCGTGCATCCCGGACCGATGGGCGACCGCGGCCCGTCCTCGCTGGACTGGGCGATTTCCGAGGGCGCCGCCGAATGGGGCGTGACCGTGCTGCAGGCCGTCGCCGAAATGGACGCGGGCCCGATCTGGGCGAGTGTCTCGTTCCCCGTCGCGGACTGCGGCAAGAGCGAGCTGTACCGGAACGAGGCCGCCGATGCCGCGGTGCGCGCGGTGCTGCTGGCGGTGGAGCGTTTCGCCGGTGACCACGAACCCGAGCCGCTGGACTATTCGCGCCCCGACGTGCGAGGACAGTTGCGCCCTTACCACACCCAGGAATTCCGCCGGATCGACTGGTCCACCGAGAGCACCGCGGCGATCCTGCGCAAGCTGCGCGCCGCCGACTCCCAGCCCGGAGTGGTGGACGTGCTGTTCGGCCGCGAGTACTTCATCCACGGCGGCCACAACGAGGACCGGTTGCGCGGCGTGCCCGGCACGATCATCGCCACCCGCGACGGGGCGATCTGCCGCGCGACCGTGGACGGCGCGATCTGGATTCCGCAACTGCGCCCGCGCCGCGTCCCCGGCGGCCCGGCCACCTTCAAACGCCCCGCCGCCGATGTGCTGGCCGCCGAATTGACCGACGTCCCCGAGGCGCCCGTCACCCCGGCCGAGGCCGCCGAACGCGACACCTGGTCCGAACTGCGCTACCGCGAGGAGGCCGGTGTCGGCTACCTCGAATTCGCTTACGCCGGTGGCGCGATGGACACCCGGCAGTGCCGCCGGTTGCTCGATGCCTACCGGCAGGCCTGCCGCCGCCCGGTGGAGGTGCTGGTGCTCGGCGCGGCCCGGGACTTCTTCTCCAACGGCATCCACCTCAACGTCATCGAGGCCGCCGCCGATCCGGCGCAGGAGTCCTGGCGCAACATCACCGCCATGGACGATCTGGTCGAGGCCATCCTGACCACGACCGACAAACTGGTCATCTCCGCGCTGACCGGCAACGCCGCGGCCGGTGGGGTGATGCTGGCCCTGGCCGCCGACGAGGTGTGGTGCCGCGAAGCGGTGGTGCTGAACCCGCACTACCGGCTGATGGGGCTGTACGGCTCGGAGTACTGGACCTATTCGCTGCCGCGGCGGGTCGGTGCGGCCGAGGCCGCCCGGCTCACCAGCACTCCCCTGCCGGTCGGTGCGCGCGAGGCGGTGACCCTGGGCCTGGCCGACTACGCGGTCCCCGGCAGCACGGACGACTTCTGGACCTGGGCCCGGCAGGAGGCCGCCGCCCTGGCCGCCGCGCCGGAACTGGCCGAGCGCCTGCTGGCCAAGAAGCAGCGCCGCGCGTCCGACGAGGCCGTCAAACCCCTTGCCGCATACCGGGAAGAGGAGTTGACACAAATGCACCGCAATTTCTTCGCCCCCGACGAGTCCTACCACGAGTTGCGGCAGAACTTCGTGTACAACGTCCGCCCGATGGTCACACCGGCGTACCTACTCGGGTAAACGATCAGCTTCACATACCCGACCAGTTGAACTAGGGTCCTCGAGATCGCTTGTTCAGGAAGTTTGGAAGTGTCACGTGCTAGAACTCGACTACTTCAGCTACGGCTGGGTGACCCCGGTCTTGGCGTACGTCATGTCCGTCATCGGCTCGGTGCTCGGACTGCGGTGCGCTTTCCACGCCCGTGAATCGAAACGCCCCGGCGGCTGGCTGGTGGCCGCCGCGATCTCGCTCGGCGGCGCCGGGATCTGGGTCATGCATTTCACCGCCATGCTGGGCTTCGCCATCCACGGCGCGAGCATCCGCTACAACCTGCCGCTGACGCTGCTCAGCGCGGTCGTCGCGATCGTGGTGGTGTGGGTCGGGCTGTCGCTGGTCGTGCGTTGGCGGCGTGAGGTGTTCGCGCTGCCGATCGGCGGGGCCGTCACCGGTCTCGGTGTGGCGGGCATGCACTACATGGGCATGTTCGCGATGCAGTCGGACGTCGAGATGCACTACAGCCTCTCGGTGGTGGCGTTGTCCGTGGTCATCGCCGTCGTCGCGGCGACCGCGGCACTGTGGTTCATGCTGCACGTGCAGGGCCTGGCGGCCACGTTCGGCGCGGCCATGATCATGGGTCTGGCGGTGTGCGGAATGCATTACACCGGAATGGCATCGATGTCCGCGGACCACCCCACCGGTCACGACATGGTGATGAACGGCAGCGGCGTGGACCCCGTGCAGCTGCTCACTCCGCTGATCATGACCGTCACCCTGGTGACCATGATGCTGATCGTGCTGGTCGGCGTCGCCGAGCTGGACGAGCGCGGCACCGCCGAGGCCGAGGCGGCCGTCGCCTCGATGTCATCCTCGGCCAATCCCCGTGTGCTGACCACGGATCCGGCCGCCCTGCCCAGCAGCGGCCGGTCCTGGCCGCGGGCCGCACCGAGCGACGACTGACCGGGTGTCCCGGTCCGGCCGCATCGCCTGCACCGGACCGGGGACCGGCCCAGAAGTTGCCGACCCGGCATCGACCCACGACAGTGGACTGCGGTGCCGCGGCGCGACCCGCCGCGGCCGGGGCCCATCCCGGGCCCCACGGACGCGAAGGAGTAGACCGTGCGCTTCGGCATCTTCATCCCCCAGGGCTGGCGGCTCGATCTGGTAGGCATCGATCCCGCGGCACAGTGGACGGTGATGCGTGATCTGGCCCGCCGGGCCGATGCCAACGACGACTGGGAGTCGCTGTGGGTGTTCGACCACTTCCACACCGTGCCGGTGCCGACCAGCGAGGCGACCCACGAGGCGTGGACGCTGATGTCCGCGTTCGCGGCGAGCACCGAGCGCATCCGCCTCGGTCAGATGTGTACCGCGATGAGCTACCGCAATCCGGCGTATCTGGCGAAGGTCGCGGCGACGGTGGACATCATCTCCGGCGGCCGGGTCGAGATGGGCATCGGCGCGGGATGGTACGAACAGGAATGGCGCGCATACGGATACGGCTTCCCCACCGCCGGTGAGCGGCTGGCCCGCCTGGACGAGGGGGTACAGATCTTCCGGCAGGCGTGGAGCACCGGCGAGGCCACGCTGGACGGCAAGCACTATCAGGTCGACGGTGCGATCGTGCAGCCGCAGCCGTTGCAGGAGGGCGGAATTCCGCTCTGGATCGCTGGTGGCGGCGAGAAGGTGACGTTGCGGATCGCCGCGAAGTACGCGCAGTACACCAATTTCAGCGGCGAGGATTTCGCCCGCAAATCCGAACTGCTGCGCGGCCATTGCGCCGAGGTCGGCACCGATTTCGACGCGATCGTGCGCAGCGCCAACACCACCGTGGTGACCGGCGCGACCGAAGCCGAGATCGAAGATCGTCTCACCGCGCTGCGCACGCGCCTGGCGCCGGTCCTGGGCCAGGAGGCGGCCACCAAGTGGATCGACAACGTCGTCACCCACGGCACGCCCGACGAGATCACCGAGAAGCTCAGCGCCCTGCGCGATCTGGGCCTGGGTTACGCGATCCTGAACTTCCCCGAGGCCGCGTACGACACCTCCGGCATCGAACTGTTCGAGCGTGAGGTCATCCCGGCGCTGCGCTGATCCGGCCGGAATATCCTGCGTCGGAAGGTGATCGCCCGCCGCGGGCGATCACCTTCCGATTCACGGAAAAGCCGCGCCGACAACCGGATTCAGCGGTTGTAGACCAAACCGTATGCGGTCGTGAGCAGTTCGGCCAGTTCCGCGCCCTGGGTTTCGTCCAGGACCGCGAACGCCGGGGCGATCAACTCGTCGGTCGACGCCTCGGCCGCCTCCCACCGCTGCCGCAACTCGGGGGTGATCTCCTCGTACGGCTCGCGCCAGCCGAACGAGCGCGCCTGATCGACGCCGCTCTTGGCCGGCGACCCGCCGATCAGCACCGCCTGCTCCGGAGTCAGGCCATGGGCGCGCACGGCCAGCAGGTGCAGCCCGCCACGCAACTCGCGCAGCACCTGGATCAGCTGCATCGCCCGCGCCGGATCGTCGGCCGCCAGCGGCAGCGCCCGCCAGCCCGCGAACAGTGCCACACCGGCCGGATCGGCGGCCGCGGCCACCGGAGCCAGCAGTTCTGCCAGCCGCGCGGCGCCGTCGAATCCGCCGAGCTTGCGCCGCCCGAAGTCCTGACACACCCCCAGATAACCGGCCGCGGCCTTGTCCGCGGGCAGATCCAGTGACTCCCAGGCCGGGCGGATGGTCTCGGCCGGGAAGAAGCCGAATGCGGAGATCACCACGTCGGCGTCGACATCGCCGAGCACCCCGCCGCGCCCGCGGGTGTAGGGCCCGAGAAATGTCGTGGCCCCGACCGCGGCGCCGAACGCCTTGGCCTCGCGGGAGAACATGAATCCCGCTCCGATCGCCTGAATCTGCACCTTGACCGCGGCGGCTGTCGACACAGCTCGTCCCCTTCTGTCGTCGAACATCTTGTCCTGGAGCGTATCTCACTATTGTTAACTAAGGCCAGACCGGTGGCCGGAAATCACGATTACCGGTAACGGTGTCACCCAACCTCCGATGAGCAACGCGAGGGATCGAATATCCTCGGGGCCGGGCCCGGGTAAAACACCATTCGAAGCGAGCGACGTTGGAATATCACCTCGGCGCGACCGCACCCGACCCCGGTGCCGACCGCGCAGCCGCGACGCAGACCGCGTTGACGACCCTCGTGGCGCATTTCTCGGCCCAGTGGCGCGGCGCGGACTCCCCGCCCGATCTGTCCGCCCACCTCCCCGCGGATCCCGGACTGCGCCGCTCGGCGCTCATCGAACTTATCAAGGTGGATCTGCACGAACGTTGGCGGCGCACCGACGACGCCCTGCGCCTGGCCGACTACCGCAAGCGTTTCCCCGAATTGTCCACCGCGCCACTGCCTCCCGACCTGATCTACGAGGAGATCACCGCGCGCAGCCGCCGACACGAGGTCGATCTGGCCGAGTACGAGCAGGACTACCCCACCCAAATGGCCCGCATCACAGCCGATTCCGGCGTCGGGACCCTGCCCGGGTACGCACCCGACCGAGGCGATCCGCGCAGTACGGTCCTGGCCGACCCCACCGCACTGGACGCGCTGGACACCATCAACCCGGGCGCCACCGTCGATGATTTCGATCTGCTGCTTCCCTTGGGCCAGGGTGCGTTCGCCCGCGTTTTCCTTGCCCGCCAACGCTCTTTGGGTCGCATGGTCGCGGTGAAGATCTCACACGATCGCGGCGCCGAACCGCAGACCCTCGCCCAACTCGACCACGATCACATCGTGCGCGTATTCGACCAGCGCCAGATCACCGACCAGCACCTCAAACTGATGTACATGCAGTACGTGCCCGGCGGCACCTTGCTGGGTGTGCTGCGTATGCTGCGCCGCACCCCGCCCGATCGGCGCGGCGGCGCTCTGCTGCTCGAGGCCGTCGACGCCGCGACCACCACCGGCGGCATCCTCGAACCGCAGAACTCCCCCGCCCGTGCGGAACTCGAACAGCTCAGCTGGCCCGAGACCGTCGCGCGGATCGGCTCGCGCCTGGCCACCGCCCTGGACTACGCCAATCGACGGGGTGTTCTGCACCGCGACATCAAACCCGCCAACGTCCTGCTCACCGCCGACGGTCAGCCCAAACTCGCGGACTTCAACATCAGCTTCAGCCGCCACCTGCCCGGCGCGAGCCCGGTCGCCTACTTCGGCGGTTCCCTTCCCTATATGTCCCCCGAGCAGCTCTCGGCGATCCATCCGGGTCTGGCCGCCTCGGCCGCGGACTTGGACACCCGCAGCGATCTGTATGCGCTCGGCGTCGTGCTGTGGGAATTGCTCACCGGCACAATCCCTTTCGACGACGAACTCGGTTGCGGGGAATCCGCGCGGTCGCTGCAGGCGATGATCGACCGACGCAACACCCGGATCGATCCGCGATACCGGGATCAGCTGCCGCCGGACACCCCCGCGGTCCTGCGACACGCGCTGCTGACCTGCCTGGCGCCCGATCCCGCCGACCGCTACGCCACCGGTGCGGAACTGGCTCATCAGCTCGAACTCAGCCAGGACCGCACCGCCCGCGATCTGGTCGACCCGCCCACCAACAGCCTGCGCGCGCGGTTGCGCATGCGGCCGATGCCGGTGGTCACCCTCTCCAGCATCTTCGGCCAGCTGCTCGCCGGACTGTATATGGGCGCGCACAACATTCGCCTCGTCGAGGGACAATTCGGCGCCGCTGCCGCCGACACCATGACCCGGCTCGGATTGATCGTCGCGGTCATCGCCTATCCGCTGGGTATCGCCGGGCTGCTGTACTGGTGTCGTCAGGTGTTCCTGGTGCCCGACGGTTTGCGCCGCGGCCGCCGGTTCGACGAGGCCACCCTCGCCAAGGCACGCGCGGACACGCTGGCCTGCGGCGACCGGATCGCGGTGGTGGCCTTCACCGGGTGGCTCGCCGCCGGAGTGGTGCTGCTGATCAGGCTGTACAGCTTCAGGCCGATACCGCTCGGCCTGCTCACCGACCTGATCGCCTCGCACGCCGTGGCGGCCGCGGTTGCGGTGGTGTACACCTACTTCCCGGTCACCTTCTTCGTATTGCGCTGGTACTACCCGGGACTCGTGGCCGCCGGGCACACCAGCTCCGCCGAGGCCGAGCGGCTGCACCGCCTGGTGCGACGCAGCCGCATCTATCTCGGCGTCGCGGCCTCGGTGCCGCTGATCGGCGTGCCCGCCGGACTGGTCTTCCTGAACCCCGATCAGCAGCAGTCCGTGATCGGGCCGATCGTAGGATTGTGCGTCGGTGGGCTTTTCGCCTTCGCCATCGCCCTGCGCACGTTCTACGCACTCGACGCCGATCTCAGCGCACTGAACCGCATCGTGGATCCGCACCTCCATCAGCGCAGCTGACCTGGCCTGGGCCGCTGCCGATTCGGTAGCACCCGGCCTCGAAACCGTGCTCGCCCACGGTCGTTGGCAACCCGCTGATCAAGATCGGCTACTCTCGAGGCGGTGCTAGGACATTCACATGCGACCAGCGGCGCTCTCGCGTGGGCCGGAGCCGCTGCCGCGCTGCCGCTTTCGATTCTGACCTTCCCGGCTGTCCAGGCCGGGCATATCGGCACCGTCGATCTGGTGATGGGCACGTTCCTCACCGCGGGCGCGGCACTGCTGCCCGACGCCGATCATCCCAGCGGCACCATTTCCCATGTGCTCGGCCCGGTCTCGCATGCGGCGTGCAAGGTGATCTCCGAGGTCTCCGGCGGACACCGGCACGCCACCCACTCGTTCGCCTTCGTCATCGCCGTCACCGCCGGAACCTGGGCCGGCGAGCACTGGCTGCACCGCTGGTTCACCCTCGCCCTGGTGTTCTTCCTGCTCGCCCTCGCGGTCCGGGCCCTGAACCTGTGCCCGCCCGGCGACGGAGTCCGCTCCTACGGCACGATCGTCATCCTGGCCGCGGCCGGGACGTTCGCGATGGACCAGTGGATCTCGGACAAACCGACCTGGCTCCCGTTCGCGGTCGGCCTGGGCTCCCTGGCCCATCTCGCCGGAGACTGCCTGACCGACCGAGGCTGCCGCCTGTTCTGGCCGTTCAAACTCCGCACCCGCGTCCCCCTCGTCGAACGCACCGGCAACAAGGTCGAAACCTGGATTCTGTCACCACTTTTCGTCGTCGGCACCTGCGCGCTGCTGTGGTACACCATCGTCCATCATCCCTAGCAGCGTCATCGCATCGTGGTCCGGGCTGCCCGGCGCGGCCTGGAACACCACGAAGCGCTGCCCGTCCGGCGCGGTGACGATCTCCGAGGTCAAGGCGAATAGCCCCACCCCGCGATGCCGGAACATCCGCGTCGCACCACGTTTGGTGCGCACGTCGTAGTGCGCCCATAGATCCGCGAATTCCGCACTCTCGGAACACAATCCGTGCACCACCGTATGCAGTGCCGGGGAATCCGGTTCGCGCCCTTGCACTGTGCGCAGATGTGCCACGCAGTCGCGCGTCATCGCGTCCCAGTCCTCGAAGACCCACCGCGCCGCGGGATGGGTGAACACGTACCGCACCAGATTCCGTTCCGCCGCAGCGCAATCCGTCAGCCCGTCGAGCAATCGCAACGCCTCCGGATTCGCCGCGAGCACGTTGCTCGGCTGATCCAGAATCAACCCCGGCGTCGGTCGCACCGACTCGAGCAGCTGCACCAACCCCGGCCGCGGCGCCTGCCGCACCAACTCCGGAGCCGCGCGCCGCACCGCCACCGCCCGAGCCAGATCGTCCAGATGCATCCGCTCGTCCTCGTCGAGCCGCAACGCCCCAGCCAACGCATCCAAGACGGCCGGACTCGGATTCGTATCCCGCCCCTGCTCCAACCTCGTGTAGTAATCCACGCTCAACCCGGCAAGCGTCGCAACCTCTTCCCGCCGCAACCCCGGAGTCTGCCGCCGCCCCACCCCCGCCGACAACCCCACCTGCTCAGGCCGCAACCGGCCCCGCCGCACCCGCAGAAACTCCCCCAGCACCCGCCGTTCACTCACCTCACCAGTCTGCCCGCTCCCCACCCCCTCCGGGTGGCCCCACCAGGACCAGTCCCCGCCCGGTCTCCCCTGCCGCCGCCGCGAATCGCAAAGTCGTCGTCATGACCGATATTTCGCACACACTCGTCATCGGAGGCAGTTCCGGTATGGGGTTGGCACTGGCCCGCGAACTGCTGTCCGAGGGGCAGGCAGTGACCATTGCCGGGCGGTCCCGGGATCGGCTCGATGCCGTCTCCGCCGAACTCACCACCGACCGCCTGCGGACCGTGCAGGCGGACATCACCCGCGAGGACTCGGTCCGAGATCTGTTCGGCCCGTGGCTGTTCGAGCACACCGGGCGGCTGGATCATGTCGTCGTCACCGCCGCCGACATGTCCGCCGGATACGGACCGCTGGCGCAACTGCCGCTCGCCGATGCCCGGACCGTCGTGGAGGCCAAGGTGCTCGGACCGTGGCTCGTGGCCAAGTACGCCGCGCCCAGGCTTACCGAATCCCTCACCGTCACTTCGGGAATCGCCGCCTACCGCCCGGCCGTCGGCGGCACCGTGGTAGCGACCGTGAACGCCGCACTGGAGGGGCTCGTCCGCGCTCTGGCTCTTGAACTAGCACCGATCCGCGTCAACGCCGTCTCCCCCGGCTGGGTGGACACCCCGATCTGGAACAGCTTCGCCGCCGACACCAAGGATGAACGCCTCTCCGCCATGGCCGCACGACTCCCCGTGGGCCGCATCGGCCAGCCCGACGACATCGCGCAAGCCTTCCGCGCCGTCATGACCAACCGATTCATGACCGGAACCGTCCTACACGTCGAGGGCGGCCACCGCTTGATCTGACGAGCCGTCAGTCGATTTCGGAGCTGCCGAAGACCATCCCCGGAGGCAGCGTTCCACGTCATCGCCCCGATCTGCGGCCAAATATCCGCTACTCGAAAGACGTTGCGGCACTGGGTGCGACATGCGCTCAGACATCTGCATCCAGCCTCCCGTAGATCGGCGGATGTGCGGCGACCGCCGCACGCCCCAAATCGGTTATGCTCCAACGCCTGTCGTAACCCCGACATACGATCAGCCCCCGGCCGCGCAGATTCGACACCACGCGGCGAACCTCGAAGCGGTCGAGGTTCGCCGCGTGCCGAATCTGATCCGTAGTGAGTAACCCTCCGCAGCTCAGTGTCCGAAGTGCACGGGCCTGGCTCACCGAAAGGCGTCGCGTTGCTCTGGCATGCGGCTAATCTTGCTCCGGCAAGCCCAGTCCGAGGCCCCGAAGTGGGCGGCCCGGAATAACCGGCTCGAACCCCGAAGGCGCGGACCGGATAGCACTTACGATGAGCCTCGACGCGGACCGCAGTTGCGGACCGAAGCGGGCCGAGCACGAAGGGGAGCGATGGCAAAGGACGAGCAGACCAGCACAACGCTGGTCCGTCGCCAGCTTGGCAGGATGCTGAAGGAGGCCCGCGAGGGGGCGGGCCTCACCCAGGAACAAGCCGGTCAATTACTCGAGATGGGGAAGGCCACCATCGGGCGTCTCGAGAAAGGGGAGAACGACCGCGTCAAGCAGCGCGACGTAGATGCGATGGGCAATATCTACGGACTGCCCGCCGACAGGATCTCCGAGCTGAAAGTACTTGCGGCACAGACAGCTACGAAGTCGTGGTGGCAGGCATACAGGCACCTCATCTATCCCGGATACAGCACCTACCTCGGACTCGAGTCGGGTGCATCACAGCTGTACTTCTACCAGCCGTTGATCATGCCGGGCATCCTCCAGACCGCAGACTACGCCAGAGCCGTTGAGCGACCGTATCTTCCAACCGATACGCCCGCCGATGTCGAAAAGCGTGTTTCGCTCCGTATGCAGCGCTCCGCCGTACTGACTCGCAAATACAGTCCCGCCCAGGCAGAGTTCATCCTGCACGAGGCCGCGTTGCACACGATCATCGGATCGCGCGCGATCATGAGGGGCCAATCGATGCACCTCGCCGATATGAGCACACGGGACAATGTCAGTGTGCGGCTCCTGCCCTTCACCGCAGGCCATCCCGGACACACCGTCGCGACCCCTTACATCATTATCGACTTCCCGACCGAAAGCCGTGAGCCGTCAGTGGTTTTCACCGAAACAACGACAGGGACCATGACTTTCGAAGACGCGGACGACGTCGCAGAGTTCCGCAATGTTCACGAAAACCTCCAGCATGCCGCGCTGGATGAGTCGACTTCGAGAGACTATCTCAGGAAACTAGCAAGGAGATTCGACCAGTGATCATCGACACCACCGGCGCGCAGTGGTTCAAGTCCTCACGCAGTCATTCCGGAAAAGAATGCGTGGAAGTTGCTTGGCTCGCAGCGGGTCATGTGGGGGTACGCGATTCCAAGAACCCCCACGGCCCTGCGCTCGTGTTCAACCCCGGCGAGTGGGTTGCCTTCACCGCGGGCGTAAAGAATGGTGAATTCGACCGCTGAGCAGAGAAGTACGAGCAGCGACTGTAGGTTCGCAGAGCTCGTGACGGAATCTCAGAACGCGTGGCGGATTCGCCATTGTTCTGAGATTCCGACTCCTCCTGCGGCCGACCGGAAAGCGGGCTCGCGCGACCATCAGGCGATGGCCAGCAGGGTCAGACCGAGCGCCGCACCGGCGAAAACAACCGTGTTACGGACCTTCTGCAAGGTCCAGGTCCAGGCCGGGAACCCGGATTCGGCGACCTCAAGCAAGGTCGGCACGTCGATGCGGGCCAGTTCGGGATCGTTCTTGCGGCGGAAGGCGGCCTGCACCGACTGCACGGCGGTCAAGTTGCTGTAGACGATGACGCCCGGTCCGACGAGCCGCCATCACCCGCGCCCGCGGACATCAATCACAGATCCGAGTGCGCCGACAGCACATGTCGCAAAAAGGTCACCGGCACCTGCGATCGACGCACACATACCCGTCGGTCCGACCGACCAGCTGGGCTAGTCTCCTCTCGTGAGCGATCGCGAGGAACTCGACTGGCAACTCTTCGGCACCGCGAGCCGGGAGCTCGCCGAGATGGTTGCCGGGGACGGTTTCGAACCCGATCTGATCCTGTCCATCGCGCGCGGTGGGCTGTTCGTGGCGGGGGCGCTGGGATATGCGCTCGATGTGAAGAACCTGCACGTCATGAACGTGGAGTTCTATACGGGGGTGGATCAGCGGCTGGATTTGCCGGTGATGTTGCCGCCGGTGCCCTCGGCGGTGGATCTGGCGGGTGCGCGGGTGCTGGTGGCCGACGACGTCGCCGATACCGGAGCAACCCTTCGGCTCGTGCGCGATTTCTGCGCCGACAAAGTGGCCGAGGTGCGCTGCGCGGTCATCTATCAGAAGCCGCGGTCGGAGGTCTCCTGCGAATACGTCTGGCGGCACACCGACCGCTGGATCAATTTCCCCTGGTCGGTGCTGCCGCCGGTGGTGTCGCGCGAACCGCGCGTGCTCGACGCGTGAGAATCCTGGGGCCGCGGCGACGCGGCCCCAGGACACGTTTCCGGACCTAGACCACCTGGGCGGAGACGATGGTGATCGGCTCGACCGGGACGTCGCGATGCCCGGACTTCGACGTGGTGGCCACGCCCTCGATCGCGTCGACCACCTGCGACCCGTTGGCCACCTTGCCGAATACGGCGTAGCCGAAGCCGTCCTGGCCCGGGTAGTTCAGGAAGTCGTTGCCTGCGGTGTTGATGAAGAACTGTGCGCTGGCCGAATGCGGGTCCGAGGTGCGCGCCATGGCGACGGTGTATTTGTCGTTGCGCAACCCGTTGTTCGCTTCGTTCTCCACCTTGTTCGGTGCGGGCTTCTGACTCATATCGGCAGTCAGTCCGCCGCCTTGCACCATGAAACCGGGGATCACCCGGTGGAAGATGGTGCCGTCGTAGTGGCCCGACTTGACGTAGTCCACAAAGTTCGTGACCGTCTTGGGAGCCTTGGTCTCATCGAGTTCCAGAGCGATGTCCCCTGCTGAGGTTTTCAACAAAACTGTGGTCATCGCAACATCGTATGGCAGCGCTCACCCTCTGCCCCGACCGACCGCTACCAGCGACGATCCTGTTCTCAGGTGACCGAGGCAGCCGGCACGGAGCAATCCGAAAAGCTCACTCCTGGTACAACTCCAGCGGCAAACCGTCGGGATCGGCGAAGAAGACGAAACGCTTTCCGGTGTATTCGTCCGCCCGTATCTCCTCGGTGGGCACTCCCCTGTCCTGCAACTCCCGCACCGCGGCCGCCACATCGGGGACCGCGAAGGCCAGATGCCGCAGCCCGCACGCCTCCGGGCGCGAGAGCCGGGCGGGCGGATCCGGGAAGGAGAACAGTTCGATCTGCGATCCGTCCGGCAGCGCCAAATCCAGTTTGTAGGAAGCCCTTTCGGCCCGATAATTCTCCGCAACCACCCGCAGGCCCAGCACCTGCGTATAGAAAGTCTTCGACACGCCGTAGTCCGAGGTGATGATCGCGGCGTGGTGGATTCGTCGCAGTTCCATCCCGCCGACGCTAATCGAGTCCCCCGTCCGATCCCATTCGCCACTTCCCAGGCCGCGCCCGACACGTACGATTCGGCATATGACCAGTGCCCCGACCGAGGAACAGCGTCTGCAGGACCTCGCCCGACTGCGCCGGGTGCGCGACCGGATCGACCGCGAGTACGCACAACCGCTCGACGTCGAGGCGCTCGCCCGCGACGCGCACATGTCGGCGGGGCATCTGAGCCGCCAGTTCCGGCTCGCCTACGGCGAATCGCCGTACTCCTACCTGATGACGAGGCGGATCGAACGCGCCATGGCGCTGCTGCGCCAGGGCGATCTGAGCGTCACCGAGGTCTGCTTCGCCGTCGGCTGCTCGTCGCTGGGCACGTTCAGCACCCGGTTCAGCGAACTGGTCGGCGTCTCACCCAGCGTCTACCGGCGCGAACAGGCCGACGCCACGGCGGGCATGCCCTCGTGTGTAGCGAAACAGGTGACCAGACCGATCAGGAATCGAGAAGCTTCGGTAACCGACCCGCAACTAGCCTGATCACCATGGATATCACCATTCACTCGAGTTTCCTGCCGCAGAACGACCCGGACGCCGCGCTGGCCTTCTACCGTGACGCGCTCGGCTTCGAACTCCGCAACGACGTCGGCTACAACGGCATGCGCTGGCTGACCGTCGGCCCCGCAGATCAGCCGGGCATCAATGTCGTGCTGTACCCGCCGCAGGCCAGCCCGGGGATCACCGACGACGAGCGTCGCACCATCGCCGAGATGATGTCCAAGGGCACCTACGGCAGCATCCTGATGGCAACGAAGGATCTCGACGGCAGCTTCGAACGCGTGCAGGCCACCGGCGCGGAGGTCGTCCAGGAGCCGACCGAACAGCCGTACGGCGTGCGCGACTGCGCATTCCGCGACCCGGCGGGCAATATGGTCCGAATCCAGGAACTGCGCTGACCTGATCCGCACCACCCTCATACCGAATTCGGGCCGCACGGGCGGCCGCGCCGAAACATGGAGACACGATGACCAAGGCCGCGAGCACCCCTGCGCGCCGACAGCAGCCGCCCGCACAGCCCGTCGCCGACAGCCACGAGGTGATCCGCGTGCTCGGGGCGCGGGTGAACAATCTGCGCGACGTCAGCGTCGATTTGCCCAAACGCCGGCTCACGGTGTTCACCGGCGTCTCCGGTTCGGGTAAGAGCTCGCTGGTCTTCGGCACGATCGCGGCCGAATCGCAGCGCCTGATCAACGAGACCTACAGCGCCTTCGTCCAGGGATTCATGCCGACGCTGGCCCGGCCCGAGGTCGACGTCCTCGAAGGTCTGACGACCGCGATCAGCGTCGACCAGCAGCGCATGGGCTCGAATCCGCGCTCGACGGTCGGCACGGCCACCGACGCCGATGCCATGTTGCGGATCCTGTTCAGCCGCCTGGGCACCCCGCATATCGGCTCGCCGCAAGCGTTTTCGTTCAATGTCGCCTCGATCAGCGGCGCGGGCGCGGTCACCGTGGAACGCTCCGGCCGGACGATCAAGGAGCGGCGCAGTTTCAACATCACCGGTGGGATGTGCCCCCGTTGTGAGGGCCGCGGCTCGGTCAACGACATCGATCTGACCCAGCTGTACGACGACACCAAATCCCTGCGTGAGGGCCCGTTCACCATCCCCGGCTACAGCATGGACGGCTGGTTCGGGCGCATCTTCATCGGCTCCGGCTACTTCGATCCGGACAAGCCGATCCGGAAGTACAACAAACGCGAGCTGAACGATCTGCTCTACCGGGAACCGACCAAGATCAAGGTCGAGGGCATCAACCTCACCTACGAGGGACTGATCCCGAAGATCCAGAAGTCCATGCTGTCCAAGGACGTCGACGCACTGCAACCACATGTGCGCGCGTTCGTCGAGCGCGCGGTCACCTTCACGATCTGCCCCGAATGCGACGGCACCCGGCTCAGCGAGACGGCCCGCTCGGCGAAGATCGCCGGAATCAACATCGCCGACGCGTGCGCGATGCAGATCAGCGACCTCGCCGAATGGGTGCGCGGCCTGGACGAACCGTCGGTCGGCCCGCTGCTGGAATCGCTGCGGGAGACCCTGGACTCCTTCGTCGAGATCGGCCTGGGATATCTGAGCCTGAACCGCCCGTCGGGCACCCTGTCCGGCGGAGAAGCGCAGCGCACCAAGATGATTCGCTATCTGGGCTCCGCGCTCACCGATATCACCTACGTCTTCGACGAGCCCACCATCGGCCTGCACCCGCACGATATCCAGCGGATGAACTCGCTGCTGCTGCGGTTGCGGGACAAGGGCAATACCGTGCTGGTGGTCGAGCACAAACCCGAAGCCATCGCGATCGCCGATCACATCGTCGACCTGGGCCCCGGTGCGGGTTCGGAGGGCGGCACGATCTGCTTCGAAGGCACCCTGGACGAGCTGCGGGCCAGCGACACCATCACCGGCCGCCACCTGGACGACCGCGCCACGGTCAAGAAATCCGTGCGCAAGCCCACCGGCAGCCTCGAGATCCGCGGTGCGACGGCGAACAACCTGCGCAAAGTGGACGTGGACATCCCGCTCGGCGTGCTCGTCGTGGTGACCGGCGTCGCCGGATCGGGCAAGAGTTCGCTGGTGCACAGGTCGATTCCGGCGGGCGCGGGGGTGATCTCGGTCGATCAGGGCGCGATCCGCGGGTCGCGGCGCAGCAATCCCGCGACGTACACCGGACTGCTCGAACCGATCCGCAAGGCCTTCGCCAAGGTCAACGGCGTGAAACCGGCGCTGTTCAGTGCGAATTCGGAAGGCGCGTGCCCGACCTGCAACGGCGCGGGCGTCATCTACACCGATCTGGCGATGATGGCCGGAGTCGCGACCACCTGCGAGGAATGCGAAGGCAAGCGGTATCAGGCCGCGGTGCTGGACTATCACCTCGGTGGCCGCGATATCAGCGAGGTGCTCGCCATGTCGGTCGCGCAGGCCGAGGAGTTCTTCGGCGACGGCGAGGCGCGCCTTCCCGCGGCACAGAAGATTCTGCGGCACCTGGCCGACGTCGGGCTCGGATATCTGCGCCTGGGTCAGCCGTTGACCACCCTGTCCGGCGGTGAGCGGCAGCGGCTCAAACTGGCCACCCACATGAGCGACAAGGGCGGAATCTACGTCCTGGACGAGCCGACCACCGGACTGCACCTGGCCGATGTGGAACAGCTGCTCGCGCTACTGGATCGGCTGGTCGAGGCCGGGAAATCGGTCATCGTGGTCGAACACCACCAGGCCGTGATGGCGCATGCGGACTGGATCGTCGACCTGGGACCGGGCGCGGGACACGACGGCGGCACCGTCGTCTTCGAAGGCACGCCCGCGGATCTGGTCGCGGCCCGATCCACCCTCACCGGCGAACATCTGGCGGCCTACGTCGGAAGCTGA
The DNA here is from genome assembly GCF_000308615.1 of Nocardia jiangxiensis NBRC 101359. GTDB lineage: Bacteria > Actinomycetota > Actinomycetes > Mycobacteriales > Mycobacteriaceae > Nocardia > Nocardia jiangxiensis. The sequence goes on from NZ_BAGB01000041.1 coordinate 247,501, forward strand.
CCGTCCCGCCGCCGCCATCCGGCACGCGCCGCACCCGACGCGACAGCACGTGCCGGATGGCGGCGGTCCGGCTATTGTGGCGACGTGTCGTTGATGCAGACCGCGCTGGATCGAGTGCCGGACCGCTACCTCGCCCGTCTTCACCAGCATCAGGAGCTGATGAAGTTCGCCGTGGTCGGCGCGATGACCTGGTTCATCGATACCGGAATCGTCTACACGCTGAAACTGACCGTCCTGCAGGACAAACCCCTCACCGCGCGAGCGATCGGCGTCCTCATCGCGACCATCGCCTCCTACATCCTCAACCGGGAATGGTCGTTCAGCACCCGCGGCGGTCGGCAGCGCGCGCACGAGGCAGCGCTGTTCTTCGGCGTCAGCGCACTGGCGGTGGTCGTCACCCTGATTCCGCAGGCGATCGCGCTGTACATCTTCGACATCCACGTACCGCACGTCAGCCCGACCACGCAGGCGCTGTCCAATTTCATCACCGGGCAGATCCTGGGCGTGCTGCTGGCCATGGCGTTCCGCTACTGGGCGTTGCGCAGGTTCGTATTTCCGGATGATTTGACTCAGGCCGCGCTGGAAACACTGTGACGTAGCGGCCGGGCCGACGGGTCTCCCGTCGGCCCGAGACATACCGCGCACTGCGTCAAGATGCCTCCCGAAGGGAGGCACGTCCAGGGAGGTGAGCGGCATTCTCCACCACAGCCGACCCGGCACGGATCCGGAGTCGACTCGATGGCACGGCAAGAGGTATGTGGCACTGGGCAGTTCGTTCGCCTCAGGGCCCGCGATCGCACCCCGCGAGCCCGGGGCGCCGCGACTGGCGGGCCGCTCACGCAACAACTACGCGCACCTGGTCGCCGACGCGGCCCGGCTGCAGCTCACCGACGTCACCAGCAGCGGCGCCACCTGCGAGCACATCCTGCACGAGCAGCAGTACGGCCAGCCGCCGCAGATCCGCGCGGTCGACGCCGACACCGACCTGGTCACGCTGACCATCGGCGGTAACGATGTCGGGCTGACCCAGTACCGCGTCGCGCACCGATTACCCCTGCCGTTACGGCTGATCCCCCCGATCGCGCGCCTCGGCGACGAAACCGCCGTCAACCATCGGCTGCACACGATCGAGCAGAGTCTGACCGAGGTGCTCAATACGATCTCCCGGCGCGCACCGCGGGCCCGGGTTCTGGTCGTGAACTATCTGTCCCTGCTCGGCCCGGTCTCCGAGGAGGACCGCCCGGTCGATCGCAACTATCATCAGTTCGCCGAATCCCTTGCCGCGCATACTGCTTCGGCCGCGGCCCGCGCCGGGGCCGAATTGATCGACGCGCGCACCCCCAGCCTGGACCATCCGCCCGGCAGCGCCGGCGCGTGGACCTCCGGCGGCTACATTCCGCTGCCGGGGCGGCAAAATCCGGGCGCACCCTTCCACCCCACCGCCGCGGGAATGGCGGGCGTGGCGGATCTCATCCTCGATCGTCTGGCGACCTTGCCGCCGATCGAACCGCAGACCGCCGCGGAGTCCTGAGTGTGCCCGGAATCGCTCTGACAGGATGAGAGAATGCCGATCGGATTCGCCATTCCGCAGCTCGGGCCGCAGGCACGCGAGGGACGCGAGGTGCCGCGGTTCGCTCGCGAGGTGGAGCGCGCGGGCGCGCACAGCCTCTGGGTCGGCGATCGGCTGCTGGCCGCGACCCGGCCGAAGGTCGGCTACCGCGGCGGTACGACGATTCCCGCGGAATTCGATGCGGTGCTGGACCCGTTCGCGGTGCTCACCGCCGCCGCGGCGGTGACCGAGCGGGTGCGGCTGGGCACCAATGTGCTGGTGGCCCCGCTGTATCGACCGGTACCGCTGGCCCGCGCGCTCACCACGATCGATGTGATCAGCGGCGGACGGCTCGTGGCCGGTCTGGGCATCGGCTGGTCACCCGAGGAGTACGAGGCGGCGGGCGTCCCGTTCGACCATCGCGGTGCGCGCCTCCAGGAGACCATCGAGGCGCTGCGGACGATCTGGACCAGCGATCCGGCCGAATATCGCGGCCGGTACGTCACGGTGCCCGAACATCGCAGTTCGCTCGATCCGGTACAGCGGCCGCATCCGCCGATCCATCTGGCCGCCTTCGCTCCGGCCGGTATCGCGCGGGTCGGGCGATACGCCGACGGGTGGCTTCCGGCACTGCGTGTGCCCGGCAACGCCGACCAGGCGCGCTTCCTGCGGCGGATGCGCCAGGACGTCGACGCGGCCGCCGAGTCGGCCGGACGTGACCCGTCGGATATCGAGACGATCATCCGGGTCAATGTCGAGCACGGCGCCACCGAGGCGCAGATCGCCGAGACCATCGAGTCGACCGCCGCGGACACCGGGTTCGAGGACTACTTCATCGATCTGATGTACCTGGTCGAGTCGGTGGACCAGGTACTCGATACGGCCCAACGCCTTCTGCGGCGGCTGGGCTGACCCACCCGACCAGGCGATCCGCCGACTCACGACGGTCGTTACGATGACCCGGTGCGATCATCCACCGACCCCACCGCGCGGCTGCGCGGCGCGTGTGTCGGTGCGGCATCGGGTGCGGTGAGTATCGGCGCGCACGCGCTCGGCGGTGGGCCGGTATCGCTGACCTCGGCGTCGGTGGTTCTGCTCGTCGCGGTCTGCACGCTCACCGGGACCGTGGTGGCCACGATGCGCCCGGGACCGGCCCGGCTGTTGCCGATGCTCGCGGTGGGACAGGCGATCGGGCATGTGGCGCTGGCGATTGCGCCGGAGCACTGCCACGGGCAGCTACTCACCCTGCCCATGCTGGCCGCGCACGCACTCGCCGTTCCCGTGGGCGCACTGCTGATCCGGGGCGCGGAAGCCGCGCTGCGCCGGGTGTATGCGAGCGTGCTGCGCGTACTCGTCGCGCTCATCGCGACCGTGGTTGCGCCGCCGTCGCATTCGCCCGCGTCCCCCGCCGTGCCGTCGATCCCGTTGCGGCGGCTGCTGATCAGTTCGGGCATCGGACGGCGCGGGCCGCCGAGGGATTCGTTCGTCGAAACTTTCCACCGTCCGGCGGATTTCGCCGTCTGCTGAACCAGGGGCGGGCCCGGACAACCATCGCGACACCGCGATCGTCTGTGCCCGTCGCGACAGCACTGTCGTCCCGGCACCGATGACGCACGGCCGCAAGCGGATCCTCATTCCAGCGGCCGTGAGCATCGCCGGACCCCGATGCTCGGCGTCCATCGATCCGCATCTCGGCACTGTCGTATGCGCCGCGATGCACGCCGGTACCTCTCGGGCACGGCTCGGCGCACCCGGATACGCACGGGTGTACGCCTGGGCTGCAACCTGCGCTCGGCGCATCTCGACACTCGCCGGGGTGCATACCGGTCGACATCTCGTGCATACGCCGACGTGCGCCCCGAGTAGGTGTTCGGCCCGAGTGTTCGCCGGTACGCGCGTCCGGTGCACGTACCAGCGGCCCCTGGGCACACGTCGATGTACGCCTCGCATTCGCACGGGTCACCTCGGCGCATGCCGATGCCCGCGGGTCCGACGACGCCGGACGGTGGCTCTGAAAACCATCCCCATGAAACGGAGCCTTCGTATGTCCACCCTCACCCGCGCCCGCACGGCCGCAGCCGCCGCGGCGCTGACAGTGCCGATCCTGCTGACCGGATGTTCCTCCGGGACAACAGAATCCAGTAACGACGCGGCGTCGGTCCGAATCAGCAATCAGTGGATCAAGGCCGCGGATTCCGGAATGTCCTCGGCCTTCGCCGATTTCAGCAATTCCTCCGACCGGGAGATTCGCATGGTCGACGCGACCAGTCCCGCGTCGGCGCGGATGGAGATCCACGAGACCGTGGATACCGGCGGAACCACGATGATGCGCCCGATGGCCGGTGGGCTGGTCGTGCCCGCGCACGGCACCGTATCGCTCACCCCGGGCGGCAACCATCTGATGTTCATGGACCTGAAGACCCCGCTGCGCACGGGATCACGGACGCCGATCACGGTGAAATTCGCCGACGGTTCGAGCGCCACGTTCACCGCGCAGACCCGCGACTTCTCGGGGAATCAGGAGAACTACGCGCCCACCACCACCCCGGCGCACGGTGGCTGAGCCGGGACTGACCCGGCGGCGACTGCTCGGTGGCGGTGCGGTCGCGGCCGGAGCCGCCGGATTGACCTGGGGGACGGAGCATTTCGCTCGTTCCGGTCGGGAGCCCGATCCCGCCGCGGCGACCGAGCCGTTCCACGGGCGTCACCAGAGCGGCGTCGCGACGGCACCGCAGCGGCATGTGACCTACCTCGGATTCGATCTGAAACCCGGTGTCGCCCGCGCGGACATCATCGGGCTGCTGCAGATCTGGAGCGGTGACGCGGCCCGGCTCACTCAGGGCGAGCCCGGTCTGGCCGATTCCGAGCCCGAACTCACCGTGCGGCCCGCGCGGCTGACGGTGACGATCGGATTCGGGCCGCGACTGTTCACCGTCGCCGGGGTCGAGGCGGCGCGGCCGGGGTGGCTGCGTCCGCTGCCCGCCTTCACGATCGATCGTCTCGATCCCGCGTACTGCGACGGCGATCTGCTGTTGCAGATCTGCGCGGACGAGGCGACGACGGTCGCGCATGCGGTGCGGGCATTGAGCCGCACCGTCACCTCACTGGTGTCGGTGCGGTGGGTGCAGCGCGGATTTCGCGATGCGGCGCCGGGGCAGAGCATGCGCAATCTGTTCGGTCAGGTCGACGGAACGGTGAATCCGGCCGCGGGCACGACCGACTTCGATCGTCTGATCTGGCACGACGGCGGCGGGCTGCCGTGGCTCGCGGGCGGGACCTCGCTGGTGCTGCGTCGCATCGCGATGAACCTCGACGCCTGGGACGATCTGGACACCGGCGGGCGCGAGTTGTCCGTGGGCCGCCGCGTGGCCACCGGTGCTCCGCTGACCGGAGCCCGTGAGTCCGACGATCCGGACTTCACGGCCGTCGATCAGTTCGGCATCCCGGTGATCCCGCCGTCATCGCATATCGCTCGGGCGCACCACACCGGCGACACCGATCGGTTCCTGCGCCGCGGCTACAACTACGACGAATCCCCCGCACCCGGTGCGGTCTCGAATTCGGGGCTGTTGTTCGCCGCGTACCAGGCCGATATCGAGTCGCAGTATCTCCCCGTGCAGCGGCGGCTGGCCGAATTCGACGCCCTCAACACCTGGACCACGCCCGTCGGGTCCGCGGTGTTCGTCCTGCCGCCCGGGATCACCGACCCGGGCGGATATATCGGGCAGTCGTTGTTGGAGAGCTGAGAAACGGCCGGGTTCCGGCGCGTCGTGCACAGCTGCTGCGGACCGAGCGGCATCCCACGGCGTGCCGGATCCACCGGCGGATGCGAGCATTCGGCGAACCGACTGTCCGCGAATGTCTCAGAACGGCTCAGGTCCAGAGCACCGCGACGCAGACGTTCACGATCGCCAGCCAGCCCGCGGCGTGCGGCATCCAGCCGATCATCTTGTCGCGCTTGGCATCGGCCCGCGCGATCTCGGCGAACGCCGCCACCGCGACCGCGATCACGAGCTTGACGATCATCTTCGCCATGATCACGTGCTTGTCCAGCGAGTGGATCGAATCCGCCATGCCGAACAGCACCAGTCCGGTGATGATCTGCGCCCGCGCGCCCCACACCAGAACCTCGGATACCCGCCTCGGCGAGGCCGCGTAACCGCCGATGATGGCCGCCAGACCCAGCAGGTGGGTCACGAGCACCAGATTGAAGACGAATGTCATGGAACGAGAGCGTAGTTCATCGAGGACACCGTCAACGACGCCCGGTAGTAGAAATTCGCGAACCTTTTCCCGAATGCACAGCAGATCCACATCGGACACGCAGATCGATCCCATGCTCGGCCCGTAGCCTGCGAGGCAGTCGGCAGCTGTCCAGACGACCGAACGGCACACAGATGACACACCAGGAGAGCGACGGGGAGCACACCCCTTCCCGTGCGGCGAGCTCCGAACCGACCGGCCCGATACCGGACGCCCCACCGGCGGATCCGGGTGCGAGCACCCCGACCGAACACCACGCGAAAACAGCGCCGCGGACGCACCCCGACCCCGTGATCGCCGGTCCGCCACCGCAGCCCGCCCGCCTGGCCCGGCTCGGCGCGCGCTGGCGCACCTCGATGCCGCTGCGTATCGCGACAGCGGTGGTGGTGGCCTTACTCATCAGCGGCATCGGATTCGCCGCCGGAACCGCGTTCGGCGGCGACGACGATTCCCCGCACCACCCGCACCGGGTCACCGCCGATCACCCGTTCTGGCAGGACCACATGGGCTGGTTCCACCGCTACAGCGACGCGGACACGGATATGACGCCGCACCACCGGCACCTGACTCCGACCGCGCTGTCGGCCACACCCACACCCAGCCCCGCGCCCACGCGCTGAACGGACTCCGCAGCGGACTCGCCAGTCACCCGAGGCGGTGTCCGCGGAGCCGGAGCAGGATTGAGCCGCGACGCCCCGGGGAACACTGCCCCAATCGGATCACATTCGGATGACCAGGCAGGTCCAGGTCGAACTCGGTGGGACGTACATCGCACCGAATACGCGTTTCGAGGTATTGCACCCCGGGTAACCATCGCCCAGTGGCTCTCTTCGCCCATGCGCTGCCGAGTTCGCGCGCGGAGGCGGGGTGGAGCGGATGACTGGTGAATGGCTAGGAGAAGAGGGTGGCGGTTGTACTCGTGCTGCGCGCACGTGGGCTAGGTGATCTACTCACCGCGGTCCCAGCTCTCCGCGCGCTGCGGCGGGCCCGGCCGCACGACCGCATCGTGTTGGCCGCACCGCACCGGCTCAAGCCGATCGTCGATCTGATCACCTCGGTCGACGAGATGGTGCCCACCGCGGATCCCGAAAGCTTGCGCTGGGACGGCGAGCCGCCGGTGCTGGCGGTCAATCTCCAGGGTCCGGGCGCCGAGGGCATCGTGGAACTGGCCAAGACCAACCCCACCCGGATCCTCACCTACCGCAACCCGGCGTTCCCGGATCTGGACGGCCCGGAGTGGCAGGCCGATATGCACGATGTCGACCGCTGGTGCTATCTGCTCGAATCCGCCGGCATCAGCGCCGACCGCCGCAATCTCGGTCTGGTTCCGCCGGTCGCCACCACGAACCATCGCGACTGCGTCGTCATCCACATCGGCGCGGGCTCCGAGGCCCGGCGCTGGCCGGCCGAACGTTTCGCCGCGGTGATCCGGCACCTGCTCGTCCAGGACCGCGACGTCGTGCTCACCGGCGACGAATTCGAACGCGAGATCGCCCTGGGCATCGCCGCACGGGCCGGACTGCCGCAGCATCACGTCCTGGCCGGGCAGCAGAATCTCATCGAACTGTCCGCCACCGTGGCCGAGGCCGAGTTGGTGGTGTGCGGCGATACCGGCGTCGCTCATCTGGCGACCGCGTTCGGCACCCGCACCGTGCTGCTGTTCGGTCCCACCCCGCCCGACCAGAGTGGTCCGCCGCCGCATCTGCTCGGCCGGCACGTGGTGCTGTGGGCCGGGCACACCGGTGACCACGACGGCAAGACCCCCGATCCCGGACTGCTGGAGATCACGGCGCCCGAGGTGATCGACGCGGTCGACAAGCAATTGCGCAGTCGGTCGTGGTCGGGCACGGGGCTGAACGGGCGGCCCAGCCCCTACCGTCGCGTCGGCTGACCGAACCCGTCCTCGAGTTCGGCGGTTCTCGGCTGTGTCGATCTGCCACTGCATCGGCGCAACCCCGAAACACCCCTAGCACCACGGTATTACGTTCGGACAGCACCGTCGGGGGACGTGTCGGGTGATGGCGCGGCCATAGCGTCGCACTATGACCACTACCGCTGTTGCCGCCCCTCCTGCCCGGCGCCTGCACCGGCCGCTACTCGTGACGTCGTGCGCGATGGCCGGGCTCGTCGTATTCAGTCTGTGCGCCATGGCATTCGACCACCGGATGCTCCTGGGCGAATCGGTCTGGCTCAAACCGATGAAGTTCGGGCTGGCCTTCACTCTCTACACGCTGACGCTCGCCTGGCTGCTGTCGTTCCCGCACAAGGGATCCCGCGTCACCCGGTGGTTCGGGAGCCTGTTCGCCGTGACGGCCTTCGTGGACGTCGGGTTCATCGTGTTGCAGGCCGCGCGCGGCACGTTCAGCCATTTCAACACCGAATCCGATGCGGTCAACTCGATCGGCCAGATCGTGTTCGCCTCGGGCGTTCCGGGCCTGTTCGCCGCGAATCTGGTTATCGCGCTGATTCTTTCATGGCAGCGGATCGCGGACCGGCCGATCGCCCGCGCGGTGCACGCCGGTCTGGCGATCGCGGTGTTCGGCATGGCGCTGGGCTACCTGATGGGGTTCACCGGCGAGCAGATCGTGCACGACGCCGCGGGACACCCGGTGGAACTCGCGGCCGGGCACACCGTGCTGCACTCCCCCGCGCAGACGCGGGACGGCGTCGGTGACATGCCGCTGGTCCACTGGAGCACGATCGGCGGGGATCTGCGCATACCCCACTTCGCCGGTCTGCACGGCATCCAGGTGCTGATTCTGACCGCACTCGTCCTGGCCCGGCTCGCGCACCGCCGACCGTGGCTGACCGAACGGGTGCGAGCGCGGCTGATCGGAGTACTGGCGCTCGGCTACACCGGCCTGGTCGCCCTGCTGCTGTGGCAGGCGCTGCGCGCGCAGCCCCTGATCCACCCCGACACGACGACCCTGCTGACGTTCACGGCCCTGGTCGTGGTCACCGGCGCAGCCGTGACGGCGCTCATACTGACCGCACGGCGAACCACGACCGCACCCGCGACATCACAGGACCCCGAGCGCGCGCTGCCGGTGGCCGGTCGCGCGGGATGAGATCACACCCGCGCCGCTCAGCGCAGCCGCTCGGCCTCCTTCGCCAGGGTGATCAGCGCGCCGGTCAACTCCAGCAACTCACCGTGATCCGCACCCTCGGCGACCGCGGTCGCGACATCCTCCGCAGCGCAGCGCGCAGCGAACCAGCGATCGGCCAGATCGGCCGCCTCCTGTGCGCTCAGCACCACCGAGTCCTCCGGAATTCCGGTGCCCTCCAAGCCTTTCCGGTGCTCGTAGGCCCGTTGGCGACAGGACTGCCGACAGTACCGGCGGCGACGCCCGACTTCGGATTCAGCGATCTGCCGTCCACACCAGGAACAGGACGACAGGACACGGCGCGACATGACCCGACACCCTAACGGGCGAATGTGCGGTCGCCACGCGGGGCACACCGTTTTCCCCCGGTTGGGACGGTTATTTCTCCCCACCGGTGGCAACCCGTAAAATGCAGGGGTTGACCGTCGCCGGGAACTGAACCTGGGCATGGCGCGTTATATCAGAGTAGAACGTTGCCGACAGGCTAAGAGAGGACCGCACACCATGGCAGATCGCGTACTCCGAGGCAGCCGACTCGGAGCGGTGAGCTACGAGACCGACCGGGACCACGACCTGGCACCCCGTCGGGTGGCGCGGTACCGGACCGACAACGGCGAAGAGTTCGATGTGCCCTTCGCCGACGACGCCGAGATCCCGCCCACCTGGCTGTGCCGCAACGGTCAGGAAGGCATCCTGATCGAGGGCACCACCCAGGAGCCCAAGAAGGTCAAGCCCCCGCGCACCCACTGGGACATGCTGCTCGAGCGCCGCTCCAAGGACGAGCTCGAGGAACTCCTGCAGGAGCGCCTGGAGCTGCTGAAGACCCGCCGCGGCCGGTAGCCCGAACCGCGAAGAGCCGCATTCACCATCCGGTGAATGCGGCTCTTCGCGTCCGAGCAGCGGGCCGGCCTAGCTCGAGACTTTGCGGTACTGGATCAGTGCCAGCGGCATCGCGATCACCAGGATCACCAGCGAGCAGATGATCGAGTACTCGACGCAGTGGTCCGCGGGCCAGCCGTGCGGGACCTTGAACGACGGGGGTGAGCCGTTGTCGAACAGTTTGCGGCCCGCGGCCGAAACCGCCGTGATCGGATTCCACTGCGCGATCGTGCGCAGCGGGCCGGGCAGGGTCTCCGCGGAGATGAAGGCCGAGGAGATGAACGTCAGCGGGAACATCCAGATCAGCCCCGCGCTCTGCGCCACCTCGACGTTCGGGGAGAGCAGGCCGGTCAGCGCGCCCACCCACGACATCGCGAAGGCGAACAGCAGGATCACCGCGAAAGCCGCTACCGCACTGAGGAATCCGCCGTTGATGCGCCAGCCGACCAGATATCCGCAGGCGACCATCACCGCCAGCGACAGGATGTTCACCACCAGGTCGGACAGCGTGCGGCCCATCAGCACCGCCAGCCGCGACATCGGCAGCGTGCGCATCCGGTCGATGATGCCCTTCTGCAGATCGTTGGCCAGGCCGACCGTGGTGAATGCCGCGTTGAACGCCACCGTCTGGGTGAAGATTCCGGCCAGCAGGAATTCCCGGTACTGACCGCCGCCCAGTGACGCACCGAAGATGTAGGCGAACAGGAATACGAACATCAGCGGCTGCACCGTGGCGGTCACCAGCAGCGTCGGCACCCGCAGGATCGTGAGCAGATTCCGGTACGCGACGATGGCGCTGTCCCGGAAGACCCGCACCGGGGCCGGGATCGGACGTACTCCCGTCGCCGGATCCTCGTGCGCCGCAGCCGTTTCCGACGGCGCCTGCGCGAGTTCGACGGTACTCACGACATGATCTCCTCTGCTACGTCTTCATCGGTTTCGGACGTCTCCTCGGGCGCGGCGGGCGCACCGGTCAGAGACAGGAACACATCGTCGAGACTGGGCCGGTTCACGACGGCGTCGACCACGCAGACGCCCGCGTCGTCCAGGCGGCGCAGCGCCTCGACCATGGTGCGCGAGCCCTCGCCCACCACGATCGCGACCTCGTCCGTCCCGGCCTCGTGCGACGGCTCACCGATCCCCACCTCGGCCAGGACCGATTTCGCCGCCTGCGGATCCTGTCCGGCGGCCAGGGTGACGGTGAGCCGGTCGCCGCCGATGGAGGTCTTCAGCTCGTCGGCCGAGCCGCGGGCGATCACCCGGCCGCGGTCGATCACGGTGATCCGATCGGCCAGCAGATCGGCCTCCTCCAGGTACTGCGTGGTCAGCAGCACGGTGGTGCCGTCGTCGACCAGGTCGCCGATGACGCGCCACATGTCCAGGCGACCGCGCGGATCCAGGCCCGTGGTCGGCTCGTCCAGGACGACGACCGTCGGCCGGGCCAGCAGCGCACCCGCCAGATCGAGGCGGCGCGCCATACCGCCGGAGTACGTACCGGCCCGCCGGCCCGCAGCATGATCCAGGCCCAGCGCCGAGAGCAGCTCGGTGGCGCGGGCGGCGGCCTGTTTGTGCGACATCCCGTACAGCCGCGCCACCATGCGCAGATTCTCGAATCCGGACAGATTCGCATCCACCGCCGCGTACTGCCCGGACAGGCCGATGCGGGTGCGGGCCCGCGCGGGCTCGCCCAGCACGTCGACGCCCGCCACCCGCACCGACCCGGCGGTGGGCTTGAGCAGCGTGGTGACGATGCGCACCGTCGTGGTCTTCCCGGCCCCATTGGGGCCCAGCAGCCCCATCACGGTGCCGCTGGGGATTTCCAGGTCGATTCCGTCCAGGACGCGAACCCGGCCGTACTTCTTCACCAATCCGGCGACCTCCACCGCCAGGGTCACAGCATCTCCTTCGCGTCGTCGGCTCGTACCTCGTCCTCACGCAAAGCCTTGTCGGCCAAGCGTTCTCGCAATACCGGACCGATCACGGCCAGGGCCTCCGGATTGGTCATCCCCGAATGGCGGCAGCGCACCTTCTGGTCGTGGACCGAACCGGTCACATACGGCTCCCACGCCTGTGCGCAGCGGGTCGGGTCGGCCCGGTTGATCTCGTCCTCGGCGGCGGTGAAGAAGATCAGATCGCCCTCGAAGACCCGCGGCCGGAATCCGTGTGCCAGATCGGCGCCCGCGGCGTAACCGGTGTAGAGCCGCTGCAGGTGGTCCACCGTCAGCGCCGCGAACGGGCCGGGGCGGTTGCGCAGCAGTTCCGCGGCGTCCTCCAGGGTCAGGCGCGGATCGACCGCATGGTCGCCGCCGAGCAGGTCGCTGCCGAATTCGCCGATGATGTCGGCGACCCCGGGCACGGCCTGATCGAGCCATTCGTCGGTCAGCCGGTAGCTGTCCATCATCGCCAGCAGCTCGACCTGCTGACCCGACTCCTGCAACTGCACCGCCATCTCGTGCGCGATGAGCCCACCCAGCGACCAGCCCAGCAGCTGATAGGGCCCCTCGGGCTGCACCGACCTGATCTGTGCCACATAGTCTTTCGCGGTCTGCGCCAGGGTGGCCCGGGATTCGGCGCCGGTGACGTGCGGCGCCTGCAACCCGTACACCGGCCGATCGGCGGGCAGATGGGCGAGCAGCCCGGAGTAGCACCACGCCAGCCCGATCGCCGGATGCACGCAGAACAGCGGTTCGGCACCGGCTGCGACCGGGATCGCGGCGCCCGACAGCGTCTGCTCGCGCGCACCGCTGCGCGCGGCCGCCTCCACCGATCGGATCGGCAGCAGCGGCTGCAGAGCCGCGGCCAGGACCTCACCGGCATCGGCGTCCAGCCGCCGCGCGATGGCCGCGGGCGTGGAATCACCGAACATCAGCTGCACCGGCATCTCGATCCCCGCGGACCGCAGATGCGCGACGACCTTCGTGGCCAGCAGCGAATTACCGCCCAGGTCGAAGAACCCGTCGTCCACACCCACCGCATCCACGCCGAGCACCTCGGCGAAGGCCGAACACAGCGCGCGCTCGGCCGGGGTGGTCGGCGGCCGGTAGCTGGTGCCCGACCCGAAGACGGGTTCGGGCAGCAACCGGCGATCCAACTTGCCGACCGGCGTCAGCGGCACCCGGTCCAGCAGCATGATCGACTGCGGCACCATGTAATTGGGCACCAGATCACGCAGATGCGCGGTCAGTTCGGCCACCGTCGGCGCGGTTCCGGCCAGCGGCTTCACGTAGGACACCAGTGCGGTGGCCCCGGCCGGGGTCCGATGCCCGACGGTCAACGAGAACTCCACCCCGGCGTGCCGCGACATCGCCGAGTCGATCTCGCCGAGTTCGATGCGGAAGCCGCGGATCTTGACCTGATGGTCGGTACGGCCGACGTACTCCAACTCCCGGCGACGACCGTGGACGCACCAGCGCGTCAGATCGCCCGTGCGGTACATCCGCTCCCCCGGCTTGCCGTACGGGTTCGCCACGAAACGCTGCGCGGTCAGGCCCGGCCGGTCCAGATAGCCGCGGGCCAGCGCCGGACCGCTCAGGTACAGCTCGCCGGTGACGCCGCCGGGCGCGGGGTGCAGGCGGCGATCGAGCACCACCGCGTTCACGCCGCGGATCGGACCGCCGATGGTGATCGGCATATCCGGGGCGGTCGGCGGCGAGATGAGCGTGACGATGGTGGTCTCGGTCGGGCCGTACACGTTGTACAGGTTCCGGCCGCGACTCCAGCGCGTCACCAGCTCCGGCGGCAGCGCCTCACCGCCGACCAGGACGTGGCGCATCTCGGTGATCCCGGACGGATCCACCGTACCCAGCGCCGCGGTGGTGATGAACGCGTGCGTGATCCGCTCGTCCATCAACAACCGGCCCAGCTCGGCTCCGCCGTACACACCCGGGGGCGTGATCACCAGCGTCGCCGCACCGCCCAGCGCCAGCAGCAGATCCAGCATGGCCGCGTCGAAACTCGGTGTGGCGAAGTGCAATACGCGGTCGCCGGGCCGGACCTCGAAACGTTGCGCGGTCTCGGCCGCGAAATTCGACAGGCCGCCGTGCGTGACGACCACACCCTTCGGTGCGCCGGTGGATCCGGAGGTGTAGATCACGTACGCCGGATGATCCATCCGCAGCTCGCCCCGGCGTTCGGCAGCGGTGATGGGTGCGTCCGAGGTGGCCAGCACCCGACGCCGGAACGAGGGCGCGTCCAGCACCGTCCAACTCACCCCGCCGGGCAGGTTCTCCCGATATACGGAGAGCGTGATCCCCAGTGCCGCACCGGAATCGGTGAGCATATGCGCGATGCGGTAATCCGGGTAGCCCGGATCGATAGGCACGAACGCCGCGCCCGCTTTGGCCACCGCGAGCGTGACCGCCACCGACTCGGCCGATCGCGCGACACCCAGAGCGACCAGCATCTCCGGACCCACACCCTGTTCGATGAGCACCCGCGCGAGCCGGTTGGTCCAGCGGTCCAGGGCGTCGTAGGTGATCTGCGTGCCGTTACCGCGCAGCGCGACCGCCTGCGGCGCGACCCGCACCGCCTCGGCGAACACCTCCGGCAGGGTCAGCGGACGGCCCGGGTTCGCCCCGCGCACCGGCACCAGACCCGACCATTCGGTGGGTTCGAGCCAGTCCAGATCGCCCACGGGCGTGGCCGGATTCGCCGCCGCCGCACTCACCAATCGGACCAGCCGGTTGCCGAGCCGGGCCGCGGTCGCCTCGTCGAACAGGTCGCGGGCGTAGTTCACCGCGACGGTGATGCCGTCCGGCTCCCGGTCCGCGGTCCGCGATTCGGTGAGGGTGAACTGCAGATCGAACTTCGCGATGCCCGGATCCGCATCGCACGCCTCGATCTGCAGACCGGGCAGTTCCAGCATGCGCACCGGCTCGTTGCGCACCGACAACATGATCTGGAACAGCGGATGATGCGATTGCGAGCGGGCCGGATTGAGCACCTCGACCAGCCGCTCGAACGGCACGTCGGCCTGGGCGAACGCCTCCAGATCGGTTTCCCGGACCGCACGCAGCAGTTCGGCGAACGAGGCATCGCCGTCGATTCCGGTGCGCAACACCAGAGTTCCGACGAACATGCCGATCAGCCCGTCCAGGGCCGGATCGCCGCGACCGGCGATCGGGGTGCCGATCGCGATGTCGTCACCATCGGTGATCCGGTGCAGCAGCGTCGCGAGTGCGGCGTGCAGCACCATGAAGATGGTGACGCCGTGCTCACTGGCCATCGCCTGCAGTTCACGGTGCGTCCGCGCATCGATCGCGCATTCCACCGTCCCGCCGCGATAGCTCGGCACCGGCGGGCGCGGGCGATCGGTCGGCAAGGGCAACAGCTCGGGCAGCCCGTCCAGCGCGGTGCGCCAGTAGTCCAGCTGACGGCTCACCGCGGAATCCGGATCGTCCTCGCTGCCGAGCGTTTCCCGCTGCCACAGCGTGTAATCCGCGTACTGGACCGGCAATTCGGTCCAGTCCGGGGACTGTCCGGTGTGGTGCGCACGGTAGGCGGTGGCCACGTCCATGGCCAGCGGCACGAGCGACCAGCCGTCCATCGCGATGTGATGAACCACCAGCACCAGCACGTGATCCTCGGCCGCGACGCGCAGCAGATGCGCGCGCAGCGGAACCGAGTGCGCCAGATCGAATCCCGGCCCGGCCAGCCGCCGCACCGCCTCCTCGATCTCGCCCTCGGCGACCTCGCTCATCCCGATCGCGACCTGCGCCGCCGCCGGGTCCAGCACTCGCTGGAAGGGCTCGCCCTCGAGTTCGCCGAACACCGTCCGGAGCGTCTCGTGGCGTGCCAGCACCGCGTTCAGCGCGGACTGCATCGCGACGACGTCCACGATGCCGCGCAGGCGCAGTGCGGCCGGGACGTTGTACACCCCGGACCGATCACCCGATCCCCCGGACTCGCTGAACCGGTTGAGGAACCACAGCCGCCGCTGCGCCGCCGACAACGGCACCCGCTGCGGACGTGTGCGCCGACTGAGCGCGGGCGCCTCGTCGGCCGTCCGGCCGCGGCCGTCGAGGCGCGCGGCCAGTTCGGCCACCGTCGGGGTGGCGAACACCGATCGCACCTCGAGCCGGGTACCGGTCGCCGCGGCCAACCGCGCCACCAATTGTGTTGCCAGCAGCGAATTTCCGCCGACATCGAAGAAGTTGTCACCCGCGCCGATCGTCTCCGCGCCGACCAGTTCCGAAATCACCTGTGCGACCAGGCGTTCGGCATCGGTGCTCGGCTCGCGCTCCTGGGTCGCCACCGGTTCGGGCTCGGGCAGGGCCGCCCGATCCAGTTTGCCCACCGGTGTGAGCGGAATGCGGTCGAGCACGGTCAGACTCGCCGGAACCATGTGCGCCGGAAGCCGTTCGGCCACGTGGGCGCGCACCGCGGTGGCGTCCACGCTCGCTCCGTCGTCCGCCGGAAGCACGTACGACACGATCCGCTTGGTCCCGGCGATGGCGCGAACTTCGGTGTGCGCGAAGCGAATCGAGGAATGGCTGGTCAGCGCCGCGCTGATCTCGCCCAGCTCGATCCGGAATCCGCGCACCTTGACCTGATCGTCGCCGCGGCCCAGGTACACGATCTCGCCCTCGGTATTCCAGCGCACCACATCACCGGTGCGATACAGCCGCGTACCCACGGGACCGAACGGGTCGGCCACGAACCGCGCCGAAGTGAGCCCCGGGCGGTCGAAGTACCCGCGCGACACTCCCTGACCGCCGAGGTACAGATCACCGGGCACCCCGACCGGCACCGGCCGCAGCCGCTCGTCCAGGATGACCGCGCGAGCCCCGCGCACCAGGGTGCCGATCGGCACCGGCAGGCCGGGACACAGCGGACCGGCGATGGTGGCGACGATGGTCGTCTCGGTGGGGCCGTAACCGTTGAAGACCATATGATCCGGACCCCAGCGGTCCACCAGTTCCGGTCCCAGCGCCTCGCCGCCCAGCATGATCCCGACCAGATCCGGCAGCGGCCAGCGCTCGCGATCGATGGTGGCCAGCGCCGCCGGGGTCATGAAGGTGTGGGTGATGCGCTCGCGGTCCATCAGCGCGGCCAGCTCGTCGCCGCCGTACACGTCGGGCGGGGTGATGACCATCGTCGCGCCCGACCCGATGGCCAGCAGCAGATCCAGCACCGCCGCGTCGAAGCTCGGCGACGCGAAATGCAGTGTGCGCGAATCGCGGTCGACCTTCATCCGATCACGCAGTTCGTCCGCGAAATTGGACAGCCCGGCGTGAGTGACGGCAACGCCCTTCGGGGTGCCGGTCGATCCCGAGGTGTAGATCAGATAGGCCAGTTCCGAGGTCCACACGGTGCGCAGCCGGTCGGCGTCGCCGACCGCGGACGGATCCTGATCCTCGATCTCGGCCCGCTGATCCGGGTCGTCCAGCAGCAGCCATTCGGTATCGCAGCCGCCGACCCCGGCCTCGCGCAATCGCCCGATGTGGGCGCCGACCGTCACACCCGACCGGCAGCCGGAGTCGGTGAGCATATGCCGCACGCGGTCGGTGGGATAGTTCGGATCCACCGGCACGAAGGCCGCACCGGCCTTGGTGACCGCCAGCACCGCCGCCACCGATTCCAGGGACCGGCTCAGTCCCAGGGCGACCCGGTCACCCGCGCCGATGCCACGCCGGATGAGTTCGCGCGCAAGACGATTCGAGTAGGCATCCAGTTCGGCGTAAGTCAGCTCGGTCTCCCCCGAACGCACCGCGACGCGTTCGGGATGCAGGTGCGCGGTGACGGCGAAATAGCTCGCCAGGCTACACTGCGGGGTGGCGATCGAGCCGTAGGCCGGGGCCAGCCGGGCACGTTCGTACTCGGTCCGGGCGTCGATGTCGCGCACGGGGATTCGCGGATCGGCGGAGATCGCGGCCAGTACCAGCCCCAGGCGATCGGCCAGCGTGCGCACCGTCTCCTCGTCGAAAAGCTCAGCGGCGTAGACGAATTCGAAGCGCCTGTCGGGGGCCTCGGCGGAGATGCCCGGCAGTACCCGCAACTCCAGATCGAACTTGGCCAGCGCGATGTCGAGCTCCTCCGCGCGCAGCGCCAGCCCTGGCAATCGCAGTGCGGGAATCGGACCGTCCTGCACGGTCAGCGCCACCTGCAGCAGCGGACGCAGATGCGCCTCGCGACCGCCGAGCGACTGCACCTCGGCCACGATCCGCTCGAACGGCAGATCCGCATGCGCCATGGCCGCGAGTTCACCGTCACGATCCGCGGCCAGCTGCTCGACGAACCGGCGATCCGGATCGATCTGCGAACGCAGCACCAGGGTGTTGACGAACATGCCGACCAGATCGTCGAGCCGGGTGTCCGCGCGGCCTGCCACCGGTGTGCCGATGACGATGTCGCGACCGCCGGTGACCGAGCGCAGCAGCACCGCCAGCGCCGACCGCAGCACCATGAACAGGCTGACGCCGCGTTCGCGGGCGAGCTCGTCGATGCCGGCGCGAACATGCTCGGGCAGGGTGAACCGCACCGCGCCCGCACGCTGGGTGGGATGTTCGGGCCGCGGCCGGTCGTAGGGCAGCGGCATCTCCTCGGGCAGCCCGTCCAGCGTCTCGCGCCAGAACCGCAGCTGGGTGGCCGCCAGGCTGACCGGGTTGTCCTCGTCGCCGAGGCAATCACGTTGCCACAGACTGAAATCCGCGTACTGCACCGGCAGCGGCTGCCACGTCGGGGCCGACCCGCCGCAGCGCGAGGCATAGGCTATCGCCAGATCACGGGTCAGCGGGATCAGCGACCAGCCGTCCGCAGCGATGTGATGCAGCACGATGCCCAGGCGGAACTGCTGAGACCCCGTGCGCAGCAACGCCATTCGCACCGGGATCTCGCGGGTCAGGTCGAATCCGCGCTGCGCCAGGGTCCGCAGCGCCAGGGCCGCATCCGCCTCGTCGGTCTCGACCGGCTCGAGCACCGGCATGCACCGGTGGGTGTCCAGGATCAGCTGATACGCGCCGGAGCGATCCTCCGGGAACACCGTGCGCAGCACCTCGTGCCGGCCCACCAGGTCCGTGAGCGCCGCCCGCAACGCGGCGATGTCCGGATCGCCGTCGATTCGTATCACGAAAGCAATGTTGTAGGCGCTGGATTCGGGAGAATAGCGGTTGAGGAACCAGACCCGCTGCTGCGGCAGCGACAAGGGGAGACGTCCCGGACGCGGGTCTCGCACAGCCAGCGCAGTTCGCTGCGTCCGGGGCGTTTCGATCAGCCGCACGGCCATATCGGCGACCGTCGGCGCCTCGAAAACCGCCCGCACGGGCAGATCGACGCCGAATTCGTCGTACAGCGCCGAGGACAGCCGGGTCGCCAGCAGCGAGTTGCCGCCGACCTCGAAGAAACTGTCCTCCGCACCCGGCATGGGGTGCCCGAGCACCGCGCCGAAGACCTCCGCGACCCGTTCCTCGAGTCCGGGCTCGGCCGTACGGGAGCCGCTCGCCGACGCGAAAACCGGTTCCGGCAACGCCTTTCGGTCCAGTTTGCCCGACGGCGTAACCGGCACCTCGTCGATGACGACGATCGCGGCCGGAACCATGTAGGCGGGCAGCTGGCGACGGGCCGAGTCGAGGACGGCCGCGGTGTCGATCGGCACCTCGGCGGTGATGTAGGAGGCCAGCCGCATCGTGCCGTGCTCACCGGTGTGCACGATGGTGTGCGCGAACTGCACTCCGGGGTACGTGCGCAGCGCGTGGTCGATCTCGCGCAGTTCGATGCGGAAGCCGCGGATCTTGACCTGATCGTCCGCCCGGCCCAGGAACCGCAACTGACCGTTCGCGTCGGCGACCACGAGATCGCCTGTGCGGTACATGCGTTCGCCGCGTCGGCCGTGCGGATTGGCCGGGAACCGCTGCGCGGTCATGGCATGACGACCCAGATACCCGCGAGCCAGACCGGGGCCGGACAGATACAGCTCACCCGGGACGCCCGGCGGCACCGGGTGCAACCGGTTGTCCAGGACGAACAACCGCATACCGCGCACGGGCAGACCGATCGGCACCGGACGCCCCGCGACCATCGGCCCGGTGGCGGTCGCGGCGACGGTCGCCTCGGACGGGCCGTACATGTTGTGGATGCGATGCCCGGCGGACCAGGTGCTCACCAATTCCTCGGAGCAGGCGTCTCCGCCGACGATCACCGCCTCGAGATCGTCGAGTCCCTCGCTGGACACGGTCGCCAGCGCGGCCGGGGTGATGAAGGCGTGGGTCACCCGCTCGGCGCGCAGCAGCTCGGCGAGTTCGGATCCGCCGTAGAGCCCGGCCGGGGCGACCACGATGGCCGCGCCCGCGGCGAATCCGAGCAACAGTTCCAGCACCGACGCGTCGAAGGACGGCGACGAGAAGTGCAGTGTGCGTGCCGAATCCGTGACGCCGAACAGATGTCGCTGCTCGTGCGCGAGGCAGGCCAGCCCGGCGTGGGTGACCACGACGGCCTTGGGCATTCCGGTGGATCCGGAGGTGTAGATCAGGTACGCCGGATGCGACACCCGCAGCGGATGCGGCCGATCCGCGTCGGTGACCGGGGCGCCGGACTGGCGCATCATCTCCGCGGCCAGCTCCGGTGATCCGGCCAGCAGCCAATCCATGTCGCGCTTGCGATGCCGCCCCCGGCGCGCCGGCAACTCCGGCATGGCCGCATGCGATTTCGCATCGGTCAGACCCAGCATCGTGCCGGAATCGACGAGCATGTGCGCGATCCGCTCGGCCGGATACCCCGGATCGATCGGCACGTACGCCGCACCGGTCTTGGCGACCGCCCAGATCGCGGTGATCGCGTCCAGCCCGCGCGGCAGCGCGACCGCCACCACCACCTCGGGTCCGGCGCCGCATCCGATCAGCACGCGCGCCAACCGGTTCGAGGCCTCGTCCAGTTCCCGATAGCTGGTGTCGCGGCCCAGATAGCGCACCGCGACAGCGTCGGGAACGTGCTGGGCGGTCTCGGTGAGCAGGCGGGCCAGGGTGATCGGCGGTTCGGCCGGTGCACCCGTGATCGGCACCAGCCGGGCCGTCTCACGTGCGTCGAGGATGTCCAGATCCCCGACGGGCACGCTGGGCGCGGTCACCGTCGCGGTGACCAGGCGGACGAACCGCTGTGCGATGGTGCGCACCGTCGCCTCGTCGAATACGTCGGTGGCATAACCGAATTCGGCATGCAACGGACCGTCCGGCGTATCGCTGCTCTCCTGGACGGTCAGTTGCAGATCGAATTTGGCGACGCCGGATTCCATCGGCAGCACGCGAGCGTCCATGCCCGGCAGGCTGATTCGCAGATCCGGATCGTTCTCGTAGGAGAGCATCACCTGGAACAGCGGGTGACGTCCGGCATCACGCGCCGGGTTGACCACCTCCACCAGCCGTTCGAAGGGCACATCGGCGTTGGCGAAGGCATCCAGATCGGTTTCCCGCACGCGATCGAGCATGCGGTCGAAACCCGCGGCCGGATCGACCTCGGTGCGCAACACCAGCGTGTTGACGAACATGCCGACCAGATCGTCCAGCGCCGGATCCGAACGTCCGGCGATCGGGGTTCCGATCGCGATATCGCGGGTGTTGCACAGTCGCGAGAGCAGCACGGCCAGGCAGGCGTGCAACACCATGAACGTGCTCACCCCGCGGTCCGCGGCCAGAGCCGCCACCG
The DNA here is from genome assembly GCF_000308615.1 of Nocardia jiangxiensis NBRC 101359. Taxonomy (GTDB): domain Bacteria; phylum Actinomycetota; class Actinomycetes; order Mycobacteriales; family Mycobacteriaceae; genus Nocardia; species Nocardia jiangxiensis. The sequence continues at coordinate 268,930 of NZ_BAGB01000041.1, forward strand.
CGGTGCGCACCTCGGCCGGAATCGTGACGCCCACCCGGGCGCCCTCGGTGGTGCGCTGCTGCGGACGCGGCCGGTCCAGTGGCAGATCCAGCTGATCGGGCAGATCGGCCAGGGCGGTACGCCAATAGCTCAGCTGCCGCCCCAGCGCACTGGCCGGATCCTCCTCGTCGCCGAGCAGTTCGCGCTGCCACAGCGCGAAATCGGCGTACTGCACCGGCAGCGGAGTCCATTGCGGTGCGTGCCCGGCGGTGCGCGCCGCAATGGCCGTCATCAGGTCACGGGCCAGCGGCGCGACCGACCAGCCGTCACCGCAGATGTGATGCAGTATCACCAGGAAGACGTACCGATCGGGCCCGGTGCGGTACAGCGCGATGCGGAACGGCGCCTGGGTGCGCAGATCGAAGCCGTACCCGGCGTATTCGGCGGCCAGGGCCAGCACGTCCGCGCCTTCTGCGTCGATCGCGTCCAGAGCCAGCGGGATCTGCGCGGCCGAGTGGACGAGCTGACGCGGCCCCTGCGGCGAATCCGGGAAGGTGGTGCGCAGGCTCTCGTGCCGTTCCAGGACGTCCAGGACACCCGCGCGCAACGCGTCGGGATCCACCCTGCCGGTCAATTCCACGGCCAGTGGCATGTTGTACGCCGAGGCGTGCTCGGCGAACCGGTTCAGAATCCACAGCCGCTGCTGAGCCAGCGACAGCGGAATATGTTCCGGCCGTTCGGCGGTGACGAGTTTGGGTTGCGCGGACAGCGGGTAACGATCATCCAGCGCAGTGGCGAGTGTGGCCACCCTGGCGGATTCGAAAAGATCCCGGATGGTCAGCTCCGCGCCCAATGCGGTGTTGATCCGGGCGATCGCACGGGCCGCCGAGAGCGAGTTACCGCCCAATTCGAAGAAGCTGTCCTCCACGCCGATCTCTTCGACGCCCAGGATCTCCTCGAAGATCGCGGCGAGCCGTCGCTCGACCTCCGTGCGCGGCACGATGGCCGAGTTCGAGCGCTGCGCACCGGACTCCGGTTCGGGCAGGGCGCGGCGATCCACCTTGCCGTTGGCGCTCAACGGCATTTCGTCCAGCACGATCAGATGGGCGGGCACCATGTAGCTGGGCAGCGTGCGCTGTAGCGCACGAGTCAGCTCGGCGACATCCAGGTCGGAATCCGGTGCGGCAACCACATATCCGACGAGTTCGTCACCACCGTGGGTGTGGTGCGCCACGCAGATCGCCCGCGCCACGCCCGATGCGGCCAGCAGCGCCGCTTCGATCTCACCGAGTTCGATGCGCAATCCGCGGATCTTCACCTGGAAGTCGCTGCGGCCCAGGTATTCCAGCACGCCGCCGGTCGCTCGCCACCGGACCAGATCGCCTGTGCGGTACATCCGCACGCCCGGGGTGAACGGGTTGGCCACGAACCGGCCCGCACTCAGCCCGGCGCGCCCCAGATAGCCGCGCGCCAGCTGCGTCCCGGCCAGATACAGCTCGCCCACCACGCCGGGCGGGACCGGCCGCAACCGTTCGTCCAGCACGTAGACCTGGGTGTTCCAGATCGGCGCGCCGATCGGCACGCTGTCCTGTCCCACCTCGCAGCTCCAGGCCGTGACGTCGACCGCCGCCTCGGTGGGGCCGTACAGATTGTGCAGCCACGGGTCCCCGGTCGGTGTGCCCGGAGCCGAATGTCCCAGTGCCGCATGGAAATCGTGCACGGTCGCCGCGGGCAGCGCCTCGCCGCTGCAGAACACCCGCCGCAGCGCCGTGCATCCGCCGACCTCGGTGTCGGTGACGAACACCGACAGCATCGACGGCACGAAATGCGCTGTGGTGACCGACTTCTCGCTGATCACCCGGGCCAAGTACACCGGATCGCGATGCCCGTCGGGGGCCGCGACCACCAGGCGCGCACCGATCTGCAAGGGCCAGAAGAACTCCCACACCGACACGTCGAACGTGGCGGGTGTCTTCTGCAGCACCACATCGGTGCGGTCGAGCCGGTATTGGTGCTGCATCCAGCGCAACCGGTTGACGATCGCGGCGTGCGAGATGCCCACACCCTTCGGGCGGCCGGTGGATCCGGAGGTGAAGATCACGTAGGCCAGGTGGTCCGGGCGGAGCCGGGTGTGGCGGTCGATGTCGGTGATCGGCGCGCTGGAGATCCGGGACAGGTCGATCGCACGAATGTCGAACCGGGCAAGGTCTTCCGGCAGCTCGACGCTCTCGGCGCCGGCGGTCAACACGCACAGCGGGCGCGCCTGCTCGAGGATGTCCGCGTTGCGCTCGGCGGGGTGGTCCGGATCGATCGGCAGATACGCCGCACCGGCCCGCACGATCGCGTACATGCCGATCACCAGATCCAGGCTGCGCCGCACGGCCAGGCCGATCACCGTATCCGGGCCCGCACCGCGCGAGATCAGCACCCGGGCCAGCCGGTCGGCCTGCTGACGCAACTGCGCGTAGGTCATCGTCTCGTCGCCGAATTCCAGCGCCACCGCGTCCGGGCAGGTCGCGGCCCGCTCGCCGAACAACTCGGACAGCGTGCTCGGCCACTGCGGCGCCTCGGTGGCATTCCATTGGCGCAGAACCAGATCGCGCTCCCCATCGGTGACCACCGGCACCTCGGCCACGAGGTCGCCCGGATCGGCGGTCAACAGCCTGGCCAGGAAATCCACGAAGCGGCCGTGGTGGACCGCCAGCTCCTCGACGTCGTACAGGTGCGGATTGGCCTCGAAATCCACATGAATGCGGTCGCCGGTACCGTTGTAGAGGTTGATCGATAGATCCTCGACCGGACCGGTGGACAGCACGTTCAGCGAGCCGACCAGGCTGCCGAAGCGCAACTCGCTGTGGAACAGCATGATGTTGACCATCGGCCCGAAGAATCCGCGCGAATCCGGCGAATATCCGCAGTCGCGGCGAATATCGTCGGAGCGGTAGCGCTGATGCCGCAATGCGCCGGTGATCTGCAGTTCGGCGGCCTTGACCACATCGCGCAGGGTCGTGGTGGCGTCGAAACGCACCCGAATCGGCACCACATTGGACACCACGCCCGCCGAGCGGCGCAGCGCCACGGTGGTGCGCGCGGACACCGGCAGACTCAGCACCACATCCTGATTACCGGTCACCGCGCGCACGTAGCAGGCCAGTGCGGCAACGAACATCGTGGAGTTCTGGGCATCGAGAACCCTGGTGGCGGTTGCCAATTCCGCCTGAACCTCGGGACCGAGCTTATGTGTCGCGCGATGCCGACCGGAATCGGAGCCCGGTGCCACAGCCGCCGACGCGGACAGGCTCATGGGTGCCCCCACACCGGCGAGCTGTTCGAGCCAGTACTCACGGTCCGAGCGGAACCGTGAGGTGTCGCGATAACTCGACTCACTCGCATAGATATCGGCCAGCGGTGTCGCGCGGGAGGCCACCGGTTCGGTGCGGTTCTCCAGGGCCGTGTAGATCTCGGCGATCCGGGTGACCCCGTTCATCGCACCGTAGCCGTCGGTAACGATGTGGTGCCCCCGGGAGTACCAGATGTAGTCGAGCTCGCCGGTGCGCAGTACGACATTGGTCATCAGCGGGTCGCGCACCAGATCGATCTGTCTGCTGGCGTGATCGTTCATCCAGCGCAGGGCCGCCGCGCGGGGGTCGGCCTCGTGCCGCAGATCCACCCGGGCGCATTCGGGCCGCTGCGCGGGATCGATCACCTGATGCGGGATGCCATCGATCTCGACCAGCCGGACCTGACCGACCTGGGCCTCGGCGCCGAACCGCTCGATCGCGTACAGCAGACGGCCCACGTCCAGTTCGCCGTGGATCTCGACGTACTGGGCGATGGTCAGGGGAACGTCGGGGCGGATCCGTTGGGCGTACCAGAGGGCGGTCTGCGCGGGCGAGAGTGCGAAGGGTTGTGCTGATAGTTCGCCAGAAGAGCATTGGTCTACACGATCGGTGGCCAATGACCTCATCAATCACTCCGTTCTGCCGCTGTTGACGCAACTCCCCGAGCATCGCCACGGTGGGCATGCATGCGCCGACCGTGGGACCTGATCCACGCCCTACTATTCGGAGCGTCGGGACGTGCGGATCGGTAGCGATTTCGTAATGTTCTGATTCGAACAGCGTTGGCGGATAGGACCTTTAGTCAGCTACCTCTTCGCAAACCTCGCGATTACATTCGATCACGCAGAGAGAACGGGTGACACCGGGAGCCTGATCCGGAAACGCTTACATCCGCGGCTGGCGACCGACCCGGTCGCCGACAGCCTCATCATCCGCCGGTTCCGGGGACGGCATGGTTCGCCGCCGAATAGCCGAAGCCACAACAGCAATCCCGGCCACGATACACAACACCCACTCGGGCCACGAAGCCAGCGCGGTCGCGGGTGTCGTGTTGTGCCGCAGCGGCAGCGCCGCCTCGAGCCGTGCGGGCACGAATTTCGACGTCTCCTGCTGCACCGTACCGTCGGCGGTGATGATCGCGCTGACCCCGGAAGTAGCCGCCACGACCAGCGCGCGACCGTGTTCCACCGCGCGCACCCGGGACATGGCCAGTTGCTGGTAGGTCATCTCGCTGTCGCCGAAGGTGGCGTTGTTGGTGGGCACGGTCAGCAGCTGCGCGCCCGCGTGCATCGAATCCTCGAACGCGCGGTCGAAGGCGACCTCGTAACAAGTTGCCACACCGATTGCTACCGGCGCACCGCCACGCAGGAGCTGGGCGTGCACCACGCCGTCACCGTGGCCGGGCACGAAATATCCGGCTCGATCGGCGTATTTCGAGAAGTGCCGGAAGAAGTCCCGGTACGGCAGGTATTCGCCGAACGGCTGGATGATCTTCTTGTCGTGCCGCTCGCCCGGACCGTCGGCCCCGTTCCAGACGATGACCGAATTGGTGGTCGTCTCGTCGTCGTTCACCAGCACCGCGCCGACCAGGATCGGCGCGTGGATCCGCTCGGATACGGCGGTGATCTCCGCGTACGCGTCACTGTTGCGTAACGGATCGATATCGGATGAGTTCTCCGGCCAGATCACCACATCAGGCTGCGCCGCACGGCCCGCGGCGACGGCGTCGGCCAGCGCCGCGGTCTCCCGGACGTGGTTGTCCAGCACCGCGCGTCGCTGCGCATTGAAGTCCAGGCCCAGGCGCGGCACGCTGCCCTGGATGGCGGCGACCGTGATCGTCCGGTCGCCGTCGGTCGGCGCGGGCAGGGCGGTGCGGAAGATCAGCCCGGCGACCGGAACGAGAACCACAACCGCTGCGGCGGTGGCGATTCCGATTCGCCACCGGACCCCGCGCCGCTCGCGCAGGCCGATGATGAAGGCCGCCAACGCCGTTCCGGTCAGCGCCACCGCGAAACTCACCCCGGGCGCGCCGCCGAGCCAGGCCAGTGGCAGGTACCAACCGTCGCCCTGACCGAATGCCAGTCGGCCCCAGGGGAATCCGCCGAACGGGAAATTCGAGCGACCCCATTCGGTGAGGGTCCACGTCGTCGCCACCCACAGCGGCCAGCCCGGCAACACGCTCACCAGCCGAGCCAGCAGGCCGAACAGCCCGACGTAGATCGCGCACGCCAGCGACAGGCCCAGCCACGGCATCGGACCGACGTAGATGCCCGTCCAGGGTAGCAGCGGCACGAAGAAGGCCAGGCCCGCGAGCAGCCCGTAACCGAATCCGCCGCGCAGCGTGCGGGTCGACCGCACCACCAGGGTCAGCAGCGCGATGCCGAGCGGGGCCAGATACCAGCAGGTGCGCGGCGGGAAACTCGCGTAGATCAGCAGGCCCGCCACGATCGCGCCGATCAGGCGCACGAGCGCCGGATGCCGCGTTGCGGCGGCGGTCAGTCGCGGGAGCGGACCCGTTGCGGCGCGGGGGTTCTCGTGGTCCTGTCGCACGTCCACGAGCTCGTCCCTCTCACGCCGCATAAATGGTGTTTCCCCGGTGCACGGTACGCAGGCAGCGCGGCAGCGGCGCGCCCGGGTCGAGCGGGGGCAGACCCGGAACCCGGGACCGCGGATCGGTGGACCAGCGCTGCACCGTATCCGAGGCCGCGGCCACCACCAGATCGGCCGCGTCCCAGATCGCGTAGGAGGCGGGCGCACCGGGCGTCAGGGTGCCGGCCACGCCGTCCCGCACGCCACCGGCCCGCCACGCACCGCGGGTGGCCGCGGCGAACGCGGCGCGCGGGGAGATCTGCTGTCCGGGAGTGCGGTGATGGGCGGCCGCACGCACCGCGGCCCACGGATTCAACTCGGTGACCGGGGCATCCGAGCCGATCGCCAGGCCGATCCCCGCGGCCGCCATGGCCGCGAAGGGATTCAGCTCGGCGGCGCGCTCGGCGCCCAGACGCGCGGCGTACATACCGTCCGGCCCACCCCAGGCCGCGTCGAATCCCGGTTGCACACTGGCGAGTACGCCGAATTCGGCGAAGATCGAGATCTGCTCGAGACCGATCGCCTCGGCATGCTCCACCCGGTGGCCGCGAGCGGCGAGCGCGGGACCGCCCATCTCGGCGGCGACTCGGGCCACCGCATCGGCCACGGCCGTGACGGCCGCATCGCCGATGGCGTGGAATCCGGCCTGGATCCCGGCCTCGGTGCACGCGCTCAGATGGGCGGCGATGGCATCGACGTCGAGATATCCGAGACCGAGGGTGTCCCGATCGGCATAGGGCGCGTGCAGCCAGGCGGTGTGCGAGCCGAGTGAGCCGTCGACGAACAGGTCTCCGGCCAGCCCGTGTACGCCGAGTTCCTTGACCAGGGTGCGGGCCTCGTCGGCGGTGCGCACCGCCGCACCCCAGTAGGCACGGACCTCGACGCCGTGCTCGAACGCCAGCAATTCGGTCACATCGTCCGGGCCGGAGATCTGCGGTCCGGCGCATTCGTGCACGGCCACAACGCCGTTGGCGGCGGCATGGTCGAGCGCCGCGCGACGGGCGCGGTCACGCTGAGAGCGATCGAGCCGATCGAGTACGGCGCTGCGGGCGAGATGATGCGCCTGCGCGCACAGCGGCTCACCGCGGGTGTATCCCGCCGCGGTGGCGATCTGCGGCACCGATTCCAGCAGGGCGGTCGAGACGACCGCCGAATGTGCGTCCACGCGAACGAGATACACGATCCGGCCGGGTCCGGCCGCGGCATCGATCTCCGCCGACGCGGGCGGGCGGGCCTGCGGCCACGCGGTCTCGTCCCAGCCCTCGCCGATGATCACCGCGTCGGGATGCGTGCGCGCGTACTCGCCCACCAGGGCCAGGCACTGCTCCAGCGACGTCGCCCCGGACAGATCCAGTCCGGTGATCTGCAAACCCAGCGCGGTCACGTGCACGTGCGGATCGACGAAGCCGGGCGCGACGAACGCACCGTCCAGATCGATGACCTCCGCACCGGGATACAGCGCCCGCCCCGGCCGCTCGGCGCCCAACCACACCACCATGCCGTCCTCGACCGCCATCGATGTGGCATCGGGCGAACTCGGGCTGTGGATGCGACCGCCGACCAGCAACTGGGTACTCACGGCTCATCAGTCTGCCGCACGGCGTTTTGCGCACCGGCCCCGGCGTCACGGCGTCCTGCACGACAGCGAGATCCGGATGGTGTCACCACCATCCGGATCCGGTGTGCACGAGGTCGGTTACCGGCCGTCGAGCATCGGGCGGGCAGGGCCCTGACCGTCGTCGTAGTACTCCTGCACGACGACGCCGTCGACCACGTCACCGGACGGGTCGACGACCACGCCGCGGTAACCGGCGGCCATGCTCAGCCGGTCGATCCGGCGGGTGGCGAAGGCCGAGACGACCGGGCGCAGCAGGCGACGGGTGGGCAGCAGCAGAAGCAGGCCGAGCACCGAGGTGACCAGGCCGGGGACGAACATGGCGACCGCACCCAGGGTGACCAGCGCACCGTCGGCGACCGCGGTGCCGGGAGCGATCTCCCCGCGACTCGCGCGCCGGAACTGGTCGAACACCCGGCGGCCCTGCGAGCGCACCAGGATCAGCCCCAGCCCTGAACAGGCGATGAGCAGCAGAATGGTTGCGACGACACCGATGAAGTGGCCGACCACGACGAGGGCGGCGATCTCGACGACGAGGTAGAGAGCGAACAGCAGCGCGGGCATGGCGATCCTTTCGAAAACCATCTACCCCATGCAACGACCGGATCGTCCGTTTTTCTCCCGATCCCGCCTGAGCAGTCGCTGAGAATCTCAGGCGCCCGGCCGCACCAGCCCGGTCTCGTAGGCCAGCACCACCGCCTGCACCCGATCGCGCAGACCGAGTTTGGTGAGCACCCGGCCGACATGGGTTTTCACCGTGGCCTCGGACAGGAACAGTTCCGCGGCGATCTCGGCGTTGGAGCGTCCGGCGGCGATCTGCTCGAGCACCTCGCGCTCGCGGGCGGTGAGCACATCGAGTACGGCCGCGTCGCGGGTGCTGCCCGGATCGTCCGCGATGAGCCGATCCAGCAGACGTTTGGTCACCTTCGGGGAGACCACCGCGTCACCGGCGGCGACGCTGCGGATCGCCGAGATCAGATCCTCGGGCGGGGTGTCCTTGAGCAGGAAGCCGCTCGCGCCCGCGCGCAACGCGCCCAGGGCGTGTTCGTCCAGGTCGAAGGTGGTCATGACGAGAACCTTGCTGCCACAACCGGATTCGAGGATCTGCCCGGTGGCGGTGACACCGTCCACGACCGGCATCCGCACATCCATCAGCACCACGTCCGGGACGAGTTCGCGGGTCCGCTGCACTGCCGCGGCACCGTTGTCGGCCTCCCCGACGACCGTCAGATCGGGATGCGCCCCCAGCACCATCCGCAGCCCGGCTCGCATCAGTTCCTGGTCGTCGACGACTAGCACGGTGATCGGCACGTGACCAACATACTGGGACCGCGTTCCCACCTCGCCCCAACCGATCCGGTCGCCGTCGGGCCCCGGCACATCCGATCGCCGAGGTCACTCGGCGACCTCACGCACGAGCGGTATCGCCGCCCGCACCCGCCAGCCGCCTTCGGGACGCCGCCCGGCCTCGAGCGCACCCCCCAGCACCGCCACCCGCTCGCGCATACCGACCAGACCGAGGCCGCTGCCCGCGATGCCGTTGCGCACCGCGAGGTCCGGTTCGGGCGCCGCGTCGACCAGCGGACCCGCACCGTGACCGAGGTCGCTGACCTCGACCAGGATGTCGGCGTCCCGGCGGTGCACCCGTACCCACGCCTTCGGGGCCGGTCCCGCATGCCGGAAGGTGTTGGTCAGCGACTCCTGCACGATGCGGTGGACCCCGAGGCTGACCTCGGGAGCCACGTCGTCGAGCTCACCGGTCATCTCCAACTCGACCGCGAGCCCGGCGCTGCGCATCATCTGCACCACCTTCGCCAATCCGGCGGTGCCGTGCTGGGGCAGTTGTTCGGGTGCATGCTCGGTGCGCAGCAGCACGACCGTGCGACGCAGTTCACGCAGGGCGTCGCGCCCGGTGGCCGCGATCGTGCCCAGGGCCTGTTCGGCGGCGTCGGGGTCGCTGCGCAGCGCGAACTTCGCACCGTCGGCCTGCACGACGATGACGCTCACCGCATGCGCGACGATATCGTGCAACTCCCGCGCGATCCGGGTGCGTTCGGCGGAAACCGCCTCGTGCGCACCGCGTTCGCGGTCGTAGTCGGCCACCGCCAGCCGCGCGGCCACCTCCGTGTCGTACGCGTGCCGGGCGCCGAGGAATTCGGCGAGCGTCCAGCACAGCGCGTAGAACAGCGTCAGGAACGCCACCGTCATCAGGACCGACTCGCGCAGCAGCAGATCCGTGAGCGCGGCGTCCACCACCAGACCGACCAGATAGATCAGCCCCTCCCGCCGACCCACGTACGCAACCAGCGTGTACAGCGCGATACCGACCGCCACCAACGCCGTGACCTGCAAATCCTCCCCGATCAACCGACTGACCACAGTCGACACGATCGCCAGCGCGAGCAGCACCGCCGCACTCGTACGCGGATATTTGCGCCGGAAGATCACCGGCACCGGCACGATCACCGCGAAGACGAGATACACCAACAGATTCCGCTTGTGCCCGATGGTCGCCAGATCGACCAGCACCAGCGCGACCGCCAACATGGAATCGGCGACGAGCGGTTTCCCCCGAAGCCACAAGCTGAATCGACGCACCACCCCAGCCTATGTGGGCGTCACCTCTCCGAAGTTCTTCGGCGCGGCTGCCACGAATACAGAGCCACTCCCGCCGGAACCTGTGCAGGCCGCCGCGCCGCTACCTACGCGAGGCCACAATTCAATTTCGAGCCTCCACGGGGAGCGGGCGGGTTTCGCGGGTCGGGGGCCCTGCCAGCCACGGCGCGAGGACCCGCGAGGTCGTCTCACGAATCTTGCGTTGCAGACGTTCCCCGTCCTCGATGGCGTGACGCCCGGAGAACAGCACGGTCAGCGCACCCGAGACGGCGCCGACCACGGCGCCGACCAGCGCGGCCGCGCCGACCTCGTCGAGTTCTTCGGGAAACGCGACGCGCAGATGACGGGCGATCTCCTGTTGGGCGAGCAGTTGCGCGTGCGCGCCGCGACCGCTCACCGCGGGAACCGTGCGCGAGACCTGCGCTCGCAGTACCGCGATGCGGGCGGGCAGGGTGTCCCCGAGATGGTCGCCGGGATTGTCACCGGCGGCCCGTAGCGCGCGCAGCAGCACTTCGACGGGACGTTCGTCCGGGCGGCGGGTGGCGATCGCGTGCACGGCCGCGTGCACCCGGTCGTCCGGCTGCGGGAACAGCAGTTCCTCTTTGCTCTCGAAATAATTGAAGAAGGTGCGGGTGCCCACCTCGGCTGCCGCGGCGATGTCGGCGACGGTCGTCGCCTCGTAGCCACGGGCCTCGAACATGTCGACGGCGGCCTCGAGGAGGGCGCGGCGGGTGCGTTCCCGCTTGCGGTCACGGAGGGCTGATGGCGGCACGCGGGCAGACAGTACGGCATATGCCAGCGAATTCCGGGCAGGCAGCGTGTCCGCGCGTTGCGTCTCGCGCCACATCGCACAACATGCAATCTTGCACTCGATGCAGCATGGCGCGGCGTGTCGTATTGTGCCGCACCGGATTCCGGAACGTTCCCGAGCATACGGTTGAACGACCGCTTCGCGAGCAATTAGCGTGTGCGAGGTGAGCATCACACCTCGCGCCGTGGACGAACAGTTCCGCGCACTGCCGCTGGCCGCCCTGGCCGATGCGGCGCTCGCGGCCGCGCGTGCCGCCGGCGCCGACTATGCCGACCTGCGCGTGCACCGGCTCGTCCAGCAGACCATCCGGTTGCGCGACGGCCGCGTCGAGGCGATCACCGATTCGACCGATCTGGGCTTCGCGGTCCGCGTGATCGTCGACGGCACCTGGGGTTTCGCCTCGCACGCCGACCTGTCCGCCGACGCCGCCGCCGAGGTCGCCCGGCGTGCGGTGACCGTCGCGACGACGCTGCGGGCGCTCAATCGCGAAGAGGTGCTCCTGGCCGATGAGCCCGTGCACCGCGACGTGCACTGGGTCTCGGACTACGGAATCGATCCGTTCGAGGTGCCGACTCCGGAGAAAACGGCACTGCTGCTGGACTATTCGGAACGCCTCTCCGCCGCCGATGGCGTCGACCACGTCACCGCGCATGTGCTGCAGGTCAAGGAGCAGACCTATTTCGCGGACACCGCGGGCTCCTCGATCACGCAGCAGCGGGTGCGGGTGTATCCGCTGCTGGAGGCCATCACGGTCGATCCGACGGCCGGCGCGTTCGAGACGATGCGCACCCTGGCCGCACCCGCCGCACGCGGCTGGGAGTACCTGACCGGCGAGGACGGCGTGTGGGACTGGACCGGCGAGCTGGCGCGGATTCCGGAGTGGCTGGCCGAGAAGGTCAAAGCGCCCACCGTGGACCCGGGCCCGGCCGATCTGGTCATCGATCCGACGAATCTGTGGCTCACCATCCACGAATCCATCGGCCACGCCACCGAATACGATCGCGCCATCGGCTACGAATCCGCCTACGCCGGAACCTCCTTCGCCACCCCGGACAAGCTGGGCACGCTGCGCTACGGCACGCCGATCATGCACGTCACCGGCGACCGCACCGAACCGTACGGCCTGGCCACGGTCGGCTACGACGACGAGGGCGTGGCCGGGCAGCGCTGGGATCTGATCCGCGACGGCGTTCTGGTCGGCTATCAACTGGATCGAGCGTTCGCGCCGCGCCTGGGCCTGGACCGCTCGAACGGTTGCTCGTACGCCGACTCCGCGCACCACGTCCCGATCCAGCGGATGGCCAACGTCTCACTGCAACCGGATCCCGAACACGACACCAGCACCGACGAACTCATCTCCCGAGTGGAGAACGGCATCTACGTCGTCGGCGACAAGTCGTGGTCGATCGATATGCAGCGCTACAACTTCCAGTTCACCGGACAGCGATTCTTCCGGATCCGCAACGGGCGCTTGGCCGGTCAGCTGCGCGATGTCGCCTACCAGGCCACCACCACCGATTTCTGGGGTTCGATGGAGGCGGTGGGCGGCCCGTCGACCTGGGTGCTCGGCGGCGCGTTCAACTGCGGTAAGGCCCAGCCCGGCCAGGTCGCGGCGGTCGGCCACGGCTGTCCGTCGGTGCTGGTGCGCGGGGTCAATATTCTCAACACCCGATCGGAGGCCGGGCGGTGAGCGTGCTTCACGGTGGGGAGGTCGTCGAGCGGGCGCTGGCCGCGTCGCGAGCGGACGAGGCGATCGTGCTGGTCACCGACGCCGCCGAGGCGTCGCTGCGCTGGGCCGGAAATTCCATGACCACCAACGGATCCACGATCTCGCGGGAGTGGTCGGTGGTGTCGATCCTGCGCGAGGGGCCCACCTCGGCCCGGGTCGGCAGCGTGAGTTCCACCAGCGTCGACGCGGCCGATATCGAGGCGGTGGTGCGCGCGAGCGAAGAGGCCGCGCGCTCGGCCGCACCGGCCCGCGACGCGGTGCCGCTGCTCGAGCCCGACGCGGTCGGGCTGCATCTGGATCCGGACTGGGCCGCGGACCCCGCGGCCACCGGTATCGAGGTGTTCACCGGCCTGGCCCGCGATCTGGCCACCGGATTCGACGGCGCGGACCGGCTGTACGGCTTCGCGCACCATCAGCTGCACACCACGTGGCTGGGCACCTCCACCGGTATCCGCCGCCGCTGGACCCAGCCGACCGGATCGGTGGAGATCAACGGAAAGCGCGGCCCGGCATCGGATGTCGCGAGCGCGTGGGTCGGTGCGGGCACCCTGGATTTCACCGATGTCGACACCCCGGGCCTGCTCGCCGAACTCGCGCGGCGGCTGGACTGGAACGCGCGCCGGGTGGAGCTGCCCGCCGGACGTTACGAAACGCTGCTGCCGCCCTCGGCGGTCGCGGATCTGCTGATCAACATGGCCTGGGAGATGCAGGGCCGCGGCGCGAACGAGGGACACACCGCCTTCTCGCGCGCCGGCGGCACCCGAATCGGCGAGCGGCTCACCGACATTCCGCTCACCCTCTACTCCGACCCCAGCGCGACGGGACTCGAATATCTGCCCTTCGTGGCGACCGCGTCCTCCTCGGACTCGGTGTCGGTATTCGACAACGGCCTCCCGGCGCAACGCGTGGACTGGGTGCGCGAGGGCGTCATCGACAATCTGGTGTATCCCCGGGCGATCGCCGCGGAATTCGATGCGCCGGTGACGGTTCCGGGCGACAATCTGCTGATGACCGGCGGTTCTGCTGCCACCCTGCCGGAGATGATCGCCGCCACCGGCCGCGGCCTGCTGCTGACCTGCCTGTGGTACATCCGCGAGGTCGATCCCGCCACTCTGCTGCTGACCGGCCTGACCCGGGACGGGGTGTACCTGATCGAGGACGGCGAGATCACCGGCGCGGTGAACAACTTCCGTTTCAACGAGAGTCCGCTGGACCTGCTGCGCCGCACCACCGAGGCCGGGGCTACGGAGATCACGCTGCCGCGCGAATGGAAGGACTGGTTCACCCGAACGGCCATGCCCACCTTGCGAATTCCCGACTTCCACATGTCCTCGGTGAGCCGGGCGACCTGACGCACGGCGCGTCCGGACCGGACGTGACCGGTCCACGGACAATCACGATGGCCGCACAACCGGTCGACCCGTATGGCAGAATCGCCGCCACACAGTCGAAGCGGGGGCAGCATGACAGACGACAGCGGGGGCCGGGTATTCGGTCCGTTGATCGAACAGGCCAAGTCCGGCTCGGTGTCACTCGATGTGGAGCCGCAGGCGTTCCTGGCGCTGGATCGGGCTCTGCAACAACGCAAGACCGAGATCCAGGCGATCCAGAAACTCGTCCAGCAGGTGCAGACGCACGAGGCGTGGGGCCTGGGCGAGAAGACCGACATCCTCACCTCGGCCCGCACGATCGCGCAGCGTTTCCGGGACAAGGGCGGCGGCGGGGCCAACAACGCCTACGACACCCTGCAGGACCACTGGAAGACCGCCGACGAGATGCAGACCCTGTTCCGCACGATCTGTGATCGACTACAACAGACGGACAGCGAGTTCGCCGCGAAACTCCGTGCGGCACAGGCGGCTACGGAGGAGGCGGTATGAGCGTGCGCTCTGCGGCGGCACCGGGTGAGGGGATGCTGTGACGACCTACGATCCGCCCGGCATCACCGATCCGGAGAACGTCGACGCGCTCACGCATCAGCAGATCTACGACGCGTTCCAGACCGTCGCGCAGAGCGCCGGTGACGTCGTCACGGCCTGGCAGCAGGCCGGAAGTCAGTGGCGCACCTCCACCACCGGTCTGGTCAAGGCCGTGCGCTCGGCGGTGGACGGACAGTGGAGCGGCGCATCCGCGCAGGCCGCGGTGTCCGCCCTGGTCGATTACGGCAAACAGGCCGGGGAGCTGGCGGATCTGTTCGACGCGGCCGGACAGGCCGTCTCCAGTACCGCTCAGGCCGCGCTCACGACCAAGGCGTACATTCCCGAACCTGTTCCGGTGAGCGCCGATCAGACCAAGGATCCGTCCGGGTTCGACCGGCAGACCCGCGATGCGAGCAAGGCCCAGGACGACGCGCGGCAGGTGATGCAGCAGCGGTACGTCCTGCCGTTCACCGATCAGGACAAGCGGATTCCCACCTTCCCCGCCGCGGCGCCCCTCGCGAACGGTGACGGCACCGACCCGGCGAGCACGAGCGACTCCGACGCCCCGGCGGCGTCGACGAAACCGACCGCTTGGCGCAACGGCACCGATCCGGATGCCACCTCCCCGGCGAGTGTCACCTCGCTGCTGCGCGACCTGCCGTTCCCGGCGTCGGTCGACGCGACCATCGGGCGGTTCCTGCACGATCCGTCGTCGGCGACGCCCAGCACGAGCGATGTACTGTTCCAGCAGCCGACGACGAGTCGACCGTCCCGAGCCGATCGGGACGAGAACACCTCGGCCCCCAAGGCCACGCGGCCGACGACCGCAACTCCCGCCGAGTCCGCCCCGACCACGCCCTCCTCGGTGCACACCGACTCACCGGGAATCACCCCGGATGGCGACCAACGAGACTCGACAGCACAGCGGCCGAATTCCACTCCGCAGCAACCGAACTCGGACCATCAGCAACCCGGCTCGGATCACCCGGCGGCTCCGGAGCAGACCCAGACGCAGTCCACCGGCACCTCCACCGATGCGGTTCGGCCCGGACACGACAGTATGGCGAATCCGCCCGCCGGCGGGTCCTCGCCCAACTCCGCTCCCGCTCCGAACTCGACGCCTGCGCCCAGTGCGCCGTCCACCGGTTCGTCCGGGCCGGTCCCGGGCAACTCGACGCCGAATCTCGCCGGACCCGCACTCGGTTCGGCAGGTTCGGCGGGGTCCATCCCGGCGATTCCATCGCCGGTACCCAGTACGCCCGCACCGGTACCCAGCGCGCCGACACCGAGCACACCGGCGCCCAGCGCACCGACACCGGCACCGGTAACCCCCACGCCCGCACCGAGTTTCGCGGCACACGCGCCGAACCAGCCCGCACCGGGATCCAGCACACCGGTTCCGGCGCCGACCGTACAGGCCCCGGCGCCCGGCACCTCGACCCCGGCGCCTGCGGTGCCCAAGCCGGTGCCGAGCACACCCGTGCCCGGCGCACAGGCACCGGCGGCGCAAGCCGCACCCGCCCGCCCGACGTTGGATCCGCTACCGCCCGATGTCCTGGCCGAGCCCGCGGCGGCCGCGGTCACCGGGGCGGCCACCGCGGAGGTGATGTCGGATCCGGGCCACCACCACTCCGGCGCGGACCATCGGCCACCTCGACTACGGGTCAGATACGAAGGCGATCGGGATCGGACGGGCAAGAAGGTCGACCTACGGCACGAGTCGCACACCGCGGAAATGACCGGAAGAGATGAGCACGTCCAGCCGACGATAGGTGAATAATGGCCACTTGGTCGTTCGAGGACGAGGAATTCGCGGCATTGTGGTTCGGGCCCGCGAACGACCGAATGCTCTATCCGCTGCATTATCTGTCCCGATTCGGCCATGTCAACGAGCGCGACACCTTCTGGGAGCAGGTCCAGCACAAGTACTCCGAACAGGGTCGGCTGAGTTGGAATCAGGCCGACCTGCTGCGGCGGGCGTTCACCGTATTGACCGATCCGGAGGTGTGGGCCGAGATCCATGGCGTCTCGGATCAGGCCGGGCCGATCCGGGTCGCCGCGGCCCGCCACGACCGGCATGCCGCTCTCGCAATACAATTCACCCGTCGCCCGCGTATCGAGCTGAGTATCGTGAGTTCCGACCGGCTCTCTGCGGTACTCGCCGGTGTGCTGCCGCAGTGTTCGCCCGGGATGCGGCCCGCGCAGGCCTTCGCGGCGGCCGATCTGTATCCCGAACGTCAGTCGGCGTTGCATTACACCGGGGAATCGACTCCGCTGCAACGGTATCGACACTTGGTCCGGCGTCCGGCGGGCGGGGCCGGAGTGGTGACAGTGTTCCGGGGGCCGCGCAATCGAGGCGGTGAGCAGCCCCACAAGGTGGGCGCGGTGCGCTGGTACGACATCCATGAGGACGGCCGCTACATGGAAACCGGCAATCGCACCGTCACCGTCCAGCCCGCGGACACCTCCGCGATCCAGGCCGCGGTCGCCCGGTTACTCGACAACGCGCTGTCCGAATATCGCGACTACGTGGACGACATCGGCGAGTACGCCCACCGATAGATCCAAATTTCGTTCGCCTACAAGGAAATTCGATGGATCTAGCGGGATGCGTCGCGCGGACGCAAGCGGACCACAGCGGTACCGCCCGCCAACGCGGCGCGTAGCTGGGCACGGTTCACGCTGACGTCGGCATCGAGGCTGATTCCGGCGAAGCGACCGTGGACCGGATTCTGTTCCAGGATGATCCGGTACAGCTCGACGATCGGTTCCTCTTCGGTGATCACCTCCCAGTCGGCGCGGATCTCTCTCCCGCGCAACGTAACCCGCACGGATTCGCCGTCGCGCAGATTACGCCGCCAGCGGGCCGCGGTGCCGACCAGCAGATCCCCCTCGTAGGAGGCATACCCGACCGGGTTGGCGTATTCGCGGCCGGTCTTGCGACCGACGACGGTGATGATCAGCAGTTTGCCGCTGAAGATGCGATGCAATCGGGAGCGCAGCAGGTAGCGGACGGTGGCGTCCCAGGAACGCTGCAGCCGGGACTGTGTGGGCGCCGGCGTCGTGGGGGCGGGACTGGACATGGCGAGTACCTCCGGATCGCGCATTTACTGAGTGTATACTCAGAAAATACGACGAGATGCGGCATACTGCAAGAGCGAATCGAGTTTTCAGGAGGCGATGTGGCACCCGAGCGCGCGGCCCGCGGCCGTCCCCGCACCGGCGTGCGCGAGGCTGTGATCGCCAGCGCACAGCAGACGCTCGCGGAATCCGGCCTGGCCCGCACGTCCACCAAGGAGATCGCGCGTCGGGCGGGCGTCGCCGAATCGAGCATCTTCTACCACTTCGGCGACCGGATGGGCCTGCTGCACGCGGTGATCCAGCATCAGTTGCGGCCGTTGAAGGAACTCCTGGCGGACCGGCCCGGAACCGAGCACAGCCTGCGCGAGGACGTGCTCGATCTGCTCGGCGCGCTCGAGGAGTTCTACCTCGCCGCCATTCCGGCCATCGCCGCCGTCCAGTCCGATGCCGAACTGCGCGAATCCTACGAAAAGCGCAGTCGCGACATGGATCTGGGCCCGCACCGCGCGGTCGATGCGATTCTCGCCCACCTGTCCCCCCGCGCCGCGACCGCCGACCTGCGTCCCGCGGCTCTCCTGCTGGCGGGCGCGGCGCATCAGCGCGCCCTGCAACGCCATCTGAGCCCACCCGACGCCCTGGCCTCGCTGCCGACCCGTGCGGACATCGCGGATACCCTACTGCCCGTGTTCGATTCAGCGCTACGCGGTTCGTAGTCGATCGCGCGACGTCTGCGGCCGATGCCACCTATTCGAGCGAATACAGCGAACTATCCCGACCGGGTCCCGGTGATGCCGAACACCCGCTCGGCCGTGCGGTGGGCGATCGCGGTTCGCTGATCGTCGCTCAACGGGGCGTCGCGCAGGAAGGTCACCGCAGCTGCGGGATCCTCGTACGGGTAGTCGATCGCGAACATGATCGCGTCCTGCCCGACCGCGCGCAGAGCCAGTTCGAGCACGTCCGGATCGTCGATTCCGCTGGTGGTGATCACCATATTGCGGCGGAAGTACTCACTGGGAGTCAACGACAGTTTCGGCATCGGTGTTGCTGCCCCGATCGTCCGCGTCGCGAATCCGTGCCGATTGTCGATTCGCCTGAGCCAGTAGGGAATTCCCTCGCCGAGATGCCCGAGGACGATGGTCAGATCCGGGTAGCGATCCAGCGTTCCGCTGAGGATGAGCCGCATGGCGTGCAGCCCGGCCTCGGCCTGATAACCCCAGATCGCCCCCGGCATCCCGTAGTCGCGGTAGACCGGCATGCTCGGCGCGCGCGGATGCAGGTAGATCGGCGCGCGGTTGGCCTCGGCCGCCGCCAGCAGCGGACCGAATTCCGGTTCGTCCAGGTACCGCCCGCCGGTGTGCGAATTGATCATGACGCCGTTGAGCCCGAGCGGACCCATTCCTCGTTCGATCTCCTCGGCCGCGGCCACCGGATCCTGCGGCGTCACCGTGCCCAGTCCACCGAACCGGTCCGGACGACGCCGCACGATCTCGGCCAGCGCATCGTTGAACAGCCTCGCCAGCGGCACCGCATCGGCCGCCGGAAATGCCTGCACGCCAGGAGGATTCAGACTCAGTACCGCCATGTCCTGGCCGAGTGCGTCCATCTCGCGCAGCCGGGCGTCGATATCGGTGAGCCTAGTCCGAAGATCCGGATCACGCTCTATTGCCCGGAGCAGATCCACTTCGACCTCGTCACCCGGCGCGACATCCACACCGTGTGCGACACCGAGGAATTCCTCGGTGGACATATGCTCCTCCACCGCGATGACGCGCAGGTCGTGCCCGACGGGTGCGGCTGCCCGATCACCTTGTGCCACAAACTCTTCGCTCGACCTACCCATCGACTCCTCCTGTCCGGAGCCCAGCCGCCCGCTCATGCCCGCCGACCGCCGTCGACCGACAGTGCGATTCCGGTGACGTAGGACGCCGCGTCCGAGCACAGCCAGACCGCCGCCGCAGCCGCCTCCCCCGGTGTCGCCAACCGGCCGAGCGGAGTGTTCGCGGACTGCCGCGCGACCATGTCGGTACCCGCGGCCACCTGCTCGAATCCGGGAGTCAGGGTCGGCCCCGGACAGACGGCGTTGACCCGGATGTTCCGGTCGGCGTAGTCGACCGCGGCGACCTTGGTGAGCCCGACGATGCCGTGTTTGGCGGCCACATACGCCGGAGCGGTCGGGATCGCGTACAGACCGCCGTTCGAGGCGACGTTCACGATCGCGCCGCCACCCGCGAGCAGCGGCAGCTCGTATTTCATGCACAGAAAGGTCCCGGCCAGGTTGACGCGGATCACCCGGTCGAATTCGTCCAGAGTCATCTCGTCGAGCCGCCGATGATGCGAGGCCAGCCCCGCGTTGTTCACGGCGAAATTCAGGCCGCCGTATGCCTGGACCACGCGCTCGACCGCAGCTCGCACCGAGGATTCCGCCGCGATGTCGACGGTGACAGCCAGCGCCTCACCGCCGTCCGCCCGAATCGCGTCGACGGTCTCGGCCGCCGCACTCGGGTCGATGTCGAGCACGGCGACCGCGGCGCCCTCGCGGGCGAAGGCCACCGCCGCCGCCCGGCCGATCCCACTGCCCGCGCCGGTGACCAGGCCGATCTTCCTACCTTCGGCGCTCATACCAGTGACTCGTGGTTCGCCCAGGCCACCTTGTACGGGTGCCGCGACTGCCAGCGATCGATGACCTCGTGCACGCCGGGCGCGGCGAATGCCTTCCCCAGCGTCTCGACATCGGGCAGGCCGATCTGCACGATCGCGGTCGCGATCAGCGCCGGAATGGCTTCCTCACCGGGAATCGGGATATGCCGCCGCGTCACGATCGACTGTGTGAGCCCGGTGGCGAGCATGGCTTGTTCGATATCCGCGAGGTATCGGTCGAGCTCGTCGTCGGGCAGTGGCCGATCGAAGGAAACAATCATCGTGTGGTTGATCATGAGGTAATTCTCGGTCGATCACATCGCATCCGTCCAAGACCTGTTCGTTATCCGGCGATAACCTGGAGGCATGGTCGAACTGGAAACCCGGGAGCTCGAGTACTTCATCGCGGTCGCCGACGAACTGCATTTCGGCCGGGCTGCGGTCCAGCTGTCGATCGCGCAACCGGCGCTGTCCAAGGCGATCCGGCGAATCGAGAGCAGGCTCGGCGTTCCGCTGTTCGTGCGCTCGAGCCGACATGTCGAACTCACCCCGGCCGGGGAATCCCTGCGTGAACACGGACGGCACGCGCTCAATGCGGTCAGCGCCGCGGTCCGCAACGCCCGGCACGCCGGTGACGCCCAGACCCACCTGCGGCTCGTGCTCAAACCCGGCGGCGATGCCGGGCTGCTGTCCGGAATTCTGGCCGAATACTCCCACCAGCCGGACGCCCGTCGGGTGGATATCCTGTTCAGCGGCCCCGTCGACCGCACCGACTTCCTGCGCGAGGACCGCGCCGACGTCGGTTTGCTCTACGCACCCTTCGACGACCTCGACGGCCTCGCCCACGAGATATTGCACACCGAGGACCGCGTGGTCATCGTCCCGCATCGGCACCGCCTCGCCGACCGCGCATCGGTACGGATGTCCGACCTCGAAGGCGAGACGCTTCCGTGCTGGAAGGGCCTGCCCGGCGACGAGGGCACCGGCCCCGAGGTCTCCGATGTGGTCCAGATGATGCACATGATCTCGGTGGGCCGCATGATCGCGATACTCCCCCGCTCACTGGTCGAGAACACCCCACCGGACCTGGTCTGCATCCCCGTCTCCGACGCCCCGCCGAGCCACCTCGTCCTGGCCCGGAACGAACACGACCAGCGCCCGTCGGTCATGGCGTTCGTGGCCGCCGCACTCCGCGCCCGCCGTCACGACACCGAATCGAGCACGGGAACCCCTGTGCGCCAATAGATTCGAACACGGTGCGACCAGGCGGCCACGGACAGAACTCGACCCGATGTCACTCAGGCCGATTCGGCGAGGGCGGCGGATTGCCAGACGTCGGCGAGGTCCTGCAGCGGAATGTCCAGGGCCCGACTCAGGCCGACGACGGTGCCGAAGGCGGGACTGGGGAGCCGGCCGGACTCGATCTTGCGGAGGGTTTCCGGTGAAATGCCGGCGGACTGTGCGATATCGCCGAGATCCCGGCCCGCGCGGGCCGAGCGCAGGAAGGCGCCCAGGCGACGACCCGCTTCCACCTGCGCGGGAGTGAGCGGGAGACGGACCATGCCGACAGACTACGAGTGGTATTCAAATACCGCAAGCGGCTTGGTATACAAATACCGGATGCGCTACGTTGGTATTTAAATACCATCAAGGAGGTACCCGTGGTCGAGCTGAAGACGCCCGACGAGATCGACAAAATGCGCGTGACCGGGCAGTTCGTCGGCCAGATCCTGGCCGAACTGCGCGAGCGCGCCCAGGTGGGCGTGAACCTGCTCGACCTCGAGCTGCATGTGCGGCGACGCATCCAGGAGCGTGGCGCGAAGTCGTGCTACTGGGACTATTCGCCGTCCTTCGGTCGCGGCCCGTTCCGCAACACCGTCTGCCTGTCGGTGAACGACGCTGTGCTGCACGGACTTCCGTTCGACTATGTACTGCGCGACGGCGACGTGCTGACCATGGACCTGGCCGTCGAGGTCGACGGTTGGGCGGCCGACTCGGCCGTCACGGTGATCGTCGGCACCCCCGCCGAGGCCGATCAACGGCTCGTCGCCGCCACCGAGGAGGCGCTCGCGGCAGCCATCGAGGTGGCCGTGCCGGGCAATCGGGTCGGTGACATCTCGGCCGCGATCGCCGCCGTCGCCCGCGCGCACGGGTATCCGATCAACACCGAATTCGGCGGTCACGGCATCGGCCGCACCATGCACGAGGATCTGCACATCCCCAACGACGGCCGCGCGGGGCGCGGATTCAAGCTGCGCCGCGGGCTCACCATCGCCATCGAACCGTGGTTCGCCGCGACCACCGATCGCATCTTCGTCGACCCCGACGGCTGGACGTTGCGCTCGGCCGACGGTTCGCGCACCGCGCACAGCGAGCACACCATCGCCGTCACCGACGAGGGGCCGCGCATCCTCACCCTCGCCGCCTGAGGTTCCGGATCTGGTTGTCCGGGTAGATATTTCACCATTATCTCCCCGGCACGGCAGCAGTGCGGACGACCGTGCGACGGCCATCGGCACCTCCGGCTGCCCCATCGTTCGTCTGCACCGCGAAACACATGCGCCGGAAGTGTGCACAGCACGGCTCGGCGCTAGGCTGCGTGCGTGGACAATCCCTTCGGCGCGGTCGGCACCGCGAATTATGTGCTGCTGACCAGCTTTCGCAAGAACGGCACCCCGGTCGGTACGCCGCTGTGGGCGGCGCTGGACGACGGCAAACTGTACGTCTGGACCGTCACCGACAGCTGGAAGGTCAAGCGGATCCGCCGCAATCCCGCGGTGACCATGCAGCCCTGCACTGTCAGCGGCACCCCGCGCGGAACGGTCGTCAACGGCACCGCGCGGATCCTCGACGACACCGGCAGCGATCGAGTGCGGCGACTGATCAAGCGCAAGTACTCGATTCAGGGCTGGCTGGTCGTGGTCGGCAGCCAGTTGCGACGCGGGCGGAAGGGCACCATCGGCATCGAGATCACCGCCGACGCCTGAGCCGCCCGCCTCGCGACGGGGCCGCCGCTACTGAGCCCCGTCCCGCGGGGTGACCGACAGCCCAACCGAGCCGTCGCTCCCCTTCACCAGTTTGTGCGCGCGGATCAGGATCGTGCCGATCACACCGTACTTGTGGCCGACGATCCCGCGAACCCGCTCGGTCCCCGACGAGTCGAGCACCTCGGCCGTTCCGTTCAGCACTTCCGCCGAGGTGGTGCGGCCCCGGTTGTCGCACGATTGCAGCCGCACCTGCGGATTGCGCCGAATCCGCTTCACCTTCCACGACGAGGCGTAGGTCCACACCACGATTCGATCCCCGTCCGGCGCCACCCACACGGGCGCACCGACCGCGGTGCCGTCCTTCTTGTAGCTCGTGAGCAGCGCGTACTTACTGTTCGCCAGTTCGTCCCAGGTCATGCCACAACGCTAGGCCGTGCCCGGAGCGCGTGCATCCGTCCGCGGTCGGACCCCGCCATACGCCCCCGGGCGTACCGCGCTACTCGAGCTCGCCCTCGGTCTCCAGGTACACCTGCCGCAGCTTGTCCAGAGTCTCCTGTTCGGGCTGCTCCCACAGTTTGCGCTCGGCCGCCTCGAGCAGCCGCTCGGCGATACCGTGCAGCGCCCACGGATTCGACTGCTCCATGAACTTGCGGTTGGTCTCGTCGAATACGTAACTCTCCGAGAGCTTCTCGTACATCCAGTCGGCCACCACATTGGTCGTCGCGTCGTAGCCGAACAGATAGTCCACGGTGGCGGCCATCTCGAACGCCCCCTTGTACCCGTGCCGCCGCATGGCCTCGAGCCAGCGCGGATTCACCACGCGCGCCCGGAACACGCGGGCGGTCTCCTCGGACAGGGTGCGGGTGCGCACCGCGTCGGGACGAGTGCTGTCACCGATGTACGCCTCGGGATTCGTGCCGGTGAGCGCGCGCACGGCGGCCACCATGCCGCCGTGGTACTGGAAGTAGTCGTCCGAGTCGGCGATATCGTGCTCGCGGGTGTCGGTGTTCTTGGCGGCGACCGCGATCCGGCGATATGCGGCGCGCATGTCGTCGGACGCGGGTGCGCCGTCCAGATCGCGCCCGTACGCGAAACCACCCCACGCGGTGTAGACCTGCGCCAGATCGTCGTCGGTGCGCCAGCTGCCCGAATCGATCAGCTGCAGCAGACCCGCGCCGTAGGTCCCCGGCTTGGAGCCGAAAATGCGTGTGGTGGAACGACGTTCGTCACCGTGCTCGGCCAGATCGGCCCGGCTGTGTGCTCGCACGTAGTTCAACCGGTCCGGCTCGTCGAGGTTCGCGACCAGCTGGACGGCGTCGTCGAGCATGGCCAGCACGTGCGGGAAGGCATCGCGGAAGAACCCGCTGATGCGGACCGTCACGTCGATACGCGGGCGGCCCAGCTCGGCCTGCGGAATCACCTCCAGCGTGGTGACGCGCCGGCTCGCCTCGTCCCAGATCGGCCGCACCCCCAGCAGCGCCAGGACCTCGGCGATATCGTCGCCGGAGGTGCGCATGGCGGAGGTGCCCCACACCGACAGCCCGACCGAACGCGGGTAGTCGCCGTGATCGGCCCGGTACCGCTCGAGCAGCGAATCGGCCATCGCCTGACCGGTCTCCCAGGCCAGTCGCGAGGGCACCGCCTTGGGGTCCACCGAGTAGAAGTTGCGGCCCGTGGGCAGCACGTTGATCAACCCGCGCAACGGCGATCCGCTGGGTCCGGCCGGGATGAACCCGCCGTCGAGCGCGTGCAGGATGCGCGTGATCTCCACGCCGGTCTGCCGCAGCCGCGGCACCACCTCGGTCGCGGCGAAGCCGAGTACCCGGCGCACCGCATCCAGACGTTCGGGATCCACATCGGAATCCGCGACCAGGCGCTCGGTGAGCGCATCGATCTCCGAGGCCGCCCAGCCCGTCTCCTGCATTGCCGAGACGAGCTCGCGTGCCCGCTTCTCGAAGGCGTCGACACGTTCGCGCGATTCGTCCCCGGATTCGCTGAGCCCCAACGCCTCTCGCAGACCCGGCACGTGATCCTCACCGCTCCAGAGCTGCCGGGCGCGCAGCATGGCCAGCACCAGATCCACCTCGGCCGCACCGCTGGGCGCCTGACCGAGGATGTGCAGGCCGTCGCGGATCTGCACATCCTTGATCTCGCACAGCCAGCCGTCGACGTGCAGCAGCATGTCGTCGAAGGACTCCTCGTCCGGGCGCTCGGTCAGCCCCAGATCGTGGTCCATCTCGGCCGCGCGCATGAGCGTCCAGATCTGCTGACGGATGGCGGGCAGTTTGGCCGGATCCAGCGCGGAGATGTTGGCGTGCTCGTCCAGCAACTGCTCGAGCCGGGAGATGTCGCCGTAGGTCTCCGCCCGCGCCATCGGCGGAATCAGGTGATCGACCAGGGTGGCGTGGGCGCGACGCTTGGCCTGGGTGCCCTCGCCGGGATCGTTCACCAGGAACGGATAGATCAGCGGCAGATCGCCCAGTGCGGCATCGGTTCCGCAGGTCGAGGACATGCCGAGCGTCTTGCCGGGCAACCATTCCAGGTTGCCGTGCTTGCCCAGGTGGACCATGGCGTCGGCGGCGAAACCGTCCGGCGCGGCCAGCCAGCGGTAGGCGGCCAGATAGTGGTGACTCGGCGGCAGATCCGGATCGTGGTAGATCGCGACCGGATTCTCCCCGAAGCCGCGCGGCGGCTGCACGATCAGCACCACGTTGCCGAATCGCAGTGCGGCGATGACGATCTCACCGCGCGGATCGGCCGACCGGTCGACGTACATCTGTCCCGGCGGCTCACCCCACGCCTGCACGACCGCGGCACGCAACTCCGCGGGCAAGGTGTCGAACCAGGCGGTGTAGGCAGCCGCGCCGATGCGAATCGGGTTGCCCTCCAACTGTTCGGCGGTCAGCCAGTCCGGATCCTGACCACCTGCCGCGATGAGGGCGTGGATCAGAGCGTCACCATCGGCCTGCTCGAGCCCTGGGATCTCCCCCTGCTCACCCAGATCGTAACCGGCCGAACGCATCTCACTCAGCAGCGCGATGGCGCTGGCCGGCGTGTCCAGGCCGACGGCGTTGCCGATCCGGGCGTGCTTGGTCGGATAGGCCGACAACACGATCGCGATCCGCTTGTCCGAGGCCGGAATATGCCGCAGTCGCGCGTACCGCACCGCGATCCCGGCCACCCGCGCCGCACGCTCGGGATCGGGCACGTAGGCGGACAGCCCCTCCTCGTCGAACTCCTTGAACGAGAACGGAACCGTGATGATGCGGCCGTCGAATTCGGGCACGGCCACCTGGGTGGCCACGTCCAGCGGGGACAGTCCTTCGTCGCTGTCGGCCCACTGCTCGCGGCCGGTGGTCAGGCACAGACCCTGCAGAATCGGCACGTCCAGATCGGCGAGCGCGCCGATGTCCCATGCCTCGTCGTCGCCTCCGGCGGATGCGGTGGCGGGTTTGGTGCCGCCCGCGGCCAGCACCGTCACCACCAGGGCATCGGCACCGCGCAACGTGGCGATCAGCTCCGGTTCCGCGGTGCGCAGCGACGCGCAGTACAGCGGCAGCGGGCGCGCCCCGGCCTCTTCGATCGCCGCGCACAGCGCCTCGATATAGGCGGTGTTCCCGGCCAGATGTTGGGCGCGGTAGTACAGCACCGCGACCGTGGGACCCGTGACGTCCGCACGCGAGGCCCGCTCGAGTTCGCCCCAGTTCGGCAGGTGGACCGGCGGCTCGAAGCCGTATCCGGTGAGCAGCACGGTGTCGGACAGGAAATTGTGCAGCTGCCGCAGATTCTCCGCACCACCCGCGGCCAGATAATTGTGCGCGTCCGCGGCGACGCCGCCCGGCACGGTCGAGCACTCCATCAGCTCGGCATCGGGGGCCATCTCCCCGCCCAGCGCGACCACCGGGACGCCGCTCGCGCGCACCGTGTCGAGCCCCTGCTCCCAGGCCCGGCGACCGCCCAGGATGCGCACCACGACCAGATCCGCGCCGTCGAGCAGGGCGGGCAGATCGTCCGGCAACAGTCGCGCCGGATTGCCGAGGCGGTAGTCGGCACCGCTGGCCCGCGCGGACAGCAGGTCGGTGTCGGAGGTGGACAGCAGCAGGATCACGATCGGCCTTTCCTCGGGTTTCGCGCCCATCAGGGATTCGTGCCTGCCGGGAGGGTCTGACTGTCACAGTGGCGCGACCGCACCGGAATTGCACCGGTTTCCTCGGGACAGGCAGGCACCGGGATGCTACCGCGCCGCACCGACACCTCCGCCGAGCGCCCATAACGACCTGGCACACACCCTCCCGGAACAGATGTCGGCGGCGTACGCTCGATCTATGCCGAACTCACCAGGGTGGGCCAGGCGAAATCGGTTCGCCGCCTGGTCAGGAATTGTTTGCATGATGGTTGCTGTCGCCTTGCTGGCGATGACACTGGCGTCTGCCGCCCAGAACAACTCGCTGACGATCGTCGCGGCCGGAGCGTGCGCGGTGATCGCGATAGCGGGTCTGCTCATCTTCGAATCCACGGCACATTCCGATCGGATTCGCCATCACGAAACGCCACATCTGTTGTCCGACAGCTATGTTCCTGATCCGCCGTGGGCGCGTCGCGCCCGTGCGCTGAGGCGCACCGGCAGGAGAGGACCCTGAGCGTATGTCCATGACTCCGAACTGGGTTCGACGCAATCATTTCACCGCCTGGTCCGGCTATTTCTGCGCGCTGCTCGGCTTCGCGACGCTGGCCATGACGCTGACCGCGGCGGGTACCGGACACACCGGGTACGCGATGATCGCAGGCGTTCTGTTCGCGCTGACGCTGGTCTACGCACTGACCCTGATCACCACCACGGTGCGCCGCGATCACGCCGACCATCACGCGACACCGAATCTGCTGGCGGACAAGTGGGATCAGACCCCGCGCGCACTGCGCCGCCGCGCCATGCTGACACCGGTTCGCTCACACCAGGTGCAACCTCGGCCCTGATCGCGTGATCGAACCGCCCCGACCATGGTGCGGAGCCGAAACTCACCCGCGGCGGACTATGCCCGGACGAGCCGTACGCTGGGTGGATCATGACTCGCTCCGCCCCTGACTCCTGCCCCGGCGTGCTGCGCCTGCACGAGGCCGCCGACGGATCGCTGGCGCGTATCCGCCTGCCCGGCGGCCGGTTGCGCCCGGATCAGCTGCTGGCCCTGGCCGAGGCCGCCCGCGATCTCGGCGACGGCGGCATCGAGTTGACTTCGCGCGGCAACGTCCAGCTCCGCCGAATCGGCGATGCCGAGGCACTGGCCGCCCGGCTCGGGAGCGCGGACCTGTTGCCCAGCCGCACCCACGAGCGCGTGCGCAACATCGTGGCCTCACCGCTGTCCGGACGGCTCGGCGGCCTGGCCGACATCCGAGATCTGATCCCCCGGCTGGACGACGCCCTGCGCGCGGCACCGGCCCTGGCCGATCTCCCCGGCCGCGTGCTGTTCACCCTCGACGACGGGCGCGGCGACGTCAGCGGCCTCGGCGGCGATTTCGGCATCCACGCCGTGGGCGCGGACGACTACGCGCTACTGCTGGGCGAGCGGGACAGCGGCATCCGGGTACCGGGCACACAGGCGGTCGAGGTGCTACTCGCTGCCGCACATGAGTTCCAGGCGCTGCGCGGCGAACAGTGGCGGCTGCGCGAGATCGCCGACGGACCCGCGCGAATCGTCGCGGCACTCGGCCTGGAACCGACCGCCGATCCACTGGAACCACCAGCGCCACAGGATATTCCGATCGGCTGGTTCGCCCAGGACGACGGTCTGGTGAGCCTCGGTGCGGGTGTGCGACTGGGTGCGCTGCCCGCCCGGACGGCCGAATTCCTCGCCGCGGTGGACCGTCCGGTCGTTCTCACGCCGTGGCGCAGCCTGATCCTGTCCGACCTGGACGAGTGGACCGCCGAACAGGTGGTGCGCGTCCTGGCCCCGATGGGCCTGATCTTCGACGCCGCCTCGCCGTGGCTGCTGGTGACGGCGTGCGCCGGACAACCCGGCTGTGCCAAATCCCGCACCGATGTGCGCGCGGACGCCGCCGACGCGGTCACCGAAGGGCGGGTGTCGCCGAGCGGCACACCGCCTGCCGGGGTGGGCCTGACCGTCGAGGAAATCGCGGTTCCGGGACGTCAGCACTGGTCCGGATGCGAGCGCCGCTGCGGCCGCCCACGCGGCGTGGTCACCGACGTGGTGGCCGAATCGGACGGCTACCGCATCAGCCCGCCCGTCCCCCGCTGACACACTCGGTCCGGGAAGCCCCGGGACCGGGAACTATGGTGTACGCCATGTCCGACGTGCGTACCAGCTACCTCACCGACGGGGCCGAGATCTATCGGCGCTCGTTCGCGACCATCCGGGCCGAGGCGGATCTGGCCCGGTTCCCGGCCGACGTCGCGCAGGTGGTGGTCCGCATGATCCACGCCTGCGGGCAGGTCGATCTGGCCGCCGACGTGGACCACAGCGAGCACGTCGTCGCGAGTGCGCGGACCGCGCTGCGAGCGGGTGCGCCGATCCTGTGTGATGCCAACATGGTCGCCGCCGGGGTGACGCGCAAACGCCTGCCCGCGGACAACGAGGTGATGTGCCTGCTCGGCGATCCCCGGGTTCCGGCACTGGCACAGACCATGGGCAATACCAGATCGGTTGCGGCACTGGAACTTCTGCGTGACCGCCTGGACGGCGCGGTGGTCGCGGTGGGCAATGCGCCGACCGCGCTGTTCCACCTGCTGGACATGCTCGACGCGGGTGCGCCCCGGCCCGCCGCGGTGCTGGGCATCCCGGTCGGCTTCATCGGCGCCGCGGAATCCAAGCAGGCGCTGACCGAATTCGGCGACGTGGAGTATCTGACCGTCCGAGGGCGGCGCGGCGGCAGCGCGATCACCGCGGCGGCACTGAATGCGATTGCGAGCGAACAGGAATGAGCGAACAGGACCGCACGCAACAGCCCGCCGCGTCGACACCGCCCCCTCGTTCCGCGCAGCCGCGCGCGGGCAAACTGTGGGGTATCGGTCTGGGCCCCGGCGATCCGGAACTGGTGACGGTCAAGGCCGCCCGGATCATCGGCGAGGCCGATGTCATCGCCTTTCACAGCGCTCGGCACGGCCGCAGCATCTCCCGCGGCATCGCCGCGGCCTACATGCGCCCGGGACAACTCGAGGAACACCTCGTCTACCCGGTGACGACCGAGACCACCGACCATCCGGGCGGCTATCAGGGCGCCATCGACGAGTTCTACGAACAGGCCGCGGCCACCCTCGCCGCCCATCTCGCGGCCGGGCGCTCGGTGGCGCTGCTGGCTGCCGGAGATCCGCTGTTCTACAGCTCGTACATGCATATGCACCGCCGCTTGGCCGATCGGTTCGAGGCCGAGATCATCCCGGGCATCACCTCGGTCAGCGCCGCCTCGGCCGCACTGGGCACACCCCTGGTGGAAGGCGATCAGGTGCTGACCGTCCTGCCCGGCACCCTGCCCGCCGAGGAGCTGACCCGCCGCCTGACCGAAGCCGACGCGGCCGTGGTGATGAAGTTGGGGCGCACATATCCGAGTGTGCGGCAAGCACTTTCGGATGCGGGGCGACTGGACGACGCGTACTACGTCGAGCGGGCCAGCACCGGACGTCAGCGAGTGCTGCGCGCGGGCGAGGTGGATGCGGCCGAGGTGCCGTACTTCGCGATCACCGTCGTACCGGGACCGACTCCGACGACCGAGATTCCGCTCACCGCGGCGGATGCCACGCACCGCACCCGAATCTCGGAAACCGTAGCGCCGCAGGATGATCGCCCGGCAATCGGGGAGGTCGTAGTGGTCGGTCTCGGTCCGGGATCACCGGACTGGACCAGCCCCGAGGTCGCCCGCGCACTGTCCGAGGCGACGGATCTGGTCGGCTACACCACCTATATCGACCGGGTGCCGGTCCGGCCGGGTCAACGCCGCCACGCCAGCGACAATCGGGTCGAATCCGAACGCGCCGCCATGGCACTGGATCTGGCCAGACACGGCGCGCGGGTCGCGGTTGTCTCCTCCGGAGATCCGGGCGTATTCGCCATGGCCGCGGCGGTGGTCGAGGAATCGGCCGATCCGCAGTGGCGCGAGGTCCCGGTCCGGGTGCTGCCCGGAATGACCGCCGCGAGTGCGGTCGCGAGCCGGGTGGGAGCGCCGCTGGGACACGATTTCGCGATGATCTCGCTGTCGGACCGGCTCAAGCCGTGGGAGACGGTGGCACAGCGCATATCGGCGGTGGCGTCCGCCGATATGGCCATCGCGGTGTACAATCCGGCGTCCTCGCAGCGCACCTGGCAGGTGGCGGCACTGCGCGACCTGATCCTGGAACACCGCAAGCCGGATACGCCGGTGGTTCTGGGCCGCGACGTCGGCGGTCCGGCCGAATCGGTTCGCGTGCTCACCCTGTCCGAACTCGATCCCGCCGAGGTGGACATGCGCACACTGCTGATCATCGGAGCCTCCACCACAACCGCATTCGACACTCCGGCCGGTCGCCGGGTGTTCACCTCCCGGCGGTACGCGACCCCCTGAGCACGGCTTCCGATCCGAGCGTTAATATTCCAATGTGGAACGTTGATGTGGAAGGGTGGATATGGCCGAGGGTGAATCGAAGCGGGGTCTGAACTCGACCGCGGCCTCGCTGCTGGGTTTTCTGCACGAGGGGTCGATGGCCGGGTGGGATCTGGTGAATCTGGCTCAGGAGCGGATCGGGGACTTCTGGACGATCACGCAGAGCCAGGTGTACCGCGAATTGGCCGCAATGGACCGGATCGGCCTGGTGGAGAAGGGACAGACGGGGGTGCGCGAGCGCACGCCGTACCGGATCACCGAGGCCGGGCGGGAAGCCTTCGCGCAGTGGATCGCCCGCGATCCGGGCGCGGAAACCATCCGGGTGCCGCTGCTGCTGACGCTGGCGTTCGGCGAATTCGTCGAACCCGAGCGGCTGAATCGGATCATCGCCGCCAATCGCACGATCCACGAGGAACGACTCGAGCGTTATCTCGCGGGGATCGACGACACGCGATCCCGGTGCGAAAGGGCCACACTGGATTTCGGGATCGGTTACGAACGCGCGGTGCTGGACTGGTTCGATCGGCTGCCCAGGTTGCTCGCACGGTCCGCAGACGACAGCCCTGCCGGATAGTCACTCTTTCACGGCTACAGCGCATTCCGGCCGCAACGGCCCGAGGCGTTCGTGGTCACGGCAGTCTGCGCAGCCAATCCCACGCGGCGGCAACCGATTCCGCAGTCCGCGCGCCAGCGGGCAGGGATGGGCGATCGATCATGACGACGGGAATACCACAGGCGCGCGCCGCGAACAGTTTGGCCACGGTCAGCTCTCCCCCGCTGTCCTTGGTGACCAGGACATCGATCCGACGTTCGGTCAGCAGGCGGATCTCGTCCTCGATGGCGAAAGGTCCACGCGCCAGCAACAATTCATGATTCGGTGGCAGTTTCGCGCTCGGCGGATCGATCGCGCGGATCAGAAACCAGCTGCCGGTCAGGTCCGCGAACGCGCCGACCTCCTGACGGCCGATCGTCAGGAATATCCGGGATCCCAGCCCGGCGGCGGTATCGACCGCCGCCGCGATATCGGGCACCCGGATCCACCGATCTTCCCGATGTTTCCGCCATCCCGGCCGACGTACGTGCAGCACAGGCAGATCCAGCGCCGCGGCCGCGGCGGCCGCATGAGCGGAGATGACGCCCGCGAACGGATGGGTGGCGTCGATCACCACGTCGATATCGTTGTCGCCCAGCCAGTTCCGCAGGCCGTCCACGCCACCGAATCCACCGATCCGGACCTCTCCCACCGGCAGAACGGGCTCGCTAACCCGACCGGCCAGCGAGGACACTGCAGTGAATCCACTGTCGCTGCTCATCATTTCGGCGAGGTTCCGCGCCTCCCGGGTGCCGCCGAGGATCAGGACCCGGCGGGACCGGTCACCCATCCTTCACCACTGCCCACTGGGTGATCGGCAGATGCGGCCGCCAGGTGGTGAATCCGCCGAGTGGTTCGGCGCGGTAGACCTGGAATCGGGTCAACGCACCGCCGAATTCGGCCGACCACGCGCCCAGCAGCGTCTCCGCCTCCGCGGTGACCGCGTTGACGACCAGGCGTCCACCAGATCGCAGTTTGACCCAGCAGTTCTCGAACAGGCCCCGCTGGGTCAGTCCGCCGCCGAGGAATATCGCGTCCGGCGTGGGGAATTCGTCGTCCGCCAACTCCTCGAGCACCTCACCGAGCACCGTGATCCCCGGCACCCCGAGGGCCAGCGCGTTGGCGGCGATCTGGCCCCGTCGCGCACCGGACCGCTCGAAAGTGATGGCGCGGCAGGTCGGATGGGTGCGGCACCATTCGATGGCGATCGTGCCCGATCCGCCGCCGACATCCCACAACAGCTCGCCCGGGGACGGCGCGAGCGCCGCGAGCGACAGGGTGCGGACCTCACGCTTGGTGAGCTGGCCGTCGCCACGGTAGATCTCGTCCGGTAGTCCCGGCAGCCGGGTCAGTCGCGGGGCGGCCCGATCGGCGAGGCAGTCCACGGCGACGATATTGAGCCGGTCGCCCGGCGGTTCGGCCCAGTCGGCCGCGACACCCTGGACCATGCGCTCGGCCACTCCGCCGAGCTGTTCGAGCACCGTCATCCGAGATTGCCCGAAACCGTTGCCCGACAGCAGTTTCGCGAGTTCGGACGGGGTGCGCTCATGTTCGCTCAGCACCAGGATCCGGCGGCGATGGGCCAATTCGGGCAGTACCGTCTCGATCGGGCGCCCGACGGCGGTGGCCACCGCGATCTCCGCGAGACCCCACCCGAGCCTGGCGCACGCCAGGCTGGCCGAGGAGGGCTGCGGCAACACCCGAAGCGCCTGCGGCCCCAGGAGTTTCGCCAGCGACACCCCGATTCCGTAGAACATCGGATCACCGCTCGCGAGCACGCAGACACGTCTGTTGCGGTGTGCGGCAAGTAGATCCGCGAGCGCGGGCAGCAGTGGGGAGGGCCAGGGCAGCCGCTCGGGCCCACCCGAGGGGAGCATCGCCAGCTGCCGGCTCGAACCGAACACCACCTCGGAGCGCTCCACGGCCTCGCGCGCCGCCGCGCCGAGCCCGTCCCAGCCGTCCGCGCCGATCCCCACCACCGCGATCGGGGTCCTAACGGGCCACGGCTCCATGCCCGTACCCGGCGTGTCGTTCATCGCGGCAACCGTCGCCAGACCGATCGCGGCAGGAATCGCACGGCGAAGTAGAGCGGGCGCATCATGGCCGGGGCCCAGGCGATCGCGCGCCGGGACCGCAGACTCGCGACGACCACATCGGCGACCTGACCGGGCCGCACCGAGAAGGGCGCCGGATCCATCCCCTCGGTCATCCGCCCGATGACGAACCCGGAGCGCACCAGCAACAGGTGAACTCCACTGCCGTGCAACGCATCCGCCAATCCGGTGGCGAAACCGTCCAGGCCCGCCTTACCCGATCCGTACACGTAGTTGGCGCGCCGGACCCGGAATCCGGCCACCGAGCTGAAGACCACCAACTGTCCGCTGCCCTGTGCGCGCAGGATGGCCGCGAGAGTCGTCAGAATGCTGACCTGGGCGATGAAATCGGTCTGCAGCACCGCGACCGCGGCGGCGGGGTCCCGTTCGGCGAGTTCCTGATCGCCGAGGACGCCGAAAGCCAGCACAGCCACGCCGATCCGGCCGTGCTCGGCGGCGATCTTGTCCAGCAGCGGCTGATGCGAGGGCAGATCGTCGGCGTCGAATTCCACGCTGTGCACCGCCGTCGCGCCCGCGCGGTCGAGTGCGGCCCGTTCGTCGGCCAGATCAGCGCTGCGCCGCGCGGCCAGAATCACCACTCGGCCGCGCGCCATCCGCTGCACGATCTCGAGACCGATCTCGCTGCGGCCGCCCAGCAGGACGATCGCCCCCTCGTCGACATCATGTGCCCGCATACCCATGGCGGACAGTCTGCCACCGTGACCGCACCGAACCGGACATGTGGGTACGCTCGGGTCACTCGGGTGCGGGCGCGGCGGCGGGGATTGTTAGCGTCACATTCATGACCAGCACCGGCGCACGTATCGCACTGTCCGCAGCTGCCCTCGAATTCGTCGCCGAGCGGCATGTGGCCACCCTGACCACGCTCCGCGCGAACGGCACCCCGCACATGGTCCCGATCGGCTTCACCTGGGATCAGGACAGCGGCATCGCCCGGATCATCACCTCCGGCGACACGGTGAAGGCCCGCAACGTCCGACGCACCGGCTACGCCGCGGTCAGCCAGGTCGACGGCGCCCGCTGGCTCACCCTCGAGGGCCCCGCGGAAATCCTCACCGACCCCGACGCGGTCACCGAGGGCGAACGTCGCTACACCGAGCGTTATCGCCCGCCGCGGATCAACCCCGCCCGTGTCGTCATCGCCATCCGCCCCACCCGCCTGCTCACCGGGGCGGCCCTGCGCGACTGACGAACGCGCACCCTCTGTCGCTCAGACCGCGGTGAGCCCGTGCGGACGGTGGTTCACCGATTCGCAGCCGTCCCCGGTGACGATGACGATGTCCTCGATGCGAGCGCCCCATTCGCCCGGGAAGTAGATGCCGGGTTCGATGCTGAAGGCCATACCGGGCTCGAGCACGATGTCGTTGCCGCTGACGATGTAGGGCTCCTCGTGCACCGACAGGCCGATGCCGTGTCCGGTGCGGTGGATGAAGGCTTCGCCCAATCCGGCCTGCGCCAACACATTTCGCGCGGCGGCATCGACCGATTCGGCGCTGGCACCGGGGCGCACGGCCGCCATGGCCGCCGCCTGGGCCTGTTCGAGGATCGCGATGCGTTCGGCGATCTCCGGATCCGGCTCACCGACGACGTAGGTGCGGGTGGAGTCGGAGTAGTAGCCGGGCTCGACCGGTCCGCCGATGTCCACGACCACCACGTCACCGGATTCGATCGGGCGCTCGGAATGCTCGTGGTGCGGGCTCGCGCCGTTGGGCCCGCTGCCGACGATGACGAAGGCAGCCGCGGTGTGCCCCTCCTCGACGATCGCAGCCGCGATATCGGCGGCCACCTCGGCTTCGGTACGTCCCGCGCGCAGCCATTCACCGACGCGCCCATGCACCCGATCGATCGCCGCGCCCGCGCGCCGCAACGCCTCGATCTCGCTGGCGTCCTTACGCATTCGCAACTGCCGCAGGACGGGCGTCGCCGAGACCGGCAGCGCGTTGAGCACATCCGCGATCGGCAGCAGATGCAGCGCGGGCATGGCGTCGGCGACCGCGACGCGCGCGCCGACGTTGAGCGTCGACTTGACGGTCTGGTACGGATTCACCCCGTCGACCCAGTCGACGATCTCCAGGCCGAGATCGGCGGCCGCGGAATCCGTCAGACCGGCCAGTTCCAGCTTCGGCACGACCACCGACGGCGTCGCACCGCTGGCGGGCACCAACAGGCAGGTCAGCCGCTCGAACGACTGCGCCCGGGACCCGATCAGATACTCCAGATCCGGGCCCGGCGTGATCAGCAGCGCGTCCAGATGTGCGGCGCGCAGAAGTTCCGCCGCCCGCTCCAACCGGCCTCCGTACACCTCGGCCTCGAACCGTGATTCCGTTTGCGCGCTCATGATCGTCAACGGTACGCGTTCGGGCGCGTCGCGACGCGGGGTACCGGACGAGCCGACTCACACCGCGTTGTCGGACCGACCGGGTAGCGTCTGCAGCCATGAGTTCACCCGCCCCCGGTCCGCTGCTGCTGCTCGACGGCGCCAGCCTGTGGTTCCGCGCCTTCTACGCGATCCCGGAGAAGATCACCGCGCCCAGCGGACAGCCGGTCAACGCGCTGCGCGGATTCACCGATATGGTGGCGGCGCTCATCACCCGGCACTCCCCCTCCCGGTTGGTGGTCTGCCTGGATCTGAACTGGCGCCCGCAGTTCCGGGTCGAGCTGGTCCCGTCGTACAAGGCCCACCGCCTCGATGATTCCGCGGGCGCGGATCCCGGCGCGGAAGAGGTGCCGGACAATCTCACCCCCCAGGTCGACATGATCCTCGAGGTGCTGGAGGCGGCCGGTATCGCCACCGCGGGCGCGCAGGGCCTCGAGGCGGACGATGTGATCGGCACCCTGGCCACCCGGGAGTCCACCGACGAGGTGATCGTCGTCAGCGGCGACCGTGATCTACTCCAACTGGTTCGCGACGACCCGCAACCCCCCGTGCGGGTCTTCTACGTGGGTCGCGGCCTGGCCAAGGCCGAGTTGTTCGGCCCCGCCGAAGTATCCGCGAAATACGGTGTGCCGCAATCCAATGCCGGCCCCGCCTACGCCGATATGGCCACCCTCCGCGGCGACGCCTCCGACGGCCTGCCCGGCGTGGCAGGCATCGGCGACAAATCCGCCGCCACCCTGATCACCCGCTTCGGCACCCTGGAAGCCCTCGTCGCCGCCGTCTCCGACCCGAATGCCGAACTGGCCCAAGGCATCCGCAACAAACTCACCGCGGCCCAGGACTACCTGAAAGCCGCCGCCCCCGTCGTCCGCGTAGTCCGCGACGCCGAGGTATCCCTCTCGCGCCCCGACCCCCTCCCCGACACCCCCGTCGCCCCCGACCGCCTACACACCCTCGCGACCACCTACAACGCGGAAAGCCCCATCAAGCGCCTCATCACCGCCCTCGAAGCCAACGCCGCACGCTAGCCACATCCCGACGCCCGACACTTCGCCCGTCCCGGCCGAATCACGCAGCAAGCCAGCCGATTCCAAGCAGTCTCCGAGCTCCAACGCCCACCGGCGAAGCGTCTCCGTCCGCCGGAACAGTCAGGCAAAAACCGCCAACCCCAAAGGTTTTCGGCGCGGCTCGTCGTTGCGCGCTCGAAGCGCATGGCCGAAGGCCGAGTCTCGAGCGCGCAACGACGAGCCTCCGGGCGCCGAAAACCCGCCGGAGCGAAGCGGAGGCCGAAATACAGCAGCGAAGCGGAGGCCGAAAATACAGCAGCGAAGCGGAGGCCGAAAATACAGCTAGTTGGGGCGGCCGACCTCGTAGGTGCCGTCGGACTTGGTGACCTTGATCGTGACGTTCTTCTGCTCGCCGCCGACCTTGAGTGAGCAGGTGAACGTCTTGCCGACCTCCACCTTCTGCCCGGACGGGCAGTTGACGTTCTGTACGTCATCGATGCCGTACGAGTCCTTGAGCACTTTCTGCACACCGGATTGCACGGCGCTGTTGTCCAGCTTGTCGCTGCCCAGAAAGACCACGGCCAGCACGACGACAACGACGATGACGACGACCGCGCCGATGCCGCCGCCGATGAGCAGACCGCGACGCGACTTCTTGCCGGTGGGCTGCAGGGAGGGCTGCTGCGGCTGTTCCTGATTCCACTGGCCGGACTGGTTCCACTGCTGTTGTTGCTGCGGCGGCTGACCCCATTGCTGCTGGGTTGCCTCCCACGGCTGCGATTGCGCGGGCTGCTGCTGCGGCCACGACGTCCCGCTGCCCTGCCCCCACTGCTGCTGACCGGCGGGCTGCTGACCGCTCCACTGCTGCGTCGGATCGGCATTGCCGGTGGCCTGCGGCGGCCAGGACGTCTGTCCCGGCTGACTCCACTGCTGCTGACCGGCCGGTTGCTGACCACCCCACTGCTGCGTCGGGTCGGCGGGCTGCTGACCGGTCCACTGCTGAGTCGGATCGCTACTGTGTCCCTCCCCTGGACCAGGGGTATCGTTCGGTCCGTACGGGCCGCTCATCTGCCTGCCTCCACTCGTCGTCGTACACACGCTTGCCCCCCGCGTGAGGTCGTCAGTCGCTCACCACGGTCGGTACTCGCAAGCATCAAATCACAGTTCGGCACTGTCTGTGCCCATTGGCCTACGCTGTGCTCCGGCGGGTTCGCGGCGCCCTGACAGCGCACCGATCCGCGTGTGAACACGAGCTGTGACATGCGCTCACGCCGAGTCGACCGCGACCACGCCGCGGCGGATCGCGCGGACCGCCTTGGAGGCCGTTCCCGCCACCTCGACATCGTCGGCGGTGTTGTGGATCTGGTCGAGCAGATCGATCACCTGACGGCACCAGCGCACGAAATCACCGGCCGAGAGCGCATTGCCCTGATCACCGCTGGCCAGCAGAGATTCGGCCAGGCCGTCGCCGCGGGCCCACTTGTGCAGTCCCGTCACGAAGCCCAGGTCCGGTTCCCGGGTCGGGGTGAGTTTGTGCTGGGCCTCGTCGGTGCGCAGCTCACTCCAGACGGTCATGGTCGCCGCGACCGCGCGCCGGATCGGGGCGGTCGGCCCCGCGGGGCCCAGATACCCTGTCTCCTGGCGTGATTCGTAGACCAGCATCGACACCACCGCGGCCAGTTCGGCCGGGCCGAGCCCGCGCCAGACGCCTTGGCGCAGACATTCGGCGACGACCAGATCGGCCTCGGTATAGATGCGCGCGAGCCGACGGCCGTCGGCGGTCACCTCGCCGGCATCGTCCACATAGCCGCGCTCGGTGAGCAATTCCACGATGCGATCGAAGGTGCGGGCCAGGGAATTCGTCGCGGCGGACACCTTCTGGCGCATGGCCTCGGTCTCGCGCTGCACGCGGTTGTAACGCTCGCCGACCCGCGCCAGCTGTTCCCGGTCCGGTCGCGAATGCGCCGGATGCGAACGCAACGCGCGCCGCAGGGTGGCCAGCTCACGGTCCTCGCCGCCTTTGGCCTTGGTACCGCGACGCTGCCGTCCGGGCGGGGTGATTCCGGTGCTGCGCAGGGCCGAGGCGAGGTCGCGACGGGTGCGGGCGGTCCGGTGGTCGACGTGCCGAGGCAGCCGCATCCGCCCCAGCGGTTGCGCGGGCGTCGGAAAGTCGGCGGCGGAGATGCGCCCGGCCCACTTGTCCTCGGTGAGGACCAGCGGACGCGGATCACCCGGCGACTGATCGGGTTCCAGGATCACCGCCAATCCCTGGCGCCGCCCACTCGGGATGGCCACCACGTCACCGCGCCGCAGCGAGGTCAGCGCCGCCACCGCCGCGCCGCGACGATCGGCGCGCCCCTGCCGTTCGATATCGCGCTCGCGCTGGGAGATTCGCTCCCGCAGCGACATGTACTCGAGGAATCCGTCGTGATCGATCTGCGAACGCAGTTTGCGCAGTTGGCCCTCGTTGCGCTCGATGCCCCGGACCAGCCCGACGACCGATCGGTCCGCCTGGAACTGCGCGAACGAACGTTCCAGCAGCGCCCGCGACTCCTTCGAACCCATCCGGTCGATCAGGTTGATCGACATGTTGTACCCGGGACGGAACGAGCTGCGCAGCGGATAGGTGCGGGTCGAGGCCAGACCGGCGACGGAGC
Organism: Nocardia jiangxiensis NBRC 101359; assembly: GCF_000308615.1. Lineage (GTDB taxonomy): Bacteria > Actinomycetota > Actinomycetes > Mycobacteriales > Mycobacteriaceae > Nocardia > Nocardia jiangxiensis. Next base: position 309,567 of record NZ_BAGB01000041.1, read on the forward strand.
TGGTGTCCACGTCGGGATTCCACACCACCACGGCATGTCCCTCGACGTCGATCCCGCGCCGCCCCGCCCGGCCCGTGAGCTGGGTGTACTCCCCCGGCGTCAGTTCGGCGTGCGATTCGCCGTTGAATTTGACCAGCCGCTCCAGCACCACCGTGCGCGCGGGCATGTTGATACCCAGAGCCAGTGTCTCCGTGGCGAATACGGCCCGAACCAGACCGTTCACGAACAACTCCTCCACGGTGTGCCGGAAGGCGGGCAGCATACCGGCGTGATGCGCGGCCAGGCCGCGGAACAGCCCCTCGCGCCACTCCCAGTACCCGAGCACGTCGAGGTCGGCGCGCGGCAGATCGCCCGTATGCGCATCGATGATCTCCGCGACGCGCTCGTGGTCGTCCTCGCGGCTCAGATCCAGCCGGGACCGCAGGCACTGCGCCAGCGCCCCGTCGCAGCCCGCGCGGGAGAAGATGAACGTGATCGCCGGGAGCAGGCCCTCCTCGTCCAGCCGCGCCAGCATCTCCGGACGGTGTACCGGACGGAAGTCGCGGCGCGGGCCGCCGCGATGGCGCGGACCGTTCCAGCTGTTCATCCGGTCGGCTTCCTCGCGGTGCTTGATGTACCGCACCAGATCCTCGTCGACGAGGATCTTCTGATCACTGGACTTCTGGTCGAACAGATCGAACATCCGCCGCCCCACCAGCACGTGCTGCCACAACGGCACCGGACGCGTCTCGTCCACGATGACGGCGGTATCCCCGCGCACGGTCTCCATCCAGGAGCCGAACTCCTCGGCATTGCTGACCGTCGCAGACAGGCTCACCAGCCGCACGTCCGGCGGCAGATGCAGGATCACCTCCTCCCACACCGCGCCGCGGAAGCGGTCCGCCAGATAGTGCACCTCGTCCATGACGACGTACGACAACCCTTGCAGCGCATCCGAACTCGCGTACAGCATGTTCCGCAGCACCTCGGTGGTCATCACCACCACCGGCGCATCCGGATGCAGCGACTGGTCCCCGGTCAGCAGACCCACCTGACCGCGGCCGTAACGCTCGACCAGATCCGCGTACTTCTGATTCGACAGCGCCTTGATCGGGGTGGTGTAGAAACACTTGCCGCCCGCGGCGCGAGCCAGGTGGACCGCGAACTCACCGACGACAGTCTTACCGGCCCCGGTGGGCGCGCACACGAGCACGCTGTGCCCGTTCTGCAGCGCCTCGCACGACTGCTGCTGGAACGGGTCGAGCGTGAATGTCAGTTCTGCGGCGAATACCGCGAGTTCGCCGATCGGCGACCGTTGTCCCACTCGTCAGAGCGTATCGGAGTAGTCCGACACCGGTCGCGGTGTTTTCTCCGGGCCGTCGGACAGAATCGCCGCCGCCGGATCGATCGGCTGGGCCGCAGCCACCGGCTCCACCTGCCCGACCCCATCGGTTCCGGTCAGCGGGGACGCCTGGTCGTCGGACAGCCCGTCCCAGTCCTCGCGCAGCCGCGCACGCCGCCTGTCGTTGATCCGGGACACCTGCACCGCCACCTCGAACAGCAAGGTCAGCGCGCACGCCAAGGCCAGCATCGAGAACGGATCCTGCGGGGTGACGATCGCGGCGAAGACGAACAATCCGAAGATCATTCCGCGCCGCCACTTCTTGAGCCGCTCGTAGGTGAGCACGCCGATGGCGTTGAGCCCGATGATCAGCAGCGGCGTCTCGAAACTGACGCCGAAGATGATCAGCAACTTGATGATGAACCCGAAGTACTGGGTACCGCTCAACGCGGTGATCTGGACGTTGTTGCCGATCGACATCAGGAATCGCAGCGCGTGGGCGACCACCCAGTACGCCAGCAGCGCGCCGACCAGGAACAGCAGCGCTCCGGAGGTCACGAACCCGACGGCGTACTTGCGTTCCTTGGCGTACAGGCCCGGTGTGACGAAACCCCAAATCTGATACAGCCAGACCGGGCTGGCCAGCACGATTCCCGCGGTCAGGCCGACCTTGAACCGGAGCATGAACTGCTCGAACGGTGCGGTCGCCAGCAGTCGGCAGGCGCCGTCGGCGCTCAGATTCGCCCGCGAGGAGGCGGGCAGCGAACAGTAGGGTCCGCGCAGAATGTCGCCCAGGCTGTGCACGCCGAGGAATCCGTACTGGTACCACAGAAATCCCAGCACGGTGGTGAGGCCGACGGCCAGCAGCGCCTTGAGCAGCCGCGAGCGCAACTCCTCGAGATGTTCGACCAACGACATGGTGCCGTCGGGATTCGTTCTACGTCGGCTGCGCCGGGGGTCGAACGGAATGCGCATGGGATCTCAATGCCTCGCTGCTCGCCGGACGCCGGACCTGAACGACTCACCCGTCGCCGTGACCGGTACGTCGCCGGTTCGGCGCGGGCTGAGCCGACGTGTCGGCTAGGCCTTGTGCACTTCCGGGTTCGGCTGGACCTGCGGGGCGGGCTGGGCCGGTTGCGAGGTGGGCAACTCCTGCGGAGCCGGCGCGGGGGCGGGCTGCTGTTGCTGTGCGGGCTGCCCACCCTCGGACTGCATCTCGCTCATCTCGCTCTTGAAGATGCGCAGTGAACGTCCGAGGCCACGAGCCGCGTCCGGCAGCCGCCTGGCGCCGAACAGCACCAGCACCAGGACCGCGATGATGATCCAGTGCGTCGGGCCGAATGTACCCATCGATAACCTCCAAAACTGTGGTAAGTCCGATGTTACCGGACCGGGAAGAACGATAACGCCCGTCAGGCGCGGTGCGATGGATGGGCGGGGTCCTCGGCCCCATCGCATTTCGCCGAACGCAACCGCGCCAGCAGATCGGGACCGGTCCACCGGCGCGAGTCACCCCGTTCGGCCACACCGATCAACTCCACCAGAGCGGCGTTGACCGGCGTCGGCATGCCGACCATCCGCCCCAGGCTCACGATCTCCCCCGACAGCCAGGCGATCTCGGTCTTGCGTCCCAGCGCCAGATCGTCCGCCATCGAGGAGCGGGCCTGGGGATCCACCGCGACCACCCGTCCGGCGAACCTGCTGAACAGCAGGTCGGGCACCGTGAGCAAGCGCACCATCAACTCCGGTGACAACAGCGTCAGCCGGGCCGGGCGGATCTGCGCCCGATGCATCACCGCCAGTGCCTCGGCCTGCGCGAGCGCCAGGCAACGCCGATAGTCGCGCTCGCCGAGTTCGGTGCGCAACGGCAGACCGGACAGGGCGTTGATCGGGTTGTTCAGGTTCAACAGCAGTTTGGCCCACTGCACCGGCAACAGATCCGCATGCCGTTCCAGCGGCAGCCCCGCACGAGCGAACAACGGCGCGAAACGATCCAGCGCCGGATCGTCGGCGACCGCCAGGCCACCGGCCGTGCCGCGATGGAAGATCCCGCCGTCGCGGTGCACGACGTTGAACATCACCATCCCGGCCAGCACCACGCACGCCGGCAGGATCTCCTTGATCACGGTGTCGTTGCCGATACCGTTCTGCAGACTCAGCACCACTGTGTCCGGACGCACCCGGCCCACGAGCTGTTCGGCCGACACCGCCGTCTGCGCCGACTTCACCGTGATCAGAATCAGATCCGCGGTCGCGGCCGAGGTGGGCTCGGTCGCCACGGCGAACGCGCCCGGCGCCACCCGGTCGGACCCGCCGTCCAGGTCGGTGAGCCGCAGGCCGTTCCCGGAGATCTCGTCCAGCAGACGCGGACGCCCCACGAAGGTGACATCGGCACCGGCCGCCGCCAACTTCCCTCCCACGAATATTCCGATGCTGCCGGCGCCGAGCACCGTCACTCGAAATGTCACGTGGGCCCTACCTCCTCGATCACTGTGTCTCCGTAGCCCGGGTCCTCGGCCAGTGCCGCATAGGCGTCCAGGGCGGCGCTCGACCGCTCTCGCACCGCCGTGACCAGCTCGGCCGGACCCAGTACCGTCACGCCGGAACCGAAGCCCAGCAACAATCGCGCCATCCAGTCCATCGTCGCGAACCGCATGGTGGCCTCGACATCGCCGTCGGGCAGCAGCGCTGTGCGCTGCATCGAATACTGATCGAGTACCCAGCCGTAGTCGGCGCGAATCCGCAAGTGCGCCAACGGGACCGCCGGATCGTCGGAGAACAGGTCCAGTGCGGCGGCCTCGTCGGTGGCGTGGCTGGGCGGGCGCGCGGGTTCGTCGAGTTCGGCGGCCTCCTCGATCCGGTCGAATCGGAACAGCCGCACGCCCTCGGCCCGGCGGGACCAGGCCTGCAGATAGGAGTTGTTGTCCACCAAGACGATTCGGATCGGATCGACCACGCGCTCGGAAACCACATCGCGGCTCGCGGAGTAGTACACCAGCCGCAGCGCACGATTCGCCGCCAGCGCCGACCGCACCGTCGTCACCGCCGGAGCCTCCAGTGGCGCAACCGATTCCGTCCCCGCCGACGTGCCGGTCCCCGCGATGGCCGCCTCGATCTTCGCCAGCGCCGCGTGCGCGGCCGTCGGATCCACCATGCCCGGCAGATCCGCGATCGACCGCAACGCCACCAGCAGCGCGGTCGCCTCGGTCGAGGTCAACCGCAACGGCCGGTCGATTCCCGCGGAGAAGGTGACCTCGACGCTCTCCTCGGAGAAGGACAGGTCGATCAGATCGCCCGGCCCGTAGCCGGGCAGGCCGCACATCCACAGCTGGTTGAGGTCGTTCATCAGCTGCTTGGTCGTCACGCCGAGATCCTCGGCGGCCTCGGCGGCGCTGATCCCCGGATTGGCCAGGAAGTACGGGACCATGTTCAGCAGGCGGGACAACCGCGTCGACAGCCGGCTGCTGCTCATGCGGGGGCTCCTGGGCGTCATGCCGGAACCTCTGTGCGTTCGAGCACCGATCGCAACCGCGCCACGACATCCGCGCGCAGCTGCGCCGGAGCCAGCACCAACGCGTCCGGACCGAGTCCGGTGATCAGCCGAGCCAGCCAATCGCGCGAACGTACCGGCACCTCCACAACCGCTCCCGTCCGCCCGGCGACCTCGCGATCCTCCACGACCGCGCCGAGACGGCGGATCTCCTGGCCGCGTCCGTCCGCCACCCACACCGTCGCGGTTCCCGTCACGGGCGCGGCTCCGGTCACCCGGGCGACCATCGCACGCAGATCCGCACCCTCGGGTTTACGGACCGCGTTCTCCGGACCGTACGCGGTGACATCCTCACCGATCCGGGACAACCGGAACGTGCGCACCGCGTCGCGAACGCGATCGTGCCCGACCAGATACCACCGTCCGTGATGGGTGACCACACCCCACGGCTCCACATCGCGCATCAGATACGGCGCACTGTGCGAATTGCGGTGCTCGAACCGGACCGCGCGTCCGGCGTCGATGGCGGCCAGCAACTTGCCCAGTGCCGCCTCCGACCCGCGCGTGCGCGCGGGTACGGCCGGAACCGAGGCCAGCGCCGCCTCGGGCTCGACATGGACCCCCGCGGCCCGCAGTTTCAGCACGGCCCCTTCCGCGGCGGCGGCCAGTTCTGGAGATTCCCACAGCTGCACGGCCACCGCGACGGCCGCGGCCTCCTGGCTGGTCAGATCGATATCGGGGAGCTCGTAGGCGTCCCGGTTGATCCGATACCCCTCCTGACTGGTGTACCGGCCGACCGGGCCGACCTCCAGCGGAATGCCCAGATCGCGCAACTCGTTCTTGTCGCGCTCGAACATCCGGCTGAACGCCTCGTCGCTGGCCGAGTCCTCATATCCGGCGACGCTGTCACGAATACGTTCGGCACTCAGAAACTGCCGGGTCGAGAGCAGCGCGATAACCAGATTCATCAACCGCTCGACCTTGGATATCGCCACTCGGACAAGAGTAATGCGATCGACCGCGTTGTTGTGCGCTGGTATCGCAATTTTCGCGACACGCACCCTTTCGCCGGCAGCGAACTCCCGGTGACCTCACACCCGCGGCCGTGCGCACTACCGCGCACGGCCGGGCGTCACATCGAGGCGATCAGGCGATCCACTCGCTCGTCGACCGAACGGAACGGGTCCTTGCACAGCACGGTGCGCTGGGCCTGGTCGTTGAGCTTCAGGTGCACCCAGTCGACGGTGAAGTCGCGGCCTGCCTCCTGCGCGGCGGTGATGAAATCACCACGCAGTTTGGCGCGAGTGGTCTGCGGCGGGGTCGTGACGGCCGCGTCGACCGCGTCGTCCTCGGTGACCCGCTTGGCCAGACCCTTGCGCTGCAGCAGATCGAAGACGCCGCGACCACGCTTGATGTCGTGATACGCCAGGTCCAGCTGGGCGATCTTGGGATCGGACAGGTCCATGTTGTACCGGTCCTGATAGCGCTGGAACAACTTGCGCTTGATCACCCAGTCGATCTCGGTGTCGACCTTCGCGAAATCCTGCGCCTCGACCGCGTCGAGGGTGCGGCCCCACAGATCCACCACCGCGTCGACCTGCGGATCCCGCTCGCGGTTGCGCAGATGCTCCACCGCGCGGGCGTAGTACTCGCGCTGGATGTCCAGGGCGCTGGCCTGCCGTCCGCCCGCCAGGCGCACCTGACGCCGACCGGTCAGATCGTGCGACACCTCGCGGATCGCCCGGATCGGGTTGTCGAGTGCGAAGTCCCGGAACGAGACGCCCGCCTCGATCATCTCCAGCACGAGCGAGGCGGTGCCCACCTTGAGCATCGTGGTGGTCTCGGACATGTTCGAGTCGCCGACGATGACGTGCAGACGCCGGTACTTCTCGGCGTCGGCGTGCGGCTCGTCGCGGGTGTTGATGATCGGCCGCGAGCGCGTGGTCGCCGAGGACACGCCCTCCCAGATGTGCTCGGCACGCTGGGACAGGCAGAACGTCGCCGCCTTGGGCGTCTGCAGAATCTTGCCCGCGCCGCAGATGAGCTGGCGCGTCACCAGGAACGGCAGCAGCACGTCGGAGATCCGGGAGAACTCGCCGGCGCGCACGACCAGGAAGTTCTCGTGGCAGCCGTAGGAGTTGCCCGCGGAATCGGTGTTGTTCTTGAACAGGTAGATATCGCCGCCGATACCCTCCTCCGCCAAGCGCTGCTCGGCATCGATCAGCAACTCCTCGAGCACCCGCTCACCCGCACGATCGTGGGTGACCAACTGCACCAGGCTGTCGCATTCGGCCGTCGCATACTCCGGGTGGGATCCGACATCGAGGTAGAGCCGGGCACCGTTGCGGAGGAATACGTTCGAGCTACGGCCCCAGGAAACCACCCGGCGGAACAGATACCGGGCCACCTCGTCAGGGCTCAACCGACGGTGACCGTGGAACGTACACGTCACCCCGAACTCGGTCTCGATCCCCATGATTCGTCGCTGCACACTATCGACATTACAACCAACCCATCCCCGAAAGTGGCTGTGCGAGCAAGTGGTTGCATACGTCTTCGCAACGATTTCCCCCGTGAGGGGCCGGATTCACGATCCCGGCCCGCACCGGGACAAGGCCCCTTACACTCGTGGACCACGAGTGTAAGGGGCCCGGCCTGCAGGCGATTACGCGGCTGCTACGAGTTCGACGGATCTCCTGCCGACGGTGTCTGCGGCTCGTCCGAACCTTCGGACTTCCCGGCCGAATCGGAGTCGGTCGTACCCAGCAAGGTGCGCAGCGCGGTGGGCGCGATGCGCCGGAACGCCCGACGCGGCCGCGACTGCTCGAGCGTGGCGACCTCGAGCGAACCGACGCCCAACGTCCGCTTCTCCTTGTCCGCGCCCTCGGGAACGGCCTTCTGCAGGGCCTGCACGGCGGTCTCCAGAGCGCTGGTCAGATCCAGTCCGGGCTGGTAGGTCTCCTTCAGCGCGGTCGCGATGGGATCGGTGTTGCCACCCATCACCACGTATTCCCGCTCGTCGACGATGGAGCCGTCGAAGTTGATCCGGTAGAGCACCGAGTCCGGTGTCTGCTCGGGATAGCCGACCTCGCCGATGCAGATCTCCACCTCGTACGGCTTGAGCTGATCGGTGAAGATGGTGCCCAGCGCCGAGGCGTACACATTGGCCAGGGCCCGGCCGGTGACGTCCCGGCGGTCGTACTGGTAACCGCGCAGGTCGGCCTGCAGGATGCCGCCCCGCCGCAGGCTCTCGAACTCGTTGTACTTGCCGACCGCCGCGAAACCGAGGCGGTCGTACAGCTCACTGATCTTGTTCAACGTCGCCGACGGATTCTCCGCGACGAACAACACACCCTTGTCGTACACCAACGCCACGACACTGCGTCCCCGTGCGATCCCCTTGCGCGCAAGTTCGGTCTTGTCGCGCATGATCTGTTCGGCCGACGCGTAGTACGGCAGTGTCATGCTGCAATTCCTTTCCGCATGCCCGGGCGGCCTACGTGGTTATGCTCCGCTGCCGCCTCCGGCCACTGACCGTTCATGCGGAGGCGCTCCCTTCTTCCGCCTCGCGCTCATCCGCGAGCGAACGCGCGATCTCCGCCAGCCGCTCCTCGGAGACCTCCACCGCGCCCTCGGCGTCGATCAGGACCGCCGTGGGGTAGATACCGCGCATCAGGTCCGGACCGCCGGTGGCGGTGTCGTCGTCGGAGGCGTCGACCAGCGACTGCACCGCGATCCGCAGGGCCTGATCGGCGTCGATACCACGGCTGTAGGTCTTCTTCAGCGAGGATTTCGCGAACATCGAGCCCGAACCGGTCGCCGCGTAGCCGAACCGCTCCTCGGTCCGGCCACCGACCACGTCGTAGGACACGATGCGACCGGCGTGGTCCGGATCGCTGGCCTCCTGGTCGTATCCGGCCAGGATCGGCACCGCGGCCATCCCCTGCAGGGCGGCGGGCAGATTGTCGCGCACCATCCTGGACAACTTGTTGGCCTTACCGTCGAAGGTCAGCGAGACGCCCTCGATCTTCTCGTAATGCTCCAACTCCACCGCGAACAGCCGGATCATCTCGACTGCCACGCCCACCGTGCCCGCGATCCCGGCCGCGGAATAGGTGTCGGTGATGTACACCTTCTCCATGTCGCGGCTGGCCAGCAGATTACCCTGGGTCGCGCGGCGATCGCCCGCGATCAGCGCACCACCGCGGTAGGTGATCGCGACCACGGTCGTGCCGTGCGGGGCCAGATCCTGCGACGCCGCCCCGCTGGGGGCGGCGTCGCCGGTGTTACCGAATCTGTTGGCGGGCAACAGTTCCGGTGCTGACTGACGCAGATGTTCGGTGAACGACGACAGCGCGTGCCCCGTGTGGAGCCGCATGGGGTCACCTGATGTCACTGGCCGCCCTTCTGAACGTATGCGCGCACGAAGTCTTCCGCGTTCTCCTCGAGCACGTCATCGATCTCGTCGAGCAGGTCGTCGGTGTCCTCCGCCAGTTTCTCGCGGCGCTCCTGCCCCGCGGCATCGACGCCGGCAGCGTCGTCGTCCTCGTCGCCGCCACCGGCGCGCCTGGTCTGCTCTTGTGCCATAGCAGCCGACCTCCTCTGTACTGATCATCGGCGAGTACCGGATACCTCCGATACTCGTCCCTCAACACTACCCAGCAGCGCGGACAACATGCCGGATTACCTCGCAATGTGCCCCCGCCGCAACGTGACAGCGGCCGGACATCGCACCCGGTGCGATGCCGATTCGACTGCTGCGGCGACGGCTAGGTGGTCAGCTGTTCCACCAGCTCCGCCGCGGTGTGCACACCGTCCAGCAGCTTGCCTACATGCGATTTGGTGCCGCGCCGGGGCTCGAGCGTGGGGATGCGCACCAGCGAGTCCCCGCCCAGATCGAAGATGACCGAATCCCAGCTGGCGGCCGCGATATCGCCACCGAACCGCCGCAGACATTCGCCGCGGAAGTAGGCGCGCGTGTCGGTCGGCGGGTTGGTCATCGCATCGAGCACCTGCTGCTCGGTGACCAACCGCTGCATCGAGCCACGCGCCACCAGACGGTTGTACAGCCCCTTGTCCAGGCGGACATCGGAGTACTGCAGATCGACCAGATGCAGTTTCGGTGCGGCCCAGCCCAGGCCCTCGCGGTTGCGCATACCCTCGAGCAGGCGCAGTTTGGCGGGCCAGTCGAGCAGGTCGGCGCATTCCATCGGATCGCGCTCGAGCAGGTCCAGCACGTGCGCCCACTTCTCCAGCAGATCGGTGACGCGGGCGTCGTCGGTGCCCTCGCGGCTGTGGTACTTGCCCACGCGATCGAGGTAGATCCGTTGCAGCGCAAGGCCGGTCAGCTCGCGACCGTCCGACAGCGCGACCGTCGCGCGCAGGGTCGGGTCATGGCTGATGGCGTGCACCGCGGTCACCGGACGCGCCAGTTGCAGATCGCTCAGATCCTCTCCCGCCTCGACCAGGTCCAGCACCAGGGCCGTGGTGCCGACCTTGAGGTAGGTGGACCATTCGGCGAGATTGGCGTCGCCGATGATGACGTGCAGGCGGCGGTACTTGTCCGCGTCCGCGTGCGGCTCGTCACGGGTGTTGATGATGCCGCGCTTGAGCGTCGTCTCGAGACCGACCTCGACCTCGATGTAGTCCGCGCGCTGGGACAGCTGGAATCCGGCCGTGTCACCGGACTGGCCGATGCCGACGCGGCCCGACCCGCAGATCACCTGACGCGAGGCGAAGAACGGAGTGAGTCCGACGATGATCTGGTTGAAGGGCGTGTCCCGGCTCATCAGGTAGTTCTCGTGGGTGCCGTAGGACGCGCCCTTGCCGTCCACGTTGTTCTTGTACAGCTGCATCGGGGCCGCGCCCGGCACGCTCGAGGCGTAGCGCGCCGCGGCCTCCATCACCCGTTCACCGGCCTTGTCCCAGATCACCGCGTCCAGCGGGTCGGTGACCTCGGGCGCGGAGTATTCCGGGTGCGCGTGGTCGACGTAGAGCCGGGCCCCGTTGGTGAGGATCATGTTCGCCGCGCCGACTTCGTCGGCGTCGATCACGGGGGCGGGCCCGTTGAGGCGGCCCAGATCGAAACCACGAGCGTCGCGCAGCGGCGATTCCACCTCGTAGTCCCATCGGGTGCGCTTGGCCCGTGGCACGCCTTCGGCCGCGGCGTAGGCGAGCACCGCCTGGGTGGAGGTGAGAATCGGGTTGGCCGAGGGCTCGGTGGGCGTGGAGATCCCGTACTCGACCTCGATTCCGATGATGCGCTGCATGAGTTGAATCGTAACCGCGTCGCGCGGCGTCACCCGGGCGGGCGGTGCACGGAACGGGCCGCGACCGGCCGGTGAACGGTGTGCACCTGGCGTGTTCCCGGCCCGGTGAACGACACGTCCGTGCAGGCCCGGGAGGATTCCCCGGTGTCGGTGGTCTGTGCCATCATGCCCATGTCCACACCGCGACAGCGAATATCACCGCCGCGGCGTGCGACGGACATTGTGCTCGGTTGTTCGCCCGGATCTCGATGTCGTCAGCAACGGGGGTAGATGAATGTCGATACCGCGGACCGCCCGCGTCGCCGACGATGCCGGGCAGGCGCCGCGGCGCGGCCGATTGCGCGGGTCGTCGACCTATGTGCTGGCCGGGTTGCTGGTACTCGGACTGATCTTCCAGGGGCGGCTCGCCGGCTGGATCGGTTCGAGCCCGAAACTGCAAACCGCCACAACGGTTTTCACCGGCGTCTTCGTGCAGGCTGTGCCCTTCCTGGTGCTCGGCGTGCTGATCAGCGGTTCGATCGCGGCGTTCGTCTCACCCGAGTTGCTGCGAAAGTTGCTGCCGCGCAACAGCACCGCCGCCATCGGCACGGCCGGGCTGGCGGGTATCGCGCTGCCCGGCTGCGAATGCGGTGTGGTGCCGGTCGCCCGGCGGCTGATGGATCAGGGCGCACCCGGCGCGGCGGCCTTCGCATTCCTGCTCTCGGCGCCCGCGGTGAACCCGGTGGTGCTGATCGCCACCGCCGTGGCCTTTCCGGGCCATCCTGCAATGGTGGCCGCGCGGTTCACCGGATCGCTCGCCACGGCCTTCGTCATGGGGTATCTGTGGGCCCGGTTCGGCCGCCCGGAATGGCTCACCGTCCGCCCGCGCGGACGCGGTCACTGTGCGGCCGGGCGGTCGCGGTGGGCCGTGTTCGCCGAGGCGGCGCGGCACGATTTCCTGCAGGCCGCGGCCTTTCTGGTGATCGGCGCGATGGCCGCGGCGGCACTGCACGTCCTGGTTCCGCCGACGTGGTACCGCCAACTGTCCGGGCAGATGCTGATCTCGATCGGGGTGCTCGCGCTACTGGCGGTGGTGCTGGCATTGTGCTCGGAGGCCGATGCCTTCGTGGCCTCCAGCATGTCCGGACTCCCGCTTCTGCCCCGACTGGTGTTCCTGGTGGTCGGCCCCGCCGTGGACGTGAAATTGTTCGCCATGCAGGCGGGCACCTTCGGGCGGCGTTTCGCACTCCGGTTCGCACCGGCCACATTCGTGGTCGCGACGCTGTGCGGATCGGCGGCCGGATATCTGTTCCTGGGTACGCGATGAGCCGGGCCGCACAGAATTTCGCCCTGCTGCTGATCGGCGCGGCGGTACTGAAGATCTCCCTGGACGGCACCTTCCTGCGGTACGTGCGGCCGGGCCTGCAGCCGTATCTGGTGCCCAGCGGAATCGCTCTGCTGCTGCTCGCCGCGGTGGCGATCGTGCGCGACATCCGCGGCCACGACGAGCCGCGAGACCATGCGGATCACCATCCCGGGCGACCGCAGTGGCTGCTACTCGCGCCGATCGCGACGCTGCTGATCGTCGTTCCGCCCGCACTGGGCGCGTCCTCGGTCCAGTCCGGCGCGACCGCGGCGGCCGGGATCACCCCACCCGCATCCGGCGGCGGGAAGGTCCGGTTCGCACCGCTGCCCGCAGGCCCGGCGCCGACCATCCGGATGTACGACCTGATCGACCGCGCCGCGTACGACTCCAGTGGCGAACTCGACCGACGGCAGATCACCGTCCAGGGATTCGTCATCCGCACCGAGGAGGACGGTAGTGCGCGCACCGACGGCACCCGTACCGGATTCGATCTGGCTCGCGTCGTGATCACCTGCTGCGCCGCCGATGCACAGACCCTGCGCATCCATCTCGACGGCGCGGTCACCCCGCTACCGGACGACACCTGGGTCTCGGTGCAGGGGCGGGTCGTGCCGAACAGCGCGACCCCGCAGGACAACATGACACCGACGGTGACCGTGACGCAGATGCGGACGATTCCCACGCCCGCCCGGGTCTACGGCTGAGCCTGCGAACCAGGCTCAGGATGCCGAACTCTCGGGACTGGCCAGCAGTACCGCGACGGGCGTGTCCCGAGCCAGCGGAACCCCGAGACTGCGCGCATTGCCCTCGAACAGCGCCAGGACCGATTCGGTGAGGATGGCTTCGATCTGCTCGCAGGTCAGTGCCGTCGCCGAATCCGCGCGCCAGCTGTTGACGACGCCGTCCACGAAACCGACCACCCCGAAGGCCATCGGCCGCGCACTCGCCGGATCGATACCGAACCGTGCCAGCGAGGAGGTGAACAGATCGGCCAGGCGCCCGCCGATCCGGTCCCGGGCTCCCGCGATCGCCTGTGACGAATCTCCCTGCGGCGCAATGCCGTCCAGGAATCTGTGCAGGCCGGGATGCCGGTCGACCCATTCGACGTAGGTGCCGACCGCACCGCGCACCGCATCCCGCACCGTGCCGTCGGCACGCAGCGCGGGCAGCAGCTCGTCCAGCAGTGCTTCCAGGATCCGCCGACGTATCTGCTCGTCCAGATCGGCGCGGCCGTCGAAATGCCGGTACACCACCGGGCGGGGCAGGCGCAGCCGATCCGCGATCTGCTGCACGGAGACATCGGCGCCGCACTCCTCGATCACCTCGACCGCGGCATCGAGCACCGCAGCGCGCCGACGTTCCTTGTGCCCGTTCCAGCGCGTACTGCGTCCGTCTACCCCGGACCGCGCCCCCGATGCGGTCCGCCGGGACGCGGACCTGCCACCGGTCTCGCTCACACGGCCACGATACCGGCCCGCGACATGGCCGATACGCCACGCAGGCGACTCAGAGCAGCGACCGCAGCGACTCGTCGTCCCGGGCGACCACCGCGCCGCGACTGCTCGCCACGATCGGGCGCTGGATCAGCTTCGGGTGATGGGCGAGGGTCTCGATCCAGTGCTCGCGATCCTCGGGCGTACGCGACCACCCCGCGATACCGAGTTCCTTCGCCACATCCTCGCCGGTGCGCGTGATATCCCACGGTTCGAGACCGAGCCGGTCCAGCATCGCCCGGATCTCCGCCGCACCGGGCGCATCCTCGAGATAACGCCGCTCGGTATAGGAGACCCCGGCCTCGTCCAGCGCCTGCTTGGCCGCACGGCTCTTCGAGCAACGCGGGTTGTGCCAGATCTCCATCTGCTCGGATGTCATATGCGCACCCTAGCCCGGCCCGGCGCCGGTCCGGCAGTCCCGCATACCGGCCCCGGCTGCCCGCGCCTCAGCCGCGACGACCGCCGCCGCTGGGCAGGAATCCGCCCGACGCGTCACGACCACCGTTTCGCGCACCCTGACGATGCCGTCGCCCCGGCGCACCCGCACCGGAACGATCCGCCCCGCCCGAGGGCCCATGCTGCGAATCCGACCGCTCGTGCCCGTTCCGCCTGCCCTCGGACGAGGTCGAATGCGTGTGCCGCACACCGGATTTCACGGCATGCCCGGACCTATCTCCCGCTCCACGAGCACCCGCATCCCGCGAGCCTCGCCCCGACTCGACCCGCTTACCATCCGAAACGTCCCGCCGCGCACCGGATTCCATGGCATCACGATTCGAGGACCGCTTCCCTGCCGTCGCACCCCGATCGGGTCGTCCGCCGCGCGGCGCATCTCCCCTGGCACCCGAATCCACGACATTGTCGCGACCACGCCAGGAACCCCGGTCGAATCGAGCCTTCTCGCCGCCCGCACCGTCACCCGAGGCGCGCGACCGGCGCTCGGTACCGCTGACCGACTGCGGCCCATCACTATTCGATGTTTCACGACGTTTCCGCCGGGCAACCGGATCGGACTTCGCGCCACGCGAGCCGCTACCGGAGCCACGCGACTCGAACGCGCCACCGGCCGAACTTCCCTGCGACACATCGCGGCTCGACTCACGACGATCCTGCAGCGTAACGGACTCCCCCTTCGGGCCGCGCCGACGCTCGCCGACGGGGCGCGCCTCGGCCGACCGAGCACCGGACTTCGCACCGCGGCCGTTCCGGGTAGGTGTGCCGATCTCTTCCACATTGCGACCATTTCGAACCGGCGAGTCCGATCGCGCACCGGAACGCCTTGTCCGAGCAGAGGTTCCGGCGCTACTCGGCGACTTCTGGACAGGAGCGGACGGCATGACGATCGGAGCGATGACGCCGATCAGGTCGCCGACCGCGCGCGAGTCCGCGGTGACGGACTGCGGGCGCACGGTGATCGCGGCCTTACGCAGCAACATCGCGGTGTCCTTGCGCTGATCGGGCAGGACCAGGGTGACCACATCGCCCGCACTTCCCGCGCGAGCAGTGCGGCCGGACCGGTGCAGGTACGCCTTGTGTTCGGCGGGCGGATCCACATGCACCACGAGTTCGACCCCGTCCACGTGCACACCGCGTGCGGCGACGTCGGTGGCCACCAGCACCCGCGCGGATCCCTCGGCGAAGGCCGCCAGGTTACGATCGCGGGCGTTCTGCGCCAGGTTGCCGTGCAGATCGACCGCCGGAATCCCTTCCGCGGTAAGCGTTTTCGCGAGCTTGCGGGCCTGATGCTTGGTGCGCATGAACAGGATCCGCCGCCCGCTGCCCGAGGCCAGCGCGCGGACGACGTCCTTCTTCACCGCCGCACTCGCGACCTCGAAGACGTGGTGCGTCATCGCGGCCACCGGCGAATGCGCCTCGTCCACCGAGTGCAGCACCGCATCGGGCAGGAAGCGCTTGACCAGCTTGTCCACGCCGTTGTCCAGGGTCGCCGAGAACAGCAGCCGCTGTCCGTCGGCCGGCGTCGCGGCGAGAATCCGGGTGACCCCGGGCAGGAAGCCCAGATCGGCCATGTGATCCGCCTCATCGATCACGGTGATCCCGACGCTGCGCAGGTCGACCAGCCCCTGCCGCATCAGATCCTCGAGCCGCCCCGGGCAGGCCACGACGATGTCCGCGCCCGCTGCCAGCGCCTTGACCTGGCGGTGCTGCGAGACGCCGCCGAATACGGTGGTGACCGTCATCGAGTGCGCCGCAACCAGCGGCTCGAGCGCGGTCGCGATCTGGGTGGCGAGTTCCCTGGTGGGAGCGAGGATCAGTCCGGCGGGACGGTGCGGACGGGCGGTCCCGGCCAGATCGTTCGAGAGGCGCGCCACGACGGGAATGGCGAATGCCAGTGTTTTGCCGCTGCCGGTTCTGCCTCGGCCCAGCACGTCACGACCGGCGAGAGTGTCCGGCAGGGTGTCCGCCTGAATGGGGAACGGCGTGGCGATACCGGCGTCTCGCAGAGCGCGCACCAGCGGTGCCGGTACGCCGAGCACGGCGAAGGACGCGGTCGCGGCAGCGCCGGACGCGGGTTCGGTGGAATTCACGGAGATTCTGATGTCTTTCGAGCAGGGTGCCGCCGACACGACGAAATCTGTTCGCGCGGGGCACACGGTGGCGAGATGGCCGATGGGCCATATCGATCGCCGCAAGGAGAGCCGGTGCCACAGCGCTGATACGCGGTGAGAGCAATCTACGACGCCGGATACGGGCGAACCGCATCCGATGATCATCGTAGCCCATCCGTAGCGCCCGAACGATTCGGTGTTGCGACCGTCACGAATATTTCTGCCCGACGGGCAATTTTTCCCGTCGAGCACTCTTGCCCGGTGGGCACTTTTCGGTCAGACTGGATGCATGGCCGACGAACAACCCCTCGGACTTCGGGAACGCAAGAAGCTCGACACCCGCAAGGCATTGAGCGATGCGGCACTCGAGCTGATGTTCGAACGCGGCCTGGAAAACGTTGTCCGAGAGGACATCGCCGCGCGGGCCGGAGTTTCGGTCCGCACCTTCAACAACTATTTCTCCAGTAAGTTCGAGGCTCTGGCGTATCGCCAGATCGAACGCGGGCGGCGCGCCGCGGAGCTCCTGAGCAACCGCCCCGCCGACGAGCCGCTCTGGACCGCGATCACCGAGTCGGTGATCGCTCCACTCGAGGCCGATGGCGCCGGGTGGGGCCCGCCGACACCCGCGATCCTGGCCGAGAACCGCAAATTGCTCGCCTCACCGGAGATGTTCGCCGCCTTCGTGCACGGCACGGGCGACGAACTGGCCACCGCGGTGGCCGCACGCACCGGCACCACACCTGCCGACCTGTATCCGAAACTCGTCGCGGCGGCGGTCAACGCCGCCTGCACCGCCGCGGTCGACGTCTACGTCCATGCCGACCCGCCCGAGGTCATCACCACGATCCTGCGCCGGGCCCTGACCGAACTGGCCCGGGGGCTGCCGGACCCGAGCGTCTGACCCACCGGTCACCGAAAACCACACAGCGGTAGCGCATTCGGTGCTTCCGTGATTCGCCGCACCCTTCTCCACTGAGAAAGCGCACCTATCGACAGGGGTTGATCAGTCATGTCCGAAACAACAACCGACGTCATCATTTCCGGCGCCGGGCCGAACGGCCTCATGCTCGCCTGCGAACTCGCCCTGGCGGGCGTCCAGCCGATCGTGCTGGACCCGCTGGAGGGGCCGAGTCCCGAGCCCAAGGCGAACGGCCTGATCGGCCAGGTGGTCCGGATGATGGATATCCGGGGGTTGTTCTCCCCCAACGAATTCGAGATCTTCGACGCCTCCCGAGCCGAACATCCCGAACCCATTCCGCACTACATGTTCAGTGGTCTTCCGCTGGAATTGTCTGCGCTGCAGAACAATCCGATGTACGGCTGGTCGATCCCGCAACCGCGCCTGATCGCGTTGCTGGCCGCGCGCGCCGAGGAACTCGGCGTACGGATCCGATGGGGAAACAAGCTCACCGACTTCCGGACCGACGGGGAGCAGATCGTCGCTGCGGTAGCGGGCCCTGAGGGCCCGTACCGCATCGCCGCCCGATACCTGGTCGGCGCGGACGGCGGAAAGAGCCTGGTGCGCAAGCAACTCGGGATCGCCTTCCAGGGCACCAGCTCCGACGATCGAATCACTCGATTCGCGCATGCCCACGTTCCGGAGGAGTTGCGGACCGGGGACGGCGGGATCGAGATCCCGGGGGCGGGCCGATTCAGCTTCGGCCACAACCGAGTCGAGCGCGGCATGTTCGTTTACGCCGAGATACTTCCGGGACGTCCGATGATCGGCGCGGCCGAGCACGGCTGCGATCCCGTCCCGGACGACGAGCCGGTGACGTTCGACGAGGTGCATCAGGCGGTCGAACGGGTCCTGGGCGTTCCGGTGCCGATCACACCGCCCGAGGGTCCGGGCCCACATGCGTTGCGCCGCACGGTCGGTCAGAACACCCTGCTCGCCGAACACTATCGGCGAGACGGTGTCCTGCTGTTGGGCGATTCGGCACACGTCCATTCGGCGATGGGCGGGCCCGGTCTGAACCTGGGTCTGCAGGATGCGATCAATCTGGGCTGGAAGCTCGCCGCCGTGGTGCGCGGTGACGCGCCGGAGGATCTGCTGGATACCTATGAGAGCGAACGTCATCCGGTCGCCGAGCGGGTCATGATGCACAGCCTGTCGCAGACCGCCCTGATCGCACCCGGCCCCGAGGTGACCGCACTGCGCGAACTCTTCAGCGAACTCATGCAGCTGCCCGAGGTCGCGAACCATCTCGCGAATCTGCTTGCTGGATCCGATGTTCGGTACGCGATCGGCGACGACCATCCGCTGTCCGGCCGTCTGGTGCCCGATCTCACCGTGACGACCGATGCCGGTCCGCTGCGGGTCGCCGAACTGCTGCGCACGGCGCGGCCGATTCTGCTCGACCTGTCCGGTGGTGCGGCAGCGCACGCACGCGAATGGGCCGATCGGGTCGATATCGTGACCGCCACCGCGGACGATGCGCCCGCCGCCGCGCTGTTGATCCGGCCGGACGGGTATGTCGCTTGGGCCACAGACGATTCCGATATCGACGGCCTGCACCGGGCGCTGACCCGCTGGTTCGGGCCCGCCCGCGCGCTGGCCGAGGTGACGGACTGAGCTACCCGGGAGGTATCGTCACCGGCGATGCCTCCCGGCACTTGGTCGCCGACGTCTGAACGTCTCTGCACCAACCGGATTACCGGTGTGGAGCACCGGGTAGGCGCTCCAGGACCGATAATCCGATGCGTTCACAGATGCATCCAGCGCGGCCATACCTGTGACCACGGCTTGCGCTGACCGGTGCATCTCCAGATGGTCACGTTCTGTGTATTACCCGGGAATCCGAGCCGGGTATCGACTCTGCCGATCGGCTCGACATGCTCGAACTGACTCTGCAATGCCGCCTCGGAGCCGCCGACCGCGAGGACCGCGGTAGCACCGTCGGGTGGTGTGGCGAAGTAGCCGAAACCACGACTCGGGCTGTAGATCGGCGGCAGGTGGGCCCGGCCGAGTTGATCCAATGCGCTTGCCTGCCAGTGGGTATCGCTGATGAGGATCGGGTGGGATCGCCCGGCCGGGGTCAGGCCGTCGTAGGCGCGGGTGACGGCGTCATCGAGTTCGGGCCAGCCGAATTGGCCGTAGACCCCGATCTGGACCGCGGCCTGGGCATCGTTGTGCGGCGGCGTGATCCGATCCGCCGACCGCCACGGCGTCGCCTCCAGAATCAGCATCGTGGCCGCAATCCCCAGCGCCACAAGGACAGTGGCCAGCGACCACCGCCACACCGAAGGAATCCGCCCGAGAACGGTCACCGCACCCACCGCACCGGCCGCGATCACCACCGCGTACATGCCAGCCGGGTAGTAGACCCGACCGCCGGTGATCATGAACGCCAGGTACAGCAGAAGCAGCGCTACGCCGAGAAAGCGGTATGAACGGAATATGTTGCGCCGCAGCAGAACCCAGATCCCGATCAGCAGCAGCGGCGTCCCCAGGAATCCGCACAGGATCACCGACATCGGGATGAACAGCAGTCGTCCGCCCAGAATCGCCTGCTCACCGGCGATCTCACCGCCCATGGCCAATTGCGGCCAGCCGTGTCCGGACTGCCAGAGCAGTTCCGGCACAGCGGAAATCACGACGATCAGCGCACCGACCCACAGCAGCGGCCGCCGCACCACCTCGCGCGGACCGGCGATCAGCGCACCGACAGCGACCGCGGCCCAGAAGAACGGGATCAGCCATTTCACCTGCAGATCGATCGCGGTGATCAGCGCCGCGATCAACAGCAACGCATCGCGGCGGCTGCGCACCCAGCACACCAGCAACCAGGTGATGATCACCCACAGCGCGGTGTCCACCGTATTCGTGGTCAGCATCGCACCCTGCAGCAGCAGGAAGGGCGAACTCGCGTATCCCGCTGCGGCCAGCACCTGGGCGCTGCGCCCGCCCCCGAACATCCGCGCGAGTTCCGCGCACAGCACGGTCGCAAGCACCGTCAGCGCCACCGCGGGCAGACGTAACACCAGATAGGACCCGGGGGCGAGGGTGTCCATCGTCCGCGCGATCAGCGGAAGTACCGGCCCCTGGTCCGCATAACCCCACCCCGGCCGTCGTCCGGCGGCCAGGAAGTACAGCTCGTCCCCGAAATACCCGTACCGCGAGGCAGCGAAGAGCAGCACCGCCGCGGCCAACACCGCGATGACGGCGATCGAGCCCTTCGCCCGCGGCGGAGTCGCGACACCGTCCTCGATCACGCGCTCCACCACATCGGTCATCGCGAACACTCCTGCACGAGTCCGGGCGGCCACCACGCCGTTCGCTACGGCGCGGGATGCGCCTCGACGTAACAGTCCGCGGACAGCGTGTGCAGCATCTGCCGCACGCCGATCGGTGCCCAGCCGACCTCCGCGTCGTGCCGCACGACCGGATCGGTGAGCGCGATGGTGCGTCCGTCGAGCTCGAGTTCGAATTCACCGGCGGCGAGAATGTTCTTGAGCCAGTCGACATCCCGGCCGTAGCTCAGGGCGATGCGATATCCGCCGTCACGGCTGAACACCGTCACCGGCGTGTGATATTCGCGGCCCGATTTGCGACCCCGATGCACGAGCACCCCGAGTCCGGGCATCCGCCCGGCAACCAGGCCCGCGACCGGATTGGTAACCCGCCGGTTGAACCTGGCCAAAGCCCGCGGCAACGGCATTGTTCGTCCCCTTCCCGAAATTCCTGCGCCCACAGGCTACGCGCGAACCCGCACAACCGCGCGCCATGATCGAAAACGCCCCCTGACACCGATCGCCGCACGCACGATCGTCGGCGGTCGCGGCGAATTGCGCTCTGCGCCTGGGATCATCCGCGCACGAATCTGATCGTGCGGCCGGGGCGAGCCTGAGCCAGGGCGTCGACATCGGCGTCCAGGACCGTGGCGATCACCGGGTAGCCACCGGTAATCGGATGGTCGGCGAGGAATACCACCGGCTGGCCGGAGGGCGGCACCTGGATCGCGCCCAGGGGCATGCCCTCGGTGGGGAGTTCGGCGTCGTCGATTCGGGTCAGCGGCGGGCGGTCCGGATCGCCCTCGAGCCGGATGCCCACTCGATCGGTGTCGGCACTCACCCGCCAGGATCCGGCGAAGAGATTCTCGGGACGGTCGTACCAGTCCTCGCGCGGGCCCAGTATCGCCCGCACGGTGAGCGTATCGGCGGTCAGGGGCGCGACCGGGGCGAGGTCGACCTCCGGCCAACGCCGCGGCGGCGGGCCCACCGGCAGCACGTCCGTTGCCCGCAGCGGTTCGGGTCCGATGCCCGCGAGAGTGTCACGGCAGCGGGAGCCCAGTACCGACGGCACCGCGATACCACCGCGCACGGCGACGTAACTGCGCAATCCGGTCGAGGATATGCCCAGCGCCAGACGCTGACCGACCCCCGGACGCAGCACAGAGGAATGCGCGGCCGGACGACCGTCCAGCGTGATCGGTGCGGGTGCGCCGGTGACCGCGACGACGGCGGGCGCACCGAACTCCACGATCAGCCCGCCCAGCAGACATTCGATCGCCGCGGCGGATTCGTCATTGCCAACCAACCGGTTGGCCAGGGTGAACGAGCGCCGATCGGCCGCTCCGGAAACACCGACACCGGCATGGAACCATCCCGGACGACCCGAATCCTGAATGGTGCTGAGCATTCCGGGCGCGACCACTTGCAGTACGGCCGTCGCCGAACCGTCCGGATCGGTGGGATACAGCAGTGAGCTCCGCCGGGTCATGCGGCGATCTCCACCGCGGTGAAGCGCACCCGAGTCCCGGGACGCAACAGCGCGGGCTCGGGCCGGTCGAGATCCCACAACGCCGTGGTCGTCCGGCCGATGATCCGCCAGCCGCCGGGTGAGCTGCGCGGATAGACGGCGCTGTACCCGGCCGCCAAGGCGACGGAACCGGCCGGCACCGCCGTTCGCGGCTGCTCGTGGCGCGGCACCGACAGCTGTGCGCCGGGCGCTTCGAGATATCCGAATCCGGGCGCGAAGCCGATGAATGCGCACCGCCACCGCGCGCCGGTGTGCCTGGCGATCAGCTCGGCCTCGGAGATACCGAGCAGGGCCGCGGTCTCCGTCAGGTCGACACCGTCGTAGCGCACCGGAATCTCCACGCCCGCACTATCTTTCACATCGTGAGCAGCGCGTTCCGATACCGTGTCGAATGCCGCGCGCAGCCGCCGGATCATCACCGCCACATCGACACCGGGCTGAAGCGTGATCAGTACCGTGCGCGCCGCCGGTAGGACGTCGCACACGCCCCCGACGGGATCGTCCCGCAGACGATCGATGAAGCCCATCAACTCGGCCCGATCCGACGGTTCGACCAGCAACGCTCGATCCCCGGCCTGCCGGATCATCAGCCCGGCCTCGCTCATCACACCGCTGCTCATGCGAATGCCCGTAACTCGACGCCCCGCTCGGTCAGCGCGCTGCGGATCGCCCGCGCCATCGCGACCGCGCCCGGTGAATCACCGTGCACGCACAGACTCCGCGCCGGTACCGCGACGGCGGCGCCGTCCACATCCCGGGCCTTGCCGTCTGATGCGATTGAAACAGCCTGTGCCACAGCAGATTCCGAATCCAGGACGCTACCGGGCCGACTTCGCGACACCAGGGTGCCCGCCGGCGTGTAGGCCCGATCGGCGAATCCCTCGGCGTGGAAGTCGATTCCGGCCGCGACGGCCGCGGCCTCGTGCTGAGATCCGGGCAGCCCCAGCAGGCTCAGCCCGCCGTACGTGGCCACTGCCGCCGCGATCGCCTGCGCGATGTCGGCATCCTCCGCCGCCGAGTTGTACAGCGCACCATGTGGTTTCACATATCGAACGCGATCACCGGCGGCGCGCGCGATGCCGTCCAGCGCGCCGATCTGATACAGGCATTCATCGGTCAACTGCCCGGCCGGCATCGATATCGCCCGCCGCCCGAATCCGGCCAGATCGCGGTAGGAGATGTGCGCACCGATCCGCACGCCGCGTTCGACGGCCATCGCGCAGGTGCGACGCATGATCGACGGATCCCCGGCATGGAATCCGCAGGCGATGTTGGCACTGGTCACGATGTCCAGCAGAGCGTCGTCGTCCCCCATCGCCCAGGCGCCGAACCCCTCCCCCAGATCACTGTTCAGATCGATCGTCATCGTCGCCTCCTTCGTCGAATACCACTGCCGCCCAACAGCTCCCGGCAATGGATCTCGGTCGGACCGAACAACGCCGACACCGCGGACCGAGCGCACCGCACCCGGCGGCTCCACCATCGCGACGACCCGGCATCCACAGCAGCGGAACACCCCGCCGACACCTGACCGGCCCCGTCGGTGACCACCCTGTCCTGCGCCGGGAACTGCACTCGCGAACAGCTCTGCCCAGTATGCCCCTTTCTGCGGGGCGATCATGACGGTATGACGTACTCACGGACGGCGAGCCCGCAGTGGCCGCCGATATGCTGGTCGGGCACCTGAACGAGACGCAGGCGCGGATCTCGGCGGATCGGCCGGGATCGATACGACTTTCCGACGAGGACGAACCGATGGGTGAGGTGATCGCGGTCTACGACCGCGACGGACGGCAGATCGGCAGCGCCGACCGTTCCACGGTCTACGCGCGCGGGCTGTGGCATGCCAGCGCGGGCGTTCTGGTCCGGTCCGGCGATGGCGAACGCATCTATGTGCACCGCCGCACCGAGACCAAGGCCGTCTTCGCCGGGATGCACGACTGCCTGGCCGGGGGCGTCCTGGGCCCGAACGAGGATCCGGCCGACGCGGCGGTTCGCGAGCTCGGCGAGGAACTCGGAATCATCCTGGGTGACAACGATTCTCGTCCGGTCTCCCGGGCCCGCGTCAGCTGGGACGGCGAATGGCTCGGCACGCCGATGCGCTGCCACCTGTTCGCCTACGAGATCCGGTACGACGGCACGATCCGGCATCAGCCCGAGGAGATCGCCGACGGCTGGTGGTGGACCGACGCACAGCTGCGCGCCCACCTGGACGATCCGGCCTGGCCGTTCGTCCCCGACACTCGGCTGCTGGTCGAGGACCTGCTGCGCCCGGCAGCGCGGTAGATCACCCGACGTACGAGTCGGCCACCGCCAGAACCTCGTCGAGAATCTCCATCCCCGTACGCAATTCGTCGACCGAGGTGGTCAGTGGCGGCGCGATCTGCAGCCGATTCGCGGCGACGAAGGGCCACAACCCGCGCTCCTTGGCCGCGGCGGTGACCCGATTCATCGGTTCCTGCGCAGCACCACTCGCGGCGAAGGACACCAGCGGCTCCCGAGTCCCCGGATCCCGCACCAGCTCGAGGGCCCAGAAGAATCCCATGCCACGCGCCTCACCCACCGATGGGTGCCGAGAAGCCAGCTCGTGCAACCCCTTTCCGAGCACATCCGACCCGGCCGACCGAACGTGGTCCAGAATGCCCTCCCGTTCGAAGACCTCGATGGAGGCCACCCCGGCCGCGCACGCCAGCGGATGCCCCGCATAGGTGAGCCCGCCGGGATAGACGGCGTCGTCGTACCGTGCGGCGATCGACTCGGCGATCAGGACCCCGCCGAGCGGCACATAACCGGAGTTCACCCCCTTGGCGAAGGTGATCAGATCCGGCGCGACGTCGAATGCCTGCACCGCGAACCACTCACCCACGCGACCGAAACCGGCCATCACCTCATCGGCGATGTACACGATCCCGAACTCGTCACACAGTTCGCGCACACCGGCCAGATATCCCGGCGGCGGCACCAGCACGCCGTTCGTACCGACCACCGACTCCAGGATCAGTCCCGCAATATGTTGCGGCCCTTCGAGTTCGATCACCTGACGCAGATGTCGCAGCGCCGCGGCGGACTCCTGCTCCGGGGTCGAGGTCTGCCAGGCCGAGCGGTACGGGTACGGACCGAAGAACCGGACCACGTCCACATTGGTCGGCTCGGCGCCCCAGCGGCGCGGCTCACCGGTCAGGCCGATCGCCACGCCCGTACCGCCGTGATAGGAGCGGTAGGCCGAGAGCATCTTCGTGCGCCCGGTGTAGCTGCGAGCCAACCGCACCGCATGTTCGACCGCCTCGGCGCCGCCGGTGGTGAACAGCACCCGGTTCAGCTGCCCCGGCGCGCGTTCGACGATCAATCGGGCCAGTTCGCTGCGCACCTCGTTACCGACAGTCGGCGAGATGGTCGTCAACTTCTGCGCCTGCGCCACGATCGCAGCCACCACATCCGGATGCTGATGGCCGATGTTGACGTTCACCAACTGAGAGGAGAAGTCCAGATAGCGTCTGCCGTCGGCATCCCAGAACCAGGACCCCGAAGCGCCCGTGATCGGAACGGGATTCACTTTCGCCTGCGCACTCCACGGATAGAAGACGTGATCCACCGGCAACCTCCCTCACTCGGGCCACCGCGCGAGCCGCGTCCACCGCACGCACGGCACACTCCTGTTCGCGATCAAACCAGATCATCGGGCGCCCCGTCCCGGGTTCGTCGCGATCACCCGTAATCCGGTCGTTTTCGGTTTGATCACCGGGACAACGGGTACCAGCTAGCGCAACGGACGGTCTGTCGACTCACACGGACATTCGTCGGCCGCCGTGGCAAGATGCGCGGCAACCTGCCGCATCCGATGTTACGAAGGAGTCACCCCCCGGTGAACAGCGTTCCACAGCACCAGCAGCTCGACGACGATCGGCCGTCGCGCCGAATTCACCTACGGCGCACCATGATACGGCGGATCGGCCTCGTCGCCGCGGGTCTGTCGCTGGCGCTGTTCGGCACCGGTCAGGCGCTCGCTGCGCCCACGCCCGTGCACACCGGAGCGCCCGGGTGCATGAACGCGGGACCGGCCAAACCCAACGGCAAGCAGTGGCCCGCCGCACCGGGCATGACGATCAACCAGAAGGCGTCGTACACCGCGAGCCTGGAAACCAACTGCGGCACCATCACCGCCAAGCTCGACGCCGCCAAGGCTCCCCGGACGGTCAACTCCTTCGTCTTCCTGGCCGGACAGCAGTTCTTCGACCACACCCGCTGCCACCGCCTGACCACCGAGGGCATCTTCGTGCTCCAGTGCGGCGATCCGACCGGCACCGGGCGCGGCGGCCCCGGCTACAAGTTCCCCGATGAGAATCTCGCCGGCGCGACCTACCCCGCGGGCACCCTCGCGATGGCCAACGCCGGGCCGAACACCAACGGCAGCCAGTTCTTCCTGGTCTACAAGAACTCCCAGCTCCCGCCCAATTACACCCCGTTCGGCCACATCACCGGCGGTACGGATGTCCTGCAGAACATCGCGTCGGGCGGGACCAAGGACGGGTCCGGCGACGGCGCGCCTGCCACCGATATCATCCTGCAGTCCGTCACCACGCACTCCTGATCCGGCTGCTGCCGGACCCGGCGTGATCGGGTCCGGCAGCACCTTCGTACTTCACAGTTTCAGCATTCCCGGCCACGCCCGCGACCACGGCTCCCGCGGATCGGCACAGCGCCAGATGGTGACGTCGCGGGTCACGCCCGGCAGGCCCAGTCGGGTTTCCGCCCGTCCGGCCGCGGTGACGGCGCCGAATCGCGATCGCAGATCGGCCTCGTCACCGCCGACCCACAGCACCGTGCGCGCGGAATCCGGTGGAACGCCGAAATATCCGAAACCGCGACTCGGGCTGTACACCGCGGGCAGGCCGTAGGTGTGCCGGTAGACATCCAGAGCGCTTGCCTGCCAATACGAATCGGTGATCACCACGGTCTCCTCGCGCTCGCCCGCCGGGAGTGAGCGATACGTCGCAGCGGTTGCGGCGGCGAGTTCCGGCCAGCCGAATTTCGCGTAGAGCAAGGAGGATATCCCGTCATCCGCGGGCGCCGGGGGTAGCTCCCGCTCCGGTTGCAGCGGCAGAACGAGGATCACCATGACTGCGGAAACCGCCGCGAGCACCACGGCAATACCATTGCGCAACAACGACTTCGACCGCTGCGTCCACCAGACCGCACCGGCGGCCAGCACTGCGGCATAACAGCCGACGATATAGTAGGGCCGACCGTCGGTCAGGACGAACGCCACGATCAGAACCGGCGGGACCACCCCGAGAAACCGGTAGGGGCGCAACACCTCCGCGCGAAACAACGCCCAGAGCCCGCAGATCAGTAACAGCACGCCCAGTACACCGGCCGACCCCACCGCCAACGGGACGAAGGTGAACCGGCCGCCGATCGAATCCTGTTCCGCGGCAACCTCAGCGCCCATCCCGAGCTGCGGCCAGCCGTGACGGGCCTGCCAGATCAGGCTCGGCGCCATCGTCACCGCGACGACGGCCGCACCGCACCACAAGGCCGGGCGGCGCAACATCTCCCGGGGCCCGAAGGCCAGCACGCCGAGGACCAGCGCCAGCCACAGGAACGGGACCAGCCACTTGACCTGCATATCCAGCGCCGTCACCAGTCCCGCCCACAGCAGCAGCGAGTCTCGGCGGGTGCGCACCCATCGGACCACCAGCCAGCAGATCACCACCCACAGTGCCGTGTCGACGACATTGGTGGACAGCTGACCGCCCTGCGGCAGCAGGAACGGCGAGACCGCGTAGGCCGTCGCGGCCAGCACCTGCGCCGATCGCGACCCGCCGAACTCACGGGCGATCTGCGCGGTCACCACGATCGCCGCGAGGGTGACGAGCACCGCCGGAATGCGCACTGCCACCAGCGATCCCGGGGCGATCAGGTCCATCGACCGCGCGATCGCGGGCACCGCCGGCCCCTGGTCCGCATAACTCTCCGCGAGCCGACGGCCCGCGGAGATGAAATACAGTTCGTCCCCGAAGAAGCCGTAACGCCCGATCGACAGCCCGAGCGCGATCGCCGCGAGCACGACCACCGCCGCGACCCCCGCGACCGCGAACCGCGGCCGGTCCGAAGCCGAATCCCCTTGCACCACATCGATATTCAGTACTGCAGACATCAATTCCTCCCCTTCCGCGTGGCCAGATCGAACAACCGGCACACGTCCGCCGAATACTGCTCCACATCCCATTCCGCTTCGCGGATGGCACGCCCCGCCGCGCCGTCGATCGTGTCGCGCATGACCTTGGCCATCACCACCGGATCGAACTCGCCGAAATCGCCCACCCGCTGCCCGTCCCGCAACATATCGATCAGCGGCCGGATGATCTCGTCCTCACCGTCCGCCGCCGAGGCGAATTTCGGAGTCCCGTCCGGACCGCGCAGGTTCAGCACGACCTCGGTCAAGGCCGCCACATAGGCCCGATTCGCATCGATGAACCGCAGATTCGAGTCGAGATAGGCCAGCACCCGGGCACGCGGGCCGTCGGCGGCCTGGATCGCTGGAGTCATGAACTCCGCACCCGAGACGTACAGCTGGATCACCAACTGCGTCATCAGGTCGTCCTTACCGTCGAAGTGGTACGAGATGACCCCCTTCGAGATCCCCGCCCGCTCGGCGATCCGCGCCAACGAGGCATTCCCGTACCCGACCTCGGAGATCACCTCGACCGCGGCCGCGATGATCTGACGACGTCGCGCCTCCTCGATGAACGACCGCTTCTGGCCGTCCGAACCATTTTCTGTCCGCATGGCCAAATTTTATCCCATACGGCCAGAACCGCGCTGCCCCGAATATTGCGGGCCCGGGCCCCTGACACGACCGAGGGCCGCAATCCGATCGGATTGCGGCCCTCGGTGTGGCGGATCTACAGGTACTGACCCGTATTCGACTCGGTGTCGATGGCGCGGCTGGCGGAGGCGTTCTTGCCGGTGACCAGCGTGCGGATGTAGACGATCCGCTCGCCCTTCTTACCCGAGATGCGTGCCCAGTCATCGGGATTCGTGGTGTTGGGCAGGTCCTCGTTCTCGGAGAACTCGTCCACGATCGAATCGAACAGGTGCTGGATGCGCAGACCCGGGTTGCCGGTGTCGAGCACGGACTTGATCGCGTACTTCTTCGAGCGGTCCACGATGTTCTGGATCATGGCGCCGGAGTTGAAGTCCTTGAAGTACAGGACCTCCTTGTCACCGTTGGCGTAGGTGACCTCCAGGAACCGGTTGTCCTCGCTCTCGGCGTACATGCGGTCGACGACCCGTTCGATCATCGTCTGCACGCACTTGACCCGATCGCCGCCGAACTCGGCGATGTCGTCGGCGTGCAGCGGCAGCGTATCGGTGAGGTACTTCGAGAAGATGTCCTGCGCCGCCTCGGCGTCCGGCCGCTCGATCTTGATCTTCACATCCAGGCGTCCGGGCCGCAGGATGGCCGGGTCGATCATGTCCTCGCGGTTGGACGCGCCGATCACGATGACGTTCTCCAACCCCTCCACACCGTCGATCTCCGACAGCAGCTGGGGCACGACGGTGGTCTCCACGTCCGAGGAGACACCCGAACCGCGGGTGCGGAAGATCGAGTCCATCTCGTCGAAGAACACGATCACCGGGGTGCCCTCGGAGGCCTTCTCCCGCGCGCGCTGGAAGATGATCCGAATGTGCCGCTCGGTCTCGCCGACGAACTTGTTCAGCAGTTCCGGGCCCTTGATGTTGAGGAAGAAGGACTTGGCCTCCTTGGCGTCCTCACCGCGAGC
The DNA here is from genome assembly GCF_000308615.1 of Nocardia jiangxiensis NBRC 101359. Classification (GTDB taxonomy): domain Bacteria; phylum Actinomycetota; class Actinomycetes; order Mycobacteriales; family Mycobacteriaceae; genus Nocardia; species Nocardia jiangxiensis. Next base: position 339,600 of record NZ_BAGB01000041.1, read on the forward strand.
CTCGGCGATCTTCTTCGCCAGCGAGTTGGCGACCGCCTTGGCGATCAGCGTCTTACCGCATCCGGGCGGGCCGTACAGCAGCACACCCTTGGGCGGACGCAGCGCGTACTCGCGGAACAGATCCTTGTGCAGGAAGGGCAGCTCCACCGCATCGCGGATCTGCTCGATCTGACGGCCCAGACCACCGATGTCCTCGTAGCCGACGTCGGGCACCTCCTCGAGCACGAGATCCTCGACCTCGGCCTTGGGGATACGCTCGAAGGCGAAACCGGCCTTGGTGTCGACCAGCAGGGAATCGCCCGCGCGCAGGCGGCGCACCGGACGATCGGGATCCTCCACGTCGTCGACGTCCACGAGGGCGGTGAGCGGGCCCGACAGCCACACCACGCGCTCCTCGTCGGCATGTCCGACCACCAGCGCCCGGCGACCGTCGTCGAGGATCTCGCGCAGGGTGCCCAGTTCACCGATCTGGTCGAAGTTGCCCGCCTCCACGACGGTCAGCGCCTCGTTCAACCGCACGCTCTGCCCGTAGTGCAACTCGGAGGTGTCGATATTGGGCGAACAGGTCAGCCGCATCTTGCGCCCGGAGGTGTAGACGTCGACCGTCTGATCCTCGTAGACGCTGATCAGGATGCCGTAGCCACTCGGTGGCTGACCCAGCCGATCGACTTCCTCGCGCAAGGCCACCAACTGCTGACGCGCCTCTTTGAGCGTGTCCATCAGCTTGGTGTTGCGAATCGTCAGCGAATCGACGCGCGCTTCCAATTCTCTTGTGCGATCCGGCGAGTCGGCGAGTTGCCTCCGGAGTGCAGCCGCCTCGGCGCGTACCGCCTCGAGCTCTCTCCAGGCCGCCGAATCCGAATTCTCGATGGGGCTCATGATGCCGCTCCTCCCAGTCCCGGTCTATCAACGCTACCGGGCCCGAACCGTTCTCGCTTTCCGACATTGTTTCGTCGTGATCACATCTGGGCTGCGTACTGCGGCTGGTCCAGCGCTTGCGCCGTCCTTGACCCTCCGCCTCCGGCGCGTTGTTCGCCGGATCCGAGCCGAGTGATGCGGACCGATGCTCCTTTCACCGGTCGTACTGTTGTAGCAGTAACGCCGCGCGGACCGTATCTGTTTCCGTGGCTACCGCATTCGCGGCCCGGAGCGTTACCGACCATCACAGCACCGACCACCGACAGATTCCGCAGAATCGCTCCGGCAGATCCGAATCAGCACCCATCGATCACCGCTGCTCGCAATTAGGCTACCCTTAGTTTCCTTGTTCGGAAACAGATTGAAAGGCATTCGCTTCATATGCTTGCCAACACCCGCGGCCGGATCGCCACCAGAACCCTTCGCACCGCTGTGACCAGCGTCTTCGCCGTTGCTGCAATCGCCGGAGGCACCGCGCTCGCCGCCGCCGACGCCCCCGCGCCCGCACCTCAGGAACTGCAGAGCAGCCTGGATCAGTTCGTCGATCCGGGCATTCCGGCCGCGGCCAAGACCAAGCTGGTCGTCGGCGGCGAGCGGCGCCAGGCCAATATCGAGACCATGAACAAGGGCCTGGCCAACTACGGCAAGGTCGGATTCGGCGTGAGCAACGTGCAGACCAAGGGCGATACCGCCAACGCCCAGGTCGCGGTCATCTCGCCGCACGGAACCGTGCCCGGCGTGCCGATGACCTGGCAGCACACCGCCGCGGGCTGGCAGATCTCCGACAGCACCGCGTGCGTGATCCTGGCCATGGGCAAGGCGCCCTGCTGAGCTGCTCGCCGGTTCCGCTCAGCCCTTGGAGGGGCGGCGTTGCGGCTTGGGCGCTACCACGCCGTCGGCCAGCCGCCGCGCGCTGATCAGGAAGGCGGTGTGGCCCTGCATGCGATGTTCCGGGCGAACCGCCAGGCCCACCACATGCCAGGGCCGCACCAGCGACTCCCAGGCCCGCGGTTCGGTCCAGCATTGTTGCTGCCGAAGCGCCTCCACCGTCTCCGAGAGCTGCGTCACGGTCGCCACGTAGACGATGAGCACGCCGCCAGGGATCAGCGCCTTGGCCACCGCGGGCAGCGCGTCCCAGGGTTTGAGCATGTCCAGCACGGCACGATCGACCTTCTCGCCGTCGTAGTCGGCGACGTCACCGAGCGTCAGCGACCAGTTAGCTGGACGTTCGCCGAAGAACCGTTCGACGTTGCGGACCGCATGTTCGGCGTGATCGTCGCGGATCTCGTACGAGAGCACCTGGCCCTCCGGGCCCACCGCGCGCAGCAGTGAGCACGTCAGCGCGCCGGACCCCGCACCCGCCTCGAGTACGCGCGCGCCGGGGAAGACATCACCCTCGTGCACGATCTGCGCGGCATCCTTCGGATAGATCACCGCCGCACCGCGCGGCATCGACAGCACGTAGTCGACCAGCAGCGGGCGCAGCGCGAGATACGGTGTGCCGTTGGCGGATTGGACCACGGTGCCCTCGTCGGCGCCGATCAGGTCGTCGTGGCGGATCTGGCCCTTGTGGGTGTGGAATTCCTTGCCCGGCTCCAGCACGACCGTGTGCTGGCGGCCCTTGGCGTCGGTCAGCTGCACCCGGTCACCCTCGGTGAATGGACCGGTCCGTCTGGCCGTCATGGATCTCCGTTCTCTATCTTGTCGGTGCCCCCGGCTAGCCTGCCAGGTATGTCAGCGCCGCCGACGATCAGCCCGCCGCCGGAGCCTGCGCATGCGTACACTCCGGCGCTGTCTCCTTCACGGGCAATGGATTTCAAACAATGTCCGCTGAAATACCGCCTGCGCGCGGTGGATCGGATACCCGAGCCTCCGGCGCGGCCCGCGGTGCGCGGCACGGTGGTGCACGCGGTCCTGGAGTCACTGTACGGGTTACCCAGCGGCGAACGAATTCCCGACCGTGCAGCCACCCTCGTCGCCCCCGCCTGGCAACGTTTGCTGGCCGAACGCCCGGAGCTCGCCGAGGTGGTCGAAGAGGGTGGTCTGGACGGTTTCCTGGACGAGGTGCACCGGCTTGTCCAGACCTATTACCGCCTGGAGGATCCCACCGCCTTCGACCCGGAGTCCTGCGAATCACTCATCGAGGTGAGCCTGCCGGACGGCTCCCCGCTGCGCGGTTTCGTCGACCGCATCGACGTCGCACCCGGTGGCCGCCTGACGGTGGTGGACTACAAGACCGGCCGCTCCCCCGCACCCGGCAGCGAGAACCGCGCCCTGTTCCAGCTCAAGTTCTACGCCCTGATCATGCTGCGCACCCGCGGTGTCGCACCCACCCGGCTGCGCCTGATCTACCTGTCCGACGGCCAGATCCTCACCTACCACCCCGACGAGGAGGAGCTACTACGCTTCGAGCGCATCCTTTCTGCCCTCTGGACGGCCATCAGCACAGCTCTGCGCACCGGTGATTTCCCACCCAACCGCAGCCGGCTCTGCCGATACTGCGATTACCAGGCGCTGTGCCCGGCCTTCGGCGGCACCCCGCCGCCCTACCCGGGCCCGCCCCACACCGTGGCGGACCCGCGCTAGGCACGTCCTAGAACCGGCAGGAGCGGATATCCGTCGCGAGGACGGCCTTGGCGCCCAGATCGGCGAGCTGGTCCATGACCTCGTTGCTCTGCTTGCGGGGGACCATCGCGCGCACGGCGACCCAGCCCGGATCGGCGAGCGGGGAGACGGTGGGCGATTCCAGGCCCGGGGTGATCTTCACGACGGCGTCGAGCAGATCCTTGGGGCAGTCGTAGTCGAGCATCAGGTACTGCTGGGCGAACACCACGCCCTGGATGCGCGCGACGAGCTGGTTGCGGCCCTTGTCGCTGCGTTCGGATCCGGCGCCCTCGATCAGCACCGCTTCCGAATCGCACAGCGACTCGCCGAACGCCACCAGATTGTGCTGACGCAGCGTGCGACCCGAGCCCACCACATCGGCGATGGCATCGGCGACGCCGAGCTGGATGGAGATCTCCACCGCGCCGTCGAGGCGGATCACCTCGGCCTGGATGCCGCGACGCTGCAGGTCGGCCAGCACCAGATTCGGATACGAGGTGGCGATGCGCTTGTCGTAGAGGTCCTCGACCTTCCATTCGCGACCGGCGGGCGCGGCATAGCGGAATCGGGAGCCGCCGAACCCCAGGCTCAGCCGCTCCTGGACCGGGGCACCGGAATCCAGCGCGAGGTCGCGGCCGGTGATGCCCAGATCGAGTTCACCCGACCCGACGTAGATCGCGATGTCCTTGGGACGCAGGAAGAAGAATTCGACCTGATTGGCGTTGTCGATCACCGACAGATCGCGCCCATCGGTGCGCTTGCGGTAACCGGCTTCGGTGAGGATGGCGACGGCGGCCTCGGACAGGGCGCCCTTGTTGGGTACTGCGACGCGGAGCATGGGGATGTTGTCCTTTCCGGACTCGTGACGGAGGGAATTGTGTGTGGACGGCCGCGCGGGCATCGCGCGAGCTATCCGTCACAGATGTCGGTACACGTCCTCCAGACGCAGTCCCCGGCCCACCATCAGCACCTGCACCCAATACAGCAGCTGCGAGATCTCCTCGGACAGCGCGTCGTCGCTCTCGTGCTCGGCCGCCAGCCAGACCTCACCGGCCTCCTCCAGCACCTTCTTGCCCTGCGAATGCACACCGGCGTCCAATGCCGCCACGGTTCCGGACCCCTCGGGGCGGTTGACCGCACGATCCTGGAGCTCGGCGAACAGGGTTTCGAAGTTCTTCACGGGTCGTGATTCTTTCAGATCCGGGGACAGGGTGTTTTTTCGGCCTCCAGTGAGCAACTCTCGGAGTCAAGCGTTCACTCGGCCGGGCCGATCGATGGCGTAGACGTAGTGATGGCCGTCGTCGGCGGGACTGTCCGGCGTCATCGGGCCCTCGGCGATCCGGTGCATCCCGGCCTTCTCCAGCGCGCGCCACGACGGCCGATTCTTCGCGGCGACCGGGATGATGACGCAGTCCGCGAGCGGGTACTCGAACCAGGTCGCCGCGATCATCGCGCGAATCATCGCCGGTCCGAGACCGCGCCCGACCCGTTGCGGATCGCCGATGAAGTAGTCGAGCGAGGCCGCCTCGGTCGGCACCGTGATCAACTTCACCAGATCCTCGAGGTACTCCGGAAAGTCGGTCAGCCGGCACCGCTGCATCAGTCCGATCGGTTCGGCGTCGGCGAAGATCAGCAGATCCTCCCCCGGTTCCTCGCCGCGCATGCACGGGCCGAAGTCGCGTTCGACCGCCTCCGGGGTGAATTCGTGGTTCCACCAGCGATGCACATGAGGCTGTGCCAGCCACCCGCACAGCAGCGGGAAGTCCGCGGCGCTCAGCCGCCGCCAGGTGAACTCGGGCAGGGATGCGCCGGTCATGAAGCCGACGCTAACAGTGCAGGTGGTCCGTTTTCACCCGATTTTTCGCGGCGGCACAACCCCCCGCGGATTCCGGCGACAGGTCACCGGAATCCGCGGGGGAGTGGCTATCCGGCGAGCAGTACCTGAAGTTCGGCCACGGCGATGCGCAGCTGTTCGGCGAACGCGTGCATCTCGTTCGCCACCGAGGTCGGCGTGGCCAGGTACAGGTTCCAGCGGTCCGGCAGCAGGACGTACGCGACGCCGATGCACTTGGCGCTGGTGCAGCCGAAACCGAAGTACTCGATATTCGCCGACGGCGCCGAGCTGGTGCTCAGATAGTCGTCACGGGTGATCAGCCAGCCGGGGCTGTCGTAGAACGGCATCGGCTCGGTGATGCCGAGTTCGGCGCCGCGACGCCGCTGGATCATCTGCAGCTCCCACAGATGCTGTTCGGGCGCCTTGCCGCTCTGGCACTCCTTCGCCCGAGCCACGTGCGCCTGCGCGGCGGTGCGCGCGATCTCCTGTCGCTGCTGCGCCGACAATGCCGGATCATCCATGGCCGCAACGAATTCCAGGATCTCCGGAGTCACCACGCGCATCGCCTCGGTCCGCCCGTTGCGGTACTGGCGAGTGGCGATCGATTCGTAGGTGGCCCCGGTGAGCCCCTTGCTGCGCCGGTGCGCGAGCTGATAACTCAACTGCGCGAAGGCATCCGGCGAGATGCCCAGCGATTTGGCCTGCTGGGTGCCGAAATCGGGGAAGGAGACCGTGAGGGTCGCGTTGTCGGCGGCGAAGGCCGCGAACGATGCTGCGGCCCGGTGAATTTCACCACGCAACGCCTCGTCCAGCGAGAACTCGACGGCCTCGATCGGCGGGACGCCCTGCGCCCGAGCTCCGGAACGCTCGGCGTGTTCGGCGACGGTTTTCTCCAGCAACGCGTCCACGAAGGACAGGATCGTGGTGCCGTCCAGCCCGCAGTGCTCGACGTTGATTCCGGCGGTGCCGTCGGCGAATACCAGGAACGACACCGCCTTGTCGAACCACCGGTTCCCGCTGTCGCCGTGCAAGAGCTGGTCACAGGCGTGCTGGGTGTCGTGCGGGGCGAAATCCTCCAGACAGACGCAGAACAGCGCGGTCTCGATGACCTCCAGCGCCGCGGCGTTCACCGGTTCGGCGCGCAGCGTCGGATACACACCCGCCCATTCCACCCGGGACAGCGTGGTGAGATGTCCGACCGCCGTGCCGTCCGCCGCCCGGCCCGCGCCGGACTTCATCACCGCACGCAGGCCGCCCGCGAGATCCTCGGGGGCGTAGGGCGTTCCGGACGAATCGAGCACGTCCATCCGGAACATGTTGCCGCGGAACAACACCAGGATGTGCCGGGCCTGCGAGGGGCCCGGCCACTGTGCGCTGTACGGCACGCGCACGGTGTCCTGCGGATCGCCGGGAATCCTGGTCTCGGAGAACAGCGACTTGTTCTGCGCCATCGAAAGATGCTGTCCGCGTTGCAGGATCGGCGGAATCAGCTCCTGATCGAGCAGCAGTTTGTAGTCCACCGCCGCGGTGATGATCGCCGCGGCCCGATCGACCTGCCGTGCGCCGGCGGCGTCATCCGAGGTCGCCTGGGACACCGACGCGGCCGAGCGGGCCAGCGGGGTGTCGTCGCGGAAGAGGAAGAAGAAGTTGGCGTTCAACGCGATTCGATCGCGTCGTCCCAGATACCGCGACGGCCAGAACTCGTCCAGCCAGCTGCTCACCCCCGGCTCCGCATCGAACCGGACCAGATCCGCATGCAGGGCGCGGGCCGGGCCGTCCTCGCGCAGCAGATCCTGCACCGCGAGGCGGGTCTGCTCGGATTCCTCGTCGGTGAGCAGCGGAGCGCTCCACTGCAGAAAGCGGGCGCAACTGTCTTCGAGTGTCGGCAGCGGCACACGCGGCAGCTGGTCGTCGAAGGCGAAGGTGCGGTCGGTCACTGGCGGTCCTCGGGGTCGATGGGTACGGGGCCGGTTGGTGAGACATGTGCGTATCGATCATCGCGCCCGGTCGCCGAGCGACCGGACGCGGGCCGATCAGACGGACTCGGATCGCCCGCGAGCGGGCGAATCAGGTTCGTACGGTTCGGGTGTCGAATAGTACAACTCGGCGTGCATCCAGCCGTCCTCCTCCACCCCCGAAGGATCGATTCCCTTGGCGGACAAGGTGTTCAGCACCTGCGTGCGCTCGGCCTCGGAGGCGAAACGGCGTTGGTGGAAGGTGCCGGGCATCTTGCGGGTGTGGTAACCCAGCCGGGACAGCCGCCGGGCGATCGGCTCGTAGTCGTACATCCGCAACACGAAATGCGCCATCCAGGGCAGACGCTCGCCGTGCGCGTGCACCACTTGCAGCAGCGTGCGATCGGTGACGTAGCCGATGCATCCGGTGGAGATCACCACGTCCGTGGACGCGAGCACCGTGCGCTGCGCCGCGGTCGGCGGACCCGATTCCAGGTCGGCGTGGACCACGTCGTGCAGCAGTCCGGCCGCGGTGGCGTAGGCCAGCGCCGGCTCGGAGGCGTCCATACCCACGAAGCGTACCTCCGGATGCCGGTCGCGGGCCGCCAGACGGGCGCGGTCCCGCTCGATCCGTGCGGTGGTGTCGCCGCCGCGGTAGTGCTCGGCCAGCTGGGCGACGGTGGTGTCGAACCGCATGAGCGCGGCGCTCACCCCGTAGGAGCACCCGATGTCCAGGACGGTCGGCGCGGTGCCGACGGCCGCTCGGTAGTCGGCGATGAAACTCTCGAAGTGCGGTTTGGCCAATTCCGGTATCCGATAGTCCAATTCGGACATGCGGAGGTAGTAGTCACGAGGATCGGTACGGTCGTAGATGTCGTCGAACGAGGCTTTTCCAGTGCTGTGCAAGGAAACCGGCACGGGCACTCCTCTCAATCGAGTAATCGGTCACCGCGCACGGAGCGGCCCGCCGCGGCCAGATGGTCCGGCAGGACCCGCCCGAACAGCTGCCTGGTGCGCTCGGCTGTGCCGATCACCCCGGGACGCTCGTTGTAGGCGAAAATTGCGGTGTGCCGCTGTCGATCTCCCGCGACCGGCGACACCCGGTGCAGCGAGAACCGGCCCTGGAACAGCTGCAGATCTCCTGGCCTCAGCTCGAGCCGTCGTACGAGTTCGTCCCCCACGCCGGTCAGCACCGAGCGCACATCGTCGAGATTCTCCGCCTCCGGCGACCGAATCCCCGGGCAGTACTCGAAGGTTCCGCCCTCGTCCGGCAACTGGGTCAGCATCGACACGGTGAACTCGTTGGTGTCGAAATGCCACGGATGCGACATGCCCGGCGACACGACGTTCAGGCACAGCCCGGCCAGCGGGTCGGCGAACTCGTGCAGAGCGGGCAGTTCGAAGCAGTCGGCGAGGAATCGCCGGAACAGCGGACTGCTGTACAGGATCTGGATCAGCGCCTCGGGCGGGATGAGATCGCGTGCCACGAAGGCGTTTCCGCGCTCGAGCACGATCCGGCCAGGATGATCCGGCGGCAGATCCGCATCCAGCGGGATGTTGTACGCGTTCACCCGTTCGACGCGATAGTAGGCCTGCGGGGCGAGCGCGACGCCTTCGGTGCGCAGCGCCTCGAGCAGCTCCGGACGAATGAAACCCCGGAGCACACAACAGCCGTCCGCACCCAGGTCGGCGCGTGCCGTGCCGACTACCTCGTCCCATGCCGCGGATCGCGGCTCCCGCAACGGATACCGGACGGTATCGATGATCGCTTCCAGGGTGCCCGAGTCGTCCTGTCCCGAACCGTTTTCCGATTCATGCACCTGCGCCCCCTGTCGCCGTCATGGCGACCATTGTGACCCGGGGACGGCGCGCCCACGGCAATTCGGACAGATCGTTGGCATAAATCACAAACCGGCGAGTAGCCGTGCGCAACAGCGCCATTCATGATCACAACCGATCGGACCGACCGTCCCGTATGTATTGATATCGGCAGTCGGCAGCGACGACGGAACAGATGCGCGTGGCCGTGCGGCAGGCTCAGACGAGCGCGTCCAGATCGGCGATCGTCAGACCGATCAGGGAATCGCGGAAGGTGTAGCCGGGTGCGGGCGGCACCGGAATCTCACACGGGATCACCAGCACCGCGCAGCCCGCAGCCGCCGCGGACGCCGAACCGGTCGGCGAATCCTCCACCGCCACACAGTGTTCGGGAGCGATGCCGAGCAGTTCGGTGGCACGGCGATACGGGTCGGGCGCGGGTTTGCCGTGCGCCACCTCGTCACCGCACACCGAGATGTCGAAGTGCTCGCGGCCGAGCGTGTTCAGGCACACCTCGGCGACCTCCCGCTGCGTGTTGGTCACCAGCGCGCTCCGCAATCCCGCCGCACGGACCATCCGCAGTGCCTCCTGCGCGCCGGGCCGCCAGGGAATCGGACCGGCCATCAACTCGGTGACCCGCCGCTGCAGCCACTCCCCCGCCTCGGCCATCCGCACCGGATCCGGCTCGAGTCCCAGACCGGTGAAGATGATCCGCAGCGCATTCGCCGCAGCGGAGCCGATCAGCGCGTGTCTGGTCGCATCGGTCATCTCACCGCCGAGTTCCACCGACAGTTCGCGCACCGCGATATCCCAGAGTTTCTCCGAATCCAGCAGAGTGCCGTCCATATCCCACAGCACGGCCTTCGCGGCGGGTACGGACACCCGGCGACTCCTTTTCCTCGGATCTGTCCTTCCGGAGCCGGTGATCGGCTTCCGGGTGCGTGCACCGCCCCCCGAAATGGCTGCCTTCCGAGGTGATCACGCTGTCGCCACACTATCGGCCCGGCACCTGTGACCTGGATCCGGCCCAGCACGGGTAACTCGGCCGGATCAGCGCTCATCCCACCTGGGAGTCGAGGATCACCGTCTGACCGTTGACCGAACCGACCCGGCACCACCGCTGCTCCGAGGTGACCTGTCCGTTCTTGTAGTGGTACGTGACCGTGCCGGTAGCCGTATCGCCGTTCTCGGATACCCCGCTCACCGCCACCGAACTGAATTCACCCCAGAATTGCAGGTAGTTGTCGTATCCGCCGGACGAGGACTGATATCCGGAGGACAGCAGCGGCCACGCGGCTGCCGCATTGCCCGGCAGCATGCCGTAGTAGCTGCTCATGAATCCGGCGGGGTCGGCGGGCGCGGCCGCTGTGGTGGTCGCGGACGCCGTGGTGGTGGTACTCGACGCCGCCGAGGACGTCGTGGTGCTGTTCGCGGTGGTCGGTTCGGCGCTGCCGGTGCTCTGCGCATGGGCGGCAGGCGGCACGGCCGCGGCGGACGCGGCCTGGGTCGACGATGCCGCGGCGACGGTGTGGTCGTCTCCACCGCTCCGCACCATCGCGACCAGCCCGACGATCACCAACACCACGACGACACCGGCCGCCGCGAGAACGAGCACGCGACGGTTGGCCGTCAGAGCGGTCGGCTTCGGCTTGTCGACCGGTGCAGCGACCGGACTCGTCCCGCCCGGACCTCCGGCACCGATGTGCAAGGTCGAATCGGCCGCATTACCCGCCGCCGCACCGCCCGCCATGACCGTCGTCGCGGCCGCACCATCGACCGCGGATGATTTCGGCAGGATCTTGGTGGCCGAAGGCGGCAGCACGGGCGCTCGTCCCTCGGCGACCGCCTCGAGTTCCTTCTGCGCCTCGGTCATGGTCGGCCGGTCGCCCGGCTCCGCGGCCAGCAATCGCATCAGCACCGGAGCCAGTGTGCCGGCGCGCTGCGGCGCGGGTACCTCCGCGCGCACCACCGAGTGCAGGACGGCCAGCGGATTGTCGCCCTCACCGAACGGCGGCTGCCCCTCCACCGCCGCGTACAACGTCGAGCCCAGCGCGAACACGTCCGACGGGGATTCCGGATTCTCCCCGCGCGCCACCTCGGGCGCCAGATAGGCGGGCGTGCCCGCGAGAAATCCGGTGGAGGTGACCGTGACATCGCCGACCGCGCGGGAAATGCCGAAATCGGTGATCTTCACCGCGCCGTTGTCCGCGACCAGAATGTTGGCCGGTTTCACATCGCGGTGCACGATTCCGGCATCGTGCGCGGCAGCCAGCGCGGCGGCCACGCGCGCACCGATCCGGGCCACCTCCTGGGGATCGAGATGTCCCTTCTCCCGCATCAGTGTCGCCAGGCTCGGTGCGTCGACGAATTCCATGACCAACCACGGCTGGCCGTCCTCCTCCGCGACATCGAATACCGTGACCGCGTTCTGATGATGCAGTCGCGCCGCGATGCGCCCCTCCCGCATCGCGCGCATCTTCGCCTCCAGCGCCTGCGACCGCGTCAGGCCGGGTGCTAGCAGAAGTTGCTTCACCGCGACCGTTCGCCGCAACCGGACATCACTTGCCCGCCAGACGACCCCCATTGCCCCCGAGCCGATGGGATCGCCCAGCCGGTAACGTCCCGCGATCAGCCGGTCCGATGTCATGTTCTCGTGCCCCTCCTACGCTTGCACGCCGAGCCACCCTGCCACTCTGCGTGAAGCCCGGAAACTCGAATATCTTACGCGTTAAAGTATTTCGCTTCCGGATGCAGTAGGACGAACGCATCCGTCGACTGCTCCGGATGCAGTTGCAACTCCTCGGACAGTGTGACACCGATCCGCTCGGATTCGAGAATCGACACCAGTTTCGCCCGATCCTCGAGTTCCGGACAGGCGCCGTAGCCGAATGAGTAACGCGCACCACGATATCCGAGCTTGAAGTACTCCTGCACATCAGCGGGATCGTCGTCGGACACCGCATGCCCGTCCAGCACGAGTTCCTCGCGAATCCGGCGATGCCAGTATTCGGCCAGCGCCTCGGTCAGCTGCACGCCGATGCCGTGCACCTCGAGGTAATCGCGGTAATTGTCCTGTGCGAACAACTCGTTGGCGAAATCGGCGATCGGCTGGCCCATCGTGACCAGCTGGAACGGCAGCACGTCCACCTGTCCGGTCTGTGCCGCGAGTTCGCGCGAACGGATGAAATCGGCGATACACAGGAAACGGTCGCGTTGCTGGCGCGGGAATGTGAACCGATAACGCTCCGGCGCACCGGGATCCGCTTCGGTGAGCACGATCACCTCATCGCCCTCGGAGACCGCGGGGAAATATCCGTACACGACCGCGGCATGGGCGAGCACGCCCTCGGCGGTGAGCCGATCGAGCCAGTACCGCAGTCGCGGACGCCCCTCGGATTCGACCAATTCCTCGTAGCTGGGGCCCTCGCCGCCGCGTTGCCCACGCAGACCCCACTGTCCCAGGAACAGCGCACGCTCGTCGAGCAGACCCGAATATTCCTGCAGCGAAAGACCCTTCACCACCCGGCTGCCCCAGAACGGCGGCACCGGGACGGGCAGATCGGCGGCCACATCGGAGCGGGCGGGCACCTCCACCGGCACCTCGACCGACTTGCGTTCGGCCGCAATGCGCTTGGAGCGTTCGTGCCGGGCCTTGCGCTCGGCGGCCTTCTCCCGTGCGGCGATCACCTCCGGACTGTCGACATCGAGACCGCCGCCGCGTTTGATCGTCATGATCTCGTCCATCAGGCGCAGGCCCTCGAACGCATCGCGCGCGTAGTGCACATCGCCCTGGTAGACGTCGGTCAGATCGTTCTCGACGTACGAGCGGGTCAGTGCGGCTCCGCCCAGCAGCACCGGGAACTGATCGGCCATCCCGCGGGTGTTGAGCTCCTCGAGGTTCTCCTTCATCACCACGGTCGACTTGACCAGCAGGCCGGACATGCCGATCACGTCGGCCTTCTTGTCCACCGCGGCGTCCAGGATCGTCGCGATCGGCTGCTTGATGCCCAGGTTGACGACCTCGTAGCCGTTGTTGGACAGGATGATGTCGACCAGGTTCTTGCCGATGTCGTGCACGTCGCCCTTGACCGTGGCCAGCACGATGCGGCCCTTGCCCGAATCGTCGGTGGCCTCCATGTGCGGTTCCAGGTAGGCGACCGCGGCCTTCATCACCTCCGCGGACTGCAGCACGAACGGCAGCTGCATCTGGCCCGAGCCGAACAGCTCGCCGACGGTCTTCATCCCGGACAGCAACGTCTCGTTGATGATCCGCAGCGGCGGCACCTCGGTCATGGCCGTATCCAGATCGGCCTCGATATCGTTGCGCTCACCGTCGACGATGCGCCGCTCGAGCCGGTCGAACAGCGGCAGTGCGGCGAGTTCCTCCGCGCGCGAGGCCCTGGAGGAAGCCGTGGAGACGCCCTCGAACATCGTCATCAGCTTCTGCAGCGGGTCGTAGCCGTCGCTGCGCCGGTCGTACACCAGATCCAATGCCGTCTCGCGCTGCTCCTCGGGAATCCGGCTGATCGGCAGGATCTTCGAGGCGTGCACGATGGCCGAATCCAGTCCGGCTTCGACGCATTCGTGCATGAAGACCGAGTTGAGCACCTGGCGCGCGGCCGGATTCAGGCCGAAGGAGATGTTCGACAGACCCAGGGTGGTCTGCACATCCGGATGCCTGCGCTTGAGTTCGCGGATCGCCTCGATGGTCTCCAGACCGTCGCGCCGGGACTCCTCCTGGCCGGTGCCCAGGGTGAAGGTCAGCGTATCGATGATGATGTCGCTCTCGGCCATGCCCCAGTTGCCGGTGATGTCGGCGATCAGGCGCTCGGCGATCTCGACCTTGTGCTGCGCCGTGCGCGCCTGCCCCTGCTCGTCGATGGTCAGCGCGACCACCGCCGCGCCGTGCTCGGCGACCAGCGCCATGGTCTTCTGGAAGCGCGACTCCGGACCCGCGCCGTCCTCGTAGTTCACCGAGTTGACCGCGCAGCGGCCGCCCAGATGTTCCAAACCCGCTCGCAGCACCGGGGTTTCGGTGGAGTCGAGCATGATCGGCAGGGTCGAGGCGGTGGCCAGACGGCTCGCCAGGGCCTCCATATCCTTGGTGCCGTCGCGGCCGACGTAGTCGACGCACAGGTCCAGCATGTGCGCGCCGTCGCGGGTCTGGTCCTTGGCGATGTCCAGGCATCTCTGCCAGTCCTCGGCCAGCATCGCCTCGCGGAATGCCTTGGAGCCGTTGGCATTCGTACGCTCGCCGATCATCAGCACCGACGCGTCCTGCTCGAACGGGACCGCGGTGTACATACTCGACACACTCGGCTCGTGCACCGGCTGACGATCGCCCCGGGTCGCGCCGCGCACCGCCTCGGCGACCTGACGGATGTGCTCGGGTGTGGTGCCGCAGCAACCGCCGACCAGCGCCAAGCCGAACTCGGTCACGAAACCGCTCAGCGCGGCCGCCAATTCCTCTGGCGTCAATGGGTATTCGGCGCCATTGGGACCCAGCACCGGCAGGCCCGCGTTCGGCATCACCGACACCGGCAGCTTCGCGTGCTTGGACAGGTGCCGCAGATGTTCGCTCATCTCGGTCGGGCCGGTGGCACAGTTCAGGCCGATCATGTCGACCCCGAGCGGCTCGATCGCGGTCAGCGCCGCGCCGATCTCACTGCCCACCAGCATCGTTCCGGTGGTCTCCACGGTGACGTGGGTGATGATCGGAATCCGGCGGCCCGCCTGGACCATCGCCCGCCGCGAACCGGTCACCGCGGCCTTGACCTGCAACAGGTCCTGGCAGGTCTCGATCAGGATCGCATCGGCTCCGCCGTCGAGCATGCCCAGCGCGGCCTCGGCGTACGCATCGCGCAGGGCGGCGAACGGCGCATGACCCAGCGTCGGCAGTTTGGTGCCCGGTCCCATGGAGCCCAGCACGTATCGCGGAGTGCCGTCAGCGCCCGGACCCATCTCGTCGGCGACCTCGCGGGCCAGCCGGGTGCCGCGCTCGGACAGATCCCGGATTCGGTCCGCGATGTCGTAATCGGCCAGATTGGGCAGATTGCAGCCGAATGTGTTGGTCTCCACCGCATCCGCACCGGCCTCGAAGTAGGCGCGATGGATGTGCCGCAGCACGTCCGGACGGGTGTCGTTCAGGATCTCGTTGCAGCCCTCGAGGCCGCGGAAGTCGTCCAGCGACAGATCCGCAGCCTGCAGCATGGTGCCCATCGCACCGTCTCCGATCACGACACGCCGGGCGAGCGTGTCGAGCAAGGTGGTATCGAACTCGGCGCGAGGGGACACAGGCATGTACTAGAGGGTAATGGGAAGCACGGACAAGTCCGACGACAGCGCCGGGCCTCAGGCGCCGGAAGTGGTCCGCGCCACACTCGATCCGGGCACCCGGTCGGCCCGCCACACGGTATGCCCGAAATTCGCAACCCGCCCCGCCCAACACGGACACGCTGTCGGCAATATGCCATGAACAGCAGGGCCTGTACACCGTAGGCTGACCGGGTGAACGCCAGTGCATCACCCGATCCGGACCTGCCGACGTTGCGCGATCCGGTGCTCGTCGCCGCCTTCGAGGGCTGGAACGACGCCGCCGACGCCGCCAGCGGCGCCATCGAGCATCTGGAACTGATCTGGGACGCCGAACCTCTCGCCGAACTCGACTCCGAGGACTACTACGACTACCAGGTGAACCGGCCGACGGTCCGCCAGGTCGACGGCGTGACCCGTGAGATCCAGTGGCCCGCCACGACGCTGTCGGTGTGCTCGCCGCCGGGCAGTGAGCGCGATGTGGTGCTGTTACACGGGATCGAACCGAATATGCGATGGCGCAGTTTCTGTGACGACATTCTCGAACTCGTGGAGCAACTGCGGGTGACCACCGTGGTCATCCTCGGCGCGCTGCTCGCCGATACCCCGCACACCCGCCCCGTCCCGGTCACCGGAACCGCCTACAACAAGGAGGCGGCCGAGCAGTTCAGCCTCGAGCAGACCCGCTACGAGGGGCCGACCGGGATCACCGGCGTCCTACAGGACGCCTGCGTTCGCGCGGGCGTCCCGGCGGTGTCGTTCTGGGCGGCCGTGCCGCACTACGTCTCGCAGCCGCCCAACCCCAAGGCCACGATCGCACTGCTGCACCGGGTCGAGGAGGTCCTGGACATCGAGGTCCCGCTGGGTGAGCTACCCGCCCAGTCCGAGGACTGGGAGTCCGCGGTGGACGAGATGACCGAGGGTGACGACGAGGTCAGCGAGTACGTGCGCTCGCTCGAGGAACGCGGTGACGCGGCGGTCGACCTGAACGAGGCCATGGCCAAGATCGACGGCGACGCGATAGCCGCCGAGTTCGAGAAGTACCTACGCCGCCGCGGCGGCCCAGGGGGATTCGGGCTGTAATTTTTGCCTCCGCTTCGCTCCGGCG
Source organism: Nocardia jiangxiensis NBRC 101359 (assembly GCF_000308615.1). Lineage (GTDB taxonomy): Bacteria > Actinomycetota > Actinomycetes > Mycobacteriales > Mycobacteriaceae > Nocardia > Nocardia jiangxiensis. Next base: position 356,149 of record NZ_BAGB01000041.1, read on the forward strand.
GGGCGACGCACCCAACGGCGAAGCGTCTCCGTGCGCCGGAACTCGCCCGCGAAGCGATAGGCAAAACAACAGCGCTCCAAGGTTTTCGGCGCGGCTCGCCGTTCCGGGGGTGCCGCGTAGGCGACGAAGGAGCAAGCGGCGCCCCCGGAACGGCGAGCCCTAGGGCGCCGAAAACTCGCCGGAGCGAAGCGGAGGCAAGTTGGACACGGTCCAGACTCTCGCTTCTGCCTCGTCGGCCAACTTGGCCAGCAGGATCTCGCGCGGGATGGTCTGTCCTGCCAGGTGCTCCAGGGACGGGACCATGACGTGGTGTGCGTCTGCGCGCTTGAGCTCGGCGGTCAGCTCCGCGAAGGCGGTGCCGTCACCGGTTGTCGATTCATGGAACGTCGCGGCGAAGCACATCCCCGCAGAACTGGCGAGGCTGCACATGGCGTCCTCGAGCTCCTCGGAGTCGCCTCCGGCCAGTTCGTCACGCACATACCCGTAGATCAACGCTTCCACCCGAACCTCCGTTGGGATCTGGATAGGGATTCGCTGTTCTGTTGTCGGACCCCCGCACGCGGCGGGGCACTGCTCGACGAGATATCGCTGCTCGTTCGATCCGATACCACTGCTTCGGCGGTACCGCGCGGGCCGGAAATCGACCCGCTTCGAGCATGCGCCATCGACAAATGTAATTGCAGATGTCAATGCGCTGACATTCGGATGCCCTATCCGGGCCATCTGGAGTTAACTGGTGGGATACTGACCGCGTGGCCGCTGGTGACGATCGACCCGTCTGGGCAGTCAGGATGCGTTCGGAACGAGATGCCAGGGGGTGGTCACAAACCGAAGCGGTTCGCGCGATGCGCGCCAAGTCCTCGCACAATCTGCCGACCGACAGCACGTTGCTACGCAACTGGCGGCGCTGGGAGTCGGGCGAATCGCGTCCGGACGAGTTCTACGCGCCGATCATCGCCGCCGCCTTCGACACCGTCACAGCGGCGTTCTTCCCCAAGGCCCGCCCGAGCCGGGACGACGAGTTGCTGTCCTCCACCGGGATGGACACGCTCGAGTTCCTCGGCCGGCTGCGCATGTCCGACGTCTCGGCGGCCACCCTGGACGCCATCCGGATCACCGCCGAACGGCTGTGCTGCGAATATCCGTGCAGCGATCCGCGCACCCTGCATGGCGAAGGCACCGCGTGGCTGCGGCGCATCACCTCCCTGCTGGACGGCCGGTTGACCTTGGCGCAGCATCGCGAGGTGCTGGTCCTGGCCGGATGGGTCGCACTGCTGGTGGGTTGTCTGGACTACGACCTGGGCCGACGCACCGAGGCCGAGGCCACCCGCCGTGCGGCGCTGTCCCTGGGCCAGGAGGCCGACCACGTCGAGATCGTCGGCTGGGGTGCGGAGATGGCCGCCTGGTTCGCCCTCACCCAGGGCAACTACCGCGGCGCGATCGACGCCGCGGGCGCCGCTTTGGCAAGCACTCAGCAACTCGCCGTCGGTGTCCAGCTCGCCGCGCAGCAGGCCAAGGGCTGGGCACGGCTGGGTGACCGCACGGCGATGGAGGCGGCGCTGCGGCGGGGGCGCGCGATCCTGGAGCGCCTCGACCATCCGGTCAACTTGGACAACCACTTCGTCGTGGATCCGCAGAAGCTCGACTTCTACGCCATGGACTGCTGCCGCGTCATCGGTGAGGACCAGTTGGCGCGAAACTATGCGCACCAGGTGCTCCGGGCCTCCACGGGCCCCGGCGACACCATCCTCAAACCCATGCGGGTCTCCGAGGCCCGGCTGACCCTGGCCGTGGTGGCCGTGCGCGAGGGCGAACTCGACCGGGCCGTGGACGAGGGCCTGCGCGCGTTCACCGGAACCCGGCGCTCGCTGCCGTCGCTGATGTGGATCGCGGGCGAAACCGCACGGGAGATGATCGCGCACTATCCCGAGGACGCTCGCACCCACGCCTACCTCGATCAGTTGCGTGAGGTGGCAACACCGTAGCCGGGCCTTGTTACGCTCCCCCAATGGATTTCAGTCTGCGGTCCTGCTCGTGGCGGGGGCATGCCACCTACGCGCCCGACGAGACCGAACTCGCTGCACGCCTGCATGTTTCGACACCGGCCGGAATCGCGTGGCGGTGTCTGCGCTGCGGCGACTTCGTCGTCGGCGATCCCGTGGGCAGCGGTCCGGCCGACGAGGCGCCGGAGGTGCCGCGCGGGCGGCTGCTGCGGGACCGGTTCATCATGCGGTTCCTGGCGATCGAGCGCATTCTGCGCGGTCTGGTCTTCGTCGCGCTCGGCGCGGGGGTGTTCAAGGTGCGCAATTCGCAGCATCAGCTGCGCGCGGCATTCGACAAGGAGATGCCGCTGATCCAGCCGCTGGCCGATCAGATCGGCTGGAATCCGGACAATTCGAAGATCGTGCACTTCATCGAACAGGGATGGAAGCTCTCGCCGACGGTGCTCACCCTGATCGCGGTCGGACTGCTGGCCTACGCGGCCATCGAATTCATCGAGGCGGTCGGGCTGTGGCTGGCTCAGCGCTGGGGCGAATACTTCGCGGTCATCGCGACCGCGATCTTCCTGCCGCTGGAGATCTACGAGCTGACCGAGAAAGTCACCGTGTTGCGCGCGGGTGCGCTGCTGATCAATATCGCTGCGGTGCTGTGGCTGCTGTGGTCCAAGCGACTGTTCGGAATCAACGGCGGCGGGCGCGCGTACCACGCCGAACACAACGAGGCGAGCCTGCTCACGGTGGAGCGGTCGGCCGTCGCGCTGCCCGCGTACTGATCGATGACGCCCGACGCGTCGCGGGCTCGGCGCGCCGATGCCGGGGACGCGTCGGCGCCCGCGGGCATCGGTATTACCCTCGACCCGGTGACCGAGTCCGCTGAAGGATTGCTGCCCGACGCCGCGCCCGCGACGTCCCGGGGTGAGTCCGCGGTGACGCGCACCTCCGGGACGGTCGCGCCGGCCTCGGGCACGGACCGATCAGCGCAGGATTCGGGCCCGGCCGCGACTGCGGAGGCACTGTTCGACGGTGCGGCGCTTCCGCGCGGTCGCGTGGTGTTCGCCCCGGCCGGGATCGACGCCGCGGCGGCCGAGGATCGGTTGCGGCTGTTCACCTTCGCCACGGCCGAGAAGCGCGGTGAGTATCTGTGGGTGTTGCGGGCGTTCGATCAGGCCCGCGCCGCCTACGTGGTGCTGCTGCACGCCAACGATGTCGCCGATACGCTGACCCGATTCCCGGACGCGCCGCGACTGTCCGCGGCCGAGGTGGGTCCGCTGCTGGAACAGCTGCATCAGTGGGGTGTACTCGAGCGCAGCTACGACGGCACCCGCGCGGCGACCCTGGCCGAATATCGCAACCGGCACTTCGTCTATCAGTTCTCGCAGAGCGGATATCACGCTTATCGCGCGGTGTCGGAGGTTCTCGGCGCACGCCTGGACGAGGCTGCTCTGTCGCGGCTGGTCCTGCCGGAGTTGCTGACCGATCTGCAGGCCCTGGCCCAGGCCAACCGCGCCGGTGACGCCGAACGCGTCTACCGGATCCTGAATCGTCTCGATACCACCCTGTCCGAACTGGCCGAACGCGCCGCGCACTTCTATCTGACCCTCGGGGATCTGGTGCGCACCACCGAGGCGACGCCGGAATCCTTTCTGGCACACAAGGATGCGCTGTTGGCGCATATGCGCGAATTCAGTATGGACCTGGCGCGCTTCGCCCCGCGGCTGGCGGCGGCGATCACCGAGGTCGAGGAGACCGCCGTCGAGGAGATGATCGCGCGAGCCGGGGCCTGTGACGAGCGGGTGCTGCTCAGTGTGGCCGATCGCGAGGAGGATTGGCGCGATCGCTGGCGTGGGCTGCGCGGCTGGTTCGTCGCCACCGCCGCCGATATCGCTGCGGGCGAAGGCAATTCGGAGACACAGACCAGGTCCGGTGCGAGCCAGACCGAGGCCGAGCGGCTGCGCGATGCGACGATGAGCGCCATCGCCGCGGTGCTGTCGCTGTTGCGCCGGGTCACCGAGACCCGCAAGGGCGGGGTCAGCCGGGAATCCGCGCTGCGTCATCTGGCCGGGTGGTTCACCGCGACACCGACCGCCGAGAGCGCGCACGCACTGTTCGACGCGGTCTTCGGTCTGGGCCGGCCGCGGCATCTGTCGATGGAACATCCCGACGCCGATATCATCCCCGCGATCCGATCCTGGTGGGACGCACCACCCTTGGAGATTGCGCGCACCCTCGCCGAGACCGGGCGGCCACCGTCGCCGGGCGCGCCGTCGCGCATCGCGCGCAACGACGCGGGTATCCGGCGGCTGCGTCAGGCCCAGTTGGACGCCCAGCGCGCCCGCGCGGCCGCCGCGCAATCGCTGGCCGCCGCCGATCTGCACGAACGCGTACTGGACGACGGCGAGACCGAGGTGCTGCTGCGCCTGCTCGACGCGGCCTCGACCGCATGGGTTCCGGTGAGCGGCCGGACCGGCACCTCCGGATCCGACAGCGGGGTCACCCTGACGGTCTCCGAACATCCCGGCTCCACCGTCGTGCGCACCTCGCGCGGGCTGCTGCACCTGAACAACCGGCGACTGGAGATCCGTGAGAACGGCCGTGCCCGAACGCCTTCCCCGGGGGCGCGCTCGTGATCCACGCCCGCACAATAGATTCGCTCACCCTGGACAACTATCAGCGCGCTGCCCGGGTGATTCTGGCCAATCATCTCGTGACGCGCAGTTATCCGGATCGGATCGCCCTGCCGCTACTGCGTCGCTGGGCCACCGAACTGCGCGAGGATCTGGCCGAACTGTTCGGTTACCGGCTCGAGGTCACCGAGACCACCGCCCGGTTGTTCCCGGTGCTGGATCGGCTCGATTCCGGCCGTCCGGCGCGCACGCCGGGTGATCGGCTCTTCGACCGGCGGCGCTATGCGTATCTGTCGCTGGCGCTGGCCGCACTGGGCCGGGCGGGCGATCAGATCACCCTGTCCGAACTCGCCGATCAGGTTGCTTCGTACGCGACGCGGGTCGACGGGCTCGAATTGTCCACCGACCGTGCCGCCGATCGCGATGCGTTCGTCGACGCCGTGGCCTGGCTGGGCGCGCGCGGAGCGCTCACCCTCGCCGATGGTGACGCCGGAGGTTGGGCGGCGGATCCGGAGGCCGGTGAAGCGCTGTACGACATCGATCGGGCCGTGGTCTTCGCGATCTTCCGGCCGCCGCGCGTACTGCAGCATCTGCGGAGTGTGCGCGGGCTGTTCGAGGACGAATCCGACAGCGGCCCCGGTGTTTCCACACCGCAGGCGCGGGCCGCGGATGCCCGCCGGGTGCGGCGTGCACTGGTCGAGCGGCCGGTGGTGTACGCCCAGGAGCTGTCCGAGTCCGAGCGGGTGCAACTAGGGACGGAGAAGGTCGTCGCCGAGGTGGAGCTGCTCACCGGGCTGCGGGCCGAGCGCCGTGCGGAGGGAGTCGCGCTGATCGACACCTCGGGGCGTCTCTCCGATGTCCGCTTTCCCAGTACGGGCACTCTCGCCCAGGTCGCGCTGCTGCTGGTCGGCGAGATCGCGGATCTGGTGCTGGACATCGACAACCCGGTCGAGCGCCGCCACCGGCCCGCACCGGCGAGCACCCTGATCGGCGCGCTGGACGAGGCGATTCCGGAGTCGACCGTGTTCACGCCGCTGGTCATTTCCGCCGATCCTACTGCTGCACAGGATGATTCGGACCAGGCAGCCTCGGAGGAGTCCGGCGAGGTCGAGCAGGAGCCGGGGTATCCGGTCGTGCCGATATCCTGGATCCGCGAAACCGTGCAGGCGCTCACCGATCGCTACGGATCCACCTTCGCCGCGCAGTGGCAGGCCGACGTCCCCGGGCTGACCCGGGAAGTCCTCGCGCTGCTCGAGCGGCTACACCTGGTCGAGCCACTCGCCGCCGAGGACGAGACGGGTTCCGGCGGAACGGTTTCCGATCCCGGCCTGTTGATCCTGCCCGCACTGGCCCGCTACCGCGGCGCGGTGGTCACGGTCCGCACGCGCGCCAAGAGCGAACTGTTCGCCTCCGCGACCGCTCTCGGCGACCACGCCTATCCGGCACAGAAGGGGAGTTGATGGAGCTCATCCACGGCGGCGTCCGATTCGTACCCACACGGGCGGGCATCATCAACCTCTGGGACTATCGCGATCAGGAATTCTGTTTCGCCGACGGGCGTCTGGTGCTGCGCGGGCCCAACGGGTCCGGTAAGACCAAGGGCCTCGAGGTGCTGTTCCCCTTCGTGCTCGACGGTCGGATCGAGCCGCGCCGGCTCAATCCGTTCGCGGGCGAGGAACGCACGATGAAGTCGAATCTGCTGTACCGCAAGCAGGAATCGGCGTACTCGTACGTGTGGATGGAGTTCGCCCGCGGGCGGCGGGCGGATCCGGAGGTCGTCACCGTCGGCATCGGGATGCGCGCGACGCGTTCCTCGGACAAGGTGACGCGCTGGTATTTCGTCGCCGACGGCCGGGTGGGGGTCGACTTCTCCCTGATCGGACCGGACGACCGGCCGCTGACCCGCAAACAGCTGGCCGAGCAGATCGGCACCGACGCCCTCACCGATCGTCCGGTGGACTATCGCGCCGCCATCGACGCGCGCATGTTCGGGCTCGGGGTGCAGCGCTACGACCAGCTGATCAACCTCATCCTGACCCTGCGCCGCCCACAGTTGGCCAAGAACCTCGACCCGCGCGGACTGTCGCAGGCGCTCACCGACGGCCTGCGCCCCCTGGACGAGCAGCTAATCCTGGACGCGGCCCGCTCGTTCAGCGATATGGAGGAGGTCGGCCGGACACTCGAGGGCCTGGTCCAGGCCGACACCGCCACCCGCGCCTTCGTCGGGGTCTATCGGAAATATCTTGCGGTGCAGGCCAAGAGCGATGCCGATCAGGTTCGCGGACGCATCGACACGGTGACGCACGGCAGTACGGCACTGTTCGCCGCGACGGCGCTGCGGGAGCGTCGCGAGGGTGAGCGCACCGCCGCCGAGGAGCGCGCCGAGGCCGCCGATCGCGCCTACGAGCAGGCGCTGACCGATCGGGAGACGCTACAGCGTTCCAGCGCGTACGAGGGCAAACAGCAACTCGACGATCTGGCCGATGCGGTGCGCAGGCTGGAGACCTCCGCTGCGGTGCACCGAGACAAGGCGACCAAGGCGCAGCAGGCAGTCGATCAGCGCGCCGAGGAGGCCGAACGTTCCCGTGCCGCAGTCGAATCCGCGACCGCGGCGTTGTCCCGGGGCGAGGACGAATTGCGCACGGCCGCGGAGGAGGCCGGTATCGCCTGGTCCGCACTGCCCGAGCAGGCCCGCGCCGAACAGCTCACCACGACCGTGCGCAGTCACGCCGAGGAGCGCGACGCCGACGTGCGCGCGGTACGCCAGGCACTGACGTTGGTCGACACCGCCGCCGCGGGACGATCACGCGCCGAACGTGCCGCGCAGCGCGCGATCGAGCAGCGCGACGCCGCCGCGGCCGCACTCGCGGAGGCCGAGGCCACCGTGACCCTCGCGCGGTCGAATACCGCTGCGGCACTGCGTGACTGGTGGGAGGAACATCGCGAGGTACATGAGCCGGTGCGCGCGGGACTGTTCGAGGCGCTCGATGCCGCCCTGGCCGCCGCCGGTTCCGATGACGCGGCCACCCTCACCGAAATACTCGCCGAGCACACCGAACCGCTCACCGAGCAGATCCGCACCCAGCGGCAGCAGTGTCGCACCGCCGCCGAACAGGCCGGGGCCCGGATCGCCGAACTGCTGACCGAACGGGACCGGGTCGCGGCCGAGAAGGAGGACGCTCCACCGTCTTTCGCCGCCCGCACCGACGCGCGTGGGAGTCACCCGGGTGCGCCACTATGGCGCCTGGCGCGCTTCGCCGACGACGTCTCGCCCGAACAGGCCGCGGGCATCGAGGCAGCATTGCAGGCCGCCGATCTGCTCGACGGCTGGGTGTGTCCGGAAGATGCGCTGCCGCTGCATGATTCGGACCAGTTCCTCATTCCGCTGCCGCCGCAGCACCGCCCGACCGGTCGCACGCTGGCCGATGTACTGGTCGTGGAGGATGATTCGGATGCCCTGACCGTGCCCCGCGATGTCGTCTCGGGCGTGCTGTCCTCGATCGCCTTGTCCGAGAAGGTCATCCACGATGACGCCGCGAGTTTCGGGCAGGAGTCCGACGGCCCGACTCCTCCGGTGACGATCGACGCCGACGGCCGATACCGCCAAGGCGTACAGCTGGGCCGCCACACCAAACCGCATGCCGAATTCATCGGCGCGACCGCGCGTGCCGCCCGCCGGGAACTGCGTCTGGCCGAACTCGCGACCGCCGTCGAGACCGCGCAGGCCGCCGAGCAGGAAGCCACCGACCAGCAGCAGGAGGCGACCGCGCAGCTTTCCCGAATCACCGCTGCCGCCAAGGCATTACCCCGGACCCACGCGGTCACCGCCGCACTGCGGGCGGTTTCCGAGGCCGCGGGCATGCTGCGTTCGCGAGCCGAGGCCGCGGCACAGTCCGAGGGCGATCTGGATCAGGCGGTCGCCGAATTCACCACCGCCGACAAGAAGGTTCGCGGCGTCGCGGCCGCCCATCGCGCGCCGCGCGGTCCGGCCGAGCTCGATGCCCTGGCCGCGGCGATCCGGCATTTCGAGAACACCGGTACGGCCCTGTTGCGCCTGCGCGGGGACCATCAGCGCGATCACGAACGGGCCCGCGAGAGCGACGACCGCCTGGCCGAATCCCGGGATCTGGCCGAGGCTTTCGCCGAGGAGGCCGAGTCGGCGCGCGCCGGGTACGAGGAGCAGTTGCGCAAACTCGAGACGCTGCGCGAGGCGTTGGGTGCGGGTGCGGCCGATATCGATCACGAACTCGAACAGGCGCGGATGCGGATCGAGGCCGCGCGAGCCGAGCAGAAGGCCGCCCGCAAGGCGGCCTCGGATGCGATCGAGGCGGTCGGCTCGGCCGAGGGCGCCTACCGGGCCGCGCACGACTCGCTCGGCACCGCCCTGACCGAACTGCTCGCCGACGTGAAACACCTTGCGCCCTATGCCCGTCCGGATCTGCTGAGCCTGCTCGGCGCGCCCGAGCACTGCCGCTGGCCCAGTACCGAGGCGGCCTGGTCGACCCCGGAGCAACTGCTGTACCGGATCGAGACCGGCGGACCGGAGGCCACCCCGCGGGTCCTTCCCGAAGAGGTGCAGGAGCTGTTCGACGGTCTGTGCGCGGCCACGGCGTCGGTGCGCGCCGGTGAGGCCGCCCGCAAGTCCACCCGCAGCGCGGTGACCGCGGCGCTGCAGGAATTCGACGCCGCCCTGGCCGCTGCCCGACAGGACTACCGGCTGCAGTGGGACGCCGCCGACGGGCTCACCGTCGTACAGGTGCACGACGATCAGGGTGCGGCCGCGCTGGCCGATTTCGCCGACCGCATCGCCGGGGCCCGCTCGGATCAGGAATTGCTGCTCACCGACGCCGAGCGCCGCATCCTCGAGGACGCGCTGCTGACCGGTCTGGCCCAGCAGATCCACGAACGCACCAGTGACGCACGAGATCTCATCACCCGCATGGGCAGCGAGATGAAGCAGCGCCGGATGTCCTCGGGCAACACCATCGGCGTGCACTGGGTGCTGGCGGACAATCTGTCCGAATCCGCCCGCGCGGTGTGCAAACTGCTGGACCGCGACGCCTCGGAGCTGAGCCCGGAGGATCTGGCCGCCGTACGCGCGCACTTCGCCGCGGAGATCCGGACCGCCCGCGCCGCGCACCCGGAACGCTCGTACCCTGAAATCCTGGCCACCACACTGGATTACCGGACCTGGCGAGTGTTCTCGTTCACCCTGATCACCGCCGACGGCAGTGAGGACCGGCTCACCGTGGCCCGGCACAGCGCCCTCTCCGGTGGCGAACAGTCGGTGTCCCTGCATCTTCCACTGTTCGCCGCCGCGCACGTCATGCTCGATTCGGCCGATCCCCAGGCCCCGCGCCTGCTCGCCCTGGACGAGGCGTTCGCCGGTGTGGACGACAACGGCCGCAGCGAATTGCTGGGCCTGTCCGTCGATTTCGACCTGGACCTGTTCATGACGGGCTACGACCTGTGGATCACCTACGACCACGTCCCGGCCTGCGCACACTACGATCTGGCTCACTCGGCCGCGGAGAACACCGTCAGCGCAACCCTTCTGGTGTGGGACTCGCGCGATCTGCTGGCCGAACACGACGGCTCCGACCTCACCGCGGCGCTGGGTTCGCCGGGCCGCCGTCGAGTGCCGCACACCGTCGAGGGAGCGATAACCCTCGACGAGGCAATGGAACTCACCTCCTGACGGGTCAGTGCCCGTACAGCAACGTCTGCCGGACCGCGTCGTTGAAGGCGTGCGCGAGGCCCGGCACCGCCAGGTTGCCACTGCGCCGCCACCACAGCGACAGCGGGACACCGATCAGGACCTGCAGCGGCAGTGCCAGGATGATCGTGCGGACGATGCCCGTGTGCGTGCTCATTACCGGAAGGTGCCACAGGGCCCACAGGATCGACAGGCCGACCGCGGAGCACCCGTCCACCGGCTCGCCGGGCCGGTGCAGATAGGAATCGAGTGCGCCGCGGAAGAACACCTCCTCCATGACGAAAACCACGGGCACGTACAGCAGCATCGACTCCGCGAACGTGAGTAGTCCGGGCCACAGCGACGGGAACGGCATGCCGAAACCCACTGTGTTGTAGAGCGTGAGCAGCACACCGGTGCCACCGGCGACCGCCGTACAGCGCGCGACGCCAGCCGTCCCGTCCCAGGGCGCGTAGCGACCACGCCGCGGCCAGAGCGCCGGGAATCGTCACCAGGAAGTATCCGCAGACCGCCCAGTCGAGTGGGCCGCCGTGTTCGATGTGGGTGATCAGGTCCGCAACGGCCCGCACCAGTTCGACCGTCGGATAGATCAGCAGCACCACGAAGATCGCCAGGACCCTCGCGTCGATCCGCGGCGGGTGCTCGTCGCGGACCCACAGCTCGCGAATCGGTCTGCGCTGCAGCACCAGTGGAAACAGCAGCGTGAACGGAATGCCCAGCAGCAGGTATGCGTCCGTGCCGAGATGGAGTGCGAACCCGAGCGCGATGTTCGCGGCGACCACAGCGCCGACCACCGCGAATCGCCCGATGCGGACCGGCACCGTCGGGCCTGCCCTGTCCTCGGATGCTGCTGTGTCACGAAATTCCGTGCTGGACAATGGTGTTCATCCCCCAGTGTGCAGATCTACCGATCAAGCATGCGTCATCGGCTCGAGCCCCACAAGCCGGTCCGGACGCAACCACTCCCACGGACTGCGCGCCGGATCACGGTCCGCACTGCTGCGACCGCATCGCAGCGGGTGACTGCGGCGCGGCTCCCTCGTCGACGCCGAGTGCGCCCGCGACGGCTCGGGTGAGGTGGTCGACGATCTCGGCGCCGCTCCAGCGCCGGTGCTCGGCCAGGTCGTAGACGACGCGTTCGTCGAAGATGGTGATCCACAGCAGGACCGCGTAGGTGATGTCGAGATCGGGCGCCAGGCCGTCGCGGACCAGCGCCTCGAGCACTTCGGCGAGAATGTCGTGCAGGCCGGTGATCGCCTCGTCGCCGCCGGCGAGCCGCTCGATGAATCCGCTGCTGCTGCGAATGTAACGCACCGCCGAACCCCACTGCATCGACTGCTCCACCCAGGTACCGCAGAATCGGTGGAACCGGTCGAGCGAATCGTGCTGTGTCCGGGGCTCCGAAACCGCGGCGTCGATCAGCGAGAACGCCTCCAGCAGTTGCGTGATCGCTCGGCGGTGGAACGCGGCCATGGCGTCCTGTGGCGTGGGGAAGTGCCGGTACGCCGTGGCCACACCGACTCCCGCCACGGCGGCGAGTTCGGGGATCGAGAACCCGACTCGACCGGCCCGCAGCAAAGTGTGGACGCCGTCGACCAGCAGCACTCGGCTGCGCTGGGCATCGCTGCGGGTGTTCACGGGCACGATTCCATCCTGCACAAGCGCGTCTGCCGGCGTGCCGGGTGGGTCGAAAACGGTGGGTGCGACATCGGGGCGCTGCTCGATTCCTCGTTCGAGTAGAGAAGTTCTTCTCAGTTATCTATCATCTCAATCGAGAAGATCTGCTCATTTAGGGGGCGAGATGCGGGTAGCGGCACCGGGCGCGCTGTTGGTGCTGATCATGGCGCAGCCGAACATGGCGACCGGCATGATGCCGTACTACCGGCACGCCTGGGCACTGGCCCCGCTGCTCATCACGGTGATCTTCGCCGCGTATCTGTTCGCGCTCACCCCGACGCTGGCAGTGCTCGGAACGCCGCCCGCACGCACGGGGTGGTGGTGGCGGATCGGGCTCGGCAGCGCCTTCGGCATCGGCGCGGATGTGGCCATGGCGCTGGCACATTCGGCCTGGCCCGCCTGTCTGGCGCGGATCTGCGCGGGCCTGTCGGTGGGCCTGGTGACCGGCTCGCTGGCCGGACTGATCCTCGAACGCCGGGGCGAGCGCGGGCGCACGGCCATGGCTACCGCCACCGTATTCGGTTCCGCGCTGGGCACATTCGCCGCCGCCGCGCTGGCGCAGTATCTGCCCGCACCGGGAGTCACCGTCTATCTGGTGCACGCGGTCACGCTCGGGTTGGTGGCGCTGATCGTGCTGTCGGACCGCGGCGTGCGCGTCACGGCCGCCGCACGTGGCGCCGCACCCGTGCCCGGCGCGGATGAACCGCCGATCGCCGGATACCTCACCGGAATCGCCGCGTGGGTCTCCGCCGGTCTGGTCGTCGCCCTGCTGCCCAGCTACGGCGCGGAGCTGCTGGGCACCCGGAACCTGACCCTGCTCGCACTCCCGGTCACGCTGTATCTGATCTGTGCCTGGCTCGCCCAGCGCGCGCTGCCGCCTCGCGTTCTGCCCGCCGAACCCGTTGCCGCGCAACTGATCATCATCGCCGGGGTCGCGATCGCCGCGGCGGTCTCCTGGGCTCCGAGCCTGCCCCTGCTGCTGTGCGGAGGCGCGATCGCCGGATGCGGTCAGGGCATCGCCTATCGCACCGGGCTGCGCATCGTCAGCGCCGCCGCGACGCCGGATCGGCACGCCCGGATCGCCTCACGCTTCGCCGCCGTGGCCTACCTGTGCGCGGCGGTCGGCACCGTCGCCCTGGGCGTCGTGGCCACCGTCTGGTCGATGGGCGACGCGGTTCTGGCCGCGGCGGTCGTACTCGCCGCAATTGCCTTGGCCACCTACATGATCCGCCGCCGCGCAGTGCTGCGCACCGTGCGGCCCACTCCCGTTACACAGACCTCGACAACCGCATAACCAACCCGCACCGCATTCTCCGTCTTCTTCCCCGAGCACCGACTGCTCTCGCGAAATTTACCGGAAATATCACTGCGGCACGACGCACGGAATTGCCACCGTGCGCATTCTGCATGCCCTGATACCTTGCACTGCAACACATTTGCCGAAACACCCGAAACGGGTTCGTTACCTGCGTTCACCGGGACACAAAATTCGATTGCTTCACTGGAATACACGAAAGCCAAATACATTCCCAGCGAATGGATTCCGATCATGGCAGCACCCACCCGGACCCCGTCGATCGCCCGCCGGACGAACGCATTCCGCGTCCGCACCACAGAGGCATCGATCGCCACCACCGAAAACACCGGCGGCACACTCAAACGCAGCCTCGGCCGCACGGATCTGATCGCGATGGGGGTCGGCACCATCATCGGCGCGGGCATCTTCGTCACCACGGGCATCGCGGCGGCCACCAAGGCGGGCCCCTCGATCATCCTGTCGTTCGTGCTGGCCGGAGCGATCTGCGTACTGGTCGCGCTGTGCTACAGCGAACTTGCCTCGATGACGCCGGTGTCCGGCAGCGCGTACACCTACACCTATTCGACGATGGGTGAGGTCCCGGCATTCCTGGTGGGCTGGAATCTACTGCTCGAATACGCCGTGGCCGCAGCCGCGGTCGCGATCGGATGGTCGGGGCTTTTCAGCGCGACGCTCCAATCATTGTTCGGCATAACGCTTCCCAAGGCGATATCGAGCGGGCCCAGCGACGGCGGCGTGGTCAATCTTCCGGCCGTGATAATCGTCGGCGTCATCGTCGCCGTACTCGTATTCGAGGTGAAAATCGCGGCGGCCGTGGTGAAAGCCCTCGTCGCACTCACCATCGCCGTGCTCGCACTCGTCGTCGCGATCGGTGCGCCGCATGTGCATCCGGGTAATTGGGAACCGTTCGTGCCGTTCGGCGTGAACGGTATCGCCGCCGGGGCCGCGCTGGCATTCTTCGCCTATCTGGGATTCGATGTCGTGGCCACCTCGGCGGAGGAAACCCGCAATCCGCGCCGGGATCTGCCCTGGGGAATCATCGGGTCGGTCGTGATCGCCACCATCCTGTACGTCGCGGTGAGTGCCATATTGACCGGTGTCGCACCGTATTCCACCCTGAACAACGCCGCCCCGGTGGCGACGGCGCTGGCCGCGATCGGCGCGGGATGGATCGGCAAGGTCATTCTGGTGGCGTCGGTGATAGCGCTCACCAAGGGCCTGCTGATGGTGTTCTACGGTCAGACCCGGCTGGTATTCGCCATGGCCCGCGACGGTCTGGTGCCCAAGGCACTGTGCCGCACCGGTTCTCGCGGCGTGCCGGTGCGGTTGAGCCTGGTGCTGGGTGCGGTGATCGCGGTGGTGGCCGGGCTGCTGCCGATCGACACCGTGGCCGAACTGGTCAATATCGGCGCCCTGTTCGCGTTCGTCATCGTGGCCCTGGGCGTGCTGATCCTGCGCCGCACCGATCCTGGCCGCGCCCGCCCCTTCCGGACGCCGCTGATGCCGATCGTGCCGCTGCTCGCCATCGCCGGATGTGCCTGGCTGGCAACCACGTTCGCACCGCTGACCTGGCTGCGATTCGTGATCTGGAGCGCCGTCGGCGTTGTGCTCTACCTGACCTACGGGCGCAGACATTCGGTCGTCGGCGGTGGCCGCGCACCCGAGTCCGCCACCGACGAAGCCACCGTGACCGGAGGTGCCGCATGACCGCCCAACTCGACAGCTTCTACCCCACCCGCGTCGACTTCGGCACCCTGGCGGAGATCCACCGCGCCGCAGCCGCGGCCCTGCCCCCGGACGTGTTCGATTTCGTCGAAGGCGGTGCGGGCAAGGAGATCACGTTGCGCGCCAACGTGGCCGCCTTCGACCGCTGGCGCATCCTGCCCGAACCGATGAGCGGCGTCGGCACACCCTCGACCCGCACCGAACTGCTCGGCATCGAACTCGACACACCGATCCTGACCGCGCCGTTCGGCGGCGACGCCCTCTTCCATCCCGACGGCCACCTAGCGGTCGCCCGAGCCGCACAGCAGCACGGCGCACTGTCGATCGTGCCCGAGGCGGGCAGCTTCTCCTACCAGCAGGTACATGCGGCCGCACCGCGTGCCGCGCGCATCGCCCAGCTGCACCCGTTCGGTCACGCCCCCGCCGAGGCGGATCGCCTGGCGCACGCCGGATTCGAGGCCCTGTGCATCACCGTGGACTGCCCGGTCGGCGGATTCCGCACCCGGAACATGGGCAATCGCTTCGATCCGGATCAGCGCCTGTTCGCGGGCAACCTCACCGGGGAGAACGGCGCGCCCGGCGTCGCGGAGGTGTTCGGGCAGCTGCTCAAACAGGGCGGCGCGGTGTGGAATTGGGATCAGCTCGCGGAGGCGGCGGCGGGTTTCGGGCTGCCGTGGATCGCGAAGGGCATTCTGACGCCGGCCGCGGCCGAACGTGCCCTCACCGTCGGTGCCTCGGCGCTGGTGGTCTCCAATCACGGTGGCCGCCAACTCGATCCGGCTCCGGCCAGTCTCGAGATGCTGCCGGGCATCCGTGCGGCGGTCGGGCCGGATCTGCCGATTCTGCTGGACAGCGGCGTGCGCACCGGCAGCGACATCTATCTGGCCCTCGCGCTCGGGGCCGACGCCGTCATCATCGGCCGGGCCGCCATCTACGGGCTGGCCGCCGCCGGGGAGGCCGGGGTCGATCGAGTGCTCGCGCTGCTGAACGAGGAACTGCGCACGCTCATGATCCTGTCCGGCGCAGCCACTCTCGGCGATATCGATCGCACCCGGATCGTGCGGGCCCCGGCATGAGGGGCCGGGGCCGCACCGACCTGCGCACACCACCGGTCCGTGGAAGGAGAACAGTCTCGTGAACGCCCCCTTTCCCGCGGCCCGCATCGGCGGTGGCCTGATCTTCACCTCGGGTCTGGCCGCGATCGACACCGCCACGATGACGCCGTCCGCCGACACCTTCGACGGGCAGGCGACCAACGTGCTCGACCAGCTCGACGCCGCACTCGACGCGGCGGGCAGCAGCCGCGCGCAGGTCCTGAAACTGGACTGCTATCTGTCCGACCGGCGATGGTTCGCGTCCTGGAACGCGGCCTTCGCCAAGTATTTCGAGTCAGCCGCACCGGCGCGGACCACTACCGTCACCACCCTGCCCATCGAGGGGCTGTTCATCGAAATCCAGGCGATCGCGGTCGCCGAATCCTGAGGGAGATCCATCATGACCGCCGCAACTCCACTCGTGCATACCCGTTCCGCCGTAGGCGATTTCACCATCCGCGACGTCATCGAGGGCCAGACGGCCGGGCAGCTCATCGTGGCCGCCGACGACTGGGGCTGGTGGGTAACGCTCCTGGGCGGCAACACCATCGCACCCACCACCGGCATCCAGCAGGCGGTGGCCGTCGGGCTGGTGCGCGCCGGATTCCTGATGCGGCGCAACCACCGCTACCACCTCACCCACACCGGTCACGACGTCGGCAAGAATCGCGGTTTCGTCCGGTGCGCGGTACGCGGTTGGGAACCCACGTTCCGCAGACTGTCCGATGCCGCGCTCGACGAATTCATCCCCGCCGCAACCGAACCCGGCGAGGTCGCGCGCGCCTGCACCGATATCGCCCGCCGACGCCCGGAGATCTTCGCCGGCATCGGCGCGGCCATCGCCGCCGACGAAACCCCGGGCTGCACCATCGATCTCGGCTGCGCCGACGCCGGACGCGTACAAGCCCTGGCCGCGATCGCACCGCGCGAGCGATTCCTGGGCGTGGACATCGAGGCCGAGGTGATCGACGAGGCCACCGCGGTCCTGGCCGGACTCGATCTCACCGATCGAGTCACCCTGCTGGCCGGTTCGGTACAGCCCGAGGCCGAACCTCCGGCCTGGCTCGCACACGTCGACCGCGACAGCGTCACCACCGCCATGTCGTTCTTCCTGCTGCATCAGCTCGCCAGCGACGGCGAGGGCATCGCGGCGGTGCTGCGCGGTTGGATGGAATGGTTCCCGAACGTGCGCCGCTTGGTCATCGGCGACGGTTATCTCCTCGAGGCCGAACAGTGGACCCAGCAACCCTGGTTCTCGCCCACCTACGAGATCTACCACACGATCACCGGGGTGCGACTGTGGACGCAACAGGAGTACGAGGCCGCGTTCGCCGAACTCGGCTGGTCGGTGACCCGGCGCATGGAGGACCACACCATGCTGGTCACCACCGTCCTCGAACGCGGATGACAACCTCGTTCGACGGGCCGCCGATTCCGATCGACACCCGCGCGGCGGTGCTCGATCAGTTCGTCGCCGACGAGACCGGCCGCAGCGGCAGCCGCCCGCGCGGGGTCGCCTACGCGACCGGTCTCGACGACGTGCTCGCCGTGGTGGCCTGGGCGCGCGACTCGCGCACCCCGCTCATCGCCCGCGGCGCGGGCACCAGCCTGGAAGGGCATCTGCTCGCCCGCGGGGACGAGCTGGTCCTGGATCTGTCTCGAGCGGATTCGATCCTGGACATCTCGCCCGCGGACTTCACCGCCACCGTGCAGCCGGGGGTGACCCGCACCCGGCTCAACGCGGCGGCAGCCGAATTCGGCCTGCAGTTCACTGTGGACCCGGGCGCGGATGCCACCCTCGGCGGGATGGCCGCCACCAATGCCAGCGGCACCACCAGTGTGCGGTACGGTGGCATGCGGGCCAATGTCGTTGCACTGCAGGCGGTTTTCGCCGACGGCCGGGTCATGCGGCTGGGTCGGGCGGTGCGGAAGTCCTCCAGTGGTTACGACCTGAAGAGTCTGCTGATCGGATCGGCGGGGACGCTGGCGATCATCACCGAACTGACCGTGCGACTGCACCCGATTCCCGAATGTCTTGCATCGGTGCGGATCTCGTTTCCGAACGTGGCCGCCGCGGTGGACGCCGCGGTCGAGATGCTGGGACTCGCGCTGCCCGTCAGCAGACTCGAATTCGTCGATGCCGCGAGTATGGCCGCTGTCAACGACTTCCGCGGCACCCGCTATACCGAGATGCCGGCACTGTTCGTCGATCTCGAAACGGCCTCGGCCGCAGCGGCGAACGCGAACGAACGCGAGATCCATCGCATCGTCCGGGCGCACGGCGCAACTGCGGTCACCGTGGCCCGGACGCACACCGAACGACACGCACTCTGGGAGGACCGGCACACACTGTTCTTCGCACTCAAGGCCCGCAGCCCCGGGCACCGGTTCCTGGTGACCGATACCGCCGTGCCCTGTTCCCGCATCGCCGATGCGGTGGGCACCGCGACCCGGCTCGGCGACGAGCTGGGTCTGGACATCAGCGTGGCCGGGCACATCGGCGACGGCAACGTGCACGTCGTTGTGCCCTACACCGAAGCGAACCTCCCTGCCGCCCTGCGGTTCTCGGACGCCGTGGTGCGCCATGCACTCGCCGTCGGCGGCACCGCATCGGGCGAGCACGGCATCGGCCTGGCCAAGAAGAAATACCTCCGCGACGAGCACGGCGCCGCCGTGGAGGTCATGACCGGGCTCAAACACGCCCTGGACCCGCACGGACTGCTGAATCCGGGCAAGATCCTGGACGCGTGAACTCCCGTGTCGCCGTTGCTCAGCGCGGGCCCGGCACGGCGGGATCGGGGGCCGGAACGACGACCGCGGGGATGGGGCCGGTGGTGGGACGTCCGTTCTGGGCGTAGCCCAGCCAACCGGTGCCGACGAAGACGGCCAGCAACACTGCGGTCGGTAATTCCAGCAGCAGCCATCCCTGCGGACACCACGGCAGGGTCCGCGCCGCAGCACGCCCCGTCACACCGCGAGCCTGCCGCATCTGCGGCTCACCCATCGGCACCGACCACTCACCCGCAACTCGCCGTTGCACGCTCCGAAACCTCCATCATGTCGACCGGTCCGGGAATGATGCCCGAACGTCGCCGAATACTCAGAGTGCCCGCTCACACACACCGCCACACCAGTAATGGTCTGGGAATTCGGCGTGCCTATATATTTTGCCCTTATTTCGCTCCGA
Source organism: Nocardia jiangxiensis NBRC 101359 (assembly GCF_000308615.1). Lineage (GTDB taxonomy): Bacteria > Actinomycetota > Actinomycetes > Mycobacteriales > Mycobacteriaceae > Nocardia > Nocardia jiangxiensis. Next base: position 375,490 of record NZ_BAGB01000041.1, read on the forward strand.
TGTCGGATTTTCCGGCTCGGTGCACCAACCCCCAGACCGTCCGGTGCGGCGCACCGTCGTTCCTTCCGGTAACTGATCACTCGCTACGCTGTGATCACGTCGCGGCGGCAAGACCGATTCACCGGTGCGCCACCGCTCCCGGTGATCGGCTTCACGAACTCATGCTCAGGAGGTACGGTTCGATGCTGCATGCCCCCCGGATACCCTGCGCCGCACTGGTTCTCACACCAGCTGTGGCCGCGGCCGGCGTCACACTCCGACCCTGCGGCTCGATTCCCTCCTGGTTCCCGCCCTCGGCACGGCCGCGCCCACCGCGCTGAACACGGGCGTGCGAGTACTCGCATTCGCCCGCGGCCGAGTCCGAACGACGGAGAACCTTGCGCAGAAAATCGAGAGCCGCCATGTCATCCACCCCTGAAATGATCTTCGTCGCCGCCGCCGCATTCGGCGCGGCAGCCCTGGTCACCCTCACCGCGCTGTCCCCCGCCCGCGCCGACGCCGGGTATGGTCGGGCGTACCGGGCCCGATCGAGTTCGGTACCCACAGGTCGCGATCCCTACCTCGCCGGGAGAACATCGGGTGACTTCCACTGACCGCGGCCCGCTGCCACGCCGCACCCTGCTGCGCGGCGTCGGCGCCCTCACCGCCGCCGCCGCACTCACACATCCGGCTACGGCCACCGCCGACACCCTCGAATGGGCGGGCCTGCGAAAACCCTTGCGAGGAAAGCTGTTACTTCCCAGCGACGGCGAATACCGATCCGCCAAACAGCTTTTCGACCCGAAGTTCGACTCCGGCGCACCGGTCGCCGTCGTGGAGGCCACGGCGTCGAGCGATGTGACCGCGGCCGTGGCCTTCGCGCGCGAGCACCGCGTGCCGCTGGCGGCCCGCGCGGGCGGGCACTCGTACGTGGGCGCCTCGGCCACCACGGGCGCGCTGGTGGTGGATGTGCGCGGGCTCGACGACATCACACTGACCGGCGACCTGGTGACGGTCGGCGCGGGCGTGCGCATCCGCACGGTACTGGCCGAGCTGAACAAGTCCGGCAGGTCGCTGCCGATCGGCTCCTGCCCCACCGTCGGACTGGCCGGACTCACCCTCGGCGGCGGACTCGGCGTCGACTCCCGACGTTACGGATTGACCTGCGATGCACTGGAATCCGCCGATGTCGTGCTGCCCGGCGGAGGCACCGCGCACACCTCGGCGGAGAGCTGGCCCGGACTGTTCTGGGCGTTGCGCGGCGGCGTCGGCAGCGCCGGAATCCTCACCTCGCTCACCTTCCGCACCGTCCCGTCGCAAGCCCGCGACATCGTGCGGATCGGCTTCCCCGCCGACGCGGCGGTGCAGGCCCTGACCGGCTGGGCCCGCTGGCTGCCCACCGCCGACCGCTCGGTGTGGTCGAACGTCGAGATCGGCGCTACCGCAGGCACTGTCGAATGTTCCATGATGATGGTCACGCCCGCCGGACAGGGCGCGGCCGCGGCCGCGGGAGTGACCGCCGCGGTCGCCAGGACGCCGACGTCCACGACCCGCCGAACTCTCGACCATCTGGCGGCCGCCGACTCCATCGCGGGCGGATCGACCATCCCGCGCTCGACCAAGGTCGCCGGATCGGACGTGCTGCGCGAGCTGAACGCGGCGGTGGCGGGCACCATCGTCGATATCGTCACCGCCCGATCTCGCAGCGGCGCAGCCGGTTACGTACTCGTCGACCCACTCGATGGCGCGGTGCGCGACACCCGGGCGGATGCCACCGCATTCCCCTGGCGCGCACACGCCGCGACGCTGCAGTGGATCGTGGACGAACCCGACTCACCCGACGACGCACGCGCGTGGATCACCGCCGCGCACCGCGCGTTGGGCTCCGCCTCGGTCGGCGCGTACGCCAACTACGCCGAACCCGGTGTCACGGCGGATCGCTACTACGCGGGCAACCTGTCCCGCCTGCGCACCCTGGCCCGATCCGTCGACCCGAATCGCCTGCTGCGCACCGGAATCACGCTCTGAGACGAGTGCCCGGCGCGGAATCCGCCGCGCCGGGAGCCGAATCAGACCCGCTCGGCCGAGCGGGTGCGCACGCGCAGGGCGATGGGCTTCTGGGTCTCGGCGAAGAAGTCGTTGCCCTTGTCGTCCACGACGATGAAGGCCGGGAAGTTCTCCACCTCGATCTTCCAGACCGCTTCCATGCCGAGTTCCGGATACTCCAGCACCTCGACGGACTTGATGCAGTCCAGGGCCAGCCGCGCGGCCGGACCGCCGATGGAACCGAGGTAGAACCCGCCGTGCTCCTTGCACGCCTTGGTGACCTGCGCCGAACGATTTCCCTTGGCCAGCATGACGAACGAGCCGCCCGCGGCCTGGAACTGATCGACATACGAGTCCATCCGGCCGGCCGTGGTCGGGCCGAACGAACCCGAGGCGTACCCGTCGGGCGTCTTGGCCGGACCCGCGTAGTAGACGGCCATTTCGCGCAGGTACTGCGGCATCTCCTCGCCCGCGTCCAACCGCTCCTTGATCTTGGCGTGCGCGATGTCCCGCGCGACCACCAGCGGACCGGTCAGCGACAGGCGGGTCTTCACCGGGTATTTCGACAGTTCCTCGCGGATCTCCGACATCGGCCGGTTCAGATCGACCTGCACCACATCGCCGCCGAGGATGGCGTCGGTCTGCTCCGGAAGGTACTGCGCCGGTTCCCGTTCGAGCTGTTCGAGGAAGACGCCCTCGGGGGTGATCTTGGCCAGCGCCTGGCGGTCCGCCGAACATGACACCGCGATCGCCACCGGGCAGCTCGCGCCGTGCCGCGGCAGCCGGATGACGCGCACGTCGTGGCAGAAGTACTTACCGCCGAACTGCGCGCCGATGCCGAAGGACTGCGTGAGTTTGAACACCTCCTGCTCGAGCTCCACGTCCCGGAAGCCGTGCGCGGCCATGGATCCCGTGGTGGGCAGGGCGTCCAGATAGTGTGCCGAGGCGTATTTCGCGGTCTTGAGCGCGAATTCCGCACTGGTGCCGCCGATCACGACCGCCAGGTGATACGGCGGGCAGGCCGCGGTGCCCAGCGAGCGGATCTTCTCGTCCAGGAATTCCAGCATCCGGGTCGGATTCAGGATGGCCTTGGTCTCCTGGAACAGGAACGACTTGTTCGCCGAGCCGCCGCCCTTGGCCATGAACAGGAACTTGTACGCCGGATGAGCGGGATCGGCTGCGGTGGAATACAACTCGACCTGCGCGGGCAGGTTGGAACCGGTGTTCTTCTCGTCCCACATGGTGATCGGGGCGAGCTGCGAGTACCGCAGGTTCAGCTTGGTGTACGCGTCGAATACGCCGCGCGAGATCCACTCCGCGTCGTCCGCACCGGTCAGCACGCCCTCGGACTTCTTGCCCATCACGATCGCGGTGCCGGTGTCCTGGCACATCGGCAGAATGCCGCCCGCGGAGATGTTGACGTTCTTGAGCAGGTCCAGCGCGACGAACCGGTCGTTGCCGGAGGACTCCGGGTCATCGATGATCTTGCGCAGCTGAGACAGGTGCGCCGGGCGCAGGTAGTGGCTGATGTCGTGCATCGCCTCGGCGGTCAGCATCCGTAGGACATCCGGCTCGACCTGCAGGAACGTCCGTCCACCCGCCTCGAATGTGCTGACTCCCTCAGTGGTGAGCAGCCGGTAGGGGGTCTCGTCGGCGCCGGTCGGCAACAGGTCCGAGTAGAGGAAGTCAGGCGTGGTCACGAATCGCACTCCTTGTGGCTGGAATCGAGCACTTGGCACTGTATCCAGACACCGCCCGCCCATTCGATGTCAGGCAAGCCTAATCTTGCCCGGTACGGAACACAGGTTGCACCTTCAACACGCTCGGTGTACCTGTCATTGAAGTGGGGACGACCAAGGTGGAAGGCAACACATGACCAGTCCAAGCTCGACCCGTCACGGACGCGGCACGAAATCGTGACCGAACGCCGTTGGCTCGACGATCTCGAGTCCCGGGCCTGGCTCGGCTTCGTGTTCACCCGCGACCTCATCGCAGCGGCCGTCGGTCGCGATTCGCTGCGGGCCTCGAACCTGACCTACGTGGAGTACACGGTGCTGGCCCGACTGGCCGACGCCCCCGACCATCGGCGCAGTTTCGCCGAACTCGCCGCGGTCCTGGAATGGTCGCAGAGTCGCCTCTCGCACCAGATCACGCGAATGGAGAAGCGTGGACTCGTTGCGCGCGAATCGATTCCGGACGATGCTCGGCGCACCGCCGCCGTGCTGACCGGCAAAGGTTCGGATGTGCTCACCACCGCCGAACCCGCCTACGTCGACAGCGTCCGCCGGCACATGATCGACGTATTGGACCGTGATCAGCTCACCGCGCTCGCCGATATCTACGACACACTGCTGACCCATCACCGCCGCCCCGCCCAGACCGCGACAGCCACCCTCGACAAGCACTCCGACCAGCTGTCCGAGCGCCGGGATGAGTCGCGTCTGCTCGACCGCGACGACCGCGCCGGATGAGGTTCTCGCACGTCCTCGATGTTTGTTTTGGCAAGCAGCGGGTATCGGGTAAGACTAGGCTCGACAGGGCATGCGAGAGCAGCCGTGTGCGCGAGCCAGACGAAGCAACCGACCTACCCTTAACGAAAGGGGCAGGAGTATTCATGTCCGACGTGTCCATCGGCCTGTCGCCGGATTCGCTGCCGACTGGTCCGGCCAACGATCTGCTCCCCCAACTGGTCGAGCACCTGCGGCAGAATCGCACCGACCTGCGAGAGGAATGGGCCCGTCGCATCGGCGTCGCCGCACTGCTCACAGCCATGACGCCCGAGGAGGTCTTCTCCGAGGCCACCTCGATCTACGACAACTACGTCGAAGCGCTGCAGACCGGTAGCGTCGAAGCGCTGCAGGCATACGCGCGGGACCTGTCCGAACGCATCATCCCCCGGGGCGTCGACACCGAAGAGGTCATCGGCATCGTGCTGCTGCTGCGAGATGTGCTCTCGCGCAGCTTGTTCGAGAAGTACCAATCGGACTTCGATCTGCTCAAGCGGGTACTGGACGCCTACGAACCGGCCGCCAACCGCATCGCCAGCACCGTGGCCATCTCCTTCGTGCAGGAGCGCGAGCGCGTCATCCGCCAGCAGCAGGAGGCCATCCGCGAGCTGTCCACGCCGGTTCTGCAGGTCCGCGAACAACTGCTGATTCTGCCGATCATCGGCGTGCTGGACAGCCAGCGTGCCCGCCAGCTCACCGAGCAGCTGCTACGCGCCATCCGCGCCAACCGCGCCAAGGTGGTCGTCATCGACATCACCGGTGTGCCGATGATCGATTCCACGGTCGCCAACCACCTGGTGCAGACGGTCGACGCCTCCGGGCTGATGGGCGCGAACGTCATCCTCACCGGTTTGTCCTCGGAGATCGCGCTGGCCCTGGTCACCATCGGCCTGGACCTGACCAAGATGAACGCGGTCGGCGATCTGCAGGGTGGGATCGAGACGGCCGAGCGGTTGCTCGGATACGAGATCTCCCGCCTGACCGATCGCGACGGACGGTAACCCGAGGCGGGAAGATGCCGGTACCCATTCTGAAACAGGGCACCTACTTGATCGCGTCCGTGCAATCTGCCCTCACGGACGCCGACACGGAGCGCCTGCAGGACGATCTGATGACCTACGTCAGCAGATATCGTGCCCAGGGCATCATCGTCGACGTCACCGCGATCGATGTGATGGATTCCTTCGCAGCGCGCTCGCTGCGTACGATCGCCCATATGACCAAGCTGCGGGGTGCGGAGACGGTCATCGTCGGATTGCAGCCCGAGGTCGCGTTCGCGATGGTCCAGCTGGGTCTCACCTTCGAGGACATGCACACCGCGCTGGACCTCGAAGAGGGCTTGTCCTGGTTGAACAGACAGCTGCACACCCGCAACCAACGAGATGGTCGTGATCGTGGTCGGTGACAGTGTGGTGATCGCGGTCAAGATGTCGAGCGACATCGTCACCGCACGTCAGGCCGGGCGGGAACTGGCAGCGAAGCTGGGCTTCTCCCTGACCGACATCACCATGATCTCCACGGCAATCTCGGAGATCGCACGCAATATCACCAGCTACGCCGGTACCGGTGAGGTCCGCGTGGCTGTGGAGGATCGAGACGGACGTGCGGCCCTGGTTGTCCAGGCACAGGACCAGGGTCCGGGCATCCTGGACATCCCGCGCGCGCTCGAGGACGGCTACTCCACCGGACGTGGCCTGGGCCTGGGGCTTCCGGGTGCGCGCCGGCTGATGGATCAGCTGATCATCGACTCGGGCCCCGGCCAGGGAACGCTGGTCGAGATGTGGAAGTGGGTGCCTCCCCGTGCGTGACGACGGGTTGATCGGCACCATCGAATGGGCCGCGGCCGGGCGTGCGCTTCCTGGTCAACGCGTGTCCGGGGACCGTGCGGTGGTCCTGGACGCGGGCGGGGATTCGGTGCTCTTCGCGGTGCTCGACGGACTCGGCCACGGGGCCGCCGCCGCCGACGCCGCCGATCGCGCGGCCCAGGTGCTTTCGGACAACCGGGCCGAACCGCTCGACGTACTGGCCCTGCTGTGCCATCGCGCCTTGGCCGAAACCCGCGGCGCCGCACTGACTCTCGCGTTGTTCGACTCCGGTGACCGGGTGCACTGGCTCGGCGTCGGCAATGTCGAATCCCGGATCGTCGCCGCAGCCCCCGGCACCCTCGCGGTCCGCGCGACCGCGCTGCTCGCCGCGGGCATCGTCGGCTACCGGCTGCCGCCGAATCTGCAGACGCAGACGGTTCCGGTGCGCGCCGGGGATCTGCTGCTGATGGCCACCGACGGCATCGTCAGCGATTTCGCCGACACCGTGGACCTGTCCCGGCCGACCTCCGAGATCACCGCCGACATCCTCGCCGGCCATTCCAAGGACACCGACGACGCGCTGGTGCTGGCCGCGCGTAATCGTGGGCATACGGGTCCGGTGCAATGAACCGGCGCACCCCCCGCCTGCACGTCGTACCGGATGCGATCTCCGGGCGAGGCAGCGAGGCCGCGACATGACCACGGTGCTGGCAGCGTTCCGCGAGGCGTACACGAATGCGTTACGCCTGCACCTGGATTCGCCGACCCAGTACACCCTCGCCGAAGGGTACGAACTCGGCCGCCGCGCGCTCGTCGAGGGCGTGAGCATCCTGGACCTGACCGAACACCACTTCCGGCTGCTGGGCCGGTGGAATCTGCTCGCCCCGCCGCCCGCGGCCGCGGCCCCGGAGCAGGCGGGCGGGGAACATCCCGGCGGTCCCGACGCCGGGGACACCGCACTGGAATTCCTGTTGCAGACCCTGGCCGCCCTCGATGTGGCCACGCGCGGATTCCTGGACAGTACCCGGTCCTACGAATTGCAGCGGCTGCGCGCCGAGGATCTGGAGGGACGCGACACCTTCCGCACCGCGCTGGTCGAATCGCTGCAGGACGGATTCTTCGTCGCCGATTCGCACGGCACCCTCACCGAGGTCAACTCCGCCTTCGGCGCACTGACCGGATACGGGCCGGAGACCGTGCCCTACGCGCTGCCGCATCCGTGGGCGATCACCGAGGAGACGCACTACCCGGATCTGGGCACCGAGGCGGCGCGGTTCGTCATGCCGGTGCGGCATCGGGACGGGCGGCGGCTGTGGCTCGCGGTCAGTACGTCCTCGCTGATCCGCCCCGAAGACGACGAGCGGATCTTCGTCGGCACGATCCGCGATGTCACCGCCGAACACGACGCGCAGGCTCGCGATCAGGCCGTCTCCCGGTTGGCGACCGCGGTCGCGGCCTGCACCAGCGTCGTGGAGGTGCTCACCGTCGGCCTGGACGAGCTGCGTCTGGCGATCGGCGCGGAGACCGCCGTGGTGTCGATGTGGCCGAACCGCCAGACCGGGCCGGAAATGTACGTCTCCGGTGAGGACGCGGTGCAGTCGCGGCAGGTGCTCGACGCGCGAGCGCGCGCGCTGCTGGATCGCGCCTGGGTCCGGCCGGGCCGGACGATGTTCGCGATTCCCGAGGGCGCGGCCAGTTCCGAGGGCATCGTGGCGCCGCTGGGCGAGACCGGCGACGCCGCGCTGTGGCTGCGTTTCGCCGCACCCCGCGCGATCAGTCCGGGCGACTGGGCGCTGTTCTCGCTGCTGGTCGGTCAGCTCAGCCTGGCCGTACAGCGCGCACGCAACTTCGACGCGGCCCGCTCCACCTCGCTGACGCTGCAGCGCGCGATGCTCGGGCCGATCGAACTGCCGCCGCGGTTCTCGGTGCACTACGAACCCGCGCTGCCTCCGCTCGAGATCGGCGGCGACTGGTACGACGTGGTGCAGCTCGCCGACGGCACGATCGGCCTGGTGGTCGGCGACTGCGTCGGTCGTGGTCTGTCCGCGGCGGTGGTGATGGGCCAGCTGCGCACCGCGGCACGCGCGCTGCTGCTGCGCGGGGCCGGACCGGCACAGCTGCTGGCCGAGCTGGACACCGTCGCCGCGCGCATCCCGGGTGCGATGTGCACGACCGTCTGCGCGGCGATCCTGGATCCCGAGCGCGGGACGTTCCGGTACTCCAACGCCGGGCACATGCCGCCGGTGCTGGCCGCCCCCGGAACGAAGGGCCATCTGCTCGAAGGTGGGCGGGCGGTACCGCTGGCGACCTTCGACACTCCGCAGCGTCCCGAGGCGACCACGACGCTCGAACCGGGTTCGACGCTGGTGTTGTTCACCGACGGGCTCGTCGAACAACGCGGCGTCGATATCGACATCCGCTTCGACGAACTGGCCGACGAGTTATCGGATGCGGCCGACATGCCGCCGCGGGAGGTCGCGGACGCCGTGCTGTCCCGGCTGCGACCGGCGGGCGGATACGACGACGACGTCGCCATGGTCGTCTACCGGCAGCCACCGCGCGCGTTGCACCTGGACGAGGCCGCCGAGGCGAGCCGCCTGTCCGGGATGCGCCGCCGTCTGACCGCGTGGCTGGGCGCGGCGGCGGTGCCCGCCGATCTGGCCACCGATCTGGTCGCCGCCGCCAACGAGGCGTGCAGCAACTGCATCGAGCACGCGTATCTCGGCGGCTCGCCCGGCCGGGTGGTGCTGTCCGCGGACTGCGCGCTGGACCGGGTCACCATCGAGGTCTCCGACGACGGCAGCTGGCGACCGCTCCCGGAGGATCCGGGTTACCGCGGCCGCGGGATCGCCATGATGCACGCGCTGACCGACGAGCTGACGATCGATCACGTCGGGGTGGGCACCCATGTGCGGATGATCGCCAAACTTCCGGCGGTGTCGTTCTCGGCGGCCAGCCGGGTCTAGCCACCGAGCCCTGCTCGCACACACAGCGCCCGCGCGCCCCCGGGGAGCACACCTCGTCGGCAAATGTCCCGAAAATTCGGAATACTCGGCGTACCTGGGCTTTTCGCGTTCAGGAATACTACGAAACACCGACAATCCACGGGACGATGCGGCATCCGGCGCGGGTTCGTGGCAGATTGTCTAGGTGACCAACACTTCCGGAGACGCGCATCCCCTCGCCGACGCGATGACCACATCGGTCTCGGTGCACGACGAAGCGACCGTGCTCACGGTCGCGGGTGAGGTCGATCTGGCGACCGCCCCGGCGCTGGAGAATGCGATCGAAGCAACACTGGGTGGTAAGCCCGGGGTCGTCATCATCGATCTGACCCAGGTGAGCTTCCTGGCATCGGCCGGTATGGCGGCCCTCGTCGGCGCGCACAAGCGGGCCGGGGAAACCACCCGCATCATGGTCGTCGCCGACGGCCCGGCCACCGGCCGCCAGCTCAAGGTGACGGGCCTGGACAAGGTCTTCTCGATGCATACGACCCTGGACGGCGCGCTGGCCGCGCTGCGCCAGAACTAGTACCTCGAAGTGCCCGTCGTCCCGGCATGTGCGCTGGGACGACGGGATTTCGGTCGCTTCAGACCAGGCCGCGCAACTGCTCGATGAGCTTGACCCGGTCCGCGGCGGTCTCGGCCATCGGCACCACGTTCAGCACGGTCACCCCGGCCTCGGCGAATGCGGCGACCCGATCCTTCACGAACCCGGCCGACCCGATGAGCGAGACGTCGCGCACCAGCTCGTCGGGCACGGCCTTGGCGGCCGCGTCCTTCTCACCGGCGAGGTACAGCTCCTGGATGCGGTCCGCGGCCTCGCCGTAGCCGTATTTGGTGGCCAGGGTGTGGTAGAAGTTCTTGCCCTTGGCGCCCATCCCGCCGATGTACAGCGCCAGGTGCGGTTTGATGAATTCGCGCAGCCCCTCGACGTTGTCGCCGATCGCCAGCGCGGGCCCGGCGAACACCTCGAGCTCGCCCAGGGCCGGATCCCGCTTCGCCTTACCCGCGGCCAGGCTCTCACCCCAGATGTCGTCGGCCTTCTCGGGCAGGAAGAAGATCGGCTGCCAGCCCTCGGCGATCTCCGCGGCCAGCTGCACGTTCTTCGGCCCCAGCGCGGCCAGCAGCACCGGAATGCGTTCGCGCACCGGATGATTGATCAGCTTGAGCGATTTGCCCAGGCCGGTGCCCTGCTCGGCGGGCAGCGGGATCGTGTAGTGCTTGCCCTCGAACGACAGTCGCTCGCGCCGCCACACCCGGCGGCAGATCTCCACGACCTCGCGGGTGCGGCCGATCGGGGCGTCGTAGGGCACACCGTGGAAGCCCTCGATCACCTGCGGGCCCGACGCGCCCAGGCCCAGGATGTAGCGGCCGTCCGAGACGTAGTCCAGCCCGGCCGCGGTCATCGCGGTCAGGGTGGGAGTGCGGGTGTACAGCTGCAGGATGCCCGAGGCCAGCTGCACGCGCTCGGTCTTGGCGGCCAGATAGCCCAGTGCGCTCACCGCGTCGAAAGAGTAAGCCTCCGGTACGAACACGATGTCCAGGCCCGCACGCTCGAGATCCGCGACCTCGGCCGCGACCTCCTTGAATCCGCCCGCATAGTTGATGCCCAATCCGATACGCATGAAGCTCAACCTACTGCGCATCGGCTATCGGACCGCGTGACCCCCCACACTCGAAGATCCGGCCACCGTGCCGACCCGGGGACCGGACCACGCACCCGGCGGCGGACCCGGTACGGTATTGCGCATCCCTCGCACCGATCGGCCCGCGCCGATCATTCGAACAGTCGCGCACCGAAACGGGAGGCCCCGCAACATGTCTCAGGACACCGCATCGTCCACCGGCACCACGACCTTCGGTGCCTCGGCCATCGGGCGGTACCTGGACGATCTGGCCGCCAAGATCCCCGCTCCCGGCGGCGGGGCGGTCGCGGCGCTGCACACGGCCCAGGCCGCCGCGCTGGTGGCCATGGTGGCCCGCTACACCACCCGCGCCAAGGATGCCGACAACCGGCCCGCCATCGACCGCATCATCGCCGCGGCCGACGCGGCGCGCGAGCGCTCGCTGGCGCTGGCCGACGCCGACGCCGAGGCCTTCACCGCGGTCGGCGCGGCCTACAAGCTGCCCAAGGAATCCGACGCCGAGCGCGCCGCCCGCGGCGAGGCGATCACCGCCGCGTTGCTCACGGCCGCCCGGGTGCCCGCCGCCGTGGTCGCGGAGGCCGACGAGATCCTTTCGCTCGCAGCCGATCTGCTGCCGATCGGCAATCCGAACGTGGTCACCGATATCGGCGCCGCGGCCGACGCGGCCCGCGCCGCGGCCACCAGTTCCCGGCTCAACATCGCCATCAACGTGGCCTCCCTGGGCAAGGGCGAGGGTGCGGAGTTCGCCCCGGTGCTCACCCGCATCGAGGAGCTCACCGCGCGCGCCGACGCGGTCTACACCGATGTGATGGCCGCCGTCCACCGCTGAGTGAAAATCCCGCCGAACAGCACATGAGCGGCGATGAGCGATGTTACGACATGCGACAATCTGGTTACGAAGCGCGCGCTTTCGACGGGTCGGCGTGATCATGAAGTTCTAAAATGAACGTCTCATAACCACACCAGCGAAGGGGTGGGGTCATGCGGAACATGATTCGTCATTTGTTCTTCGCGATCGTCATCGCAGCCCTCGCGGCGATTACCTCCGGTACCGCCGCCGCGGCATTGCTCACACCACAACAGATTCCTGCCGTCACGTCGATTTCACCTGCCAACGGTGCACTGGTGGGTATCGCACATCCGGTCACGGTCGATTTCGCGCAGCCGGTCACCGATCGTGTACTGGCCGAACGATCCGTCACGATCAGCACCGATCAGCGGTTACCGGGCACATTCGCCTGGAACGGCGACCGGGAACTGGTCTGGACGCCGGACCAGTTGCTGCCGGTCAACGCCCGATTCACAGTGCAGGCCGGACATGCGCAGTCGCGATTCGCCAGCAATGGCGGCACGCGCGCCGATGCCAATATGTCCACGCACACTTTCACCGTATTCATCCCCGGCCAGGCGCCGCGGGTGATGCCCGCATCGATGGGTAAACCGACCCGACCGACGCCGGTCGGCACCTTCCCGGTGATGGAGAAGGACCGCACCATCATCTTCGATTCGCGCACCATCGGCATTCCGCTCAACTCGCCCGAGGGGTACTACCTGAAAGGTGAATTCGCCGAAAGGCTCACTTCGGGCGGAGTTTTCGTCCATTCCGCGCCGTGGTCGGTCGGGCAGCAGGGTAATTCGAATGTCAGTCACGGATGCATCAATCTCGCGCCCGCGGATGCACAATGGTATTACAACCAGGTCAGCGTCGGCGATCCGGTGACCACGCACTGGTGAGTCGTGACGAGCCGGTGGCGAGCCGCGCGTTTCGGGCGCGGCTCGCCGCCACACCCTAGGCCCGGCTCGCTTCGGCCGCCCGCACGACGTGACGCATCAGCAGAGCGGTGGTGACCGGGCCGACACCGCCCGGAACCGGGCTCAACGCACCCGCCTTACCCTGCACCGACGCCGCGTCCACATCGCCGACGATCTTGCCGTCCGGTCCCTCGTTGGTGCCGACGTCGATGACCACCGCGCCCTCGCGCACATGGTCACCGGTGATCAGGCCCGCGCGGCCGGCGGCGGCGACCACGATGTCGGCGGCCGCGGTGACCGCGGGCAGATCGGTGGTGCGGGAGTGGCACACCGTCACGGTGGCGTCCTCGGCGAGCAGCAACTGTGCGAGCGGCTTGCCGACCACGTTCGAGCGACCCACGACCGCGACATGCTTTCCGGCCAGCGGAATGTCGTGATGCTTGGCCAATTCGACGACGGCCTCGGAGGTGGCGGGCGGGAAGCCCGGCAGGCCGGTCGCCAGCAGGCCCAGTGAATGCGGGCTGACCCCGTCGACATCCTTCGCCGCGGCAATCGCCGAGCTGACGTCCTGCAAGGCGACCCCGTCGGGTAGCGGCGTCTGCAGCATGACCGCGTCGACCGCGATGTCCGCGCACAGGCCCCGCAATTGCGAGCGGATCGCATCGGCGGTCGCGGTGGCTCCCAGATCGACTGTGTCACAATCGATTCCGAGACGTCCGGCGGCGCGCTGGAGCGACTTCACATACCAGCCGCTGGCCGGATCGTCATTGGCCACCACCAGCACCAGCCGCGGCGCGGCGCCCCGTTCGGTGAGTGCGGCCGCGCGCTCGGCGGTATCGGAGTTGAGGGCGGCGGCGAGTTCCTTGCCGATCAGCGAAATGGTGTCCACCCCTGACACCTTAATCGGCCCGCCACCGGCCCCGACGCGCGGCGCGCACTATCCGCTACTCCTTCGCTACCGAACAGATTCTGGTAAATTCACAACATCCAAATCCTCGTCCGACCCCTTTTCGATCCGTATCGTGGTGGCCGCTGTCCCCGAGCCAATTGCCAGCAACACAGCAGATCCGTTCGGTCGGAAAGGTATCGATAGCAGTGAAGATCGCACGCCGTGTCACCTACCTCCTCGCAGCCGCCTCGGCCTTCTTCGTCACGACCGGATCCCTCTCCGGCGTCGCGGCCGCCGACACCCCACCCACTCCCCTCTACCGTTCGGCACAGGCCGCCTTCGTCAGCGGCCACAACGCGGCCGGAATGCGGGACCTCGAGCGGATGGTCGCCGCCGCGCCCGCCAACCCGCAAACACTCGCCTTACAGGCCATCTGGGCCGATTACGCGGGTGATCTGATCACCCGGGAGACGGCCTTCAACAAGCTCGACACGGTCGATCCCGGCATGGCCGCGGGCGCACGCGGTGTGCTCGGGGCGATCGGCGCGGGCGTGGGCACCCTGCCCAATCCGCTCCCCTCCCTGATCGGTCCGCAGACCGCGCTGGTCGTGCTCGGCTACGGTCTGCTGCCGAACGGCGCGATGCGCCCGGAACTCGTCAACCGGCTGCAAGCGGCCTGGCTGCAGGCGGTCGCCGCACCCAATTCGCCGATCGTCGTCACCGGCGGCGCACCGCAGAACGGGGTGCCCGAGGCCGCCGCCATGGCGGGCTGGCTGATCGGGCACGGCATTCCGGCCTCCCGCGTCCTGGTCGAGGACCGATCGGGTTCCACGGTGCAGAACGCGCTGTTCAGCACGCGGATCATGCGGGATCGCGGCATCGGCAGCGCGGTCGTGATCACCTCGCCGAATCACATCCGCCGCGCGGTGACGGATTTCATCGTCGCCGGAACCCGGGTGGTGGGCGCGATGACCTCACCCAACGAGATCATCTCCCAGCTGGTGCCCCCGTCCAAGACCGCCCAGCGGGGCATCTACCTCGACGCCACCCACACCTTCCTACCGAATTCGGGTTAACCCACGGTTCTCGGCCACAATGAATCGATGATCGTGTCCGACATCGATTCGCTGATCACCACGCTGCGCACGGCGGGGTGTGTGTTCGCCGAGGAGGAGGCCGCACTGCTGGCCGAGGCGGCGGCCTCCGAGTCGGATCTGAAAGATCTTGTTGTACAACGAGTTTCCGGTGTACCGCTGGAACATCTGTTGGGCTGGACGGAATTTCGCGGACTGCGGGTCGCGGTGGCGCCCGGAGTGTTCGTACCGCGGCAGCGCACCGGATTCCTGGTCGAGCTCGCCGCCGCCGATCCGCACGACCCGTGCGTCATCCTGGACATGTGCTGCGGTTGCGGTGCGCTCGGTCTCGCGGTGGCGACCGAGTTGTCCGCCACCGGAGTCCGTGTCGAACTCACCGCGAGCGATCTGGAACCCGCCGCCGTGACCTGCGCCCGACGCAACCTCGCGCCGCTGAACGCATCGGTGTACCAGGGCGACCTGTTCACACCCCTGCCCCCGGACCTGGCCGGACGCGTACACCTGCTGCTCGCCAACACCCCGTACGTCCCGACCGCCGCTATCGCCGACATGCCGCCCGAGGCGCGCGATCACGAACCGCGCACCGCACTCGACGGCGGTCCGGACGGACTCACCGTCTTCCGCCGTGTCGCCGCCGCGGCACCGCACTGGCTCGCACCCGGCGGGCGTCTCCTGATCGAGACGAGCAGCGAACAATCCGCCCTGGCGACGGAAATCCTTGCGTACCACGGCCTCACACCGGCGATCGCCGAATCCGAGGAGCTCTACGCGACCGTCGTCATCGGGACCCGCCCGATCACCGAATAGCCCGAACTCTCCGACGAAACCACGTCATCGGGGTGGCAACCGGAGCGGACGGTTCAGGGTTGAGGTCGGATGACCGTGGGATACGCGGGGCCCGTCCCCGTGTCAGGCGGGTTCGATGTGCCCGATTGTTGTTGAGGCGACGGGGCTTGCGGGGTTGCTCCGCCCGGCTGTTGCTGGGGCGACGAGGCTTGCGGATGCGTTCCGCCCGGCGGCTGCGGGTATCCGCCCGGCAACTCGGTGCCCGCCTGGGGCGAGTATCCACTCGGCGGCTCGGCACCCGGCTGAGGTGCATATCCGGCCGGTGGCTGCGTGCCCGGCTGAGGTGGGTATCCGCCCGGCGACGGGGTGCCGTGAGGGTATCCGCCGCCGGTCTGCGGTTGCGGGTATGGGCCGCTCGTGGGAGGTGTGGGGGATGTCCCGCCCGGCTGCTGCTGGGGCATCGGCTGGGGTGACTGGATGCCGAATTGGACCGGGTATCCACCGGTGGATCCGCCCGGCCCCAACGCAGCGAGATTCTGCGTGATCGCGTCGATACTGGTCTGCACGCCCTGCAGACCGGCTTCGAAGGCCACCGGGTCGGGTTTGGTCGTGGCCGAGACATATTGGGCCACACCGGCTTCGACGGCCTCCACCGCTGCGGTGGCGTCCGGCAGCGCCTGGTCACGATGGGTCTGCGGCAGTGTGGCGATGGCGATCAGGTGGTTGTCCACCGCCAAGGCCGACTGTTCCAGTCCCGCACGCAGATTCACGCTCGAGGCAGTGTCGTAGGCGTTGACGCCGTGCAGGGCGCGGATCGCGTCCCGCAGTCGGCGGTGCAGGCGTGCCTCGGGATCGTGCGAGCCCGCCCACGACGACGGCGCGTTCGAGGGCATGCCCGGCACGATCTGGTTGTCGTACGCGATCGACTGCTTCTGGTGGCGGGCGATCACCGTCACGATCGCGACCACACCGCCCACCAGCACCAACAGCGCCAGCAGGATCAGCAGAAGTACCACCGCTCACCTCCGATGGATCGAATGGTGCACGGTGGTCGTGTGCCCGTGCCCGGTCGAATGGTGCCCGAACTTCATGTACAGCACGACGATCGCGATGACCACGATTATCGCCAGCGTGGCCGCTATCGCGATCTTGATCTTGCTCCACGGCCGCTCCCCGGACACCTCACCGGTCAGTCCGTTGATGTAGACATTGAACGGCCGATCCATGTAGATCACCGTCAACAACCAGATCGGCAGCAGGACGTGCTTGTACGCCAGTGAGTTCCAGGTCGAGTTCAACGAATGGATGCGCTGCTGGTCGCCGCCGATATCGCGGCGAACCGTGTGCTCGATCTCGCTTTCCATCTCCGAACGCGCCTCGGGCAGGGACTCCTCGGCGTCGCGGTCGTAGGTGCGGGCGAGATGACCGGCCACGTATTCGGGCGAGTAGGTGGTCGCGTCCTCGATCGGCCACGGTTCGAGCGTCTTGATCCGGCCGCGGTCGGCGTGCTCGTTGGCCAGCACCGGAACATCCACGAACTGGTTGGCGACCTCGCCCTGCACCGGATACCACCGCACCCGGGTCACCGTCTGCAGATCGCCGTCGCCGTCCCGGTAGGTCTCGGTGTACTCGATGCCCTGCTCGCCCTGATACCAGGTGTAGGTGTCGGCGTTGTAGGTGAAGTACGCGTGATAGACGCTCGCGAACGAGCCCATCCGCTTGTATTTCTTGAACTCACTGGGCGCGAACCACCGTCCGGAGACCCACTTCTCGACCAGGACGCGCGCGTTCTTCTCATCGATGCGGAAGGGCACCACGCCGTCGACCGGAAGCCGCGCGGGCGCATTGTGCACATCGTCGCGCTGGATCGGCGTGGCACAGTAGGGGCATCTGGTCGCGGTCAGGCTGCCGACGAACGACGTTGTGCCGCCGCAGTTCTGGCATTTGATCTCGTGATTCCCGGTGACCTCCGGCCCCGCGGTAGTGGCCTGCAACGCCCGCAGCTCCCCCATCGCCTCACGCAGGTCGCGCGCCGCGACGGGCGCCCGCGGCGCCTCGATCTCGGAGTAGTTGCCACAGTTCGGGCACCGCAACTTCTGGCTGGCGATATCGAACTGCAGCTGACCGCCACAGGCCGAACAGGGATAGGTCCGGGTGTGCTCTGTGACGTGCAGCATCGCCCGATCCGGTTGCGGTGGAGGCTGTTTCGCAGGCGCACCGGACTGCTGCCCTTCGACGCCGCCCGCCGGAACGAAATCGACCGCCACGGCCGCGGCCACCGGCGGCGGCCCCATCCGCCGTTGCGGCGGCGGCCCCATCGGCGGAGGCCCACCATACCCTCCACCGGGCTGTGGACCACCGGGGAATTGCGGCACACCAGGATTCGGACCGCCCGGCAACGGCGGCGGCCCGCTCGGCGACTGCGGCACACCAGAATTCACGCCACCTGGCAACGGCGGCGGACCGCCCGGCGACTGCGAACCACCAGAGTTCGAAGCGCCGGGTTGCGAACGTGGCCCATCAGGCGACTGCCGCACACCAGGATTCGATCCGAAATTCGCCGGAGGCTGCGAACCCCACGGCGTAGCACCGCCGGCGTCACGTGGCGGCACAGGAGCATTCGGTCGTCCCGGCAACGGCGGCACCGACCCGGCCGAACCGGGCAACGGCGGCGGCTCGGTTCCCGGCGGCTGCGGGCCACCCGGTCGCGGACCGCCGGAGGGCTGGAGGCCCGGCGGCGGAGGCGGGTTATCCCCCGGTCGAACCGGTTGTCCGCCACCGTAATTGCGCGTCGGCGCGGACGCCGGGTACACCTCGCCGGGCGCACCCGACGGACCCTGCTGCGGCGGGGTCTGCGGGGCACGATCTGGTTGCTGTGGGTTGTTCATGGTTCCCCCGGGACCGTACTGACAGGCAACGACCGGTCCGGACTACTGCGCGGGCGGCGGAGGCGGCGGGGTGCTCGGCAGCGGCGGCGGAGTGTTGAACAGGCCCTGCAATGCGGGCACCGTCTCGGCCGCGGCCCAACCCGACATGCCGTTGGACCACACGTTCGTCTTCGGCGTGAGCTGGCCGCTGGCGACGAACTGACGCAGCTGCTCGGCCGGATAGGGACCGGCGGCCTGGCCGTTGAGATCGATGTGGAACTGCTGCTGCGAGGGCAGCGGCGGAGGCGGCGGGGTGGGCTGACCCCCACCGGGCTGCGGCGGATAACCGGGCTGCGAGTAGCCACCCTGCTGCGGGTAACCGCCCTGCTGCTGATAGCCCTGCTGCGGGTAACCGCCTTGGTTCCCGGCGATCTGGCCACCGAGCGCGACGCCGAGTCCGGCCTGGATCGCCGCACCCATCGGACCGCCGCCCTCGTTCTGCGCCGCGGCCAACATCGCATCGGCGGTCTGGGCCTGCTGATAGCGGTTCAGATCGCCGACGTTGCTGAGGAATCCGCTCGCCTCCACACCGCGCGCGACACCGCGCGTCATGGCCTGCTGGATCTCCTCCGGCAGCGAGATCGACAGGGTGACCTGGTCCACGCCGAGGCCGAAGGACTGCACCCGCTGGGCGACGAATTCGCGCAACTTGTCGGACAATTCGACCTGACGGCCCTGCAGATCGATGGCGCCCAGGCCACTGGCCATCACCATGTCCGAGAACGCCAGCGCGATATTGCGCCGGATCATCTCGGTGATCTGCTCCATGTCCACGACGCTCTCGGTGCCGATCACCTGGCGCAGGAACGCCGCGGGATCGGTGACCCGGACGATGGTGGCGCCGTTGGCCCGCACCTGCACCATCTTGAAGTCCGGGTCGCGCACGGTCACCGGTTGCGGTGTGCCCCAACGAAGATCGGTCACCGGCCGGGTGTTGATGTAGTACACCTCGGAGCGGAACGGGCTGTTGAACCCGTACTTCCAGCCCTGCAGCGTGGACATGATCGGCATGTTCTCGCTGGTCAGCTGGTAGTGACCGGGCTGATACTGATCGGCGAGCTGACCGCGGTACACGAACAGCGCGTGCTGTCCCTCGCGAACGATCAGCTGCGCGCCGTTCTTGATCTCGTTGTCGTAGCGCGGAAAACGCCACGCCAGCGTCGTATTCGTATCATCGAGCCACTCGATGATGTCGATGAACTCGTTGCGGATCTTGTCCATCAGGCCCATGCGTCGCCTCCGTCCTCCCTCGGGCAGCTCAGCACCCGCCCGGCCCGAGTATGTCACAGGTGGGACGGACCGGGCCTCCCCATATCTCGGTCCGCCGCAACGCTTCGGCTACTGTTCGGATGGTCGCCGGTTCCGCTTCGCGATTCAGCTCTTGCGGCCGGTGAATTCCTCCATCGAGTGATAGACGCCGACGAAGTCCAGATACTGATCCCGCACCTTCAACGGCAGCAGACCGGAGATTGCCCGGTTGAACCGCGAGGTCCACGGCATGACGACCAGCGCGGCGCCCTTCTTCATCTGCGTCCATGCGGTGTGCACCGCATGGTCCTGCTCGATGATCGGGGTGAACATGAAGCCCTTCGCGCCCGCGAACATTCCGGTGTTGATGTAGGTCGGACAGAAGGTGGTGACCTTGACGTGGTCGTTCCCGGACTGTTCGAGCTCGAGCCGCACCGAATCCGACCAGCCCAGCGCCGCCCATTTGGAACCGGCGTACACGCTCATGCGGGGATTGGCCACCAGCGCCGCGGAGGACGCGATGTTCAGCACCCGCGCCGGGGTGCGGCGGGACACCATGGCGGGCAGGAATTCCAGCGTGATGTACATCGGCGCAAGGGAATTGATCGCCACGGTCTGCGCGATGTCCGCGCGGTTCGAGGTCTCCCAGAAGTACCCGTTGCCGCGCACGATGCCCGCGTTGTTGATCAGCACGTCGATATCGCCGACCTCGTCGCGGACCGCCGCGCCCGCCTCGGCGATGGCCTCGCGGTCCGAGACGTCGACGACCCGATGATGGACCGTGCCCGGACCCAGCGTCGCCAGTTCGACGGCCGTCTCCTTCAGCGCGGCCTCGTCGACGTCCCAGAGCATCACGTCCGCGGCCTTCTCGCGCATCGCCTGCTCGGCGAAGGATTTGCCAAGCCCCATGGCCGCGCCGGTGATCAGCACCTTCTTACCCGCTACCGAATCCATATCCACTCCTGTAGTCCGCACGTCTGCGGTCGAATGCGAGATCACTGCTGCCGCAAGGCCTTCATGACGCCGAAGTACAGCGTCATGGTCTTGGCCCACATCGCCTCGGACATCCCGGGCAGGGGCGCGATCGGCAGTGCGCGCTGCACCGCGATGGTCTGGGTGTCGATGTATTTGCGCAGGCCCTCGGGTCCGTGCCGGCGACCGCCGCCGGAAATGCCCAGTCCGCCCGAGGGCGCGGCGACACTCCCCCACGCGGCGATGAATCCCTCGTTGACGTTGACCGATCCGGCCTCGACCCGGGCCGCGATCTGCCGCGCCCGGCCCGTATCACGGCTCCACACACTGGCATTGAGGCCGTAGGCGGAGTCGTTGGCCTGCTCGACGGCTTCCTCGTCACTGGCGACCCGGTAGACCGAGACCACCGGACCGAAGGTCTCTTCCCGGTACACGGTCATCCCGTCGCGCACGTCGGCCAGGATCGTCGGCTCGTAGAAATAGGGGCCCAGATCCGGGCGCGCGCGCCCGCCCGCGAGCACCGTCGCGCCCTTGGCCACGGCGTCCTCGACATGCGCTGTGACGGTGTCGATCTGACGCTGGAAGGTGAGCGATCCGATCTCGTACGAGTAGTCGCGCGCCGAGCCGAGCGCCAGTTCCCGGGTGTGCTGGGCGAATTCGGTGACGAAGCGCTCATACACGCTGTCGTGCACGTAGATTCGCTCGATCGATTCACACAGCTGCCCGGCCGAGGCGAAGCAGGCCCGCACGGCGATCTTCGCCGCCGCGGACACGTCGGCGTCCGCCAGCACCAGCATCGGGTTCTTACCGCCCAATTCGAGTGAGCACCCGATCAGCCGCTCGCCGGCCTGCCGCGCGATGGTGCGGCCGGTCCGGCTGGATCCGGTGTAGTCGACATAGTCTGCGCGGGCGATGATCTCGCCGCCGATCACCGAGCCGCGGCCCAGCACCGCCTGCCACAGGCCCTTGGGCAGGCCCGCGCGTTCGGCGGCGTCGATCGCCCACAGTGCGGTGAGCGCGGTCTGATTGTCCGGGCGCGCGAGGACCGCATTACCGGCCGCCAGTGCGGGCAACGCATCGGAAACCGCAAGGGCCAGTGGATAATTCCACGGCGAGATCACCGCGACCACGCCCTTGGGTCGATGCCGCACCTCGACCCGGGTGAGCACCGGCAGCACACCGCGCGGGCTGCGCGGGGCCAGCAGTCGCTGCGCCTGCGCCGCGTAGTAGCGGGCGTTGACCGCGACGTCGCCCACCTCGTCGAATGCGTGCACGCGCGATTTACCGGTCTCGGTCTGCACGATGTCGAGGATGACGTCCTGTTCGGCGAGCACCAGATCGTGGAATCGCCGCAGCACCGCGACCCGCTCCCGCACCGGCACCTTCGCCCATTCGCGCTGGGCGCGGCGGGCGGTGACGAAGGCGTGCTCGATATCGGCGGTGTCGGACTGCGGCAGGTCGGCGATCTTGGCGCCGGTCGCGGGCGCGAACACCTCGACCGAGGGGGCCGCACCGGCCGTGGCCAGCGCCAGCAGGCGCTGCACCAGCTCGGACGGGAGCGCATCCGCGGGCGCGGTCTGCGGGGCGGTCGTCATCGTCGGCCCTCTCGGTCACCAGGTAGGACTATTAATTGAACACTCATGTTACATGAACACTTGTGTTAGATTAATAGGAGCGGACCGTATGCTGTCAAGCGAACGCCATCGATCGAGGAGGTTTCACCAGATGTCCAGCGGTGTGGTGGTCCCGCCTCACAACGGCGCCAGGCGCGGTCGGCCGCCGCAGACCCCCGAGCAGGCCGACGAGGTGCGCGCCCGGATCGAGCTGGCCACCGCCGCGGTCTTCACCGAGCACGGCTCGCGCGGACTCAACGTCGCCCGCATCATCGAGCAGGCCGGCATCTCCCGGCCGACGTTCTACCGCTACTTCGGCAATGCCGAGCAGCCGCTGCACTCGCTGCTGACGCTGTCCAACGAGGGCCTGGTCGGCGGGATCCGGACGGCCCTGGAGCGTTCGTCCGAACCGGTGCAGTTGGGCATCGCGATCATCGACGCCTATCTGGAATGGGCGCGCGGGCACGGCCCGATGCTGCGCCCGGTCTTCGCCGAACTGCACGACCCGGCCTCACCGGTTTCGGCCTACCGAGAAGAGGCATTCGACGATATCCGCGCCCTGGTCCGCACCAAATTCACCGAACTCGGCCGCCCCCTGCCCAGCCCGCTCGACCTGGACACCGCGCTACAGACCTGCGAATACGTGGTCTACCGCGTGTCCTCGGCCGCGAACCCGGGCAGTGAACCCGATCCCGCGCAGGTCACCGCCGCTCGGCTGACCATGATCCGCAGTGTGCTGGTCGCCCTGGGTAGCCGCGCCGATGTCGAACGGGCACTTGCGATTCCAGGAATCTTCGACGAGCCCGTCTGAGTCAGCGCAGCTCGATCGCGAACAACGAGCCGCACACCGCGCGATCCGAGCTCCGCCGACGATCGAACAGCGCAGACGCACACAGGCGAGCAGGCGCTTGAAACTGTGGCGGGCGAGTTGAGACCGAGATGTCGAAGTGGCGGCCGCGAAGCAGATTCAGCCGCGTAATCCGCTGGCGCGCAATACACGTCGGCCGATTCCGGCGCGGATGGCGTCCTCGGTGCCGATGATGCGGACGTGGTGGCGGGCGCGGGTGATCGCGGTGTAGAGCAGTTCGCGGGTGAGCAGCGTGGATTCGGGGCCGGGGAGCACGATGGACACCGTGCCGTACTGGCTGCCCTGGCTGCGATGGATGGTCATCGCGTAAACTGTTGTGACGCCGGGGAATTGGGTCGGGTGCACCAGATAGGGTTCGCTGCCGCGCTGTAGCGCCGCACGCAGTCCGCCGTCGGGGCCGCGCACGATCACGCCGGTGTCGCCGTTGTAGATGCGGGCCTCGTGATCATTGGCGGTGACCAGTAGCGGCTGGCCCGGATACCAGTGTCCGGCACCGGGTTCCGCGCCGATTCCGGACGCGGCGACCCAGCCCGCGGCCATGCGGTCCCAGCGCTCCACGCCGTATCGGCCCTGTCGGTGCGCGCACAGCAGGCGATGCGATTCCATGGCGGCCAGTGCGGCTGCGGCATCGCCGTTCTCGGCTGCGGCATCGCCGTTCTCGGCTGCGGCGGTGCACTCGCGGGCGGCCAGGATCACGTCGTCGCGGACGGCGGCGAACTCCTCGGGTTCGCACAGTGAAAGCTCCGTGCCGCCGTCGGCGAGTAGGTCCAGGGCGGTATCGGCATCGCCCGCGCGCACCGCGACGGCGAGTTCGGCGATCCGGCCGCCGAACCGACGACCACGAGTAAGGCGAATGATGCCGCCGCGCAGTCGATCCCGCTCCCGGGGACTCAACGCCTCAGGGCGGTCCGCCGCACCCGACTCTCCGAGGTCGTCCAGCACCTGTTCCAGCACCGGATTCGGCGGGCCCGCAACGGGTCCGGCCACCAGGTCCGCGAGTACCGCGCCCGCGTCCACCGAGGCCAGCTGATCCGGATCGCCCACCAGCACCAGGCGAGCGTCCCGGCGCACTGCGGGCAACAGGCGGCTGGTCATGGTCAGTGACACCATCGAGGTTTCGTCGACCACGATGACGTCGTACGGGAGCCGGTTGAATTCGTTGTGCCGGAAGCGGGTCGCGCCGCCGCGCTGCCAGCCGAGCAGACGGTGCAGGGTCGCGGCGGTGAGCTCGGGCAGATCCAGTTCACTCGCCTGCTCGCGCACCGATTCCTGCAGGCGCGCAGCCGCTTTCCCGGTCGGCGCGGCCAAGGCGATGCGCAGTTCGGGTGCATCCGGCATCGATCGCTGATGGGCCACCAGCAGGGCCAGGATCCGGGCGATGGTGTGCGTCTTGCCGGTTCCCGGGCCGCCCGCCACGACGGTCGTCCACTGGGTCGCGGCCAGCGCGGCGGCCACCCGCTGGCGGTCCGGCGGATCCCCGGGGGCGCTGCTGTCGGGAAACAGGCGGTCCAGCTGCCGTCGGATGGTTTCCGGATCGATCATGGGATGGGTCTCGGCGCGTTCGGTGAGCACCTCGCGGATGGTCTGTTCCTGCCGGTAGTACCGGTCCAGATACAGCAGCGGGCCCGCACCGGCGGACTCCACCAGGCGCAGCGGACGCAGCGGCCCGGCCGCGCTGCCTTGGACCAGCGGACTGTTCCGCAGGGCCGCGAGCACCCGCGTCTGCTCGGGCCAGGGCAGTGTCGCCGGATCGATCGGTTCGGCGGCGGAGTCCATGTCGGTGTCGAAACCCTCACCGTCCACGCCGATTTCGTGCATCCTGGCCAGTTCGAGGCAGACCGAGCCCGATCGCACCGCGCGCACTGCCAGCGCCGTCGCCAGCAGGACCGACTCGTCGTCCTCGCCGCCGAGCCGCCCGAGCCGAAGCGCCACGTGCACATCCGCGGCCGCGAGGACACCGGCGGCGTTGAAGGTGCGCAACAATCCGGTGGCCCGCTGCGCGAGCTGGATCGCGGTCATCGCCACTGTCCTGCCAGCAGATCGGACAGTTCCCCGGCCAGTGCGGGCGGCGGATCCCAGTCGAAAACCCCACAGCCGGGCGGTGTTTCGGGACCGATCATGCCGCGTACGAACAGATATCGGATACCGCCGAGATGCCGCGCCGGATCGTAATCCGGCAGACGCCAGCGCAGATAACGGTGCAGGGCAGCCGAATACAGGATCGCCTGCAGCGGATAGTGCGAACGCATCATCTCCGCGATCATCCGCTCGCGGGTGTAGTGCGCGACGGTCAGATCGCCCGTGCCCAGCCGGTTGGTCTTGTAGTCCACCACCACGAAACGTGGTCCGGGCGTGCGCAGGACGGCGTCGATACTGCCGGTCAGGAAACCGCGCAACGGGGTGTCCGGGAGCGTGTCGAGCTGGTCGGCGTATCCGGCGAACGGGTCGTCGGCGGGGAGGTGAGCGCGCAGCAGATCGGCGATTCGGCGCAGCGTCACCCGCTCCGGGCACGGGGTGTCCCCGCCCGCCAACGGCAGTTCGAAATCCAGCTCGCTGAGCCGATCCCGACCGGAGACCTCGGCCAGGCTGCCGGTTTCCATCGGCGTGTGCAGCACCGCGAGCAGAGCCGTGGCCAGGGCATCCGGATCGATGTCGGCGAGCAGCTCGCCGATGGCGTCCGCGCAACGGGTGCGGACCTCCGCGGCCAGGTCGGGGGCGTCGGTGTCGACGTATTCGAGCACACCGTGGACCAGCGTGCCGAAATCGGCGCCGTAGGGCAGATCGTTCATGAGTGACGGTGCGGCGGAGTCGAATTCGTCTTCCTCCGACAGTTCGGCGGAGGGTTCCGACGGCTCGTCCGAGACGCTCGTATCAGCCTCGGACTCCGCGGCATGCATATCGTGCGCACCTGCGGTGAGCGCGGAATAGGACGTACGCCGCCAGTCCTGGTCGACGACGCGATCGAACCGCGCCGCGACCAGCTCCGCGGTGGTCGATTCGTCACGTTCCCAGCGTGGCCGCACCGCTGCGGCGTGCTCGACCGGCCGCACCGCGATGACACCGCCCGGCGCTCCCTGTGCCCAGTGCGAAAGATGTTCCCCCACAACGTTGTCCGCGGGAACCTCGCCACGGCCCGGAACATCCGCACTGCCCGGCATCCGCCCCAGCATCATCCGGTGCAGCGGCGCGGCGGCAGTGCCGTAGGTCGGCGCCCACCAGGCCACCACCTGACACTGGGCGCGAGTCAGCGCCACGTACAGCAGGCGCAGTTCCTCGCCTGCCTCCTCGGTTTCGCTGCGGCGCTTGCGGTCGTTGTAACCCACGGCCTCCTGGCCGCCCACATCGAGCACCCGATTGCCCCGCTCGTCGTGGAACATCAGCGTCGCCGGATACGGATTGCGCGCGTTGTCCCAGGCGAACGGCAGATATACCAGCGGAAACTCCAGCCCCTTGCTGGCGTGCACGGTGGCGATCTGCACGGCCGCGGCGTCGCGGTCCAGTCGGCGGCTGCGATCGGCGACCGCACCGGAGGCCGGATCGCGCACCCGATCGCCCAGCCAGCGGGTCAATGCGCTCAGGCCCAGCGATTCGCGCAGCGCCACATGGTCGATCAACTGCGCGATATGACGCAGATCGGTCAGCTCGCGTTCACCACCGGCGACGGCGAGAAGCCGCGGGGCCAAACGGGTCTCGGCAGCCAAGCGCTCGAAGACGGCCGCGAATCCGGCCCGGCCGAACAGTCGCGCGCACTCCCGCAGTTGCTGACCGACGCGGCCGACGAGATCCGCACCGCCCGAATCGATCTCCGCGGCCGAATACCCCAGCAGCGGCGTCCCCGCGGCCAAGCGCACCCGGTCCGCGCGGTGCGGTTGTTCGAGCGCGCGCAGCAGCCACAGCCATTCGGTGGCGCTGCGGGTGGCGAATACGCTCGCGCCACCGGCCAGCACCGAGGCCACGCCCACCTCGTCCAGCGCGGCCCGCACGACATCGATCTGTGAGCGGGTCCGTACCAGGACCGCGATATCGCCTGGGCCCAAGGGGCGCTCGCCGATCCGCAGGCCGGAGTCCAGCTGCTGCACGATATCGGCGGCCAGATCCTCGGCGACCCGCGAGCGCTGACGGCCGACCGCGGGAAATCCGGACTTGTTCAGCGGTCCCGCGCCGGTGCGCCGAAACCACCTCAGCCGCAAGGGAGTCCGGTCGCCGTCGCCGGACAGGCGGGTGTGCGGCCGCACCGCGGCCACCGGATGCACCCCGATCTCCTTGTGCCCCAGCGCCGCACCGCCCATCAGATGATCCAGCGCGGCCAGCAGACCGGCATCACTGCGTCGGTTGACGCTCAATTCGCGACGCCGATCCGCCACCGCGACCGCGTCCAGATAGCTGAGCACCTCCGCACCGCGGAACGCGTAGATGGCCTGTTTCGGATCACCGACCAGCACAAGGGTGCCGTGCTCGTGGAAACACCGGCGCAGAATCTCCCACTGCAGCGGGTCGGTGTCCTGGAACTCGTCCACCAGCGCGACGCGGAACCGTTCGCGGATGCGGTCACGCGCCCGCGCGCCGTGCACCGGATCGGCGAGGACGTCGTGCAACAGCACCAGCAGATCGTCGAAGTCGCGAATACCGGAGAGTCGTTTGCGCCGTTCGGTTTCCGCGCGCACCGCTGCACCGAATGCGACCCGCTCCGTGGCCGTCGCATCGCCGCATTCCTCCTCGGGTACCAGCCGAGCCTGCCGATCCCGGACCGCAGCGACGGCCAGCGCGTGCGCATCCTTCAACGAGAAGGGCGGCACCGCCCGCGCATACCGCGCCAGGAACAGATCCTCGGTGACAGTGGCGACCAGATCGTCGACGTTCTCGACCAGCCGCACCTCCGGATCGTGCTCACCGGCCAACCCCAACTCGTCCAGCATCCGCTGGCAGAAACTGTGCGTGGTCGCGATGGTCCCCGCGTCGAACTCGGACAACGCGGCCAGCAACCGGGACCGCCGCAACCGAACCTCGGCCGAATCGGCCTGTGCCAGATGACGAATCAGCTCATCGTCACTGTGCACCGCGGCCTCCGGATCGGCCAGCGCCGCCGCTGCCGCGACGAACCGGTCCCGCGTGCGCTCCCGCAATTCCTGCGTCGCCGCCCGGCTGAACGTCACCAGCAGCAGTTCGGAGATATCCACCCCGCACTCGGCCACGTACCGCACCGCCAGCCCGACGATCGCATACGTCTTACCGGTCCCCGCGCTGGCCTCGAGCACGGTCGTCCCCGTCGGCAACTCCCCGCACAATTCGAACCCGCGCCCGGAGTTCCCCGTCGATGCCGGTGTCGTGGTGAGCGGACTCCCAGCCGGGGCCGGATCCGTGGCGCGCGACTCGGCGACGCTACTCGATGTCGGTTCGGTTTCCGCCGTTGATGATTCGCGTTCGCCGGTCGAAGGCTCGGCGTCAGGCAGTACGAGGTCGGCGGACTCGGCCGCCTCGGGCATGTCGAACAGGTCGGCGGTGGCCGGGGTGGCCGGGCGGCGGGACGCCGGGGACTTCGATGGGCGGCGCCGGGGACGATGGGCCGGGGCCTCGACGGGGAAAAGTTCCTCACTCATGGCTGTCCCTGGGTTTCGGCGGCGAGCAGCGGGGCCCACAGGCTGCGGGCGAGGGATCCGAAACGGGTGGATTCACCCGCCGGATCCGGTTCGGCCAGTTCGGTTTCCAGTAGTTCCAGGCGCGGGGCCGGGCCCCAGATGTAGCGCAGATAGCGGTCGGTGTGCTCACCGAAGGGCTTGGGACCGTGTGGGCCGCCGAGGAATTCCTGATCGGCGGCCGTCCGGGCCTCGTCCACACTCGCACCCTGACAGCGGCGCTCCGCGTAGACCGACGAGGCGGCCGTGGCGATCGGCAGCGGTTCACTCAGGCCCAGATCACGCAACCCCACCAGCTCGCGCAGAATATCCTGTGCCACAGCGCCATTGGGGGCGGCCAGCACCGAACGCCATGCGGGACGGCCGAATCGGCCGCGGCCGATGGTCAGCGCCTGCCAACTCTGATGCCGTTCGGTAGCGGCCAGAGCCAGTACCCGCACCCAGGCCGCGATCCGGTGTTTGGGGGCCAGGCGGGAGAACGTGGTCCGCACCACCGCATCGTCGTGCACATCGGCGACCGTGCCGCGCAGCAGTCTCCCCTCGCCCAGATCGACCGCGATATCGATACTGCGAGAAGGTATTTCATGGATCGGCCGGGCCACCCGAACCAACCGGTCGACGGTGCTCTCGATCTCGTCCAGCACCGCCCCGCCGAGCCCGAACGGCGGCAGCGTCCCGCGCCGCCATTCGGCCGCGCGCAACGTCTCGGGCTCGGCGCCGTGCAGACGCGCGGTCAACATGCGCTCGCCCATATTCCATTTGGTGAGGCCGTCCAATTCGATCGGCAGCCGCTCGTCGATCTCCTCTTCCTCCTCGGGCACCCGGATCCCCAGGCGCTGCCACAGAAATGCCCGGACCGGATGTTCGACGAACGAGATCAGTTCCGCGAGTTCCACATCCGACCGTGCGGCGGCGGGCAGCGGTGCGGGCAGGAAGCTCGTCGGCGGATTTACCGCACCGGCCGCGGCCTGCGCACCGGCCAGGGCGATCGCATCGAAGCTGAACGGGCGCACCGGATCGAAATTTCGACTGTCGAAGGCCTGCAAGGGATGTCGTGTCACCACCGAATCGAGACCAGCCCCCGGTTGCGCGGCCAGCACGTCGAGCAGCTCGGCCAGCGGGATCGCGGGCGGGCGATGCGCGCCGGTGACCGGATCGGCCCCGGTGTGCAGTACCACCAGCCGCTCCCCGGCCGCCATGATCGCTTCCAGCAGCAACTGACGATCCTCGCTGCGCGAATCGCGTTCTCCCACATGTGGATCGCGTGCCAGCACGTCGTCTCCGTCGATACCGCCCGCCCGGGGAAAGACCTCGTCGTCCAGGCCCAGCAGAACCACCACGCGATGCGGCACCGAGCGCATCGGCGCCAGCGTGCACACGGTCAGCTCACCGGTGCGGAAATTGGTCCGCACGGACCGCCCGGCCAGCCGCGAATGCAGCAGCGCGGCAATATCGGGCAGCCGCAATGCGAGATCGCCGCCGTGTTCGAGGGCCGCGCTCAATTCACGCCGCGCCTGCACGGCCTGCCAGGTGTTCGCATACGACACCTCGGTCAGCAGATCCAATGCCCGGCCGAGCACCTGCGCCCACTCGTGCGCCGGGCGCACGCCTCCGGCCGGATCGACCGGCGTCGGCCCGCGCAGATCACGCACACAGACCGCGAGACGGTCGGTGAACTCGGCGAACCGCCCGGCAAGATCCACATCGCCGGAGTCCACGTCCTCGAGTGGCAGTGCGAGATCGAGCCAGTCCTCGGATGATTCGCCCGCCGCGACGCCCAACAGGATCCGGTCCACCGCGGCGTTGAGCGTGTTCTGCGCGAAGTCGCCGAGCCCGAACGCCTGCCGCTGGCGCTGCCCGATCCCCCATCGCGCACCGGTCTCGGCCGCCCACTCCCGCAGCCGCTCGATATCGTCGTCGTCGAATCCGCACCGCATCCGGACCGGTTCTGCCGCAGCCAGATCCAGTACCTGGGTGACGGTCACCCGGCCATCGGCCAGGTCGAACAGCGCCAGCAGCACCGCGAGCACGGGATTGGCGGTGCCGGCCGTCCGGTCGGCGAGCCGCACGCGCAGGTCGTGCGCGGGATTGCTTGCGGCCGTGGCAGTCTCGCCCGACCGAGGATCGGCATGCGGTTGCCCGAACGCCGCTCGCACCAGCGGCGCGAAACTTTCCACGTCCGGGCACAGCACGATCACATCGCGCGCCTCGAGGGTCGGATCCTCGGCGAACAGGCCCAGCAGGACGTCCCGCAGCACCTCCACCTGCCGGGCGGGCCCGTGACACGAGTGCAGCCGCACGGTGTCGTCACCGGGCATCGGATCCGGCAGCGGCGGCCACACGTCCGACCGGATCCCCGCCTGCAACCTGGAAAGCACTGTGCTCGAAATTGTTTCATCACCGCCCGGATGATGAACATCGATCGCCGGGCCCATCCTGCGCACCCGCTGCTGCAACTCGCGCACATCACGTCCCAGGGCGGCCAGCAGCGGATGCGCAACAGCCAGCGCACTCGAATCGGCCGACCGGCGCGCGGCATCGGGCGCCGGATCGACCGCGTTCAGGGTGGCCCACATCGCCGGACTCGGATGCACCAGCCACACGTGCACGTCGCGATGTTCGGCCAGCACGGACAGCACGTTCACCTGATCGACGCTCAACCGGGACGGGCCGAACAGCGAAATCCGTTGCGGCAGTTCGATGATCTCGGGTTCCGCGCGCAATCGCGCACACGCCTCCGACAGTCGTTCCGCGGGACTCGGCGTGCCGATCCCCGCGCGCAGCCGCCGCCACAGCTGGGGCTGCCACCGCAGATCCGCCGGAAGCTCCGCACCGAATCCGTCGGTATCCGCCCCTGCGGCCCAGTCGGCGATCACACTCGGCCGCTGGGTGGCATAACCGTCGAACAGCGCCGCGACGCCCGCGGCCGTGGCGAACCGCCGACCCGCGCGATACGACCGTCCGGACGGATCGTCCGCACCGAGATGCCGCGCCGGAACCGCACACCACGTCTCACCGACCGAGGCGTCGAGCACCCGCAGCAGCGACCACACCATGCGCTCGGGCGCCCACGGATCCGCGTCGGCGGCGATACCGCTCGCCGCGCCCAGCACATCGGCGATCAGCCCGGCCACGGACGTGAAACGCACATTCGCACAGACCCCGTCACCGGCGTCACCGCCCAGCACCCCGGCCAGCCGCTGTGTGAGCCAGCGCTCCACCCCCTTGGCTCCGACCGCGACGACCTCGGCCGCGAACGGGTCCTCGAGCGGCCGGGCCAGCACCGACGCGAGCTCACCGGCGAGGGTGTCCGCCCGTTCGGCCCGGTGGATGTGCAGCGCCATGGACCGCCTCTCCGTCTCTTCCGCGCGGCTTGCGACACCGCGACCGGTGAACTGCGCCCCCGACCCGGTCGCCTGCCGATCGACCACGCGACATTACCGCCTGCGATCGTGCCGCCCACGCGGCCCCGCACCCGAGACCGTTCGTCCCCGCCCCGGCGAACCGCACGTGACGACTCGAACCGCTAACCGGGCCCGACAATCGTGCACCCGCGCCAGGCCGACCCCACGCCCGACACACCGTGACGATCCGGACACGCCGACGATCACATCGACCTCGAATCCGACCCCGAGACAACCCCCGACCCATGGCTACTCTACAGCGAATAGTGCTGAACACCACATTGTCCGTAATTCTCGATATATACCAAATTCGTAGCAACACAAGCGGATCCACGCGCAACCGCGAATCCCCGCATCGACCGGGACTCACCACCGCGTGTCACCCCGGCGGACGGTGCGTGATGTGCCACAGTGCTCTGCGGGGAGGCAACGGGAGAAGCGGTTTCGAAAGGCTGGTTCGGTAGATGTCTGCGTCGGTGATTCCCCTCGTACCCAGATCAGGGTTCACGGTTCGCCGCATGGGTGACCGCTGGGAACTGGTCAATTCACGCCACTACGGCCGCGCGATCGTGCTGAACTCCTGGCCACGCGACCGCCACACCGAAGCCTTCTCGCACTGCTACCGGCTCAACGGCCGCAGCGTCGAGGACCTGCTCGCCGCATTCCGGTGAGGCGCACCGCTGTCCCATATGGGACCGCAGCACCGCCGAAATGCACTGCGCAACAATATTTACAGCGAACTAGCATAATGTGCGGCAGACCTCAAGACGTGCGTCCGATGCAGATGTCTGTCTAAGGTGTTGCACCGTGCGTTATCCCCGTTCCGCCTCGCGCGCCAGTCGCCCCTCACGTATGGCCCTCGGCGCCTGCGTCCTCGCCGCCGGCCTGATGGCCACCGCACCGGCCGTACACCCGGCCCCTGCCACGGCGTTCCCGATTCGCGTCCAGGGCTGTGTCAACGGCTTCGACTGCGATATGAGCCAGCGCATCGCGCAGGTCAACTCCTACCTGTCCGGACGGCCCGGCGTCACGGGTTACGTTGTGCGCGACCGGAAAACCGGCGCGGTCTACAGCAACGGCAATGCCAACACGCCGATCTGGACGGCCTCCACGATCAAACTCGCCATCGCCGAGGATCTGATCAACCGGCAGCGCGTCGGCGCGATCGTGATCACGCCGCAGGATCGCACACTGCTCGAGTCGATGCTGGCCACCTCCAACGACAACGCCGCCGACATCCTCTGGACCAAATTCGCCGGACCCGACCACCGGGCCTTCAACAACGCGTTCCGCGCCAACGGCATGACCGGTCTGGCCCCGCAGCCCACTCCCGCCGGGAAGGTGTTCCCGGACTGGGGTTTCCAGAAGTGCACCGCCGCGGACCTGGACCGGCTGATGTCCAACGTCCTGGACCACATGAACCCCGCCGACCGCAACTACCTGGTCGACCGCATGCGCAAGGTCGACACCAACCAGCACTGGGGCGTCTGGGGCGCGGGCGCGTCGATGAACCCGGGCCTGAAGAACGGCTGGTCCCAGGAGCGCAGCGGCTGGGTGGTCAACTCGGTCGGCTTCGCCGGTCCCAACGAGCGCTACACCCTGGCCGTCATGAACGACCTGGGCAACAAGGGCGGCTACGACGACGGCGAGCAGACCACCACCCAGGTAGCAAAAATCCTGCTGAGCGGAAGAAGCTGAATCTTCGGCCTCCGCTGCGCTCCGGCGGGGCCGTGGCCCCGAGGGGCCGAGCCACGGCCTTCGGAGTTGGCGTTGTCGGGGGTGGGCGGAACTCAGGTGACGGTCGGCCTTCTCGTGATTGCCGGGCTTGACGCTCAGCGCCTGCGCAGGTGCATGGGCGCGCCGTCGCGGGGGAACGGGATGGTGTTGAATCCCCAAGGCATCAGGTAGCTTTCGGGGATCAGCCACTCGTATTCGCGGACCATGGCGGCGATGGCGACCTTGACCTCCAACATGCCGAAGTGCATGCCGATGCACTTGTGCGCACCCGCGCCGAACGGCATCCAGGCCAGGCGGTGGGATTTGTCCTCGCGGCGGTGTTCGGCAAACCGTTCCGGATCGAAAACCGCTGGGTTGGACCAGTATTCGGGCAGCAGGTGGTTGATTCCGTAGGCCAGGTCGATATGCGTGCCCGCCGGAATGTAGTGGCCCGCGATCTCGGTGTGGCGCACCGAGCGACGCACCAGGCCCGGCACCGGCGGCACCAGACGCAGGCTCTCCTTGATCACCAGCTCCAGATCGTGCAGTTCGTCCAGGTCGGCGATGGTCGGCGGGGCACCGTTGGTCTTCGCGTGCAACGCCAGCGCTTCGGACCGCACTCGCTCCTGCCACTCCGGGTGGTGTCCCAGGTAGTAGGCGACCGCGGTGGCCGTCGTGGTCGTGGTGTCGTGTGCGGCCATGATCAGGAAGATCATGTGATTGACCACGTCGGCATCGCTGAACTGCTCGCCGTCCTCGGTGCGGGCGTGGCACAGCGCCGAGAAGAAGTCCGGGGTGTCCGAACGACGCTTCTCCGGCAGCATCCGCTGGAAATACGACTCGAGCACCTTGCGTCCCTGCACCCCGGCTCGCCAGGCCGTACCCGGCAGCGGCTGCCGCACGACCGACAGCGCGGCATGGGTGCAATCGATGAACGCCGCGCCCAACCGCTGGCGTTCGGGCCCGGGATCCGCGTCCATGAAGACCTCGCTGGCGGTCTCCAGCGCCAGATCCTTCACCGTCGGATACAGCTGCACCCGCGCACTGTCCGCACCTGCGGGCACCCACCCGGCGATGGCCTTCTCGACGGCCGGACCCAGCTGCGCCAGATAGGCGACCAGCCGGTCGCGGGTGAACGCCTGCTGCATGATCCGGCGGTGGTACATGTGCTCGTCGAACTCGAGGAGCAGCAGTCCGCGATGGAAGAACGGACCGATGAAATAGTCCCAACCCTGTCCGAAATCGTTGCGGCGCTTGCCGATCACCTCGTCCACGGCCTCGGGCCCGGCGACCAGCACCCGCTCCACGCCCAGCGCCTTGTTGTAGCTCACCGGGCCGTAGCGGTGGTATCGATCCATCATCTCCGCGGTACCCCAGCGCAGGTACTGCAACGCGCGACCCAGATACGGCAGCCCGACATCACCCCGGACGGGGAGCTGTCCACTTCCCTCGGGTGGGGTGGCAAGTGACAGTTCGCGGGATGGGAGCAGACGTAGCATCCGGTCGATCGGATGCTGGTCGGGTATCTGCAGAAGTCCGAGGTTTTCCCGTTCCGCACTGTCGACGCTGACCATGAACGAACCTTTCAATTAAAAGTACACCCCGTACATTACCGGTACGATGGCAGTGTGACAAGGGATACACCGCGCGAACCGCGCCGCCCTCGGGGGCGGCCGCCCGGTCCGTCGCGTGATCCCGCCGTCCGCCGCGGCGAAATCCTGGACGCCGCCGAACGTGTCGTCGCAGCGTCCGGCACCCCGATCACCATCGCCCAGGTCGCCGCCGAAGCCGGATACGCCCGCACCGCGGTCTACGCGGTCTTCCCGGATATGCCTGCCCTGGTCGACGCGCTCGCCGAACGGCACATGGAAGGTCTGCTCGCCGCCGCCGACGCGATTCTGGCGAAGCCTATGCCCGTTCGCGAGATGTTGCGCGCCATCGTGGCGCTGGTCTGTGATTTCGTCGACGCGGATCCCAACCTGCACCACCTGCTCATGCAGCGCTTGCAGTCCGACGAATCCGGCGCGAGCATCGTCGGCCACCACCGGCCGCTGTTCGCCCGGCTGTCCGAATGGGCCACCGAGGTCTTCGAATCCATCCTGCGCACCGTCGATGCGGATCCGGCGCTGGCTCGCATCTGGGCCAGCGCGACCATCGGCGCGATTCTGATGTCGGCCGAGGACTGGGGTCGCGATCCGGTGCGCGACCGCGCCGAATTCGTCGACCGGCTCACCGCGTTCCTGTGGCCGTCGGTGGAGAGTATCGGCGGCGACCGCTTCGTCGGGCCGCTCGACCTGCCCGAGGAGCACGGTTCCGGGCCGGTCCCCGACCACCCGACACGCCGTCCGAAGGCGTGACCCGGACGCGCCGAGTTCCCACACTCGCCGTGACTGTCCGCTGGTCGCCGACTACGGTATGGCGTGTCGGAAGACCCAACGCAATCGCGCGAGGAGCGGGACATGAGCATCCAGACCGGCGGTAAGCAGCGCCATCGGGTGGTGGTGATCGGTTCCGGATTCGGCGGTCTGTTCGCCTGCAGGCATCTGAAGAAGGCGGACGTCGACATCGTCCTGATCTCCAAGACCTCCACGCACCTGTTCCAGCCGCTGCTGTACCAAGTCGCCACCGGCATCCTGTCCACCGGCGAGATCGCCCCCGCGACCCGCATCGTGCTGCGCAAACAGCAGAACGTGCAGGTGATCATGGGCGATGTGCACGACATCGACCTGGTCAACCGCACCGTCACCTCGGAACTGCTGAACCAGGACACCGTCACCCCGTTCGACAGCCTGATCGTCGCCACCGGCGCACAGCAGTCGTACTTCGGCAACGACCACTTCGCCACCTACGCCCCCGGTATGAAGACCATCGACGACGCCCTCGAACTGCGCGCCCGCATCCTCGGCTCGTTCGAGGAGGCCGAGCTGGCCACCACACAGGAGATGCGTGACCGGTTCCTGACCTTCGTCGTGGTCGGCGCGGGCCCGACCGGTGTCGAGTTGGCCGGTCAGATCGCCGAACTCGCCGATCGCACCCTGGTCGGCACGTTCCGCAACATCGATCCGCGCGACGCCCGCGTCATCCTGGTGGAGGGCGCGGACGCGGTGCTCAAGCCGATGGGCCCCAAGCTCGGCCCGAAGGCCCAGCAGCGGCTGGAGAAGATGGGCGTGGAGATCCAGCTCAACGCCATGGTCACCGATGTCGACGCGCGCGGGGTGACGATCAAGGACAAAGAGGGCGAGCGTCGCATCGAGGCCGCCTGCAAGGTCTGGTCGGCCGGTGTGCAGGCCAGCGGCCTGGGCAAACAGCTCGCCGAACGCTCCGACGGGACGCAGACCGATCGCGCCGGGCGCGTCATCGTCGAGCCTGATCTGACCATCAAGGGTCATCCGAACGTCTTCGTGGTCGGCGACCTGATGTCGGTGCCCGGAGTGCCCGGTCAGGCCCAGGGCGCGATTCAGGGCGCGACCTACGCGGCCAAGCAGATCACCGCCGAGGTGGCAGGGAAGCAGAAGCCCGCGGACCGGGCGCCGTTCAAATATTTCGACAAGGGCAGTATGGCCACCATCTCGCGGTTCGACGCGGTGTGCCAGGTCGGCAAGCTGGAGTTCAGTGGTTTCTTCGCCTGGCTGATGTGGCTGGTGCTGCACCTGTACTACCTGATCGGATTCCGCAGCCGGTTCGTCACGGTCTTCCAGTGGTTCGTCGCCTTCCTCGGTCGCCACCGCGGGCAGATGGCCGCCACCGAGCAGTGGGTGTTCGCGCGGTTGGCACTCGAGGCGCTCAACGGCAACGAGGACGACGCGAAGGAAGTGCGCACCGAAACCGGGAACGGCGCCGCCGTCCCCACGGCGAAAGCGGCGGCGGACCCCAAGGCAGGCTGAGCCGCCGAATTTCCCGGTATTCGGCGCTCGATGAACATCGACCTCTTCGTTGAATACGGCTTTCCGCGCATAACCGGGTCTCGACCCATCCAGGGCCTGGACTGATCCGAATGCCGGATGTCGATATCCATGTAACGAAGAAAGGTCGCAATGGCCGGAGGCAAACACAGAGCGTCCAATCCGAATCGCACCCGCGTCGGCGGTGTCGTTGCGGCGAGCGCGGTTCCGCTGGTCCTGGCCGTCGTCGGAAGCGGTACGGCCACTGCGGCGCCCGCGCAATCGAATACGGCGACACAGCACCACGTGGCACACCCGCATTCGCCTGCGAGCAATATCCCGAAGGCACAGCCGCGCATTTCCGGTGATGTGCTCACCTCACTGCCGTCCGCGCGGCCGCTGCCCGATCAACGTTATCTCGCTCCGGTCGGTCAATTGCACGCGCCGAAGGCGGTCGCACCGGTGGCGCCGATCGCGCCGCCACCTGGCAAATTCCGTTTCGGTGACGTCCAATTGGACGCGCCGACCTGGATCAATCGTGACCAGGAGGTCGCGGTCAACGACCGGTCCGCGCAAGCCGAGGCGGGCCTGGCCACCTTCCTGGACTCGGTCGGTATGGAACGCAGCCGGTCGGACCGGATAGCCGGGGCGACCATCGGTACCGCCGCCATCGGCGCTGTCGCGGGGGCGACGGCCGCCGCACCGCTCGCGGTCACCTCCGGTCTCGTCGGCGGCGTGACAGGTCTGGTGGCGGGAGTTCCGTTCCTGCCGATCGGGCTGGTCGCCGGACCTGCCCTGGGCGCCGCCATCGGTGCGGGCGTCACCACGGTTTCCGCGGCCACCATGGGTGCGGTGGCCGGTGCGGCAGTCGGCGCGGCCGAGGGATTCACCGCACCTCCGCACACCGTCGCCCGCTGAATTCCCGGTATCAGCACGGGCGGGAAGCGACCATCGGGTCCGCTTCCCGCCCGTCGCCGTTTCCGAAGGGGCAGGATTCACCCTCGAAGCCCCGATCGGACAGTTGCGGCGGACCACGACGTCGGACTATGGCCTGTCGGAGTCGAGCATCTCCAGCAGGATGCGCTGCAGTTCGGTGCGGTCACGCGGGGCGATCCTGGCAAGCCTGCGATCGAACTCGGTCGCCAGCGCGGCGAGCGCGCGATCCCGTGCCGCCCGGCCCTCGGCGGTCATGCGGTGTTGTTCGCAACTCCCGTCAAAGCACGAAATCGGTTGTCCTGTTCCGACATCGGTGCGGGCCGTCGCGAAACGACGGCCCGCACCCCCTCATTCGATGGCGACGTCAGTCACCCGATGCCGGTGGTAGGCGGTACTCGGCGTGTACCAGGGACAGGAGTTCCTCGACGGAGGTGTCCTTGGAAGGACGGTCGAAAGTGATTTCGCCGTGTTGGAGCAGGTTGACGCGGTCGCAGACGTCCACGACCTGGCTGTAGTTGTGCGCGATGAGGATGATCGCCAGGTCGCCCTGTTGCTTGAGGCGATCGAGCAGGCGCAGGATCTGACCGCCCTCCTTGGCTCCCATGGCCGCGAGCGGCTCGTCGAGCAGCAGGAGTTTGGCGTCGGAGTGCACCGAGCGCGCCACCGCGATGGCCTGACGTTGTCCGCCGGACAGCGATCCCACCTCCGCGGTGACCGATGGGATGTTGATTCCGATGCGGTCCAACGACTCTCGCGCTCGGCGCTTCATCTCCGCCCGTCGCAGGAACGGCAGCGGGCGGTGCACGAGCTCCTTGTTCAGGTGCAGGTTCAGATACACCGGCAGATCGGGGATCAGCGCCAGATCCTGGAAGACCGTCTCGATCCCCAGCGACCGGGCGTGCACCACCGATTTCAGCCGAGTCTCGTTGCCCCCGAACAACAGTCTTCCGCCGTCGGGCTGATGGTATCCGGTCAGGATCTTGATCAGCGTCGATTTGCCCGCGCCATTGTCGCCGATCAGGCCCAGGATCTCCCCGCGGGCGACCCGCAGGTTGATGTCCCGGAGCGCCTGCACCGGCCCGAACCGCTTGCTGATGTGCTCGGCACGGATCACATCATTCGGATTTTCGGTTGTCTGCGTCATGCGCTGCTCACTCGTTTGCGTAGATGTCCGAGATACACGTTCAGCAGCATCGCGATCACGATCGCGACGCCCAGCACGACGTCGAAGGTGTTCGCGCTGACTCCGGCCAGGGAGAATCCGTCGAACACGATGCCCAGCAGCAATGCGCCCAGCAGCGCCCCGACCACCGTGCCGCGACCGCCGAGCAGGGCGGTGCCGCCGATCACCGCGGAGGCCACCGCGAGGAACATCGTGTTCGGGCCGCCGTTGGTCGGATCGAACGAGCCCAGCCGCAGCCCGTCGATGATGCCGCCCAGGCCCGCCAGCGTGCTGACGAGCGAGAAGTTCACCACCTTCACGAGATTCACCCGGATGCCCGCCTCGGCCGCACCCACCGGATTCCCGCCGGTGGCCTGCGTACTGATGCCGAATCGGGTGGCGGACAACAGGATCTGCATCACCGCCACGACGCCCAGCACCCACAGCAACTCGGACCAGTGCGCCTTGCCGAACGCGGAGACCACCCAGCCCGAGGCCGGTGCGGCGACCGGTGCGCCGTTCGACATGAGCAGCGAGATACCTTCCAGCAGAAAGGAACTGCCCAGGGTGACGATGAACGAGGCGATGCCGAACCGGGTCGAGATGAACCCGTTGGCCGCGCCGATGGCCGCGCACACGACCAGCGCCAGAATCAGCGCCAGGATCAGTGGCGTTCCGCCGTTGTAGAACGACATCAGCACGAACGGCGACAGCGTGAACATGAATCCCGCGGACAGATCGATCTCACCGCAGATCAGCAACATCACCTCGCCCGCGCCGACGATGGCCCACGGCGCGAGATAGTGGATGATCGTGATGTAGTTGTCCGAGATGTTGAAACCCGTTGTGGTGATACTGAAATAGATCGCCACCGCGACGGTGGCGGCCAGAATGCTCAGTTCCTTCTGCCGCACCAGCGCTTGCGCGACGGTGCGGCCGAAGGACCGTTCTGTCACAGCGTCACCGTCGAGGGCTGCGGCAGCGGGATCGAGGCGGGCATGGTGCCCAGGTTGTGGCCCTGCTGCCCCTCGTACGCACTGCCCGAGTTGTACGCCGCGACATTTTCTTTCGTCACGAAGGTCAGCCCGGTGTCGGTCTCCGGCGGCGCGAGCAACGTGCCCGAGACGCGGTACAGGTACAAATACAGCACCGACAGGAATCCCTGCATGTACGCCGACTGGTCGATGGTGAATTCCAGTGCGCCCGAGGAGACTCCCTTGATGGTGTCCGCGAGCGTGTCGAATCCGCCCGCGTGCACCTTGCCGACGATGTTCTTGCTCGAGATCAGCTGCGCGATCGAGGCGGTGCTGCCCGCATCCACCGCGTACAGCCCCACCGCGTCGGGCTGGCCCGCGTAGGCGGCGGTCATCGCATTGAGCTCACCGGCCTGTGCCGCACCGGTATTGATCGATTTGACCACCACACCGGGCGCGGCCTTGGCCAGTGCCGCGGTCAGCCCGTCCAGACGCGGCTGCAGATTGTTGGCGCCCGGCTGAGCGATGCCCACCAGGATGGTGCCCGAGGTGACGGTCTGCGCGATCCGCTGCCCCATCAGCGTGCCCGACTTGTACAGATCCTGGCCGACATAGGTCAGCGGATAGTTGCCCGGTGCGGTGGCGTTGTAGGCAACGACCGGAATCCCTTTGGCCAGCGCCTGTTTCGTGGGCTCGACGAAGGCGTTGTTGTCGGTCAGCGGGATGGCGATGCCCGCCGCGCCGGAGTTGATCGCGTTCTCGAAGGCGCTGACCATCTCCGAGACGGTGCCGTTCTCCGAGCCGGTCCACTGCGGCGTGGGCAGATTGAGCAGTTTGGCGGCGTCTTCCAGGGCCGTGCGCGTGGGAATGAAGAACGAGTTCGTCGTGACGTGATTGACGAACACGAATTTCCACGCCGGGGTCGACGGAAAGTTCCCCACCCCACCGGATCCGGAGCGCGTGGCACTGGCGCAGGCCGACAGCAGCGTGCCCAACGCCGCCGCGCCGCCCGCGCCCCCGAGTAGTTTCAGCGCACCGCGCCGGCTCGCGGTACGGGAGATCTCTACGGCATCGGAAAGATGTTCTGACATTGCGGGTTCCTCATCTACCAACTCTGTTGCGGGTCGCCCGGCCCGCGGCCGGGGCGTCTTGTGATCAGCCCTCGGCCGCCTGGCGACGTTCCCAGCCCGAGCTGAACAGGTTGAAGTTCACCGACTTTCGCGGATGCCGGGCGAGCGCCTCGTAGTCCAGCGAGATGCCCAGCCCCGGGCCCTGCGGCAGCGGGAAATATCCGTCGACCACCTCGGGCAACCCAGGTGCGCAGTCCTTGACGAAGACGTCGGCGAAGTCGTTGAAATGTTCCTGCACCTTGAAATTCACCGTCGTGGCGGCCAGGTGCAGATTCGCGGCGGTGGAGATGGGCCCGCCGACGTTGTGCGGGGCCATCAGCAGATAGTGCGATTCGGCGGTGGCGGCGAGCTTCTTGGCCTCCCACAGCCCGCCGGAGTGCGTGATGTCGGTCTGCAGGATGTCCGCGGCCTGTAGTGCGAACAGTTCGCGGTAGTCGTATCGGGTGTGCATGCGCTCACCGGTCGCGATCGGAATCGAGGTGTGCGCGGCCACTTTCGCCAGTGCGGCGAGATTCTCCGGCGGCACCGGCTCCTCGAGCCAGGCCGGATCGTACGGTTCGAGCAGTCCGGCCAGGCGGATCGCGGTGGCCGGATTGAACCGGCCGTGCATCTCGATCATG
Organism: Nocardia jiangxiensis NBRC 101359; assembly: GCF_000308615.1. GTDB lineage: Bacteria > Actinomycetota > Actinomycetes > Mycobacteriales > Mycobacteriaceae > Nocardia > Nocardia jiangxiensis. The sequence continues at coordinate 418,080 of NZ_BAGB01000041.1, forward strand.
ATCTCGGCCTCGGGCCCGACCGCCTCGCGCACGGCCGCCACGAGCTCGAGGGAGCGCGTGGTCTCGGTGTGATCCAGTTCGAACATCCCGGCCCCGAACGGATCCACCTTCATCGCCCGGTATCCCCGCGCGGTGACGCGTCGCGCGGCCGCGGCGAACTGCTCCGGGGTCCGCTCGACCTGGTACCAGCCGTTGGCGTACGCCTTGATCCGATCGCGCACAGCACCGCCGAGCAGCCGGTACACCGGCACGCCCAGGGCCTTGCCCTGGATGTCCCAGCAGGCGATCTCTACCGCCGCCAGCGCCGACATCGCGATCTCCCCGGCCCGCGCGTAGTCCAGGCGCATCATCCGGTGCACCAGCGATTCCACCTCGAACGGGTCGCTGCCGCGGATGTGGTTGTCGGTCGCCTCGGCCAGAAAGCCCAGCAGGGCGTCGGTGTGATTGAGCATGCGGACCTCGCCGAGTCCGGTCACGCCCTCGTCCGTATGGACCTCGACGATGGTGAGATTTCGCCACGCCGTACCGAGAACGTGCGTGCTGAGCTTGGTGATCTTCATCAGATGTCCTGTCGTGCAGTCGGTTCGAAGATACAACGCTTTGACTTTTACCATCCAATCATTCGATGATTTAGTCATGAACACTTTCTCCGCCGGTCCGCTGGGCAGGCATCGCACGATGCACGGCCGGGTGGTGGACTGGCTGGGCGAGCGGGTGGTCTCAGGTGTCTACGCCGAGAATTCCCAGCTGCCCAACGAGTCCGATCTCGCCGCCCAGCTGGGCGTCAGCCGCGGCGGGGTGCGCGAGGCGGTGAAGGCATTGGCCGCCAAGGGATTGGTCGATCCGCGCCCGCGGATCGGCACGCGGGTGCTGCCCCGCTCGTCGTGGAATCTGATGGACCGGCAGGTGATCGGCTGGCACAACACCGATCCGGCGTTCGTGCGCGATCTGCTCGAACTGCGCCTCATCGTGGAGCCCGGCGCGGCCCGGCTGGCCGCCGAGCGGGTGGATTCCGAACAGGTCGAGGCGATGAACGCCGCCTACGAGGCGATGGCCGAGCATGCCGCGCGGCTGCCGCAGGACAGCGAAGAGTTCGTCGCCGCCGACCTCGCCTTCCACCTGACGTTGTTGCGGGCCAGTGGAAATCAGCTCGTCGAGCAACTGGGGCGGCTGCTGGAATCCGGGCTGCAACACGGCCTCGAGGCGACCAGTGAACTGCCGGGCGGAGTGGAGCGCACCCTGCCCATGCATCGCGCGGTGCTCGACGCGGTCCGGCGCGGTCGTCCCGACGCGGCCGCGCGCGCGTGTCGAAAGCTCATCGAAACAACGGCCGATGCGATGGCGGCCCGAACGGAGTCCTGATGTCCGTACGAGAATTCCTCCGGGCGAGCGGTATGTCGGAGACCGACGGCCCCGCACCGGCCACGAGCGAGAAGCGGTTTCCCGACGGTGCGCAGTACCGGGTCGAGATCCCCAGCGTGGAGGGGCCCGCTGTGCTGGCCGCCGTACTGGACGAGGCTCGCGCCCGGGACGTGCGGGTGCACCGCATTTCGCAGGGCAGCGGCGTACTGTTGCTCACCGATGACGAACTGTCGGACATGGCCGCGCGGGGCGCCGCGGAACCGGTCGAGGTGAGTCTGTTCGCCCGCCCGCTGGCTGGATGGGGCACCGGCGCTGCCGCAGCGGCTTCGGGCGCGGGTGCGGTCGGTGCGCAGGCGCGCGGGGCCGAGCAGCTCGCGCAGTGTCTGCTGGATATCGAGCGGGCCGCGAACTTCGGCCTGCGCAGCGTGCTGATCACCGATATCGGAGTGCTCGCATCTGCCGCACGGATGCGCGAACAGGACTATCTGCCTGCGGATATGCAGTTCAAGATCAGTGTGCAGATGGGTCTGGCCAACCCGGCCGCGATCCGGATCGCGCAGGATCTGGGTGCGAACACCTACAACGTCCCGACCGATCTGAGCCTGGCCCAGCTCGCCGAGATCCGGCGCGCGGTCGACATCCCATTGGACATCTACGTGGAGGCTCCCGACGATCAGGGCGGCTTCGTCCGGCACTACGAGATAGCCGAACTCGTCCGGGTCGCCGCACCGGTGTACCTGAAATTCGGTCTGCGCAACGCACCGAACATCTACCCCAGCGGGACACATCTCGAGGGGACGGCCGTGGCGTTGGGGCGCGAACGCGTGCGCCGGGCGCGCATCGGGCTGGATCTGCTGCGCAGATTCGCTCCCGATGCGATCACCTCCGAACTCGGCGCGGCCGGGCTGGCCGTGCCGTCGCCCGTCGGCGCGGTCGCGAAATGATCATGCGCGCAGGACGATCCGACTCGACCGCGGACCTCCGGAGGCGGGCGTACCTCACGACAGGAGCACACTGATGTCGCCGCGTGCAGTTCGCGTGGAGGCACCGGGGCAGGTACAGGTCGTGCCGATGTCGCCGCACACACCGGGGCCCGGTGAGGCGATGGTGCGGGTGGCGTGGACGGGTATCTGCGGGTCCGACCTCGAGGTCGTCGCCGGGACGCGACCGGCGCCCTATGTGCGGTATCCGGTCGTTCCCGGGCACGAATGGTCGGGGACCGTGGCCGAGGTCGGTGCCGATGTCGATCCGGAGTTGATCGGCAAACCCGTTGTGGGAGAGGGCTTTCGATCCTGTCTGCACTGCGATGCGTGCCGACGTGGCGATACCAATCTGTGTGCGAACGGATACGCGGAGACCGGATTCACCCATCCCGGAGCCTGGGCGGACTACCTGACGCTGCCCGCGCGGCTGCTGCACACGCTGCCCGCCGACGCCGATCTGCGCGCCGCGGCGGCGCTCGAACCGGGCGCCTGTGCCGCCGCGGCATGTCTGCGCGCGGAGGTGCGGACCGGTGAACGTGTCGCGGTGGTCGGCGCGGGGACGCTCGGACTGCTCATCACCCAACTGGTGGCAGCGGTCCGGCCGGGTGAATTGACCGTCATCGATCGACGGGCCGAAGGTGAACCGCTGGCGAGGCGTTGCGGGGCAACGCATTTCAGCACCGAGGTCGAAGGATCTCAGCGTTACGATGTCGCGCTGGAGGCCGCGGGCGGGGTCGGGACCGCGCGCCTGGCCACCTCCCTGGTACGTCGCGGTGGGCGTGTGGTGCTCACCGGAATCCCTGCCGCGGAACCGGATCCGATCTCCCCGGCCGCTCTGGTGCTCGACCAGATCACCCTGCACACCGTCTTCGGCGCGCCGGGACGGGCCTGGACCCACGCGGTGCGCGCATTCGCCGCGGGTGCCCTGGATCCCGCGCCGCTGGTGTCGCACGAATTCCCGCTCGAGCAGGTCGATTCCGCACTGCGGGTGCTGCGCGAGGGCAGCGCGGTGAAAGTGCTGCTGCGGCCGTGATTTCCGTCGAACAGCTCACCGCATCCGTCGCCGAGCACGGCGAAGGGCCGGTCTGGTGCGACCGCTGGCCCGGTCTGCGCTGGGTCGACATGCTCGCCGGAGATGTCCTCGAACTCGATTCCGGTACAGGCGAAGTCCGCCGTTTCCCGGTCGGTACGGTCGCTGCGGCCCTGCGCCCGCACGCCGAGACCGGCGTGGTCCTGGCCCTGGAACGTAGATTCGCGCTGGCCGACGACGAGTTCGAGCAGATCACTCCCCTGCCCGAGCTGTGGTCCGATCCCGGCATCCGGATGAACGACGGCGGCTGTGATCCCCAGGGCCGCTTCCACTGTGGCTCGATGGCGTACGCCGAGACTCCCGGCGCGGGCGCGCTGTACCGCCTGAACCTCGACGCAAGCGTGGATGTCGAACTCACCGACGTCACCATCTCCAACGGCTTGGCCTGGAGCCCCGACGGCACTACCGCCTACTACGCCGACACCCCCACCCACCGCGTGGACGCCTTCGACTACAGCCCGGAATCCGGCCTGTCCCATCGCAGAACCGCGATCCGCATCCCCGCTGAACACGGCTCCCCCGACGGCCTCACCGTCGATGCCGAAGGCACCGTCTGGGTAGCGCTGTGGGGCGGCAGCGCGGTCCACCGCTACTCCCCCGACGGCAACCTCCTGGACATCGTGCACCTGCCCGTATCCCAGGTCACCGCATGCACATTCGGCGGCCCCACCCACACCGACCTGTACATCACCACCTCCCGCCAGGGCATCGATCCCGCCACCCAGCCCGCCGCGGGAGCCGTGTTCCGCGCCTCCCCCGGCGTCACGGGCCAGCCGACCCTCCCCTACCGACGAGCGATCTGATCCCTCGCCCGTCAGGTCGTCCGCGTGCCGGTGAGTGTTCCTGATGCCAGGACGTGTCCGGCGAGAGCCGATGGCAGATGGTCGATATCGAGCTTCGTGAAGTCGACGACGGTGTCGAGGGCGTAGAGGTGGAAGCGATAGCGATGTGGCCCGTGGCCGGGCAGCGGTCGAGGGCCGACGTACCTGGCTTGGCGGCGGCGGTTGGGGATGAATCGGATGTTCGGATCCGCCGGGGTCACAGCGCCTGCCGGCAGACCGGCGTCGGGCGGCTCGAAGGCGGCGATGGTGTGGATGCCGGGCGTGGTGGTCGGGACGTCGAGGTCCTCGATGACCAGGACCAGATCCTTCGTCTCCGCGGGGAGAGCGTCCCAGGTGAGCGCGGGTGAGATCTCCTCGCCGATGAACTGCCCGCAGTGCTTGGCCGGAATCACCTGTCCGTCACCGAAATTCGGCGAGGTGAGGGCGATGTGGTTCTCGGTCGCGAGTTCGGGAGCGTTGGCGATGCTGACGGCTTCGTCCGGGCGCCGGTTGCGCAGCAACCGGCCGATGGGAAACAAGAGAGCTTCTACTGGGTGCATGGTGCTCCTGTTCACGAGTCTGCGATGCGAAGGAGGAGTGGGGCGACTCGGGCGATGTCGTCGCGTTCGGCGGCGGTGAGTTCGTCGAGCCGGCCCTTCAGCCAGTCCCGGCGGTGGCGACGCGACGCGGTAACCGCCGCTGTGCCCGCATCGGTGAGGGAGAACAGGACCTTGCGGCGGTCCTGCGTCCCACGGACTTTCGTCACGTAGGCGAGTTGCTCCAGCCGCCGAACCGTCTGACTCATCGAGCCGAGCGTGACGTGCGCGGCATCGGCGAGATCGCTCAGGCTCATCCGGTCCTGCTTGTCGAGCACGATGAGCACGAGCAGCGCCGCATCGGGGACCTCGCCATCGACGCGTTCGGAACGGAATCGGCTGTACAGGCGTACGACCGCGCGCCGTAGCTCCGCGCTGACCTCGTCGATGTCCTCGCTCACTCCACACCTCCAATGCGTAGTACACCTTAGCATCTGCTTAGTAATACTATGCAAATAGAGACGAACGAAACCGTCGCGGCAGATGGGATCAGACCCGCAGGGCCGCGACGTCGGACGTGGCGGGTTCGGCGGACAACCGTGGACCCGTCCACGTGTACAGTGAGCCGCCCGCCGCGAGCGGGAGGAGTGCGGCGTCCAGACCCGTTGTGCGGGAGGGGCTTTCATCCGGATAGCGGAGCACGCTGGTGATCGCGCGAGGGGCGGAGAGCGCGTCGTCCGTGGGTGAGTTCTCGCCGAGTTCGAGGCGGTGGCGTAACAGCGGAATGCGGTCCAGATCGGCGATGAGGTCGGCGCGCCAGTGGCCGCTCGACTCGCCCGTGCGGCCGATCTGGATGCGTTCGCGCAGGTGCAGGCGGGCGTCGTCGGCGAGGTGGACGGTGCTGACGGTTTCGTGTACGGCCCCGCCCGCGATGATGGTCGGTTCGGGGTCGAATTCCAGTTCACCGCCCGCACCGACCTCCAACGACCAGTGCGCGTGCGACAGCGGCGTCGCACGGCCCGGGAGGGCGATGGTCGCGGCCACCGAGCGCACCCGCAGCCGGGCGCCCGGCTCGACCACGACGGCGATGTCGAGTTCATCACCGCCCAATGGTGTTGCGGCAGTGCCGATCAGATGGACGACGTCCGGACCGGTGTGCCGCGCAGCAAGTCCCCCGGTGGCGTGAATTCGGGGCAGCACACCGGGACTCGCCACGATCCGTACCTCAGTGCGCAATAGCGGCACCCTCGGCGGCATCGCGTTCCGCGATCGTGCGCAGTTGTTCGCGCACCCAGTTCAGGACGGGGGTGGCGGCCGGATCCTGGGTCAGGGAGGTGAACACGAAGGGGCGTCCCTCGCGCACCGCGGCCGAATCACGATCCATCACAGCCAGATCCGCGCCGACCAGCGGGGCCAGATCGGTCTTGTTGATGACCAGAAGATCCGAATAGGTCACGCCGGGGCCGCCCTTACGGGGCACCTTGTCACCACCGGCCACGTCCACCACGAAGATCTGCACGTCGATCAGACCGGAGGAGAACGTGGCGGTCAGATTGTCCCCGCCGGATTCGACCAGGATCAGATCCAGCGGTGGATTGGCCTCGATCAGATCGTCGATGGCGTCGAGGTTGGCGGTGATGTCGTCGCGGATCGCGGTGTGCGGGCAGCCACCGGTCTGCACGGCGGTGATCCGTTCGTCGGGCAGGACGGCGTGCCGCCGCAGGAAATCGGCGTCCTCGGTGGTGTAGATGTCGTTGGTCAGCACCGCCAGCGACAGCTCCTCGCGCAGCTGGCGGCACAACGCCGCGGTGAGCGCGGTCTTCCCGGACCCGACCGGACCGCCGATGCCGATCCGCACCGGCTCACCCGACGAACGCACCCGCTTGGGGCGGTCGTGCGCGTGATCGTGCGGTTCACCGTCGATCAGATGTGGGGGCATGAGGTTGACTCCTTTCGCGACCGAACCGGTCGTATCAATACGTCCTCAGGAGGCGAACAGCGGCATCGGACGGTCCGGATGCCGCTGCGCGAGCACATCCTGCAGCGGATCGGACACCGCGGCCGGACCCCGCGCCGCCTCGGCCGCCGTGCGATCACACAGCTCGGCGAGCCGGATCGTTCCGGCGGCCACTGCGGCCGGATCCAACGCCAGCAGCCGCTGCGCGGCCGTCGCGGCGCCGGTCATGGTGGTGTAGACGACCACCTCGGCGATCTCCCGCGCACTCACCTGCGCCGCGATGCCGACCACGCCGAAGACCGTCGACAGATGCGGCCGCGTCCCCAATTCCCGCCAATCCTGTTGCGGCCAGACCTGTTTCGCCAAACGCAGCAAACCCCGCCCCTGAGCCCGCGAGGCTGCCCGAGCCGCCGGTGCGGGCGTGCGCGCATCGGCTTCGCCCTCGGCACGCCGCGCATCCCACTCCCCCGCACACACCGCGGCGGCCAGCGATGCGGCCACCAGCCCGGACGTGCGAATACGCCGTCGCAGATACAACTCCAGCGTCACGACATCGCGGACCAGCCCCGAGGCCACCGCTTCTTCCACCCCGCCCGAATGCACATGCCCACCCACCGGCAACCGCGAGTCGGCCAGTGTGAACAACGTCGCCAGACTCATCGGCGCGACCCCGGGGCGAACATCCCCCGATCCTATGCGCACCACCCCCACACCTGCGCGGACAGCCGAGTGACACCGACCACGCCGCCTCCACGAACGCGCCCCCGATCCGCTCGACGCCGGAGGCGCACACGACGGGGCGTCCCCGAAAGCGGTCGGTCGCACCGCTCGCGACGGCCGAGCGCCCGCACGATCGCGGCACTCATCAACCGCGCAAAGCCGTTCAGCGACGGAACGTGCGGGACATCAGGCGCTGGGCCGGGCCGCGGGTGAGGTCGGACCAGGCCTGCAGCGGTCCGGACCACCACGGCGAGATCTCGACGGGTCTGGCGACGACGGCGTGGCAGACGACGTCGGCGGCTTCCTCCGCGGTCAGGCCGGGCATACTGCCGAAATCGGTGGGCGCGCTCATTCTGGTGTGCACGAGCGGCATGTACACCGAGGTCGTGGTGACGTTGTCGGCCGCGATCTCGGTGGCCACCGTGCGCAACCACGTGTCGAAGGCCGCCTTCGAGGCGCCGTACGCCGCCCAGCGCGGGGCCGGTGGCATCCGCAGCCCCCAGGTGGAGATGTTGACGATATGCCCCTCACGACGCTCGCGCATACTCGGCAGCAGGGCCAGCAGCAGCCGGACCGGGCCCAGATAGTTGATATCGATGGTCCGGGTGAAATCGTGGAAGCGGTCGTAGGACTGGTCGATCGAACGTCGAATCGACCGGCCCGCATTGTTGATCACCACATCCACGTGCCCGTATTCGTCGAGCAGTTCGCGACCGAGCCGGTCGGTGGCGTCCATATCGGTCAGGTCGACGCGGTGGACGTGCGCGATGCCGCCGCTCGCGGTGATCTCCGCGGCCACCGCCTCCATCTCCTCGAGCGACCGCGCCACCAGCAGCACCGTCGCGCCCGCGGCGGCGAGTTTGAGCGCGGCCTCCTTGCCGATGCCGTGCGAGGCGCCGGTCACCAGGACGACTCGGCCGGATACCGCCTGACGCAGCGCGTCGTTTCGCGGACGAGAGGTCGGATACAGCAGACGCGTCGCCAGCCGTTCGGCGAGCGGGCGGCCGTTCGCGGACGAGGTGTCGTTCACGACTCGACTCTAAAACGCGGTCCTGATCCTCGCGTGTGAAACACGCACGCGGTCAACCCGCGGCCGCCTCGACCGCCGGCTCTCGCTGCGCACGCGCCGCACGTCCCCGACCGGCGAATATCGCGATCACCGCCATCATTGCGAGCAGCGCGGCGCCGACCGTCGTCGCGACATGCATTCCGTCGACGAACGAACCCCGCGCGGCCCGCACGAGTCCGGCATCCGCACCCGCCCGAGCGATCGTCTCCCCCAGCGTCGGCGCGTAGTCACCGCCGGACCGGAACACCAGTGCCGCAAGCGATCCCAGCAGCGACAGCCCCAGGCCGTTACCCAATTCGAAACTGGTCTCGGAGATGCCGACCGCGGAACCGGCGCGTTCGGGCGGCACGGAGGACACCGACACCTCGGACACCAGCGTGAACATCGTGCCGTAGCCCAGGCCCGCCACCGTGGAACCCGCTATGTACCAGGCGATCCCGCCGTCCACACCCAGACCGGACAACATCAGGTTGCCCAACGCCGCCAGACCCAGCGCGCAAGCGAAGGCCGTGCGCGTGCCGAGTCGGCGGGCCACCCGGGCGCCGCCCATCGAGCAGACGAACACCACCGCGGCCGCCGGAATGCCCAGCAGCGCGGCGGACAACACGTCGCGTCCGGCGACCGATTGCAGGTAGGTGCTGGTCAGATAGCTCATCGCGGCCAGCGACATCATCCCGGCCGTGGACGACCCGATCGCGACGGAGAACAGCCCCCGCCGGAACAGACTCAGGTCCAGCAGCGGCTCGGCCAGATGACGCTGCCGCCGCACGAAGGCCACCAGCACGACCACACCCACCAGCCCGATCAGCACCGTGATCGGGTCGCCCCCTTCTGCCGCAGCCTGTTTGACCGCGTAGACGACCGGCAGAATGCCGCCGATCGACGTCGCCACACTCAACAGATCCAGCGGCCCGCGACCCGCCGCCCGATGTTCGGGCAGGACGAACGGTCCCAGCACCAGCAGCACCAGCAGCACCGGGATGTTGATCAAAAAGACCGCGCCCCACCAGAATTGGTGCAGCAGCATACCGCCGATCAGCGGCCCGACCGCCGACCCGCCCGCGAAGAAGGCCGTCCACACGCCGATCGCGGCGGCCCGCCGACGCGGATCGGGGAACAGGCTCGAGATCAGCGACAGACTCGACGGCAGCAGCGTGGCCCCGCCGACGCCCATCAACGCGCGCGCCGCGATCAGCACACCCGCACTCGGCGCGAAGGCCGCGAGTATCGAGGCGAGTCCGAAGACGCACGCCCCGGCGAGCAGGATGTTCCGCCGCCCGATCCGGTCGCCCAGATTGCCCATGGTGATGAGCAGTCCGGCGATCAGGAATCCGTAGATGTCCAGGATCCACAGCTGCTGGGTGGCATCCGGATCCAGGTGCGCGGTCACCGTCGGCATGGCCAGGTACAGCACCGACATATCCATCGACACCAGCAACACCGGCAGGATCAGAACAGCCAATCCCAACCAGGCACGCCGCGCCGTCGCGGGCACACCGGTGCCTGTCTCGCTCATCACCTATCCTTCGAATCGCGCGTACGACGTACGCGATAGTCTGGGTACAGCGTACGCACCCGGCTGGGTAAACGAAAGCGAGTGACGTCAGTGAACCGAGCGGCGGGCGGTCCCGATCCGAAACTCACCCGCGCGGCCATAGTCGACGCGGCGATCGCACTGGCCGACGAGGCCGGGGTGGACGCGTTATCGATGCGGCGCATCGCCGACCGGATGGGCGTGGGCGCGATGTCGCTGTACCGGCACGTCCCGAACAAGGACGCCCTACTGGCCGAGATGACCGACGAGGTGGCCCGCCGCAACCCCTATCCCGCGCCGGAGCCGGACTGGACCTGGCGCGACCGGGTACGCATCGCCGCCGATATCGATTGGCGGCTCTACCAGCAACATCCCTGGGTGCTGTTCACCTTCGCGGTGCCGCGCTACAACTTCGGCCCGCACAGTCTGGTCTGCCTGGCCTGGCTGGTGGAGGGTTTCGCGGAGCTGACCGACGATCCGCACGAGGCCACCCGGATGTCCCTGGCAGTGTGGAGTTATATCTCCGGCATCGCCCTACAGCAGGTCAGCGCCGCGATGCTGGCCAAACGCGAGAACGACCACGAGGACACCTCGGCCCTGGACGCGCTGCTGGAGGGCACACCGCGCTGGCCGACCCCGCCCGGCCTGGCCCCGCTCGAGGGAACCGGCCGCGGCGATCTGCTGGATCCGGTGCAACTGCTGCGCACCGGCCTGACCGCACTGTGCGACGGATTCGCCGCGGACCGGTGAGCCGGGCGGCCTACTCGGTAACGACGGCGTAGGCGAATCCGTCCCACCCCTTGCTGCCGACGGTCTGCAGGACCGACGCCTCGAGCCGCGGTTCGGCGCCGAGCAGCTCGATCACCTCGCGGCTGGCGCGCACCGCGGCATCGGTCGAATCCGCGTCGGCGATACCGCCGTTGCGCACGACGTTGTCGACGATGATCACCGAGCCGGGACGCGTCAGGCGCAACGCCCACCGCACGTAGTTGGAGTTGTTGACCTTGTCGGCATCGATGAAGACCAGATCGAATGGCGCGGGATCCTGCTTCGCCAGCACCGGCAGGCTGTCCAGGGCCGCACCGACCCGGATCTCCACCCGCTTGCCGACCCCGGCCCGGTCCAGATTCTCGCGAGCGACCTCGGCATGACGCGGTTCGAATTCCAGACTCAGCACCTGCCCGTCCTCGCCGACGGCCCGAGCCAGCCAGATCGTGCTGTATCCGCCGAGCGTGCCGATCTCGAGCACCCGCCGCGCCCCGATCGAACGCGCGATCAGATGCAGGAACTTGCCCTGCGCGGGCGATACGTCGATCGGCGGCAGTCCGGCCGCCGAATTCGCCTGCAGCACACCGGCATCCCCGTCTCCGACCAGGGTCTGCACCAGATAGCGATCCACGTCGTCCCATTCGGCATTCGTCATGATCGCAGTCTGCCACCACCAGGCCCCGGAACGCCGGACCTGGGCGGTCAGAACAGGAAGTACCGCTGTGCCATGGGCAATTCGGTGGCGGGCTGTTCGGCCCAGACCTCGCCGTCGACGCGCACGGTGAAGGTGTCCGGATCGACCTCGATGCGGGGCATGGCATCGTTGTGCGGCAGATCCGCCTTGGTGCGCCGCCGGACGTTCGCCACCGGGACCAGTTTGCGGTTCACCCGCAACCGGTCGGCCAGGCCCGCCTCGATCGCCTGTTCGGAGACGAAATGCAGTGCGGTACCGGCGGTTACCGCGGGAGCCGCGCCGAACATGGGCCGCGGCAGCACCGGCTGCGGGGTCGGGATGGAGGCGTTCGCATCGCCCATGGCCGCCCACGCGATCGCGCCGCCCTTGAGCACCGCATGCGGCCGGACTCCGAAGAAGGCCGGTTCCCACAGCACCAGATCGGCCAGTTTGCCGACCTCGACCGAACCGATCTCGTGATCCAGGCCATGCGTGATCGCCGGGCAGATGGTGTATTTCGCGATATACCGGCGCACCCGGTTGTTGTCCGCGGCGCCGTCGCCGGGCAGCGCGCCGCGCCGGCGCTTCATCATGTGCGCGGTCTGCCAGGTGCGCATGACGACCTCACCGATGCGGCCCATGGCCTGGGAATCGCTGCCGATCATGGAGATCGCGCCCAGATCGTGCAGCAGATCCTCCGCGGCGATGGTGGAGGGCCGGATCCGGCTCTCGGCGAAGGCCAGATCCTCCGGCACGGACGGATTCAGGTGATGGCACACCATGAGCATGTCCAGATGCTCGTCCAGGGTGTTGACCGTATGCGGCCGGGTCGGGTTGGTCGAACTGGGCATCACGTTGGGATGCGCTGCGACGGTGATGATGTCGGGCGCGTGCCCGCCGCCCGCGCCCTCGGTGTGATACGAGTGGATGGCCCGGCCCGCGATCGCGGCCAGCGTGTCCTCGACGAATCCGGCCTCGTTCAACGTATCCGAGTGCAGGGCGACCTGGACGCCGGCCGCATCGGCGACGGTGAGACAGGCATCGATCGCCGCGGGCGTGGTGCCCCAGTCCTCGTGCAGCTTGAATCCGCCTGCGCCGCCGCGCAATTGCTCCCACATCGCCTCGTGGCGCACGGTATTGCCCTTGCCGAGCAGCAGGATGTTCACCGGCCACCCGTCGGTGGCCTCGAGCATCCGGCCCAGATGCCACGCGCCTGGACTGACCGTGGTCGCCTTGCTGCCCTCGGCCGGGCCGGTGCCGCCGCCGACCATCGTGGTGATGCCGCCGCCGAGCGCCTCCTCGAGCAGCTGCGGGCAGATGAAGTGCACGTGGCAGTCGATCGCACCCGCGGTGAGGATGCGCCCGTTACCGGCAATGATCTCGGTACCGGCGCCGACCACCAGATCCGGGTGGACGCCGTCCATGGTGTCGGGATTGCCCGCCTTGCCGATGGCGCAGATGCGTCCGTCCCGAATACCGACGTCGGCCTTGATGATTCCCCAGTGGTCGACGATCACCGCACCGGTGATCACGGTGTCCGGGGTCCCCTCGGCGCGGGTGGCGCGGGCCTGGCCCATGGATTCGCGCAGCACCTTGCCGCCGCCGAAGACGGCCTCGTCACCGGCGAGACCCGGTCCGCCGCAACGGTCCTCGGTGATCTCGATCAGCAGATCGGTGTCGGCCAGGCGAATCCGGTCGCCCACGGTGGGCCCGAACAGCTCCGCATAACGGGCACGGGACAATTCGACCATCAGGCGTCCAGCTTTCCGGGTGCGTCGAGACCGATACCGTGCACCTCGCGCGAACCGCCGAGGGGAACCAGCGAAACCTGCTGTCCCAAACCGGGTTCGAAGCGCACCGCGGTGCCCGCGGGAATATCCAGGCGACGACCGTGCGCGGCCGTCCGATCGAACCGCAGCGCGGAGTTGGCCTGCGGGAAGTGCACGTGCGAGCCGACCTGCACCGGCCGATCGCCGGTGTTGACCACCTCGAGTTCGACCCGGTCCGCACCGGCGTTGATCTCGACGGGCGTTGTGCCGTACAGGAATTCGCCGGGTACCAGGCCCGTGGTGGCGCTCTCCCGCGCGGATTCGTCGTGCGTCATGGGCTCAGCCGATCGGGTGGTGGACGGTGACGAGTTTGGTGCCGTCCGGGAACGTGGCCTCCACCTGTACGTCGGCGATCATCTCGGGAATGCCCTCCATGACGTCCTCGCGGGTGAGCACCGTGCGTCCCGAGGCCATCAGCTCGGCGACGGTGCGCCCGTCACGCGCGCCCTCGAGCACGTGGTCGCTGATGACCGCGATCGCCTCGGGGTGATTGAGCCGCAGCCCCCGCGCCCGACGACGCCGGGCCAACTCGGCCGCATAGCTGAGCATCAGTCGTTCCTGCTCGTGCGGCGACAATCGCATGCGGACTCCTCGGCGGATCTGTCGGTGTCGGACATTCTGGCACGGCGGCCCCACAATCGCGCGCCGGAGCAGCGCGCCCCGTACGCGCAGGTCAGTCCGCGACGGGCAGATTCTGCAGCCGGACCTGCCCCCGAGCGATCACCCGATCCTGTTCATCGGTGATCGCCACCTGCCACAGCTGCTGCAGGCGACCGCGGTGGATCGGCGTCGCGGTGCCGCGCAGCACACCCTCGCGGACCGCGCGCAGGAAATCGGTGTTGTTGTTCACTCCGACGACAGATCCGCGATCGCCGTACCAGACTCCGCCGCCCACGCTCGCGAGCGTCTCGATGACGGTGCAGTACACGCCGCCGTTGACGATGCCCGCGGGCTGATGCAGCTGTGGGGACACGACCCACTCCCCGACCACTCGCTCGGCCGAGACCTCGGTGTACTTCAGACCGATCAGGTCGGAGAAGCTCCCTTCACTGAAACGGGTCATCTGCTCGGGAGTCAGATCCGCCAGCGAGCGGATCTCGGACCGGTCGTTCTCTGTCATGCGAAAAACAGTTGCATACCCCAGCTAACGCCCGGCTCGCGGGTCGGACGAACGGGAATCGGCGGTATTCCCATGCCGGAGACGAGAGCGGCGGGCCCGGCACGATGGCCGGACCCGCCGCGGCAACAGATCGGGGAGTCAACCGCAGCCCTCGGGACTCTCGCTCGATCCTGACGCCGGTTTCAGTGTAGGACAGGCTTACCTAACTAGGCAAGCCCGCCGCACCGGAAGGCCGCGTTCCTGCATCGCCGCCAGCAGACCCTGGCCGCGTTCGGCGCCCAGCGTCGAGGAGGTACCCGCCAGATCCGGCACATACGTCGCCGCACCGACCACGCTCTCGGCCACCAGCGACCAGAACCGGCGCGGGGTCAGCCCCGAGCAGCGCCACAGGGCGACCTGCACGAGCGTCAGCGCGGTCGAACAGCGATGCGCGAGCCACACCTGCAGCGCCCGCTCGCACGGCAGCACCACCACGCCCGGCTCCCCCGCCAGCCGATCACCCTCGACGACGCGAATCGTGGTGTCGGACAAGCCCGCCCAGTCGATGCCGCCGTCGTTGTCCGAATGCATCCACAGGTTCTCGAGGCCCGGATCCCAGGCACGCCCCTCGACCACCAGCAGTGCGACCACGCGGCCGACCACCGCGTGGATCAGCGCCGTCGCCACCACTTCAGCGGCGATGTCGGCATTGCTCATCTCGGCCGCGTGGCGGCGGTACATCAGGGCGATGCGCCCCTCGTCGAGACCGTCGGACAGCCGCCACCAGCGGCGTCGGCCGTGGTCGACCATCGCGGCGACGGCGTAGACACGCGGATGTTCCGGCTGCAGGGCCCGCAACCGCTGACAGGCATGCCCGAATACCGGCTCGCAGTGGCGCGGCGGACAGGCGGTGATCGGCTCGAACATTCGAACCTCCTTCGGGTAACAGTGCGGACCTGAACAAAAGATAGGTTAGGCTTACCAGGCTTCCTTGGGCAATGGATGGAATCAATCAGGAGTTATTCGTCGCACCGACCGGCCGTATGAAAAATCCCACAGAGTTACCGGCTGGTTACGACGATATGTAGTACGCATTTGCGTCGTTGTCTCCGTAAGCTTGTGGGATGGCAGGTCTTGGTGAACTCGAGAAAGCGGTCATGGACCAGTTGTGGTCGGCCGATCAACCGCAGACGGTCAGGCAGGTTCACGAGGCCCTCGCAGCGCATCGCGAACTCGCGTACACCACGGTGATGACGGTTCTGCAGCGGCTGGCGAAGAAGGATCTCGTCGTTCAGCAGCGCGACGACCGCGCCCACCGGTACGCCCCCGTGCACACCCGTGACGAGCTGGTCGCCAGCCTCATGGTCGATGCACTCCAGCAGGCGGACGAGGTCGGCAGCCGTCGCGCGGCCCTGGTGCACTTCGTCGAGCAGGTCGGAAACGACGGGGCTGCCGCTCTGCGCGAGGCACTCGCTAAGCTCGAAGCCACCGAGGCCGCACGCACCAAGTCCGACACCACGCGCAACGCGTCCGACGACAAGGGAGTCGCCCCGCCGCAGTAGAGAACTGCGGCGCTCCCGACGCCGCGATCTCGGGCCCTGGCCCCACAACGCAGTGAGCTGAGCATGAACGCAACCGCGCCGGTATTCGCCGGTCTCGCTTTGCTTCTGGCGGGACCGGTCCCAGCCCTGCTCAGCCGAGCCTCGTGGCCGTACCGGACGCCACGGGCAGCCCTGGTGCTGTGGCAGGCCGTCGCCCTCGCCGCGGTGCTCAGCGCCTTCGGCTCCGGCCTGGCCATCGCCAGCCTGCTGCTGGTCCCGGGCCCCGACGGGCGGCCGACCACCTCACCCACCCGGGAGATCCACGCACTCGGCCTGCCGCTGTGGTCGGCCTATGTGATCGTCCTCGCGCTGACTCTGCTGGTCGGCGCACGCCTGATCTACATGGTGATCCGCGTCGGCATTCACACCCGACGCCGCCGGACCCGCCATCGCATCCTGGTCGACCTGCTCGATCAGGGCGGCGACATCAGCGGTCACCGCGCCGCGGACATCCGCGTGCTGGCCGCGGCCGAACCGATCGCCTACTGCCTGCCCGGTCTGCGCCGCCGCGTCGTGCTGAGCCAAGGCACCTTCACCAGCCTGACCGAATCGGAGCTGACCGCGATCGTCAGCCACGAGCGTTCGCATCTGCGCGCCCGGCACGATCTGGTGCTCGAGGCGTTCACCGCCGCACACGAGGCGTTCCCCCGGTTCGTACGCAGCAAATCCGCGCTCGACTCGGTGAAACTGCTGATCGAACTGCTCGCCGACGATTCCGCGGTCAAGGTCACCGGCGCGACGCCGCTGGCCCGCGCGCTGGTGGCCTGCTCGAATTCGACCGCGCCGCAGGGCGCGATGGCCGTGGGTGGGCCGACCACCCTCATCCGCATCCAGCGCCTGGCCGGTCCGCTCGGCGATCTGCGTATCGCTGTCGCGGCCTATCTCGCGGCCGCGGCCATCCTGGTGGTGCCGACCCTCGCGGTGGCGATTCCCTGGCTCGTCGAGCTGAAGCGCCTGTTCCGTGCCTGAACCGGGCGTGGTTCGCGCGCCGCGGTTCGCCGATCTGGGCCTGCCGGTCCCGCTGGTTCAGGCGCTGCGCCGGGCCGGACTGGAGACCGCCTTCCCGATCCAGGCCGCGGCCGTCCCCGACATTCTCGCCGGACGCGACGTATTGGGCCGGGCCGCAACGGGATCGGGGAAGACCCTGGCCTTCGGCCTGCCCATGTTGGTGCGACTCATCCGCGCTGCCTCGGCTCCCCGTCGACCCCGGGGCCTGGTCCTCGCACCGACCCGGGAACTCGCACTGCAGATCGAGACGGCATTGGACGAGTCCGCCCTCGCGCTCGGGCTGCGACTGGGTACCGCGGTCGGCGGCGTGCCGATCGCCCGCCAGGCGCAGCGGCTGGATCGCGGCGTGGACCTGCTGATCGCCACTCCCGGACGGCTCGCCGATCTGATCGCGCAGGGCGCGGCCGGACTCGACGCGATCCGGGTGGTCGCGGTGGACGAGGCCGATCACATGGCCCAGCTCGGTTTCCTCGACCAGATCACCGCCCTGTTGGATCTGCTGCCGGCGGACAGCCAGCATCTGCTGTTCTCGGCCACTCTCGACGATGCGGTGGACGTTCTGGTGCGGCGGTACCTGCGTGAGCCGGTACTGCACGCGGTCGACGCGACGCCTTCGGATGCCACGGGTGAGTTCTCGGATCTCGTTGCGCACCACGACAATACGGAATCATCCGAACGTGCCGGTACCGGGACGAACGCATCCGCCCCGCCGGGCGAGGTCGGTTCGACCCCGGCCATCACCCATCATCTGCTGTATCTGCGCAAGGCCGACAAACGCGCGGTGGTCGCCGAGATCGCTGCCCGCGAGGGCCGCACCCTGCTGTTCGTGCGCACCCAGTACGGCGCGGACAAACTGGCTCGCCGCCTGCGCGAATCCGGAATCGCCGCGGCGGTCCTGCACGGCGGCAAGGCGCAGAACCAGCGCACCCGTACCCTGGCCGCCTTCGCCGGCGGCTCGGCGCCGGTCCTGGTCGCGACCGACGTCGCCGCCCGCGGCATCCACGTCGACGACATCTCCCTGGTCGTGCACGTCGACCCGCCCGCCGATCCCAAGGACTACCTGCATCGCGCGGGCCGCACCGCCCGCGCGGGCGCGACCGGCACCGTGGTCACCCTCATCACCGAGGACGAGCGCGAGACGGCCGAACAACTGGTCCGCGAAGCCGGAATCCGCCCCACCCACACGAAGATCCGCCCCGGCGACCGCCACCTCACCGACCTCACCGGAGCCCGCCGCCCGTCGGGCACCCCCGTCCCGGACCCGACCGCACCGGCTCCCCCGCCGAGTCCCCGCACCGACCCCGGCGATCACCACCGCCGATCCCGAACCGGCCGTTCGTATTCCACCCGCCGAAACCGCCACACACGCTGACCGCACAGCCGAGTAATCCGACAATTCGGACAGCTGGATCGATCAGGCCGGCACCAGTCGATCGCGGAGGGGCAACGATGACCGATCGCACAACCGTCCGGTGACCGGCCCGCGCCACGTTCGCCGAGGTCGTCCGCGCAACCCGGGAATTCCCCTACAATTGCCGGAGTGCAGTTTCTACCGGGCCATCAGCCGCCCTACGACCTGACCTACGACGACATCTTCCTCGTCCCGAATCGGACGGAAGTCACGTCCCGATTCGACGTCGACCTGTCGACCAGCGACGGGACGGGCACGACGATCCCGATCGTGGTGGCCAACATGACCGCGGTCGCCGGACGCCGGATGGCCGAGACGGTCGCCCGCCGCGGCGGCATCGTGGTACTGCCGCAGGATCTTCCGCTCGGCGCGGCCGCGGACACGATCTCCTTCGTCAAGGCCCGCTCCCTGGTCGCCGACACCCCGGTGGTGCTGGGCCCGGATCATTCGGTGTCCGAGGCGCTGGCGCTGATCCACAAGCGCGCGCACGGCGCGGTGGTGGTCGTGGAGAACGACCGCCCGATCGGTGTGGTCACCGAAGCCTCCTGCGCCGACGTCGACCGCTTCGCGCGCCTGGGCGCCGTCGCCGAGACCGGATTCGTCACCGTCGCGGCCGACACCTCACCCCGCGAGATCTTCGAAACCCTCGAATCCCAGCACGCGCACCTCGCGGTGCTGGTGGCCGCGGACGGCACACTCGCCGGCGTGCTCACCCGCACCGGCGCGGTCCGCACCGGCATCTACGACCCGGCGATCGACGCGTCCGGCAAGCTGCGCATCGCGGCGGCGGTCGGCATCAACGGGGACGTCCCGGCCAAGGCGAAGGCGCTGGTCGACGCCGGCGCCGACGTGCTGGTGATGGATACCGCGCACGGCCACCAGATCAAGATGCTCGAGGCGCTGCGTTCGGTCGCCGATCTGCGTCTGGGCGTCCCGCTGGTGGCGGGCAATGTGGTCTCCGCCGAGGGCACCCGCGATCTGGCCGCGGCCGGGGCCGACATCATCAAGGTCGGCGTCGGACCCGGCGCCATGTGCACCACCCGCATGATGACCGGCGTGGGCCGCCCGCAGTTCTCCGCCGTGGCCGAGTGCGCTTCGGCGGCAAAGGATCTCGGCGTGCACATCTGGGCCGACGGCGGTGTGCGGCATCCGCGCGACGTCGCTCTGGCCATCGCCGCGGGCGCGTCGAACGTGATGATCGGCTCCTGGTTCGCGGGTACCTACGAATCCCCCGGCGACCTGCGCGTCGACCGCGACGGCAACGCCTACAAGGAGAGTTTCGGCATGGCGTCCAAGCGTGCGGTCGCCGCGCGCACCGTCACCGACAACGCCTTCGACCGGGCTCGCAAGGCGCTGTTCGAGGAGGGCATCTCCTCCTCGCGGATGCGACTGGATCCCGAACGGCCCGGCGTGGAGGATCTGATCGACCACATCTGCTCGGGCGTGCGTAGCGCCTGCACCTATGCCGGGGCCCGCACGCTGGGCGAACTGCACGACAAGGCGGTGCTCGGCGTGCAGTCCGCGGCCGGATTCGCCGAGGGCCGTCCGCTCCCGTCGGGGTGGTGAGAGTCCCCGACCGCACGATGGGTTCGGTCGCCACCGCGTGCCGCGGTGGCGACCTCGGCGGCGGCTGCCGGTAACATGAAGGTTGCCGGTCCGGGCACGAGGAAGGCCCGCGACCGGATCCGTATCCATGAACAGCTTCCGCTTGCGAAAGGAACCAGTTGTCACCCGCGTCCGAGGGCGCCACTCAGGAGGGCTCCTCTACCGAGCCGGGTGACATACCCGGCGCCCCCGTCATCGCAGCAATTCCCGGACATTCGAAACATCGGGGACGGTGTTGAGACGTGTCCGTCCTGCTCACAGTTCTGAGTCTGCTGGGCTTCGTCGCGCTCACCGCCGGCACCGCCCTGTTCGTCGCCGCCGAATTCTCGCTCACCGCGCTGGAACGCAGCACTGTCGAGGCGCATGCCCGCGACGGTGATCGCCGCGCCCGCCAGGTGCGCCACGCGCATCGGAGCCTGTCGTTCCAGCTGTCCGGCGCACAGCTGGGCATCACCCTCACCACCCTGGTGACCGGTTATATCGCCGAACCCGTCCTGGCCCGGCTGATCGAACCGCTGTGCACCGCACTCGGCGCGAGTGCCGGTGCCGCACAAGGCATCTCGCTGGTCGTTTCGCTTGTGCTGGCCACCTCGCTGTCCATGGTCTACGGCGAGCTGGTGCCCAAGAACATCGCGATCACCGCACCGCTGGCCACCGCGCGCCTGACCGCCATCCCGATGATCACCTTCTCCACGTTCTTCGCCTGGCTGATCAAACTGCTCAACGGCACCGCCAACTGGGTGGTCCGGCAGCTGGGCATCGAGCCCGCCGAAGAACTGCGTTCGGCGCGTTCCCCCGAGGAACTGGGCTCGCTGGTGCGCACCTCCGCCCTGCGTGGCGCGCTGGATCTGCGCACCGCGCAGGTGGTGGGCCGGTCGCTGGAATTCGGCGAGCGCAGCGCCGAGGAGTTGATGACGCCCCGGGTGAAGATCGAGTCCCTGGATCAGGACGGGACCATCGCCGATCTGCTCGCCGCCGCGAGCCGCACCGGATTCTCCCGGTTCCCGGTGATCGACGGCGATCTGGACAACACCCTCGGCGTGGTGCACGTCAAACAGGCATTCCTGCATCCGGTCCGGGATCGCCGCCACATCGTGCTGCGCGCGATCGCGCATCCGGTGCCGATCGTTCCGGCCAGCCTGGACGGTGACGCGGTGCTCGAACGGGTGCGCGCGGACGGTATGCAGGTGGCCCTGGTGGTGGACGAGTACGGCGGCACCGCGGGTCTGGTGACGATGGAGGACATCATCGAGGAGATCCTCGGCGATGTGCGCGACGAGCACGACGAGGAGGAACTCGACGTGCGTCGCACCTCCTCGGGCTGGAACTGCTCGGGTCTGCTGCGGATCGATGAGGTCGCCCGCACCACCGGATACGACGCGCCCGAGGGTGAATACGAAACCCTCGGCGGTCTGGTGCTGACCCGGCTGGGCCGGATCCCCGAGACCGGTGACGAGGTGCTGCTGCCCGATCCCGGTACCGGACAACAGAATTCGACCGGATCGCATGGCGGCAGCGGCTGGCTGGCCCGCGTGGAGCGCATGGACGGCCGTCGCATCGATCGGGTGCTGTTGCAGCCGGTGGACGCCGATACGGTGGCGGAATGGGAGCTCAGCCATGGGTGATCTGTTCGGTGTGCTGCTGACCCTGGTGCTGCTGGGGTGCAACGCCTTCTTCGTCGGCGCGGAGTTCGCGCTCATCTCCGCGCGCCGCGACCGGCTCGAGGCGCTGGAGGCACAGGGCAAGCGCGGTGCGGTGACGGTCATCCGGGCCGGTGAGCACCTGTCGATGATGCTGGCCGCCGCGCAGCTGGGCATCACCATCGCCTCCCTGCTGCTGGGCCGGATCGGCGAACCCGCCATCGCGCATCTGCTGACATACCCCTTCGATCTGGCGCACGTGCCCGAGCAGTTGCTGCATCCGATCTCGTTCGCGCTGTCGCTGTGCCTGGTGGTGATGCTGCATATGCTGCTGGGCGAGATGATCCCGAAGAACATCGCCCTGGCCGGGCCGGAACGTGTTGCGCTGCTGCTGGTTCCGGTGATGTTGATCTGGCTGCGGCTGGCCCGTCCGGTGATCATGCTCTACAACCTGGCCGCGAATCTGTCGCTGCGGGCGCTGCGGATCGAGCCCAAGGACGAGCTGGACACCACCGTCTCGTCGGTGGAGCTGGCGGAGATGCTCGGTGAATCCCGTTCGGAGGGTTTGATCGACGAGGACGAGCATCGCCGTCTCACCCAGGCGCTCGGTACCACCGACCGCATCGTCGCCGATGTGATGGTGCCGCTGGCCAAGACGCGGTGCGTACCGCTGCGCGGGGACGGAACCACACTCGGCGATATCGAATCCGCGGTCGCCGAGACGGGTTTCTCGCGGTATCCGGTGCGCACGGACGATGGTTCGCTGGTCGGCTATCTGCATGTCAAGGACGTGCTGGACAAGGTGGCCGACGACGATGCGGGCCCGGCCACGCCGATCCCCCGCACCGATATCCGCCCGCTGCCGACGGTGAGTATGGGCACCACCCTGTACGAGGCGCTCGCGCGGCTGCGACGGACCAGCAGTCATCTCGGGCGCGCGGTCGACAGCCGCGGCAACACCGTGGGCATCGTCGCGCTCGAGGATCTGGTGGAGGAGTTCGTGGGCACGGTCCGCGACGGCACCCACCGGATCGCGGAATGAGGACCGCGATACACGATCCGGTCCGCGACACCACCGCGCAGCCCGCTGCCCGCGCCGAGAAGTATTGCGGCACAGTGGAAACCCAGCTCGTGCCCGAGCCGCAGTGGCGTGCCCGCGCACAGGAGCATCGCGACCGGGTGGAGACTCTGGTCGGCCCGTATCTGCAACGCCGGGCCGCCGGGTCGAAACATCCGGTCATCGATTTCCTGTTCACCTACTACGGGCACAAACCGGCACAGTTGCGCCGCTGGCATCCGGGTTACGGTGTGGCACTGGAGAATGCGCGAGAGTACGACGGCGCGCGGGGTTACCGGGGCCGGGAGGACGACTCGGGCCCGCCCGCCTGGACCGCGGATCCCGCGTACCTCCTGCGCCGCCGCGACACCATCGAATTCGTGGCGAACCTGTTGCACGCCACCGCCTCCCGCCCCGCCCGGCTGTCCTGTTTCGGCCTGCACGAGTGGGCGATGGTGTACCGCTCACAGGAGGTGCGTCACCAGCAGGTGCCGCTGCGCCTGGGCAGCGCGGGCACCGATGCGGTGGTGGAGTCGATGTCGTTGCGCTGCACCCACTTCGACGCGTTCCGCTTCTTCACCCCCGACGCGGTCCCCCGCAACACCGACCCTCTGACCCGCGACACCCAGGTCCTGCGCGAACAACCCGGCTGCCTGCACGCCAACATGGACCTGTACAAGTGGGCGTTCAAACTCGTCCCCCTGGTCGACTCGGCCCTCCTGCTGGACTGCTTCGAACTCGCTTGTACCGCACGCGAACTCGATATGCGCGCGAGCCCGTACGACCTGTCCGAGTACGGGTACGAGCCGATCGCCATCGAAACCCCGTCCGGGCGAGCCGATTACGTCCGGCAGCAGTCCGATGTCGCAGACCAGGCCGACGGCCTGCGCACCCGGCTGCTCACGGCGTGCCGGGAACTGCTCACCTGCCTGCCCGAGGACACTCGGCCTCGAGCGTTCTAGACGAGCTTCCCGACCGCTGCACGCTCACAATCGTGGGATCGGCCGCACACCTCGTGATGTCATCGGAACGGATACGGCTGCGGCGTGAGCGTCAGCGAGGGTTTCCGGAACAGCTCCGGCCGCGAGTCGTACGGCGCGATCACCAGCGGGATTTCCCGCAGTTCGTCCAGTGTGCGCGGCAGTCCGCCGAGCGCGCAGATCATCCGCATGGTGATCCCGTCGTCGAACTCGGCGTCGACGGTACCGGCCGCCTCGGCAACCGCACGCATCTCCGCGGGCACCTCGTCGGGATCGTCGAGGTCGGATTCGTCCCCGGAGTGATAGAACAGGGTCTCTCCGTCGACCGCATAGCTGAAGTTGATGTGCCCGGTCATCGCGACACTGCTGGTGGCGGCCACGGCGCCCGCGGTGGACAGGGCCGAAACCGTCTCGACCGGCGGACGCTGCTCGAGCTGCCACAGATAACCGGTCTCGCCCAGGTCGTCGTAGATGAACGTCCAATCGCCGACGCGTCCGGCGATGAGCACCACGGTGGGATTCAGCGGATCGATCGCGGCCCTGGCCAGTGATGCCTGATCATCGGGACTGCGGGTGGGCAGCACACACGGCCGGATGTCCTCGCGATCGACGCCCAGCACTGCCAGCGCATCGGCGGGTTCCAGATCACGCACGAGGTGCACCAGGTGGTTCGGATCGTGTTCCTGGCCGGCGAGCGCGCTGAGCCAAGTGGGACAACCGGTTTCGTCCAGTTGGTCCGGGGAGAAGTAGGGTGCGGGCATATCCGCGATGATCCGGCATCGCGGCGCTCACCGCATGTCGGCGACGGTCGATGCGGCACGCAGGATGAGCCGAGTCGCCACGACACCGAACCGCACGCGCCCGGCGGCCGACCGGATGACCGGGGGTTTGCTGCGGCCGCTCGCCCGCCGGGAATGCGAACGATCCGCACACCGTTGGGCCTGGATATGACGAATGAGAAGGTAGAGCTGAGCCCCACGGACTGGGTACAGGATCAGACGAAGACGATCCTCGAGACGGGAACCACCGCGGGCATCGAGATCGTCGGGTCGCCGATCGTGCTGCTGACGTTGCGTGGCGCGAAGTCCGGCAAGCTGCGGTACACCCCGGTGATGCGGGTGGAGCACGAGGGGAGCTACGCGGTCGTCGCGTCCAAGGGCGGCGCACCCGAGCATCCCGTCTGGTACTACAACATCAAGGCGCATCCGGAGTTCCCGCTGCAGGACGGCACCGTGACCAAGGACTACGTCGCCCGCGAGGTCGAAGGCGCCGAGCGCGCCGAGTGGTGGGAGCGCGCCGTCGCCGCCTACCCGCCCTACGCCGAATACCAGACCAAGACCGACCGTCTGATTCCGGTCTTCGTGCTCGACCCGAAGTAACGAGCGAATTCGCTCACGCGAATCCGGTTGGCCCACAAGCGATTGCCGGTCCGGTCAGACGACCGGACCGGTTTTGCGTTCGATGGGCGGCACAGTATTCGGCGGCGCGGCCGGATTCCTCGGTCTCATCCGCGACGCAACCCGTCCAGCAGGACGCTCACCATGTGCTGGTTGTAGGCCAGATCCTCGCCGGGGACGGGCTGGCAGAGCAGGGCCACCGCGTGCACCAACTCGCGCGGGCCGATGTCGTCGCGGATCTCGCCGGTCGCGACCGCCGCATCGATGAGCTCGCCGAGTACCGGTTCGAGTCGTTTCAGCAGATGTCCGGCCAGGTCGTCGAATTTCGGGTCGCCCGAATGGATGGCCGTGGCGAGTCCTCGTTTGGTTCCGACGAATTCGGTGAGGCGGTACAACCACTTCGTCAACGCCTCGACCGGTTCGTGGGCCGCGGACAAGGTCGGACCGGCCGCCACGCAGACGTCGATCTCGCGTTCCAGCACGGCCGCGACCAGGTCGGACCGTTGCGGAAAGTGCCGGTACAGCGTGCCGACACCCAGGCCCGCGCGATCGGTGATCTCCTTCGCGGGCGCGTCCACGCCCGAGAGCGCGAAGACGCCCTTGGCTGCTTCGAGGAGCGCATCGACGTTGCGCTGGGCGTCGGCCCGCCGTCGGCGGGGCGCGGGCACACCCTCGGTGGCGCCGGGATCTGCACTGGTGGACGGCGTTGTATCGGTCAATTCGATCCTTCGGTTGCGTAACCGGAAAATTTTTCCGTATAGTTCCGGAATAGCTTTCCACTTATCTCGAGGGTACGACATCCCGCCTTCGACGACCACACCCCGTCCACTACCCCAGGAGCAATCCATGCAGTACCGCACGCTCGGCCGCACCGGCATCAGGGTGAGCCCGTACGCGCTCGGCGCCCTGATGTTCGCCACCTCCGTCGGCAATCCCGACCCCGACGACTCGGCGCGGATCATCCACCGGGCACTGGACGCCGGAATCAACTTCATCGACACCGCCGATGCCTACGGCGACTCGGAAGAGGTTGTGGGCAAAGCACTTCGGGGACGCCGGGACGATGTCCTCCTGGCGACCAAGGTGAGCCGTCCGATGGGCCAGGGCACCTCGCGGCGCTGGATCATGACCGAGGTCGAGAACTCGTTGCGCCGCTTGCAGACCGATCACATCGACCTCTACCAGATCCACCGGCTGGATCCGGAGACCGATATCGAGGAGACCCTCTCCGCGCTGTCCGATCTGATCCGCAGCGGGAAGGTCCGCGCGATCGGATCCTCCAACACTCCGCCCTCGGACATCGTCGAGGCCCAGTGGGTCGCCGAACGGCGCGGATACGAACGGTTCCGCACCGAACAGCCGCCCTATTCGATCCTGAACCGCGCCATCGAGAGCGAGGTCCTGCCGATCGCGCAACGCTACGGAATGGGCGTGGTGACCTGGGGCCCGCTCGGGCAGGGACTGCTCACCGGCCGCATCCGCAAGGGGCAGGAGACCGATGTGCGCCGCGCCCGAATGCTGGGGGCGCTCAACGACGAACACCGCATCGAGGTGGTCGAGCAGCTCATCCCGCTCGCCGCCGAGGCGGGCCTGCCGCTGACCCATCTGGCCATGGCGTTCACCATCGCCCACCCCGGCGTGACCAGCGCCCTGCTCGGCGCGCGCACCATGGAACAGTTCGAGGGCCTGCTGGCCGGAATCGAGGTCACCCTGAGCGACGACATCCTCGACCGCATCGACGAGATCGTCCCGCCCGGCACCGACGTCGGCACCCTCGACCAGGCCTACCTGCCACCGGCCCTGCAGCGACCGCACCTGCGCCGTCGCCCGCTGAGCGAGCGCAGCGCCGCCTGAGCAGCGGGCCGAATCTCACTGCCACTCAGAGGATGGCGACCAAACCGGCGAGCGGCACCTGAACACCGAGCCGAATCCCGCTGTCACTCAGAGGATGGCGACCAAACCGGCGAGCGCCGCCTGAACACCGAGCCGAATCCCGCTGTCGC
Organism: Nocardia jiangxiensis NBRC 101359; assembly: GCF_000308615.1. Classification (GTDB taxonomy): domain Bacteria; phylum Actinomycetota; class Actinomycetes; order Mycobacteriales; family Mycobacteriaceae; genus Nocardia; species Nocardia jiangxiensis. Next base: position 445,223 of record NZ_BAGB01000041.1, read on the forward strand.
TCAGGGGATGACGACCGGACCGGCGAGCGGCGCCGGCTCGTCGGCCCAGCGGTGGCCGGTCTCGCGCGGGGTGCGGCCGTGCTCGGTCCACTCGGACAGCAGTTCCGCGACCTTGCTGTGCATGATCGTGCGCAACCGGTCGAAGGAATTCTCCGGGTTGTCGTCGACCTCGCCGAGCAGCAGCCACCAGGCCCAGGCGACCGCGCCGGCGTTGGCGACGAAATCGGGCAGCACGGGGACGCCGCGCGCGGCGAGCATGGCCTCCGCCTCCGGTGTGGTGGCGGCGTTCGCGGCCTCGACGATGATGCGCGCGGTGATGTCGTACGAGTTGTCCGGCGTGATCGCGTACGAGATCGCCGCCGGGACAAGGATATCGGCGTCCACCGACAGGATCGCGGCGCGCGGCCGCTGCTCGATGCCCTCCGGTAGGCGCGCACGATCGATCTCGCCGAAACCGTCGCGCAGATCCAGCAGTGCCGGAACGTCCAGTCCGTCGGCGCAGTACAGGGTGCCCGCGGCGTCGGCCAGCGCGGTGACCGTCATCCCGGCCTCGTGCAGGTAGTAGGCCGCTGCCCCGCCCATGGTGCCGATGCCCTGGATCGCGACGGTCGTCGCCGCGGGCGACTGCCCCCAGGAGACCGCGGCGGCGAGGCAGGCGTGCGCGACGCCGTATCCGCCGATCACGTCGCCGAGCAGAAATCCGCCCTCGACCGCGGCGTTCAGCCCGTTGCGGACCCGTTCCAGCGTGGCGGCCGGGTCGTCGGCGCGACGAATCGCGGCGTGGTAGCTCTGGCCCAGCCCGAGCTTCTCGAAGACCTCATCGATCAGGTGCTGCGGGACGCCCAGGTCCTCGGCGGTCACCCAGTGCGCGTCGATCCACGGGCGCATGGCCTCGCAGAACCGCTCCAGCACCTCGATCGCGCGCGGGTCCTTGGGGTCGAAGTCGATTCCGCCCTTGGCGCCGCCGACGGGCAGATCGAAGGTGGCGGTCTTGTTCGCCATCCCGCGCGCCAGATCCTCCACCTCGGTCAACGTGCAACCCGCCCGCATCCGGGTGCCGCCGGTGGCCAGGCTCGATCGCAGGGTGTGCACCACGAGGTAGCCGACCGCGCCGGTGACCGGATCCGTCCACTGCAGACGCATATACGGCTCGGGGCGGCGAATGACAGGAGTGACGACCGTTTCGTTCGGTAGGGCCGGAACGGTCTGCGCAGTCACGTGCGGGGTTCCCTCGATGGGTTCCTGTAGCGTCGTCACAGCGAATCGCCTCCTTCGTCCTCGTGCCCCGCACTGCCACCCGGAGGGCGGCGGCGGGTCGCGTAATCTCCCGTTTCGGACGTCGTCGTCCCCTGCCGAACTGTCGTGTTCAGCGCCTCCAGCCTGCGGCTAAACCAGTTTGCGCGTCTATTTACGGTTTATTGACGGCGGTGTTCAGCGTTGCTTCAGAGCTCCCGGTCACGCCCGCACGAGGACGCCCGCCTCTAGGCTCGATGTCATGGAACTGTCGCTGGCCCGTCTGCGGATGTTGCGTGAGTTGCACCGGCGCGGGACGATCACGGCGACCGCGAACGCACTGCACTACACGGTTTCGGCGGTGTCCCAGCAGCTCGCGCAGCTCGAACGTGATGTCGGCACCCGCCTGTTCGAGCGCCGCGGCCGCCGATTGCAGTTCACCGACCTCGGGGTTCTGCTCGCCGAGCACGCCGAGGAGATCCTGGCCGCGGTCGAGCGCGCGACGCAGGCGCTGGAGGAGGCCGGTGAGTCGGTGACGGCCAAACTCACCGCCGGGGTGTGGGCGTCGGTGGCCTCCGGCCTGCTGCCCGACGCGCTCAACACCCTCGCGCGCACCCATCCGGGCATTCTGGTGCGGACCAAGGAACTGGCTCCGGAAGCGACGGCCGCGGCGGTCCGCGACGGCGCGCTGGATCTGTCCTTCGTACTCGAGTACTCGAATTACCCGATGACCTGGGACCGGGATCTCAAGCGCACGGTCATCGCGGTCGAGCGGCTGCACGCCGCGGTTCCGGCCGATGCGGTGGCGATGGCCGGGGTGACGCTGGCCGATCTGGCCGAACATCCGTGGATTCTCGCGCCCGCACGCTCGCACTTCGGGCACGCGGTCCGGCTGGCGTTCCAGTCCGCCGGACTCGCGCCCCGGATCGACCACGAGGTGGAGGAGCAGGCGACCGCGATGGCGATGGTCGCGTCCGGACTCGGCGTGACTCTGGTGTCCGACCTCGGTCTGGCGTTGCGCCCGCCGGGAGTGGACATCCTCCCCCTCGGCGACGCGCCCAGCCGAACCGTCTCGCTGGCCTACCGCACCAACACCGCGCGCCGAGCCGCCCTGCTGCTGGTCGTGGACGCGATCCGCACCGCCGCCGCCGCGAAGGGCCTGGCCGTCGACCCGGAACTGCCCGCTCCCGCCGACGAGATCTCCCCGCCCGCACCGCCCCCGGCGCAGGCCGCCGACAGTCTCGAACTCGGCTGAGGCCCGATCAGTTCAACCAGGGATACGGCATCCGGAGAATTTCGGCGGTCCGGTCGGCGACGACTTCGGCGTGGGGCGGAACGCCGCCGTCCCGCAATCCGCGGGTCAGATGCAGGGATTGCAGAGTAGCGAAGGTATTGGACGCCCAAGCCGGGCACGGGCCCGGCTCCGCCCCGGCGAACGCGTCGTCCAGCACAATCCCGTCGGGTACCGGCCGATCGGCGTTCGCCGCTGCCTGCCAATCGATTCCGCCGACGCCGGCGTCCGTATTTCCCACCCGGCGATGATAGGGCCGCTCGCAGCGCAGCCGTCGGTTCGTTCCGCGAGCGGACTGCGGCGACCGTGCTCAGGCGCCCTTCACGAACCGCAGATAGAACGCGCCGAAGATGAGAACGATCCCGATGTTGACCATGAGGCGCGCCCAGAAGTGGTTCCGGAACAACAGGATGTCCACTCCGACGATGACCACGATCATCGCCAGCACGTAGACCACGATGGTCGCCTGCCTTCCCATACCCTGGTTCTACACCCGTGCTCGCCGCGAGGTGACCGGATCGGCGATTCGCCACGATCCGGAAAATCGCTTGTCCTCGAGAGTTCGCTGTGGCGTTATGGATGGCGATGAAGCAGCAACGACCTGATACCGCGCGATCCGTCGCCGACGGGCTCAAACTGCATCGGCATCCGATGCGGGCGCACGATCGCGTCCGCACCGTGATCACGTTGCGTCCCGGGACGCGGGTCCGGTTCAGCACCAATCGTTTTCACGACACCTGGCATGTGCTCTCGGACGATCGCGGCGCACGCCTGCTGGCCCGGCTGCTGTGGGGTCTGTCCTATCAGGCCAGGCAGGGCACGGTCGTGCTGATCGATCGCCCGTTCCTGCAGCCGACCCCGTTCGACGCCGATCCCGCCGATCCGATCGTGCTGGTTCCCGGTTGGTGCACCACGTTCGACGAGCAGTCGGCCCGAACCCTGAAAAGCCGCCTGCCCCTGGCGAATCCGGAGGGAACCGTGCGCTGGCGGTCCTTCGGCCTGGACCGGACGCTCGAACCCCCGGCACTGGATCTCTGGTGGGACACCTGGTGGGATCGGCACCGGCACCGGCCGGACAGCGGCGACGTCACCCGCCGCGCCGGACTGCTCGTCCTGACCCCCGACACACCCGACCAGGCCCGCGCCTGGGCGCTACAGGCCGCGCGCCTGGATACCGCGAACGCCTACGGCACCGATCACGCCTACCTCGCCGGATACGACGGCGAGATCCAGATCTTCCGGCGATTCGGCCCGATGGTGAACGTCGCCGTCCAGGCCCGTGCGCAGGTGCTGTCCGATGCCGAGGCCCCGACGGACCCCGACGAACTGCGACGCGCCGAAGATGTTCCGCACCAACTGATTTCACCGATACGGTCGGACCCGCCGGATCGACGCGCCGCAGCGCTCAGGACGATCGAACGGATTCGATCCGCGCCAACGTCCGCGCACTGCCGTCGACCTCGAGTTGCACGTGCAGGGCGCCGTTGCCCTGCCAGGTACGGATCAGCACGTCGTCATCCGCCATGACGGGACCGGCGTGTTCGAGGACGACTCGAAACGGCGAGGTCCGCGGGAACCGCGCCAACGCCTCCTCGATCGCCTCCCAGTGCACCGCATTGTTGACATGTCCGTAGCGGTCCACATCGGTCACCCGCAGCGGGAACTGCCAGCGTTGACCGTCGCCGCCGGTGCGTTCGGTGAGCGCGGCCCGCCAGCGCAGTCGATGTTCCGTGGTCGCCGCGAGCATCGGCGCCATGAAACGGTCGCTCATCCGGGCGGGACGCCCGCCCTCGAGGTCGACGTGGATGAGGAACATCTCGGCCTCGATCAGCCCGCCGTTCTGGCTGCGCACCTGGATGCGCATATTGCACCACCGGTTCGACAGTGCGGACGGCCACCGCCGCAGATACACCCGATCACCGAATCCGATCGGCGCGAGCATATCGATCACGGTGCGTCGCACGATCCACCCCTGATGCAGATTCCCCTCGTCCACTGCTTGCAGATGGTCGTATCCGACATCCTGCAGGTACCGCGCCACCGCATCGAGCCGCAATCGCGCCTCGCCATCGGTGTCCCCCAGCCGTACCGGCCACTCCGTGTGAAATGCCCGGCTCTCATCCGCACAAGGCGGCAGTGGAAATGCGATCTCCGTGGACCGATCGACGGCATCAGTGGTGCTCATGAACGCTCCTTTCGCAGGTCACAGCCGAGCCTACCGACCGAACCCGCCCCGACCCGGCAGCACCCCGCGGAGCTGGAACGTGACGTCGCATTCCGGAAAACGAACCTACTGGCCAGTTATGTGAGTTACCGTTCCGGATTACCGATGTGAGTGCCGATTCTGCGCCCGCACAACGGTGTGACACCGGTTGAGAGGTTGGGGGTTCCGCGATGAGGCGGTTCACGGGAATTCGGCGGTCCAAACCGGTTCTGGTGGTGCTGGCGGCACTGCTCGCGGCGGCGACATTGCCGCTGGGCGGGGCGTCGGCCGATCTGCAATCCGATATCGCCTCGCAGGTTCAACAATTCCTCGACGTCGGCACGACATCGGTCCCGCGCGCGAACTGCGGACCGGGCTCGCTGCCGGAAACCGGTATGCAGGGCGACGTTTCGGCCGCGGACCGCAACAGCGGCCGCAGCAAACAGGGCTATCGCTGCAACATCTCGATGGTCGGCGGCTACACCGGACGCGGCGCGGGGATCACCTCCACCACCTTCGAGCACTGCTCCTACACCGGCTCGTTCTTCCCCGGCAACATCCTGGGCCCGGCGCAGGGCGTGCAGGTGCTGGACGTGGCGGATCCGGCGCATCCGGTGCTGACCGCGACGCTCACCGAACCGGCGATGCTGGCGGGCACCTGGGAGAGCCTGAAGGTCAACGTCGCGCGAAAGCTGCTGGTGGGCACCGGCGTTCCGTTCCTGGAGGGCGCGGGGCTGCTGTCGGTGTACGACATCTCCGACTGCGCGCATCCGCGCCTGCTCAATCCCGGTCCGGGCAGCAATCTCGCCATGCCGCTCCCCATCACGACGCACGAGGGCGGTTTCTCCCCCGACGGCCGCACCTACTGGGCCTCGGGTATCGCGCCCGGCTTCATCAGCGCCGTCGATCTCACCGACCCGGCCGATCCGCATGTGATCTGGCAGGGCATGGCCGGTATCGAGGCGCACGGGTTCGGCATCAGCCCGGACGGCAACCGGATGTATCTGTCGGCACTGGCCGGATTCACCGTGCTCGATATCAGCGCGGTCCAGCGACGCGATCCGAACCCGCAGGTGAACCACATCGGCCGGGTGTTCTGGACGGACGGCTGGGCCACCCAGCACAGCATTCCGGTCACCTACGGCGGCAAACCGTATCTGTTCACCGTCGACGAGGCGGGTGCAGGCGGGGTGAAACTCGTGGACATCTCCGACGAGCGGAATCCGCGCGTGGTCGACAAGATCAAGCTGGAGATCAACCTGCCCGACCATCTGGACAGCCAGCTGGCCTCCTCGATGGGCGGTTCGGTGTTCTCCTATGATCCGCACTACTGCGCGGCCGACCGGCCGGACAATCCGACCGCGCTGGCCTGCGGCTGGGAGTCCTCGGGGATCCGGGTGTTCGACGTGCGGGATCCGTTCCACGCCCGCGAGATCGCCTACTACAACCCGCCCGCGCGCACCGGCCAGAACCTGGATCTGTGGAACTCCCCGCATGCGCTCGCCTCGCTCATCGGGCCGCCTGCGCTGGAAGGCTTCTCGATGGCCCGCGCGGTGCTGGACGGGAAATTCGATCCGGCCAAGGCACTTTCGCCGCGATCGGGGATGCTGGCCTTCGGCGATCTGTCCACGGACTGGTGTTTCGCCCCGCCGGAATGGCACGGCAGTCAGCTGTGGACCACGTGTAACGACAACGGTTTCATGGTCCTGCAACTGGACAACAGCGTGTATTCGCCGCCCGCGAACCAGCATTCGATCGTGGGGTCCTGATGGGCGGTCGGGCCTACCGTATCGCCGCCTATGCCGCGACGGCGCTGATCCTGCTGGTCATCGGCGCCGCGCTGCGGCCGGTGATCCTGCCCGAACATCCCCGTCCCACACCGATTCTCAATGCTGCGGAGATCGGCTTCGCCCAGGATATGACCGCGCACCACGAGCAGGCGCTGTTCCTGGTGCAGCGCCTGGATCCCGGTGTGGACCCGACGGTGTTGCGGCTCGCGCAGCAGATCGACCAGTCCCAGCGCGTGGAGATCGGCACCATGCTGGGCTGGCTGCGGCTGGCCGGCGCCTCCCCCATGTCCGACCGCCCGATGGCCTGGATGCATACCGAAACCACTGCCGCACCAGGGCATTCCGGTATGTCGATGACCACCGCGAGCACTCCCGCCGCGACCACCATGCCCGGTATGGCCTCCCAGGCCCAACTCGACGCCCTGGCCGCCGCCCGCGGCCACGACGCCGCGGTCCTGTTCCTGCAGTTGATGTATCGCCATCATCTGGGCGGCATCACCATGGCGCGGGCGGCCGACCGGGCCCTGAACTCCGGCGCGGTCAAGGAGCAGGCCCGAGCGATGATCACCGCCCAGAGCCAGGAGGCCGGAATCATCGCGCTCATGCTGCAACAACTCGGCGCCGAACCACTGCCCTGACCGGAGTACGTCCGACCCCGAAAACGACTCTGCCCGCCGGATTTCCGGCGGGCAGAGTCGTGACGGGTTAAACCGGCGGAAAGCCGGAAGACCCCGTGGAGAACCAATTCCAGAACGCGGACGCATGTGCCAGAAGCACACTCGCCATATCGATGGCGGTACTGCCCATCAAACTTCCTAACATCGGGTCGTCGGTTTGCGATGCCCATGGTAACGGAAAGGTCACAACCGCCCCTCTCAGCAGCGGCAAGGACGACAGCTGCGGAGCGGACCCGAATGGGGTAGGTACCGACGAGCCATTACCGCCGAGTAACATGACGGTCGTACTTTTTCCATCCGGCTTTCTCGAAATGAGGCAGTAGATGACAGAGCGGATTCAGGTCGGCGGGCTTCAGGTGGCAAGTGTTCTGCACGACTTCGTGCAGAACGAGGCGCTCCCCGGCACCGGTGTGGATTCCGCCGCGTTCTGGACCGGTGCCGAGCAGGTCATCAACGACCTCGCCCCGCGCAACCGTGCCCTGCTGGCCGAACGCGACGAGATCCAGGGCAAGCTCGACGCCTGGCACGCCGAGAACCCCGGCGCCGGGTACGACAAGACGGCCTACAAGCAGTTCCTGACCGAGATCGGATATCTGCGTCCCGAGCCCGCCGATTTCGCCATCGGCACGCAGAACGTGGACGACGAGATCGCCACCACCGCGGGCCCGCAGCTGGTGGTGCCGGTGATGAACGCGCGTTTCGCGATCAACGCCGCCAACGCGCGCTGGGGTTCGCTCTACGACGCGCTGTACGGCACCGACGCCATCCCCGAGACCGGCGGCGCGGAGAAGGGCTCCGGCTACAACAAGGTCCGCGGCGACAAGGTCATCGAGTGGGCGCGCAACTTCCTCGACGACGCGGTGCCGCTGATCACCGGCTCGCACATCGGCTCGCAGGCGTACAAGATCGTCGACGGCGAACTCGAGGTGACCCTCGAGGACGGCACCGACATCGGGCTGGCCGACGCCTCGGCCCTGGTCGGCTACCTGGGCACCCCCGAATCGCCGACCTCGATCCTGTTGCGCCACAACGGCTTGCACATCGACATCCAGATCGACCCGTCCTCCCCGATCGGCAGCACCGACACCGCGGGGGTCAAGGACGTGGTGCTCGAGTCCGCGGTCACCACGATCATGGACTTCGAGGATTCGGTCGCCGCGGTCGACGCCGAGGACAAGGTGCTCGGCTACACCAACTGGCTGGGCCTGATGAAGGGCGATCTGGCCGAAGAGGTCAGCAAGGGCGGCAAGACCTTCACCCGCACCATGAACCCGGACCGCGTCTACACCGGCCTGGACGGCAAGGACGTTGTGCTGCACGGCCGTTCGCTGCTGTTCGTGCGCAACGTCGGACACCTGATGACCAGCGACGCGATCCTGGACGCGAACGGCGACGAGGTGCCCGAGGGCATCCTGGACGCGCTGTTCACCTCCCTGACCGCGATGCACAGCCTGCGCGGCGAGGCCAAGGTCTCCAACTCGCGCACCGGTTCGGTCTACATCGTCAAGCCGAAGATGCACGGCCCGGACGAGGTGGCCTTCGCCAACGAGCTGTTCGGCCGCGTCGAGGGTGTGCTGGGCCTGCCCGCCAACACCCTCAAGGTCGGCATCATGGACGAGGAGCGCCGCACCACGGTCAACCTGAAGGCGTGTATCGATGCCGCGCGCGATCGGGTGGTGTTCATCAACACCGGCTTCCTGGACCGCACGGGCGACGAGATCCACACCTCCATGGTGGCCGGGCCGATGGTCCGCAAGGCCGATATGAAGAAGCAGCAGTGGATCGCCTCCTACGAGGACTGGAACGTCGACACCGGCCTGAGCGCCGCACTGCCGCACAAGGCGCAGATCGGCAAGGGCATGTGGGCCATGCCGGATCTGATGCACGACATGCTCGAGCAGAAGATCGGCCACCCGCGTTCGGGCGCGACCACCGCGTGGGTGCCCTCGCCGACCGCGGCCACCCTGCACGCCACGCACTACCACCAGGTGGACGTGTTCGCGCGCCAGGCCGAGATCGCCCGCGGCGGAGCGCGTGCCACCGTCGATCAGATCCTGGAGATCCCGCTGTCCGCGGACCCGACGTGGTCCGCCGACGAGATCGCCAACGAGCTGGACAACAACTCGCAGTCCATCCTCGGTTACGTGGTCCGCTGGATCGATCAGGGCGTCGGCTGCTCCAAGGTGCCTGACATCAACGATGTCGCGCTGATGGAAGACCGTGCGACCCTGCGTATTTCGAGCCAGCTGATGGCGAACTGGCTGCGGCACGGCATCGTCACCGCCGAGCAGGTCGTGGCCAGCCTGGAGCGGATGGCTCCGGTGGTGGACCGGCAGAACGCCGGAGACGCGAGCTACCGGCCGATGGCTCCGGACTTCGCCGGCAGCGTCGCCTTCCAGGCCGCGAAGGAGCTCATCCTCGAGGGCTGTGACCAGCCCAACGGGTACACCGAGCCGATCCTGCACCGTCGTCGTCGCGAGGCCAAGGCGCTGGCCGCCAAGGGCTGAGTCTCGAAACGGGCATCGATCCAGCCACAGCAGGGGCAGGACCCCGCCGATCCCCCGGCCGAATCTCGTTCGGCCGGGGGATCATTGGTTTCCGGGGGAAAGCGTGGGCCGCGCTCACCGGAGCCGGCCGCCGACAGTGAGCGTTACTTCTCGGACCAGTCGTCGTCGACCGGCCAGCCGTTGGCGACCAGGTGCGAACGGACGCGGTCCAGGTCCGACTCGCGGGGCAGTTCGTCGGTGATCTCGCTGATCGCGACTCCCGCGTCGACCCGATCGGCGGGCAGGGCTCCGGCCTCGATGAGGGCGTCGGTCACCTGACGGATCTCTTCCTTCGTCAGACGCCGGGCCAGCAGAGCCCAGCAACGGAATGTAGTCGTGTTCGGGAACGCCGTGCGGGTAACCCTCCCGCAACCACTCGACGATTTTGCTCAGTACCTCGGACAAGGCCATGTTCTACCAGTTCTGTGGGGCCGGGGGCGGATATCGCTTCACCTTGTCCGCGCCCGGCCGCCCGCGGCACGGCAGGGACGGGCAACTCCGCTGTCATCGTCGTGCCCCGGCCACGTGAGCGCAAGCCGGGCGGTTGCCGTGCTCCATGTCGTGCGCCGCCCGAACAGACGAGTTGGGCCGGGGCACACCGCAAATGATGTGCCCCGGCCGTCCGGAACGACAGACTCATCGAACGCCGAGCGAGGTCGAACCCGCTCGGCGAGCGCTCATCCCTTCTTCGGGGGCTTCGCGCCGAACAGTTGGACGTCGAAGGTGTGACTGATGAAATCCTTTGCGACGTAGAGGATTCCGAGGAGCACCGCGATCGTGACGACCGCGAAGCACAGGTACGCGACCGCCTGGAAGACGGTGTTGCGGCCGCTGGGCGCACCGTTCGCGGTGGCGGTCTCCACCGACCAGAACCGCACCCCGACCGCGAAGATCAGCGGAATTCCCACACCGAGGATCAGCGCGATCAACATCACCTCGCCGAGCGAGGTGGCAATGGCACTTACCGTATGCATCAGAACCCTCCTCAGGCGGCCGTGGTGGCCTTGTCGGCGGTGGCGACGTCGGACGGCGGGGTGAGCCCGCCCTCCCAGTCCTCGTTGACATTGCTGGTGTCGACCTTGTTCTTCCGCGAACGCAGGTAGATGTAACCCGATGCGGCGACCAGGATCACCGCGTCGATCACCACACCACCCAGTCCGGGGACCAGGTCGGTGATACCCCAGCACACCGCGCCGACGATGGCGGCCAGCGGCAGGGTGATCACCCAGGCCACGGCCATCCGGCCGAGCACGCCCCAGCGCACTTCCGCACCCGGCTTACCCAGGCCGGTGCCCAGGATGGAACCGGTCGCGGCGTGCGTGGTGGACAGCGGCAGACCGAACTGTGCCGAGGTCAGGATGATCGCCGCCGAGGACGCCTCGGCCGCGAATCCCTGCGGTGCGTCGATCTCCACCAAGCCCTTGCCCAGGGTGCGGATGATTCGCCAGCCGCCCAGGTAGGTACCCAGCGCGATGGCCAGCGCACAGCAGATCTTGACCCACAGCGGGATCTCCTGGCTGTTGTTGGCGGAGCCGTACGCGACCAGAGCCATGAAGATCACGCCCATGGTCTTCTGCGCGTCGTTGGTGCCGTGTGCCAGCGAAACCAGTGCGGCCGAGCCGATCTGGCCGATCCGGAAGCTCTTGCGCACCTTGACCTCGTCCGAGCTCTTGGTCAGCCGGTAGACGATGTAGGTGCCGATACCGGCGACGATCGCCGCGACGACGGGGGCCAGCAAGGCCGGGACGACGACCTTGTTGATCAGGCCGGTCTTCTCGTTGCCGGTCCAGATCACCCCGGACACGCCGAGAGCGGCCATCGCGGAACCGATCAACCCGCCGAACAGCGCGTGCGTGGAACTGGACGGGATACCGAACAGCCACGTGATCAGATTCCACAGGATGCCACCGACCAGGCCGGCGAACACGATCTGTAACAACGCCATGCCATGGACATGGTCGATCCGTAGCAATCCGGACGAGACTGTCTTGGCCACCTCCACCGAGAGGAACGCGCCGACCAAATTCAGCGCACCGGACATCGCTACGGCCGTACGTGGACCCAACGCACCCGTGGCGATGGACGTCGCCATCGCATTCGCGGTGTCGTGGAAGCCGTTCGTGAAATCGAACGCCAACGCCGTAACTATAACTATCAGAAGGACAATGAGTTCTGCGCTCACTTGAACAGTTTCATCCTGGCTAGTCCCACCCACCACCACACGGGAAGCTGTTCATCTGACGTTCAGCTGAACATTCACTACTGGTGATACGGCGGAGTCCCATCGGTCACGTGACGCGTCAAGGTGACTTACGTCGTTCATCTACAGGCGATTCGCGTCATCCCCGGAGACATCTTCGATACTCCATTCGCGCCGCGATCACGACGCCGGTCCGTTGCTCGAGTCCCGGGAATCGCACGCCGCGTTCAGCATTCGTCCGGTGCGGGCACTCCTTGCAGACGTTGATCCAGCCAGGTGATCAGTCCGGGCCAGCCGGTGTCCCCCGCCAGGAAGTGCTCGCCGGGGACGTCGCGATAGATCGCGGTCACGCCCAGGGCGCACTGCTGGCGGTACAGCTCCCGGGCTCCCGCGGCGGGGATCCAGAAATCCTGGGCGCCGTTGTACACCAGCAGCGGCATGGTCGATCTGCGCGCGGAGATGTCGGTGGCCTCGAACACCTTCTGCGCCACCGCACTGTGCAGCGGATCGGCGATGTTGGCGGCGATATCGATCGGTGGCGTGATCACCCCCGGCACCTCGATCAGGTTCATGCACACGTTCTTCAGCGGTGAGGTGGTCACCTGCTGTGCCAGGTTGTTCATCGAGGTGAGCACCTCGGGATGTTCGCGCCCGATACCGAATACCGCAGCCATGAAGACGCCGGTCGCGAGATTGGCGTTCATCGTGGTCGAGAGCATGCGATAGTCCGCGGGCACGCCGCCGACCGCCGCACCGACCGCCGAGGACGCCAATTCCGGTGCGTACTCGGACAACAGCACCGCCGCGGCCCGCGTCGCGATCGCGCCGCCGGAGTACCCCGTCATCGCGAACCGGCTCGAGCCGAATTCGGCCGGAAGCAGTTTGCGCGCACCGCGAATGGCGTCCAGTACCGCATGACCGGCCACATACGGCTCCGCGTAGGCCATATCCGGGCCCTCGTGGTCGGGGATCAGCACCGCGTAGCCGCGCAGTACGGCCAGCTGGGTCAGCGGCGGGAAGAAGTCCGCACTGTTGGTGTTGGCCGAATACCCGTGCGCCAGCGTGTAACTCGGCGTGCACTGCCGACCGAGACCGTCGATCGCCAGATTGTTCACCAGCATCGGGCGATCCCCGGGTCCGGTCCACGCTCGGGCGGGCAGCACCAGCGAGGCCGTCGCGAAGGAGGGCTCACCGTGCGCACCGGTGGTGCGGAATTTCAGCTGCAGCACCTGGCGCACCGGCGCCGTCAGCAGCGGTGCGGCCGTCGCGGTGACATCGCGCGTCTCCACGACGTCGCCGGGCGCCAGACTCGCCAGTCCCGCCGGACGCGCATCGAACATCGGGTCGCCGATGTCCGACGGCAGTACCGCGGCCCGCAGACTCGCCGGATCCGTTGCAGGGGCCGGAGACCGGGTTTGCGCAGACGCTTTCGGAACCGTCGTCGCGGGCTGCGCGATGTCCGGACGGGGCACCACCGCGTCGATCCACTGCTGCAGATCAGGAATGCTCAGCCCGTGCGGCACCGGAATCGACGGTAACGCAGGAGGATTCGGCGCGGGCGGCTGCGCCCGCGCGACAGCGGCGATACCGCCGCAGGAGACGACGACAGCCAGAACGACGACACACCGAGCCCACACGAGCCACCCCGCAATCCACGACGCGTACCGAAACGACGGCGGTGGCACCAGCTCCAACCCCGTGCCACCGCCGCGAATTATGCAGTTGATCGTATCGCTCCCCATACCGGAGAAGCCGGGGGGTTTTCGACACCGTGACCGGATCGGATCCGGAAACGTATGCGGGAATAGTTCCGCCGCGGAACTCGTTGAAGACGGCGGCACATGCCCGTCGCACGCGAAAAAATGACCCGACAGCGGCGGTAACGCTGTGTCACCATGAGGACGATGTAACAACCGCCTCGGCCGTCCACGACCGGGGCGCGACTTTCGGCGAATACGGAAAGGAGGTGGCCGATGTCTTCGATGAATACCGTTGTCCCGCAGATGTTCTGCGTGTACCCGGCGCGGTTGTCGAATACCCCGTCGCGTGATGCGCACAAGGGGATCGCGCTCGGCCGCCTCCCCATCGCGGCCTGACCGCCCCACTCCCCGATCCCGATCCGAAATCCGCATTTTCACGAAACATGGTGACGCCCATGCCATCCCGCCGTGCCGCTGCCGCGGCCCTCGACTCGGACAACTGGATACACACCGAAGTGCTGGTGCTCAACGCCTCCTACGAGGCGCTCACCGAGATCGGCGCCGACCGCGCCGTGGTGCTGCTGATCAGCGACGCCGCGGAGATCGTCGTCGAACGTGCACCCCGGTTCCCGATCCGCTCGCAGCGCATGGAAATCGCACTGCCGGAAACGATTCGGCTGCGGCGCTACGTCTACCTCGAGCATCGGGTGCTGGTGCACGACGAGAGCCGTGCCACGCTCGCGGGCGTGCTGCGGCGCGACGAGCACCGGTGCGGGTACTGCGCCGGATGGGCCCGGACCGTCGACCACGTCCTCCCGCGCAGCCGGGGCGGCCCGAACACCTGGTCCAACCTGATCGCCGCGTGCTCGGACTGCAACACCCGCAAGGCCGATCGCACGCCCGCCGAAGCGGGCATGCGACTGCTGTGGGAGCCCAAGGCGCCCAGCGACCTGGCCCGCGCACAGCGCCGGGTCTGGAAGAACCTCACCACGACCCACCTGACGACCACCACCACATAGCGACACGAGGAGTTACGCCATGACCAACGCAGTGCAGGAGCCGACCCTGATCGACCTGTTCCCGCTCTCGGATGCCAAGGACTGGCGGGCCGCCGCCTGCCGAGGTGATCCGAACCACGACGCCTGGTTCCCGTACCCGTCGCAGGACTTCGCATACGCACGCGGAATCTGCGCCGGATGCCCGATCCGGCGCACCTGCGGCGACTTCGCCACCCGTACCGGCCAGTCCGGTGTCTGGGGTGGTCACGAGTACGACCGCGGCCGCATGATCCGGGAGTGAGGGCCCCGCCCCGGCATCACCCGATGCCGGGGTTGTGGCCTGCGCCACTGCCCGTCGGAGCATGCTCGGGCGCGCGGAGCGGCGGATATCGCGTGACCATACACTGAGCGTCGTGGGTACACATCGCAGCATCGGCGGATCGCGTGGCATCAGCAAAGGTTTGGTTATTTCCGTGGTAGCCGTGTTGTTACTCGTAGTGGCCGTCATCGGCTGGTTCTGGCTCGGCCGGCACTCCGCCGACCAGAATCGCAACGCCGCCGCCGAATGCGTCGAAGGCCCCGCAACCCTGGCAGTCACCGTCGATCCGGCCGTATCCGGGCCGGTCCGGGCCGCTGCGGACCGATTCAACGCCACCAAACCCCACGTGCGCGACCACTGCGTCACCATCGCGGTGAACACCCAATCCTCCGCGGCCATGGTCACGGGCTTCACCGCCAAGTCCTGGGACACCAAACTCGGCGCACCCCCCGCCCTGTGGATTCCGGACTCCTCGCGCTCGGTGCAATCCATGCGCATTCCGGGTGTGATCGAGGGCACTCCCGAACCCGTCGCGGTCAGCCCGATCGTGCTGGCCGTACCGGAGCAGCTGCGCCAGGCGCTCACCACCGCCAAGACCGCGTGGTCCGATCTGCCCACACTGCAGCAGGGCCCGATGAGCAAACTCGGGCTCGGCAGCTGGGGCGGGCTGCGGATGGCCCTGCCGAGCGGAGACGGCGCTCTCGCCGCGGCCACCTCCGTCGGCGCCGCGGTATCGGGCTCGGATCCGCTCACCGACGATTCCGCGCATTCCGGGCAGGTGATCTCGGCGATCTCCCGCCTGGCCCAGGACGCACCGCAGTCCGCCGATGCGGCCAGCGCGATGAACACCATCGCGACCTCCGCCGGCAACGTCTCCGCCGCGCCCATCCACGCCGTTGCGGTTACCGAGCAGCAACTCAAAGCCAATGGGGGCCTTGCCGAATACCGTCCCGCCGGGGCCGCACCGGTCGCCGACTTTCCGGCCGCACTCCTGACCGGTTCGTGGGTGGATCAGACTCAGCAGGTGGTCGCCGGAATGTTCGCCGACTATCTGCGCGCCCCGGCACAGCAGCCGCTGTTCACCGCCGCCGGATTCGGCGCCGCCCCACCGCAGCCCGCGCAGGTTCCGGCCAAATCCGTACTGGACCAGGTTCATTCGGTCCTGGCCAACCCGGTGCTCGGCGTGCAGTCCACGGTGCTGATCGACACCTCCGCGGCGATGGCCGCCAACGACGGCTCGATGACGCGGCTGAACAACACCATCGGAGCCGTCGAGTCCACCCTGGACACCATGCCCGCCGACTTCGGCGTGGGCGTGTGGACCTACGCCGGTGAGACCGGCGGCAATCCCTACCGGATCGTCTCCAAGACCGGGCCGCTGACCGACCAGCATCGTTCCGAACTGGCTCAGGCACTGGGCAATATCTCGGTCACCAGTGCCCAGTCGGACCACACCTACCCGGCGCTGGAGGCGGCCTACAAGAGCGCGGTGAGCGGATACGCCTCGGGCCGAACCAATTCCGTCCTGCTGATCACCGGCGGCCCGAACGACAACTCCTCGGTCACCGGCCAGCAGCTGATCTCCGACCTCACCGCCGACACCGCCCACCACGTCCGCGTCGACGTCATCGTCATCGGCGGCCAGGGCGCGACGACCCTGCAAACCCTCGCCCAGAAGACCGGCGGCACCTACACGAAGGTCACCACCTCCGACGACCTGTCCTTCGGCACCGCGGTCAACAAGGCCCTCACCACCCCCTGACCATCGATGTGTCGTCGCCGGTGACCACCGCCCCGGGCACATCCGCCGACGAGACGTCGGGCCAGGCGGGTCAGGGTGCGGCTCCGGACAACGCGTGCGTGCGATAGAAGTCGAGATGTGCGCGGGCCGCGGCATCCCAGGTGTGCGCGGCCGCGAGCGCGAACCCCGTTGCGGCGCGGGCCGAATCGGCGACCAGGGCCTCGGCCAGTCGATCCGCGAGGTCGGCGACGTCCACGGCATAGCCGACGGTGTCGCCGAACACTTCCCGAAGCACCGGTAGATCACGTGCCACCACGGGACGGCGAGCGGCGAGCGCCTCCATCGCGGCCAGGCCGAATCCCTCCTGCACGGACGGGAAGGCGAAGACGTCGCAGGCAGCGACCAGCGCGGGCAGATCGTCGTCGGCGACGGAACCAAGTACTACCGGTTCGATCCCGAATTCGGCACGGCGGCGGTCGAATTCCGCGCGATAGTCGCGGTAGTCGAACAGGGTCTCGCCACCGGCGAAGACCAGGGCCAGGTCCGGGCGACGCCGACGCAGCAGCCGATATGCCTCGAGCAGATCGATACTGCCCTTGCGTGGTTCGATCCCGCCGACGGCGAGAACGTAGGGCCCCAGGCGATCTCGCCACCGCTGCCGGGCCGCGGTGGCCCGCGGCGTCGACGCGGCGGCCGCGGCGAACCGGTCGGCCCGCACCCCGTTCGCAATCACCGTCGGCTCGAATCCCCACCCGGCCCGCACCTCGTCCGCGACCGCCCGCGATACGCAGATCCGCGCGTACGGTGTGACGATCGCCCGCTCGTGACACTGCGCCAGCACCGGAGTGGTGAAGTGATCGAGATGGTGGATCGTGCGCACGCATCGGCCGACCGCGTTCGCACTGATGCAGTCCTGCGCGTGCACCACGTCGTATTCGGCGGCGGAGAAATTGTCCCGCAGCGCCTCGATGGAGCGGACGATCCGGTCTTCGACCTGCTCACCCGGCACCTCCGGGAACGGCACCAGCCGCAGTCGCACCCGGTCGTCCACCGCGCGGAAGAACCCCTGGTCACCACCGCGCGCCAGCGACCAGACCGTCACCTCCACACCGAGATCGGTCAGCGCCTCGGCCAGGTTCAGGGTGTGCACCACACCACCGCGCGGTTTGGTGGAATAGGTCAGCAGGGCCACTCGCACGGCATGCCTCCTCCTGGCTCAGCGGTGAATCACCTGGTGCGAGAGGGTGATTCGAGCAGATACGTATCGGTCCGGCGCTCGGCGAGGTGGTCGAGAACCCGGCGCGCCCGGACTATCTCGGCCTCGACGTCGACAGTCGCCACGGCCAGCCCGCCCTTGGATCTGGTGGTGGCGAGAATGTCGCCGCCCGGACCGACCACCTTCGCCTGGCCGAGGAACCGCAGCTCGCCCTGCACCCCGGTCTGATTCGAGGACACCACGAAGACCTGGTTCTCGGCGGCTCGTGCGCAGTCGTACAGGTCGAACAGCCGGGACTGACGGTCCGCGGGCAGCCGCGCCGAGCGATCGGTGACGCTGGCGGGCCAGGCCGACAGCGCCGCGATGACGGTCGCGCCGTCGAGGGCGAGGGACCGCGCCGACTCCGGAAAGGTCTTGTCGTAGTCGATCAACATCCCGAGCCGACCGACCGGGGTGTCGAACGCGCCGAAGACGTCCCCCGCCGCATACGCCAGATGCTCCCCGGCGGGCTGATGAACCTTGCGGTGGGTGCCCAGGACTCCGTCCCCGGACAGACAGACCGCGGTGTTGTACCGCAGGTCACCGGCCGCTTCGGCATATCCGACGCATACCGTCACCGGACCGGCCGCCGCGATCAGGGCGGCGATCTGCGGACTGTTCGGATCGAGTGCCGGGGGCAGGTCGTCCAGCGCCGGACTGCGCAGGTCGCCGAGGTATCCGCCGAGCGCCGCGTCCGGGAACACCAGCAGGTCGACGCCGTCGCGCACGGCGGCCTCGATCAGCCCCAGCGCCTTGTCCAGCCCGCGTTCCAGATCGCGGCCGAAGTGGCCCGCGACCGCGCCCAGTGTCACCATCGTCATATCCGCACTCCTCGTCCGGCAGCGTCGTCCGACCGACTCCCGTCGATCATCCTGCCCCACCATTGCGCTCCGCCGTTCACTCCTCCAGCAGCGTCGACGGCCCGGCGGTCGATCATCCGGCCGGGTCAGGCCGCACCGAGACCGGTCACGCCGGAGTCGAGTGCCACCGTGATCGTTCCGTCCGGCCAGCGGAACCGGACGCCCGGTTCCGCGGTCAGCCGTCCGCACGGCGCGGCGGCGAGCGGGGCCGGAATCGTGTGCACGGGTTCGGGATCGGCGACGATCATGGCGAACCCGGGGAAGCACCCGAGCCACGCGCCCATCGAGGCCCCGGCGGGCCGCGGGATCGCCGCGATGTCGAGTTCGGCCCCGGTGCCGGAGGCCTCGGCGAGCATGCCCAGTGTTCCGGCCAGGCCCGCCATGCTGACATCCTTCGCCGCCGCCGGACGCAGCCGCCCGATCACCTCCGCCATACCCCGCAGCTCGCCGCCGCCGCGCCGACTCGTACTGTCCCACTGCCGATCTCGGTATCCCGGCCGCCACTCACCGCCGAGGTCGGCGATCAGCGAGACCCGGTCCCCGACTTTTCCGCCGCCCGCCCGCACCGGCGCAGGCGTCGTCCCGAGCGCGGTGACCGCCAACGCCGCCGGTACGCCGAGTTGGGTATGCCCGCCCAGGACCGGCACGTCCCAGGCGTCGGCGGCCCTGGCCAGACCGCGCACGATCCGGTCCAGGTGCCCCGCGGTGGGTGCGGCCACCGCATCGAGCAGACCGACCGGGCGCGCACCCATGGCCGTGAGGTCGTTGACGTTCACCAGCACCGAACACCAACCCGCCCACTCCGGATCGCGTTCGACCATCGACGGCAGAATCGCATCGCACGCCGCGATCACGTCCGTCCCCGGCACCGGGGCGCCGTCGTCACCCCGGAAACCCTTGGGGCCCAGTCCATCCGGGTGCCGCAGCAGCGGTGTGAGCAGCGTCCCCAGCGGGGCCTTGGTGGCCTCGACCGCTCGCCGCACGAGCCCCACCGGCCACCGCATGCGGCGATGCGCGCGGCCGCCGACGACCGGCCCGGGACCGGTTTCGTCCCAACCCAGATGCCGGAACAGGGCCACGTGACGGTCCTGCACGGTGGCATCGAAACGCAGCGCACCGGCCGATTCGACGTGCGCGCACGCCGCACGCACCAGTGCCGCACCGATTCCCCGGGCGTGCCGGGTGTCCACGACCGCGAGCCTGCTCCCCGACCACCAGCCGATATCCGCTCCGGTGGCCGGGTCGCGGTGTGAGACCAGCCGGACTCCGCCGAGCACCACACCGTCCGGTGCCACCGCGACGAGGGTGATCGTCTGTGGGTCGGCATCGAACTCGTCGAGATCCGATCGCGGGAAAAGCCGCTGCCGCTCGACGAATTCGCGGTGACGCAGACGCAGATGGTCCCGCCGGGTGCGTGCGTCCGCCACGGTGACGAGGAATTCGGGTCGCCGGGCGGGCGGCTCCCCCGCCAGGATCGACAGAGCCGCAGTGGGCGCTGCCGAGACAGCCGAATACGAAGTGCCGTCGAGCATGTCAGGCTCCCATCACCTGAAGCAGGCTGCACGCTCCGCAGGCCGCGCAGCCCGCCTGCTGTGCGGATCCACGCATTCCGATGCGCAGCAGGTGATCCGCCACCGCGCGGGTCACCCGTTCCAGCACCGCCGGATCCGGCGCCGTCGCCCGGTCGACGTCGACGGCCAGGGTGCCCGCGTGCGGACGGAAGGGCACCACGAACGGATACACCCCCGAGTCCGCCAATTTGATTGCCCCGGAGATCAATTCGTCCGGATCCTCACCGAGGCCGACCAGCAGATAGGTCGACACCCGGTTGCGTCCGAACACCCGGACCGCCTCGCTCCAGGCCCGGCGGTACTCGGCCAGTGGCACGGTCGCCTTGCCCGGCATCCACCGCCGCCGCACCGCGTCGTCGAGCGACTCGACATGGATACCGATGGCATCGGCCCCCGCAGCGCGCAGGTCGGTCAGGACCGACAGATCCGCGGGCGGCTCGCACTGCACCTGAATCGGCAGATCCGGAACCGCCGCCCGCACCGCGCGCACGCATCGGGCCAGATGACGCGCCCCGCGATCCGGACCCGCCGAAGTGCCGGTCGTCATGACCATCTGGGTCACGCCGTCCAGATCGACTGCGGCACGGGCGACTTCGGCGAGTTCAACGGGTTGCTTGACCGCGGTGGTGGCTCCGGCACGCAGCGATGCCTCGATCGAGCAGAATCGGCAGCGCTGATCCTCCCGGTATCGGATGCAGGTCTGCAGCACCGTGGTCGCGAGCACGCTGCGGCCGTGCAGCTTCGCGATCTTCTCGTAGGGCACGCCGGTGGCCGTGGTCCGATCGTAGAACCGCGGCCGTTCCACGGCGGTAACCTCGACGCCGGTATCGGTGCCGTCGAACAACACCCGGTCTCCGTCGAAGACGTACGGGCTGTCCGGATTTCGCGGCACCGCGGCGGGCAGACCGTCGATCAGCAGGTGACCGTCGTCGCTCGGCCCGGCGCCTCCGGTGCGGTGCACCGGTGGCGTGCCGCGAATGCCGATGAGCGTCAGATCCACTCGGGTCGAGGGGGTGTTCACAATCGAACTCCGTTCTCGGGCAGGGCATCCGGCACCGTTGCCGAGGACAGCGTGGTGACGACGGACTCGGCTACGTGTCGCGCATCCCGGTCGATGCCCAGGAAACGTCCCGAACCCCAGGTGTGCATCCAGGGCAGACCGACGAAGCTCAACCCGGGCACCTCGGTGATGCCGCGGGTCTGCATCGGACGACCGCCTCCGTCGAATGCGCTCGCCTCGATCCAGCGGTAGTCGGGCCGATACCCGATGGCCCACACGATGCTTCGCACTCCCGCCGCGGCCAGATCGAGCCCGGTCGGATCCGCGGCGGGAGCCCAGACCGGCTCGTAGCGGGACCGCGGCGGCGCGTCGATCCCGGTGTCCTCGATGTAGCGATCGATATCCGAGCAGATCGAGTTGTACACCGAATCGGCCCGATCGAGTGCCGCGGTCAGCGAGGGAGCGAATGCCAGCTCGGTGTCCTTGCCGCCGATGAGCGTGCCGTACAACGTCATTCCCTCGACGGCGAAGCGGCGCAGATCCACGTCCCGGCCGCCGTCGCGGCCGGTGACGTAGTGGTTGGTCTTCTCCTGTGCCGCTTTACCGCCCGGATACTGCTGGGCGGGTGTGTCGTACACGCCCATGTCGGCGAGCCAGGTCATGCAGTCGCGGCCACGGTAGCGCCGCGCCACCCGCGGTGCGCCGCCGACGGCGAGGTGCACCGACCGCCCCGCCAGATGCAGATCCTCGGCGATCTGCGCACCGGACTGCCCGGTGCCGACCACCAGCACGGCTCCGTCGGGCAACTGCTCCGGATTGCGGTACTGCTCCGAATGCAGCTGCGCGACAGCGGGATCGATCGCTGCGGCGAACGGCGGCAGGATCGGCAGCGGATATCCGCCGGTCGCCACGACCACCTGTGCGCAGCGGAGCGACTCGACACCGGACGCCGATTCCAGCGTCAGTTCGAAACCGTCTGCAGTACAACGTAATCGACTGACCTTGGTATGCGTGCGCAGTGGCGGATCGAAGGTGTCCAGCCATCCGGCCAGCCAATCCACCACCTCGTCCCGGGTCATGAAACCGTCCGGATCGCCGCCCTCGTAGCCGTAGCCGGGCAGTCGGCAGTGCCAGTTCGGCGTGACGAGTGTGAAATTGTCCCAACGAGTGTCGGCCCAGGCGTGCATGGGCGTCCCGGATTCGACCACCAGATGCTCGATCCCGGCCCGGCCCAGATACCAGCTGACCGACAGTCCGGCCTGCCCCGCGCCCACCACCACGACCGGAGCGTGATTCGCCGCCGTGGTCATGACGGCGCCTTCTCGGGCAGCGGCGGTTCCAGTGCCACGATCTCCACCAACGCGTCCGCCGGGAAAGCGCTTGCGGCGAACCGGATCTGCTCCGCGGTGGCCCGAGCCGAGGTGCAGGCGAACCCGAACTTCGCCCGCACCCGCTCGGTCGCGTGGTCCAGTGCGGTGACGGACCGGTGCACGAAGTCGCCGACGGTGTATTGCGTTCCGGCCGTGAGGAAGTCGTGAACGACCAGGCTCGGCGAGTAGTAGCCCACCGGTGCGCCCTCGGGCCACCGGACGGTGAACGTCATTTCAGGCATGCGCGATCTCCCGCCACGCAGCGGCTGCGGTGTCGTCGGCGACCAGCGGTCCGTATACGTCGGGCCGCCGATCCCGCAGGTGGAACATCCCCGCTCGCATGGCCGTGAACGTGCCTTCCACATCGACCTCGGCGACCGCCAGTCCGCTGTCGAGGGCGGTCGTGGCCAGGACGTTGCCGCCCGGGTCGACGATCTTGGCATTGCCCACGTATCGCAGCGAACCGAAGCTGCCCGACTGATTCGAGGCCACCCAGAACACCTGATTGTCCAATGCCCGAGCGGTATCGAACAGATTGAACCGGTAGGTCCACCGGTCGTCCTGCAGATTCTCCGCGGTGGCGGTGCGGGCCGCCGGCCATGCCGACAGACTGGCTATGATCTCCGCTCCGCCCAGCGCCATCATGCGCGCGGCTTCGGGAAATGCCTTGTCGTAGCAGATCTGCAAGCCGATCCGCCCGACCGGCGTATCGAAGATGCCGTAACCGTCACCGGCCGCATAGGACATGTTCTCGCCCAATGGCTGATGCACCTTGCGGTAGCTGCCGTAGATCCGTTCTCCGTCCAGCAGAACCGCCGCGTTGTACCGGGTTTCGCCGTCCTCGCCGAGTTCGCAGAAACCGATCGCGACGATCACGTCACCGGCTATTTCGCGGACCCGGGCGAGTTCGGGGCCGTCGAGCCGGATCGCCGGGGGCAGTGAGCGTGTCGTGGTCTTGACGGTATCGCCGTGATTGCCCAGGCTGGACAGATAGCCGCCGATCGCGGCCTCGGGAAAGACCAGGAAATCCACACCGCGACGCCTGGCCCGCGTGACGAAATCGGCGATGGTGGCGAAATTCTGTTCCAGATCCCGGGTGAAATTGGCGGCAACCGATCCGATGGTGACCATGTTGTACCTCGTTACCGAAGAAATGCGGGATCACACCATGTAGGTGGAATTGATGATGGCGCCCTTGCGCGCGTAGTGGATGACCGCATCCTGCACGTCCAGCGGATGCGCCGGAACGACACCGGTGATCAGATCCTCTTCGCGAGCACCGTGCAGGGCCAGGCCGAATCGGCAGCAGAACACCGTGCCACCTTCGGCGATGAAGGTCGCCAACGCGTCGTTGATATTCTGCTCACCGGGGAATCCGGAATCACCGGTCTTCGGAAATCCTCGGGTGGCGAGGCAGTTCAGCGCACCCGGTCCGTAGAAATAGATCGCCGACTCGAAACCCTTCCGCAGTGCACGGGTGGCCTGCAGAACCGCCACGAACGCCACCGAGGATTCGTGGGCGATACCGTGGACCAGGGTGAAATAGCTCTCCCCGTTCTCGGCCTGGTAGTCGGGGAATATCTTCGTGCCGCCGTACAGATTCGAACCGGCGGGCAGCGACGGGTGCGGAATCTCGGCGAGGGACTTCTCGATATTCTCGGTGATGGTGGCGTCGAATACGGACATGGGGCACTCCCGGAATGGTGGATAACGGCACTACAATTGCCGTCGGGGAATATCGGACCACGCGTCGTTGCGGAGACGAATCCGGACCGCGGGACGATCCGATACTGTAGCTGTTCCGGCTACAGTTAGATTTCACGCTCGCCGTGTTGCGCAATGGTTACCGATGGAATAAATGCCCCACCGAATTCTGTAACATGGTGTGCCCCAGGCCCTCTCCGGCCGAATGACGCGGGCTGCGCCGCGCAGGCCGCGAACCGGAGAGGCGCCGGGTGTGCTCGATCAGTCGGTGTAGGCATCCAGCGGCGGACAAGCGCAGACCAGATTGCGGTCGCCGTAGGCGCCGTCGATGCGGCGCACCGAGGGCCAGATCTTGGCACGGGCCGCACCCAGACCCTGTGGGTAGACCGCGGTTTCGCGGCTGTAGGGGTGGGTCCATTCGCCGACCAGGCAGGCGGCGGTGTGCGGGGCGCCGCGCAGCGGGCTGTCCGCGACAGGCCAGACGCCCGCGGCTACCTGATCGATCTCGCCCTTGATGGCGATCATCGCATCGATGAAGGCGTCCAACTCCTCGAGGTTCTCACTCTCGGTGGGCTCGACCATCAGCGTGCCCGCGACCGGGAAACTCATCGTGGGCGCGTGGAATCCGAAGTCCGCCAACCGCTTCGCCACATCGTCGACGGTGACGCCGGTACGCTTGGTGATCTCGCGCAGGTCGAGGATGCATTCGTGGGCGACCACGCCGTCCGAACCGGTGTACAGCACCGGGAAGTGCGAATCGAGCCGCCGCGCAAGGTAATTCGCCGACGCGATGGCGGTCAGGGTGGCACGGCGCAGACCGTCCGCACCCATCATCCGGACGTAGGCCCAGGTGATCGGCAGAATCGAGGCCGAACCGTACCGGGCCGCGGACACCGCGTGCGAACCCGTCTCCAGCGGATCACCGGGCAGATACTTCGCCAGATGTTCGCGCACCGCGACCGGGCCGACGCCCGGACCGCCGCCGCCGTGCGGAATGCAGAAGGTCTTGTGCAGATTCAGATGTGAGACGTCACCGCCGAATCGGCCCGGACGGGCAAGTCCGACAAGGGCATTCAGATTCGCCCCGTCCACGTAGACCTGACCGCCCGCATCGTGCACCAGGGCGCACAGCTGCGCGACCTCGTGCTCGTACACACCGTGCGTGGACGGATAGGTGATCATGATGCAGGCCAGCCGATCGGCGTGATCGGCGATCTTGGCACGCAGGTCGTCCAGGTCGACATCGCCGTTCTCGCGGCACTTCACGACCTCCACGCGCAGCCCGGCCATCGCCGCCGACGCGGCGTTGGTGCCGTGCGCACTGGAGGGAATGAGGCAGGTGTCACGCCGGGCGTCACCACGATCGAGGTGGTAGCGCCGGATCGCCAGCAGCCCGGCGTATTCGCCCTGACTTCCCGCATTGGGCTGCAGGCTGACGCGGTCGTATCCGGTGATGGCCGCGAGCCAGCTCTCCAGATCCTCGATCACCCGCAGGATGCCGGGCACGTCCTGAACCGGGGCGTACGGGTGCAGACGGGAGAAACCGGGCCAGGTGATCGGCTCCATCTCCGCGGCCGCGTTGAGCTTCATGGTGCACGATCCGAGCGGAATCATGCTGCGGTCCAACGCGATATCCTTGTCCGAGAGCTGCCGCAGATAGCGCAGCATCGCGGTCTCGGTGTGGTACCGGGTGAAGGCCGGATGCGTCAGATACTCCGACCGGCGGTCCTCGATGCCGGGCACCGGCGCGCGATCCGAATCCGCTGTCGCACCGAAGGATTCGAGCACGATACCGATATGTTCGGCGGTGGTCGCCTCATCGCACGCCACCGAGACATGGTCCGCGTCGACCAGGTGCAGATTCACTCCGCGGCCCTGTGCCTTGCCGACCACGGCCTCCGCGCCGCCGGGCACCCGCACCAGCACGGTGTCGAAGAACCGTTCGTGCACAACGGCTTCCCCGAGTCCGGCGGCCAGATCCGCGGCGTGCCGATGCACCTGACGCGCGATGGCCCGCAACCCGTCCGCGCCGTGATAGGAGGCGTACATGGCGGCCACGATCGCCAGCAGCACCTGGGCGGTACAGATGTTCGAGGTGGCCTTCTCCCGGCGAATGTGCTGCTCACGGGTCTGCAGCGCAAGCCGGTAGGCGGTGCTGCCGTCGGCGTCGACGGACACTCCGACCAGGCGGCCGGGCAGCTGGCGCGCGTGGGCGGTACGCACCGCGAGATATCCGGCGTGCGGCCCGCCGAATCCCAGCGGCACCCCGAAACGCTGTGTGGTGCCGAAACATACGTCCGCGCCCTGCTCCCCCGGCGGCGTGATCAGCGTCAGCGCGAGCAGGTCCGCACCGGCCGCCACCAGCGCGCCACGCTCGTGCGCGGCCTCGATCAGCGCGGTCCAGTCCACGATGCGGCCGGACGCGCCGGGCGTCTGCACCAGCACACCGAAGAATTCACCCTCCGGCAACCGGGGCGGGCTTGTGGGCATGTCACTGCTCAGATCCGCCTCGACGATCTCGATGCCCAGCGGTTCGGCGCGGGTGTACAGCACGGTGCGCGTCTGCGGGAACAGGTCGGCATCGATCAGTAGCCGCGCGGACTTGCTCGCCCGATTCGCCCTGCGCAGCAACGTCATCGCCTCGGCCGCGGCGGTCGCCTCGTCCAGCATGGACGCGTTCGCCACCTCCATGCCGGTCAGGTCCGAGACCATGGTCTGGAAGTTCAGCAGCGCTTCGAGCCGCCCCTGGCTGATCTCCGGCTGATACGGCGTGTAGGCGGTGTACCAGGCCGGATTCTCGATCAGATTGCGCACCAGCACCGGCGGGGTCAACGTGTCGTAGTACCCCAGCCCGATCATCGAGGTCGCGACGGTGTTGGCATGGGCCAGTTCGGCCAGTTCGGCGAGCACCTCGTGTTCGGAGGCGGCCGGGGGCAGTACGCCCAGGCCGGTGTCGGCGGCCGGGTCGAGGATGGCGGCGGGGACCGCGCGCCCGGCCAGATCGTCGAGCGAACGCACGCCCACGACGTCGAGGATCTCGGCGAGGTCGGCGGAGTCGGGACCGATATGACGGTCGGCGAAGGGACGGGTCACGGCAACTCCCAGGGGTCGGGCGGCGTCGACGGGCGGGTCGACAACGTCGGGCCCTCCCCCTCTGTCGTGGCGCCTGAGAGATTCGGGGCACGCGCGCGGCGGACCTTTTCCCCATGGGCGGCTGGTCCGCATTGTGTGCGGCCAGCTCTTTCCAGAGGCGCCCACTGCCCGCACGGTCCCTTGTGCCTGAGAGATTGACGGGGAGGTGCTGCTCCTTCGGCGCCCGGGACGAAACCCGGAACTCTCCCGCACGGCATTGGCGCACTGCCAGTCTAGTGGCCCCTGTGTATCGTCTGTGTTTCCGGCCGACCAGCTGCGACACAGGACACAATGACCGCCGCGTCGATCTGAAAGCCCCGGAGACACGAACGAGCCTCGCGACCGTGGTCACGGGGCTCGCCGAACTCTCGGATGATCTCTACCCGGTCTTGCGGTTCTCGCGCACCTTCCGGCGGAACGCCAATTCGTCCTCGGGACGCTCGGAGGCGGTGTGGCTCTCGGCCCGCTCGGCCGGGAAGGCCGCGATCGCGCCGGTCAGCTCTCGCATCGCACCGCTGACCGCGATGCCGAACACGCCCTGCCCGCCCTGCAGTAAATCGACTACCTCCTCGGGCGAGGCGCATTCGTAGACCGTCGCGCCGTCGGAGAACAGGGTGATACCCGCGAGATCCTCGACTCCGCGACTGCGCAGGTGGTCGACCGCGATACGAATGTTCTGCAGCGAGATGCCCGCGTCGAGCAGTCGCTTGACGATCTTCAGAACCAGGATGTCCTTGAACGAGTACAGCCGCTGGCTACCCGAACCGGTGGCGCTGCGAATGGACGGGACGACCAGGCCGGTACGGGCCCAGTAGTCCAGCTGCCGATAGGTGATACCGGCCACCTGGCAGGCACTCGGCACCCGATAACCCACTAGGTCGTCGGGCACCGTGTCGTCGGGGAACAGTCCTGGCTGCACCACTGTGGCGGGCCGCGCCTGTGATGTCTGCTGCGGTTGGTCTCCCACTGACTACTCCCTCACTGCATCGCCGAAGAGAACAACGGCCTAACTGTCGAGGCTACTCCCTCGATTGTCTCGGCAGCACAGGCATGGAACCAAACTCCGCGCACCGCGTGTTTCTCGACCTCTACTAGAGGTCGAGAGCACATTCCGGCTTCAGCTGTCGGTCGCCTTGAAGTCGTCCGGGGAGACCGATTCGAGGAACTCCTTGAACTTCTCGACCTCGTCCTCACGCTCATCCGGCATCACCAACCCCGCTTCCTCGAGCACCGGCTCCTCGGCATAGATCGGGCAACCCACCCGCAGTGCGATGGCAACCGAATCCGAGGGCCGCGCCGAGATCCGCAGATCGTTCTCGAACACCAGGTCCGCGTAGAAGGTGCCCTCCTGCAGATCGACGATCCGGACTTCCTTGAGGGTATGGCCCAGATCGTGGATCAGGATCTTGATCAGGTCGTGGGTCAGCGGGCGAATGGGCGTGACGCCCTCCTGCTCGAGGACGATCGCCGTGGCCTCGGCCTGGCCGATCCAGATGGGTAGGTACCGGTCACCGGCCACCTCACGGAGCAACAGCACGGGCTGATTCTGAGGTTGCTCGACGCGGATGCCGATCACACGCATTTCAGTCATGACTCGCCACTGCCTCCCATACTCGCGGCCGTCCAGCGTGCCACTACGAAACCGGCCGTATCACCGAGTCTAGGCGAAGATTTCAGCCGCCGAGGGCAGCGCGCACCGACGTCTTCACCAGGCTCGTATGCAACGTGAGTGAGAGCGCCGCAAGTTCGCGCACCGTCTCCTCCGCGCGGGCGCGGGCGTCGGCGTCCCGGCTCTTGGCGATGGGGGCCGCGATCTGAGCGATCATCGCGGCCTCGCGATCGGCGGCCAGTTTGAAGGCCCGCAGATGCCGAGCCTCCAAACCGAATTCGCTCATCGCCTTGGCCGCACGCGCCAGCGTCACGGCCTCGGCGTCGAAGTATCCGGCCGCGCCCGGGGTGATCAGATTCGCGCGGATCAGCTCGGTGAGAAATTTCTCATCGATACCGGCCTGCTCGATCAGATCCGCACGGGCGATACGGATTTCGCTGTCGAACCGGAGCTCGTCCGGTGTCACCTCACCGGGCACGACGCCCAGGCGCCGGGGCGGGGACAGGGCGCTGCCGGGGCGCACGGGCTCGGGCGCACTCCCCGGTCCGTCGGCCCCGTCCGCTCGGGCGCGGGCCTCGCGCACCCCGAGCGTCGCGGCACCGCTGTCGATCGCCTCGAGCTGCTCCTTGATCACCTTCAACGGCAGATACTGATCGCGCTGTGCGGTCAGGACGAACTTCAGCCGCTCGACATCCGCGACCGAGAACCTGCGATAACCCGAAGGAGTGCGCTCCGGGCTGATCAGCCCCTCGGATTCGAGGAAGCGAATCTTGGAGATGGTGATGTCCGGGAAATCCGGACGCAGCAGATCCAGCACGGAGCCGATCGACATCCCTCCGCGGGTCCACTGCGCAGCGCCTGTCATCTCGTACCGGCTCCTACAGTGCGCCTGCCGCATCGCTCGCGGCTGGCCGCGGACCGGTCAGGAACACCAACCGGAACTTGCCGATCTGCACCTCGTCACCGTTCTGCAGCTCGGAGGAGTCCACCGGTTCGCGATTGACGTAGGTGCCGTTCAGGCTGCCCACATCCACTACCTGGAAGGTGTCGTCGTCCTGACGGAACTCCGCGTGCCGCCGGCTGACGGTGACATCGTCGAGAAAGATGTCGCTGTCGGGATGACGCCCCGCCGACGTGGTCGGCTGATCCAGCAGGAATCGCGAACCCGCGTTCGGGCCGCGCTTGACCACCAGGAGGGCAGCACCCGCGGGCAGACCCTCGACACCCTGCACCGGCTGTTCGCCGGTCTGCTCACCGGAGCGCGACGCGTCGACCTCGTTGAGGAAGTCAGCGCGGAATACCGACGTCGTCTCGGCCGCGCTCTCCCCGTAACCCGGGTCTTTGTTCTCGCTCACCCTTGCTCTCCTCCTCGAACCGATTATCCGTACAAGCATCCGATTCCGGCATTGCCATCACCCAGCGCGACCGGCTGTCGCGCCCTTGGACATTGCGGCACCGGTCGCCCGCACATCTGTTGGCTTTGACCGTACCCTGCCAGGGCGATCCCGTGCAGGTAGAACTGTGAAGGCCGCTTCAGCCCCCGATAACTCCTTGGTAACCTGCGGCATCGAGCAGTTCACCGAGCGTTGCATCCAGTGCCGCGGCGTCGGGAACCTCGAGCTCGAACATCCAGCCCTCGCCATACGGATCGCTGTTGAGGGTCTCCGGCGTGGAATCCAGAACCTCGTTCACCGCAACGACTTTCGCGCTCAGCGGGGAGTAGATGTCCGAGACGCTCTTGGTGGATTCCACCTCCGCGATGCTGTCACCGGCCGGGGCATCGCTGTCCAGCGCAGGCAACTGTACGAACACGATGTCGCCGAGTTGCTGCTGGGCGTAGTCGGTGATGCCGACCAGCACCCGGGTCGGGCCCGTGCGCCGGACCCACTCGTGCTCCTCGGTGTAGCGCAGATCCTCGGGAAGGGCGGTCAATGCTCATGTCCTTTCACGGGGCGTCCTTTCACGGGCGTGGCGATCACTCTAATCGTTGGGGAGAATCACGCGGAGTGGCCGGTATCGTCCGGGCAACCGCGAGGGCCTTGCCGAGATAGAGCAGTCCCGTCCAGATATAGACCGCCGTACCCCAGATCAGAAATGCCCAGCCGAACGCACGGCCGAAACCTGCCAGCGGCCAGTGCATCCGGCCCGCCAGCAACCACGGCAGCGCCGACATCAACGCGAACGTCGCGGCCTTGCCGAGATAGATCACCTCGGGCGGATCCAGGCGCCTGCGGCGGTAGATCGGCAGGACCGCGGCCAGGATCAGATCGCGCCCGATCAGCACCACCACGAACGGCCACGGCAGGATCCCGCGCACCATCAGTCCGAGCACCGTGGCCACCAGGTAGAGCCGATCCACGAACGGGTCCAGCAGTGCGCCCAGCCGTGAGTACTGATCCAGCAACCGAGCGAGTTTGCCGTCCAGATAGTCGGTGACGGCACTGGCGATGAGCAACGCGAACGCCCACCCGTCCGCTTTCACGACCAGCAGCAGCCACAGCAGGACCGGAACCCCGATCAGCCGCAGCGCGCTGAGCGCGTTGGGCAGGGTGAGGATGCGGTCCTCGCGCCGCGGGGCCGGTGGGGCGCCACCGGATTGGCTCGTCACAGCCTGTTGCTTACCCGAATCGGCCCGGCGTCGCCATTCGGGCACGCCGGAGGGGGTACCGGAGATGTTGCGGGCCGAGTTCCGGGCCGTCGGGCGGGGTGAGGAGAATGATCGGCGAAAGCGTTTCATGCGATGTGCTCGTTCGAGAGGAAGACCATGCCCGACTTCGATTACGACGTCGTAGTGATCGGCTCCGGGTTCGGCGGGAGCGTGAGTGCGCTGCGGCTGACCGAGAAGGGGTACCGGGTGGCCGTCCTCGAGTCCGGTCGCCGCTGGCCCGCCGAGGCCATTCCGAACACGAATTGGAATGTGCGCAAGTCGCTCTGGGCCCCGCGACTGGGTCTGACCGGGCCGCAGCGGATCAGCGTGCTGGGCAAGTGCGCGGTGTTCTCCGCGGCCGGGGTGGGCGGTGGTTCGCTGATCTACGGCAACACCCTGTACGAGCCGCTGCCGAACTTCTACGAGGACCGGCAGTGGGCGCACATCACCGATTGGCGCAGTGAGCTCGCGCCCTATTACGACCAGGCCAAGCGCATGCTCGGCGTGGCGCCGAATCCGCGCACGACCCCCGCCGACGAGGTCATCCGCGCGATCGCCGACGATCTGGGCGTCTCGGACACCTTCCATCCGACCAACGTCGGGGTCTTCTTCAACGAGGACGATCCCGGCGCCGAGGTCGACGATCCGTACTTCGGCGGGGCCGGACCGCGCCGCAACGGCTGTGTGCACTGCGCGCGCTGCTTCACCGGCTGCCCGCACAACGCCAAGAACACCACCCCGACCAACTACCTGTACCTGGCCGAGGAGGCCGGGGCGCACATCTTCGAACTGACCACCGTGAGCAAGGTCCGGCCGATGATCGGCGGCGGCTACGCCATCGAGACCGGCCGCTCGGATCGCTGGATTCGCAAGCAGCGCAAGACCTTCACCGCCGAGCAGGTGGTCTTCGCCGCGGCCGCGCTGGGCACGCAGAAGCTGCTGCACAAGATGCGCGACGAGAAGGTACTGCCGAAGCTGTCCCCGCGGCTGGGCGAGCTCACTCGCAGCAACTCCGAGGCGATTCTGAACGTGGTCAGCCGCGACCGGCGTGATTTCGCCGAGGGCATCGCGATCACCTCCTCGATCCATCCCGAGCCGGACACCCACATCGAGGTCTGCCACTACGGCAAGGGGCAGAACGCGCTGTTCCCGATGTCGGTGCCGATCGTGGACGGCGGCGCGTTCCGGTTCCTGCGCTTCCTGCTGGCCATGTTCACCCAGCCGATGGTGTTCCTGCGCAGCCTCAATGCCCGGCACGCCTCGGAGAAGTCGGTGATCCTGCTGGTCATGCAGTCACTGGACAACTCGCTCACCTCGTTCCGGCGCTGGGGCAGGCTCAAGACCAAACAGGGCACCGGCGCACCCAACCCGACCTGGATCCCGATGGCGCACGAGGTCGGCCGCCGCTTCGGCGAGAAGGTCGACGGCGATGTGCACGGCCTGGTGATGGATGTGTTCAACATCCCGGCGACCGCGCACTACATCGGCGGCTGCGTCATCGGCGAAACCCCCGACGACGGCGTGGTCGACCCGTACCAGCGCGTCTTCGGACATCCGGGCCTGCACATCGCCGACGGCTCGGCGGTGACCGCGAATCTGGGCGTGAACCCGTCGCTGACCATCACCGCACAGGCCGAACGCGCGATGGCGTTCTGGCCCAACAAGGGCGCCCCCGATCCGCGCCCGCCCCTGGGCCGCGCGTACCGGCGCATCGAACCGGTCGCCCCGATCCAGCCGTCCGTCCCGGTCTGGGCTCCCGGCGCACTGCGACTGCCGATCACTCCGGCCGACCCGACCGTCCCCATCGCCTGAGCGACACACTCCCGTGCGAGTAAGTTCGACCATGATCCGGCGGGTCCGACTATCCTGTTGACGGTGAGATGCGTGCTCTCCCAACCACAGCGAACGCGCCCAGCGGCGAAGCATCTCCGTGCGCCGGAACAGTCGGGCCGAATACGCCAACCCGAAGTTTTTCGGCGCGGCTCGTCGTTCAGTCCTCGAAGCGCATGGCCGAAGGCCGAGTCTCGAGGGCTGCACGACGAGCCATTCGGGCGCCGAAATACCCGCCGGAGCGAAGCAGAGGCCAAAATTACAGAAGGGCGGGTCGCCAATGCTCGTGCGCGTGCAGAACTCCGCGGGGACGCTCGCCGAGCGGGTGCTGATCGATTGGTTGCGCACCTGGAAGGGGCCGAGCGATCCGCACGGCGTCGCCATGGTGAACTGCAGTCTGTTCCACGACAAGCAGCTGCATCAGTTCGACGCGATCGTGTGGACCCCGACCAGCTGCGTGGTCATCGAGGCCGAGGCGCTGGTGGAACAGGTGTCCGGGGAACTCGAGGTGCCGCTGGACGGTCCCTGGCGGGTCGGCAGCCAGGTCGTCTCCCTGGAGGGTGGCCGGCGCAACCCGATCGACTCCTCGCGTAGGCACACCTATGCGCTACAGGCGTTCCTGGCCGAACGCGGCCTCGGCCAGCGCGTGGTGCAGGGCCTCGTGCTGGTGGTGCCGCCGCAGGGTTCGAATGTGCGGTTGCGGCAACTCTGGGACGATCCCGGACTGCAGGTGGTGATCGGCGACCACCAGCGGCATCTGGCCGACTATCTCGACACCATGGCTTCCATGGGACGCGCGCAGTGGACGACCAACGAGGTGGCGCTGGGCTTCCGCGCCCTGAATCTGCTCCCCTATCTGCCCTCGCCGCAGGATCTGGTCGCCGAGGGTTTCGGCGGTCCGGTGGACACCACCCTGTGGCGCGGCGGGCCGCAGCAGGCGCAGGCCGAGGCGTTCCGCGAGGAGATGACTCAGACCGACGAGTTCGCGGCCGGACCGACCACGATGGCCATGCCCTGGTACAGCCCGTGGAAGCTGTACCCCAACGAGCCCGGCGAAATGGATCTGCGCCAAGGGGGCATGCGGGTGCTGCTCACGCTGGGCATGCTCGTCGCGGTGGCCTGGCTGCTGTGGTTCGTGATCACGGCCGTCGTTCAGTTCGCCCCGGGCTGAACGGGATTCGCACCGCGGCGCAGCGTGCCCGGGAGCGCCGCGTACATCGCGGTCACCAGGGCGATGGCGGTGGCGGTGCCGCCGAGCACGTCGGTCGGATAGTGGTAGCCGAAGCCGACCATGCCGATCGCGATCGCCACCAGTAGCACCACCGCCAGGCCCGTCGTGCCGATCCGGAGCCGTGGCGTCGGCACGATCAGCACGAAAGCCGTTGCGATGGCGATGAATTGCACCGTGTGGCCGCTCGGGTAGGCGAGATAGTGGTGAAGCTGCCTGTGCCACACATATTTCAGCGCGTAGGTGTTGATCGCGACGACGAGTTCCGGTGCCACCAACAGGAATCCGGCTCGCCACCAGTCCCGTCGCCACGCGTACCACAGCACCCCGAGCAGCAGGACGGCCAGCACGACGGGCGCGTCGCTGGGCGTCACCAGTATCCCGTAGACGGTGTGCTGCGTGTCCAGGGTGGCGTGGATCCGGTCGTCCACGACTCGATCGAATCCGGTCGGCCCGCCACCGGCCGGAAAGGCCAGTGGCAGCAGGACGGTGACGAGGACGCCGAGGATCACCACCGTCGCGAGCGGAACGATCCGATAGGACGGCAGAGCGGACGCGCTTTTCACGGCACCGACCTTATCCGCGCCGGTCCGCTCCGCCGTGTGCCGCCGCCGAGGCCCGGTTATCGCCCCTGATGCACGCTCGCATCGTCCAGCATGGCGGCGCGCAGCGTGCTCTCGGGCACGCCCAGCGCCTCGACCAGGGTCAGCGCGTGCGGGCGCAGGCGGTCGACCAGTTCGTTCACTCCGCGACGCACCTGTTTCGCCCGATCCACCGACATGAACCGGTGCATGATGTACCAGGCCTGGTTCTGTTCCAGCGAGGAGTAGACGTACAGGTCGCACACCGAATCGGCCAGCGCGCGAGCCTGCTCGTCCTCGATGTCGGCGATGCCCTCGATGAACGCCTCGAGTACGAGCCGCTCGATATGCGCCTCACCGGCCAGCAGGATGTGGTCCTGGGCGTTGTCGAACGCCTCGAACGGTCCGGTCTCCTCGGCGCGGGCCTGCAACCGGTGCGCGGCCGTGCGCACCAGATAGTCCTCACGGTCGGCGAACAGTTGCAGTTGCACCGCGCGACGGGACAGGTCCCCGTCGTCGACCGAATCGCCGCCGCGGTCCCGCAGTCGCTGAATCAGTTGGCGCACACCGGAACCCTCCCGAGCGACGTCCCGCGCCATGGTCGCGGCGAAACGCACCCAGCCCAGCGCGTCCAGATCACGCACCTCGTCGGCGTAGGCGGTGAGCAGTTCCTTGGCGACCAACTGGGTGAGCACCACGTTGTCGCCCTCGAAGGTGGTGAACACATCGGTGTCGGCCTTCAGCGTCACCAGCCGGTTCTCGGTGAGATAGCCTGCGCCGCCGCATGCTTCGCGGCATTCCTGGATGGCCCGGGTGGCGTGCCGGGTCTGCGCGACCTTGAATCCGGCCGCGCGCTTCTCCAGGGCGCGCTGTGCGCCGGGATCCAGATCCTGCCCGGTCTGCACCAGATGCATCCGGCGGACCAGGTCGTTCTGCGCGAAGGACAGCGCGAACGCCCGCGCGACATGCGGCAGCAACCGGCGCTGATGGCTGCGGTAGTCCAGCAGCACGACCTCCTCACCGGTATCCGGATCGTCGAACTGACGTCGCTGCTCGGCGTACCGGACCGCGATGCTCAGCGCGACGCGCGCGGCCGCCGCGGCAGCGCCGCCGACGCTGATCCGCCCGCGCACCAGCGTGCCGAGCGTGGTGAAGAATCGGCGGCTCGGATTCTCGATATCGGAGCTGTACGCGCCGTCCGGGGCGACGTCGGCGTACCGGTTGAGCAGGTTCTCGCGCGGAATGCGGACGTGGTCGAACCGGATGCGGCCGTTGTCGACGCCGGGCAGGCCGCCCTTGAGCCCGCAGTCCGAGGTGGTCACGCCCGGCAGATCGTTACCTTCGGCGTCGCGCAGCGGCACCAGGAAGCAGTGCACGCCCCTGCCCTCGCCGTCGGTGATCAGCTGGGCGAACACCGCCGCCATCCGCGCGTGTTCGGCCGCGCCACCGATGTAGTCCTTGCGGGAGGATTCGGTCGGGCTGTGCACGACGAATTCCTCGGTCGCCGGATCGTAGGTGGCGGTGGTCTCGAGCTGGGCCACATCGCTGCCGTGCCCGGACTCGGTCATGGCGAAGCAGCCCAGCAGGTCCAGCGACATCAGCCGGGTGACGACGTCGCGATGCCGTTCGGTGCCCAGATTCTCCACCGCGCCGCCGAACAGACCCCACTGCACGCCGCTCTTCACCCACAGCGACAGATCGGTGTAGGCGAGCATCTCCAGCCCGGTCACCGCGCCGCCGGGATCGGCGGTGCCGCCGTGCTCGCGCCGGAATCCACGTTCGGCCAGACCGAATTTCGAGACCAGCCGCATCTGTTCGAGCACCCGGTCCCGCGCCGCGTGATAGTCCAGGTAGGGATCCCCGAACAGCCGCTCGTCGTCCAGTCGCGGCCGGGCCTGCTCACGCACATCGCGCCAGGGGCCGTCGAGCGCCGCACGAAGGATGTCCGCTGTCTGATTCCCGGGAGATGCCATGCCCCGACCCTAACGACCCGTTCACGGCACCGCCCCGTGACCACGCTCACCGCTTCGCTGCCAGAGCTGACACGAGGGGCCCGGACCCTCTACCTTGCACTGTGTGAGCGAGACCCTGCGGTGTGAAAACGAGTACGAGAGGCAACCATCGACCACGAACATCGGCGAGGTGACGCCGTGAGCGAGGAGATCGAGGCGCAGGCCGCCGAGGAACCGGATCAGCCGAAGGCGCATCCGCGCTGGCGGCGCGCCCTGGACTGGGTGACGGACCGGATCGTCGCCGAGCGCAAGGCCACGGTGGATGCCGTGGTCACCGCGCCCGCACCGCTGCGGCCGATCGACCTGTCCGACGACGCCACCGTGACACAGGTGATGGAGCTGGCCGAACGGGTCGGCGAGGTCGTGCTGGCCTCGGGCACCGCCGTCACCGACACCACCACGCAGATCGAATTCATCGCCGCCACTTACGGTTTGGCGAATTGCGATATCGACGTCACCTACAACTCGATCCGTATCTCGGCCGACCGCGGCCCGACCATGCCGCCCGCGACCACCATGCGGGTGGTCAACTACCGCACGCTCGATTTCACCCGCCTGGCCGCGGTCGACCGGCTCACCCGCCGCATCCGCCGCGAGGTGGTGCCGCCGGAGGACGCGCACGCCGCACTCGACGAACTCACCTCGGCACCGCACCCCTACAACCGCTGGGTCGCGACCGGCGGCTGGGCTCTGCTGGCGGCCTCGATCGGCCTGCTGCTGGGCGGCGGCGCGATCACGGCCGCGGCCAGTTTCGTGGCGACCGGCGTGATCGACCGCACCAACCGCGCACTGAACTATCGCGGGCTGCCCTCGTTCTTCCAGGCGATCGTCGGCGGTGCGATCGCGACCCTGCCCGCGATCGCCCTGGCCGCCTACGGCACGGAGAAGTACCAGTCGCTAGTCGTCGCGGCCGGAATCACCGTGATGCTGAGTGGATTACAGCTCGTCGGTTCCGTCGAGGACGCGATCACCGGCGCACCCATCACCGCGGCGGCACGCATGCTGGATCTGCTGATGATGACCGGCGGAATCATCGCCGGGGTCGCCCTGGCACTGCGGGGCGCCGATGCGCTGCACGTGAAGATGGCCCCGATCGATATGAATTCCTCCTCCCCCATCTCCGCTCTGCCGTTGCAGGTCCTCGCCGGGGCCGTGGCCTCGCTGGCCTTCGCGCTGGCGTGCTATGCCGAACGTCGCGCGCTGGCCGCCGCGGCGGCCAGTGGCGCGGTGGCGACACTGTGTTATCAGCTGATGCACGGGCACCATTTCGGGCCGGTGATGTCATCGGGTGTTGCGGCTTGCGTGGTGGGTCTGGCCGGTGGTCTGATGGCCCGTCGTGCGCTGACGCCGCCGCTGGTCGTCGCGGTCGCCGGGATCACTCCGCTGCTGCCGGGTCTG
Organism: Nocardia jiangxiensis NBRC 101359; assembly: GCF_000308615.1. GTDB lineage: Bacteria > Actinomycetota > Actinomycetes > Mycobacteriales > Mycobacteriaceae > Nocardia > Nocardia jiangxiensis. The sequence goes on from NZ_BAGB01000041.1 coordinate 484,118, forward strand.
AGTATCTACCGGGGTCTTTCGGCGTTGCTCAACGGCCAGCAGGCCACGGGCCTGAATCAACTACTCGCCGCGTTGGGCGTCGGCTGTGCGCTGGCGGCCGGGGTCACGCTCGGTGAGTGGGGTGCGCGATTCCTGCGTCGGCCGCGAATTCTGCTGCGCTTCCGCGGGATTCATCCGCCGACGTTCGCCACCGGCGAGATGCCGATCGTGCCGCCGAAGTGAGCAGGTCGCGTATCCGGTTGCCGCGGAGCGCGACTCACGCCCCGATGCTGCGGGCCAGATCCTCGAGCGTCGCGTCGAACAGAATGTCCGGATCACTCACGGCCATCGGATAATTGCCGAAGACCTCCAGGGTGACGTGCCCGTAGATGCGCGCCCAGAAGGTGGTCATCAGGTAGGTGACGCCCAGATCCAGCTTCTCGGCCGGGAACTCCTGACCCGATTCGGCCAGTACCTCGAGCAGATCGGCCTGGAATCGCTTCAGATCCGCGCACAACGCCTCCGGGATCACCTCGGGCGACGGGGTCACGATGTCGTAGGTGGTCAGCAGCAGACCGGCCGCCTGCAGGAAGATTCGGCCGAAGGGTTCGTCGAATTGCCGCATGGCACTGGCGTTCTCCCCGGCGGGCGAGGCGAACACCAGCGTGAATTCCGGTGCGTGATCCAGCGCCCAGCGCCGGAAGCCCCGGCAGACCGCCAGGAGCTGTACGACGCCGTCGTCGGGCAGTTCGGCGACCTGCTGGGCGAGTTCCTCGGCCAGATCGGCGCAGATGTCGCGGCGCAGGGCCGCGACCAGATCCTCGCGCGAGGCGTAGTAGCGGTACAGTGCCGGGGCGGTGATACCCAGGGCGCGCGCGATCGCGCGTAGGGTCACCGCCTCCGGGCCCTGTTCCGCGAGAAGGGATCTGGCCACCCGGCGGATGTCGGTGTCACTCACCGCGGGCGCGCGGCCCCGGCGTGCGGGGACACGGGTGACCTGCCCACTGATCGACCGGGGCCCGTTGTGGTTGGGCACGTTACCTCCTCCGGGCCCGACCGCTCATTCGTAAGCAACCTGCCAGCTCTTGATTCCGTTCAGCCACCCTGAGCGTAGCCGCACCGGCTCGGAGATTTGCCGCAGGTTCGGCATCGCGTCGGCGATGGCGTTGAAAATCAGGTCCAGTTGCAGGCGCGCCAGGTTCGCTCCGACGCAGTAGTGGGTGCCGGTGCCACCGAACCCGACGTGCGGATTCTCCTCGCGCAGAATATCGAATTCGAAGGGCTTCTCGAACCGTTCCTCGTCGAAGTTGGCCGAGGCGTAGAACAACCCGACGCGCTGTCCCTTGGTGATCTGCTGCCCGCCGATCTCGGTGTCCGACAGGGCGGTTCGCTGGAACGCGATGACCGGCGTGGCCCAGCGGACGATCTCGTCCGGCGCGGTGCGCGGCCGCTGCTCCTTGTACAGCTCCCACTGCTCGGGGAAGTCGACGAACGCCTTCATCCCGTGCGTGGTGGCATTGCGGGTGGTCTCGTTGCCCGCGACCGCCAGCAGGATGACGAACCAGGCGAATTCGTCCGAGCCGAGGGATTCACCGTCCATATCGGCGGTGACCAGCTGGCTGACGATGTCGTCGGCCGGACAGCCGCGCCGCTCCTCGGCCAGATTCCAGGAGTAGCCCATCACCTCGGCGGTGGCCATCTTGTGGTCGCCGCCGAACTCCGGGTCGTCGTAGCCCATCATGGTGTTGGACCACTCGAACAGCTTGCCGCGGTCGGACTGCGGGACGCCGAGCAGTTCGGCGATCGCCTGCAGCGGCAGTTCGGAGGCGATCTCGGTGACGAAGTCGCCGCCGCCGTTGCGCTTGGCCTCGTGCACGATGCGCTCGGCGCGCTCGCGCAGGGCGTTGCGCAGGCTCTCCACCGCACGCGGGGTGAATCCGCGGGAGATGATCCGGCGCAGTTTGTCGTGCGAGGGCGGATCCTGGTTGACCAGCATGCCGCGCTGGATGTCGATCTCCTCGCGGGCGATGTCCTCGTAGAAGCGGATCACGGCGGTGTTCTCGAAGTTGGAGAACACCTCGGGCTTCTTGGAGATCTCCTTGATGTGGTCGAGCTTGCTGACCACCCAGTAGCCATCGTCGCCGAAGCCGGCGATGTTGTGGGGCTGCTCGACCCACCAGACCGGAGCGGTGCGCCGCAACTCCGCCCACTCAGCGACGGGCAAACGGCTGGCGAGCAGGTCCGGATCGGTGAAGTCGAAGCTGTGTGACAGGGACGGAGCGGACACGGGTACCTCCTTTGGAACACGTTCCGGATGAGTGAACCACACCACACCGATTTTGTGAACACCTATTATTAAACTCCGTAAACCTTTCGTTCGGAAGGGTACGGCAAGCGGTGGGTCAGCACGCGCCAGACGGCAGCGGACAACCTGGCCACCGCGTCACCGCCGTCTTCGTCCGCGCGCCAGGCGATCACATGATCCGGTCGCACCAACAGTGCGCCGCGATCGCCGATGCCGAGCGAATCCTCCTGGCCCGCCGTGAATTCGGCGGGCGCGGTGACCGCATCCAGGAATGCGCCGTACCGGTCGAGTGCGCGTGCTGCGCGCAGCCACGGGCGGCCGTTCGCTCCGACGAGCAGCAGGTAGCGGCCCTCGCGCACCAGGTCCAGCGTCGAACTGCCGGGGTCGTCGGGCAGTGGCCGGTGCACCAGCCGGGTGCCGAGCTCGCCGCGCCAACGCTGTGGTTCATCGGCCGAGGGCAGGGCCGGGTCCACGCCGGACATCGGGTAGCGATAGCCGATCGCCACCGCGGCCTCACTGAGCGTTTCGGTCCCGGAGCCGTGTCCGGCGCGTGCCATCGCCTGCGCGACCGTCGACTCCCCCACCGCGCGCCGCTCGGGCTCGTAGTCCTCCAGCAGAGCCGGATCGGCGTCGCCGCGCAGGACCGAGACCAGCTTCGCGCTGAGATTACAGGCGTCCTGAATACCGACGTTCGCGCCGAAGCCCCCGGCCGGCGGGGTCACGTGCGCCGCGTCACCGAGCAGGAACACCCGGCCCGCACGGTATCTCTCGGCCACCCAGCCACCCATCTGCCACGACCGCGCGCCGGTGATCGACAGCTGCGCGGCGGGGATCCCGAGCGCGCGGGAGACCAGCGCGGCGTTGCGCGGACCGTCGAACGATGCCGGGCCGGTGCGGCCCGGGTCGTAGTTCACCGAGACCACGCCTCGGTCGTATCCCGTACTCCAGGTCAGGTACGCCCGTTCGGGCAGTTCCGTCCACGCCATCGCCAGCCGACGTCCCGCCAGCACCGCACGCAGATCCGCGGTGTACCCGATCTCCATGACGTGCGCGATCGTCGGCTCGCCGATTCGCCCGATACCCAGCCGCTCGCGCACCTCGCTCGCCTGCCCGTCCGCTGCCAGCAGATATTCGGCGGCGAGCCGATACTCCCGGCCGTCCGGATCGGCGATCCGCGCGCACACCTGCTCGCCGCGGTCCTCGAATCCGATCAGGCGGTGTCCCCACCGCAGGTCGGCGCCCGCGGCGCGGGCGTGCACGCGCACGACCTCCTCGACCTCGGACTGCGCGAGAAGCGCACTCGGACAAGGCGATACCGCGGTCATATCCGCCGCGGCGGGCAGCTGCCAGCGACGCAGTTCGGGCCCGGCGAGGGAGGTGACCTGCGCGGCGTGATCGGCCGGCGGCAGGGCTGCCTGGCGCGCGTAGATGTCCTTGTCCGCACCGACGGAGCGGTACGCCTCCATCGTGCGCGGGTAGAAAACCTTGGCACGCAGTCTTTTCGAGATGCCCACGTGTTTCTCGACCAGGACGGGCACGATGCCGCGTGCGGCCAGAAACAGGGCGGCCGATGCCCCGACGATGCTCCCGCCGACGATCAGGACGGGGGTTCGTGGCATATCGGCCCGCTGTTCGATGGTCATGTGACCATGGTGTTGGCGGGCGGAGAATGACTCCAGCCGGACGCGATGTGCCGTTCGAAACCGTCATCGATGGCTGATTGTTCGGCGGAATCCACCCGCACAGGTGAGTTTGCAGCGGAAGTCCGCTACGAGTCACTGACGCACCCGCCACCGGTTCCCGCGCGCCGCCGACACGGTTCGCAAGACCCATCGAAACAGCTCGCCCCGGGACACCGGTCCCGGGGCGAGCGAGTCGAACTCGATCAGTCCAGCTGCAGTTCCGGCGAGTAGATGTCGAGCCAGGTGTGCAGGTCGACGGTGCGGTCCAGGTTGCCGCGCGTCATCGCGTCCATCCGCAGCGGATCCTGGGTCACCGCATTCTGCAACCACGCCCGGTCCACCAGCCCGAACACCGGCGAATCCTTCTCGGTCAGAATCTCTTTCGCCAGCTGCTGCAAGTTCGCCGCGTATCCCGGGTCCTGCGTCGAAGGGTAGGGGCTCTTGACGCGCTCGACGACCGACTGGGGCAGAACGTGTTTCGCGGCGTGCCGCAGCAGACTCTTCTCCCGGCCGTCGAAGGTCTTCAGCGACCACGGCGTGTTGTAGACGTACCCGACCAGCCGGTGATCGCAGAACGGCACCCGGACCTCGAGTCCGACCGCCATCGACGCGCGGTCCTTGCGGTCCAGCAGCGCCCGCACGAAACGCGTCAGATGCATGTGGCAGACCGTGCGCATGCGGTGCTCGACCTCGGACTCACCATCGAGGTGCTCCACCTCCGCGACCGCCGAGGCGTACTGATCGGAGATGAAGTTCTCCAGCTGAAGACGTTCGCGCAGTTGGGGTTCGAGCATCTGCCAGCGCCCCTCGCCGGTGATCGAGTTGTTGAACGCCAGCCACGGGAAGGTCTCCTCCTTCAACGCGACCTCGTCGTGGAACCAGCGGTAACCACCGAACACCTCATCGGCCGACTCACCCGACAGCGCCACCGTCGACTGCGCGCGAATCGCCTTGAACAGCAGGTAGAGCGAGGAATCCATATCGCCGAGCCCCGCCGGGATGTCGCGGGCGGTGATCACCGCGCGGCGCACCGTCAGATCCGACAGTTCGGACGGATTGAGCACGACGTCCTCGTGCGCGGAGCGGACCAGTGCGGCGACCTCGCGCACGTACGGCGAGTCGGGGGTGTCGCGCATCTCGTCGGGGACGAAATTCTCCTCCTGATCGGCGAAATCGACGGAGAAGGTGCGCAGCTGCTCGCCGTCGCGAGCCAGCCGGGTGGCGGCCAGACCGGTGATGGCGCTGGAATCCAGTCCGCCGGACAGCAATACACAGCGTGGTACGTCCGAGATGAGCTGACGGTCCACGATGTCGGTGAGCAGCTCGCGCACCTTCGCGACGGTGTCCTCCTGGCTGTCGGTGTGCTCCACCGCATCCAGCCGCCAGTAGGTGCGCTCGTGAATTCCGTTGCGGTCCACCGCGATCAGCGTGCCGGGCAGGACCTCGTACATGCCCTTCCACAGCGACCATTTCGGCTGCTTGGTGAACGCGAACAGCTCGCGCAGTCCGTCGTTGTCCACAACCTTGCGTGCGCGCGGATTCGCCAGGATCGCCTTGGGCTCCGAGCCGAACAGCACGCCGTCCGGTGTCGGGTAGTAGTAGAACGGCTTGATCCCCATGCGATCGCGGATCATCACCAGTTTCTCGGTGCGCTGATCCCAGATCGCGAAGGCGTACATGCCGTTGAGGTGATCGACCACCGACTCGCCCCACTGCAGGTAGCCGTGCAGCACGACCTCGGTGTCACTGTCGGTCCGGAAGGTGTGGCCCAGCGCCGTCAGCTCGGCGCGCAACTCGTGGAAGTTGTAGGTCTCGCCGGAGTACACCATGCCGATGTCGCCGGAGGGAGTGTTGATGCTCATCGGCTGGGTGCCGCCGGGCAGGTCGATGATGGCCAGGCGGCGGTGCCCCAGCGCACCGTGTGTCCGCACGAACGTGCCCCGCCCGTCGGGCCCGCGACAGGCCATGGTCTCGGTCATAGCGTCGAGGACACGCTGTTGCTGGGTCAGGTCGGAGTCGAACGACACCCAGCCCGCGATTCCACACATGTTCACGCCCTCCAATTAGTTAGCAACGATAACTACACGTAACTCCGTTGTAACACGCCAACATTCGCCGCCGCTAGACCTTCGTCGCCAGAAAGAATTGAGCCGTGTCGCAGCCCTCCGGGCGCGTCGCGATTCCCGGCCCACCGACCTCGCCGAATGCCGATTCCCACAACCGAAACGGCCGAGTCCTGGACGATTCACGTTGCTGCAAAAGCACTTTCGTGCTACATCGCCCGAATCACCGGACATCGCCGACAAATCGAACATCCACGGCAATGCGGACTTAACCTGTCAACGCCATACGCGTTGCAACACAGCTCGATTCGCGCCACACAGCGATCCCGACATCCGACGTGCCGCCGGTCGTCGGAACGATGACGACGTCGACATCCACCCAACGCGCCCGGTTCACCAACGAACCCGCGGACGGGCCGGATCGCCACAGAGCCGAGGCGTCGAGCCGACCGTCGCCCCGGGACGAAGCAGTCCGAGCGCCACTTTCCGGTCCGCTCCCACCGAGCACTGTCACCGACCGTCGCCCGTCGCCCGGGAAGACCCCGACGCCGCGCACCCATGCACAACCGGACACGCATCCCCCGGACGACCCGTTCTCGTCCGAAAGTTTGATTCGACGAAGCCGTCGACCAGGTATCGTCAGTGGGAAGTTAGGTAACCCAAAGTAGGCCGGAGCGTTGCCCGGGAACGAAGCGAGGACAGCAGCATATGCCCGACACCACTACTCCCTTCTCCGCGCAGATCCGCACCGCTACCGAGCGGCAACATGCCGATGCGGAGAACTCCACGTTCATGAGCGATATGCTCGGCGGCGGGCTGGGGGTCGCGGCGTTCTACCGGTACACCGGGCAGTTGTGGCATGTCTACAGTGCGCTCGAGGAGCATTGCGACGCACTGGCCACCGATCCGGTCGCCGGGCCGTTCGTCCGCCCCGAGCTGGCGCGGGTGGCGCACCTGGAAGACGACCTGGCGCATCTCGGCGGCGCGGACTGGCGCGAGGATCTGGATCCGCTGCCCGCGACCGCCGCCTATGCCGAACGGGTGCGCGAATGCGCACGGCAGTGGCCCGCCGGGTATGTCGCACACCACTACACCCGGTACCTCGGGGATCTGTCCGGCGGCCAGGTCATCCGCGGGACCGCCGAGAAGCTGTGGCAGTTACCCAAGCGTGGCGACGGCGTCCGGTTCTACGTCTTCGACCAGATTCCGAACCCGGCGGCGTTCAAGCGCGAATATCGCGAACTGCTCGATGCCCTGGCCGTGGACGATCTCGAGAAGCAGCGGGTGCTGGGCGAATGTCAGCGCGCCTTCGATTTCAACTCGGCGATGTTCCGCGAACTGGCGGCGGAATTCCCGACCCGACGGCAGGGCTGAGCCGACCGCACGCATCCGCGGTGCGGGATGCCCACAGATAACCAACCCCTCCGAGAGTTATCTGAAAACCGTTGACACAGATATCAATCGACGCCCTCACGTGGTGATACGTCACACACCACGGAGGGCGCCGTTTGGTTGCGGAGACAACGGCATGCCCGCTAAAGTTACTCACCAGTTAGGCACGACGGTGTTCCTACTGGGCCACAACGTCTGCTAGCGAAGCAGTCCGTCAGCGGCCGATCTCACGTCCGCATCCACCGGCGAATGTCGGACGAACAGTGCCATGCGCAGCCGAAGTTGTTGCGCCACACAATGTTCGACATGCAGGAGGGGCGATGGTTTCGTATATCGTGACCGGCGGCACCGGATTTCTCGGACGCCGGGTAGTTCAGAATCTGCTCACCGGTGATCCCGAGGCGGTGATCCACATCCTGGTGCGCGAGGCTTCCGCGGCCAAGCTCGCCGAACTGGCGCTCGACTGGCAGGCCACCGACCGGGTCTTCCCGCTGATCGGCGATCTGACCGCGGAAAACCTTGGGCTGCACGATGATCCGCCGCCGGCCGAGCACGTGATCCACCTCGGCGCGCTCTACGACATGACCGCCGACGAGGAAACCGCCTACGCCGCCAACGTCCAGGGCACCCGCGAGGTGATCGAGCTGGCCACCGGACTGGGCGCGATGCTGCACCACGTCTCGTCGGTGGCGGTCGCGGGCGATCATCGCGGCCAGTTCTTCGAGGATGACTTCGATCTCGGCCAGAACCTCGAATCTCCTTACCACCGAACCAAATTCGCGGCCGAGAAACTGGTCCGGGAAACGAAGGGGCTGCGCTGGCGGGTCTATCGCCCGGCCATCATCGCCGGAGATTCGACGACCGGCGAGATGGACAAGATCGACGGGCCCTACTACTTCTTCTCCGCCATCGCCCGGCTGGCCGCACTGCCCTCGGAACTGCCGATGATGCTGCCGGATCTGGGCTGCACCAATATCGTTCCGGTGGATTACGTGGCCGCGGCCATGGGCGAACTGATCCGCCGCCCCGGCCTGAACCGCCGCACCTTCCACCTGGTCAACCCGGAACCGCAGCCGTTCGCGGAGGTCTACGCCGCATTGGCCCGCGCCGCGGGCGCACCCGCCGGACTGGGCACACTACCCGGCAGCCAGAGCGCGTTGACCATGTTCGGCAAGGTCCCGGGCCTACCGCAGTTACGCGATTATCTGTTGCAGCAGTTCGGTATTCCGGCCGAGGTCGCGCCGCACGTCACGTTCGCCTCGGAATTCGTCTCCGATTCCACCCGCGCCCAGCTGCGCGGCATCACCCCGCCCGCGTTCGAGGAGTATGCCGGGACGCTGTGGGAGTTCTGGCGCAGCCGCCTGGACCCGGACCGGGCGCGCCGCACCGACGGCGACCCGCTGCGCGGACGGATCGTGCTGATCACCGGCGCGTCCTCGGGGATCGGCCTGGCCACCGCGCATGCGGTCGCCCGTCGCGGGGCCACGGTGCTGATGGCCGCCCGCAGCACCGACGAGCTCGAAGCCGCCGCGGCCGAGGTCCGCGCGAACAGTGGTGCGGCACAGGCGTACTCGTGCGACATCACCGACGAGAAGGCGGTCGAGTTGCTGGTCAAGCAGGTGCTCGCGGACCACCGCCACATCGACTACGTGGTCAACAACGCGGGCCGCTCGATCCGCCGCTCGGTGCTCAACTCCACCGACCGGATGCACGATTTCGAGCGGACCATGGCGGTGAACTACTTCGGCGCGGTGCGGCTGATCCTGGCGGTGCTGCCCGCGATGCGCGAACGCCGGTTCGGGCATTTCGTCAACATCTCCTCCATCGCCGTGCAGACCAAACTGCCGCGTTTCGCCGCGTACGTCGCGAGCAAATCCGCGCTGGACACGTTCAGTGAGATCGCTGCGGTGGAGAATGCCGATGCCGGAATCACTTTCACCTCGGTGCGGATGCCGCTGGTGCGCACCCCGATGATCGCCCCGACCGACCTGTACCGCTCCCTCCCCGTGCACACCCCCGATCAGGCCGCGGCGATCGTGGTGCGCGCGTTGACCGAACGTCCGGCCCGCATCGACACCCCGATCGGCACCTTCGCCCAGGTCGTGGACACGGTGATGCCCTCGGTGAAGAAGGCGATCCTGCACCGCGGTTTCCGGATGTTCGGTGAGTCGGCGGCGGCGAAGCCGGGTGCGCAGCGTCCGGACACCAGCGGAGCCGAAAGCCGAAACCCACTGCTGGCCCTCGCCCCGATCGTGCAGCCACTCATGGGAATGCCCGGCCCGGCCACTCGCATCACCAACCGGATTCCCGGTCTGCACTGGTGAGACCCGGTATCCGCTCCGACGTGACCGGTCACGTCGGAGCGGATACCGCTTTCGCACGGGATTCGCTCTGGCACAATCACACTGCGGGCAAGGGCTGCGACGGAAATTCACCCGAGCGCAGCCAGCACGCAGTGTCGGTCTGCCAGAGTCGAGGGTTATGAAGCTGCGTCGCCGCCTGATCGAAGCGATGATCGCCGTCATCGGCGTGGTGTTGATGGTCAGCTGCGGGGGTCACGGTACCGCACCGTCGAACTCCTCGCATGCCAACCCGGTGCCGCTGGTGTCCACCGACGATCTGCCCGCGGCGCAGCCCGGCGAGGTGCATCTGTTCGGCATCAACGATCTGCACGGCAATCTGGAACCGCCCGACGGGAGCAACGGGCACGTCGGCGCGTATCAGGCGGGGGGCGCGGCATATCTGGCCACGCACCTGGCGAAGCTGAAGGCGGCCTATCCGGCCAGCGCGATCCTGTCCGCCGGAGACAATGTCAGCGCCAGCCCGCTGGTCTCGGCGCTGTTCCACGACGAGCCCACCATCGACTACCTGGATTCGCTCGGGGTGGCCGCATCCGCGGTCGGCAATCACGAATTCGACCACGGCACAGCCGAATTGACGCGGTTGCAGGAGGGCGGTTGCGCGGCCGACGGCTGCTCCCCCGGACAGCCCTTCACCGGAGCCGCATTCCCCTATCTGGCGGCCAACGTCACCGATGCGTACGGTCAGCTGCCGCCCGGTTTGAAACCGTGGACGATGTTGCAGGTGGGCGGCCACAAGATCGGCGTCGTCGGCACCGTCACCCCGGCGACCGCCGATATCGTGATGCCCGACGCCATCCGGGGTTACACCTTCGGTGACGAGGCCGACGCGGTGAACAAGTACGTCCCGGAGATGGTCGCCGCGGGTGCGGAAACCGTGGTGGCGCTGGTACACGACGGCGGCGCGCAGCAGACGCACGGCGCGGCGATCGACTACAACGGTTGCGCGAATATCAGCCCGAACGTCACCGCCCTGGCCAACCACATCGATCCCCGGGTGAAGGTGCTGTTCACCGCGCACACGCATCTGGCCTACAACTGCACCATCGCGGGCAAGGTGGTCACCCAGGCCGCGTCCTACGGCCGCCTGATCACCGACGTCACGCTGCGCTTCCACGACGGCACCGTCGATGCGAAGGCGGTCAATCGCGTGGTCACCCGGACCGTGACCGCCGATCCGGCCGCCGCGAAGCTCGTCGGTTTCTTCGCCGATCAGGCCCGCCCGCGCGCCGCGCACGTGATCGGGACCAGCGCCGGGCCGCTGTCCAACGAGCCCACCCCGGGCGGGGATTCACCCCTCGGCGATGTGATCGCCGACGCCATGCTCGCGGCCATGGCGCCCGATCACGCCGTGGCCGCATTCATGAATCCCGGTGGCGTGCGGGCGGATCTGAGCGGCGGTGCGATCACCTACGAACAGGCGTACACGGTCCAGCCGTTCGGCAATGCGGTGGTGACCGTGGCCCTGACCGGCGAGCAGATCCTGCATCTGCTGGAGCAGCAGTGGGACAACAAGACCACGCCCGGTGTGCTGTCGGTGGCCGGTATCACCTACTCCTATTCCGATTCCGCGCCCACGGGCCACAAGATCCTCGACGACACCGTGCGGATCGCGGGGCAGATCCTGGATCCCCGTGCGGTGTACCAGGTTTCGACGAACAACTTCCTCGCCTCGGGTGGGGACGGGTTCAGCGTCTTCGCTCAGGGACAGCAGAGCGCCGTCGGTCCGGACGATCTGGCCGCCTTCAACGCCTATCTGGCGGACCGAGCGAAGATCGAACCGCCGACGAGCCGCGTGCAGCGCCGCTGATCACAGCCGGGCGGCCACCGAGGCACAGGCGTCCAGCAGGGCGGGGACGAAGATGTCGGCCTCCAGGACGCAGGCCGCGTGCCCGGCCCTGGCCAGGAAGATCTCCGCACCCGGGATCAGCTTGGCCATCTCCAGCTGCCGATGCACCGGCAGCGCCCGATCGCGCGTCGTGATCACCACTGCCGCAGGCACTTTCAGTGTGCCGAGCCAGGAGGAGGCATCGAAGGCGCCGAGTTCGGCGATGGCCTGCGTCATTCCCCAGCTGCTCACGCTGCGTATCTCCGAGCGGGCCCAGCGATCCAATCGCCCGGTCTCCCAGGAGATCTGGGGCAATCCGGGCAGATGCTCACCGGTGCTCGCCACCCGGCGCGACGCCGTCGCGGCGGTGAGCCGTCCGAATGCGCCCAGACCGGCGTGGAAGGCCCGTTCGCGCAAGGTCTCCCGGAAGCGATACGTGGTGGCGCACAGCACGATACCGCCGACCCGCTCGGGAAACCGGTGTGCGACGAGCTGGGCGACGATACCGCCCATGGAGTATCCGGCCAGGATCGGGCGTTCGACGCCGACCAGATCCGCGACCGCGATCACGTCTTCGGCCAGGTCGTCCAGATCGAAACGGGGCGAACGGATTCCGTGCCCGTGCCAACGTTGGTCGAACAGCACCACGCGATACGCGCGGGACAGTTCCTCGAGCGCGGGGAACCAGTTCAGCATCGCGGTGGTGACCATGCCGTGCAACAGAATCAGCGTCGGCGCACCGGCCGGGCCCGGAATGTCGACCAGATAGGTCCGGCCGCGGCCGGGCAGTTCCACCATCGTCCCGGCGGGCACCCGATCGAGCCGGGTGACCCGGCCGCCCAGCCGACGTCGCAGCGGCCTCGCCGCCGAGAACCGCGCGCCCGCCTGCCGGTTCGCCGCGTTCGGATCGGCCATCGGCTGCCTCCTGGTGCACTGCCCGCGACGGATGAGAACGTGTTCCACCCGATGATCGCATACGCCCGGCGGGCCGATATGCCCGGCTCAGGAGCAGACGGCCACCGCGGAAGTCACCGCGGACGACATCGGCCGCGAGACGGTGGCCGCTGGAACCTGCGCGGGAAGTGCGTAGAGACTGCGACCGGTGTGCTGCGAACGCCCCGGATCCACGACGATTCCCGGCACGACGACCTGATGACCGTCCGCATCGGTGACCAGGGCGGTGAACGGGCCATCTCCGGCGCCGGAGATGGTCCAGAAGTTGTCCGGGCGCCGCGTCAGGATATGCCCGCCACCTCCCGCCATGGGACGAATCTCCACCCGGCTCAACGGATTTCCGGTATCGGTGAACTGTATGCCCAGCCAATCGGCCGAGGAGCCCTCCTCGATCCGGTACACCAGATCCGGCGAAGGCGGCGGGTTGTGTACCCGGCCGATGCCGATCTGCGCGACGCCCGAGCCCGGATCGGCGATCCGCGCGAAGGCCGCGGCACTCAGATCGTATTGGTGCGCACCGCATCCCGGGCAGTGGTCCACGATCTGCGCCCGCACCGACCCCAGCGGACCGTACAGGTCGACGTATCCGCCGCAGGCCGCGCTGCCGTCGTATTCGTCCGTCGGTACCCCGACGTAGTAACCGTCCGAGGGCAGATCAGGGAACGAACACGCCACGTCCGGTCTGAACGTGTAGTACCGCGCCTGCGCGAGCACCGGCGGATCGACCCGTTCGGTGATCGGAATCCACTGGGACACCGGCGTTCTCGGCATACTCACGGTGGCCGGTCGCAGCCCCGCATCCGACGCGGCGGTCCGGCAGCCCGTCGGATCCGGACGCACCGCCCACACCGCGGCCGCGATCACCGTCACTGCGATCAGCGACGCCCACAACCACGGCCGCACGCTACGAGCATGGTCCTGCTGCGATACCCGATGCATCGACCCGCCTCCACCCTCTACTCGCCGTGTATCTCTCCAGCAAAGCATCAGATACTGAGACAAAGTGGGTGAATCACAAACTCTACCTGCATTACTCGGCGTGTCACCGGCGTGTCAGGGAATAAGTGCAGCGGCTCCCGCAAACTTTCCGTTTGCCAGATCCGAGAGCGCCCGGTCCGCAGCGTCCAACCCGTACGGGTGCACCGTCACCTCGAGCCGATGCGCATCGGCGAAGGTCAGGAATTCGCGGGCATCACCGCGGGTATTGGCCGTCACCGACCGAATCTCCCTCTCCTGGAACAGGTGACGCTGATAGTTCAGCACCGGAATGTCACTGAGATGGATGCCCGCGATCGCCAGCACACCACCGCGGTCCAGCGCCGCCATGGCCGGCGGCACCAGAGTGCCGACCGGCGCGAACAGGATCGCCGCATCCAGCGGGACCGGCGGCGGATCGGCAGCCCCCTGCGCCGAGGCCGCCCCGAGCTGCACGGCCAGCTGCTGCGCGGCCCGGTCTCGTGTCATGACATGTATCTCCGCCCCACGCGCCAGCGCCACCTGGGCTGCCAGATGCGCACTACCGCCGAATCCGTAGATACCCAGCCGCCCGCCCTCGGGCAGCGCGGCCCGCTGCAACGCCCGATATCCGATGATGCCCGCGCACAGCAGCGGCGCCAACTCCGCATCCGTGTACCCGGACGGCAGTGGGTGCGCGTAATCGGATGGCACCGTGGTGAATTCGGCATATCCCCCGTCGGCGTCCCAGCCGGTGTAGCGCGATCGCGGACACAGATTCTCCGCGCCGCGACGGCAGAACCGGCACACCCCGCAGGTGTGCCGCAACCACGCGATGCCCACCCGATCCCCGACCACGAATTCCTCGGTGGCCTCCGCGCCGCGTGCGACCACCTCGCCGACGATCTCGTGCCCGGGTACCACCCCGGGCCGGTGCACCGGCAGATCCCCCTCGGCCACATGCAGATCCGTGCGGCACACCCCACAGGCCAGCACCCGCACCAGCAGATCACCCGGACCCGGCTCCGGAACAGCTACCCGAACCCGAGTCAGCGGTGCGCCGGAGATCGGCCCCGGCCGGGTGACCTGCCAGGCGGTCATTCCGCTCGCATCCGCCGCCGGTCGACTCCTCGACTCACTCATGGCTTCACCTCGCTTCCGCTCGGCTGTGCACGTGACTCGCTCATGCTGTGCCCATCGGGCATGAGCGGGGGCCTGCGTGGTGACGCTCCGCTGCCGCCTCCGGCCCTGACCCGCTCATGCTGCGTCCATCTGGCATGAGCGGGGGGCCTACGTGGTGACGCTCCGCTGCCGCCTCCGGCCCTGACCCGCTCATGCTGCGTCCGCACGGCCGATCGGACGCATTTCCGCTGGCCGCTTGACTTCGAGCACACTCCAGATCGTAGCGTTGCACCCATGCGATTCGCCTTCAAAACCTCACCGCAGAACACCACCTGGGCCGACATGCTGGCGGTCTGGCGGGCCGCGGACCAGATCGACGTCTACGAGTCCGGCTGGACCTTCGACCACTTCTATCCGATCTTCTCCGATTCGACCGGCCCCTGCCTCGAGGGCTGGACGACTCTCACCGCTCTGGCCCAGGCCACCACGCGTCTGCGACTGGGCACGCTGGTGACCGGAATCCACTACCGGCACCCCGCGGTACTGGCGAATATGGCTGCGGCACTGGACATCATCTCCGACGGGCGGCTCGAACTCGGCATCGGCGCGGGCTGGAACGAGGAGGAGTCCGGCGCGTACGGCATCGAATTGGGCACCGTCCGTGAGCGACTCGACCGCTTCGAGGAGGCATGCCAGGTTCTGATCGGCCTGTTGAGCCAGGAGACAACGGATTTCGACGGCAAGTTCTACCAGTTGAAGGGCGCGCGCAACGAGCCCAAGGGCCCGCAGCAGCCGCACCCGCCGATCTGCATCGGCGGTAACGGCGAGAAGCGCACCCTGCGCATTACCGCCCGGTACGCCCAGCACTGGAACTTCGTCGGCGGAACACCCGAGGAGTTCGCCCACAAGCGCGAGGTGCTCGCCGCGCACTGCGCCGATATCGGCCGCGATCCGGCCGAGATCACCCTGTCCGCCCATCAGCGGCTGGAGCCCGGTCAGAGCTACCCGCAATTCCTGGAGCAGATCGCCGCATTCGAGGAAAAGGGCCTGGAGCTGGCGATCATCTACATCCCCACCCCGCACGATCCGGCGGTGCTCGAACCGCTCGCCGAGGCGATCCGCGATTCCGGACTGCTGAAGTCCTAGCCCGAACGAGCCGGCCCCCGCGCCGGCGCATGTCCGATGAGCGGGCACGACCATCGTGACCACCGCGATTCCGGCCTACCGTCGAAGAGGTCCTCACTACGGAGTGGGGACATCAACGACAGCAGTTTCGGAGGTCCGTGGATGTCGCACGAGGTGGTTCGCCGAGTCGAGGAGGTGGCCGGGAAATTCGCCGCGGCCGCCGATGCGACCGAGCGCGGGGGCAAGCTGTCCGACGAGAGCGTCGCGCTGGTCCGCCAGGCCGGCGTGATGCGCCTGCTGCAACCCGCCGAATTCGGTGGATATGCCGCGCATCCCCGCGATTTCGCCGAGGCCGTGATGGCCGTGGCGAAGCGGTGCGGCTCCACCGGCTGGGTGTGCGGGGTCGGCGGCGTACATCCGTGGGAGATGGCGCTACTGGACCGCCGCCTGCAGAACGAGCTGTGGGGCGAGAATCCGGACACCTGGATGGCCTCCCCATACGCGCCTCAGGGCACCGCGACCATCACCGACGACGGCTATATCGTCAAGGGCCACTGGAACTTCTCCTCGGGCACCGACCACTGCGACTGGGTCGTGCTGGGCGCGCTGGTGTGCACCGCGGACGGCGCACCGACCGCGCCTGCGCAGGTGATCCACGTGGTGATCCCGCGCAAGGACTACACGATCATCGACGACTCGTGGGACGTGATCGGCCTGTGCGGCACCGGCAGCAAGGACGTCGTCGTGGACGGTGCCTACGTGCCCGCCTACCGCACGATCGACTCCACCGAGGTCGCCGAGGGCGAACTCGCCGCCGAACGCGCCGGGCGCACCGAAACCCTCTACAAACTCCCGTTCTGGGCGATGTTCCCGCTCGGCATCACCTCCGCGGTGATCGGCATCTGCGAGGGCGCCCTGGCCGCGCATCTGGACTATCAGCGCGAGCGGGTCAATGCGATGGGCACCCGGGTCAAGGACGATCCCTATGTGCTGTCGACGATTTCGGAGGCGGCCGCGGAGATCGCCGCCTCGCGCACCCAGCTCATCGATGGTGTGAGCCGACTCTACGATCTGGCCGACGCGGGCAAACCGATCAGTTTCGAGGACCGTTCGCTGGTGCGCCGCAACCAGGTTCGCAGCGCCTGGCGCGCGGTCGACGCGGTGGACGAGATCTTCGCCCGCTCCGGCGGTAACGCCGCCCGCAAACGCACTCCGCTGCAACGCTTCTGGCGCGACGCCCACGTCGGCCTGCAGCACGCCATCCACACTCCCGGATCGCTGTACCACTCGGTCGCCCTGACCTCCATGGGCGTCGAGCCCGAAGGCCCACTGCGAGCGATGATCTGAGATCCGACGACTGTGCGCCCGTCCGAATCGGACGGGCGCACAGTCGTTCCGGTCAGCGACGGTCAGTTGACCTGACGTCCGGTGCCCTCCCAGTAGCGCGCCCGCAACGCCTTCTTGTCCGGCTTACCCAACGGGCTCAACGGAATACTGTCCGCGAACTCGACCGTCTTGGGCGAGTACACCGCACCCTTGTGCTCCTTGACCAGCGCCTGCAACTCCTCGACCGCCACCGTTTTACCGGGTCGCAGCACCACGATCGCGGTGACCGACTCGCCCCACTTCTCGTCCGGCACACCGATCACCGCCGCGGCGGCCACCGCGGGATGCGCGGACAGCACGTCCTCGACCTCACGCGGGAAGACGTTGAATCCGCCCGAGACGATCATGTCCTTCTTGCGATCGACGATATACAGGTAGCCCTCGTCGTCCTTGCGAGCCACGTCACCGGTGTGCAGCCAGCCGAATTTGGTTGCCTCGGCGGTCTGTTCGGGCTTGTTCAGGTAGCCCTGCATGATCAGCGGACCGCGCACGCAGATCTCACCGGGCTCGCCGTCGGGCACCTCGTTGCCCTCGTCGTCCAGCAGCGCCACGTGCAGCCACGGCACCGGACGCCCGCAGCTGGACAGGCGCTCGGGGCGGCTCAGATCGTGATCGGCCTTGCGCAGCGCCGAAATCGCCATCGGGCATTCGGCCTGACCGTAGAACTGGAAGAAGATCGGGCCGAACCGTTCGACGGCCTCGGCCAGCCGCGCCGGGGAGATGGCCGAGGCGCCGTAGAAGACGGTCTCCAGGCTCGACAGATCGTACTTGTCCAGGTCCGGGTAGTCCAACAGGGCGTAGAGCATCGTCGGCACGAGCATCGTCGCGGTGATCTTGTACTTCTCGATCGCCTTGCACAGCTTCTCCGGATTGAATCCGGGCAGCACCACGATCGAACCGCCGCGCATACTCGTCGGATTCCAGAACGCGCCGCCCGCGTGGCTCAGCGGCGTGCAGACCAGGAACCTGGTCTCGCGGGGCCATTCCCATTCGGTCATCTGGATGCGCAGCATGGTCGCGGTGCCGCGGTTGCTGATCTGCACGCCCTTGGGCTTGCCGGTGGTGCCTCCGGTGTACGCGAGGCTGAACACATCGTCCAGGCTCGTGGTGGGGCCGACGAGTTTCTGCGGCTCGAACTTCTCGGACTCGGCCAGCAGATCGGTGCCCGCCTCGGTGGGCCCGAAGGCGAGCAGATTTTTCAGGCCCGGAACCCGCGGGGCGAGCTGGGCGGCCCGCTCCTCGAAGGCGCTCGGGTCGTAGACCAGGGTGTCGATGCCCGCATCCTCGAGCACGTAGGCGTGATCTTCCAGCGACCCCATCGGATGCAACGCCATCGACCGGATGCCGGACAACGCGTTGGCGCCCTGCGCGATCAGCACCTCGGGCCGGTTCGCGGACAGAATCGCGATCGCCGAACCGGCTGCGATGCCCAGGGCCGCATACGCCTGGGTGAAACGGCTGATCTGATCGCGGACCTGCCGGTAGGTGAGCTCGGCGTCCCCGACGTACATCGCCGTCCGATCGGCATAGCGATCCAGGGACCGGATCAGGATGTCGACCGGCAGCGGTTCACGGTGCAGGTAGTCGAGCTCGTCGTGCTGCGGGATGACAGGTGCCATCGGTCATGCGCCTTTCGCTGGGTACCGGACACCTCCAAGTTAGAACACGTTATAGAAATTGCCTAGCGGAACCGCTCAGACAGCAGCCAGCCGCACCGGAAGTCCGGCCACGTCGTTCTGCGTGAGAACCGGCAGATTGTGCAGTTCCTCGACCGGAACGGCCAGGTCCAGATCCGGGAAACGCTCGAACAGCGCGGGCAGGGCGATCGCGGCCTCGAGCCGGGCCAGGGCCGCACCCGGGCAGATGTGCGGGCCGTAGCCGAAGGAGATGTTGCGGTGCGCGGTCGGGCGGGTGATGTCGAAATCGTCGGCGTCCGCACCGTGCACCGCCAGGTCGCGGCCGATCGCACGATACGACATGACCACGCCCTCCCCCTTCTCGATCACGGTGTCGTCCACGGCGATGTCCTCGGTCGCGAACCGCATGAGCAGGTGGATCACCGGACCATCCCAGCGCAGGGTCTCCTCGATCACCTGCTTCCACTCGATCTCGCCGCTGCGCACCTGCTTCAGCTGATCGGGATGGGTCAGCAGCGCGCGCACGGCGGAGATGATCAGGCTGACCGTGGTCTCGTGCCCGGCGGCGATCAGGGCGCGCAGATTGCCCTCGATCTCCTCCTCGGTCAGCGGCTCACCACCCTCGTCGGCCTGGATGAACGCACTGGTCAGATCGTCGGTGGGGTGCGCGACGCGCTCGCGCACCATGGCGGTGAAGTACCCGACCATCTCCTCGATGATCCGCAGTCGCTCCTGCTGCGGGGTCAGCAGCGAGAAGAACGCCTTCCACCGCTCGAGCAGCATCGGATGATCCGCGCGATCCACGCCCATCAGTTCGCTGATCACGCGCATCGGCAGCGGATAGGCGAAAACCGCCTTCAGATCCACGATCTCGCCGCCACTCCCCGCCGCGGCGAGATCATCCAGAAGTTCGATGGTGAATCGTTCGATCATGGGCCGCAACGCCTCGAGCCGCCGCGGCGTGAGCGCCTGGGTGGTCTTGATCCGCAGCCGGCGATGTTCGGGTCCGTCGACGGTGAACATCGATCGGCCCGCGTCGATCATGCCGATCAGCGGCCACTCCCGGGTGACCGTGCCGGAGTTCCACAGCGACCAGGATCCGATGTCCTTGACCAGCCGCGGATCGACCAGCAGCTGCCGGGCGATCTGATGATCGGTCACCGTCCAGGCCGGGACGCCCAGCAGTTCGATGCGAGTCAGCGGACCCTCGTCGCGTAATCGCGTGGTCTCTCCGGCCAGATCGCCGATCATCGGGTCGATGACGAGCGGGCATTGTTTGCTCACGAAATACCTCCGACTGCACGAACCGGTGTGAAATTGACTGGGAGCGAGGACATTCCACGAAGGAACGGCGAGGGCCTGCGCACCAGGTTGTGCGCCGGAACCGCCAGATCGATATCGGGCAGCCGATCCAGCAGCACCTCGATACCGGTCCGCGCGATGATCTCGGCGATCTGCTGCGCCGGGAACGGACAGCGGTATTCACCATGACTGAACGCGAAATGCGCACTGTTGCCCGCGTGCACGAGATCCGCGCCCTCACCCAGATGCGCGCGCACGTGCGGATCCGCGTTGGCCGCGCCCAAACCCAGCAGCAGCATGTCTCCGGAGCGAATCACCTTGTCCGCCAACCGGGTATCGCGTGAAGCCCAACGCCCCGCGAGGATCTGATTGGGTGCGTCCTCCCAGAGCGCCTCGTTCATGGCCTGGTCCACGCTGCGCCGCCCGCCACCGAACGCGACGGCGAAACGCTCGTCGGTCAGCATCAGGCCCAGCGAGTTGATCAGCCAGTCCGCCGTGGTCAGATGTCCCGCGGCCAGCACCGCCTGCACGTCGTAGCCGTACTCCTCGTCGGTGAACGGCTCCGGGAATTCGAGCATCGCGGTGATCATGTTGTGGCCCGGACGTTCTCGTTCCCGATGCACCCGGCCGTGCGCGAGTTCGGTGAACCGCTGATAGGCCGCCTGTGCCTGAACGCCGCCGTCGGCGAGGGTCTTCATCGCCCACGCGAGTTCGGGAGCCTCCTCGTCGGAGAAGCCCATCAGCCGCGCCAACGCCAGCACCGGCAGCGGCTCGGCGAATTCGGAGACCAGCTCGGCCTCGCCGCGCCCGCAGAAGACGTCGACCATCCGATCGGCGAGATCCTCACAGGTACTGCGCAATTCGAACGGGTCGATGGATTCCAGCGCCGGTTCCACCATCGCCACGTGCCGACGGTGCTCCGCGCCCGCGGTGAAGTAGATCGAGGGAATCGGCTGCCCGACCATCGGCAACAACGGCCAGTCCGGCGGGATGTTCGGCCACTGATTCCACAGTGCGACGTTGCGCGGGAACAGATCCGGATCACTGGTCACCTGATGCAGTTCCCGGTAGCCGATGACCAGCCACGCCGGAATCCCGCCCGCCAACTCGACCGCCACCACCGGCCCGTGCGCACTGCGCATCTCCTCGTAGAGCCGATGCGGGTCGGTGTGGAACCGCGGCCCGCTCAGGGGCACCACCGCGGACTCCGGGTGCACCGGGCAGCCGCCGATGTGGTCGTATCCGGCTTCGGGCGTTGTCATGGCGCGGACTCCGGGGTCGGGACGGCACCTGCGTAGAGATGCTCGACGAGGGTGATCAGGACCTGCTTGCCCGAATCTCGGGAGCGGGCGTCGCATTGCACCAGCGGCACGTGCGGATCCAGGTCCAGTGCGGCGCGCACCTCCTCGGGATCGGTGAATCGGGCGCCGAAGTCGTTGCACGCCACCACGAACGGCGTGCGCTGATATTCGAGCCGGTCGATCGCGTACCAGCAGTCGGCGATCCGGTTGGGGTCCACGAGCACGATCGCGCCGAGCGCACCGGTGAACAGCCGGTCCCACAGGAACCAGAACCGCTCCTGACCGGGTGCGCCGAACAGGTACAGCACATGTTCGGCATCGATGGTGATGCGGCCGAAGTCGAAAGCCACCGTGGTGGTCGACTTTCCGGGCACGGCGGACGAATCATCCACGCCCGCTGCGGTATCGGTCATCGTCGCCTCGGTGTCCAGCGGCCGGATCTCGCTGACCGACCGCACCATGGTGGTCTTGCCGACCCCGAAACCACCCACGATGACGATCTTCAGCCCGTGCTGCGCGGTGTCCTGCAGCGGCGCGTCGGAACGGGCGGGCTGATCAAAGTTTGCGGAGTCCAACAAGCACCTTCTCGAGGGTGGAGGCATCGGCTACCCCGGTCCACCCCGCATCGCGGTCGGTGGAGCCGGAATACGGATGCCGCACGGTGATCCGACCGGCGTGCAGCAGATCCGACAGCAGGATCGTGACGATGCCGACCGGCAGACGCAGTTCGGCGGCGATCTCCACCACCGCGGTCGGAGCCCGGCACATGTCCAGGATCGCGACGTGTTCGGATTGCATGCCCGGGGTGGGGGCGCATTCGCTGACCACGAGGGTGACCAGGTCGAACGCGTCGGAATCGGGTTTGCTGCGGCCGCCGGTGAGCGTATAGAGCCGATCGGGCCCCTCGTCCCGGACAGACCTGCTCATCGCGGATACCTCACGCTGTCCCCCCGTTGCGCGGTTGGGCCACCAGATGGTGGCCGAGTTGTTCGACCAGTTCGGCCATGTTGTGCCCGACCAGACCCGCGTCGGCCTCCTCGTTCGCGACCACCGCGAGATGCGTGCCCAGCCCCGACTGCACGATGAACAGGATTCCGCCGTGGAATTCGGTCATCGATTGGCGCACACCGCCTTTGGCGTCACCGAATTCGACCGACGCACCGTGCGACAGACTCTGGATACCCGCGGCGATGGCGGCCAGTTGATCGGCCTTGTCGATGGACAGCTCCGGCGTATGGCACATCTTGAGCCCGTCGCTGGACAGCAGCAGCGCATGACGTGCCTGCGGGGTGCGAGACAGCAGCTGTTCGAGCAGCCAGCCCAGCTGGGACGGCGCGGATGTCGTCATGGTTCGTTCTCCACGGTCGGGGACGGGGTGGTGGTGACCGCGGTGTCGCGCCCGCTGATCGCGCGCTGGAATGCCCCCAGCGCAGAGGGTTTCAGCGGCCGGGAGACCGGCACGCTCGGCGGCTCGGCGGGCTCGCCCGGCCCCTCGGGATGTACGGCGGCCATGGTGCTGCCCTTGCGTCGTTTCGGCAGCGGCGATGCGGTTGGGGCCGTGGCGGTCTCGGCCGACACCGCGGCCGGCGCGAGCGCATGCGCGGCGGTATCCGACCGCGCGGCGGGTAGCTGCTGGAATTCGGCGCGGGAGGAGGCGATCGAGACCGCCGCGGGTGCACCGCGATCCACCCGGACGATCAGATCGCGCGGCACCACCACGACCACCGCGGTGCCACCGATCGCCGAGGGCCGATAGGACACCCGCAGACCGTGCTTGCGAGCCAGGTGGCCGACCACCGCGAGACCGAGCCGAGTTCCGGTGAGCGAGGACAGATCCGAGCGCTCCCCCGGTCCGGCGCCGGCCACCGCCTCCTCGGCGCGACGCAGCGCGGACTCGCTCATCACCAGACCGCTGTCCTCGATCGTGACCACCATGCCCGCAGGCACTTCGGCGGCGTAGACGTGCACCTCGGTCGTCGGCGGGGAGAAGTTGCAGGCGTTGTCCAGCAGTTCGGCCAGCGCGTGCATCACGCCCTCGGCCGCGTGCCCGGCGACGCCGATATCGGCGATGACGCGCAATCGGATTCGCTGATATCCGGCGATCCGGCCCATCGAGCCGCGCAGAATCGACTCCATCGCAATGGGTTTGGCCCACCGTCGTCCGGTGCGCGCACCACTGAGCACCGCGATGCTGTCCGCGAGGCGACCGGCCTGCGCGGTGCGGTGATCCAGTTGCAGCAGGTCGGCGAGCACCTTCGGTTCGCCGTGACGGTGTTCCATCTCGCGCAGTTCGGCCAGCATGCTGGTGGTCATGGCCTGCATCCGCCCGGCCGCGCCCGCGAAGGCGGCCAGTGCCGAGGCGCGGCGGCGGTCGCTGTGCCGCACCTGTGCGGCCCGGTCCACCACGGCCCGCTCGGCGGCCTCGATCCGCAGGGCGGCATCCTCACCCACCGCGACCAGCTGCGCCGAAAGTTCCTCGCGCACAGCGCCGACCCGCGCGGTGGCCTCCCGGTGCACCGCTTCGAGAGTCCGCTCGGCCTCCTCGGCCAGCGCCCGGTACCGGCGCGCCTGCGCCGCGTAATACACCCCGGTAGCTGCGATCGCGCACACCACCACAGCAGCCGCACTACAACCGATCGCCATCGATACACGCTCGTCGACGGGCGTGACGAACACCGCTCCCAGCACCGCGACCGCCGCGACGACCGCGCACGCGCCGAACGCACCCCCGGCCGCACGCAGATCTCGATTGCCGGAACCGGCAGCCTGACCGCTCTGCGGATTTACTGATACGGCCAACTTCTGCACTTTCCGTTTCGTAACCGACCATTAAACGAAACAGCCCGGGCGTACACCCCGTATACACCCGAATCCCCTGTTAGAGACCCTGATTCATTACGCGCAGCAGCATAACCCGACGGGCAGCACGCCGCCACCCGACGAGATCCGACTCGGTCGAGTTACGATCCGGCATTGCCCGCCGGATGAAAGATTCGTCTTGAAGTTTGAACCATAAGTACCCCAAGGATTCACGCAGAAAACCTAGGACATCCGAACATCTTCACCTCTCGTTCGATATGCCCGATTCACGCCGATAACGCCGCAATCACACGCCGATCACGGTGTGGCACAGCGCAGCTCGCCGGTCGGCCACCCGCCTCGCGGACGTGCGTGTGCAACCCCTCCGGGGAGCCGCACACGCACGCAAGTTACCCGCGCATCACACCGGCATCCGGTCGCCGCGCACCCGGTCAGCGAGCACCGAGCAGATGCTCCAGGGCCAGCTGATCGAGCCGCTCGAAGGCCATTCCCCGCCGTCCCGCGGCCTCCGGATCGAACTCCTCGAAGCTGGCGCGGTCCGCCAGCAGCCCCGCCAGACCGTCCGCCGCGGTGGGCACCGCCAGCTCGTTCACGCGCGAATCCCGCAGGGCCTCTTGCACCTCCGGATCGGCGCGGAATGCCTTGGCGCGGTCGGCCAGGATGAGATAGTTCCGCATACATCCGGCCGCCGCGGCCCATACCCCGGCGAAATCCTCGGTGCGCGCGGGCTTGAAATCGAAATGGCGCGGACCCTGATAGTCGCTGCGCTCGAGCAGGTCCACCAGCCAGAATGCCTGACGCACATCCCCCGCGCCGAAACGCAGGTCCTGATCGTATTTCGGGCCGGTCTGGCCGTTGAGGTCGATATGGAAGAGTTTGCCGTGCCACAGCGCCTGGGCGATGCCGTGCGGGAAATTCAATCCGGCCATCTGCTCATGTCCCACTTCGGGATTCAGGCCGAACAGTTCCGGGAATTCCAGCTCGTCGATGAAGGCCAGCGCGTGGCCGATGGTCGGCAGCAGGATGTCCCCGCGCGGCTCGTTCGGCTTGGGCTCGATGGCGAAGCGGAGGTCGTAGCCCTGTTCGCGAACATGGGTGGCGAGCAGGTCGAACGCCTCCTTCAGCCGATCCAGCGCCAGTCGAACGTCCTTGGCCCCGCCGGATTCGGCCCCGTCCCGACCACCCCAGGCGACGTAGGTGGACGCACCCAGCTCGACGGCCAGATCGATATTGCGCAGGGTCTTGCGCAGGGCATATCGCCGCACATCGCGATCGTTGGCGGTGAACGCGCCGTCCTTGAACACCGGGTGGGTGAACAGATTGGTGGTGGCCATCGGCACGGCCAGGCCGAACTTGTCCAGCGCCGCACGGAAGCGCGTAATGATCTGCGCGCGTTCGGATTCCGAGGCGTCGAACGGGATCACATCGTTGTCGTGGAAGGTGATGCCGTACGCACCCAGCTCGGCCAGGCGCTCGATCGATTCCACCGGATCCAGGGCCGGGCGCGTCGCATCGCCGAACGGGTCGCGACCCTGCCAGCCGACGGTCCACAGGCCGAAGGTGAAGCGGTCGGCGGGGGTGGGAGTGAACCTGCTCATGGGCGGCTCCGAACTCTGCGCGGGATCGGGAATCCCTATTTGTAAAGTCGAAAAACAAATATAGTGGGCGGTGACCGGGATGGGAAGACCGTCCGCACGAGCACGGCAGGAGCGTGATCATGGCTGTTCAACGCGTCGTCATCGGCGTCGACAGCTCGACGCAGGCGACCAAGGCGCTGGCGGTCGATATGGACTCGGGCGAGGTACTCGGCCAGGGGCGCGCACCGCATACGGTCAGTAGGGGCGAGGCGCGCGAGAGCGATCCGCGGCAGTGGTGGTCGGCGCTGTGCGCGGCCGTCGAGGAGACCGGGTATGCCGCACGGGCCGAGGCGATGTCGATCGGCGGTCAGCAGCACGGTCTGGTGACCTTGGATGCTTCGGGCGAGCCGGTTCGTCCCGCATTACTGTGGAACGACGTGCGTTCCGCACCCCAGGCCGCGGCGCTCGTCGAACGATTCGGCGCGCAGTGGTGGGCCGAACGCACGGGCTCGGTGCCCAACGCCTCGTTCACGGCCGCCAAGTGGGCCTGGCTCCGCGAGAACGAACCGCGCAATGCCGAAAATGTTGCGGCCGTGCGTCTTCCGCACGACTACCTCACCGAGCGTCTCACCGGCGTCGGGGCGACCGATCGGGGTGATGTCTCCGGCACGGCCTGGTGGTCACCCTCGGGATACGACGACGAGGTACTCGCGGCGATCGGGCTGGATTCCGCGACGCTTCCCGCCCTCGCGCCGCCGGACCGCGCGGTGGGCCTGTCACGCACGAATGGTCCTGTACCGCAAGGAATCCCGGTCGGGGTGGGCACCGGCGACAATATGGCCGCAGCACTGGGCCTCGGGTTGGAGCCGGGCACACCGGTACTGAGCCTGGGCACTTCCGGCACCGTGTACGCCCGCACCCTCGTCCGCCCGTGCGATCCCACCGGCGTGGTCGCCGGATTCGCCGACGCCGGAGGCGACTGGCTGCCGCTGGCGTGCACACTGAACTGCACCCAGGCAATCGACCGCATCGCGACGCTGCTGAGCCTGGACCGGGAGCAGGTGGAACCGGGCGGCAGCGCGGTCGTCCTGCCGTATCTCGACGGCGAGCGCACTCCCCGCCTGCCCTCCGCGAGCGGATTGATCCACGGTCTGCGCCACGACACGACTCCCGGTCAGGTATTGCAGGCCGCCTATGACGGCGCGGTGTATTCCCTGCTCGCGGCACTCGAATCGGTTCTGACACCCGGCGTCGCATCCGGTCCCGCTACACCGGCGAACCAGGATGCCACGCCCAGAACATCGCCGGACCAGGACGCCCCGCTGCTCCTGATCGGCGGCGGCGCACGCGGAACGGCCTGGCAGCAGACGGTCCTGCGCCTGTCCGGCCGCGCGGTTCGCATCCCGCCCGCAGGGGAACTGGTCGCCCTCGGCGCGGCCGCGCAAGCCGCAGCATTGTTGACCGGTGAGGATCCCTACGCGGTCGCGCGCCGCTGGGGCACCGCCGAAGGCCCACTGCTGGAACCGATTCCGCGAGACGTCGCGGCCTGCGAAAAGCTCGCCGAAACCCTCGCAGCCGCCACCCCGCTACTCGACACCCCCGCACCACACCCATCCACTCCGGTGAGCGCCGAATGATCGGCCACCCGCACTCGCGGACGCACACGCCACGCCCGACCTTCGGCAACACATCCCCGCGACCGCAGGCGGTAGCCCCGCGGCCCCGCCCGATCGCGGACGCCTCGTGAGCGGCACACGACCGAACATGCACGGAATGAATGCCGTACGGCACAGCGGCACTGCACATTTCGCCGATACCTCTACTCCCGGCCCGGCTGCCTCACAGCTCGGCATGCGCAGGCACAACCTCGCACTGGTATTGCGGATCGTCGCCACGCACACCGATCTCTCCCGGGCGGACGTAGCAGCCCGCACGGGACTGACCCGCGCGGCGGTCTCGAGCCTGGTCGACGAGCTGATCGCCGCCGAACTCGTCCGCGAGGGCCCCACGGCCTCCTCGGGACGCGCGGGACGTCCCGGGCGCACACTGACGCTCAACGACAGCGGCCCCGCCGGATTCGGCCTGGAGATCGGAGTCGGCCACCTCGGCGCATGCGTCGTCGATCTGCGTGGTGAGGTGCGAGTGTGGCGACGCGTCGAACGCGCCAACGCACACCGCGATCCCGCCGACGTCCTTGCCGCACTGGCGGATCTGGCCACCGAGGCGCGGACCGAGGCCGAATCGTCGGGACTGCGCCCGCTGTCTCCGATGCTGTCGGCGCCCGGCCTGTCCGGCCCGGGACCCGCAATGCTCACGCACGCACCGAATCTCGGCTGGCACGACGTGCCGATCGCGACGCTCTGGCCCGGCCCCGACACCCCGCAACTGGAGAACGAGGCCAATCTCGGAGCCCTCGCCGAACTGTGGACCGCGCACGCACCCGCCAATTTCCTGCACGTCTCGGCCGAGGCCGGAATCGGCGCGGCCCTGGTCATCGACGGACGGCTCTACAGCGGATCACGTGGTTTCGCCGGAGAACTCGGCCATATGCCGGTCCATCCGGACGGACCGCACTGCACCTGCGGCAGCCGCGGCTGCCTCGAGCTGTACGCGAATCAGGAGGCGGTCCTGCATGCGGCCGGTCTGCCAGAACCGACCGCCACCGACCCGGTCACCGTCCTGACCGAACACGCCCGCGCCGGACATCCGGGCGCGCTGGACGCGATCGAACGCGCCGGCGACGCACTGGGCATCGCGCTGGCCGGTGCGATCGGCCTGTTCGACCCCGCCGCGGTGATTCTCGGTGGCGCCTACGCCGAACTCGGCGCCTGGCTGCTGCCGCGCATTCGCCGACAGCTCGAAACCCGGCTCACCGTAAGACCTTTCGACGTGCAGACGGTCACCGCCTCACCGCTGGGCCGACGTGGCCCGATCCTCGGCGCGGCCCTGCACACGATCCGGGAGATCCTGCGAAATCCGGCCGCCCTCGGTTAGTACCGGCACAGGTCATTCCGGCTGCGTCGACAGGGCCGGGCCGAATGTGCGGTGCGCATTGGCGACCACGGTTCTGCCGAAAGCCAGATTGCCCGCGGCTCCGACCGCCGCACCGATTCCGATCGGCAGCGCCTTGCCGAACAAGAGCACTCCGCGTCTGAGGATGAATTGGACGATGAACTTCTTCGCCATGGCATTGTCGACATTGCGCACGACCGGGATCTTGTCGGCGACGATATCGGCCCAATCCCTGGCCGACTGACTCGCGTTCTTGCCCAGGATCTCCGTGCCGCTCTCACCGAGCACGACACCGACGACCAAGGCGCGCTGCTGGTTCGGCGACATCGATTCCATACCGTGCAGGGCACCCACCGACGCGGCGTACAGCGCGGAGGCTTCCAGGAAGAAGACGGATTCGATTCCGCTGGCCGCCAATCCGATCAGCGTGCCCACCCCGGGGACCACGGCCGACAGGCCCGCGATGGTGCCGCTGGCGGTGACGACGATCAGATACCTCGACTCCAGCCGCTTCTCGATGTCCTCGGGCGAACGGTCCGGATGCCGCCGCCGCATCCGGTCGACATATTTCGCCGCCAACGGCGCCTGCACCCCGGTCCCGCCGCGCAAGAGCAATTCGACAGACTTCTGTATTGCGCGTTCGAACATGACGGCGTTCCTTTCCCTGGCCCGACGCGTTCGTCTCGACACCGCTCGATCTCGCCGAGCATATCGGAGCGCGGTGACACCGGCAGGCAACGCTGAGCCCGGTTGTCACACTCACTGTCCGAGTGCAGTTGTCGCATCAGAGGCGTCATCGAACGGCCGCGGTTCCGAGACCACCTGCATTCAAAAGGTTTTCAGCGATGCCAGTCCGGAGACCACGGTGCCGAGACCGGCGGTGCGAGCGGTTCGGCACACCGCGACAGCGGCGGCGAGATCCTGTACCGCGGACCCGATGGATTTGAAGACCGTGATGTCGTCGGATCCGGAGCGTCCCGGTGTCTCGCCACGCAGCAACTCGGTCAGCGTCGGTACGGTCGTCACGCGGTTCGGATCATCTGCGCTCCAGTCCGAAACATCACCCGACGATGCGGCGACAGTGCTTGCGGGAACGTCGAATACGACCTTTCCTGCTCGCCGGAACACCTCGGCATCGAGCTCCCGGATCGCAGGAAGAGTCGATCCGATCGAGATCACATGCTGCCCCTGTTCGAGCCACTCCGCACGCAACGCAACCGCCCCACCCGGTCCGGTATTCGTCGCGACCACGACAATATCCGCTCCCGCCACAGCCTCCGATGGAGCACCGACAGGCACGACATCGATATCCAGCTCGGCACTCATCCGCGCCGCGAACGCCTCTCGACGAGCCGAGCGAGGACTGAACACCCTGGCCCGCCGAATCTTTCGCACCGACGCCACCGCCGCAAGATTCGTCTCGGCCTCCAGTCCGGACCCGATCACGCCGACGACATCCGCATCGGCGCGGGCCAGATGCCTGGTCGCCACCCCGGATACGGCCCCGGTCCGGGCGGCGGTCAAATAAGCGGCGTCGAGTACGCCGAGGGTCTGTCCGGTCTCGATATCGCAGAGCAGCAACAGATATCGCACACCGCGCTCGAACGAGCCATGGAACATCTTCAGCCCCAGCACCCCGGCCGGTCCGTGGATGGCAGGCAGTACCCGGAAGAACGTCCCCTCGATCCCCAGATCGGCGCGCGGCGGCAGATCCACCTCGGGTCCAGCAGCCTCCCGCAGCACCTCCTGCACCGTATCCACGAGCGTCTTCATATCGCAGGCCCGGCGCACCTGCTCATCACTCAACAGCAGCGTCGCACCTTCGGGCATCGCGACCGATTCCATGGTTCACCTCGCTGAACGACTCGATCCCCCGCGTCCCGGCGGGACGATTTCGAGCCTATCATCATTAGTGACCATTGGTCACTAATGTGCGCGTGACGCACCCCTCCACCCGTCTCGTAAGGTCCTGACATGGCCGATTCCGCGACAACCCGCCCTCCGGGCCGTCCCGCGCAGATCAGCTGCGAGCAGATCGTCGACGCTGCCCTGTCCGCCGGGAACCTGGACACCCTGACGATGCGCGAACTCGCGAGCCGCCTCGAAGTCACCCACGGCGCGCTGTATCGCTGGGTGAAGAATCGAGATCAGCTGTTCGACCTGGTCAGCGAGGTGCTGATCGATCGCATCCTGCCGTCGGAGGGTCCGCGGGGCGAACAGTGGCGCCCCTGGCTCGCCCGGGTCGCCTGGGCCATGCACGACCAGTTCCTGGCGGTCCCCGGTTACGCGACCCGCATCGCCCGGCCGCACCGGCACACGACCGAATCCTTCGGCCGGATCCGCGCCGCGGTGATCACCGCCTTCACCGAGGCAGGCCTGGCTCCCGAACTGGCCGAGCAGAGCTGGTACATCTTCATCACCTCAGTGGTGAGCTGGCTTGCGGCCCAGGAGAATCCGCTCGATCTGGGCGAGCGCGCCCCCCGCTTCGAACTGTTCCTCGACGCTCTGCTGCGCGGCCTGCCCGCCCGTGAACCCGGCGCGGTCCGCGACTGAACGGCGAGCCTTCCCGCACCGCATTCACCGACCCGGCATGCTGTCATCCGAGACGGGTGAACTCTGTGAGAAAGGCATCCCCGCATGCGCATCGTGGCCGATATCCTGGTCGGACTCCTCGCGGTCCTGCACATCTACATCATGATCACGGAGATGTTCCTGTGGACCACCCCGCGCGTGCGG
Organism: Nocardia jiangxiensis NBRC 101359; assembly: GCF_000308615.1. Taxonomy (GTDB): domain Bacteria; phylum Actinomycetota; class Actinomycetes; order Mycobacteriales; family Mycobacteriaceae; genus Nocardia; species Nocardia jiangxiensis. Next base: position 515,653 of record NZ_BAGB01000041.1, read on the forward strand.
GCCTCGTTCGGCAGCACCGCCGAATTCGCCGAGCAGACCAAGGTGCTGGCCGCGAATCAGGGCCTCTACAACGGCTTTCTGGCCGCGGGCCTGATCTGGAGTCTGATCGCCGGCGACCCGGTCGGCCATGACGCGGCGATCTTCTTCACCGCCTGCGTCGTGGTCGCGGGACTCTACGGCGGCTTCACCGCCGGGCGGCGCATCCTTCTGGTTCAGGCGCTGCCCGGCGCGATATCCCTGATCGCGGTGCTGCTGGCGGGCTGAGACCGAAGCTTCGTTTGGCCTCCGGCAGCGCGAACTGCGCGGGCTCGAAGGTGAAGACGTGATACCGCCGCTCGCCGACGCTGAATCCGGGCACCTCGGTCATTCCGTAATGGCGGTGCACGGCAAGCGATTTCCGATTCGCGTCCTCGACGAAGGCAACGCCCAGATCGAACCGGTCACGCAACTGCGCACCGAGTTCCCGCAACAGCAGGCTCAGCACTCCACGTCCCTGGAAGGACGGGTCGACCGCAGCCGGGCCGTAGAGGAAAATCCGCTGGTCACCCACCGCCGCCCGCGCAGCCTCGAGGGTGCGACGCGGCGGGCCGTCGGGCGGATCGACGGCTCCGGAGGTCATCGCGAACCCCGCGAGCCGATCGCCCTCCTCCGCAAGAAATACGCCCGTCCCGGCCTCGAACCGGGCGAGCACCGCCTCGTCCATCGTGCCCTGCACGAAGCCGCGCTCGGCCCGCTCGTCCGGCGACAGCCCGTCGCCACGCGCGGCTGCCATCAGGCGCAGTATCGCGGCGCGATCGTCCGGTCCCGATCGGCGTACTCGGATCGTCATGCGCCGATCATCGCAGGCCCGCCGGTCCGTGCCGTCGCGACCCCGGGTGATCAGCCGAAGTTCGACCCGGCGGTCATACCGCCGTCGGCGACGAATTCCGAACCGTTGCAGTAGCTGGACTCCTCCGAGGCGAGGAAGACCACCAGACTCGTCACCTCTTCGGGAAGACCCAGGCGCGCGAGCGGATTGGCCGATCGATCCACGGCCGGGGCGGCACCCGGCTCGGCAACCGGAGCCCCGATCATCGGCGTCATGATGCCGCCCGGATGCACCGAGTTGACCCGCACGCCGTGCGGAGCCAGTTCCAGCGCAGCGGATTTGGTGAGCCCGCGCACGCCGAACTTGGATGCGGTGTACGCGTGCATCCCCGCGACGCCCTGCATCCCCGCGGCGGAGGAAATATTGATCACCGACGCCGGACGCGAGTCCACCAGCGTGTCCCGGGCCGCGCTCAGACCGAGGAACGGTCCGGTCAGATTCACCGAAAGTACACGCTCCCATTGCTTTTCGGTGTAGACGCCCAGCGGGCCGCCGTCCAGCAGACCGGCATTGTTGACCAGGACGTTGAGGCCGCCGAACCGCTCGACCGCGGTCTCGACCGCCGCCGCCCAGTCATCGGCGCGAGTCACGTCGAGATGCACGAAGACGGTTCGCTCGCCGAGTTCGGCCGCCAGCCGCTCACCGGCATCGTCGGCGATATCGCCCAGCACCACTGCCGCGCCCTCGGCGACGAAGGCGCGCGCATGCGATGCGCCCATCCCCCCGGCCGCGCCGGTGATCAGCGCGATACGTCCGGTCAATCGTCCTGCCACAGTTGCAAACTCCTCGTTCGGTCGGTCGGGTGAAGTCTCGTCGGGTCAGTCCGCGGATGCGGGCTGCTCCAGCCGCAGTACGCAGCGGGTGGTGGTGTAGATGGTGGGCATGCATTCGTTGCAGTGGATGCACGCCGATCGGGTCGCGGGATCGGATTGGATGCGGCGCAACAGATCCGGTTCCCGCAGCAGTGCGCGGCCCATGGCCACGAAGTCGAAGCCCTCGGCCCGCGCGAGCTGCATCGTCTCCAGATTCGTGATGCCGCCCAACAGAATCAGCGGCAGCGACAGCTCGCGGCGGAACTGCCGGGCCAGATCCAGCAGGTAGGCGTCGCGATACGGGTATTCGCGCAGGAACTTCTTGCCCACCACGCGAAAACCCCATCGCGTCGGCACCGGCAGCGTCTTCGCGAACGCGGCGCGCGGCGCATCGCCGTGGAACAGCAGCATCGGATTGAGCAGCGAACTTCCGGCCGTCAGCTCCAGCGCGTCCAGGCAGCCGTCCTGTTCCAGCCAGGCGGCGACCTGGAGTGACGCGGCCAGGCCGAAACCGCCGCGCACGCCGTCCTCCATATTCAATTTGGCCGTCACCGCCAGCCGCCCGCCCACCGCGTCGCGGACCGCACGGGCGATCTCGCGCGCCAGCCGGGCGCGGTTCTCGTCGGATCCGCCGTACCGATCTTTGCGCCGGTTCAGCAGCGGACTCAGGAACGAACTCGCCAGATAGTTGTGCCCGAAGTGGATCTCCACCGCGTCGAATCCGGCCTGCTCGGCATAGCGGGCCGCATCGGCATGTGCCGCAACGAGTTCGGCGATCTCCGACTCGTCGGGCACCTTCATCATCCGCATACCCAGCGGGCTGAACATCCGGCTGGGCGCCAGGGCGGGCACTCGGTTGGACGCGGCGTTCGCGACCGGTCCGGCGTGACCGAGCTGAGCGCTGGCCGCCGCGCCCTCGGCATGCACCGCATCGGTGAGCCTGCGCAGTCCGGGCAGCGCCTCCGGGCGCATCCAGATCTGATGCCGGTCGGTGCGACCGCCCGGAGCGACGGCGCAGTAGGCGACGGTCGTCATACCGACACCGCCGGAAGCGATTTCACGGTGGAAGTCGATCAGCTCGTCGGTCACCAGGGCGTCCGGCGTGCGGCCCTCGAAGGTCGCGGCCTTGATCACCCTGTTGCGCAACGTGATCGGACCGAGTTGCGCGGGTGTGAAGATGTCGTTCATCGTTCTTCTCCTGTGGGAGCGGTCAATCCGGCCACCACGAAGTCGCGCAGTGTCGCCACCGCATCCGTGGACAGGTCGGAGCCCTGTGATTCGAGATTGCCGAATCGCATGATGATCAGGTCGAAGGCGAGCATCCAGCGGCGGCGGCTCTCGCGTTCGCCCAGTCCGGGCAGCAGCCCGTCCCAGGTGTCGAGCAGGAACCACGGCCGACTGAATCCCATCGGGCGGCGGCCGAGCACGAATTGCGCCATCAACCGCAGGTGCAACCGCCCGACCGGATCGGCGGCCAGCTCCACGAACGGCTCGATCACCGCGTCCACGACCTCGGCCACCCCGGCTCGCCGCGCGGCCAGCTCGGTGAGCCGGGCATCCCACAGCGCACCGAGCCGATCCTCGATCAGCGCCGCGACGAGCGCCTCCTTGGAGCCGAAATGGTAATGCACCGCAGCGGAATTCGCGCCCGCCGCCGCGCAGATACCACGCACGGACACCTCGTCGTACCGCCCGGTCAGCAGCAGCTGTTCCGCGGCGGTGAGCAGCCGCTCACGAGTACCCGCCGAGTTCTCGACCTGCTCAGCCATGTCACCGAGTCAAACACATTTCAAACGGTGATTCAATCACTGATTGACCAGCCCGCCTGAGGACATCATCTAACACCCAACGCGTGATTGTTAGACAAACTTCGAGAGAGCGGCGCGGCTAGCCGACCCCACCCACGACCCATTGGGCCGACTACCGTCGAAAGTCTTGTGGCTGCGACCAATGAATGTTAACTTCGAAGACCAGATTGTTAGACAATAATCGAGTAGATCACGTGGGATGTCGCCCCGGACAGCCCGGGACGTTCGCGCCACGGCGAAGTGCTCGAACGCCAGACCGGTGGCTGCGGGATCCGTTGTGCCCGTGGGTAGGTCAAGGAGACGAAGATGTCGACTATCCAGGGCGATCCGACGCCGGACGCGCTCGAATCCCGGCGGACCCGCAACGCGGTATTCGGTGCGGCGTTCGGGTTCTTCGTCGATATGTACGACGTGTACCTGCCGACGGTGACGCTCGTGCCCGCGATGATCTACTTCATCCCCGCCGACATGCCGCCGAACACGAAGGCGGTCACCTCGGCACTGGTCTTCGTCGCGACCCTGCTCGGACGGCCGGTGGGCTCGATGATCTTCGGCTACTTCGCCGATACGGTCGGCCGGCGGCGGGTGACGCTCTGGGCGGTGGCCGGATGCACGGTGACGACCGCGCTCATCGCGGTTCTGCCCGGTTACGCCGATATCGGCATCGCCAGCACGGCCCTGCTGATCGTGCTGCGATTCGTGGACGGGGTGTTCATGGGTGGCGGGTACACCGGATCGACGCCGCTGGCCATGGAGGCATCACCGAAGGGTCGGCGCGGTTGGTACGGCGGTTTCATCGGCGGCGGCTCGGCACTGGCCAACTGCGTGATCGCGGTGGCGACCCTGGTGGTGCTGCAATTCGCCCACGAGGGTGGTCCGCATGCGGCATATACGGTGTGGGGCTGGCGAATTCCGTTCGGGTTCGGCGCGGTGCTGTCGATCATCTTCCTCGTCTACTACGCACGGTCCGTGGACGAGTCGGCGGCCTGGAAGTCGACCCGGAAAGCGAAGAATCCGATTCGCGAGATCGTGCTGGGGTCGCAGCGTCGCGACTTCCTGCAGATATTCGTGCTGATGACCGGGGTGTGGTTCGCGTCGAGTATGGCCTCGGGAATTCTGCCCACCGCGCTGCACGAGGACAGTCACCTCACCGCGACGCAGGTCACCGGCGTCCTGGTCATCGCGCAGGGGATCCACGCGCTGTTCTTTCCGTTCCTGGGACAGCTCAGCGAACGGATCGGCAGACGACGTTTCATCGCCTGGAACGGTGTGGCTGTCGCCGTGATCTGCGCGGGCAGCTTCGCGCTACTGGCTCTCGGCTGGTCGAGCGGATTCTTCACACTCGTGGTGGTCGCGCTGGTCATCCGGATGACCGGTGGAAGTGTCTTCGCGGTGACACCGTCGTATCTGTGCGAGCGTTTCCCGGTCGCCGCACGTGGCACCGGTTTCGGACTCGGTTACAGCACACCGCTTCTGGTCACCTCGTTCTACGCCTACTACCAGAATTGGCTGGGACACCTGATACCGCGCGATTTCACCCCGGCCGTACTGCTCGTGCTCGGCGGCGTGCTGATTACCGGCGGCGCGCTGCTCGGTCCCGAGACGCGCCATGCCGATCTGTCGGACGCCTCTGCCCGGATCGAGGGAAATATCGCGGTCGGGTGAGTCTCGGTAAGCGGTACCGCGACTACCCCAGCGCACCGTCCATGCCCTAACGTCCGCAGAGATCGCACTCGACCGGTGAGAAAGGGCGGACCCTCCGCGATGGCCGACTTGACATACGAGAACACGTTGCGGGAGTTGCACACCGACGAAGGAGTGTTGCGGTATCACGAGGCCGGTGACGGCCCGCCGCTGCTGATGCTGCACGGTTCCGGGCCCGGTGTCACCGGGTGGCGCAACTACCGTGGCAACCTCGCGGTCTTCGCCGAGCATTTCCGTTGTCTGGTACTGGAATTCCCGGGATTCGGGGTGAGCGATCCGACCGATCAGCACCCGATGATGGCCGCGCCCGCGGCGGTGGTGCGTTTCCTGGCCGGGCTGGGCCTGGAACAGGTCGACGTGATCGGCAACTCGATGGGCGGCATCGTCGCCGCGAATCTCGCTATCACACAACCGAATCTGTTCCGCCGCATCGTCACCATCGGCGGCGTCGGCCGCAACATCCTGAGCCCCGGCCCCGGCGAAGGCATCAACCTGCTGATGGACTTCACCGACAACCCCACCCGCGAATCCCTGATCAGCTGGCTGCACTCGATGGTCTACGACCGCACCATCGTCACCGAGGAGATGATCGAGGAACGCTGGGCCCTGGCCACCGAGCCGAAGACATTGGAATCGGCCCGCCGCATGTACAGCCGCAAGGCCATGACCGCCACCGCCGCAGCAGCCGCCGCCTCCGACCAGCCCCCGTACTGGGCCATGCTCCACAAGATCACCGCCCCCACCCTCATCACCTGGGGCCGCGACGACCGAGTAAGCCCCGTCGACATGGCCCTACTCCCCCTGCGCACCCTCCCCCGCGGCGAAATCCACATCTTCCCGAACTGCGGGCACTGGGTGATGATCGAGCAGAAAGCGGCGTGGGAAAGCGCGGTCCTCGCCTTCCTCACGCGACCGGACTGGGACTGAATCTCGCTGGGGGCCGGTCGTTTCCGGCCCCCACGCGAATCCCTCGGGCGCTCAATCACATCCGGGAAGATCGAAGCTGTCCGAATCGCCGGACCGCAACCGATACTGCCGGATACACTCCGAACCGCAGAACACACGTCCGTCGTATCGCTCGATCACCCGATTGCGACATCCACACCAGTCGCACCACAGATCGTCCGCCTGGCTCATCGTTCTCCCCTCACATCCCGAAGTGGGGTTGATCCGCAGGCACGAGCCGATGGGCATGTACGAGCCGCGCCTTCGCCTGCCGCTTGACCGCACAGATGGTCACCGGACAGTCGATGTGCCACTGCATGATCCAATGCGCGAGCTCTGTCGACATCACCGCCAGTGGCGAATGATCCGTCGGCGGAAGCATCTCGGCCACGCCTCATCACCCCGCCGCCGTCTCGGTGGATGCCCACGCGCACAACGCATCCCGGACACGACGGATCAGATCCGGCGTCGGATCGTCAACCTCCATCAGAACACGCACATTCGAACAGTTCACCGGCAATGCCCGGTGGGCACCGGATGATCGCCGAGGCAATGCACGGTTCGGCCGCGATTTCAACATGGCTCCGCCCCTTCACTTTTCATGGTGTCGATTTGGGTTCCCGGACGGGGAAACACTTCGCTCACCGACCTGCGAACCGAACGTCGCATGCTCGGGTACGCTCTGGACCGAGCCGCACCCGAGGGCCAATTCGGTTGAGTGGCTTCTCGATCCATTTTCCCTGTCGCCTGGGTGTCTCCAGGAGACCATTGGACAAACCGAGATCTCAAGCGCACCATGCAAATGCATCGCAAATTTTCCGAAACCCCAGAGCGGTTCGCAGCGTTCCACCCGATTCTCAGCACCGTGCAAACCGCCATCGCTCACCATGCAAACGGAGGGACCGTGACGACGAACGACAGCAGCGATGACAACTCGACCACATTGCCGCGACGGCAGCTGGGCCAATACCTCAAAGAGAACCGGTTGGGAGCCGGTCTGAAACTCGAAGAGGTTGCACCACTGATGCAATGGTCCGCGTCCAAACTGTCACGTATCGAAGCGGGCAAGTCCCCCAACGTGCGAGTTGTCGATGTCGAAGCGCTGTGCAGGATTTACGACATCGAGGATGCCGAGGTGGTCGCTGGACTCATCGGCCTGGCGAAACAGAGCGCCGGGAAGAGTTGGTGGCAGGCGTATGACGACATCATCAGCGGTAATTTCGATCTCTACGTAGGGATGGAATCCAGCGCCAAACACATTCAGATCTTTCGGCCCGACATGCCAAGTGGACTGTTCCAAACAGCTGGATACGCCCACGGTGTCGACCGTGTCTACTTCCCATCCATCACAGAGGAGGAGTTGGCTCGCCGGATCGAACTGAAGACCAAACGGCAAGCATTGATTACTCGCAAGACCAATCCGGTCACAATCGAACTGATAATCCAGGAAGGCGCTTTGCGCACCGTCGTCGGCGGACCCGATGTAATGCGCGATGAACTTCTGCACCTGGCGAATATGCCGATCAACGTGACCGTGAGGGTCTTACCGTTCGAGGTGGGGTTTCCCGCTGGTCTCCCTACCGGCCCATTCACCATTCTGGACTTCGGCCAGGACGCAAAGGGGCGTGACGTGTCACCCACCGTGGTCTACATCGAGTCCTACGCTGGTGACATGTACTTGGAGCGCGCCAAGGATGTGGGAAGGTATCGTCAGGCGTACAGCGTCATCCAGCAATCGTCGCTTGACGTTGCATCCAGCAAACGCCTGTTGAGGCAGGTAGCGAAGGAGTTTCGAGCGTGAACGTCGACTTGTCGAGCGCCAAATGGTTCAAGTCCAGCCGCAGTGGCGGCGGCAAGGACTGCGTTGAGGCGGCCTTCCTCGATGGTGGTCTGGTGGGTGTGCGCGACTCCAAGAACCCGACAGGCCCCGCACTGGTCTTCACCCCGAGCGAGTGGGACGGCTTCACCGCAGGCATCAAGGGCGGCCAGTTCGACCAGTCCTGAGCAGCGAATAGACCGCAACGGCCCGATTCCGACATCTCGGAACCGGGCCGTTGCCATATCTACATCAGGGTCGTATCTTCAGGCACACCAACAGGTTCCAGCCAAGGGGGCACGATGAACCTCAGCGACGCACCATGGTTCAAGAGCAACTACAGCGAGCGCGGCAAGGACTGCGTCGAAGTTGCGTTCTACGGGAAAGGCGCAGTCGGCCTGCGTGATTCCAAGAATTGGACGCCGTCACCACCGGACTGAACGGCGATATGTTCCAACGTCCCGAAACAGACATCTCGTCGAAAACGGTTCGTAGAAATACGAGTAGTGCCATTACGAGCCCCATGAAACCGAATGCTCAGCGGTGACCGGAACACGCCATCCGTATATGGGACATCTGTCGACCACACGCGTTCGCTTGTTCTATGGTGGTAATCGCCGATCCTCGGATCGGCCGAAATCACAACCCCAGTTGAATTGCCGACGCGGTCAGTCAGATTGAAACCAGTCCAACTGCTATCCGATAGCTATGGCGCTAGCCCGAGCTCGATCCGACCAAACACTGCGCGAATGTGTTCAGAGGGGCACAGCGGGGAACTCTCAACTGGGCAGCCGATATTCGCACCGACACGGTAGTACCCGTGCAGGGGAGGAACTATGGCAGATCGGGTAGGTGTCCAGCCCGCCGACGTGCACGCCGCGGCGGATTGGCTCACGTCATCGGCACGTGAATTCAGCGACGATCTCACCCAGCTGATGCGTCAGGTGCACGGGTTCATCGGTAGTGAGTGGACAGGACCAGCGGCTGGATCTCACCAGGACGCGTGGTCCGATTGGGAGCAGGGCGCACGCGAAGTGATCGCAGCCCTGGAACGTGAAGCGGGGGCGCTGCATTCGGCCGCCTATGGGCGATCGAGAACCGCGTCACCGAACTCCATGTCGACCAAGGCGTTCTACATCACGCGATCGTCAGCACCTTTGAGCAAGCATTATCGAGCGCTACCCGAATCGTCTGAAGCAATTGGAGCCGGATAGATGATCGAAGCAGAGTACAAGGCGAGGCTTACGAAACCCGATGCGGTTCGAGCAAAATTGAGAGACCTGGCCCAGTCGGAAAGTGAATCATACCGGGATGTCTATTTCGACACCGAAGACAACAACCTCGGCCGAGCTGGACAAGAGTTCCGGCTGCGAACCATCAGCGGCGCAAACGGAACTCGCCATCTACTGACCTTCAAGGACTCCGCCGTCGACACCGAGACAGGTTCCAAGCCCGAGTTCGAGACCGTAGTAAGCGAGCGAGAACCGCTGGAGGAGATGATCACACGGCTCGGGTACGCACCTGTTATCGAACTGACAAAACACTGCGAGAACTTCCGGTTCGCCAGCGCGGGCCACGATCTGCTGGCAACAGTCGTGACAGTGCCTGAAATCGACGGTACGTTCCTCGAACTGGAGACACAAGCAACCGAAAACGATCTCCAGGCGGTACTAGCCGATCTGCGGACAGTGCTGGCTGATCTTGGAGTGTCGAAGGGGGAGTTGACCACGGAGCTGTACACGGATGCGGTCGCCGAAGCGCGCAAACAATCGATGTGAATCAGAAACCACTCAATTACATGAGGACTGGGTGAACCATGAGCGAAGACAGCGATAACGAAATCCTGGAGATGCTGCACACCTGGACACGCAGCCTCAGCCCGGAATTGGCGGCATTCATCCGAGGACTCGGCACACTGGAACCCGATATTCGCCCACTGATCGCCGAGCACATCCATGACTACGACGAGATCCTGCCCAGCCTGCTCATGGCCGATATCGCTCGATGGACCAGCCGCACCGCACGGGAGAACGCTGATCCCGCCGTGCGACTGGACCCTCTGCTCACACGGCTGGAACAAGCCTGGGGCGACGGACAGAATGCGGTCTCGGATCTGATCGCCACCTCGTTCGTGGAAAATGTCTACGACCAGCCGGAGGTGGTCCGATTACTCGGTCCGAAACTGACACGCTACTACCGCATCTATACCGGTCAGGCCCATGCGGATGCGAGCGAGAAGCGACCAATTCCAAAGGTTGTCAAGCAGATCGCCCGAAAACTGAGGCGGTCATGAGCTACCTGGACGATTGGGAGGAACACCTCGAACGCAATATCGCCGAGATCCGCAGCAACGGTCGGCAATTGAGCAAGGCTGCGTCAGCCGTACGAGGTCGCAGCGAAACACGCGGCGTGACAGTCGAAGTCGACGCCAGCGGCAACATAACGAACCTGCAGATCGCACCCGGCGCGATGCGCTGGACCAACACGCAGCTGACCAACGCACCGTTGGACTGCCATCGCAGAGCCCGTAACGAAGCACGAACCAAAGTCGAACGACTCGTGCGCAACGCAGACCCACGAATCCAACAGCAGGCCAACCGATTACGGAACAATCGCACCGATCCGGAGCCGTCACGGCGACCGATGACCGAGGAGGAGATCCAGGCAGCCGACGATGCCTACTTCGAACGCATGAACCGTAGGGGCTGGCGTCCGTAATCTGCCGAATGGTTCATTTGCGCGGTCGATAACATTCACCAGAGTCCCCGACAGGAGCCAACATGCCGACCGAGCACGAAGCCAAGATCCTCGACATCGACCCCGAGACCACCGAACGCCACATCATCGACAAGGGTGGTCGCAAACTCGGCCAACGGTTCATGCGCCGCTACGTCTACGACATCACCCCCGGCGACGAATCCAAGTGGATCAGACTGCGCGACAACGGAAACAGCACCACACTCGCCGTCAAACACATCACCAGCGACGCCATCGACGGCACCAACGAGGTGGAGGTGAGCGTCGACGACTTCGCCACCACCAACGAACTTCTCGAGCTGATGGGCTTCAAGGCGAAGTCCTACCAGGAAACCCGTCGAATCAGCTTCACCCTCGACGGCGCACAACTCGAAATCGACACCTGGCCGCACATCCCGCCCTACCTCGAGATCGAAGCCGCCACAAAGGAAGACGTGCTCCGAGTCGCCGCCCAACTCGGCTACAGCGAATCCGACCTCACCGGCGAGAACACCATCAAGATCTACGCCCGCCACGGCATCGACCTCAACACCGTTCGCGAGCTTCGTTTCTGAGTAGTTCTCTGGACCAGGGACGTTGCGGCAGCACGTGAATACCGGGTCCGGCACAGACATCGTGATTTACCGGTTCGGAATGTGAAGGGGCGGTTGATAATTCATTAGGTCGCGGCCGTTGGTGGCAGCCCTTGGGAGTCCTGTCGGACGGCGGCTGCGTCCTCTGCGGAGGGCAGGCGGTTCAGCAGTGTGCGGACCATGGCGGGGACCTGGAAGTCGAGTTCTGCCGGTATCGGGCGGTCGGCTGTGAGATATCGCCGCACCGCGGCGTAGGGCAGGTCGACGACGGTGAGAAGGATCGTCGCTGTCGGCAATCCGGTTGCGTCGCGTAACGAGTGCACGAGTGCGCGGACGGCGGCATCCCATCGAGCCGTTTCCGCCGCACGCTCCTCGCGCGCGGCGGCGGGCCAGTTCTGCGGAGCGAGGTGGTGGGCACCGGCGAGCAGGACCTGCGCGTCGAGCGGGCTGCTCCGGCACCACCGCACGATGTGACCGGCGATCGCGGCGGCCGCCTCGACGGGATCGTCCTGGTCGAGCAGGACGTAGGCGTCCCGGTGCAGGTGCTCGATGGCTCTGTTCCACAGGGCAGCCAGCAGTGACGGCCGGTCGGCGAAGCGATGGTAGACCGATCCGCTCGGTGCACCGGATTCACGGATCACCGCGGACATCGTGACCCCGGCGGGGCCCTGCGTGGCCAGCAGTCGTGCGGCAGCGTCGAGGATCGCCGCGGTGTCGTGTACGAATCTCACCACGCTGTAGAGAGTACTCTCCAGAACTCGTTGTAGAGTGAAGTCTCTACAACGAGGAGAGGCCGGCCATGACCATCACCGCCGAGGACGTTTACCGACTCGCTCCGTTCGTCCGCACTCTCGGAGTGGAGTTCTCCGAACTCACACCCTCCGCGGTCACCGCCCGCCTGACCCACAAAGTCGAACTGTCGACAACAGGGGGTGGCCTGCACGGTGGTGCCCTGATGGGGTTGGCCGACGCGGCCGCCGCAGTCTGCGCCGCCCTCAATTCCGCCCCGGGGGCGCTGCCCGCGACGACCGATTCGACGACGCATTTCCTGCGTCCGGTCCACGGAGCGGCGCATGCGGTCGCCGCGCCGATACGCGTGAGCCGCACCGCGGTGGTGGTCGGCGTGCAGATCGCGGACGAGTCCGGCGCGCTGTGCGTTCATGTGATCCAAACTGTGCGGACACGCGTCCCGCAGCCGGCCGCCGCAGCCAAAGAAGAGTGATCCCAGGAATTCATCATGAGGCACAACCGTTTTCGCGTTCCTGCCGCTGCCGTGGTGGTCGCGACGTGCGTCGTCGCGGCAGGATGTACCGGGCAGCGGTTCACGGCCTCGGATGTGCGGGTCCCGACGCCGCACGCCGGCTTCGATTATCAGATCGGCGCCGCATACCGCCCGCCGTCCGGAGCCACTGTCATTTCGCGTGACTACACGGCCGAACCCGTCGCCGGCCTCTACAACATCTGTTATGTGAACGCCTTCCAGGCCCAGCCGGGCGCCGAGAGCGACTGGGGCGACAATCTGTTGCTGCACGACGGGAACGGCACTGTGGTCATCGATCCCGGCTGGAACGAGGCGTTGCTCGACCTGACCACCCCGGACAAGCGACAGCGAATCGCCGACACGGTGAACGGCTGGATCGATATGTGTGCCGACAAGGGATTCCAGGGCGTCGAGCCGGACAACTTCGACAGTTACACCCGATCGCAGAACCTGCTCACAGCGGACGAGGCGCAGCAATACATCCGGTTGTTGTCGGCGCACGCCCACGACAAAGCTCTGGCGATCGCGCAGAAGAACACCGCCGAACTGTCCGGCAACCACCGGCAGAACGGGCTGGATTTCGCGGTCGCCGAGGAGTGCGCGGAGAACGACGAGTGCGGCGACTACGCCGATGCCTTCAGCGACCGCGTGGAGGTGGTCGAATACACCGATGACGGTCTGGCCCAGGCATGTTCGGGTTTCGGGGATCGTCTGAGCATCGTCGAGCGCGACAAGCAGGTGTCGGCGCCGGGCGACAGCGAATACGTCCGCAGGACATGTTGAATCCGGATGAGGTCAGCGGCCGGTCGTGCCGTCGATCAGTTCGCGGAGGATGTCCGCGTGGCCGGCGTGGCGGCCGGTCTCCTCGATCATGTGCGTGAGTGCCCAGCGGACGGTGGGAGCGGGACGGCCCGGTCGCGGAACCGGCGCGCCGAGATCGGTGCAGTGGTCGAGGATTTCGTTGGCTTGCCCGACTGCCTCGCGATAGCGGGCCACGACGTCGGTCACGGCGTCGGTCGGTGCGGCGTGGAACGTCTTCTGCCAGTTGGTGACCGGGTCCCCGAGAAATATCGAGCGCTCGACGAACGTGAGATGCCGGAGCAGGCCGAGCAGATTGGTGCCCGAAGGCACCGCGGCCGTTCGTACCTGCGGTTCCGGGGCGTCCTCGATCTTCGCGACGATCGAGGCCCGCAGATAATCGAGAAAGCCGCGCAGCACCTCGGCCTCGCTGCCGCCGGTCCGGGGTGGTGGAGTGTCGTTGCGGCGCTTGATGGTTGGCACAGTGGTTTCCTTCGCGGGGTGAGGGTCGGACGGTGCGCCAGTCTCATCCGGTGCACCGTGATCTGGCACGAAATATTGCTGTTCTGACAAAATGCGGCCTCGTCGACCCTGTGGTGCCTCGCGGCGGCAACCATCCCCGACTCAGCTGACCCGCTGCTCGGGTCGCGGCGTGATGGGCGATCCGGCCGGGGCTCCGGAGTCCGGCACGCCCGCGTAGTCGGGCAGCTCGACGCCGTTGATCGCGCGCCCGACCAGCTCGGTGAACCATTCGCCGGTGAAATCGGGGATCGGCTCGGCGTCCGGCCCGGGGAGCTCGCGGCTGCGGGCGTTCAACCGGCCGATCTCCTGGTTGGCCTCGACGAACGAGCGCATCCGCTTCTCGTAGGCGGCGAACCCGGCGTCCGGATCCCAATCGGCGGCGGCCAGTTCTCCGGCCAGCAGGTAGGCGCCGACCAAGGCCAGGCCGGTGCCCTGCCCGGACATCGGCGACGAGCTGAACGCCGCGTCCCCGAGCAGCCCGACCCGTCCACTCGACCAGCGGTCCATCACCACCTGGGCGACCTGGTCCAGGTAGAAGTCCGGAGTGTCGTCCAGATGCGCGAGGATGTCCGGGGTCAACCAGCCCAGGCCCGCCATCCGCTCACGCAGCAGGACCTTCTGGGCCGCGACGTCACGGTAGTCGACGTCGAAGTCGGCCGCGGCGAAGTAGAACATGGACATCGCCCGGGTGGCGTCCTGAATGGGGCGCAGGAGGGCCGAACGCCCGGACTCCTGGTACTCGAGCAGCCAGCGGTCCAGCCCGAACTCGTTGGGCACACTGTAGAAGGCCAGCACGTGTCCGAGGTGGCGGAGAAACTGCTCGTGCGGCCCGAAGACCATGGCTCGCAGCGACGAATGCAGCCCATCCGCCCCGATCACCAGTTCGAAGCGCCGCCGGTCGCCGCCCGCGAAGACGACGTCGACCCCGTCCGCGTCCTGGGTGAGCTCGGCGATCCGGTCGCCGAAGATGTACTCGACACCATCGCGGGTGTCCTCGTAGAGCACCCGGGCGAGGTCCCCGCGCAGGATCTCGATCTCCGCGATGAACCCGTCGCCACCGTCGTCTTCGACAGCGAAGGTCTCCAGCACTTTCCCGTCCGCGTCCACGGTGCACGCGCCGGCGGTGTCGGTGCAGGCCGCGCGCACCGCCGCGTCCAGCCCCATGCGCACGATGACATCCTTGGCCACCCCGCGCGCATCCACCGCCTGACCGCCCGGACGCAGTTCGGGAGCCCGCTCCACCACTGTCACCTCGGCTCCGCGCCGACGCAGCCAGTGGGCCAGCGCGGGTCCCGCGATGCTCGCGCCCGCCACCAACACGCGGGGACCGTTCACCCGCTCCCCCTGCTCACCCGTCCGGATCTCGGAGTCGTCGACGCCCATCATTGCCTCCCTGTATTTCTCCCGCGCCGGAACCTCCCAGCACAGGCCCACCGCTGTCGGTGCATTCAGCGGTATCGACTACGGATCCACGCAGAATTCATCGGTACAGCCGAAATCGCGTGGACGCTCCCGCGAACACCCCGAACTCGGCTTCCCGGGCGACAACGCCCGCTGGGCCGGAACGAGCATGTGCGGTTGAGTGATCCGAGCGGGATCCCGCGGCAGCGATCGGAAATCTAGCAACGCTAGACAAGCTTGCGCGCAGGTGTTACCGTTGCTCTAGTTTCTAGCGCTGCTAGATTTCCGGAAAGGGAAACCGAAATGCTCGTTGTCACCGGCCAGATCATCGCCGCCATCGCCGTTCTCGCTAATGCCGTCGTCTATGGCACCGATATCTCCTGTGCCTTGATCACCCGGTCCGTATACCGCAAACTCGACGATGCGACCGTGACCGTGAGTGCGGGATGGGGTCACTACTACGGCGATCGACGCATGCCGGTGTTCGGTGCGGGCGGTGTGGTCACCGCGGTGCTCACGCTGCTGATCGCGCTGTTGGCCGGGCAAACCGGGGCCGCTGTCGCGGCGGGGATCACCGTGGCGGCGCTGCTGACCTGGCTCGCCTTCTACGTCCGCATCGCCAAGCCGATCAATACCCAGCAGACCGCCGCTGCGCAGAGCGGTATCATTCCGGCCAATGCCCGTGCGCTGCAGGACAAGTGGGACAGCATTCTGAAGTACCGGGTCACCCTGCAGTTCATTGCCATCGCCGGACTGTGCGCAGCACTGATCCTGTTCTGATCTCCGAGTACCCACAACTTCCGGCTGATCGCCGGGACACACCTGATATCGAATTCACCGAGGAGTAATCGACATGACCTTCACCACCAATGAACAGCAGTTCCTCGCGGAGGCCGGGATCGGTCGGCTGGCCACGGTGTCGCCCGACGGCGTCGTGCAGAACAACCCGACCAGCTATCGGGTGAACGCCGACGGCACGATCGACATCGGAGGCATGCGGATGCGGGCCAGTCGCAAGTTTCGCAATGTCGAGGCGGGCAGCCGGGTGTCGTTCGTCGTCGACCAACAGGTTTCCTTGGAGCCGTATGTGATTCGCGGCATCGAGGTACGCGGCACGGCCGAGGCGCTCGATGACGAGGAGCCGCCGTTCCCGCCTCAGGAACGCGCGGTCATCCGCATTCGCCCCGACCGGATCATCTCCTGGGGCATCGACGGCGGCTCCTTCGACTTCACCAGTCGCGGCGCCGAATAGTCGAGCAACCTAGGCGATTCGTCGCGAAAGGCAATGGATCACAAGCACTTCGCGATCTGTCTCCTGACGGGAGAAGCCCGGAGCCGCTCAACCGAGCGGCTCCGGGCTTATTCTCATGCCGGTCGGCGGGAGGCGAGGAGCTCGGTGACCGCTTGTGAGGCTTGGATCGCGCGGGGGAAGCCGCCCGGGATGGTGGTGAGGTAGACGATCTCCTTCAGCTCCTCCTCGGTGGCCCCGGCATGCAGGGCGTAACCGCCGAGGATCATCTCGAGCGCGCGAGACCTACCGAGCAGCCTCGGCAGGCGTTGGGAACCGGTCGCCCCCGGCAGCACACCCACCGCGACCTCGAACTGACTCAGCACCGCCCGGCCGCGAGCGGCGAACGTCATGTCACACGAGGTGAGGAACTCGGTGCCCGCCCCGGACGCGCGGCCCTCCAACACCGCGATGGTCGCCTGGGGCAGGGTGCGCAGATCCTCGAACAGCGCCTGTAATGCGTTGAGCTTCACAGGTTTCGGCGGAATGTTCGCTGCCGAACCGAGGAACAGGTTGAGATCGGCGTGCCCGATCAAAAAGTCGGGGTTGGCACTGGAGAACACCACGACGCGGATGTCGCGGTCGGTGGCGAGCCGGTCGAGCAGCCGCCGGAAGTCTGCGATCATGACCGGCTCGAACAGGTTGATCGGCGGATTGTCGAACGTCACGCGGGCAACGCCGCCGCCCTGCGTGATTCGCAGGGTCGTGAATTCGTCGGACACGGATTCCTCACTCTGACAATGGAACTCGAATGCCTGATGGCATGCCTCCACTCTCCGAGGACCACGAGGACGGCAACAGATCGTGTCGCGGGTAGGAGTGCCACACCCAGTCACACCGCGCCGTCGAGGCCAAACGCTTCGAGCACCCCGCCGTCGGGCGGCTGGAGATGACCTACCAGGCATTGGACATCAAAAGCTCACCCGGACAACAACTCGTCGTCGACCACGCCGAGCGCGCCAGCCGGACCGCGAACTCCCTGCGCCTGCTGGCCGGCCTCGCCACCCCCATCGAGACGACCGGCCGATAACCACCGAGCGATACACCCTGCAAGCCAGGTCCGCAGCACTGTCCTCGACGACCTCCTGTACGACCCGGGCGACTATCGACCTCAGCCAAACCATCAGGCGCTCTCCGTGATTCAATCGTTTCGACAACGGAGGTCGGGCTCATGGATCGCATCGATCGCGACGAGGTCGTGCGGATACTGGAGACGGCGATCGATGTGGTTGCGCTGCCGGATACCGACGTCTCCTGGTCGGGCCATGACGAGCCCGCGCAGGTGATCACCGAACTTCGCGACCTGATCCGAAGGATCTCGCCACCAGGTCCCGATTCAGCCACCACGCGACAGATATCGCTGTTGTTCGCACCGACCGGAGCGGTCCAGGAGATCTCGATCAGCAGCGGGTGGGGCGAAGGATTCCTGCTTCTGGCGGAGCGGATGGACCGCGCCCTCGGCGAGATCGAGTGGGGGTGACGGCCACTCGAAATCAGCGGCCGTTCACGGTCTGGCCCGGTCGCAGTACCGTTCCGCACTCCCCCGTCTTCTGGTAGTCGGGCAACAGGTGCGGAAGGACATCGCTCGAATACTCACGCAGTTGCTGGAGTTGCCGGTCACTGTGCACGACGTCTTTGCGGACCCAATCCTCGTCGGGGCTCGAAGTGTCCTGGGACTGCTGGATTCGGTAGTAGTCGCGGGACATCCGTGGATCGATGGTGAGCCCGTTGTGCATCCAAATTCCATGGCTGTGCACGAAAGTGGGCTCGAGGTCCTCGAATACGTAGTCGGCCATGCTGATATCGGCCTTACCGGCGTGGATGTCCGCGATCCGCGCGTCGGTGAGTCCGGCCATATCGATCAGCCGGAGCCGCGATGTCAGCGAACTTCCGCCCATGTCGGGCGCGAGCAATGTGCCCTTGTCCAGCCTCAGGATGTCGGCGTAGCCGTTGAAGTAACGCCCGAATCGAAGCGCGATCCAGCACAGTGGCACATCGGAATTGCCGCGATAGGTCTCGGCATTGCCCGCCCATGCGACACCGGACGGGATCAGCGCGGCGACCAGGACCAGCGCGACCAGTGCCCGGCCCCGCCTGCCCAGCACGGCCAGCACCTCCGCCGCGGAGATCACGACGACGAATGCGGCCAGAGCCCACACCGGTGTGGCGAACCGGAACTGCGCCATCCAATCCGGGCGCAGCACGCAGTAGGAAAGGATCGCCAGCGCCAGCGGAACCAACAGGGCGACAAGGCTTTCACGTCGCTTACTCGCCCAGGCGAGGGCGAGCCCGACCACTCCGACGCCCGCGACAACCGCCGGCGTGCCCGCATAGTGCACCAGGTCCATGCCCCTGGTCAGATCGTGCACGGTCGGCGTCGACTGGTGCTTGGCGACCGCCGTATTCGCCACGAGCCGACCGAACTCGCTGATCCGCCACACCAGATACGCACCGAACGGAATCGCAAATGCCCCAACGGAATACAGCACATGGCGAGGTGCGGTGAGCCAGGTGGCACGCCGAACCAGAAGTACCGAAACCAACGGGTATGCGGCCAAGTAGATCAGACCGTCGGGCCGAGTCAACGCCGCGAACGCCGCCAGCGCCCCGGCTGTCACCGCCACCACCGGGGTCCACAACCGCTCATCCAACACCGCCAGAAACAGGCGAACGGCGAGAACACATACGCTCAGCGCGAACAGTGCGTTCTCCAGACCGGAGAAACACCAGATCACGAACGACGGAATCAACGCCAGCACAACGGCGGTGACGAGCGTGACCAGCGCGGGCCACCGCGTCACCCGTCGCGCGGCAAAGTGACAGGCGACGAGGATTCCGGCACAGCAGAGCAGCCCGATCGCCTTCGGATACAGGACGAAGTCCGGGATGCCGAAAACAGAGCCGGAGTCGAACAGATGGCACCATTTGCCCACCACGAGCACCAGCAGCCACGTGGGATCGGAAAACCCCTCGACGGGTTCCGCCCCGGGCTGCAGCACCGGCCCCAGACCTGCGGCGACGCTGCGCGCGTAGGCGAACGTGATTCCCGCATCGTCCACCACCCAGTTGCCGTACTGCGCCGCCCGCCATGCCAGCAACGCCACGCCGCTCAACACCGCGGCAAACGCTGCCCACCCCGACCGGCCACGCCCGTGCCGCACATCTTCCGACACCCCGGCGGAAGTTTGCGGCCGAGATGTCACTACCTCGATCATTCGTCAGAACCCACGTTCGAAAGCTGTTGCCAGGGAAGGCAACAGCCTTCGTCCACTGGCGATTGTCCATGGACTCCGATTGATCCTGATGCACAGTTGGGCAGCTGTCAATTTGGTTGTCACCAACAGCGGCACGGCCGATGCCCGCGCCGTTCGCGCCGGTGTCGGCCGGAAAACCGTTCCGCTCCCGGCAATCCGCGGGCACTGCATGTGGTGTTCATCACCCGCCGGCCTTCCGAATTCCGTTCTCCGGGTGGGTGTCCGACGAGCCGAGGCGATCGGCAAGCGCCGATCGCCTCCGATTCGCGAAAAGTTATTCGGCAGTGAGCAATTCGGCGGCCTGCGAACCGATGAACATCGTCGGGGCGTGAGTGTGTCCACGCACCAGGACCGGCATGATCGACGCATCGGCTACTCGCAAGCCCTCGACGCCGCGCACTCGCAGCTGCGGATCGACCACACTGCCCTCATCCGAACCCATCCGGCAGGTGCCGGCCGGGTGGTAGAGGGTGTGGGAGTAGCCGTTGAGGGTCTTGGCCCGGGTCTCCTCCGACTCCGGTGCGCCGGGCGCGTCCGGCGGGTAGCACAGGCCGCGCAGCACCTCTCGCATCGCGGCGGTATCGGCCAGTTCGGAGCATGCCTTCAGACCGGCCATGAGTGCGGTGCGGTCTCTGTCGTCGCTGAGATACTTCGGGTCGATCAGCGGCTTGGCCAGCGGATCTTTCGAGGCGAGCGTGATCGTGCCGCGGCTGTGCGGGCGCAGCAGCACCGCGGCCAGGACGACGGCGTGTTCGGTGGGATCCGCGAGACCCTCGTGGAAGAACGGCGCCGGAGCGAAGACCAGCTCCAGGTCGGGATATTCGAGTTCGGCCGAGCTGCGGATGAATCCGTATGCCTCACCGACATTGGAGGTGAGCATGCCGCGATGACGCAGCAGATAGTTCAGCAGCTGGACCGGTTTCTCGGCGTCGAACAGCGAATCGGAATCCACGCGGTATCCCAGCGCCGCGGTGAGGTGGTCCTGCAGATTGGCGCCGACCTCGGGGGCGTGCGCACGCACCTCGATCCCGTGTTCGTCGAGCTGGGCGCGGTCGCCGATGCCGGAGAGCATCAGCAGTTGCGGAGTGTTGATCGCGCCGCCGCACAGGATGACCTCCTTGCGCGCGGTGATCGTCCGCAGCGATCCGCGGTGTGAATACTCCACGCCCACAGCACGATTCCCGTCGAACAGCACCCGGGTCGCGGTCGCCTCGGCGAGCACGGTGAGGTTGTCGCGCTTCATCGCCGGACGCAGATATCCGTCGGCGGTGCTCCAGCGGCGGCCACCGCGCTGGGTCACCATGGTCCGCGTGAAGCCCTGGGGCTCAGGAAGATTCGGCTCCTCCACGGTGTGGCCGCGTTCGGCGACCGCCCGCAGGAATACCGACGTGGACGAGCGCGGGCTGCGCTGGTGGGAGACGTGCAGCGGTCCGGCGATGCCGTGATCGTCGCGAGCGGACCCCTCGACGTTCTCGATGGTGCGGAAATGCTCTACCGCCGAAGCGAATCCCCAGTCGGGCCCGGCGGCCCGCTCCCAGTCGTCGTAATCGGCCTCGAATCCGCGCACCCACATCATGGCGTTCATCGACGAGGAGCCGCCGAAGGTCTTGCCGCGCGGCCAGTACACCGACCGTCCGTCCAGCCCCGGCTGCGGTTCGGTGGCATAGTTCCAGTCGTAATCGCCCTGGAACAGTTTGGCGAAACCGGCGGGTATGCGAATGAACTTGTCCTTGTCCGCCTTACCGGCTTCCAGCACCACCACCGACCGCTTCGGATCCGCACTCAGTCGCGCCGCGAGCACCGCTCCCGCCGACCCCGAGCCCACGATCACATAATCCGCACCGACATCTTCGGTCACCATCGCCGCCTTTCGTACGCCTGGTGAGAAGATACGAGAGATTCACCATCATCGCGGCGGGAATGCGCCACGCCGGGCGGTGCGATTTCGCCGACGCTCGCGGCGACAGCGCTTGCCCGCCAACCGCTCGAGTGAAGGCGCTCAACCGAATTCGACGGTGGCGAGCATGCGGCGAGCGAGTTCATCGCATCATGATCAGCCCTCATATATGTCTTGGTATATACTGACCAATAGATATTGCCCCGCGATGGCCTGGAACCCCTGGTCAATCACGAGCGACAAGCCCGCGGGCGGGGCCGATGGTGCCGCCTCGCGCGGTACTGCACGCCACAGGAGTGAGGTAGCCGTGCCCGAATCCGCGTTCGTTGCTGAGCCGTTCACCATCCGGTCCTCCCCCGAGGCGCTCGCGGACCTGGGCGCCCGGCTGCGGGCCACGCGCTGGCCGGACGCGCCCGAGGACGTCGGCTGGTCACTCGGCACGGATCTCGCCTACCTCCGCGAGCTGGTCGCCTACTGGGCCGACGGCTTCGACTGGGCAGCCCAGGAGAAGGCACTGTCCGAATTCCCGCACTTCCGCGCCCGGCTCGACGGGCTCGGCATTCACTACGTGCACGCTCGGGCCGTCAATCCGGTCGGCCCGGTGCTGCCGCTGGCGCTCTGCCACGGCTGGCCGGACTCGTTCTGGCGCTACACGAAAGTCATACCGCTACTGACCGACCCCGGAGCGCACGGCGGCGATCCCGCCGACGCGTTCGACGTGGTCGTGCCCGACATGCCCGGCTACGGGTACTCCGACCGTCCTACCGGCCCGCCGCTCGATTCGATCGCCGTCGCGGATCTGTGGGCCCGGCTGCTGGACGGCCTCGGCTACCGGCGATTCGGCGCTGTCGGCGGCGACATCGGCAGCTCGGTGAGCAACTTCCTCGCGCTGAACCACCCCGAACGAGTCACGGCCGTCCACCGCATGGACGCGGGGGTGCCGGTCTACTCGGGAGACCCCACCGACCTGACGCCCGAGGAGCGCACCTGGATGGCGGACATGGCAGCCTGGGGCACGGCCGAGGGCGCCTACATATCGATGCATCGCACCAAACCGCAGACCGCGGCAGTCGGGCTCACCGACTCCCCGGCGGGGCTCGCCGCGTGGATCGTCGAGAAGTTGCGGGGTTGGAGTGACTGCGGCGGCGACATCTCGCGGTCCTTCACCATGGACGAGATCCTCACCAACGTCACGATCTACTGGCTCACCGAAACGATCGGCTCGTCGATGCGGATGTATCGTGCGAACGGCGAGATCCCGGCCGCGCAGCAAGCCCGCCGGGTCGAGGTCCCCTCCGGCTTCACGCTGTTCCCCGGCAACATCAGCCGGGCGCCGCGGACGTGGTTGGAGCGCACCACCAACCTCGCACGGTTCACCCAGGCCCCGCGCGGCGGGCATTTCGCGCCGCTCGAAGAGCCCGAGTTCTACGCGGAGGAACTGCGCACCTTCTTCCGCCCTTACCGCACCTGATTTCCACCGGTTGCCGGACGTCTGCGGCGCGGCTACACCCGGATCCGACGGGAGCCGATCCCGCATATACGTGTCCTTATATAAGGGGTAGGAGATAGTCCTACACTGTGCGAATGAGAGCCGACCAGAACGTGCCCAACGGTGTCGATATCGCGATGCTGCTGCGGCGGGCGCAGCTGCGCAAGCAGATGGCCTGCGAAGCAGCGCTCGCTCGGGCGGGGATGACGTTGCCGCAGTGGGGAATTCTGCTCGCCGTCGTGGCCGAGCCGGATTCCTCGACCCACGCGCTGGCGCTGTTCACCGGGCAGTCCGATCAGTCCGCGGGCGCGGTGGTGGCCCGCCTCGAACAGCGAGGGCTGCTCGAGCGCAGGCCCGGCGTCGGTAAGGCGATTCTGCACCGGATCACCCCGGAGGGCGACGAGGTCGTGCGACGCTGCAACGCCATTGTCGAGGATGTGATGACCCCTCTGCTCGCCGGTCTCACCGATCGGAGCCTTCGGACACTGCGAACCTCGTTGCAGTCGATTGCCGAGGCCGCCCTCCCGGCGTAGAGGGAGCTGGATACCCAGTCCGGTCGTGGCTCAACCGAATTCGACGGTCGCGAGCATGCGACGGGCGAGTTCTTCGGGGTCGCCTTCGCCGAGTCGCGAATCCGCCAGTGCGCCTTCGCGCCACAGCGAGGCGTAACCGTGGACCAGGGACCAGGCGGCGAGTTCCACGTCCCGGCGGCGTTCGGGCGGCACGCCGGTACCCGCGACGCCCTCGCGCAGGTACGCACCGGAGCGGGTTCGGGCGGCGATCAGTTGTTCATTGCTGGTGTCGAGCAGGTCATGGCGGAACATGACTTCGAAGTGGCCCGGGTGCACGCGGGCGAATCGAATATAGGCGATCGCCACCTCACGGAAATCGGCTCCGGCACTGTGTAATTCGTCGGCGAGCAGGCCGAACCCCTCGATCGCGAGTTCGGTCAGCATGCCCTGGCGGTTGCCGAAGTGATGAGCGGGGGCCGCGTGCGAGACTCCGGCGCGCTGCGCGAGGGCGCGTAGCGACACCGCATCGATGCCCTCGGCCGCGATCTGCTCGGCCGCCTCGGCCAGCAATACCGCCCGCAGATCTCCGTGGTGATAGCGGTTCCTGGTCACCCGATGATCATCACTCACAATCTAGACATTGACAAGTTTCGCGTGCGAGCCTAATCTAGGCAGCGTCAAGATTCATCGGCTACTCAGGAGACCCTGATGGCACCCTTCATCGTTCTCGTGGTCGTCAGCGGCATCGCCCGCCTGGTCGGCCTACCGCTCCCGGGCTGGCTCGATTCCTGGCCGCACGCCGTCCGCCTCGGCCTCGCGGCAATGTTCGTCCTGACCGCCAGCGCCCATTTCCTACAGCCCCGGCGCGACGCCCTCATCGAGATGGTTCCCCCGCGCCTACCCGCCGCAGCCAATCTGGTCACCTTGACCGGAATACTCGAATTGGCTGGTGCCGCAGGTCTTCTCATTCCACCGGTCGCACCCGTCGCCGCATCCTGCCTCGTGGCGTTACTCGTGCTGATGTTCCCGGCCAATGTCCGCGCGGCACGCGCCCACGTCGGCCTGAAAACCGTTCCACTCCCGGCACGTACGGCGCTACAAGTTCTGTTCATCGCCGCCTGCGTCGTCGCCGCGTTCTGAATCCCCTTCTCCGAGAAGGTGTTCACATCACGCCGATGGTGTCGCAGCTCGTCGGGCCCACGCAGGCAACAGGATTCGACCGATGGTCACCTGGCGATTGCGTGGGCCCGAGGTTTCGCACCGACACTCTCATGGCCTGGTGCCCAGTCCGGCGGTGGGCGAGCACCGCGCTTCGGGCTACGCCCGGTTCATCGCATTGCCGGATGGCCGGCGATGCGCTTGCCGCACATGTCAGCGGATTTGCGCACCGTCGGGGAAATCGGTGGAACGAGTCAAGGTCTCCCAGGTCGCGATGTCCTCATCGACGGATGCGCGGCCCGCGGTGACCAGGCGCAGGGCATCGGAACCCAACAGCAGGTGCGCCGGTGGATTCGGGTCATCGAGAACGGCCAGCACCGCAGTTGCGGCCTTGACGGGATCGCCGAGTTGGTTGCCGCTGGCGGTCTGACGCGCGGTGCGGATCGGGTCGAACAACTCGTCGTAGTCGGCGATGGCACGTTCGGCGCGAACCATGGACCGACCCGCCCAATCGGTGCGGAACGAACCGGGTTCGATTGCGGTGACGCGGATTCCGAACCCGGCCACCTCTTTGCCGACGGTCTCGAGAATCCCCTCCAGGGCGTATTTACTGCCGCAGTACGCGGACAACCCCGGCACCGTCATCAGCCCGCCCATCGACGTGACGGCCAGAATGTGCCCACTGCGACGCTCACGCATCCCCGGCAGTACCGCGCGGATGGTTGCCGCGGCCCCGAAAACGTTGACCTCGAACTGATCTCGCAACACCGACAGCGGCGTCTCCTCGAACACGCCCTCGACGCCGTATCCGGCGTTGGCGATCACTACGTCGATCCCGCCGAGCGTGTTCTCGACCTCGGCGACCACCTCGAACACCTGTTGTTCGTCGGTGACATCCAACAGCCGCGCATACGCCCGCCCCGGCGCCAGGGCCTCGAACGCGGCCGCGTCGTCAGGCTTGCGCACGGTGCCGCACACACGGTGACCTGCTTCGAGCGCACCCGCGGCGAAGGCGCGACCGAGCCCGCTGCTGACACCGGTGATGAGAAAGAGTTTCGCCATGCCGCAAAGTCTACACACCGTTGATTTTTCTGCACGTGACGTAGATTATGCTGTCCGGGACGGTACCCTCGGCTGCATGGCCACCAGTACGTCCCGCCGACGACACCGCGACACCCTGCGCAAGGGCGAGCTGCGCGAGAAAGCCATCCTCGATACCGCGGAATCCCTGCTGGCCGAGCCCGGGCCCGACGCCATGACCGTCGAGGACATCGCTCGCGGCGCGGGCATCTCCCGCGGCTCGCTGTACTTCTACTTCGGCTCCAAGAACGAGGTCCTCACCGCACTCGTGGCCCGCACCCTCGAACAGCTCCGGTCCACCGCCCTGGTACCGACCGCCGACACCGATCTACCCCCGCGCGAGGCCATCGCCCTGGCCGTGCAAGGCACCGAAAGCATGTGGCGCGAACACGGTTCGGTCATGCGCACCGCCGTCGAATATTCCGCGCTCGTCCCCGAAATCGGCGACCTGTGGACCGAGGCCATCGCCACCAGCCGCGACGCCCTGACCCTGATCCTCGTCCGCGCCGGCCTCCCCGACGGCCCCGCCCCCACCGACGCCCCCGCCCTGGCCCAATCCCTCTGCTGGATGACCGAACGAACCTTCTACCGCACCACCGTCGAATCCCCCGACCAACTCCCCACCACCGCCCGCACCTGCACCGAAATCTGGCACCGCGTCATCCCGGACAACAACCCCTGACGCCGACGACAACGGGCCGCATCGTCCATGACGATGCGGCCCGAATATCCGAAAATCAGTCCTCCGCGACGACCACGCGGACGTCGATGTTGCCGCGGGTGGCGTTGGAGTACGGGCAGACCTGGTGGGCGGTGTCGGCCAGTTCCTGGGCCTGCTCGCGGGTCAGGTGCGGGAGGGAGACCTCGAGGGTCACCTCGAGCGTGAAACCGCCCGCGTCGTTGGAGCCGATGCCGACCCGGGCACCGACGGCCGAGTCGTCGATGTTCGCCTTGGCCTTGCCGCCGACCAGGCGCAGGGCGGAGTGGAAGCACGCCGCGTAACCGGCGGCGAAGAGCTGCTCCGGGTTGGTGCCCT
Source organism: Nocardia jiangxiensis NBRC 101359 (assembly GCF_000308615.1). Taxonomy (GTDB): domain Bacteria; phylum Actinomycetota; class Actinomycetes; order Mycobacteriales; family Mycobacteriaceae; genus Nocardia; species Nocardia jiangxiensis. Next base: position 542,631 of record NZ_BAGB01000041.1, read on the forward strand.
CGCCCGAGCCGCCCATCTCCTTCGGAATCGACAGCGCCACATCGATTTTGCCGTCGGTGGTGCGGGTCTGGCCGTTGCGTCCGTCGCCGGTGGACAGCGCCTCTGCCGTGTACAGGACCTGCATCTCAGTTCTCCTTCGCGGTGTTGGCGCTCAGTGCGCCGTTGAGGCGCTGCAACAGGTGGTACAGCGTCCCGATATCTTCCGATGACATTCCGGCGGCCTCGCCGATCTCGGCGGGAAGACCGCAGGCCTTGGCGCGCAGCCGCCGACCGGATTCGGTGAGTTCGATCTCGACGCGGCGCTCATCGGCCGCCGAACGATTCCGTGTCACCAAACCGGCCGCCTCGAGCCTCTTGAGCAGCGGCGACAATGTTCCCGAATCCAACCCCAGCGCCGCACACAACTCACCGACGCTGCGACCTTCGCGCTGCTCCCACAGCGCCAGCATCACCAGATACTGCGGATAGGTCAGCCCCATCGCCTCGAGCTTCGGCCGGTACACCGCCGTCATCGACCGCGATGCCGAGTACAGCGCGAAGCACAGTTGCTGATCCAGAGCCAGTTGATCGGTCACACACAACAATGTAGTACACAACTTAGTTGTGCACAACCATTATCTGCGAAGCCGCACCATCCCAGGCCCGTGTCGAGACCACCGCGGCGACCGCGCACCACAACGGCCGTAGCCCACCGCCCCGAGGGGCCGCCGAATCACGTCAGCCGGAGACAACCGCGGACACGGCATCCAGAGCAGGGCGCGGCGCGCGGCCCAGGATCTCGGCGAGGTCCCCGGTCGACGTCCCGGTCCATCCACTGCGGAACGCGCGATACACACCCAGCAGGACCTCGGCCAACTCCCCCGGAATCCCCTGCTCGGCAAGCGTATTCAGGAACTGCTCGTCCTCGACGGGTTGATAGCCGACAGGCTTCGCCGCGATCGTGGACGCGAGCTTCGCCAGATCATCCCAGTCGATGCTGTCCGCGGCGGTCAGCGTGTAGCGCCGGCCGCGATGCTGATCAGAGACGAGCACCCGAGCGGCAGCCTCGGCCAGGTCATCGATATGAGCCGGTGCAGTGCGCGCCCGTCCGGCCGGGGCCGCGAGCGTTCCGACGGCGATAGCCGTCGTCACATCTCGACCGACCGTCTGAGCCAAGCCGTACGTCGTGCGCAGGATCGTCGCATCGGCGGACAGGTTGCGCAGCAACGCTTCCGAAGCCGCGAAGTCGGACATCATCGGCAGTGCGTACCGCTCAGGATCGGGCCAGCTCAGATAGACGATGCGTGCCACGCCCGCCGCCACCGCCGCCCGGATCGCCGCAGCGTGCTGCACACCCCGATGCTGGGTCGGCGTGCCGTAATTGGTGCCGTTGATCAGCACCGCCGTCACTCCGTCGAATGCGGTTGCCATCGAGTCCGGTTCATCGAAATCGAAGCGCCGCACGGCAATTCCGGATGCGGTGCGCACACCGACAGCCTCCGGATCACGCGTCCCGGCGACGATGTCCGCCTCGGGAACCAGATGACGCAGCTGGTCCAGAACGGGCCGACCGAACAGTTCACCACCGGCACCGGTCACGAGAAACATGCGAACTCCTGTATTCTGCGAAACGAAGCGGGTCAGATGACCCGGTTGAAACTATACGGGTCAGATGACCCGGTTGCCAGATCGGAGTGTGCCGGTGACCGATCGACCGTTGCGTGCCGACGCGCGCGACAACCGCGCCAAGATCCTCGCTGCGGCCCGATCCGCCTTCGACGACCTCGGCCCACAGGCGAATCTGCGCGAGATCGCCCGACGCGCGAACGTCGCCCAGGGCACCGTGCACCGCCACTTCCCCACCAAGCAGGCCCTGTTCGCCGCGATCATCACCGACCGCCTCCGCGAGCTGACCGAGCTCGCCCGACGTCTGCGGGACGAGCGCGATCCCGGCGACGCCTTCATCGCCTTTCTCACCGCCACCGTGGCCAACGCCCGCGACAACCGTTCCATGGCAGCGGTTTTCGAGGAGGCCGGAAGCACCGAGGAGATGCGCGAGGCCGGTCGGCAGATGGACGCCGAACTCACCCTCCTGCTCGAACGAGCCCAAGCTCAGGGCACCATCCGCGCCGACGTCGACCTCGCCGACGTCCACGCCATCGCCGCCGCCGTCCTGGCTGTCGACGCCCACCCCGCTCCCGACGACACCGACCGAGCCCGCCGCGTCACCATCGTCCTGGACGGCCTACGCCCACCCGGCTCGTCAGCCACCCCCCGACGACACTGAGTCTCCGGCGGCCCTCAGACCGGCGACGGCGGGATGTTCGCCAGCCGTTCGGCCTCGGCATCGACCGCGGCGGCGTCCATGTAGGCCTCGGTGGTCAACTCGAGCATGCTGGCCCAGCGTGTGATGCGCGGACGCCAGCGCTGGATGTAGGCACGAGCGTGCGCGGCCTCGGCGACGTTCCCGCCCGCCTCGGCGGCGTTCTGCGCCGCCATGGCCGCGGCCACGGTGTTCTCGGCCAGCGCGAGCTGCTCGCGACAGTGGTCGGGGGTGAAGATCTCCTCGCGGACGGTGTCGGCCTCCACCTGCAAATTGCTGATCAGGCTGCGCAACCGCGGATCGAGCGGCTGAATGCTGGGCCGCCCCGCGTCGGCGGCGGCCTTGGCCCGACGGGCCCGGCGTTCGGTGTCGCGGCGCTCCCACTCCTCCAGCTGCTCCCGGTACTCCTCGACCGCGGCCTCGGTCACCGAGCGATAGACCAGCCGCGCGGTCAGCGACATCCGCTCCGCGCCTTCGTGATCGAGTATCACCGCGCCGAGGTGCTCGAACGGCTGTCCGGGATCGGGCCGGTCCTCCACCCGGGCGTCCAGTACGTCGTGATAGTGCTGTTCGGTGACGTCGTCGCAGGTGATGTCGAACAGCGCGGTGCCGACCTCCACGAAGGTGCGGCAGATGCGCCCGGTGACCTCCTCCGGCGAACCGAATTGTCCCCCACCGTGATCCACCCGGCTGGTGCCGTCGAACCTGGTGTAGGTGATCTCCCAGCTATAGGTTTCGGGCCCGTTCATCGCTGTCCTCCGTCGGCACATGATCGGTTGGCCTGCAGATCGATCCGGTACGCACCGTAGCCCACCACCGGGATCGACAGGCCGGAGATCAACTAGTCCGCAGGCAGTTCGATGCCCTCCGCGGCGGCCTTGGCGGCCACCTCTTCCGGAAATACGTTGCGGAACAGGTACAGATCCTGCCCCAGACGCCACCCCGGCGCCAGCGCAACCGCATAGCGTTCGAAGTAGCCGAGTTGCTTACCCATCAGAATCAGCTGCTCGGGCCCCGAAGCGCCGCGCCGCTTGCCGAATTCGATCAACCGCGCGGCAACCTTACCCATATCCAGCTTGGCGAGCTTGCCCGAAAGCACCGGCGCGAGCGCGGTCGCCAGCTGTCGGCCGATGGTCGCATCGTCACCGGCGTCCGCCTCGACCAGATCCAGCTCCCGCAACGCCCGTGCGACCGGCCGGAAATCGCCGTCGATGGCACTGGCGTGGAACAGCGCGCGCACGAAATCCCGCCACGGCGGCGACATCGTGCCGACGATGCCGAAATCGAGCATCGCCGCGCGCCCGTCGTCCAGCAGCCACAAATTGCCCGCATGGACGTCACCGTGGAAAAGCCCGTGCACCACAACGCTTTCCAGCCACGCCTTGACCAACCGGCGAATCAGCAGCTCCGGATCCGGATGCACCGCGCGGATATCGTCGAACCGGTCCAGCGGCAGCCCGCTCATCCGTTCCATGCACAACACCCGCGGACCCGAGTACTCCGGATACACCTCGGGAATCGCGACACTGGCATTGTCGCCGAAGGCACGCAGATTCTCCCGGGCGCGAACCTGATTGCCCGCCTCGTTCCGGAAATCCAGTTCGGCGACGGTCGTCTCGTAGAGATCGCGCACCACGCCACCGGCATTGGCGACCCGGGCGTTCTCCGAACGGCGCTCCATCATCCGGGCCAGCCGGAACGCCGCGCGCAGATCGACGATCATGCGCCGGGCGATATCGGGCCGCTGCACCTTCACCACGGCGGGACGGCCGTCGGCCAGAACACACCCGTGCACCTGCGCCACCGAGGCCGCCGACAACGGGGTGTCGTCGAACTCGCGGAACAGCTCGTCGATCGGACGGCCCAGATCGGCCTCGACGATCTTGCGCGCGTCGACACCCGGGAACGGCGGCACATCGTCCAGGCAGCGCAGACAGGCATCGGCCAGTTCGGGCGGGAACGCACCGGGTGAGGAGGCGATCAGCTGGCCCAGTTTGACGAACATCGGACCGAGCGCCTCGAAGCCGTCGACCACACCGTCGGCCATGGCGTGCCGGCGCTTGGCCTTACGCAGCCCACCGCGCACCACCCGGCGCACCACACAGCCGCCCAGGACCGTACCGATGGCCGCGGTGCGCCGGAATTCGGCGAATCCGAATTTCTCCAGGGCCGGACGGACCACCTGCTCGTCGGACCGAGCCGAGGCCGTCGCCGATCCCGCCGTCACCGTGCGACCGCCGCACCTGCGCGGCCGTTCCACTGCGCGCTGTCCGATATCGCGACCATCTCCTCGCTCGCCGTCCGCATCGCTTCGACCACCTCGTCCGTATCACTCACCTGCCTCGACGGGTCCGGCCGGAACGGCCGGGAGCACGGCTCCACGGACATCGCCGCTCCGAATGCCGCACCCTCCCGAACACCGGCATCCAGGTGTACGGCACAGAGTGTACGGCCCGTCGCCGGGGTGCCGGTTCACACCGGCACGCCGAGTCCGGCCGCCAGAACCGGCCAGGATCGCTTCAGCGCGTCCTGCCAGTAACCCCAGGAATGGGTGCCGGCCGGTTCGAAGTCGAAGGTGGCGGGGATGCCGAGCTGCCCGAGACGGGTCCGCAGATTGTGCGTGCACCAGTTCACCGCTGCCTCGATGACGCCGCCGATCACCATCTGATCGGCGTAACCGGACACTCCCGGCAGCATGTGCGGACCGTTGTAGGTGTCGTACATCCCCGGAATGCCCGACCCGCTCGAGACGAACAGCTCGAGCCCGCGCAACCCGGCGGCATGCAGGTACGGATCGTTGGCCGCCCACATCGGATCGTCGTCGGGTCCGTACATGTTCTGCGTATCGCCGCCGCCCCAGTCCTCGACGGCCAGTTTGACGAATTCCCGGCCGATCGGATCGCTGATCTGCGCGCATCCACTGTAGGCGGCCACCGCGCGGTACAGGCCGGGCTTCGCGATCGGCAGCTGCAGCACCGAGGTGCCCGAAGTGGACAGTCCCGCAACGGCGTTCGCGCCCGTCGTGGCGAAGCTCGCCGCGATCAGCGGCGGCAGTTCCTCGGTGAGGAACGTCGTCCATTCGTACAGGCCGAGTTTCGGATCGCGCGCACGCCAGTCGGTGTAGTAACTCCACCGGCCGCCGACCGGCTGCACCACGATCACCTGTTTACCGGACAGGAACCGCTGCACATCGGTATTGCGCTGCCAGGTCGCCGAATCCTGCCCTCCCCCACCGCCGTTGAGCAGATACAGCACGCCCGCGGGCGCCTTCGGATCGACCGGTCGTTGGACGTTGACCATGATGTTGGTGTTCATCGCCGCCGAATGCACCCGCAGCTGAACGGTATTCGCGTTCACCGCCCAGGTGCCGGTGACGGCCGAGCCGTCGGGCGCCTCGGCCGCACTCGGCGCTGCGGTCGATACGGCGGCCGCGACGCTCACCACCGCCGCGAGAACGCCGGTACGCAACATATTTCGAATCATCGGAACTCTCTGTACTGTTCCCCGGCCCGTACCGGGAAAGGGTGGTGCGACGCGCGTATGTCTGCCGGGCAGCGGAATTCGCTTCGCCCGGCAGGCACACGCACGATGGAAGGATCGGCCGTCAGAGCTTCCCGCCGCCGCCGAGCAGCCACGGGTTGAAGGTGCACTTCAACGGCACGCTGGGATCGAGGGTGTTGAGGATGATGGACAACACCCGCGGGGAGTACATCATCGTCAGGTGATCGGACAGGTCCTGATCACAACCGTCCTGCAGGGTGATGTTGTGCACCGTCGCACCCGGGCCGGGCTGCAGGAACGTCAGGTTGTACGGGGTGGTGACCTCGTCGTAGCGGGTGCCCACCACCGTGTAGTTCACCCCGGGCACGGTGTCGCCGCCCGCGTCGAGCTTGTTGACGAAGTCCGAGCCGACGGTCTGCTGAATTCCGGAGTGTCCGACGAAGATCTCGATCAGGCCCAGCACGTCGATGCCGAAGTTGTTGATGGCCCGGCCGAGTGCGCCGATACCGTCCAGCGTGGTGCCGTGATTGGTGGCGCCGAAGGTCATCTCGTGATCGACCTTGGCCGCGCTGCCTTCGTACTTCAGGTACCACCGCGACATCGCCCCGCCCTGCGAGTGGCCCACGATGTTCACCTTCGGCGCACCGGTCGAGGCCAGCACGCGATCGACGAAGGTCGCCAGCTGCTTGGCCGAGTCCGGGATGTTCTCGGTGCCGTTCGCGCCCGGCAGCACCGATCCCAGTCCGCCACCGGCCAGCAGATTCGACTCGCCGTAGTTGAACGTGTAGACGCAGTACCCGGCATCCTTGATCGGCTGGCTGACGTACGCGAAGTTGTCGTAGGCGTTCTCCCACGTCCCGTGCACCAGCACCACCGGTTCGGGATGCTGCGCGGTCGGCTTGCAGTTCCAGTCGTTGGTCCCCGGCGGAGCCACATTCGGATGCAGCAGCGAATAGCCGAAGGCAGCAAGGAATGCCGTACTCGCCGGGCCGTAACCGACGGTGTCGGAGGATGTTCCGCCCTGCGAACCCGAACTCGAGCCCGAACCGCCGTAGCAGTCGCCCGAGCCGTTCCCCGACCCCGCACCGCTGCCCGAGGTGCAGGCCGAACCCGTACCGGCACTACCGGTGTCGACGATCGGCTTGGCGGCCTTGTTCTTCAGACCCTTGGCGATGAAGTCCGCGAGCGTTTGCCCGGTCGGATGCTGGGCCGGAGCCGGCGCCTGCGCCGGATCGGCATTCGCCCCGGCGCAGCCGAAGCCCACGGTGAGCAGCGTGACACCCATGAGGACCACAGCACGCAAGGACCGGGCGCGGGTAGTTCGTCTCATTCCAAACCTTCCTGCAGAACCACGACGTTCTCGGTTTCGTTGCCCGCGAAGCGATGTGCGGGCATCCGAACTGGGCTCACGCTAGGGTCCGGCAACAGGGCTTCGATATGGTGTGACCAGGGCTCTTCGAAATCTCACTAGTGCGCTCGGCAGTGCCGGTGAGAGTCCACAATCCCGGGCGAATACATTGCCGGAGCTGGACCGCCCCGGCGCACACCGCACTGACGGAAGCGATACCCGCCGGACCGGAATTCCGTTCCCATCACGAAACAATCACGAACACTGCGATCCTGCGCGGCGACAACCGCCCGGTGTTCGACTCCTCAGCGGGCCTCGACGGCGATTCTGCTGGCCTCACCGTGAAATGCCTTCGCAATGGCATTCCATGCCGCGGGAAGTTCGTCGGTGAAGGACTGCCACGCGTGCGTGCCGGTCGGCTCGTATTCGACCGTCGCCGGAATGCGCAGTTGCGCAAGACGTTCCGCGAACCGCTCGGTGCACGCCAACGCACCGGCCTCGAGTGCGACGCCGCCGCCGGACTGTTGCAGTGCGCCGAGCACGTTCGGCGCATCGGCGATGGCCTCGAGATCGGGCAGACCGGGCACACCGGTCGCGGCCGAGAGATAGATCGCGGTGCCGCGCAACGTCGCCGCACCGAGGAAGCTGTCGTGCGCGAGCCAGGCCGGGGAATTCGGCGGCCCCCACAGATTTTCGGGATTTCCGCCGCGCGAGGCCACGGTGATACGAGTGACCGCCTCGCCGACATTGTCCGCGGTGGAATAACATCCGCTGATCCCGGCGACCGCGCGGAAGAAACCCGGATGCCGCTGCGCGAGCATCATCGCGCCCTGCGCGCCCATCGAGACGCCCGCGACCGCGCGGCGACCGTCGGTGTGCAGATAGGACTCCACGATCGGCGGCAGCTCATCGATCAGGAAGGTCTCCCACCGGTTCAGGCCCAGGGTGCGGTCGTAATGCTCCCAGTCGCTGTACATGCTGCCGACGCCGTCACCGGTCAGCACCACGTCCACCGGTTTGTCCGCGAAGAATTCCGCGGCATGTCCCTTGGTCAGCCAGTCGGAGGTCGGCGAGCCGTCCACGCCGTCCAGCAGATACAACGCCGGATGCGGTCCCGGGCCCGCGCCGCGCAGGACGTCGACCGGGATCACCCGGCGCATCGAGGCCGAGCGCACGTACAGGCGCTCCCAGTGCGCTCCGCGAGTCTCGGTGCGCACCAGGGCCGATCGACTCGACGCCGCACCCAGGGCGGGCGGACCGGCAGGCACCGGATCGGCGCAGACGGGCGCGGCGAGGATCGCGGTGGCCAGCAACGCCGCCACCGCACCGAGGGACGTACGAACGGTCATAACACGCCGGAACCGACGTCGCGCACGAGCCCGCGCGCATGATCCCGATCCGTCCTGGCGGTGCTCACACGTACTCCTTCGGGCAAGGCAAAGCATCCTCGGTGGTCACAGGGGAATGACCGGGCGCGGAGCCCCGCCGGACGCTGGGGTGAGGGTTGCGTCCGGCGGGTCGGGTCCACCCGCACATGCACCGGAGGGCGGGAGGGGTTGGAAGTCCAGTTGCCGTGGTGCGTACGTGCGCTGCCGGGTGGGTGGTTTCGGGGCACCACCCGGCGGTGGCTGGTGTGACGACCGGACCGGCGCACTCCTTCCTGTTCCGGGTACGGTGCCGACACCTTTTCGCGGCGCCGACCGCGCAAACACCGGCTCCGCGTGCAGATAACGATACGGCTACGGAACGGGTTCGTGGGCGGTACGACAGCGATCCGATGACAATTCATGAATTGCCCGCCGAACGCCTAGGGGTGACACACAAATGCCGATCGGGATGCGTTTCCGGCCGCTTTCACACCGAATTCCCGGACGCCACATTGCGATCGCCCGAACCCGGCCGGGATGCGCAGGGTTTCAGCACCCGTCGGGAGCCGGAATCCCTTGCAGCCGTTGGTCGACCCAGGCCGCGGCCTCGGGATAGCCGAGCGCGTCGGCGATCAGATGTTCGCCCAGCACACTCCGGTAGACCGCCCGCGCCCCGAGCGCGCACTGCTGTGCGTAGTAGTCCCGAGCACCCTCGGCCGGGATCCAGAACTCCTGCTCACCCTGGTAGACGTACAGCGGCACAGGCGATTTCATCCCGTTCATGGCGGTGATCGTGTAGATCCGGTCGGCCAGGGGGCTGTGCAGCGCATCGGGCATGTCCGCGGCCACGTCGGCGGGCAGCATCAGGACGCCGGCCGCGCCGAACGTACTGTCGCAGGTGTCCTTCAACGGTGAGATCGCCGCCCAGCGCGCCAGATTGTTCATCCGGGACAGGATCTCCGGACGTTCCCTGGCCACGCCGAACGTCGCGGCCAGGAATACACCCGAGGCCAGATTCGCGTTCATGCTGCGTGCCAGCATCCGGTAGTCGGCGGGCACCCCGCCCAGCGCAGCACCGACGATCACCGTCGCCAATTCCGGTGCGTAGGAACCGATCAGCGCGACCGCGCCGCGCGTGGCGATGGCCCCGCCGGAATAACCGTGCATGGCGAAACGACTGGCCCCGAATTCTTCCGGGCGCAGGTTGCGGACTGCGCGAATCGAATCGAGTACCGCATGTCCGGCGACATACGGTTCGGCATAGGCCATCCGCGGTCCCTCGTGATCGGGAATCAGCACGGCGTATCCGCGCAGCACCGCCAGTTGCGTCGTCGGCGGGAGGTCGTCGCCGAGGCTGGAATGCGCGTTGAAGCCGTGGGCCAGGGTGTATCCCGGGGTGCAGGCGCGTCCGAGCGCATCGATCGCCAGGTTGTTCACCACCACCGGCCGCTCCCCCGACCCGGCCCACGCCGCGGCCGGAATCACCAGTGTGGCAGTGCCGAACGAGGGTCCGCCGTAGGCGTCCGTGGTCCGGAATTTCAGCAGTAGTACCTGCCGCACCGGCACCGCCAACAGCGGCGCCGCCGTCGCGGTCACATCGCGGACGGCGATGATCGCGCCGGGCGCCTCGGCGGCCAGGTTCGCGGGCCACCCGTCGAACATCGGATCCCCGACGTCGGAGGGCATCACCGCCTGCTGCAGTCGCGCCAGCTCCACCGGGGTACCCGGCGGGGCCGCGATCGGATCCGACGGCGGCACGATCGGCGGCGCGGGCACCACCGCGTCGATCCACTGCTGCACCGCATCGATACCGGGCAGCGACGGAATCGCCGGAGGCGCCGGCGGATTCGGTGGACCGACAGGTATCGGCCCGGCGTGTGCGAAGGCCGTGGCCGAGCCGCAGACCAGTACGAACACGATGAGCAGGACACGCCAAGTACGCATCACGCACCCCCAAGACGGACTCACCCCGGTGCGCTTCCAACCGCGCACCCATCCCCGACAATGAGCCCGCCACACCGCGTCGTTCGAGCGTACGTCGGCCGAATGTCCTGCCAGCTCGTCGTTTTCCGATCGTATGCACGGTGAGTCCGGTTCGAGATCGCCACACCCGCAGCCGAATCGCAGCTACAGCAAGGGATCACAGCCGCATCGGCGCGCACTCCCCCGTCGCGGCAACGGACATATCCGGAGCAGAGAGCGCACGCGCCGATGCACGGCACACCGTCAGCAAACTTTATGATTCCAACCGACCGGTCGCTATTTCCGTACTGTCGCACTTTTCGCCTCGACCGCACTAACAAACCCCTCACCTGCGGCGATAATCGTAGGTAAGCAATCGGATCATCCGATCCTCGACCTGGCGAGCGAGCGTATGTGCATCCGATCGTGCATCGGCAAATACGGATTCGGAGTTGGCTTGCCTGAGTGGCGAATTCGCGGTAGATCTTCGAGAGTGACAGTCGATCGCGTGCAGGTTTCGCCGCTGCGGCACAGCTGGGAGCAGATACCGGAGACCGCGCGGGCCGCGGTCGAGGTGTTGACCGGCCCGATCCTTCGGGTGGATCCGGTCAACGCGGGATTCAGTAGTCATCTCGCCGCCGTGATCGAAACCGCGAGCGAACGCACCTTCGTCAAGGGCATTCCGCTGGACGATCCGGAGGTGTGGTCACAACGCCGCGAGGCGAACCTGTGGTCCTACGTGTTCCCGATCGGTCCGCCGATGCGCTGGCACGTTACCGCCGGAGGCTGGGATCTGCTCGGATTCCATTACCTTCCGGGCCATTTCGCCGACTACCGGATCGATGCGGAACTCGCGGCCACGGCCCGGACGATGACCGCGCTCGCGCAGTTGCCCTGCCCGGCCGACCTCGAGATCAACGACGCGGTCCAGCGGTGGGGTCGCTACGCACCCGACCCCGACGAACGCACATTGTTCGCCGGATCCACACTGCTGCATACCGATTGGAACTACTCCAACGTCATCATCGACGAGGACGGCGACGCCCGGCTGGTCGACTGGCCGTGGGCCACCCGCGGCGCCGCCTGGATCGATCCGGCGTGCTGGATCGTCTGGCTCATCCTGGCCGGCCACGAACCGGCCGAGGCCGAACAGTGGGCGGCGCGAACCCCGGCCTGGCACACCGCGACCCGGCATCAGCTGTGGGCGTTCTCCGCGGCGCTCGCGGCAGAATGGGAGACCACCGCGCATCGCCGTCCGAACGTCTGGACGCACAGCCTGCGTGACGCGGCGCGCCGCTGGGCCGATCATCGCGCCATGTCCTGAGCCTCGTCGCCCGAGAGGGTCTAGGCCGCACCGCCGTTCGCCCGAGCGGCGATCACGCCGTCCAGATGGTTCGCGGTGATCTGCCGCGCGGCATTGGCCACCGCCGTGATCATGCAGGTGCCGAACGCGCCGTGGCGATCGAACAGGGTTGCGCTGCCGACCGCGATGCCACGCTCGCTCAGATGGTTGTCGGCCTCGAGGCCGATATCCGCGCCGATCGGCATGCGGGCGAGCGCCATCGTCAGATCGGTGTTGATGAAACCCACCCCGGCGTCGGACCAGTTGGTCACCATACTCGTCTGTTCGCCGGCCATCGCGGCGCGCACGAACGGCGAGAGCTCCTGGCCCGCCACCACCGGGACCGGGTTCTGCCAGCTGCGTTTGCGACCGGCGTCCTCGTGCTCGGAGGGCACGCGGGACCACTCACCCGAGCCGTCACTGCGCCACAGCGGCGCATCGGGCCCGTGCGAGAGCGGCGCGATGTCCAGCGGCGGCGGAACCGGTTGCTGTTCGCGCTTCCAGATCACCCCGGGTGGTTCCTGCGAGGGCTGCAGGAACACCGCCGACGCCCGCGCAGCGGGTACGCCGTCCTCCAGCACCGTGGCATCGGCGAGCCGAATGCGGCGACCGTCGCGCACCCGCTGCGTGGTCACCGTGAGCTCTCGCATGTGCGCGGGTTTGAACATGTCGACGGTCAACCGCACCGGGACGAAACCGTCCGTGCCGTGCGCCCGTTCGAGTTCCCGCGCCAGCAGCCCACACAGCGCCGGCCCGACCACCTGCTCGGCCGACCACTGACTCGCCGCTATCGCACGCGGCGCGAATCGGTCGCCCACCGCGTCGAAGTAGCCGTACATATCGCTCGCGAGCTCACTCATGGCGCCCCGTCCTGCCCGTTCTCCCGGTCACCGCGTAACCGATCTTGCTTCTCAGGCAGATATAGCACGCATGTGAAACGTGTTCTCATCGCACCCTCCGCAGGACGCCGGAACATGCTCGTACCACCGCGCCGCGAGATTGGCGCCGAAGCGATTTCGCAGCAGATTTGAACTGGCGTCCAGATAGCAACACAACAATGCGGTCACTGTGGCTCCGCACGACAACGACACCGCCGAACAGCAATCCGACAGCACCCGAAACGCGCACTGCGACTGCACAATCGATGTTGCAGATGTACTTGCATATGCTCGCTACACGGTCCTAGACTCGAACCGCAAGGCAGTACAGGGGACTACCAGACAGCCGTAGGGTGAACCAGGAGCCAATTTCCGGTCACCAGCCCACCCGCGGCGTGGCGTCAGGGGCGTTCGAATGAACCAGCCATTGGACCTCGGCCGGCTCGGAATCATTGATAGAAACCGGACCGAGCGCAATGTTTATTCGCGGGAGACCGCAACCCGTTTCGTCATCGATGCGGTCGAGTCCACCGGCGCGGCCACACGTGACGATTTCGATGTCGAACGGATCGTCAGCACCGCGCACGCGATGATGAACGATTGGAATTTCACGTCGTTGCAGCCAGAGGCGTTCTGGCGCATCGCATCCAGTTGCATCAAGCAGTAATACAGATATATAGGAAGTACACCGTCGACGACGGGGCCGCCGAGTAATACCGACGGTTCCGTCGTCGACTGTTTCCGTTCGATCCAGGGCCCGCCGACGCGAGTTCGACCGCATTCGGGCATTCCGGGCGTACGACCCGGAATGCTCGCCCGAATTCGGCTATTTCAGCTTCTCGGCTTCCTCGGCCATCAGCCGCCGCGACCGATCCGGCGGCTCGGCCTGCACGCTGAGCCGGTCCATGACCTGGCGGTACATCTCCAGATCCTGCTGCCGATCCAGGTACAGCGAACTGGTCAACTGCTCCAGGTACACGATGTCGGGCAGTTCGGGCTCGGCGAACCGCAACATCGTGAACGAACTGCCCGCCGCCGCATTGCCGCCCGCGGCGTACGGCAGCACCTGGATGGTCACATTCGGCCAGGACGACACCTCGACCAGATGCTCCAGCTGTGCCCGCAACACCTCGGTGCCGCCGATCGGCCGGTGCAACACCGACTCGTCGATGACCGCCCACAGCGTCGGCCCGCCGCGCCGATCCAGGATCTCCTGCCGACGCTTGCGCAACTCGACCCGGCGCGCGGTATCCACGCTCTCGTGTCCGAGCGCGACGACCGCGCGCGTGTACTCCTCGGTCTGCAAGAGCCCGGGAACGAGTTGCCCTTCGAAGGTTCTGATCGACTTCGACGCGTGTTCGAGACCGAGGTACGTCTCGAACCACGGCGGCAGAAGGTCGCTGTATCGATGCCACCATCCGGGCTGGTTCGCCTTGCGAACGAGTTCGAGCAACGTTTCGCGCTCCACGGCGTCGTTCACACCGTAGAGAGTCAGTAGATCCCGGATGTCACGCTCTTTGAAACCGGTGCGCCCCAGCTCGAGTCGGCTGATCTTGGCGTGCGAGCCACGGATGGCTTCGCCGGCGGCCTCGCGAGTGATGTTGGCCTGCTCGCGTAGTTTGCGGAGCTGCCCGCCGACCGCGATCCGTAGCGCCGTTGGACCACGTTCGGCGGCAAGCGATTCCACACGGCCGATCCGGCCGGGTTCTGCGACCATTGAAATCCACTCCGATGCTCGACGACCAACGGCAGTGCAGGCCACCCAGACCCCGTCGCAAACCGACACCGCGCCGAGGTAATGCTACAGCTCACCCAGCCAGATCGTCGAATTCCCCGCTCTTCGCGCCGCGCAGGAATGCGTCGATTTCCGGACGGGTGTAGACCAATACGGCCCCCTCCGGATCGCGGGAGTTACGCACGGCCACCAGGCCGTTCGCCATATCGGCAACCTCGACACAGTTGCCGCTGGGGTTGCTGAAGGTGCTCTTACGCCATGCCAGGTCGGACGTGCGACCAATGCCTGCTGCTGTGCTCTCGGCCATTTCTGTCTCCTCGCTAGACGATTCCGAACCTGCCGCCCTCGGCGGCCCTGCCGGTGCTTGCAGATGTTCGCGCAAATGTTCTTGCAAATGAACCGACGATCTGACGATAGCACGCCGATTGCTTCGGATCGAGGGTTCACCCGACCGAAAGGACAAGGACGGCAAGAGTTTTGATCTTGACATGTCAATAGCTTCTGAGCTGCGACAATTCTCGCAATAGCGACCGGTTGGTCGGTTGTGAACTTCCAGATGGGTGAGATTTCACAAAATTCGCGCCCCTGAAACACCGCCCTGCGACAGTGCAGATGTACTTGCATCTGCACTGTACGGAGTCCTAAACTCGTCCAGGACGACATGGCCGGACAACGCCGGAGAGTTGGGCTCCCGCGCCAGTATCGCCACCGCAATGCACGAGCGAACGGCTAGAGGCGTCCCATGACATATGTGATTCAGCAGCAAGGCACCCGCGAGCGCGCCGCGAGCATGGCGCCGCCGGGCGAGTGCACCGTGGAGCCCTGGGATCTGACCTATCGCCGCGCCCGCGCCATCCTGCACGCGCACGACCGCCACCTCGGTTGCCGCCAGTGGATCGCCGCGGCGGCCTATCTGTCCGCCGGCCTGGACGACGAGTAAGCGTCAAGTCGGGTAAACGCGAAAGCTGCTCCACAGCAGGTCATTCCGGCGATATTCGTCGAGTGATGCGCCCTACCATGGGATATGACGCATCATCCGAATCGGTCTCGCGGAACGAGGGCATCATGATCCTCACAGCTGTACAGGAAGTGGTTCTCGCCCAGGTCTCGAATCCGACGCCCGAGGCTCCTCCCCTGGCGAGCAAGTTCATGCAACTGCTGCACTACGGCACCTGGTTCGCCCTGTTGTCCGGCAGCGCCGCGCTCATCTTCGCCGGCGCCCGCTTCGGCTGGGAGAAGTGGGACAACGGCCGCGTCGAATCACCGAAGATGGTGGCCGGGGCGCTGATCGGCGGTGTCGTGGCGACCAGCGCGGGCACCCTGATGAATTCGCTCCTGGGGTCGTAGCCGGCAACCTTGCGGATACAGTCGGCGCCATCCGGTCGTCGAGCAATGATGGGAGAGGCACGGTGGCAGGTCGGCGCACCGACACCCGCGACCGAATCCGCACGCTGGCAATGGAGTTGTTCTCCGCGCAGGGCTACGACCAGACCTCGGTGCGGGAGATCGCCGAGCGCCTGGGCATCACCAAGGCCGCGATCTACTATCACTTTCCCGCCAAGGAGGACATCGTCGTCAGCCTGGCCGACGATCTGCGGACCAGGGTCGAGGAGATCCTCACCTGGGCCGCCGCCCAGCCGCCCGGCCGGGATACCGGCCGAGAGATCCTGCGGCGCTACGGGATGGTGCTGCACGACACCGGGCGCGAGATGACCCGCTTCATGTACGAGAACCAGGCCGCGTTCCGGCGGCTCGGCGTGGGATCGGCGCTGCGGTATCAGTTCCGGCAGGTCGCGGACGCCGTCACCGGCGCCGATCGCGATCCGCTGGCGATTTTCCATGCGCGCCAGGCGCTTCTGGCGATCTCCTGGAGTGTGGGCATGATGGGCGATGTCGAGCTGACCGACGAACAGTGCCGCGCCGCAGCCGTTTCCCTCGCGCTGGACATCTACGACCGGACCGCGAGCAACGCCTGAAATCAGTGCTGGCCACCGAATTTCGATTCACAGCAAACTGAGCGCGTGTCCAGTAGCCGCGTGTCCCCGCCGATACCGCACAATGAGGGCGCAGTTGCTCTTCGGCAAGAGGGAAGTTCATGTTCGCGCGTAAGACCCTGATGATCTCGCTGTTCGTACCGATTCTCGTCGCCGGTTGCTCCGCACAGACCACGAAATCGGTTACCCAGGCGGTCAAACCCGCCAACGCCAAATTCGCCACCTCCGTACCGGCCGGTCCAGGACCGTCGGGCACCTATACGGTCCAGGCCCAACCCGCCCCCGGCACATGTCATTTCGGGAAGTCCTCGGACGGGCAGCCACTGCCCGACCCGAATTGCACTCCGGGAGCGACCAATCCGAAGGTCACCGCCGACACGCAGGCACAGACGATCTGTCGTAGCGGCTACACCTCCACAATCCGGCCACCGGCGAACATCACCGGCCGGGAGAAGGACGCCAACGCGAAGTCGTACGGCTACACCGGATCTCTGCACGACGCCGAATACGACCACCTGATCTCACTCGAACTCGGCGGCGATCCCAACGACGCGCGCAACCTCTGGGTCGAGCCGCCCTCGCCCGGACACAAGCCCGGTGCGGGCCCCAACAACCCGAAGGACACCGTGGAGAATCAGCTGCACTCGCTGGTGTGCTCGGGCAAGGTCGCGCTCACCGACGCCCAGAGCGCCATCGCGGGTGACTGGACCACCGCACTGGCGAAGGTCGGCCATCCCAGCGGCAAGTGATCACGCCCGGATCCCGGTCACCAAGCTGACCAGTGCGGGCACCAGCCCCTCCCGCGGATCCCGGTTCGGCGCCGGGCGGCCGTGTGCCCGAAGATAATCGGGCACATCGGTCCGCTCGGCCCGCCAGTCGTGTGCGGTGAGCCAGGCGGTGACCTCACTGCGCGGTTCGTTGTAGATCAGCGCGGTCCACTGCCCGTTGCCGCCGGTCTCGGTCTCGTCGGGCATCTGCCCGATGGCCGCGGCCGCCTCCTCGGGGAGCGGGTCCATCTGTTCCACCGCCACCCGGCTGCCCGCGACGCTGAGCGCATCGATGGTGTCGAACAGTTGCTCCTGAGCGTCGGCCGGGAGATAGATGAGCAGTCCCTCGACCAGCCAGGCAGTCGGCCGCGCGGGATCGAATCCCTGCTCCCGCAACGCCCCCGGCCAATCCTGCCGCAGGTCGGCGGCCACCTCACGGCGGTCGACGAGCGGCTTGTCCCCGTTGGCCGCCAAGGTCTCTCGTTTGAACTCGAGCACCTGCGGCCGATCCAGTTCGTAGACGATGGTGGCCTCGGGCCAGCGCAGACGATAGGCGCGCGCGTCCAGGCCCGCGGCCAGGATGACCACCTGCCGGATGCCCGCATCGATCGCCGCGGCCACGAAATCGTCGAAGTAGCGCGTGCGGGCGGCCTGGAATTCCTGGAAGGCTCGGCCGAATTCGGATTCGGCGAGCAATTCGGCGGGCTCGCCGCCGTCCAGCATCGGGGACCACTCCGGGCCCGCCGCGCGAACGAAGATCTCCGCGAACGGATCCACGGCCAGGGCCGAGGGATCCCGTCCGGCCAGTGCGCGCGCCGCGGCCACGAACAGTGCGGTGGATCCGACGCTGGTGGTGATGTCCCAGGAGTCTCCCTCGGTACGCATGATCCCCACGGTACCGATCGCGCCGGGACGTGCCTACGCTCGATAGCTACGCGCCACCAGGGCGGATCGTAGATACCACAGCCCCGAGGGCTGATTCGGATCGAATCCGGTGAGCTGTCCCACACGCTTGAGGCGGTAGTCGATCGTGTTGGTGTGCACGTGCAGTCCGCGCGCGGTGCGGCCGCGGTTGAGGTTGTTGGCGATATGGCGTTGCAGGGTGGTCAGCAGGTCTGGGTGGTTCTCCAGCGGGTCCAGCAGGGATCCCAGATATTCGCGGCCGGGTCCGGGCCGGGTGAGCTGGTATTCCAGGGCCAGATCGTCGAATCGGTAGAGTCCGTCCACACAGTCGAGCCGATGCACGATGTCCAGCAGTTCGTGTGCGCGGTCCGCGCCGTCGGGGATTTCCGCGGCCTTCGCGCGCACCGCGGTGGCGCGGATCGGCACCTGCGCGGCCCGCGACAGGCAGGTCACCAGTTCGTCGAGTTGCGCACTGTCCAGGGTGTTCCCGGGGATCAGCACCGTGCCGCCGTCCACGCTCAACAGCGAGAGCACCGATTCGCCGCAGCGCGTGGCCAATTCGGCCTGTACCCGTCGGAGTTTGCGGCGGGCCACGACCTTCCGGTCCACGCGCGGGTTGCGTTCCTCCGGATGCGACGGAATCGACAGGGCCAGAACGTGGTACGAGGGTGCGATCTCGATACCGCATTCGCGGGCCATGGTCGCGCTGGAATGTCCGCCCAGCAGTGCGGAGGTCAGCGTGTGCACCGCGGTGTGGTGTTCGCTCACCACCGCGCGGTACTCCTTGACGTACGCCACCGAGACGGTCGAGGTGAGCGTGCCCAGGATCTCCAGCATCCGCCGCGCGGTGGCCAGCACGGTGTCGTAGTCCTCGGCGGTGGCCTGCGCGAACACCAGATCGAAACCGATGTTGAAGCCCTCGTGCACCGCCCGGTGGATGGTGTCGATCGGAATGCCTTCGCGGGCCCACTCGGCGGCCGCGGCCTGCACCCGCTCGGTCTTCGCGGCGATGTCACCGCCGTCGAGCATGCTGGTGGTCATCTCCACACACAGCCGGGTGATGGTGGCGACGTCGCCGTGCAGGACATCGTCCGGCAGCGTGCCGCAGGGAGCGACATTGGCGATGAAGTGATCGACCATCTGCCGTGACAGGCTCCAGACGTCCTGCAGCGGCTGGGAGACCGGACGTCCGGAGACGGTCAGATCGACGGCCGAGGGTGTGACGGTCATGGTGGCTCCTTCCGCGCCCGCGGTAATCGCGCACCGATTACAGTATCGGCCGATACTTCCGTCCTGAACAGACAAGCGCGGGCCTTGTCGCCCGGGTGCATCCACCCATACTGAGTCTGTGACGGGTCACAATCGGCCTCAGCGACGTCTTGCGGTAGCTCGCATCCGAAATCAATACACGTATACACATGCGGTAGTGACTGAAAGTTAGCTCAGCCCGCGTTTCGGCCGGTACCCGTGCTGCGAGCGGCCTACAATAGTGAATCGCCGGACCCAGGGACCCGATACCGACAGGATCCGTACGGTTCACGCCACAATATTTATCCATCTACGTCCCTGCCGGTTTCCCAACAGCAACTGCTCCCGCTTAGGCTGGCTCATCGTGGTTTCACCGATCGATGTCGCGAAGCGATTAGTCCTCGGGCGCCCGTTCCGCAGTGATCGACTCGGTGAGACGCTCCTGTCCAAGCGCATCGCCCTACCGATCTTCGCGAGCGACGCGCTGTCCTCGGTCGCGTACGCGACCCAGGAGATCCTGCTGATCCTCACTCTGGGCGGCGTGCTCTACCTGCATCTGGCCTGGTGGGTGTCCGCGGCGGTGGCCGTGCTGCTGGCCGTGGTGGTGCTGTCCTATCGGCAGGTCGTGCAGGCCTACCCCTCCGGCGGCGGATCCTACGAGGTGGCCGCGGAGAACCTCGGCCCCGGTGCGGGACTCGTGGTCGCCGCGGCGTCGCTGGTCGACTACATCATGACCGTCGCGGTGTCGGTGGCCTCCGGCGTGGACAACATCATCTCCGCGCTGCCGGACCTCAATCCGTATCGGGTGGCGATCAATATCGGCTTCATCGCCCTGCTGACCGCGATGAATCTGCGCGGCGTCCGGGAATCCGGCCGGACCTTCGCCATCCCGGTCTACGGATTCGTCATCGGCGTGCTCGTGATGACCGTCGTCGGACTGGGGCAGACCATGTCCGGGCATGCGCCGGTCGCCGAAAGCGCCCATTACGAGATCCGCCCCGAACAGGTCGGTCTGTCCTCGGCCGCGGTGGCGTTCCTGCTGCTGCGGGCCTTCTCCTCCGGCTGTACCGCCCTGACCGGGGCCGAGGCCATCTCCAACGGCGTCCCGGCATTCCGCAAACCGAAGGCGCTCAACGCCGCCCGCACCATGACGGCGATGGGCGGGCTGGCCATCGCGCTGTTCGGCGGCGTGACGGCCCTGGCGATGATCTCGCACACCAGGGTCACCGAGAACACCTGCGATATCACCAACTTCCCCGGCAACTGCAACACCGATGCGCAGAAGACGGTCATCGCGCAGATCTCCGCGGCGGTGTTCGGCGGGCACAGCATCGCGTTCTACTACCTGATGGTCACCACGGCCCTGATCCTGATCCTGGCGGCCAACACCGCGTACAACGGCTTCCCGCTGCTGAACTCGATCCTGGCCCAGCGCCGGTACATGCCCCGCCAGCTGCACACCCGCGGCGATCGGCTGGCCTTCTCCAACGGCATCATCCTGCTGGCTGTCGTCGCGGGCGGGCTCATCTACGCCTTCCACGGCTCGACCACGCGACTGATCCAGCTGTACATCGTCGGCGTGTTCACCTCGTTCACGCTGTGTCAGGCGGGCATGGTGCGGCACTGGAACCGGGAGCTGCGCACCGCGAAGACGCCGGCCGAGCGCGCGCGCATCCACCGGGGGCGGATCATCAACGCCTTCGGATCCTGTTTCACCGGCGTGGTGCTGGTCGTGGTGATGGTCACCAAATTCACCCACGGCGCGTATCTGGTGGTGTTCGCGATCCCGGTGCTGGTGGCGATCATGGCGAGTATCCATCGGCACTATTCGCGGGTGCGCGCCGAACTCGACGTCGACCCCGACGAGCTCGAGACGCTGCCCGGCCGCGTGCACGCGATCGTGCTGGTCTCCAGCTGGCACAAGGCGACTCAGCGCGCGGTGCAGTTCGCCCGCGCCACCCGGCCCGACACGCTCACCGCGATCTCGGTGAACGTCGACGACTCCGATACCCGCCAGCTCACGCGCGACTGGGAGAAGGCGGGGGTGCCGATCCCGCTGAAGGTGGTCGAATCGCCCTATCGCGAAATCACCCGGCCCATCATCGAATACATCAAGCGGGTGCGGACCTCCCGTCCGCGCGATGTGGTCGCGATCTACATTCCCGAGTACGTGGTGGGCCGCTGGTGGGAGAACCTGCTGCACAACCAGAGTTCGCTGCGGCTCAAGGCGCGGCTGCTGTTCGTGCCCGGCGTGATGGTGACCAGCGTGCCCTATCAGCTGCGCTCGTCGCGGTCGCGGTCATCCGAACGAATTCAGCACAGCCCCGGCGAGATCCGTCGCGGCATCACCGGACCAGGGTGAGACACAACCAGTCCGCGAACAGGCCGATCAGCAGGTACAGCACCGCGGCCACCCGCAACCAGCGGGTGACCGCCTGCATGTGCCGTTGTCTGCTGCGCAGTGACCGGTAGGTGTGTGCCGGGAGATCGGGAGCCTCGGCACGTTGCGCGGCCTCACGGGCCCAGGTCTCGGTGAAGAAGGAGGAGAACAGAATCGCGGTTGCGACCGCGACGACGAGCACCCCCCAGACCATGACTCCTTTCAATCACATAGCCGGTCGGCCGTCCAACCGAGCTGTTCCGATCCAGCTCAGCGACTCTTGCGTCGCACGCCGCCACGCCGTTCGCCGGATCGGCCGGTAAACTGGAACACGTTATAGTTCACGGTGATGCTCGAACCGCCAGTACCTGTTGACCACTCACCCCCTGGCGACCAGCCCGGAGACATGTTCCAGATACAGAAGGAATCGCGATGGTGTGGGATCTGACCACGGACGTGCTGATCGTCGGCTTCGGTGCGGCCGGTGCGTGTGCGGGGTTGGAGGCGCGGGCGGCGGGAGCGCAGGTGCTGGCCGTGGACCGCTTCAACGGCGGCGGCGCCACCGAACTGTCCGGCGGCATCGTCTACGCGGGTGGCGGCACCGCGATTCAGCGCGAAGCCGGGATCAGCGATACGCCCGAGGCGATGCTCGCCTACCTGACCCGCGAGGTCGGCGACGCGGTCCGGCCCGAGACGCTGCGGAGATTCGTCGATTCGAGTCCCGAGATGATCGAGTGGCTGATGGGGCACGGTGTGCCGTTCGAGGCGTCGGTGTGTCCGTACAAGACCTCGTATCCGGACAACCGGTACTACCTGTACTACTCCGGCAGTGAATGTTCCGGGGAATTCCGCGCCGTGACGCCGCCCGTGCAGCGCGGACATCGCGCGAAGGGGAAGGGCGCGTCGGGCAAGAAGATCTATCAGCCGCTCGCCCGCGCCGCGATGCGCGCCGGTGTCGAACTGCGCCCGCACACCAGGGTGGTGGCGCTGGAGAGTGATGACGACGGCCGGATCATCGGCGTCCGGGCGCGCACCATGGCCGATGCGCCGTCGGCGATCCGCAAGCGGTTCGCCGCGATGGCCGCGATCGCCGCCAAGCCCGGCATCTACTATCCGCCCTTGCGCCGGGTGCTGGAAGGTCGGCTCGACGCGCTCGAGCGACGGTATTCGCGTGAGGTGCGGATTCGCGCCAACCGTGGCGTGATCCTCTGTGCGGGTGGCTATATCGCCAACCGGGAACTGCTCGAGCAGTACGCGCCCGGATACACCGGTGGCCTGGCGCTGGGCACCACCGGGGACGACGGATCCGGTATCGAACTCGGCGTGGCGGCCGGTGGTGTGGCCGAGCGGATGGACAACGTCTCGGCGTGGCGATTCATCGCGCCGCCGAGTGCGTTCTACGGCGGGTTGCTGGTGAACGAGCAGGGGCAGCGGTTCATCGATGAGACCCGTTACGGTGCGGCGGTCGGCAACGCCCTGGTCCGCGGTCAAGGCGGAAAGGGCTGGCTGCTGGTCGACGCCGAGATGATGCGGCGCGCTCGTGGGCAGCTGGCGGACGAGGCCATCTGGTTCCAGCGGTTGCAGGCCGAATCGCTGTTGCGCACCTCGGCGATTCGCGCGGACACCGTGGAGGAGGTGGCGCGCCGCGCCGGGGTCGGCCCGGAGGGATTGGCGACGACGATCCGCGGACACAACGCGGCCATCGCAGACGGCGAACCCGATCCGATGGGCAAACCGAGTGAGTTCACCCATCCGATCGAACGGGGTCCTTACACGTTGCTGGACGTCTCGGTCCGGCCGAAACTGACCAATCCGTGCCCCATGTTCAGCCTCGGCGGCCTGGCCGTGGACGAGGACACCGGTGCGGTGCGATCGACGACGGGCGAGCCGATTCCGGGTCTGTACGCGGCGGGGCGCACCGCGATCGGGATCTGTTCGGAGTCCTATGTCAGTGGCCTGTCGATCGCGGACTGCGTGTTCTCCGGCCGACGCGCCGGGCATTCGGTATCGGCCCGGCCGTCCGAAGTCGGCGGGCCGTCCGCAGGCGCGAACTGACCACCGGCGATACCCGGCCGCACCCGAGAGCCGTTCATCCCGTTCGCCCGTCTCGTGCTCCCGGCGCTCGCGCACCCGGCGTGGACGCTACAGTTCTGGGCAATCGAGGATCGACGAGAGCAGCGGATGCGCGAATCACAGCTGATGGCCAATGACGCGGCCTTCTTCTATCTGGCGCGGTCGGGCCGGATGACCGACTGGCCGATGTGGTGGGTGTTCGACAGTGGCGATGGCCCTGCCCCCACCGGCGAACAGGTCACCGAGTACTTCGGTGCGCGAGCGGCGGCGCTGGAGCCGTTGCGGCGGCGGATCGTCGAAGCGCCGGGCGGGCTGACGCATCCGTTCTGGGCGATCGATGACAGCTCGATCGAGAGTCATGTCGTCACGCATCCCGACGGTCTGGATTGGGCCGCATGCCAGGACCGGATGGCGAAGGTCCTGACCGAGCCGCTGGACGCGCGGGTCTGCGCCTGGCGCTTGCACGTGTTTCCGGGAGTTCGCGGCATCGGGACGCTGAGCGGCGCGGGCACCGTGGTCATGATGCACACCAGCCATGCGCTGCTGGCCGGCCCGGCGATGACCTCGCTGGGCGAGGCGTTGTTCGCGGCCGACCCCGCGCCGGTGCGGATCGAGGGGCAGCCCAGCGCCGCGCGACATCCCCGGCTGTGGCCCGCCGTGGTGGCCGATGCGATCCGGATACCTTGGCGCACAGTGCGATTCCTGGCCGGAGCGCGCGCGCTGAGTCGGCGCACGGTGCCCGAGGGCGAGGCCGATTGGTCGGTCATCTCCGCACGTACCCGGACGGTGCTCAATCAGCGCATCGGCCCGGACCGTGCCCTGCGCACCGTCCCGCTCGATCTCGCGTCGGTGCGCACCCCCGGGGTCACCGTCACCGCCATCGGGCTGACAGCGATATCGCTTGCGCTGCAACGCTATTTCGACGAACACACACTGCCGTGCCCGGAGGATCTGTCGGCCTTCGTCACGATCGCGATTCCCGGCGAGCAGGTGCTCGGGGTGAATCGGATCGGCGCCGACGTGGTGGATCTGCATCCCGGCGAGACGGACATCGCCGCGCGCGCCCGCGCCGTGGACGAAACCCTCAGGGCCCGCCGCGGATCGGCGTCGAGCCCCCGTGAGCTGGCCCGGCTGCAGCTGATCGACGGCATGCCCAGTCGCACGTACCGGACGAAATTCGGCACCCTGCCACCCGCGGACCCGCCGCCGCTCCCACCGGCACATACGATTCTGACGAGTATCCGCTGCGATTCGGATACCGCATTGTCGTTGCTGGACAGCCGATTCCGGTTCGCGGGCATGCTGCCGCCGGTGTATCCGGACATCGCGCTGGCGCACTCGTTCGTCGGCGCGGGTGATGTCTTCGCGGTCTCGGTGGCCTGCGATCCGGCGATCGTCACCGATCCGGACGTCTACTGCGACCTGCTGCGCAAGGCCTTCGCCGAGCTGGCCGCCCTCGCCTGAGATCTGCTGTCGCGGACGCGTTGTGCGCCAGGGCTTTCAGCCGTCGATGCGGTGTCCGGCCTGCTCCAGCGCATCCTTGGCCTCGACGAGGCGATGTTCGGGGACCAGCACCAGATCCGCGTGGTAGGTGGAGGTCACGAAGACCGGGATGCCCGCCTCGGTCAGCGGTCCGACGACCGCGGCGGGCATGGAAGTGTCCCGGCCGTGCCTGGCAGGGTCGCCGTACAGACCGATCCAGATCTCCCCTTCGGCCCACGGCGGCGCATCGCGGACCACGGTCAATCCCTCGGGAGCCCGGACCAGCGCGATCCACTCGTCGTCCTCGGGAAACGTTGCCTCCGCGACGTATTCGACCGCGAATCGGGAAGGGACGACGTGCAGCCGCTGGACGCTCATCCGGTCATCCTAGGCCGCGCGACGCGTGCTCCCGGCGCACGGCCCGAGGTGCGGGCCCGGTGCACGGATGTACCGGTGGAGTGGACGACACTGGAGTGCGCGCGGTCCGGCGATCCACAGCCCGAGGAGGTGCGTGATCATGGTCGACGACGTCGAGAAGCGCTGGCACGATCCGGGCATGTACCGGCGTGCGGTCGGGTACTGCGTGGGCGTGTTGGTCGCCGCGGCGCTGCTGTTCCTGGCGATCGATGAGTGGGCGAGCAGGCGCGAGTCCTGCGGGCCGTCACCGCGCACCTTCTGCGACGGCACCTCGCAGGCGGCGATCATCGGCGGTCCCGGCCTGGTGCTGGTGGTCGGCACGATCGGCGCGTTCGTCGGCACGTACCGCGTCTGGCGGCAGCATCGCGCCTGGCCGATCTGGCAGGGCGCGGGCTGGTTCCTGATGGTCGTGACCCTCGCCTACCTCTCGATCGGCACTGGCAGCGTCACGAGCTGAACGCGCACGGCGAGGGTCGGCGGATTTCGGCTCCTGCTCGGCGAGCGGATGGTGATCCGGCGCGGATTCGGACCGGAGGCGGAGGATTTCGCGGCGAACGACCGTCTGCGTGGACCGGATGCGGCGGCGGTCGGCAACCTGGTCTGCGGGCGGGACGTACCCGCCGTGAGCAGCACAGAGGAGTTCTCCCATGATTCTGGTAACCGGAGCGACCGGCACCGTGGGACGTGCGGTGGTCGATCACCTGCTGGCCTCGGGCGTGCCGGTGCGGGCGCTGACCCGACGTCCCGAAACCGCGGCACTCCCCGAAGGCGTGGACGTCGTGCGGGGTGATCCGGCGGATCCGAACAGCGTCGACGGCGTCATGGCCGGGGTCGATCGCGTCTTCCTGCTGACCACCGGGCCGGATCTGGCCGCGCACGATGCCACCCTGGCGCGGGCGGCCGCCGACGCCGGGGTGAGTCATGTCGTGAAACTGTCCTCGGGCCGCACCGGCGATCCCGCCGCCGACGATCCGATCCCCACCTGGCATCGCGCCGGGGAACAGGCGGTGCGCGCGAGCGGGGTGGCGTGGACCATGTTGCGGCCCCTGGGTTTCATGTCCAACGCCCTGCACTGGGCCGGGACGGTGCGCACGCAGGACACCGTGCGCGCACCGTTCGGACAGGGGCGCATCGCCGTCATCGATCCCGAGGACATCGCGGCGGTGGCGACCGTGGTGCTCACCGAATCCGGCCACGACGGCCGGATCCGCACGCTCAGCGGTCCCGAACCACTCTCCCCCGCCGATCAGACCGCGATCCTGGCCGAGGTGCTCGACCGACCGCTGCGCTACGCGGAGACGACGCCGTCCGAGGCACGGGCCGGACTACTGGGCGCGGATCTGGACGAGACGATGGCCGATGCGGTGATGGCGTTGCGCGCCACCGCACTCGAGGCGTTCACCTCGGTGGTGCATCCCGACGTCGAGGAGATCACCGGCCGCGCACCGCGCACCTTCCGGGACTGGGCACGGGCGCATCGGGACGAATTCGCTACTGCCTGAACCCGATCCGAGCGAGGGCTCGAGCGCAATCCGAGTCCCGCGACATGAGCGAGCAGACGAGAAAGGGCCGCCGATTCGTGCTGCGAATCGGCGGCCCCGATCGAAGAACTCAGGCGTTCAGCGATTCCCGGCGACGCACCAGACTGTTCACCACCGGATATCCGGCGCAGACCAGGACGGTCCACACCACGCCGACGATGATCGCCGTGCGACCGCTGTCGGTGAAGAACAGCAGGACCACGACCAGGCCCAGGAAGGCCAGGGCCAGGACGGTGCTCACCGGCGCACCGGGCAGGCGGTAGTCCGAGGCCGGGAGTTGCCCGCGCCGGACGCGCGCGCGATACACCATGTGGCACACCAGGATCACACCCCACACCACGATGATGCCGATGGTGCTGACCGAGGTGATGTAGGCGAACGCCTGCTTCGGTGAGATCACGTTGACGATCACGCCGATCACCATCGCCGCGGCCGAGGCGATGATGCCCGCGTACGGCACCTGCCGACTGCTGAGCACACCCAGCCCGCGCGGCGCCTCACCGTGTTGCGCGAGGCTGCGCAGCATGCGTCCGGTGGAGTAGATGCCCGAGTTGCAGGAGGACAGCGCCGCGGTCAGCAGGACGAAATTGATCAGGTCGGCGGCGCCCGGGATGCCGACCTTCTCGAAGACCGCCACGAACGGGCTTTCGCCGGAATGGAAGCTGGTCCAGCTGAGCACCGACATGATGATCACCAGCGCACCGACATAGAACAGCCCGATCCGCAGCGGCAGGGTGTTGATCGCCTTGCGGAGCGTCTTGCGGGGTTCGCGGGCCTCTCCCGCGGTCACACCCACCAATTCCACACCGACATAGGCGAACACCACGATCTGCAACGCCAGCAGGGCCTGCCAGGGCCCCTTCGGGAAGACCCCGCCATCGGCCCACAGATTCGTCACGGACGGATTCGGCGCGTGCCCGAATCCGATGACCAGCACGCCGATGCCGATCACGATCATCGCCATGATGGCGAAGATCTTGATCGCGGAGAACCAGAACTCGCCCTCACCGAAGAACTTCACCGAGATCAGATTCGCCGCGAACAGCACGGCCAGCACCACCAGCGCGGTCGCCCACTGCGGCACCGCGAACCAGCGTTGGACATAATTTCCGGCGACCGTGATCTCGGCCATGCAGGTGCTCACCCACACGGCCCAGTACGTCCAGCCGGTCACGAATCCCGCGAAGCGCCCGAGGAATTCGTGTGCGTACTCCGCGAAACTGCCCGATACGGGGCGATATGTCAGCAGCTCCCCCAGTGCTCGCATGATCACGAAGATCGCCACACCCGCCACCAGGTAGCACAGGATCAGCGCCGGACCGGCTTGTTCGATGGCGCCGCCCGCGCCCCAGAACAGGCCGGTGCCGATGGCGCCGCCGATCGCGATCATCTGCACGGTGCGCGGGTTCAGGCCCCGCTTGTAGCCTTCTTCCTCGTCCACGGGTTCTGCGGTCACCGTGCCCGGCGCCGCACTCCGGTCCATCGTCATGGGATGAACGTACCGGGCGAGCGTTCAGCTCGCAGTACGCCATATCGAATGTTTCACCCTGTCACCACGCAGCTATCGCGGGGTTCACTCCATGACGCGACAACAGTGGCGACAGTGGTGCACTCCATAACAACTACTGATTGCATTCGGAACAATTGTAGTTTCACAATGCTTGTGTGCCTACAACTGTTGCGGGGTTGAGCGCGCGCGGCAAGACCATCGTGCTGGTGACGTGCTGCCTGAGCCTGCTGATCTCGTCGATGGACGCCACCATCGTCAACGTCGCGATCCCGTCCATCCGCGGCGAGATGCACGCGCCGCTGTCGCGGTTGCAGTGGATCGTCGACATCTACACCCTGACTCTGGCGAGTCTGCTGATGCTCTCGGGCGCGACCGCCGACCGGTGGGGCCGTCGGCGGATGTTCCGCATCGGACTGACCATCTTCGCGATCGGCTCGCTGCTGTGCAGCCTCGCACCGACCATCAATGTGCTGATCGGCGCGCGATTCGTCCAGGCCATCGGCGGATCGATGCTCAACCCGGTGGCGATGTCCATCATCACCACCGTCTTCACCGACCGCGTCGAGCGCGCCCGCGCCGTCGGCGTCTGGGGTGCGGTGGTCGGCGTGTCCACCGCGCTCGGGCCGATGGTGGGCGGGGTGCTGATCGATGCGCTGGGCTGGCAGTCGGTGTTCTGGATCAACCTGCCGATCTGCGCGATCGCCCTGGTGCTCACGACGCTGTTCGTGCCCGAGTCCAAGGCGTCCAAGGCTCGCGGCATCGATCCGCTCGGGCAGGCGCTGGCCATCGTCGTCATGTTCACGCTGGTGTTCGGGCTCATCGAGCACAAGCCGATCATGCTGATCATCACCGCGATCGCGCTGGCGGCGTTCTGCTACGTGGAATGGCGACATCACACGCCGTTTGTCGACCTGCGCTTCTTCCGCAGCTTCCCCTTCGCCTCGGCGACCATGATCGCGGTGTGCGCCTTCGCCTGCCTCGGAGCGTTCCTGTTCAGCGCCTCGCTGTATCTGCAAGGGACGCGGCACTATTCGGCCGTGCACACCGGTCTGCTGTATCTGCCCATGGCCCTGGGCATGCTGATCTGCTCGCCGCTGTCGGGTCGGATGGTCGGCCGCTACGGCACCCGGCCGTCGCTGGTCGTCGCGGGCACCCTGCTGGCGATCTCCACTGTCGCGATGACAACGCTGCGCGCCGATACGCCGGTGTGGGCGCTGATCCTGATGTTCGCCGTATTCGGCGTGGGTTTCGGCACGGTCAACGCGCCGATCACCACCGCAGCGGTGAGCGGGATGCCGCTGGATCAGGCCGGCGCGGCCTCGGCGGTGGCCTCCACCAGCCGCCAGATCGGCGTCAGCCTGGGCGTGGCCTTGTGCGGCCTGCTGACCGGTGCGAGTCTGTGGTGGGTCCTGGCCGTCCTCGCGGTCGGTGTCATCGTGCTCGGCTTCTCGGCCAGCACCGGCTGGGCCCGGCGCTCCCAGCAGGGGGTCGCCCATCTGCTCGAACAGAAAGTTCCCACCCATGCCGGATGACGTCCCGACTCCCGACGAGGTGTGGCGGATGCTGCTGCAGACCGTCGGGACCCGCGACAAGTGGAAGCGGGCCATCACCGAACGCACGGGACTGCCGTTCAGCCGGATCAAGATCCTGCGCCAGCTGCGCTGCGGGCCGATGACGGTCAAGGAACTAGCCGCCGCGGCCGCGATGGACGCGCCCGCCGCCACGGTGACGGTCAACGACCTCGAGGAACGCGGCCTGGTGCTGCGCTCGGTGGATCCGGCCAACCGGCGCACGAAGGTCGTCTCCATCACCGAACTCGGCGGCCAGGTGGTGGCCGACGCCCTCGCCACGCACGACCCCGCACCGGAATCGATTGCCGCACTGTCGGAATCGGACCTGCGCACGCTGCGCGACCTGCTGCGCAAACTCGATCGCTGAACCCGTCGCGGATCCGGTCCACAGCAAACCTCGAGCTCGAGTACTCACCTGCGGCCGCATTCGCGCAATAGGGTGTGCCCCATGACCCCCTTGCAGCAGTACATGGCCGAGGAGATCGCGACCGATCACGCGGACGGCATCCTCGATCGACGCGAGGCGCTGCGTCGCCTGGGCATGATGGGGCTCGGGGCCGCCGCGGCCTCGGCGCTACTGGCGGCCTGCTCGACGAATCAGAGTAGCAGCCAGGCACATTCGACATCCTCGGCCGCTCCCGCCTCGGGTCCGCCCGGAGCGGCGGGTGCGCTCGAATCCAGCGCCGTCACCTTCGCGGGCCCACAGGGGCGCACCCTGCAGGCCGCGTGGGCGCAGGCGAAGAACCCGCGCGGGGGTGTGCTGGTGATCCACGAGAACACCGGGCTCACCGATTTCATCCGCTCGGTCACCGGACGTTTCGCGGGCATCGGCTACAGCGCCCTGGCGGTCGACCTGCTGTCCGAAGAGGGCGGCACCGCAACGTTTTCCGAGCCCGCAGCGGCAACCGCGGCGCTGAGCAAGATCCCGCAGGACCGGTTCGTCGCGGATCTGCAGGCCGGTGTCCAGGAGCTCGCGCGCCGAGTGCCGGACAAGAAGCTGGGCGTGACCGGATTCTGTTTCGGCGGCGGGCTGACCTGGATGCTGCTCACCGCGGGCACGCCGAATATCGCCGCGGCCACGCCGTTCTACGGTCCCTTCCCGGCCGGCGGGGATCTGTCCCGGTCCAAGGCCGCGGTGCTGGCGATCTACGGATCGCTCGACGCCCGGGTCGGTGCCACCCGCCCCGCCGCCGAGGCCGCACTGCAGCAGGCCGGTCTGCCGCACGAGACCTTCATCGCGCAGGGCGCGGACCACGCGTTCTTCAACGACACCGGCCCGCGCTACAACGCCGCCGGGGCCGCGGAGGCGTGGCGGCGCGTCACCGACTGGTACGGGCGTTACCTGGGCTGAGTTCCGGCGCTGCCCGGATCGAGGGCCGCGAGCACCTCGTGCACGACGGTGTCCACGTCGCGGGTGGCATCGACGGTGCGCCCGTACTCCTGTGCGGTCAACGGCTGCAGGATGGCCAGCTGGGAGTCCAGCAGTTCGACGCGCATGAAATGTCTGGTGCGCGTTGTCATTCGGCGAACCAGCTCCGCGCGCGGCACGTCCAGCGCGACGAAGTACAAACCGGACGCCGCGGCCCGGAGGCGGTCGCGGTACTCGTGTTTGAGGGCCGAGCAACTCACCACCGCGCCGCGGTCCTCGTGCGCGGCCAGCCAGTGGCCCATGGCGTCGAGCCAAGGCAGGCGGTCCGCGTCGTCCAGCGGGATCCCGGCCGTCATCTTGGCGATATTGGCCGCCGGATGCAGATCGTCGCCGTCGGCGTAGGCCAGGCCGAGGGCGGTCGCCAGTCGCTCCCCGACCGTGGTCTTACCGGATCCGGACACGCCCATCACGGCGATGAGGGGTTGCGATGTGGTCATGCGGGTGACCATAACCACGCCGCACGCACCGGCTCGTCCCGGCACCGGCCCCCCGATCACGACCGGGCGTTCGGACGGAATCGGACACTCGATTAGGCTCGATTCGTGGCGCAGGAGAAGACTCCGGAGTGGGCGGCCGACAAGGGCACCGGCTTCGAATTGGGCACCGACGGTCCGCGCGTGATCATGGCCGGCGTGGACGGGACCGAGGCGTCCTGGCGTGCCGCGGCCTACGCCGGTGGCCTGGCCAGACGGCAGAACGCGCTGCTGGCACTGGTCTACGTCCAGCCGTACATGGCGATGTCCGGGGTGTACGGCGCCGACGTGCAGGGCGCGACCGCCGAGGTTGCCGACGACCTCGCCCGCGAGATCTCCGAACACGCCGAACGGGTCAAGAGCGTCTACACCACGCGCTGGAAGTTCTTCACCCGGCGCGGCGATCCGTACACCGGATTGGCCCAGGCCGCCGACGAACTCAAGGCCGACGCGGTGATCGTCGGGGCATCGGAGAAGGCCGGGCACCGATTCATCGGCTCGGTGGCGGTCCGGCTGGTCAAGGCCGGGCGATGGCCGGTGACCGTGGTGCCCTGACCGGCAGCGCTCAGATACGGGTCAGTTCGAACAGCCGGAAAGGGCGTTCGGGGACCATCTTCTGCTCCATCGTGTAACCGGGCCAGCGCTCGATTGCCCGACCCCAGGCCCGATCTCGCTCAGCGCCGGTCAGCCGCCGCACGCGCACCTTGAAACGTTCTCCGCGACTGTGGATCTCGGCGTGATCGGCGGCAACGAGGTTGGCCGACCACGAAGGATGCTGCGGCCGGCCCCAATTGGAGCCGACCAGCAGGAACTCGTCCTGTCCGTCCGGCACGTAGAGCAGCGAAACCGTACGCGGCACACCGGATTTGCGCCCGAGGACGGTGAGTTCCATGGAGGGCAGACCGGCCACGTCCAACACCCCGTGCCGCCCCCGGCTGATCCGGCGCACGAGGCGTTCCAACACGACGACGAAGGGCGCGATGCGCATGACCGTCCGGCGACGTCCCAGTGCGCGACCTACGGCGGGTAGCGGGTTCCTCAGTACGCGGCTCACCGTATCCCTCCGTCATGTCGTGGCACTCTCTCCGATGCTAACGGGTTGACTGCCCCGTTTATTCCGGCGCGACCGCCTCGGCCCTCATGTGCCGGTGAGGAATTCGCTCATCGCCCGCGCGACGGCGGCGGGTTGGTCGATCATCGACAGCACGTAGGCGTCGTCGATCTCCCGCAGTCGTCCCTTGGGCAGCAGGCGCGCCAGGCGGGTGCCGTGCTCGCGCGGCATCACCTTTCCCGCCGAGGACCACAGCACCAGCGCCTCGCCCGCGAACTCGCACAGCGCCTCCGTGTGAGCGATCAACTCGGCCCGCGGCGGCAGGGACTTTCCGTATTTGCGCAGATCGCGGCGGACTTCGGCACTACGGAGACCCGGTTCGGTCCAGCCGCGCACCAGATCGTCGGGCAGCGGATGACGCGCCATCCAGCCGAGCATCACCGGCAGTCGCCGCAGCCGAGCGATACGCAACTGACGCAACGCCAGCGTGAGGCCGCCCGGAGCGTAGACCGCGACGACGGTCATCTTGCCCGGCAGTCCGGGCGGGAAATTGTCGAATGCCTCACACGGCAGCACGATCAGCCGCGAGATACGCTCGTCGAGTCCGTATGCGGTCAGGAACAACCCGCCACCCCAGTCGGTGTGCACCAGCGTCACCCCGTGCAGATCCAATGCCGCGAGGAAATCGGCGATCACCTGATTCAGGCCACGCATGCTCAGGTCCGCGTCCGGGCGCATGGGTTCGGGATGGGCGCCCAGCGGCAGCGTCGGGCGGATGTACCGGAACCCCTCGGGTAGCAGCGGCAGCACCCGATCCCATTGCGTGTGATTCATCAGCACCCCGTGCAGCAGCACCACCGGCGGACCCTGCCCCACCTCGGCGTAGTGCACCCGACCCGCGGCGATCTCGACAACTGGCATTCGAACCGACCCCTTCGCTAGAACGGTTGCTCTAGAGCATGTGTTCTAGTGTGGTGGTATGGCGGAGAACATGTCAACCGGCACACGCGCGCGGATCATCACCGCCGCGACAGAGCTGATGCGTCGTCAGGGTTACGGCGCGACCACCGTCAAGGAGCTCACCGTCACGGCCGGTGCGCCGATCGGCTCGCTGTACCACCACTTCCCGGAGGGCAAGGAGCAGATCGCCGCGGAGGCGCTGCGCACCAGCGGCGCGGCCTACATTCAGTTACTGCCGCTGCTGATGGATCCGTACGACGATCTGCGCGAGGCGGTTCCGGCCGCGTTCACCGCGGCGGCGGCCGATATGGAGCAGTCCGGATGGATGAACATGTGCCCGGTCGGCACCGTCGCCGGGGAGATCGCCGACAGTCGGCCCGCGCTGCGCGAGGTGGCCGCGGAGGTCGTCGAATCCTGGATCGAGCAGGGCACCGACTACCTCGTGGGTCGGGGTGTACGTCGTGTTCCGGCGCGCGAGCTGATGGTGGCGATGTTGGGCGCGCTGGAGGGAGCGTTCATCCTGAGCAGGACGTTGCACTCCCCCGAGCCGTTGCACGCGGCCGGACGAGCCATGAGCGCTCAGCTCGAGATCGCCCTGCGGGCCGGTGCCGAGACCTCCGACGATGCGCCCTCGCACACCGGCCGGGCGAACGACGCTACGCGACGGTGAATTCCGTTGACGTACCGGTGAATCGGGTGCGCTCACCCGCGACGTCTCGGCTGTCGCCGGTGTAGCGGATGCGGTAGCGGCCCGCCAGGGTTCCGTTCGGGACGGTCCACTGGATACGCACGATCGAGGCGGCGGGCTGGCCGTCCGGACGCCGCCAGTGCATCTCGGTGCACCAGTCGTTGTCGTCCTGAATGCGTTGCCAGTCCGCGCCATTCGCGCGCTGGACCTCGAAATAGGTTCCACCGGTGTGGAAGTCGTTGTTCGGATGGGCGCCGCAGAACTCGGCCGCGATGGTCTGTCCCGCAACGCCGTTCGACGGCTGGGTCAGCACATCACCGAAGGCGCGCCCGGCGACGGGGACGTCCGGCGGGACCGGCGGCAGCAGGTTCGGTTGTGGTCCGGACGCCCAGTCCAGCGGCGCCGGGCCGCGGCCCGGATCGGTGCGCGCGGCCAGAGCCCGTGCCAGCCGGTCGAATTCCTGCATATAGGCCGGGAGCGTCCAGCGGCCGAACTGGGTCTCCCCGCCCTCGTACTGCTGCGAGACGTACTCCTCGGGTGTGGTCACGTACTGGCTGTAGCCGTTCGAGTACCCCTGCATGAGCACGTGTTCGAGCGGCACACCGAGCGCATCGGCGACCAGACGCCGGATCCGCAGTCCGGCCACGATGGTGTATTCCGCTGGGCCGCAGGCCAATATCAGATCACCGATCCGCATGATCTGGATCATCAGCACCTGCGGATTCCACGGCCGCGGCGGCAGGATGCCCAGCGGGGCGGCGATCAGCTTGGGCGCCTGGACATCTCGCATCCACTGTTCGATCGGGGCGTCGATGCCGCCGAGCGCGGCGACCATCGGATTCGTATCCCCCTCCTGCAGGAACGACAGCTGACTGTTCCAGTTGTCCTCCTCGCTGGTCGCCATGGCGGACGCGCCCATCATCGCCGGGGCGGTGCGGGCGGATTTGCCATCGGGGGTGTAGGAGCCGTCGATGGCGACATCGGCCATGTTCACGTAGTGCGCGACCGCGTCCACACCGCCGCGGCTCATGGCGCGCGCGGAGGCGAAGGCCGCGCGTCCGGCCCGATACTGCCGTTCGCCGATGATCGTGCAGTTGAGCCGGTTGTTCTCGGTCGGCCCGGA
The DNA here is from genome assembly GCF_000308615.1 of Nocardia jiangxiensis NBRC 101359. Lineage (GTDB taxonomy): Bacteria > Actinomycetota > Actinomycetes > Mycobacteriales > Mycobacteriaceae > Nocardia > Nocardia jiangxiensis. The sequence continues at coordinate 578,676 of NZ_BAGB01000041.1, forward strand.
CGGGTGCATGGGGATGCAGTTCAGATTGGGCGTCATATCGCCCGCATTGGTCTGCGCGAACGCCGCCAGGAAGTGCGGCTGTCCGTCACCGTGCCGCACGCCCATCTCGTCGTGTTCCCAGCGGTAGCTGGCGTAGCCCTTGTTGTCGGTGGAGATGAGCGTATTGCGGTCGGTGAGCGAGGTGCCGTGGGTGGCGAACCAGGTGATCGCCCCGACGTCCCGGCCGCCCTGACGCAGCCGCAGCACGGTCACCCAAGGGTCGACCGCACCGGGGAAGACGGCCTTGTCCGGCGCTGGATCGAGTTCGAAGGCGACCCGGGAGCGGTTGGCGCTGGCGTCGTGGAGTTCACCGTGCCCGAGCATGATCGTCCCGGGGGCGAGGCGATCGTGGGCCTGTCCGATCGCGGTGACGATCCCGTTCACCTCGGCCTCGAACGAGTTCGACTGAAACCCGTACGCGGCAAGGGAATACGCGTATTCGCGGGCGGTCCCGCCGCACGAGTTGTGGTTGTGCGTGGCGTTGATGTTGACGTTGCGCTCGGTGTACAGATTCCCGAATCGCCGGGCCAGCCGCTGCAGCACCTCGAGGTGCACCGACTGGAACAGGCACGCGTTGTCGGCGGTGCCGAAGGCGATGCGATCCCCGCTGACCCGATCCACGACGATGTACGCGCGCACCCAACATCGCGAGAGCAGTCCGGTGGCGACCTGATCGGCCTCGGAGTAACCCATCATGCCCTGGCCCGCGGGCGCGCCGGTGATATCCCCGATCCCGCATCCGATCAGGTACCCCTGATCGTCGGCCTGGTGTCGCAGCGGTTGTGCGCCTGCGGGATTCGCCGCGGTCACACCCGCCGCCATCGCCGCGGCCGCAGTACCGGCCAGTACCGATCGACGCGAAACCGTCACCGAGGGCTCCTTCGTGTCGTGACGCGCGGAAGTGACGCCCGACTCGTCCGGGCGGCACCGTGCTCCACACCATGCCGTATTCCTGTTCGGCGCAGCGTACTGGTCAATTGTCCAGTATGCCAGCCCGCAGCTACATCATCGAGGAATGCACCGGTCAGGCCGCGCGGCACACCGAGAAGCGTCCCCGCGCACACATACGGCGAACGCCCGGCGAGATCGGATTCGCGATCTCACCGGGCGTTCGCCGACCGGTGCCGGCTCACGGAACACCGGACGGTTCGTGCGGGGACGGTTCAGACGTTGCCCGCGTAGGTGGCTGCGCTGCCGAGGATGCCGGCGGCCGCGCTACCAGTGGCGCTGAGCCCGGCGATGATGAGAGCGAGAAGCATGGAGCGACCTTTCGATTATCTGGAGACATCCGAAAAGTACAGCCGCGCAAGAGGAGTGACAATGGATGAAACCCCACTCTGCTGGAACTCTACGTCGACTGACAGATGGTTCCCAGCAAACCCGATTTCGGCGGTTCCGCGGACTCAGCCGACCTCGGCAGTCAATGGGAGATCGGTCACCGAAGCACCCACGTGGAGGGTGAACGTACCCGGTTCCACGGCCCATCCTTGCCCGGTCCAGTGCTCGAAAGACCGCTGCGGCAGGGTGATCTCGACGCGACGCGATTCCCCCGCGTCCGCGGTGACCGTGGCGAATGCCGCCAGCCAGCGCACGGGCCGATCGATCGTGCTGTCCGCGCGCGACAGATATGCCTGCACGACGTACTTGCCGGGCCGGTCACCGGTATTGCGGACCGTGACCGTCGCGGTCCGGGCGGACACCGCGAGATCGCTCAGTTCCCAGGTCGTGTAGCCCAGCCCGTGCCCGAACGGATACGCGGGCTCGACACCGGAGCGCAGCCACGCGCGATAACCGATGTGCACACCCTCCCCGTAGGTCAGCGTTCCGTCGGCGGCCGGTGTGGTGTCCAGCACCGGCACATCGGCCATCGTCACCGGCCAGGTGGTGGGCAATCGGCCACCCGGTTCGCGTACGCCGGTCAGCACGTCGGCCAGAGCGCCGCCGAACTCCTGCCCCGGGAACCAGGACAGCAGTACCGCGGCGACCTCCTCGCGCCACGGCATCTCCACCGGCGCACCGGAATTCACCACCACGACGGTTCGCGGATTCACCGCCGCGACCGCCGAGACGAGTTCGTCCTGACGGCCCGGCAAGCGCAACGTGGTCCGGTCGGCGCCCTCGCTCTCGATCTGCTCGGTGGTGCCGACCACCACGACCGCGACGTCCGCGGCGCGCGCGGCCTGCACCGCGGCCTCGAACTCCTCGGCCTCGGAACGGCGAGGCGGAGTCACTCCCAGGGTGAGGCCCAGGAAGACGCCGAGTCCCGGCAGGGCCAGCAGATTCTCGATGGTGATCCGGATGTCGACCACCTGCCCGGCGCGCAACGTCCGAGTGACCGCCCGCTGCGGCGGATGCAGCAGCGCTGCGACGGGATCCGCCCCGGACATGGTCAACTCGCCCTCGTCGGCGAGCTCCCCGTCCAGCTCGAGCCGGACCCGTCCCATCGCGCCCACGCCGATGCGCCACTCGCCGCTCGTCTCCGCACGCAGCCGGGTGCGCAATTCGATCGAGGTGGCCCGCTCGGCCGTCGCATCCCCGAACAGCACGAGAGTGCCGGTGGCGCGGTGCTGGCGGCCGATCTCCTCGCCGTCGGCGAGATATCGCAGTGCGAGGCCGGGCGTGCCGGTGTCCGGATCGGTGATCAGTTCGGGCGCAACGGCGCTCAGCCCTTCGGTGAGCCATACACCGGGCGTGTGGGTGACGGGCAGCACCGCGCTCAGACCCGTCAGCGGTGTGGTGGTGTGCGCGGGAATCACGGTCGCACTGCCGCCGCCCATGACTCGCGGATCGGCCGCACCCGGCCCGAGCAGTGCGACGGTGTGCCCGGCCGCGGAGGCACGCAGCGGCAGCACACCATCGTTGCGCACCAGCACCATCGCGGCGGCGGCCGCGCGGCGCACCAGTTCAGCGGCCCGCTGATCGCCGAATTCCGGTGCGGGACGGGGTGATCCGTCCAGAGCACCGACTCGGATGGCGAAACGCAGTATGCGCCTGACCTTCTCGTCGATCGCGGATTCGGGAATCTCGCCCGCGCGCACGGCCGCCTCCAACGGAGCTCCCCACAGCATCGGCGGGCCGGGCATACACAGATCGGTGCCCGCCGCCGCGCCCTCGGTGGAACGCACCGCGGTCCAGTCCGAGACCACCACACCGTCGAAACCCCAAGCGCCCTTGAGTGGTTCGTCCAGCAGCGAATTCTCGGTCATGGTCGTGCCGTCCACGGAGTTGTAGGCGGCCATCACCATCCACGCACCGGCCGCGACACTGCGCTCGAACGGATACAGATACAGCTCACGCAGGGCGCGATCGTCCACGCGCACATCCACGCTGAATCGGTCGGTTTCGGAGTCGTTGGCCACATAGTGTTTCGGGCAGGCCGACACGCCGTGTGCCTGAACCGCCCGCACATAGGCACCGGCCATCTCCGCGCTCAGCATCGGATCCTCGGAGAAACACTCGAAATGCCTACCACCCAAAGGGGATCGATGCAGATTGATGGTCGGCCCGAGCACGGCGTACACATCCTTCGCGCGCGCCTGCGCCGCGATCAACGCCCCGATCTCGTCGAGCAATTCCCGATCCCAGGTCGCCGCGAGCGCGGTACCCGAGGGCAGACTCACCGACGGCTCCCGCTCGTCCCAGTTCTCCCCGCGCACCCCCGAGGGACCGTCGGACACCGGCATCTCGGCCAGCCCGATCCCGGTATGCCCCGCCATCCGGAACATCCCCGCACCCGAGATCAGCCGCACCTTGTCCGCCAGATCCAGTTTTCCCAGCAGTTCCTCGATCCGCTCCCGCATACCGACCCCGTTCGTCGCGACTCGACCGCCGCCACCGACGCTACCCGACCGACCAACCGGTCCGATGCGCAAACGCCCGCCGCGCCGGGTGGGCAATGCTTGACCTTCGGGTTACCCGAAGCTCCATGATGACCCGCGTGATCGAATCGGAATTCGAGGACGGGCCGGACGAGCTCGTCACGATCGGAGTGTTGGCCAGGGCGAGCGGGCTCACCGCGACGGCGCTGCGGTTCTACGACGACTGCGGATTGTTGCCGCCCGCGCGGGTGGATTCCTCCAGCGGGTACCGGTATTACACGCCGGGACAGCGGGAGCGAGCGGTGACCATTCGGCGGCTGCGGGAGATCGGTATGTCGCTCGAGACCGTCGCCGCGGTGCTGGCAGGTGGCGTCGAGGTCGGCGGGCGACTGCTGGACGAGCACGTCGCGGAACTCGAACGCCGGGCGCACGAGGCCGCGGCGGCGGCCGAGGCCATCAAGTACGCCCTGCGGGCCGAATCCGATCCGCATCTCGTCGCGGTCGGCGGGCGAGAGTTCGCCGAGGCGATCGAGCAGGTCCGCTCGGCGACCGCACGGGACGCCTCGATCGCGGTGCTGACCGGGATTCTCATCGAGGCCGACGGGGATTCGGTGGTGTTGACCGCGACGGATCGTTATCGGCTCACCACCCGGTCGCTGGTTCCCGCGCGAGCGGCGGGCCGGCCCTGGTCACTCGTCGTTTCGGCAGCCGACCTCGCCGCACGGATCACCCGGCTGCGCGAACAGGAACAGATCCTGATCTCCTCGATCGCCGACGCTCTCGTGCTGACCGGAACCGAGGAAATCCGTTGTCCGGCCATCACCGAGCCGTATCCGGACTATCGGCGCATGCTCGCGGAACTGCCTCCGGCCCGCACCCGCGTGGTGGTGGCCCGCGATCCACTGCTGGCAGCCGCCGAGGAGGCCGGGACGCGAACCCTGCACTGCGTGATCGATGCCGACGCCTTGCGAACATCGATCGGACAGAACGGTCCGGCGCATCGAATTCCCGCTGCTGTCAACGGAATTCGAAGCGCACTGGCCTTCGATCCCGGCACCCTATCCCCTGCGCTGCGCACCGCGGTCGGCCCGGAGATCATGCTCGACATCACCGCACCGGACCAACCGGTCGTCATCCGCTCGGCCGCCGCGGGAGATCTCACCACCCCCGCCATGCCCACCCGTACCTCGACCACCCAGAAGGACCATCCGTGAACACCACCGCACCCGACGACACCATGACCGCCATCAGCGCCGCGGTCCGGCACGGCCACGACGGCGACCCCGACGCGGCCCGCACGGCGCTGCTGAACCTCTGGGACACGATGGGGCCGCTCGGCGACGCACTACACCGCTGCACCCTCGCCCACTATCTCGCCGACCTGTACGACGATGCCGCACAGGCGCTGATCTGGGACGTCCGGGCACTGGACGCGGCCGGTGCGCTCACCGACGAGCGCGCCCGGCGGCACCACCCGGCCTTGCGGGTACGCGGCTTCTACCCCTCCCTGCACCTGAACCTGGCCGACAACCTGCGCCGCCTGGGCTCGTTCGAGGCCGCACACCAGCATCTGGACGCCGCGCGCGAATATTTCGACGCGCTCGGCACGGATCCCTACGGCGACGGCATCCGATCCGCCGCCGACGAGGTCGCCGCGGCGGTGCGCGCCCGTTCGACCGAGCGCCGGGACAGCGCGCCGACCGGTCGTTCCTGAGTCCTCACCGCCACAATTGTCGATGCGTTCGATTCAAAACTCCTATACACCAAGCATTTACAGACCATAGTTGAATCCGGCGTCAACTTTGAATACCGTATCGAGTACCGCGACCGCGGTGCAGACACTCGGCAGGCGAGGTGGGCGCGAAACGTGAGTACACAGACCCCGGTACAGGACTGGACGGCGCTGGGCAGCCGGCAGATCGCGGTCAACGGGATCGAACTCCGAGTCGTCGAACACGGCGAAGGCCCACTGGTGGTCTTCTGCCACGGCTTCCCCGAGCTCGGGTTCTCCTGGCGGCATCAGGTCTTCGCCTTCGCCGAGGCCGGATTCCGCACGCTGACCCCCGATATGCGCGGTTACGGCGGCAGCTCGCGGCCGGACCGGATCGAGGACTACGCCATGGCCACCCTCTGCGGTGATCTGGTCGGCCTGCTCGATGCGGTCGGCGCGCAGGACGCGATCTTCGTCGGACACGACTGGGGCGCCTCGGTCGTCTGGCAGACCGCGCTGCGGCATCCGGACCGGGTGCGGGCGGTGGCCGGTCTGAGCGTTCCGGTCGCGCCTCGCCCCAAGGCGCCGCCGATCTCGATCTTCCGCTCCCGGCTGGGCGAGAACTTCTACATGTGCTGGTTCCAGGAGCCGGGCGTCGCGGATGCGGCCCTGGCCGCCGATGTGCGGCGCACCCTGCTGCGCGACGAGGTGGTGAGCGCCGCCGATATGACCGGCGACAGCACGAATTTGCTTCCACCGCAATGGCTTTCCGAATCCGAAATGCAGTATTACGTGGACGCGTTCACCGAGACCGGTTTCACCGGCGGGCTGAACTACTACCGCAACCTCGACCGCGACTGGGAACTGTCCGCCGATCTGGCCGGGGCGAAGATCACCGCACCCGCCTACTTCATCGCGGGCGCGGACGACGCGGTGCTGCGCTTCACCCCGCTGACCAAGATGGACGCCGTCCTCACCGACCTGCGCGGCACCCTGCTACTCGACGGCGCGGGCCACTGGATCCAGCAGGAACGCGCCGACGAGGTCAGCGCCGCGCTGATCGATTTCGCCCGCAGCCTGCCCGGGAACTGATCCCGAGCGCCGAACTACAGTTGGAATTCACTCCGTTGCCGCAGCGGTGCGGCACGCATCGATGGGAGACCCGATGGACCTGTTCACCGGTTCCGAACGCGCTCAGCGGTATATCGAGGACCTCACGGCCTTCATGCAGGAGCGCGTCTACCCGGCCGAAGCCGTCTATCAGGAGCAGATGCGCGCCGCCGGTGACCCGCACCACCACCCGCAGATCCTCGAGGATCTCAAGTCGCAGGCGCGCGAGCGCGGGCTGTGGAATCTGTTCCACCCGCATCCGGAATGGGGTCCCGGCCTGACCAATCTGGAATACGCGCCGTTGGCCGAGATCATGGGCCGCAGCCCGGCGCTGGCCCCCGAGGCGTGCAACTGCGCGGCCCCCGATACCGGGAACATGGAAGTGTTCACGCTGTTCGGCACCGAGGAGCACAAACAGCGCTGGCTCGAACCGCTGCTGGCCGGGACCATCCGCTCCGCATTCGCGATGACCGAACCGGGCGTGGCGAGTTCGGATGCGACCAATATCGAGATGAGCATGCGCCGCGACGGCGACGACTATGTCCTGGACGGCCGAAAGTGGTTCGCCTCCAACGCCTTGCACGCCAACTGCAAGGTGCTGATCGTGATGGGCAAGACCGATCCGGAGGCCCCGCCGCACCGCCAGCAGTCCATGCTGGTCGTGCCGATCGACGCGCCCGGGGTGCAGGTGGTCCGGAATCTGCCGGTCTTCGGATATTCCGATCGCGAGGGCCACGCGGAGATCGTGTTCGACAACGTGCGCGTTCCGAGCAGCGACGTACTCGCCGGTCCGGGTGAGGGTTTCGCGATCAGCCAGGCCCGGCTCGGACCTGGCCGCATCCACCACTGCATGCGGGCCATCGGCATGGCCGAGCGCGCCCTGGAACTGATGTGTCGGCGCGCGGAATCGCGCACCACCTTCGGCGCGAAGCTCAGCGAACGCGCCAACATCCAGGATTGGATCGCCGAGGCGCGCATCGAGATCGAGCAGACCCGCCTGCTCACCCTCAAGGCGGCCTGGATGATGGACACCGTCGGCAACAAGCAGGCGCGGGTGGAGATCGCCGCGATCAAGGTCGCCGCGCCGAATATGGCGCTGAAGATCGTCGACCGGGCGATTCAGCTGCACGGCGCGGGCGGGGTCACCGAGGACTTCCCGCTCGCGAGCTTCTGGGCGCATCTGCGCACCTTGCGCCTGGCCGACGGACCCGACGAGGTGCACAAGCGCAGTATCGCGCGGGCCGAGCTGGGCAAGTACCGGCAGCGCAGCCCCAAGGCGTGAGCGGGCGGCCCGACTGCCGCGTTCACTCCGGCTCGATCCGCAGGGCGTTGACCCACAGGGCGGTCAGGGTCTCCACCAGCTTCTCGAACGGGATCCGCTGGTCCAGGACGAAGACCAGGTAGGCCATCCGGCTCACCATGCCCGACAGCGCGTGCGCGGTGATCGTCGGGTCCAGATCGGCGGCGGCCCGGCCGGATCGCTGCAGGGCCCGGATCATTCGCGCATTGCGCTGGACGAAGGCGCGGCTGCGTTCGATGCGCATCCGCCGGAAGTTCTCGTCGACCTGGGCGACCTGCTCGAAGACCGCCATCAGACGCGCATTTCGCTTGTAGGACAGCAGATATTCGCGGTTCGCGGCCTCGATCAGCGCGCTCGGGTCGGTGATGCCGCTGCGCTCGCGCACGTGCGGATGCAGCATCTCCTCCTGCACCTGCTCGACCACCGCGGCGAAGATCTCGTCCTTACCGTCGAAATAGGTGTAGAACGAGCCCGAGGCCACGCCCGCGGTCGCGGAGATGTCGGAGATCTTGGCCTCGAGGTAGCCGTCGCGTTCGAACACCTTGCGCGCGGCTTCGATCAGCGCCGTGCGGGTCCGGATCCCGCGCCGCGTGCGGGGCGCGGCACGGCCGGATTTCCCTTGGCCCGCAACGGTTTCCGAAACCACCCCGATCACCTGCTCCCGTACGCCGACGCCTCGCTTGCCGATCGCCACGCTATCACCGCAGGAATCGAATCCGACGTCGACTTCGGAAAGCGTGACTCGCTCGCATCCAGGTTGCCGAATCCGGAATCCGCCGGTGAGCCGTCACGTTCACGGCATACTCACAGTAGGAATTGATATGCACTATGCATATAATATGCACCGTACATACGAGGCGGGCGTACACATTTGCGTGTGGTATACCGACATTCGCATATCGCACGCCGAGGCGAAAGGACCGCATGGACAAGCTCACGGACCTGCTCGAGTTCGAGACGATGCTGCTCGGTCGCTACAGCCTGACCTCGCAGCGCGGTGCGGGCCGCCTGGATCGCAGCGCGTACACGCTGCTGTACCGGCTGCGCATGGAAGGCGCGATGTCCATCGGCCAGTTGAGCGAGGCCCTGGGTCTGGACGCCTCGACCGTGAACCGGCAGACCGCCGCCATGCGCCGCGCGGGACTGGTCGACCGGATTCCGGATCCGGACGGCGGGATGGCCCGCAAATTCCAGGTCAGCGAGCAGGGGGCCGAACAACTCGAGGCCGATCGAGCCGCCGCGGTCCGCCACCTGGACACCATCCTCGCGGACTGGTCCCGGGATGATCTGGGCGCGCTGGTCGGCTATCTCGAGCGCCTGAACACCGATATCGAGCACTATCACGGCCGTCCGTGGCCACGTCCCTGAACGGATCTAGTCCGGCGTATCCGCGGTGGTCGCATGGGCCGGAATGTGCCGGGCGAACACCGCCCACAGCGCGATCCCGACGACCGTCGCACCCGCACCGATCTCGCAGACCCGCGACCAGCCGCCGGATTGGTAGGCCGCGCCCGCGGTGACCGATCCGGCGACGCCGCCGAGGAAGTACATCACCATGTAGGCCGTCGTGAGCCGACTGCGCGCGGCCGGATCCAGCGCGTAGATCGCGCTCTGATTGGACAGCTGGATGCCCTGGATTCCGAAGTCGAAGACCAGCAGCGCCACGATCAGCGCGATGATCGAATGTCCGCCCCAGGCCAGCAGCGCCCAGCTGGCCAGCAGCACCACCCACACCAGCGTCGTCACCGGACGCAGATGTCCCCGATCGGACAACCGGCCCACCACGGGCGCGCCCAGCGCCCCGGCCACACCGGCGATGCCGAACAGTCCGATGACGACCTCCGAATAGTGATAGTGGCTCCCGTGCCCACCGGCCAGCAGGAAGGCCAGCGCGGTCCACACACCCGAAAAGCAAGCCATCGCGACGAAACCCAGCAGCATGCGATGCCGCAGCATCGGGTGCAGGCGGATCAGCGACAGGATCGAGACGAGCACCTCGCGATAACGTTCACCACTCGCGGCCCGGCCGGTGGCGGGCGTGAGCAGATAGACGCTCACCGACATCACCAGCTGAATCGCCCCCGCCACGACCAGTACCGTGCGCCAGCCGCCCAGTTGCGCGACAGCACCGGAGAGCACCCGCGAGGACAGGATGCCCAGCAGCAGTCCGCTCATCACCGTGCCGACGACCTGACCGCGACGTCCCGGTTCGGCCAGTGACGAAGACCACGGCACCACGACCTGCGCCGCGGAGGCGGTGATCCCGGTGACGAACACGGCCACCAGCAGCGTCGGGAAGTTCGGCGCGACGGCCGAGACGACCAGAGCCACCACCGAGGCGGCCAGCAGACCCGGAACCATCCGGCGGCGTTCGAGGAAATCCCCCAGCGGCACCAGCAGCGCCAGCCCGCACAGATATCCCACCTGGGCGCCGCTGACCAGCAGCGCCGCGGTGGCGGTCGAGATGCGCAGATCGCTCGCGACCTGTTGCAGCAGCGGCTGCAGATAGTAGAGACACCCCGCGGACGATCCCGCGGTCACCGCGAACACCAGCACGAGCAGACGGGTGAGCCGGGCCTGCTGCGGCGCGGCGACGGTCGAAACACTCACTCCATCCATGGTCCGGCACCCGGCCGATCAATGGAAGCGATGGATTTCGATACCCCCATCACTGTCGTGGATGTCGTCGATAGGCTCGCGAGATGGAACTGCGTCAGATCGAATGCTTCCTGGCCTGCCGGGAGGCCGGATCGTTCACCGCGGCGGCGCGATCACTGAATCTGGTGCAGTCCGCCGTATCGACGAGCGTGGCGAAACTGGAACGGGAACTGGGGACGCGGCTGTTCGACCGGACTCCGGGCGGGCTGGAACTCACCGAGGCCGGACGCGCCATCGCCGCACCGGCCCGATCGATGGTGCGCTCCCGGCGCGAGATCGTCGAAGCGATCGCCGCGGCCCGCGGCGAGGTCCGTGGCGAGGTGGTGATCGGCAATCTGATGAACATCCGTTCCCTGGACCTGGCCGCCGTACTCGCCGATATGCATCGGCGCTATCCGGCGCTGACCCTGCAGATGCGGCAGAGCATCTCGGGAATGAGCGGCAATATCGCCGGACTGCGCGACGGCAGTCTCGATATCGCCCTGTTGGCCGGTTCCGCCGACGAGATACCGGGCCTGAACCTGTATCCGATCATCGAGGAGACCGTGGTGCTGTGCGTGCGGCCGGACCATCCGCTCGCCGGGCGGCCGTTCCCGCCCGCGGCACTGGCCGGAACGCGGTTCATCGACTATCCGCCGGGCTGGGGCATCCGGACCATCGCCGATGAACGATTCCCGTTGCGCCGCAGCGTGATCGAGGTCGCCGATCAGGAGTTCGCGCTGGACTTGGCCGTCCAGGACTTCGGAGTCACGCTGGTGCCGCGCTCGGTCGCCGAACGCCGGCACGACCTGGTCCACATCGTTCCCGCGGACGGCGTGATCCCCTGGAAACTGACCGTGGCGCACGATGCGCAGCGCACTCCGTCACATGCGGCGCAGACCGTCATCGAGACGCTGCGAAACCTCGGGTGAGCTCACCCATCGGGCAGTAGGGCCGCGATCCGGTGCGGATCGGCGAGTACGTCGATCTCGGCGATTCGACCGCCCGTCACGGTGAACGCCATGAGGGACGCCGCCCGGTCGTCGACGGTGACCAGTGTCCCGGCCGCGCCGTTCACCAGGATCGGCCGCAACACCGCACGCGGATGCGCGAATCGCACCGCCTGGGCCGCGGCATCCTCGGATCCGGTGCTCTCCCAGAGCTTTCCGGTTCCCAGATCACCGCGCAGGACCACATCCGGAGCCAGAACCCGCACCAGCGCGGCGAGATCTCCGCGTCGAGCCGCGGCGAAGAAGGCGTCCACGACGCGACGTTGATCGTCCGGGGAGCCTTCGGGGGCGGGGACCGAACGGATTCGGCGTCGCGCCCGGCTGGCCAATTGCCGTGCTGCCTCGGGTGAGCGGTCCAGAATCGCCGCGATCTCGCCGAACGGCACCGCGAAGCTGTCGTGCAGGACGATGGCGACCCGTTCGGCGGGATCCAGGTGATCGAGTACCACCTGCAATGCCAGACCGATCGAATCCGCCAGCAACGCTTGGGTTTCCGGTGTCGTATGGCCGTCGGCGGTGACGATCGGATCGGGCAGGCGTACCCCGATCGGAACCTCGTGCCGCGCGCTGCGCGAGCGCAGCAGATCCACGCAGGTGTGTGCGAGGGCCGTCGTCAGCCAGCCGCCCGGATTGTGCACCGCATCCTCGGATGTGCGCCGGGTGCGCAACCACACCTCCTGCAGCGCGTCATCCGCATCGCTCACCGAACCCAGCATCCGATAGGCCATCGCCCGCAGCCGGGCCCGGCTCTGCTCGAGTTCTCGCGTGAGGGAATCGGCCATCTGTCACATCTCCCGGACGGCATCCGCCATAGGTGTGAGAGGTATTCACCAGCCTAGTCAGGAGGGCCGCCGAAATGGCCGCATCGACCTTGTCTTCGCCCGCCACGCACACCCGCTCGATCGTCTATTGGACCGCCACCGTGCTCATCGCCGCCGAACTCGGCGTGGGTGGCGTCTGGGACATCGCTCGTATCCCCTATGTCCGCGATCTGGTCGTGCACCTGGGGTATCCCACGTATTTCCTGGTGCTGCTGGGCATCTGGAAGTTTCTCGGCGCGATCGCGCTGCTGATGCCCGGGCGTCCGGTGGTCAAGGAATGGGCGTATGCGGGCGCGTTCTTCGTCTACACCGGAGCCATCGCGTCTCATCTGACCGAGCGGTACGCGGTCGGCGAGGTGGCCGTGCTGACGGTGATGACCGCGCTGACGGTCCTGTCGTGGGCCCTGCGCCCGCCGAGCCGACGACCGGGGCCCGCTGTTCGCTGAGGGCGTGGCGCGACCCCTGGGCCGATCCGCCGCGTCAGGATATCCTTACAGCATGACGAAGGCAGAGGTACCGGACGAGGGCGGGGCCGCATGGCGTCGGCTCACTTCTCGTCGCGGCGGATCACGAAGCGGTGACGACGCACTCACCGCACTGGCCGATATCGGCGCGGTGCGCAGGCTGCTGGATCAATGGGAACTCGACGCGGTGCGGATCGCGCGCCGGCGGAACAAGTCGTGGGCCGAGATCGCCACATATCTGGGCGTGACCAGGCAGTCGGCCTGGGAGCGCTGGCGGGATCTGGATTCCGAACCCACGCCCGAGGGCGTCGAATCCTCCCGTCCGGCAGCGGAATCGGCCGCGGTCGAGGTCAGCGAGTGGGAGAGGGATCTGCTCGAGGCCGGTGCGCCCGATCGGCGCCGGCGCGCGAACGTCAAAGTGCCCTCGGTCGTCGGACTCGACTGGGCCGCGGCCCTGCGCGCGCTCACCGGCAAGGGGCTGGCCGCCGCGAGCGCCGATCCGGATGCCGCACTGCCGGATCCGGCCGAATCGGGCTGGTTCGTCACCGATCAGAGCCCGGAATCCGGTGCCCGGGTGGCCGGCGGTTCGGCCGTGCGACTGTGGTTGCGGCGCAACGACGGCGGCTCCGGTGTGCGCGAGCCGCGTCAGCCGATGCCGCCGTTGCGATCGATTCCGGAGCTGCCCGAACCGACCGGTCGGACCGCGAGCTGACTCGCCTGTGGCGGTCGTCACCGAAACAGGCCGCCGCACTCGTGATTCCGCGCTGTCGAGACCGGTTGGCAGCAAGCTGGCATCGCCATCTCGAGGTCCACACAGGCTGGTGCCGATGAATGAAGTATGGACTCGATATTGCCGCGCTCGGCGCGACGTGGATGGCTGTGGGTCGTCGTCGGCGCTGTCGCCGTCGTGGCGATCATCGTGGGCGTCATCGCGACGCCGCTGGCTCGGGCCGCGGCACATAATTCCGTTGCCGCACAGCACAGTAGCGCACCCACCGCATCGGCGGTCGGGGTACCTGTGCCGAGCCTGCCGATTCCGCAGTTGCCGAGTGGTTCCGCGGGAACCGCGCCGCAGGTGTCACCGGAGGCGCTGGCACAGAAGATGCAGGCCGCGATTCAGTCCGCCTCCCCCGGCACGCAGGTCGGCATCGATGTCGTGGACACCACCTCCGGTGCGACGGTCGCCGATCTGGACAGTGGTCAGCAGTTCTATACCGCGTCGGTGGTCAAACTGCTGATCGCCCTGGACGAGCTGAATTCCCGAGGCTGGCAGACCGATCCGGCGACCACCGGGCAGCTCGAGCAGATGCTCTCGGCCAGCGACGACGATATCGCCGATACGCTGTGGGACGCCGACGGCGGCGATGCGATCGTCACCCGGATGGCCGATCTGATGGGCCTGAGCGGCACCAGCGCGCCGAGCGATGCCAGCCAGTGGGGTGAAACACTCACCACCGCACAGGATGTCGTGACCGTGTACCGGTATCTGCTGAGCACGGTCCCGCAACCGGCCCGCGATGTCATCATGACCGATCTGCAGGGCGCCGAGCAGACCGCCGCCGACGGCACCGACCAGTACTTCGGCATCCCCGACGGACTCACCGGCGCGGACTGGGCCATCAAACAGGGCTGGATGTCCCTGGACGACTCCACCACTCTGGACACCACAGGTCTGGTCGGCGCGGGAGCCGGGCAGCCACTGCGTTACGTGGTCGTGGTGCTGAGCCGCCAACCCGCAGGGGTCAGCTGGACCGCCGGGGGTAATGCGCTCACCGCGGGAGTGCGCGTCCTACAGGGAACCGTCGACTGATTGTCCGCGGATCCGCTACTGCCGCAGGGTCCGAACCCATTCGCGGCTGGTCGTCAGACACCGATCACGAGCGGCGGCGAACAGGCCGACGCTCCGCACGCCCGGCCAGTCGGCGGGCAGCATCGACGGCGGCAACCCCGGATCGACGTACGGGATGATCCGCCATTCGTCCAGCAGCGGAACGAATTCCACGAATGCCTCGCGCGGGGTGAGTTGCCGGGCGTCGGCGGATTTCGCATGGTGCGCGAGGAATTCGCGATGGCGTGCCGCGATGCCCTCCAGATCCCACCACCGGGCCGCGGCCTCGGCCATCGAGTCCGGAACCACTGCCGAAGTGGCCAGGAAAGTCGTCACACAGTCCGACAGGCCCAGTGCGGCAACGATATCGGTGACCTCGGCGGCGAGGTACTCCGGTGCGATCCACAGTCCCGGGGAGACGGTTCCGCAGCCGATCCAGCCGAGTCGGCGACGCAGCTGATGCCTTGTGGCACGCAGGGTTTCGGGGATGGTGAACGAGATCAGCCGCCACGGGTCGGCGTCGGTCATCTGCCGGAATCCGAAGATGCGGCGATCACCGCGCGCGTACATCGCCTCGGCCTGGGCGGTCAGGCGGTATCCGGCGCGACCGTCGCGGACCGCGGACACCAGTACGCCCCGGCGTTTGAGCCGGGTCACCGCGATCCGGGTCGCATCGGCGGCAATGCCCAACTCCCGCATCAGCTCCACGAGTTCGGCGATGGCCGCCCAGCCGCCCAGTTCACCTCGATACGCTCCCAGGACGGTGCGGATGAGTGAGGTCGCGCTGCCCGGACGGGAGTCGAAATCGTCCAGGATCGCGTGCTCAGGCGATGAGTTCGTCACGGATCGCCAGTATGCCCGCGGCCACCTCACCGAAGCTCGTACTCAACGGGCTCAATCCGATTCGCAGCCCGCGCGGCGGCCGGAAGTCGGGAATCACGCCGCGACTCCACAGTTTCCCGGTGATCTCGGCGAACCGCGGATGATCGATGATGACGTGACCACCGCGCCGGGCCGGGTCCTGCGGTGATCCGATCTCCACACCGAGCGGAGCCAACAGCTCGCGCACGAGATCCAAGGAATATTCGGTCAGCGCAATGGATTTCGCGCGCACGGCGGCCATGCCGACCGCACCGATCAGCGCGAGGGTGTCCTGGATCGCCAGCATGCCCAGAATCGGGGGCGTACCGCTGATCATCTGCCGAATCCCTTGCGCCGGTCGATATCCCTGCGCCATCTCGAACGGCTGCTCGCGGCCCATCCAGCCCCACACCGGCTGCCGGAACCGGTCCTGATGTTCGGCCCGGACGTACGCGAACGCGGGTGATCCCGGACCGCCGTTGAGATATTTGTAGGTACATCCGACCGCGAGATCCACTGCCCAGGAATCGAGTTCGAGCGGTACCGAGCCGACCGAGTGGCACAGGTCCAGCAACAGCAGCGCGCCCGCGTCGTGCGTCACCCGCGCCGCGCCCGCGGCATCCAGCAGGTATCCGGAGCGAAACGCGACGTGTCCGAGGACGACCAGCGCCGTGCGTTCGGAGACGACCGCGGACAACTCCTCGACGCCGACACCGCCGCGCGGATCCGGTTCGATCCAGCGCAGAGTCAGATCGTGGTCCTGCGCAATGGATTCCAGGATGTAGCGGTCGGTCGGGAAATTGTCCCGGTCCACGACGATCTCGGTTCGGCCAGGCCGCAACGTGATCGCACCGCGAGCCAGCTTGTACAGCAGCACGGTCGTGGAATCGCCGATGGTGGTCTGGCCCGGAGCCGCGCCCAGGACGGTGTCGGCGAGCATGTCCCCGATGGTGATCGGCAGGTCGAACCATTGTTCGTCCCAGCCGCGGATCAGCCGCCCGCCCCACGCGTCGGTGACGAACGAGCCGATCCGCTCGGCGCTGGCCCGCAACGGGCGGCCCAGCGAATTGCCGTCCAGATAGGCGATCACCGCCGGATCATCCGAGCCGACGAACAGATCGCGGCAGGCGCGCAACGGATCTCGCGCATCCAGCTCGGCGGCGCGGGCGAGCAGTGCAGTGGTCATCGACGTCCAATCTCCGTGCGGACCGCGAACAGTTCGGGAAAGAAGCTCAGCTCCAGCGCTTTACGCAAGAATCCCACACCGCTCGATCCGCCGGTGCCGGGTTTGGTCCCGATGGTGCGCAGGACGGTGCGCATATGCCGGAAGCGCCACAGCTGGAAGTTCTCCTCGAGGTCGACGAACTCCTCGAATGCCTCGTACGCCGCCCAGTGTTCGCGATGATGTTCGTAGACGAAGCCGATCAGCGGGATCAGCTCCGGATTCATCGTGTAGGGCGCGCTCACCACCCGGGTCAGCGCGGACTCGGGCACGGCGTAGCCGAGGCGGGACAGACAGTGCCAGAACGCGTCGTACAGGCTCGGTTCACCGAGCAGGCCGCTCAGCAGCGCGCGAGCCGCCGGATCGTCGTCGAAGATCTCCAGCATGTCCGCGTTCTTCGCGCCGAGTACGAATTCGACCGCGCGATACTGATAGGACTGGAATCCCGAGGAATTGCCCAGGAAGCCGCGGAACTGAGCGTATTCGGTGGGCGTGAGCGTCGCCAGGACCGACCACTGTTCGGTCAGCGTCTTCTGGATGTGTTTGACCCGCGCCACGCCCTTGAGCGCCGCGCCCAGATCGTCCTCGTCCAGAGCCGCACGCGCGGCGAGGATTTCGTGCAGGACAAGTTTGAGCCACAGCTCGCTGGTCTGATGCTGGATGATGAACAGCATTTCGTCGTGATGTTCGGGGCGGCTCACCGGTTTCTGGGCGCTGAGCAGCGTGTCCAGGTCCAGATACTCGCCGTAGCTCAGGCGCGCGCGGAAATCCCGGACGACGCCCGGTTCGATGGCCCTGCTGCCGGAATGTGCGCCCATGCTGACCTCACCGGTATTCGACTACCCTCACATATTACATAATTCTGACGACCGCTGCATCCATGTCATCGGGAGCCGCTCGTGCACACCTCCACAGCCCATGTCGACATCGTCTTCGCCCCGGATACCGTGGCGGATCGCCGTACCGCCGCCGCCCTGATCGATCGCGCACTGCATGCCCGAAGGCTGATCGGTGAGGTCGTCTTCGCCGCGGACGCAGCGCAATTCACCGCTGCCGCCGAATCCGCGGCGCAACGCGGCGAGTTCATCGCGATTCCCGGCGACGGCGCCGAGTTCACCGCGCCGCCCACCGGAGCGATCCGGCTGGACCTCGGACGCGCGCCCGCCGATCGGTCCGTCGGCATCCGGGCGCACATCCGCGAACGCGGCCTCGACGGCCTGCGCTTCGCGGTGGACAGCTGGTATCACCACCGCCTGCATCCAGCCACGGTCGTGCCCTACGGCGACCAGCACGAGCAGCACGCCGAACTGCGCATCCCCGACGGGAACGGCCCATTTCCCGCCGTCGCGCTGTTCCACGGCGGCTATTGGCGGTCCCGCTGGGCCGCGGATCTCATGGACGCCCTCGCGATCGACCTGACCGCCCGGGGATATCTCAGCTGGAACGTGGAATACCGCCGTCCCGATGAATACGGTTGGGCGGCAACGACTCACGACACCGCCGCCGCCGTGCGGGCGCTCGGCGAGATCGAGGCGGCCGATCCCGCGCGGATCGTGCTGGCCGGACATTCGGCCGGGGCGCAGCTGGCCCTGCGGGCCGCGGCCGACGCGGTCGCCGAGCATGCGGCCGTCCGCCCGATCCTGGCGATCAGCCTGGCCGGTGTGCTGGATCTGCGCCTGGCCGACGCGCGCGGACTCAGCGAGAACGCGACCGCCGGAGCGCTGGGCGGCCACCGGTCCGAACAACCGGAGATCTATCGACGCTCGTCCCCCATCGACCGGCTACCACTGGGCCTGCCACACCTGGTCGTCAGCGCCGTGCACGACGATCCGAACCTCCTGGAGATGAGCCGCGAATACCATTCCACGGCAGTGACATTCGACGATCCGGTGACGTACATCGAGGGGCCGGGCAACCACTTCGCCGTCATCGACCCGGCGGACGAACTCTGGTCCCGCACGGTCGCCGAGATCGCGCGAGCGGCAAATCATGACAGATAAACTGTACAGTTGGCACTGTCTAATCTAGACTGGCGAACACATCCAACCGACGGAAGGAACACCACCATGCGCTTCGCCGTCCACTACATCGACTTCCTGCCGGGCGACCCCGCCGCCCTGGGCCCCACCCTGTCCCGCACCGCCGTTGCCGCCGAGCGCGCCGGCGCCGAGATATTCACCCTGGCCGACCATTTCTTCCAGATGGAGGCCGTGGGCAAGGCGGAGGATCCGTTCCTCGAGGGGTACACCAGTATGGGTTTCCTGGCCGGGCGGACCGAGAAGATCACCCTGACCATGCTGGTCACCGGCGTCACCTACCGTTATCCGGGCTTGCTGGCGAAGATCGCCACCACCCTGGACGTGCTGTCCGGCGGACGATCCATGCTGGGCCTGGGCGCGGCCTGGTACGAGCGCGAACACACCGCCCTGGGCGTGCCGTATCCGCCGCTGCGCGACCGGTTCGAGATGCTCGAGGAGACCCTGCAGATCTGCCTGCAGATGTGGAGTGAGAACGACGGCCCGTACCAGGGCAAGCACTACCAGTTGGCCGAGACCATCTGCCGGCCGCAGCCGATCCGCGCCACCGAAGGCGGCACGATCCGGAACCGCCCGCCGATCCTGCTCGGCGGCAGCGGCGAGAAGAAGACGCTGCGCATGGTCGCCCAGTACGCCGACGTCTGGCACACCAACGCACCGCTGTCCGAACTGCCGCACAAGATCGAGGTGCTGCACCGGCACTGCGAGACATTCGACCGCGACCCTGCCGAAATCCGCATGCACACCGGACATTTCACCGATCCGTTCACCGACACCGACGCCTACCTGAAGAACGCGGAGGCGTGCGCCGCCCTGGGATTCGACCTGCTCAACGTCGGCCCGCTGCCCGGCAACCCGGACCCCGCGGGCTGGGTCGAACGATTCGGCGAGCAGATCGCCCCCCGCCTCGCCGAGATCGGCTGATCAGACTCCGGCGAACGCCCCCGATACCCGGCGACCTCCCGACATTCGACCATAACGGGATTGTATGAGACCCCGAGTCCCATATACCCTGGAGGGACGAGCCGGCGTATCGCACCCGCAGGAACCGGGGTGGATCGCCGGCACTGGCTCAGGAGGCACCGATGACGTTGTCCGATACCCGGCGCGCCGACCCGTTCGGCGCGCACTACCGCGACATGCTGGCGACACTGTCCGACGGATCGGTGCACCGGAATTTCGACCCCTATCTCGACATCGATTGGGACAGCCCGGAACTGGCGATCGATCCGGACGACCCGCGCTGGGTGCTCGATCCCGAGATCGATCCGCTCGGCGCGACCGACTGGTATCGGGCGCTGCCGCTGGAACGGCAGATCGAGATCGGCCGATGGCGCGTGGCCAATGTGGTCAAGGTCGGTCTGGCCTTCGAGACGGTGCTGATCCGCGGGCTGATGCAGTACGTGCTCAAACTGCCCAACGGGGCGCCGGAATTCCGGTACTGCATGCACGAGATGACCGAGGAGTGCAACCACATCCAGATGTTCCAGGAGCTGGTCAACCGGATCGGCGTCGACGTCCCCGGTATGCGGCCGGCCTTCCGGGCGCTGTCGCCGTTCATCGGCGTCGCGGGCGGATATGCGCACGTCATCCTGGTCATCGGCATCCTGGGCGGCGAGGAGCCCATCGACCACTACCAGAAGGCGATGATCCGGGCCGGAGACCGCCTGCCGCCCGCGGTGCTGCGCACGATGCAGATCCACATCGCCGAGGAGGCCCGGCACATCTCCTTCGCGCACGAATTCCTCACCGCCCACATCGCCAAGATGGGGACGTCCGGAAAAGCGGTGTGCGCCTTGGCATTCCCGCTGGCCATGCGCTGGCTCGCGGGTGAGATCATGACCCCGCCGAAATCCTTCGCGACCCGATTCGACATCCCCCGCGAGGTCTTCCGCGAGGCATTCTGGCGAGGGCCACACTCCCGCCGGATCCTGTCCAGCTACTTCGACGACGTCCGCAAACTGGCCGACGACCTGGGCCTGCGTCCCCCGCTGGCGCGCAAGGTCTGGCAACTGCTGCACATCGAGGGCGACTCGTCCCGCTACCGCAGCGAGCCCCCTCGCCGGCTCAACCCGCCGACCGCCCGCCCCGCCGCATCCTGACGCCGCCACCCGGCCGGACCACGGTGCGCGGGTCAGGGCTGCGGCTCGGCCGTGGCCAGCGCCTCGATCAGTTGCAGCAGCGGCAGATTCGGGTCCAGGACGACGTCGTGCGTGCGGGCCACGCCGTCCAGGACGTTCCACGCGTAGCTCGCCACCTCGGCGATCAGCCGCTGCCGGGACAGCGGCGGGTTCGGGTCGCGGGACCAGCGCGTGACCGTGGCCTCGGTCATCGAGACGATCGCGAAGGTCATGGTGTCCACCACCGGCGGGTCGGCGACGCCGACCACACCGCCCAGACCGGTCACCAGTCGCGCGGCACGCCGGGTGATGCTGCTCAGCAGACCGCTCAGGGCGTCGCTGCCCTCCTCGTCGCCCTCGGCGGGGCCGGTGCGCAGGAATTCGTGCAGACGCGGATGGTCGCAGATCCAGTCGACGACCACGCCCACCGCACGGGTCAGGATCTCGGCGATCGAACCCTCACCGATGTCCAGGGCCGCGTCCAGGGCGTCGGTGAAACGATCACCGATCGCCGAACGCACCCGGCGATCGAGTTCCTCGCGGCCCGAGAACTGGCGGTACAGCACCGATTTGGCCAGACCCGCCCGAGCGGCGATCTGCCGGGCAGAGATGTCCGCACCGGCGGGAGTCTCCTCCACCAGCTCGATGGCCGCCTGAACGATCAGCGCCCGGCGTTGGTCGTTGTGCGGCTGCCAGCGCGTCTGTCGACCGCCCGCCACCTCCGGGGACGCCGCTGCTGTGGACACCCCAGCAGTGTAGGCCCAGGCCGCCCGCGCCCGTGCCGGTCGCGCAGAGATCAGCGCGAGTCCTGCCAGCGCGCGATCGCACGGCCGATCTCGGTCACAGGCGGTTCGCGGTACATCCACTCCCGCGCCAGCCGGTGCCAGTTGTTCGTACAGTGCAGCTGCCCCAGCGCGGCCAGGGTGAACAGATCCACCCGACGCGAGAACACATGTTCGGGAGGCAGCCGCTGACTGCGCATGCCGCGGAACTCCGCCGAGCGCGGATCGACCGCCAGAACCACCGCACCGGTGGCGAATTCGGGATCGAGGGTGATCTGCTCGTCGAGCAGATGCCAGCCGGTCGCGGCCCAGACGTAATCCAGGCATTCCTGCACGGTCACACCCGAATCCGGGTCGATGATCCCCCGGCTCGCCCACCCGTCGTGCAGATCCTGGCCGCGATGTTCGGCCGCGGCCTGCAGTGCCGCGCGCTCGAGCTCGACGTGTGCGGGATCCATGCTGTGGTAGAGC
Organism: Nocardia jiangxiensis NBRC 101359; assembly: GCF_000308615.1. Classification (GTDB taxonomy): domain Bacteria; phylum Actinomycetota; class Actinomycetes; order Mycobacteriales; family Mycobacteriaceae; genus Nocardia; species Nocardia jiangxiensis. The sequence continues at coordinate 600,906 of NZ_BAGB01000041.1, forward strand.
CCGAAATCCACGAAGGCCAGGCGTCCGTCGGCGCCCAGCAGGATATTGCCCGGATGCGGGTCGCCGCAGAATTCGTAATCGGTGAACACCGGATCGATGTAGAAGCGATAGATCAGCTCGCCGAGCCGATCGCGCTCGGCGTCGGGCAGGTCCCGAAGCCGGTCGAAGGACCGGCCGTCCACGAATTCGGTGACCAGAACGCTTGGCCCGCAATACTCTTCGATACTGTCCGGCACGGTGATGTACGGGTGGCCGCGATAGCGCTGCGCCACGCGATGCTGATTGCGGGCCTCGCGGGGATAGTCGAGTTCACTGCCGATGTTGCGGGCGATCTCGTCCAGTACGTCACCGTCGGCCGCGCTCGGCAGAATGGATTTCCAGAGCCTGCTGAACATCGCCAGATTGCGCATATCCGCCTCGACGGCCTCGTCCACGCCTGGATATTTGACCTTGACCGCGACCTCCCGGCCATCGCGCAACCTGGCTCGGTAGACCTGTCCGATCGAGGCCGCGGCGACCGCGGTCTCGTCGAAATCGGCGAACACTCGCGACAACGGACCCAGATCGTCCTGGATGACCGTCCGCATCCGGTCGAACGGCACCTCCGGCGCGTGGTCGCGCAGCTCGGCGAGCTTGCCGCGGAACATCTCCCGATGTTCGGCGGGCAGCAGATCGACGTCCAGCACCGAGAGCATCTGCCCCAATTTCATTGCCGCACCGCGCAACCCGCCGAGTACGGTGACCAGCTGCTGCGCCGCCCGCAGGGTGGAGCGTTCGGCCAGGACCTGCCGGGCCTGCTCGGTGCGGCCCAGCATCGACAACCGCGTGCCCACCCCGCGGATGGTCTGTTCCGCGGCCAGCCTGCCCAGTTTGCCGCCGCGCGCCAGACGGCCTTTCGGCACCCGAGCACCCATTGTCCGAACCTCCCTCACCCGCGCCGCGACGCGCGGGTGCGCCACACTCTTCGCAATTTTCCCGATCTCGGCAACCCGAGCCGGTCTAAGCTGAGCGCCGCTCATCTTTTCCGATCGCAGGCAGGAGGGTAGCGATGCCGCCGAAATCTGTTGGCCAGCGTCGCCGTCCGACCCAGGAACGTGCCAGGGCGACCAGGGAACTCATCCTGGACACCGCCGCGCGACTGTTCGGCGAGCGCGGTATCGCCGACACCTCCACAAACCGGATCGCGGCCGAGGCCGGAATCAGCATCGGCACCGTCTACCGCTATTTCTCCGATCGCGCGGTCATCGTCGAGGAGCTGTTGCGCCGCCTGCTGGAGAGTGTCGAACAGCGGCTCACACAGCATGCGCTGGGGCTGTCCGATCGGTCCATCCTGGAACAGGTGACCCGCATCCTCGAGGTCATCACCGACGAGCTGGTGGACAACGCCCGGCTGGTGCGGGCCCTGGTGGCCGGAGTCCAGTTCTACAACAGCGGAATTCCCGAGTTCGAGCCGCGACTGCGGTTGCTGGTGAAGGTGATGGTCATCCAGATCCTCGGTCCCGGTGACGATCACCGTTACGACATGACCAGCTTCGTACTGATGAACACCTGTTTCGCCGCCGTGCTGCGGGCCTCGGCGCTCGAGGTGGACAGCACCGAGCGGCACGAGGCCATCGCCATGACCGCGCAGATGATCGCGGCCTGGTGCGAGGCCCAGCTCGCCGCGCAGGCCGCGTGACACGCCGCCGATCGTTCCCGCACGCCACTGGAGACCCGGCAGAGGCCAAAGGTGAGCACTCTGCCATCTATCGGGGTCACCGCCACTCCGCAGGACCGTCCATCCACTGCCATATGCGCTGGTAGGAGACATAATTAGCGCCCGCTGAGAATTACCCGAAGAGGAGTAGAAGGTGAGCTACCGCTCGGATTACCGTCTTCGATAGGGCAGACGTTCGGTAACAGCAAAGCAGCCGACCGACCGGACGCCCGCCCCGTGTGCAACCGGCGCGGGGACGACGGTGACAGGAGGTCACACGTGACGATCGACAGCCTCGCCCGCCTCGAACCGCATGCTCTGAAACAGCCGATGTCCCCGTCGGTACGCGAAGTCGACACACTCACCCGCGTCGTGCTGGCCCGGCTCGCCGAATCCGCCGAAATCTCCGAGCAGTCCGAGCAATTCATCGCCGCGGATATCAAGAACGTCGTGCGGGCCTGCACCGAGTTGATGATCCAGGGCATGAACGGCGGACCGCTCCCCTGCCCCGCCGAACGCCTGGAGAACGCCGCGGCCGGATGCGCCCGCGCCGACATCCCCATCGATGCGGTGTTGTCCGCGATTCGCACGGGGTCCACCGTGGTGCTGGACCAGATGTTCGCGCGCACGAGTCCCGCGAACTGTGCCGGCGTGCATACCGCCACCATGACGATCCTCGAACTGTCGAAGGTGTTCACCGCCGCGGTCGGCATGGCGTACGTGCGCGAGCGTCGCGCCGAGGCCGCCGAACAGCAAACCGCAGCACACAGCTTGACCTCCGCGCTGCTCGCCGGGACCAGTACCGCGACGGCCGGAGCGCGCGAATTGCCGATCGCCGACCGGTATTTCGTCCTGGCTCTGGGCCTGGCGGCCCATCCCGACGAGTCCCGCCCGCATCTGGACCGCCAGGTCGTCGCCCGGCGCAAGTTGCGTCGGGTGCAGGCCGAGCTGGCGACCGCCCTCGCGGGCGAGGCGCTGTCGCTGCTCTCCGTCGACGGCGGCACCGTTCTCGTACCATCCACGGCCGCAACCGATTCCGAACTCGAGGGCCTGGTCGGCGGATTGTCCCGCGCGGCCCGGACGCCGATCACCGTCACGGTCGTCACCGCCCGCCCGCACGAGGTCCCCGGCGCCGCCCACCTGGCCCACGAACTACTGGACACCGTGCAACATCTGGGCCTGGGCCCCGGTCTGTACCGTTTCACCGAACTGGCCCTGCAATACCAGCTGACCCGCCCCGGAATCGCCCGCGACGCACTCGAAACCCAGCTCACCCCCCTGGACGAACACCCCGATCTCCTGGAGACCCTGCGGATCTACATCGCCGCCAACCTCAGCCGCGTCCGCACCGCCCGCCTACTGGACGTCCACCCGAACACCGTCGACTACCGCCTCCGCCGCATCGCGGGCCTGACCGGTTTCGACCCGTCCCAGACCACCGGTCTGTGGTACCTACACTCCGCGCTGGTCGCCCGCATGGGCAGACACCTCACCCCCGCAACCCCCCTGCGCCTGCCCGCCGCCCACGACACGAACCGCCTCGACAGCGACTGCGCCTGACCCGAACCGCTTGTCCGCCAAGGCATCCCCGACCGGGGCGACTACCGCGTCGAACAGCAGCCCGGTTCCGCATCCCGCAGCGGTATCCTCTGTTCGGGGCGACGAGCCACGAGAGTCCAGCCGATTCGGAGCGCACCGGAGGGGGCACATGCGCGGATTCGAGGCCGCGAGCAGCCGCGATCCACGGTGGCCCGCTTCGGCATTCCGCAGACGTGACCGGCCCGGCGAGGCAAACCGATGGTGACCCGACGACGGATCGTGGTGGCGGGAACGTCCGGATCGGGTAAAACCACGCTGGCCCAACGGATCTCCCGGCAGCTGGACATACCGCACATCGAACTCGACGCCATCCACCATCAACCGGGATGGATTCCGATGCCCGAGAACGAATTCCGCGCCGCGGTCGCCGAGCGAATCACCACCGGGACGTGGGTGGCCGACGGCAACTATCACAGCAAACTCGGAGATCTGCTGTGGCGCAACGCCGATACCGTGATCTGGTTCGATCTGCCGCGCACCCTGGTTCTGCGGCAGATCGTCCTGCGGACGCTGGGCCGGGTACTCACCCGGCGCACGCTGTGGAACGGCAACCGGGAGAGTTGGCGAGATCTCATCTCGCTCGATCCGCAACGGTCGATTATCATCTGGTCCTGGAAATCACACCCCACCAACCGAATACGTTACGAGGCCGCGCAGGACGACCCGGCTTACCGGCACATCGAATTCGTTCGCATCCGATCGCATCGCGCCGCCGACGCATTTCTCGCCGACCTCCGCCGCTCGATGTGAACCGCCCGAGTCGGTATCCGCACATCCAGGTCGCCGGTCCCGGACACCGACGAACCGCTGGGGATCGATCGGCAGGGCGTGCCGTCAATTGCCACAGGCCCTGTCCCCTCGAGCAAGGTGCCGCGCGCAGACGGCCCCGGCCCGCGTAGCGAGGCCGGTTTCAGGCGCCCGCGGCGGTCGGAATCGGGGTGAAGCGGCGGCTCTCGACAGGTGGCAAGCCGTAGTGGCCGCGCAATGTGGTGGCGGTGTACTCGGTTCGGAACAGGCCGCGCTGCTGGAGGATCGGGACTACGCGGTCGACGAAATCGGTGAGGCCGCCGGGTAGGTATGGGGGCATGATGTTGAAGCCGTCGGCCGCACCGGACTCGAACCAGGATTGCAGTTCGTCGGCGATCTGCTCGGGAGTTCCGGCGAAGGTGCGGTGTCCGCGGCCGCCGCCGAGTTTGCCGATCAACTGCCGGACGGTGAGCTCCTCGCGTTCGGCGAGTTCCTTCACGAGGGTGAATCTGCTCTTGCCGCCTTGGATGTCGCTCTCGGCGGGTAGCGGGGGCAGCGGTGCGTCGAGGGCGTGTTCGGTCAGGTCGACACCGAGCATGCCGGACAGTTGCCGCAGGGCGTAGTCGGGCGAGATCAGATCGGTGAACTCCTGTTCCAGCGCCCGCGCCTGCTCGGCGGTGTCGGCGATGAACGGCACCAGACCGGGAAGCACCTTCAGCTCGTCCGGCGACCGGCCGTACCGGGGCAGCCGCGACTTCAGATCCTGGTAGAAGCGGCGGCCCTCCTCCAGGGTGCGCTGCGCGGTGAACACCGCCTCGGCGTGCCGGGCGGCGAATTCCTTTCCGCTCTCCGATGATCCGGCCTGCACCAGCAACGGACGTCCCTGCGGACTGCGCGGCGAATTCAGCGGGCCGCGCACCCGGAATCGCTCACCGCTGTAATCGATCCGGTGCACCTTGTCCGGATCGGCGAAGACGCCGGAGGCGGTTCGAAGTTCGAGCGCATCGGATTCCCAACTGTCCCAGAGATTCAGCGCGACATCGAGGAACTCCTGCGCGCGCTCGTAGCGCCGGGCATGTTCGGGAATGGCGTCGTATCCGAAGTTGTACGCCTCCTCGGCATTTCCGGAGGTGACGATATTCCATCCGGCCCGGCCGTGGCTGATGTGATCGAGCGAGGTGAATTTGCGTGCCAGATTGAACGGTTCGTTGTAACTGGTCGACGCGGTCGCGATCAGCCCGACGTGCTCGGTGGCCGTGGCGATCGCCGACAGCAGGGTGATCGGCTCGAACACCGCCGGCGCGTTGCGCTCGATGCGCGGGCCCACGGCCAGGTTGTCGGCGAAGAACACCGAGTCCAGCCGCCCGCGTTCGGCGATGCGGCCCAACTCCCGGAAGTGCTCGACGTCCAGCAGCCGATGTTCCTCGGTGCGCGGATGCCGCCAGGCGGCCTCGTGGTGGCCGACGCCCATCAGGAAGGCGTTGATGTGAAAGGTCTTGCCGGAGTGCGACATCGATGTGAATCCTTCGGTGTTTACTGACCGGAACTGGTGCGCCAGCGCGAGAGTCGTCGTTCTACGGCCAGGAGTACGCCGTTGAACACCAGCCCCACCAAAGAGATGGCGATGATGCCGGCATACATGTCGGGGATCTGGAAGTTCTGCTGGGCCGCGGTGATCAGATAGCCGAGTCCGGCTCGGGCGCCGATCATTTCGGCGGCGATCAGCACCAGGATCGAACTCGAGGCCGCCATGCGCAGACCGGTGAAGATCGCGGGCAGCGCCGCGGGCAGGATCACCTTCTGGAACAGTCGCACCGAGGAGAACCCCAGCGACGTAGCGGATTTCACCAGCAGCGGGTCGACCGTGCGGACACCGGTGATCGTATTGAGCAGAATCGGGAAGAAGCCCGCGTACAGCACCAGCGCGACCTTGGAGGTCTCGCCGATGCCGAGGATCAGCACGAACACCGGCAGTAGCGCCAGGGCGGCGGTGTTGCGGAACAGTTCCAGGATCGGTCCGAGGAACTCGGCCACCGGCCGGTACCAGGCGATGGCCACACCCACGGGCACCGCGGTGACCACGGCGAGCGCGAAACCGACGAGTGACCGACCGAGGCTCGCGGAGACGTGCTCCCACATCTGCCCGTTGCGGACCAGCTCCGCGAAGGACTGCGCGACCGTGGAGAACGGCGGTAGGAAGACCGGGTCGACCAGCCCTATCCGCGGCGCGATCTCCCATAACGCCAGGAACAGCGCGATCGCGACCAGCGGTTTGCCGAACCGCCACGCGATCCGGACGGTCGCACGCAGCAGCCGCACAGCGGTATACCTGCCTGGCGCGGCGGCATCGGCCCGTGCCGCAACGGGATCCACGCTGCCGGATCGCAGCGCACCCGGATGCGGTTGCCCGACAACGGAATCCGTGGTCGGCGCTGCGTCGAGCCGTGCGAGTTCGTCCGGCGTCGATGCGGCAAGCTGCTGTATATCGATCGCCTGGTCGGCGCTGGACAGTGCACTAGACATGTGCGGACCTCCGGTCGGTTCCCTGCGGGGACGCCGCGGCGTCGGCGAGCTGTTCGGCCCGCGTGACCTCGGTGTGCAGCAGCGTCCAGATGTGGTGGCGGATTTCTCGGAACCGCTCGGAGGAGCGGAGGTCCGTCTCGGTGTCGCGGCCCGGATCGTCCGAACGATCGAGATCGACCTCGACGACGGCCTTGACCCGAGCCGGGCGCGAGGTCAGCACCGCGACGCGCTGGCCCAGGTACACCGCCTCGTCGATGCCGTGGGTGATGAACAGGATGGTCTTGCCGGTGCTACGCCAGATCCGTAGCAGTTCGTCCTGCAACGTCTCCCGCGTCTGGGCATCGAGTGCGGCGAACGGCTCGTCCATCAGCAGCACCTCCGGGTCGAACGCCAGGCTGCGAGCGATGGCCACGCGCTGCTTCATACCGCCGGACAGCTCGTGCGGATACCGATCACCGAATCCGTCGAGCCCCACCAGTTCCAGGTAGTGTTCCGCGATCGAGCGACGCTCCCGGCGGCGAATCCCCTTGGCCTCGAGGCCGAATTCGATATTGCCCCGCGCGGTGCGCCACGGCAGCAGCGCGTATTGCTGGAAGACGATGCCACGATCCAGACCCGGCCCGGTGATCGGCCGCCCGTCCAGCAGCAGCTGCCCGGCACTGGGCTTGCTCAGACCACCCACCAGATCCAGCAGCGTCGATTTACCCGAACCGCTGGGACCGACCAGCACGAGGAATTCACCGTCGTTCAGTTCCAGCCCGATATCGTCGAGCGCGGTGAAATTCTCCCGCGTGCCGCGAACCCGGAACTCCTTGCGCACCCCGCTCAGCACGAGTTTCGCCGATGTGCTCATTTGGCCACCTTCTCGCCGCCGGGTCCGCTGATCGGCGGATATGTGCCGTTGGCATAGGGATTGAACTTGTTGGTGTAGATGTCCTTCGCGGCGACCTTGCCCGCCGTCAACTGGTGGTTGCGTACCAGCCAGTCGATCCAGATCTGCAGTTCCTTGTCCGCGATCACCGCTCCGGGAACGGGAATGCCGGAACTCTTGTAGTACTTCAGCAGACCGGTGTTCTCGTTGCGCCCGCGCTTGTGGATGATGTCGGCGAAACGCGCCACCACCTGATCCCGCGGTGTCACCTGCAGCCAGCGGATCGCGCGGGCGGTGCCCTGGACGAAATCCCCGACCGCGTCCGCATGCTGCTGAATGAAGTCGTTGCGGAACACGTATGTGCCGTAATCGAATTGGCCGAACAGATTCTTGTCGGTGTAGAGCGTGTGAATTCCGCCGCGAGCGACGGCGGTTTCCAGGAACACGCCCTGCAGGGCGGCCACATCGATCTGCCCCGTGCGCAGTGCCTCCTCGGTGCTGGCGGGCGGCAGCACCACGAGTTGGACCCGGGCGATCTCCGCGTCGCTCAGTCCCTGCTCGTGCAACCACTCACGGGTGATGAATTCGTGGTGCGCGCCGAGAGTGTTGACGCCGACCTTCTTGCCGATCAGGTCCCGAGCGGTCGCGATCCCGGAGTCGTCGCGCACGAAATAACCGGTGTAGGACTGCTCGTCGGCCCCGTAGGAGCTGAGCACCGAGGTGACCGGCGCCCCACCGGCGATCAGTTTGACCACGGCGCCGTTGAACGCGCTGCCGAATTCGAGCTGTTGCGTGGCCGCGGCCTGGATATTCGCCGGACCACTGGTGGTATCCCCCTGCCATTGCAGCCGGGTCTTGGCGAAGTACCCCAGATCCGCGGCCAGCTCGAAGGGCGTGACGGTGCCGGTGGAACCCTGATACCGCAGGACGGTCTTACCGTCCGCGGTGGTGCTCACCCCGTGGGTGCCGCACGCGCTCAGGACGGCGGCCGCGAGTGGGACGGCCAGAGTGCAGGCGAGGGCGCGCACCATGCGCGATCGCCGTAATCGGAACAGCATGAGGTGGAACTTTCACTGAATACGCCTGTGATACAGCGTGTTACGGATCGACTGAACCAGCGGTACGCCACGGGACGTACCGATGCGGTGGATGCGGCGCCGGACCGGCGCCGACGATCAGCCGCGACAGGTGGCCGAGGCCAGGCGCATCAGATCGACGGTGCGGCGCCGGGTCAGCGGAACGATCAGGATCATCCCAGCTCCTTTGCAACCGTAGGGAACACGTCGTATCGACGAACTATGGCCGCACGCCCGGCCTGCGACAAGGGTTGTGCGCAGGGCGAGCCCATACCTGTTCCGGTCGCCCGGTGGTGTGGGCGCGCCGCGCGGGCATACGGATTAAGGTCTGTGGTGAGAACTGGATTGTGAACCCCTGCGAGGAGCCGACCGGGTGCTGCGAGACGCTACCGTTGCCGCTGCGGTGATCGTGATGACCGTGACCACCGCGCAGCCCGGCGCCGCCGCCCCGCTGCCGTGGGCGCCAGCGCCCGTGAACGCCTGTGGCGAAGCCGGTTTCGATCCGCAGGCCCGCACGCCGAATCCGGCCGTCCCGGTCCCGCCGCCCGCACCGGCGCAGCCGCCGACCATCCAGGTTCAGGTGGTGCAGCCCAAGATCACCCCGGTGAAGATTCCCAAGCAGGTGCACAACACCCGGATCGCACCGGCGGCGCTCCCGGCCGATCTGTGCGCCAATCCGTGCCCGCAACTGGCCGGTGGGCGCGCGCGGACCTCGTATCCGATCCCGCCGGGCACGCCGACCTGGCCCGAAGGTCCGCCGAAGCCGGCGACCACGACGTCGCCGACCACCACGCCGCCCAGCACCACACCCCCGGCCAGTTCCGCACCCCCGACCCCGTGGCAGCTGCCGAAGCTGCAGATCGTCCCGCAGCCGGAGGTGATCCCGCTGCCCGTCACACTGCTCGGCCCGGACGTCACCGGCCCACGCCCGCAACCACTTCCGCCCGTGGTTCACCCGCCGGTGCAACCCGCACCCGTCACGCACGCGCTCGCGCCGTTCCGGATCGGGGACGTCTACCCCGTGACGCAGCTGACCGGACCCGGATCGCAGAACCGCACCGATATGCGCTGGCAGGTGAACGACACCGATCTGGGCCTGATGTGGGAATCCGCACCGGGCCGGGTCGCCGTCGCCTTCGGCGACACGTTCGGCACCGGATTCCAGGACGGCGGACCCAGCGGTGGGGACTGGCGCAGCAATGTCCTGGGCTTCAGCTCCGATCGCGACCTCGCGCACGGGATGAAGATCGACACCATGGTCTCCGACGCGCCGTGTCACGCCACCGAGGTGCTCGGCAGTTACAAGGTGAACAACTTCGAGATCACCGTCATCCCGACGTCCGGTTTCGCGCTGGGCGATCGGCAGTACCTGAGCTACATGTCGGTGGCGCGCTGGTCCAAGAAGCCGAGTCGCTGGTGGACCAACTACGGCGGCCTGGCCTATTCCGACGACGGCGGGCAGACCTGGGTGGACGACGAGCACGTCCGATGGGACAACGTCTTCGGTCAGGGCCAGTTCCAGGTGGTGGCGATGGCGCCGCACGACGGATACGTCTACATGTTCGGCACGCCCAACGGACGTTTCGGCACCATCGCGCTCGCACGCGTCCCGCAGGCCGACGTGCTGAACAAATCGGCATACCAATATTGGATCGACGGCTTCTGGCGGCCGACCCTCCAGGCGCCCTCACCGGGCGGCACGGGGATGGAACTGTCGGCCAGCCCGATCATGTCCGGTATCGCCGGGGAGCTCTCGGTCCGCTACGACACCGCCGCGGGCCGCTGGGAGATGAGCTACCTCGACGCGGACAACAACGTGCTGGTGCTGCGTCGATCCACTACCCCGCAGGGCATCTGGTCCGCCCCCGCCACCCTGCTGAGCACCGCGGACTACCCCTCGGGGTACGGCGGCTTCATGCACCCCTGGTCCACCGACCACGACCTGTACTTCACCCTGTCCGAATGGCGGCACTACAACGTCTACCTCATGCACGCATCCATCCACTGACCTCGGCCCGCAGCTGCCCATCTCATGACCGACCGGCCGCGAGGGAATCGACGACGCCGATGTCCCAGCGCCGTCGGCCGATCTCGTCCTCGCCCCGCCCACTACCCGAAATATCAAGCGACACAAGCCGATAGATTCCCGAACCGGCAGGAGACGCCATGACCATCGAACATCGACCGGTCGCCGATGAGGGCGAGCTCGATCACCTCGCCGCGCTGGACGATCTCCTCGCGAGTACCGGATTGTCGGCAGCCGACGCCGGGGGTGCGGTCGCCTTCGAGGGGCAGGATCCGATCCTGGCCGCGCGACATCGGCTGGGCGCGTCCATCGGCATCCCGCTGATGGGTGCGGCCGTCGGCGCGGTCGCGGTGCATCGTCGTCGCGGTGGGCCCGCGCAGGATCTGCACCTGGACCTGCGCCAGGCCGTGCACGGCATCACCCCGCACGCGTTCTGGCATCCCACCCTCGCCGGTGAGTTGCCGCCGTTCCCGCTGGTCGCGGACAATCCGTTCCTGCTCGCGCCGTATCGCACCGCGGACGGTCGCACCGTGATGGCCTCGGGGGTGTATCCGCATCTGGCCGCGAAATGGTGCCGATTCCTGGACGTCCCACCGGATTACGCGAAGGTCGCCGCGGCATTCGCCGCACGCGACGCCTTCGAACTCGAGGAAGCCGCGAACGCCGCCGGACTCCCGCTGTGTGTGGCGCGGACCCCGGAGGAATGGCTCGCACACCCGCAGGGCGCGCTGCTGGCCACCCGGCCGGTGATCGGACTACAGCGCATCGCGGACGCGCCGGTAGCCGACTTCGGTTCGGCCGCACGGCCTTTGGATGGCATCCGAGTACTGTCGTTCACCCACGCCATCGCCGGTCCGACCGTCGGGCGCACCCTCGCGGAACAGGGTGCGGACGTACTGTGCGCCACCCGCCCCAACGACTACGAGCACGATTTCATCTATGCCGAGGCCAACGTCGGCTCCCGCAGCGCCTACGTCGACCTGAATACCGACTCCGGCCGCGAACGCGCCGAGCGGCTGCTGGCGGATGCGCACATCGTGGTCAACAACCATCGCGGCGACAAACTCGAGCGGCTCGGTCTCGATCCGGCGCAGCTCGCGGCCCGATATCCGGGGATCATCGTCGTCTCGGTCACCTGCTACGGCTCCGAAGGTCCGTGGCGGACCCGCGGCGGCTTCGACATGAACGGCTCGGCCGCCTCGGGCCTGATGAGCATCGAGGGCGGCGACGAGCATCCGAAACTGCCCGTCACCGGCATGATCAACGATTTCATCACCGGCTACATGGGGGCCATCGGCGCGCTGGCCGCACTCGTGAAACGCAGTACCGAGGGCGGTTCGTGGCACGTCACGGTCAACCTCACCCGCACCGCGATGTGGTATCGAACGCTCGGCCTGGTCGATCCGGCCGACGCGGGCTCGGCCGATCGGCACACCCTGCTCGACCCCGCCGCCTACGACGCCGCGAGCCCGCTCGGCGACGTGCACATGCTCGCTCCGCCGGTCCGTTTCTCGCACACCGCACCCGCCTGGCCGGACCCGCCGCTGGTGCCTCGCGGCTCGAGCCGCCCGCAGTGGCGAACCGTATGAGCCGAGCTTTCCGTCAGCGTGACCGAGCGGATTGGGCAACAATGTCCCCGGAAGGTCGATCCGAACAAAGGATTACACAGATGCGACGACCAGCATGGACACGTGTGGCGGCAGCCGTGGCAGTCGCGACCCCCGCGGCGTTCGCGGTACTCGTGATGCCCGCGGCCTCGGCCGCGCCCGCGTTGGCGGCGCCGGACGTGCAGTTCACGGCGTCCGGACCGGGCACGGTCACCGCGACCGTGCACAACAAGAACACCCAGCAGGGCACCGTGTGCTGGGCAACCGACACCGACAACAAGACCGTCTTCGGCAGCGGCGGCCAGGATTCGTACGCCGGTCCCGGCCGGACGATCACCGTCTCGATCCGGAATCTGCCGAACGGCCCGATCCACGCGCAGGCGTTCTGCGCGTACCACACCCCGCCGTTGGGTTCACACGACTACACCTCGTCCACGGCGCCCACGACGGTCACCGTCACCGGCGGCGCACCCACCGGCAGCGCCGGCTAGCCACCGGCTGCCGATATACAACGGCCGGGCTCGCGGCGTCCATCACACCACGAGCCCGGCCGCTCCCTCCTCCGGCTTGTGGCCGGATATCATTGGGGCTCAGCTTATTTCGAGCTTCGCACGGTAGTTCCGCAGCACCACTGCCAGGCAGGCCAGTGCGACCAGCGCTCCGGCCACGAGCATGACCGGATAGCCGAGCCCGGTGGTCTGATTCAGCAGAGCCAGCAGGGCGGGCAGGCCGAAGCCGATGTAGCAGACCGAGTAGAAGACCGCGGTCAGCCCCGCCAGATCCTGCGGTTCGGCGATGCGCTCGACCTCTTGTAACCCGGCGACGAGTCCGATGCCGTTCCCGGCACCCAGCACCGCCGCCGCGACCAACGCGATCCAGAGCGTCAGCGTGGTGGCCGCGACCGCCGCGAGCACCATTCCGGCCGTGACCAGCACCAGCGCGAGCGCCGCGATCCGCGCCACCCCGGGACGATCGATCCGCCGGGCCACCGACTGGATCAGGAATCCGCAGCCCAGGGTCAACACCGTGAGCAGTGCCGAGAAGCCGATCTGCAGACTGTGCGCCTTTCCGGCCAGCAACGTCGGCAGGACCGCGTAGGCCGTGCCGACCGAAGCGAACACCCACACCGCCACCGGCAGCGCGACGCCCAGGAACCGATGGTGTCCGGGCGACGGAATACGCAGATCGTCCCGCAGACGCCCCGGATTCGATTGTCGCACCACAGTTTCCGGAACACGCATCACCCAGACCGCGCCCACCGCACACAGCGCGACATTCACCAGATATGCCAGCGAATGCGGCCACGGCGCCCACTGCGCCAGCACTCCGGCCACACCTGCGCCGAGTGCGAATCCCGCGGTCAGACTCATCGCCGAACGCCGCGCACCGGTCCCGACCGCCGCCGCCGACGAATACGGCGGCTGCGACAACTCCTTGACCCAGCTACCGCCCACGGCCATCGCCAACCCCAGCGCCACGCCCGAGAGCACCCGGCCGACCGACAGCAGCGCCACCGAATCGGCTCCCAAAGCCAGCAGCAACGACGCCGCCGCGGCAATGAACGGCGCCGGGCGCATCAGCCTGCGCCGTCCGAACCGATCCGAGAGCGGGCCGCCGATCAGCAGTGCGGGCACGATGCCCAGCACGTAGTCGAACAGCAGGACGTCCACGGTGGTGACCGACAGCCCGTGATTCTTGTACATCACCAGCAACGGCGTGAATTCGTTACCGCCCCAGGCGATCACGAACATCGCCGCACCCACGCCCCGCCAGGCCCGCGGCGCGGCGAGCACACCGGGCGCGCGCTCGACCTCGACCACCGAACTCGTCATCACAAACCCCGCAATTCCAACTGGTGCACCCCGGACAGATGCTCGACGAGCAACGCGGCGAAGCCGTCGGCATCACCGGACTCGATTGCATCGGCCAGGCGCGCGTGCTCCGCCACGATCTGCGCCGCATTACCCGAACGGCGTTGCACCGCAAGGCTGTTCATTCGACGCTGCCGCTCCCGCAACGAGTCGTAGAACCCGGTCAGGAGCGGATTGCCCGCGGCGGCCACGGCCCCGCGGTGGAACTCGGTGTCCAGGGCCGCGAACTGCTCCAGATCCCCCGCCGCGGCCAGCTCGCGCTGCGATTCGATCACCGAGCGCAACTCCGCCAGCAGCGCGGTCCGGTCGAGGGTGGCCAGCGCACGGACCGCGGCCGTCTCCACGACGTACCGAGCGTGCGCGACATGTTCGGCCTCCCCCGGCGGCACCGGCACCACCAGCGCACCGCGCTTGGGATACAGCCGCATCCACCCTTCTGCCTCCAACCGCAGAAATGCCTCGCGCACCGGAGTGCGCGAAGTTCCCAGATCGGCCGCGACCTCCCCCTCGCTGATCAATTCGCCACCGGGCAGCGCACCGCCCAGAATCCGCTCCTTGACCTCTCGATAGGCCCGCTCGGCGGATGAATACGTCATAGACACAAGATGCATCTTAGCTCGACCGCCACACCGCATCCTGGACGACCCCCGCGAACACCCACGTCACAACCGTGCGCAGCCGCCGCACACCCACATCGCTCACGTGATGACCGATCCGCGTCGCCGGGCCAACCGATGCGCTCACGGCTCACGGCTCACGGCTCACGGCTCACGGCTCACGGCTCACGGCTCACGGCTCACGGCTCACGGCTCACGGCTCACGGCTCACGGCTCACGGCTCACGGCTCACGGCTCACGGCTCACGGATGCATGCGCGCACCCTTGCTCACCTTGTCCACGACGTTGCGCGGTCCATAGACGGCGAGTCCGACCAGGTCGAGCGAATCCGTGCCGACCGCGCGCACCGCGGCTCGGTTGGCGGCGTCGTGGCCGGTGGCGAACAGGTCCGAGGTGAACACCGCCGTGTGCAGTCCGCGCGCGAGCGCCTTCGAGTGTGCGGACTGCAACGTCTCCTTGCTGGCCTCGAAGACCAGGACCGGCTGCCGGAACATCGGCAGGTACGCGGTGCCGTCGGCATCCTCGTACGGTTCGCCGATCACCTCCGGCAGCACCGTCCCCAGCCCGCTGACCAGGAAGGACGTCACATTCAACCGTTGCCACACCGGCAGGTCGTCGCGCAGCAGGACCGCGATCTTGGTATCGAAACGCACATTCTCCATGCGACGACTCTGCGCCGGTCGGGTCCGCGAAGGCTTGTACGATTCTGGCATGGTTGCCGGCGCAGTCGAGCAGGTCCGGGCCTGGCAGCCCCGGGTTCCGGGCATCGTCGAGGTGTTTCATGCCCGATTCGTCGAGCACGTCTATCCGATGCACGCGCATGACGCGTGGACTCTGCTCATCGTCGACGAGGGCGCGGTTCGCTACGACCTGGACCGACACGAATACGGCGTCCTGGGTTCGGCGGTCTCGCTGCTGCCGCCGCACGTCCCGCACAATGGTCAGGCCGCGACCGCGCACGGATTCCGCAAGCGGGTGCTCTACCTCGACACCGATCACCTGCCCGAGACGATGATCGGCTCCGCGGTCGACACACCGACGTTCGCCGATCCGCTACTGCACCTGCGCATCCGCCAGCTGCATGCCGTACTCGCCACTCCGGGTGAGGAATTCGAGGCCGCCGGACGTCTCACGCTCATCCACGATCGCCTCGACACCCTGTTGCAGGGCATCGATCCACCCGCTCGGCACGCCGATCCCGGACTCGCGCACCGCCTCCGAGATCTGCTCGATTCCCATGTTGCGCAAGGTATTTCCCTCGAGGAGGCCGCGGCCGAACTCCATGCCGACCCCACCCACCTGATCCGCGCCTTCGGCCGCGAGTTCGGTATGCCGCCCCACCGGTACCTGATCGCGCGCCGGGTCGATCTGGCCCGGCCACTGCTACTGCGCGGTATGCCGACGCGAGATGTGGCAGCCGCCACGGGTTTTCACGACCAGCCGCATCTGACCCGGCATTTCAAGCGGATCCTCGGCACGACACCGGCCCGATACGCGCGCAGTGGTCCCGCGTACTGAACGCACCCGATCGATGTCCCCCGACGTGCGCTGAGATCGGATCATCGCCGATCGCCGTACCGGAGTTCACGGTCGGGCTGTATCGAGTCCGATCAGCCGTAGCGCGAAATCGGCGTACCGCGTGGCGAGTTGCTCCGGCGTGACGGGCCCGTCGAGCCGAAACCATTGCGGCAGTGCGGTACACATGGTCGCGATCGCGCGGCCCGCGATGTGGATCCGGTCGTCGGCCGGGCCGTGCGCATCGGCGGCCTCGGCGATCGCCGCATCGAGTTGATATTGGATCTCGTTGCGGGAAGCGGTGATTCGTCTGCGGTTCGGTTCGGTCAGGCTGCGCATCTCGCTGGCGCCGATGAATGCCAGCTTCCTGCGGTGGGTGTGGAACAGCGCGAGGGCCTCGACGGTGCAGGCCAGCCGGTCGACCGGTGTCCGGCCCTGCCCGCGTGCGGCCGGTACCCGCCAGTGCAACTCCTCCATCGTCAGATCGAAGGCTCGCACCAGCAACTGCTGCTTGTCGGGGTAATGGTGGTAGACGCCGGGCACACTCATCCCCGCCCGGTCGGCGATCGAACGCATCGTCGCACCGTGGTACCCCGTCTCCACGAACGAATCGACGGCCGCCTCGAGCACCGGATCGGTCGGCAGCGGCGGGAATTCACGCCAATTGCGGTCGGATCGCTCGGTGGCGGTAGCCGCGCGGCCTCGCTCGGGACGATCGGGCCGCGGTGCGGAATCCCGCTCACCGATCAGCAGCGGCACCGTCGTGCCCAACTCCTTCGCCAGGGTTCGCAGCCGCGGTACCGAGACGCCGGTCCGGCCGTTCTCGATGGCGCTGAGCGTGGCCGGGCTGACGCCGATGCGACGCGCGGTCTCCCGAAGGGAGATACCGGCCGCGGTCCGCGCGGCTCGCAGCCGAGCGCCGATATCGTCTGCGGAACGGTCCCCGGAATCCATCTGTTCAGGATATCCGAACACTCGAAGTTCGCACATCTCCGCTTTTGACAGAGGTAATCGCTGCATGGCAATGTTCCTACGAACCCCAGCCGAGCGTACGTTCGGGCCGACAGGTGAGGAGTGACTGTGGCGATCGATCTGTCCCACCCAGCCGAAATTCGCGAACTGGCCGAGCGCACGCGCGAATTCGTCCGCACCACGATCCTGCCGATCGAGGACGCGCACGGTGGCGACATCGCCGCGGCGGGCGGGGACGCGAACCGGGTCGAGATGCAGCAGGCCGCCCGCGACGCGGGCGTCTTCGCACCGCACGCGCCGGTCGAGTACGGCGGACACGGTCTGGGCATGTCGAATCGGGCACCGGTCTTCGAGGAGGCCGGATACTCACTGTTCGGCCCGACCGCCCTGAATATCGCGGCGCCCGACGAGGGCAATGTGCACATGCTCGCCCACATCGCGAATCCCGAACAGAAACAGCAGTTCCTCGAACCCCTCGCCCGCGGCGACGTCCGTTCGGCGTTCGCGATGACCGAACCGGCTCCCGGGGCGGGTTCGGATCCCTCGGCCCTGGCCACCCGCGCGGTGCGCGCGGAGGGCGGCTGGCGGATCAACGGCCACAAATGGTTCATCACCGGCGCCGACGGCGCGGGTTTCTTCATCATCATGGCCCGCACCACCGGTGAGCCGGGCCAGCGCGGCGGGGCGACGATGTTCCTGGCCCCGGCCCACACTCCCGGCATCCGCGTGGAACGCCACATCGAGACCTTGGACAAGTCGATGATCGGCGGGCACTGCGAGGTGTTCTTCGACGACGTACTGGTCCCGGATTCGGCGGTGCTGGGTGCGGTCGACCGCGGTTTCGAATACGCGCAGGTGCGCTTGGGCCCGGCCCGGATGACGCATGTGATGCGCTGGCTGGGCGCCGCTCGCCGCGGCCACGACGTCGCGGTGGCGCATGTGGCCGAACGTCAGGGCTTCGGATCGCGGCTGGGCGATCTGGGCATGATCCAGAAGATGATCGCCGACAACGAGATCGATATCGCGGCCACCCGCGCACTGCTCACCCAGGCGTGCTGGGAACTCGATCGGGGCGAGCCCGCCGCCAACGCCACCTCCATCGCGAAAACCTTTGCCGCGGAAGCGATCTTCCGGATCGTCGATCGCAGCGTGCAGATGTGCGGCGGCCTGGGCGTATCCGGAGATCTGCCGCTGGCGCGGCTCTCGCGGGAAGTACGCCCGTTCCGCATCTACGACGGCCCCTCGGAGGTACACCGCTGGGCCATCGCCAAACGCGCCGTCGGCGCGGCCCGCCGCGCACGCCGCGAGGCCGAGTCGGAGTAATTCGCTTTCACTCCCCACGGCCGTCACACCTCCTGTGCGGCCAGTCGGGCACGGCGGCACTCCAGTTCAGCGGGATGTCGTCCAAGCACGCCTCGCCGTCGCCGCGGACGATGCACATGTACCGCCTCTCGGGTGAACGTGACGGCCAATGGGTGTCCCGGAGCACGGATTTCGGTGGTTCTCCGTGGCCGGTAAGGCTTCGCAGTGGCAGTGACGATGTGTGACTGCATATTTCACGCGGCGTCGCATCCGACCCCGCTCGGCGATGCTCGGCCACTCGACCAGCCGCAGAACGGTCCGTCAGCTGCGGCAGGATCGCACTCGTTCCGGCGACTGCGTTCGAGCCGTTCACTTCGAGGAGTGGGCCGTGACCGAGGGCGACCGGGCAGACATCGCGGAGAATCCTGTTCCGCCTGGGCGATCCGAGGATCGCGGGCGGCCGCCGATCGCTCGACGGCCGGTGTTCGTGATCGCGGCGGTGGCGGCGATCGTGCATCTGCTGGTGGCCACACGCTTCGGCTGGCATCGCGACGAGTTCTACTACGTCCTGTGCGGCAGGCATCCGGACTGGGGTTATGTCGATCAGCCGCCGTTGGCCCCGCTGCTGGCGCGGCTGGCCGCCGAGCTGCCCGGCGGGGTGCTGCCGCTGCGATTGCTGGCGATCGCAGCGCAGATCGGTTGTGTCCTACTGGCTTCCGTACTGGCCGCCGAATTCGGCGGTCGACGGCGTGCGCAGACCCTGGCCGCGGCGGCGGTCGCCGCGTGCCCGGTGTTCGTGGCGGCCTCGATGCTGTTCGGCACGACGGTGCTCGATCAGCTGAGCTGGGTGGCGGTACTCGTGCTGACGGCCAGGGCCCTGCGGTCCGGCACGACCCGTGCCTGGCTCACCGCAGGGCTGGTGGCCGGTATCGGATTGCAGACCAAGGACACTCTCGCGGTGCTGCTGATCGGCATCGTCGTGGGCCTGCTGGCGTTCCGACGGGACGCGCTGCGCGGGCGCGGCCCCTGGCTGGCCGGGGTGCTGGCGATCCTGATCGCGGTGCCGAACATCATCTGGGACGCGCGACATCAGTGGGCGAATCTGCACATGGCGCAGGCGCTGGCCGATCAGCAGGGCGGCCCGCTCGGTGCGCTGACCCAGATCCCGACACTGGTCTCGCTGCTGGCCGGTCCGCCGTTGATCGCTCTGTGGTATTCCGGTGTGCGCCACCTGATTTCGCACGACGGGCGAGAGCACCGCTGGCTGCTGGCAGCCTCGGTCGTAGTCCTGCTGCTGTTCACCGTCAGCGGCGGCAAGGTCTACTATGCCGCTCCGGTGCTGGCGGGCCTGTTCGCGGCCGGGGCGGTACGGGTCGAGGGGCTCGCGCCCAAACGCTGGCGCTGGCCGCTCGCGGTGGCCGTATCCGCACTGCTCGCGATCGTGATCGGTCTGCCGGTGCTCCCGCCCCGCGCGGAGACCGCGTTGCGGCCGGTCGACCCGCAGGCCATGGAGACCTACGGCTGGCCCGGCTTCGTCGACCAGATCGCCCGTGCCGCAGCACCATTGCCCGCCGAGGTCCCCATCTTCGCCAGCAACTACGGCGAGGCCGGTGCGGTGAGCATCCTGGGCCCCGCGGCCGGACTGCACCGCACGGTGCTCAGCGGCCACAACAACTATCTGCTCTGGGGTCCGCCGCCGGGCACACCCGACACCGTCCCGTGCGTGGGCCAGTGGAACACCACCTACCTGCACCGCTTCTGGTCCCAGGTCATCGAAATCGCACCCCTGACCCTGCCGGACGGACTGACCGATCAGGAGACCGCCCAGCACGCCGCCATCTACCTGTGCACCCAGCCACTCGGAACCTGGGCACAGTTGTGGCCTGGCCTGCGACACCTCGACTGAGATCGCCACGACGAGCGGCACACGAGGTGCGGCGGGCCCTGCCTCGGGCCCGCCGGGCTCGTCTAGCTGTAGTTGTAGAAACCGCGACCGGTCTTGCGGCCCAGGCGACCCGCATCGACCATGCGGCGCAGCAGCGCCGGGGGTGCGTAGTGCGGTTCGGCGAATTCGGCGTACAGCGACTCCGACGCGGCCAGCGCGATATCGAGGCCGACGGTATCCAGCAGCGTCAGCGGACCCATCGGGTAGCCGCAGCCGCCCTTCATCGCGTCGTCGATGTCCTCGGCCGACGCGTAGCCCGATTCGAGCATCCGCACCGCCTGACACAGGTACGGGATCAGCAGCGCGTTCACGATGAACCCGGACCGGTCACCGGCCTGCACGGTGGTCTTGTTCAGCGTGTTCTTCGCGTAATCGGTGACCGCGGCGGCGGTTTCCGGCGAGGTGACCAGCGTCGAGATGATCTCCACCAGCGGCATCACCGGGACCGGGTTGAAGAAGTGCATGCCCAGCACCTGCTCCGGACGCTGGGTCGCGCCCGCGACCTTGATCACCGGAATCGAGGAGGTGTTGGTGGCCAGAATTCCGGCGGGCTTGACGATCTTGTCGAGCTTGCCGAAGATCTCGTACTTCAGCGATTCGATCTCCGGAGCCGCCTCCACCACCAGATCACGATCGGCGAAGTCGTCGATGTCCAGCGTCACCCGCACGCGCGCGATCGCCGCGTCGGCGTCCTCCTGGCTGATCCTGCCCTTGCTCACACCGCGCGAGATCGACGCGGCGACCCGCTGCTGCGCGGCTTCGACCAGCTCCTGCCTCGTCTCGAGAACCAGGACCTCACTTCCGGCCTTGGCGCATACCTCGGCAATGCCCGCGCCCATCGTGCCGCCACCGATCACACCGATCAGTTTCACAGTCACCACTCCAAATCCTGTTCGACAACAGTTCCCGGCCCAGGGCCACAGCTCAGGATACGAAGGACGACGACAGCGCCCGCCACCCCACCACCTCATGGGACATTCCTCACAACTCGGGCTGTAATTTGTATTCTCAAAAACCGAGAAGATAATCTCGATCCAACGAGAGGACGATTCTCGCAAGATCAGCGCCGGTCGGGCCGGTACCGATGCGCAGGCCACGGGCGGAAAGGATCCCCGCATGACCGTCACCGACAACGACCTCCCCCTCCTCGCCGACGGCGATCCACAACCGGTCGTCGCCGAGATCGACGGGATCCCGATCTCGGGACTGCTCGCGCGGGCGCGTAATCCGCGCGCGACCCTGGTCGCACTGCACGGCGGCGCAACCACGTCGCTGTACTTCGACTGCCCGGGTCATCCGGACCTGTCGCTGCTGCGCACCGCGGCCGCCGCCGGATTCACCGTGCTGGCGCTGGACCGGCCCGGTTACGGCAGATCGCACCCGTACGGCACGCAGCTGGCAGACCCGCAACTACGCGTCGAACTCATGTACCGCGCCATCGACCATCATCTGGACACGGCATCGCGCGGCGCCGGGGTGTTTCTGCTGGCGCATTCGGCCGGGTGCGAGACCGCGGTCCGGATGGCCGCCGACGCCGAGCGCGGTCCGCAACTCCTGGGCCTGGAACTCTCCGGCACCGGACGACAGCGGCAGGCCGCCGCCGAGGAGATCCTCGCCGTGCGACCCCGGCCCGACAATGTGAAGGTGGGCCGGTTGCTGTGGGAGCCCGCGCGGCTGTACCCGCCCGAACATGTCGGCGGCGGGCTGATCGGTTCCAGCGGACCGGGATTCGAAGGGAAGCTGGTGCAGGAGTGGGCGGCCGAACACTTCCCGGAACTGGGCCCGCGCGTACGGATTCCGGTGCGTTTCACCGTCGCCGACCACGAGCAGGTCTGGCGCAACGATCCCGCCGGTCTGCTCGAGATCGCCGAACTGTTTTCCGCCGTTCCGCGCCTGGTGCTGAACATTCAGCAGAACTCCGGACACAACATCAGCATCGGACATACCGCGACGGCCTACCACCTCGAGGTCCTGGCCTTCGCCGCCGAATGCATCGTGGCCCGAGAGAACGGCGAATTCAGCGGTCCGGCACGGCAATTCGACGGCATGTCCGCCGGGAGCTGAGTCGGCGGACGTCGTCGGGTCCGACCTCTGGGTGCTGATACCGGCCCGCGGGGTGAGATCCGATTTCTTGCTGTCCATCGGCGGCGGCGAGACCTTCGTGCCGCGATGCAGTTCCAGGGTCACCTGCGCGGGACGATTCGCCATATCGAATCGCCCGGTCACCTCGTAGCGGCGTGAGGTTCTCGGCGGACGGGCTGGTCACCGGCCGCATCGTCGCCGGTTCCGAGTCGGCCGAGTGGGACCGGCTCGAGGTCAGGTCCGCAGGGCGCTGAGTGCGCCTTCCAGTGCGCCGAGGCAGGTGGTCTGGACCTGCTCCCGAGTGAGCGTGTCGTGCTCGAGCCATTCCAGGCAGAGGGTGTGCACGAACATGAGCCATGCGGTGAGCAGGGAGGACATCAGTTCGCGGGCGGGTCCGGCCAGCCCGAGGGCAGTGAGCATCACCTCGCGCATGGCGGTGTGTTCGCCGAAGACGATCGCCTGGACGACCGGATCGCCGGACAGGGCGCGGTTTGCGGCCAGGACCGTATTGCGGTTCGTCGCGAAATACTCCAGATGGGCGTCGAGACCCGCGGCCACCTGATCGGTCAGCGGGAGCTCCGGATCGATGTGCACCACCGCCTGCAGCGCCTCGGCCGCGCGACGGTAGATCGCCGCGAACAGGGCGCTCTTGGTCGGAAAATGGCGGTAGAGCAGGGCGCGGGATACCCCGGCCCGTTCGGCGATCCGATCCATCTGCACCCGGTCGTAGGGCAGTTCGGCGAACACCTGCGCGCCGACGTCGAGCAGTTCGGCGCGACGTTGTTCGGGCGTCAGTCGGCGACGAGGCGGCATCACCCCAGACTAGTTGACGCGTGTGTACTAACGCGGTTACGCTCGAAACACTAGTTGACACATGTCTACTAGCCCAGGGGAAGGGACAGCTGTGCGAGCCGTATTGCGTTGGTTCCTCATCATTTTCGGCGTCGCCTGCGCACTCATCGCGCTGGCGCACATTTTCATCGGACCGCGCACGATCATCGGGGCGAACACCCCGAACGCCACCCTGGACGGGGATATGCGCATGGTGATGGTGCTGTTCCTGGCTTACGGGCTGCTGTGCGTGTGGGCCGCAAGGGATCTGGACCGTTACGCGGGCCTGATCCACCTGCTGATGCTGGTGTTCTTCGTCGGCGGGCTGGTCCGGTTGCTGACCGTGGCCTACGTCGGCTGGCCCCACTGGTTCTACATCGCCATGATCGTCGTCGAAATCGTTGTGCCGCTGATCTATTCGCCGTTGCTTCGGCAGGTCACCGGTCGGCCGATCGGCGCGGACCTGGCCGAGCTGACGCACTAGGTCCGGCAGGACTCGAATACCGTTCGCGACGCGGGCCCGCGGTGGCGTGAACAACCGCGGCGAACTGCCTCGGACGCCCACGCCACCGATTCGCCGCCGCTAGCGGCTGATATGCCGGGGAACCGTTGCCGCAGTGAGCTTGTCGGGGTTGCGAACGGCGTAGAAGGTGGTGATGACGTCGTTCACCACCTCGATCAGATACACCCCCTCCAACCGATCACCGGAGTAGACGGCCATCGCGGGAGTGCTGTTGCAGTTGACCGTCTCGATCCGCAGACCGGGTGCGTTCTCGGCTTTGCGGAACAGGTCGATCAGATACCGGGCGACCCGCGCCGCCCCCAGCACCGGCCGCCGCGCCGCCACGGCCTTGCCGCCGCTGTCGGCGATGAACGCGACGTCCGGGGCCAGCAGGTCGAGCAGTCCGCGCGTGTCCCCCGTGCTCGTCGCGGTCATGAACTGTTCGGTGATCCGGGTGATCCGCGCGGCATCCACCGGTTCGAAACGTCTGCGCCGCGCCCGCACGTGCTCGCGAGCACGGTGCGCCACCTGACGCACCGTCATGACCGATTTGCCCACCGCGGCGGCGACATCCGGGTACTCGAAACCGAACACCTCGCGCAGCACGAAGACCGCCCGTTCGTCGGGGCCGAGGGTTTCCAGCAGGACGAGCATGGCCATCGAGACCGATTCGGCGAGCACCACATCCGCCGAGGCGTCCGGTTCGGCGAGTTGCAGCGGTTCGGGCAGCCACGGGCCGACGTAGTCCTCGCGTCTGCGGGCGCCGGCGCGCACCGCGTTCAGCGCTTGGCGGGTCACCAATCGGGCCAGATACGACCTGGTGTCCCGGACCGTCGCCAGATCCACCTCGGCCCAGCGCAGATAGCTGTCCTGCAGGACGTCGTCGGATTCGGTTGCCGAGCCGAGGATTTCGTAGACGATCGTGAACAGCAGTGGTCGCAGCAGGGTGAACCGCTCGGCATGCTCGTCGGCGCTCATACCGAGGTCACCGCGGGCGCGACATCGCGCGAATCGGGGCGCGGGCCGCCCTTCACCCATACCAGCGAACCGGGCTTGCGGGCCTCGCGGCGAATCTTTCCCACGGCGAAATTGCAGGTCACCTCCTTGATTCTGGCGCCCGCGCGACCGCCGATGTACAGATTCATCGCGGTGTCGTCCTTGTGCGCGAGCTGCCGGACGCCGATGCGGCGGCCCAGGCTCAGACATGTTCCGGTCAGAGCCACGTCGACCACAGCCGGAGGGGCCCCCGCGATATGGCTCAACACCGTGTCGGCGGCCTGCGCGCCGAGTGCCCCGGCGGCCTGGCTGCTCATCCGCAGCGGCTGACCCGACGGTGCAGCGGCGTCACCGGTCGCGACGACGCGGTCGTCATCGATGCTGGTCAACGTCTCATCGGTGAGCAACCTGCCGATCGCGTCGGTGCGCAGTCCGCTCGCAGCCGCCAGCTGTGGCACGCCGAAACCTGTCGTCCAGATGGTCAAGCCACTCGGGTGCACCGCACCACCCGACAGCACGACGGCATCCGCGCGCACCTCGCCGACCGGATCGGATTCGAGCACCGAAACACCCTGCCGCGACAACCATTTCGCGACATATCGGCGACCCGACGCACTCAGCGAGGGCATCAGCGTCCCACCGCAGACGAGCGTCACGCCCCATCCCTGCTCGGCCAGTTCGGCGGCCGTCTCGATACCGGTCGGCCCGCCACCGACCACGGTGATCGGCGCATCGGCGGGCAGTTCGTCCAACCGGGCCCGCAACCGGCGCGCGGACTCGAATTCACCCATACGGCAGGCGAATTCGTCCCCACCGGGCACCGAGGGCGCGGCCTCGGTGCTGCCGACCGCATAGACGACATGGTCGTAGCCCAGCCCGCGCCCCGACGCCAATCGCACTGTGCGAGTGGCGGTGTCGATACGCGTGGCAGTGTCGACCACCAGCTCGATCCCCGCACCGAGCAACGTCTCGTAATCGATCGTCGCCACACCGGTCCCGGCCACCAGCTGATGCAACCGCACCCGATCCACGAAGGCCGGACGCGGATTGACCATCGTGATGTGAACGTCGTCCCGCTTGCGCAACCGATTGGCCGCCACCGTCCCCGCATACCCGCCCCCGACGACGACCACCCTGTGCTGTGTGTTGTGTTCAGTCATGCCCCCGAGACACCGCCGGCCGACGAAATATGACAGCACGCAAATGTGATACACATCACACGACATCCTCCGGTTCGACGATCCGAACGCAGACCACGTCGCCGGAACACTGCGATCCGCACGAATCCTGTTCGACAGCTCTCGAATTCACTCCTGGCTCAGGCGGCGAGTTCGACGCCGAGGATGCGGTCCAGAGCGCGAGCGCCCGGATCGGTGAGTTGCAGGGCCCGGCGAGTGTTGTGCCGGACCACCCAACCGGCTGATTCCATCCGGGTCAGCAGTGCCGCGCCGAGGGCTCCGCTGAGGTGGTGGCGCTGTTCGCTCCAGTCGACGCAGAAACGCAGCAGCGGGCGGCGTTGGGCGCGAGCAGCGCCCAGGTCGACGCCCAAGGCCGCGAAGACCGGCTCGGCGTCGGGGCCCAACTCGTACGGATGCGCGCGCACAGGGGCGGACAACCGGTCCCCGTCGGCACGTTCGGCCCCGGGCAGACCGTCGGTGCGAATCAGGGCCCCGTGGTCGAGCAGCGCCTCGGTGACCGCAACGCCGAGCCGACCGGCCAGGTGGTCGTAGCAGCTACGAGCACGCCGCAGAGCCGCCGCCCGCCCGGACTCCCGCAGCGAACGCACCGGACGGGTCGGCGCGAGCGCGGCCACCGCCTCGAGCGCGGTACCCACCCGCGCATCGGCCAGCCGGTAGTAACGATGGCGGCCGGACCGCTCCACACTCAGCAATCCCCCGTCCACCAGCCGCGCGAGATGTTCACTGGCCGTCGAGGCCGCAACCCCCGCCTCCGCCGCGAGCACCGACGCCGGCAGCGCCCGACCATCGGCCAGGCTCAGCAGAACCCGCGCCCGCGTCGCATCCGCCAACAGCGCCCCGATCGCCGCAACATCGGCATATCCGTACAGCGGCCGCTCATCCGTCATCCCACCAGTCTGCCCCGCCGACACTTCGGTAATCACCGAAATATGACCGCATCCTGATGCCACGGCCGCGCGCTCATTCTTCGGCGCACGCCGAAGTTTTTCGGGGAAACACTTGGCGGCATGAGCATTTCGAGCCCGAATGTCGGGCACTCTCAGCGGGTTCGGCCGGGCCGGGTACTGGGCGCGATGTGTGCGGGCATGTTTCTGGTTTTGCTGGACGTCACGATCGTCAATGTCGCGCTGCCCAGCATCGGTCATGGACTGCATTCGGATGTGGCGATGTTGCAGTGGGTGGTCGACGGATATGTCGTCGCCATCGCCGGACTGCTCCTGGCGGGCGGCACCATCGGCGACCGGATCGGGCATCGGCGCGTACTGCTCACCGGATTCGCGGTATTCGGTGCGGCCTCGCTGATCTGTGCGCTCGCACCGAATATCGGAGTGCTGATCGGGGCGCGAATCGTGCAGGGGGTGGGCGGGGCGCTGCTGTTGCCCGGCACGATGGCGGTCATCGTGGAGGTGTTCCCGGATCGCGGTGACCAGGCGCGCGCGCTGGGCGCCTGGGCGGCGATCTCCTCGCTGGCCCTGCCCGCGGGGCCGCTGCTGGGCGGGCTGCTCACGGGGTGGCTCGGGTGGCGTCCGGTGTTCTGGATCAACGTGCCGCTGACCGCGCTGGTCATCCTCGCGACACTGCGCACGGTGCCGGGTCGTCCGGGCGTGGATCGCGAGCGGATCGATCCGGTCGGCCTGGCCGGATTCGTCGTCGGACTGGGTGGACTGGTGTTCACCGTCATCTCGATCGGCCACCACGCCGGATGGCCCACGATCACCGCCGCGGCTGTCGTCACCGCCGCGGCCCTCACCACCGCGCTGACTTCCTCCGCACGCGGCGCGAATCCGGTCCTTCCCCTGGACCTGTTGCGCCGCAAGGATTTCCTGAGCCCCAACGTGGTGGCACTGACCATGAACCTGATCTTCAACGGACTGCTGTTCGTGACCACGCTGTATCTGCAGGATGTCCGGGGCTGCTCGCCACTGCTGTCCGGGCTGGCGGTGCTGCCACTAGCGGTGCCGCTGGTCGTACTCGCGCCGGTATCGGGCCGCATCACCGCGCGACGCGGTCCGCGCACGGCCGTCGCCACCGGATGCGTCATCGCGATCGTCGGAACACTACTGCTGACCCGGCTGTCGGCCGACGGCGGAATCGGTTGGCTGCTGGCCGGATTCGGACTTCTGGGCTGCGGTGCGGGACTGGTCACCGCTTCGGTCGTGGCGGCGGTGGTACGTGCGACACCACGCGATCGCTCCGGGCTGGCAACGGGCACCTCCAATACCGCCCGGCAGATCGGCACCGCCGGCGGCGTGGCGATCTTCGGCGCGATCGCGGGGTCCCCCACCGGCGCACACTTCATCGGCGCGATCCACCTGCTGGCCATCGCATCCGCAGCAGGCTGGGCGGTAGCGCTGGCCGCGACCGTTTACGGCGTCGCGGGACGTCCGGAAAGCGACTGAACCCGGCAACCGCGCGAGCCGACACAGCACCGCTTCCCATCCGTTGACCGGCCGCCAGGCTAGGCTGTTCGAACGAACGAGCGAAAGCAGACGGTTCGCGGCACAACTTGCCGCCCGGACGCGTAGCGGGCGCCAGAAGCAAGTGCCCGACACCGAGCCGAGCGGCAAACCCGGGAACCCGCCGAAACGGAGCGACACCAGCAACACAGTTCGCGGCCCGTCTCGCCGCTCGGACGCGTGGCGGGTGCGAGGAACGAGTGCCCGACACGGGGCCGAGCGGCGAGACTCAGGGGGCCGCGAATACGCCGGAGCGAAGCGGAGGCCGAAAATACAGGTGGTGAGGATGAGCCGGACCGTGGACGGGCATACCGGCGTGCCCGACGACCTGCGCGACACCGTCACGTTCGAACTCGAGGAGATCGACGAGACGGTGGCCGCGATGGTCGCCGAGCAGGCACAGGAGCGTCCGCGCGACGGTGAGTTCATCACCCAGCGGCTCGGCCTGGACGGCGAACGCCCCGAGACGCTCACCCTCATCGGGGCCCGCTACGAACTGTCCCGAGATCGCGTGCGCCAGTTGTATACTCGCGCCGTCGGCCAGATGGTGCGCCGGGTGCAGGCCACCGGCCTGCCCGATACCGCGATCTTCGCCGCCCGCTATCCGGTCGACTGGGGTGATCAGCGGCTGGTACGGACCCTGCTCGGCGAGATCTACGCGACCGATACCGATATCGCCGGACAGGATCTGGCCTATCTGCGGTTGCGGCTGGCCGGGCACGCTCTGATGGACGCGAAACGCGTGGCGGGCTTCGTCTTCCAGCAGATCGCCGGATGGCAGCAGCGCGGCCGCTGGCACGCCGTCCCGCGATTCACCGAACCGGTTGCCGGACAGTTGATTCCACTGATCCGACACACGGACTGGACGAGCGGGAACCCCACGCCGCTGCCGGAGCTGCCACTGACCACGGTGGACACCGCCGACGACGCCCGCGGTTCGATATTCGCCGAGAAGCTCGGCCGCGAAACGAGTTTCGACACGGCGCTGGAGGCGCGACTGCTGCGCATGCTCGACGAGAGCGAACAGGTCGCCACCTACACCGAACGTCCGCTCGCGGTCGACTACCGCCTCGACGAGGTCGACCGGCTGCACTACCCCACCGCCGCCGCCCGGCTCGCCGACGGGCGGGCGCTGCTGATCGATGTCGTCCCGCTGGCCCGGATCGCGGTGCACGGCAACCGGATCAAACTCGCGGCCGCTCGCGCCGCGGCACACGAGCGCGGCTGGGGTCACCTGGTGTTCACCGGAAGCCGGATGAGCGAACCGGACCTGCGCGCGCACACGGTTCCCGCGCATGCGGAGAACATTCTGCGCAACCGACTGGCCGAGGGGCCGGTGGACTGGACCGAATTCCGCCGCTACCGCGGCGAGAGCGATATCCAGCTCACCGATCTGAGCGCCATGGTGCTGCGGCACGGCTGGCGCTGGGAGCGCGGACCGTTCCGGCTGATCCGCCAGGGGTGATCAGCCCGAACCAGTTCGCCCACAGCGCCGTTCGCCCCGTGTTCGCCGATCGGCTCAGCGCAGGATCATCGCCGAGGCGACGAAGGCCACAATCACCATCAAGGCGAAGCAGGTGATCAACTGCCAGTGCATGACCGCCGTGCGCTGGCGCGCGACCGTCAGACGCAACGTGGCATCGATCCGGCTGTGATCGGCGAGGCGACGGCGCGCGCCGTCGAGTTCCTCGGCGACCTGCTCGGCCCGCTCGAGCCGGTGCAGGAGCTTGTGCACCTGTTTTGCCTTGTCCCGAGTCGCCTTGCGGGCCAAGGCCAGTGCCGTGCGCTGATTCACCAGTTCCTGACGCTGCTGCGCGATCACCGCGGCCTGCGTCCGCGTGTGCTGCTCCCACGTGCTCACCGTCGCCCAACCTCCTGCGGTCTCGTCGCGATATCCGAAGGCAACCTCCGCGGCGACCCACTCCTGCATGAATTCCCGCACCGTCCACGCCTGTTCCCGCGGCCGTGCGAGCCCGTTCGGACCGGCCTCGAGCAGGCCGGACACCACCCGATAGTCACAACCGTCGGCCGCGAAATCGTCCACGGCCACACCCGGCACCTGCGCCACCCAGAATCCGGGCGGGCACAGCCACAGCACCTCGTCGACACCCACCGCGCGCAGTCGGGCCGTGCGCTCGAGCGCGAATCCGACATGTACCGGCGCGCTGCACACTTCGATCGCGCAGATCCGAGATCCGCTGCGCCACAACAGACCCGGGGTCTGCGCGCCCACCGACCTGTCGACCTCGGCGTCGTCGGCGCCCTCGGCCAGCAGCCGTCCACGCAACCAGTACTTGAACCGCTGCACATCCCAGTGACAATCGCCACAGCCAGGCTCGCGACACCGCTCTCCCGGCTGATGTCCACGCGGATTCGGTTCCACCGCAGGAAGATCCGCGGGTTCGGGCGCCGTCAGCAGTAATGCCTGCCCCGGCCCGGCATCGCTGCGTTTCTCACGTTCGACCATGCCCGCACCTCGACGCTCGGCTCCGACACGTGCCGGCGGTTCGGCCGTGCCCACTACCCGCTCGCTACGCTCGCCCATGCGATCCACCGCCCCTACACCGTGCACCGGCGGCACATCCGAAACCGCCCCCTCTAGAGTGCCGTAAAGATCGCCGGTCGGCACCGCCTCCTGACTACTTTCGTTATGCAACCGGGAGCCGCGCGTGATCATGAGAGCCGCGCGCGGCACCGAACGGTCTCGCCGAGACGATTTCGACCTTGGCGCGCCGAACCCCGCCCGTTACGCTGCGCTGGTGACTCCCACCGAATACACGAATGTATCGTCGCCGCTCCGCGCCGCGCGGGTGGCCAATTCGGTGGCGTTCGCACTACAGGGTTTCTTTCTGGCCGTGATCCTCACCGAGTTACCGCAGGCGCAGTCGCGGTTCGGCCTGAGCGACACCCTGATCCTGGTCGCGGTGGTGGTCATCTCGCTGCTGGCGGCGGTGGGAAGTGTTGTGGCCGAACAACTTGCCGTGCGATGGTCCAGCCGGGTGACGTTGCGGATCGGACTCGGGCTGATCGCGGTCACCGGCGTGCTGATCGCCTTCGCGCCGGACAAGGCGGTGCTGTTCGCGGCATTGAGCGGGTACGGCGTCGCGGTCGGCATCGTCGATGCCAGCACCAATATGCAGGCGGTGTTCATCCAGCACGGATACGGACGGTTCGTGCTGTCGTCGTTCTACGCCGCGTGGAGTGCGGGATCGATCCTGGGTGCGCTGTTCGTCTCCGGCTGCGAGAAATTCCACGTCACGCGGACCGAGGCGGTATTCGTCGCGGCGCTGGTGGTGCTGGTGGCCGGGCTGGTGTTCGGACCGCGACTGCTGGGCACGCGCCAGGCCGAGGCCGAGCCCACCGAAGCCGCGCATGCGGCCGTCGTACCGCTGCGGGCCTATCTGGCGCTGGGCATCGCGATGGCGCTGGTGTTCGCCATCGACCTGGCCGTCGGCAACTGGTCGGCGCTGTATCTGAAGAACGAACTGCTGTCCTCCTCGGCGACCGCGGCGCTGGCGCTGGCCGCCTATCAGGGAGCCTCACTGCTGACCAGGCTCACCGGGGATCTGTGGGTGCGGCGATTCGGGCCGCGCCCGGTCGTGGTCGCCGCGGCCGCGATCGGCGTGATCGGGCTGCTGGTCGTGGTGAGCGCGCCCGGACCCGTGGCCGCGCTGATCGGATTCCTGATCGCCGGAATCGGCCTGCCGGTGATCGCGCCGCTGTGCTTCAGCGAAGCCGGACGGCTCACCGGCGGTTCCGGGCTCGACGCGGTGATCGCGCGCCTGAACCTGTTCAACTACGCGGGCACGCTGATCGGCGGTGGCGTGGTGGGTGCGGTGTCCGACGTATCGAGCCTGCGCATCGGATTCGTCATACCGCTGCTGTTCGCCGCCGCACTGGTGCTGTTCGCCCGCACATTCCACGCGCGCACCACCGCGCGGGCGGGCGAACCGGACGCCGAAGCAGCGTAACCGGCACGTCTGCGCCCCGGCGGATGCGCGATGTGGTGCCATGGACCTGTGAACGACACCCTGGTCACCGTGGACCGCGCCGGACTCTGGGACGCGGAGGCCATCTCCGACGTCGCCGCGGCCACCTTCCCGCTCGCCTGCCCGCCCGGACTCGACACGGCCGATATCGAGACCTACATCGACGAGGCCCTCTCGGACGAACGGTTCGGCGACTATCTCAGCGATCCGAATCGCACGGTGCTCAAGGCCGTATCCGGCGGGCAGATCGTCGGCTACACCATGCTGATCGCGGGCGGCCCCACCGATCCGGTCGTCGCGAGCGCCGTGGAACTGCGGCCGGTGCTGGAGATCAACAAGATGTACGTGCTGTCCGGTCAGCACGGCAGCGGCGTATCGACCGCCCTGATGAACGCGGCCCTGGACCACGCCCGCGACAACGGCTACGCGGGGGTGTGGCTGGGCGTCAACCAGGACAACGCCCGCGCCCAGCGGTTCTACGCCAAGCGCGGATTCCGGATCGTGGGCACGCGCACCTTCACCGTCGGCGCGACGGTGTGCCACGACTATCTGATGGAACAGGCCCTGGAGCCTGCCGCGACGAGCTGAATCCCGTTCCGGCCGATCAGCGCAGCAGCTTGGTCTTCAGCGCGGCGATGTCGGCGTCGGTCAGCTTCAGGCCCTGGTGGACGTAGTTGTCGAAGGTGCCGTAGGACTTGTCGACCTGGTCGAAGGCCGCGTCGAGCGCCGACTGGGAGACGCCGTCGACCATGTCGCCGTCGCGGGCGTTGCGGTAGTAGTTCGACAGCAGATAGTCGTAGTCGACCGTCTTGCGGTCCACGCCCAGGACGGTCAGCAGCACCGCGGACATCCAACCGGTGCGGTCCTTACCGGCGGTGCAGTGGTAGAGCACCGCACCGTCGGAGGTGCGGGCGATGTCGTGCAGGACATCGGCGAAGGCCTGATTCGCACCCGGTGCGGTGATGAACGCCCGGTACAGGTCGGCGCCGGCGAACAGGGTCGAGGCGAGTACCTGCGGCGGAGCCTGGCCGATGACGTCGTTCCAGTTCTCGGTCGCGCCCGCGGGCACGCGGTCCGGGGACAGCAGGCGCTCGTAAGAGGTCCGCAGATCGTGGATGGAGCGGACCGTGCGTGCGGTCAGGGTGGCCAGGTCGGCGTCGGTGGCCTTGGTCAGCTCGCCGGTGCGGTAGACCAGACCGGAGCGGACCACGCGACCGTCGGTGGTGCGGTAACCGCCGATGTCACGGGCGTTGACCACGCCCTGCACCGGGACGGCACGCGCGGCAGTGTCGGTCACGACCGAGATCGTCGCCGTGGGCGGGTCGGTGGCCAAGGCGGTGCCCACCGCGGGCCCCACGGCGATCGCCGTAGCGGCGGCCAGCGCGGCCACGACACGAATCGAACGATGGACCATCACAGCTCCGATCTGCTCGGGTCGGCGACCCGCACGATACCGGCCGCCGCCATCCTGGACG
Source organism: Nocardia jiangxiensis NBRC 101359 (assembly GCF_000308615.1). Taxonomy (GTDB): domain Bacteria; phylum Actinomycetota; class Actinomycetes; order Mycobacteriales; family Mycobacteriaceae; genus Nocardia; species Nocardia jiangxiensis. Next base: position 634,803 of record NZ_BAGB01000041.1, read on the forward strand.
ACCGTCCAGAATTTCGATACCGCGGGTCACGGTACCCGAGCGGCGCTCGATCAGCTCGCGGGCACCTCGTACCGCGACAGCGCGAGCAGCCGGGAAATCGCCCGCAGATACTTCTTGCGGTAGCCGCCGTCGAGCATCTCCTGGGAGAAGATCGCGTCCAGCTTGGCCCCGGACACCGTCACCGGAATTCCCGCGTCGTACAGCCGGTCCGCCAGCACGACCACCCGCAACGCCACCGCCTGATCGGTCACCTCGTGCACACCGGCGATGAACACCGCGCTCACCCCGGAGATCAACGCGCCGAATCGCGAGGGATGCAGTGTGCTCAGATGCCGCAGCAGCGCGTCGAAGTCGTCGAGCGTGGCACCCGGTGTGGCCGCGGCCTTCTCCGCCAGCAGTTCGGGCGCGGTCGGTTCGGGCGCGGGCGGCAGATCGCGGTGCCGGTAGTCCGGGCCGTCCACTCGCACCGTCTCGAACAGCGAACCCAGCTTCTTGATCTCCCGCAGGAAATCCTGGGCCGCGAAACGCCCCTCACCGAGCTGGCTGGGCAGCGTATTGGACGTCGCCGCGACCGAGACCCCGCGCATGGTCAGCTCGGTCAGCAGCCGCGAGACCAGCGTCGTGTCGCCGGGATCATCGAGTTCGAACTCGTCGATGCACAGCACGCTGTTGCTCGCGAGCCGGTCCACCGCGTTCGTGAAACCCAGCGCACCCACCAGATTGGTGAGCTCACCGAAGGTGCCGAACGATTTCGGCGCGGGCGAGGCGTGGAAGATCGAGGCCAGCAGGTGCGTCTTGCCGACGCCGAATCCGCCGTCCAGATACAGGCCCGCACCCTGGACGTGCTTCTTCTTGCCGAACAGGCTCTTGCGGTTCGCGGTGGCGTGGATCCAGGCGACGCGCCCGGCGAAATCGCGCGCCTTGCGCACCGCCTCGGCCTGACTCGGCTCGTTCGGGTCGGGAATGTAGGAGTCGAAGCTCACCTCGTCGAATGTGGGCGGGGGCACCATCTGGGCGATGAGCTGATCGGCCGGAACCTCCGGATGGCGATCGACGAGGCGTTGCTGCACGCAAGTAGCGTACTGACGTGGTGTGATCGGTGCTTATGCAGCGTGTGCCCAATGCGATCCAGTTCACAACACTGGGGCCCGACGAGCTCCTGCGCCTCTACGCCTATCCGGCCTCGCTCGAATCCCCTTGGATCCGAGTCAACTTCGTCACCAGTATCGACGGCGCCGCCACCGTGGACGGACGGTCCGGCGCGCTGGGCAGTCCGGCCGACCACGCGGTGTTCGAGATCCTGCGGGATCTGGCCGACGTGGTCCTGGTCGGCGCGGGAACCGCGCGCCAGGAGAACTACGGCGGCGCCCACACCGACGCCCACCGCCGATTGCGGCTGTTCCACCACGGCCTCGGCGGCAGTCCGGACGGCGCGCCGCCGCCGATCGCGGTGGTGACCGCGAGCGCGTCGCTGGATCCGGCCGGACGGCTGTTCACCGACACGACCCGCCCGCCGATGATCCTCACCACCGCCGCCGCACCGGCCGATCGCAAACGCGCACTCACCGATGCGGGTGCGGAAGTGATCGAATGCGGCGAGACCTCGGTGGCCGCAGCCGACATTCGCGCGGCGCTGGCCCAGCGCGGCCTGCTGCGCGTGCTGTGCGAAGGCGGCCCGTCGCTGTTCGGCGACCTGATCGCCGCGGGCGTCGTCGAGGAACTCTGCCTCACCGCATCACCGCTGCTCATCGGCGGTACGGCGGGCCGAATTGCGGTGTCCCCCAAGGCGTTGCCGACCCCGATGACGTTGCGTCACGCGCTGCTGGACGACGACGGCACGATCCTGACCCGCTGGGAACGCGCCCGCACCCAAGGCTGAAAGCGCCCGCCGGACCTGGCAGGGTGTAATACATGCGCAGGACTCGAGCCGCACTGCTGGCATCGTCATCGCTGACGATCCTCCTCACCGCCGCCTGCGGCGCGGGCCCGTCCGACCGTCCGGGAATCGCCGAGGTCCGCCCGCATTCCGGTGGCGCGGCCGCCACCACCAGCCCGGCCCCCGCGACGCCGCCGTCGGCCGAAGTGCCCAAGACGGATCTGGGCTGGCACGACTGCGCGGCGGCCACGTTCAACGCGCTGGGCCTGGGCGCGCCACCGGCCGGACTGATCTTCGAATGCGCCGACTACTCCACCGCGATCGATGCCGGGGGCGCGGTACTGGGCACCTTCCGCAATGCCGCCGTACGCGCTCGCCTGCCGCAGACGCCCGCGAACGCCGCGCCGCTGGTACTCACCTCCGGCGCGGACCGCTCCTCCACCGCGACACTCGCCGGACTGGCCACCGGCCCCACCTCCGCGGTGCTGGCCGCGCATCCGATCGTCGCGGTGGACCGGCGCGGGATCGGCAGTTCCCAGCCGATCAACTGCCTGACCGACGACACCCGGCGCAGCCTCGCGGACAACGACCAGTCCGCGGGGGGCAACCAGATCGACGCGATGGCCAAGGTCAGTCAGGACGCGACCATCGCCTGCCAGGATTTCCTGCAGCCCTACCAGGGCACCTTCGACGCCGGGCACGCCGCCGACGACCTCGATCAACTGCGCAAGCAGTGGCAGGTCGACCACATCGCACTGCTGGGCACCGGCGACGGCTCGCGGGTCGCGCTGGCCTACGCCGCCAAATACGGCGAACATCTGGCCCGACTCGTGCTGGATTCCCCGGTGGCCGCCAACGTCGATTCGGCGACTCGTGCCGAACAGCGAGTCAAGGGGTCCGAAGCCGCACTGACCGCATTCGCACAGCGTTGCGCGGCGTTGAGCTGTTCGCTGGGCAGCGATCCGCGCGGCGCGATCATCGCACTGGTCGACCGCGCGGCCGCCGGTCAACTCGGCGGCGTCTCGGCGAACGCGCTGTTGACCGCCATCTCCGGATTCCTCGCCGATCCCCGGGCCGATCAGGCCAACCACACCGCAGAGCTGGCCGACGCGCTGTCCGCCGCGGGCCACGGCGACAACGCCGCACTGAACCAGCTGATCGGCCGGGAATCGGCCGCCACCGACTCCGACGGGCAGTTCGTCTCGACCTGCAGCGACAACCAGAAACCGGCCACCCCCGATCGGGTGAAACAACTCGAAACCGTCTGGGCCAAGCAGTATCCCGTCTTCGGCAAAGCCGCCGCGATCGGTCTCATGGCGTGCACGGCCTGGCCGACGCCGAATGCTGCGCAGCTGCCCACCACGTTCGATCTGCCGACCCTGGTTCTGGGCAACGACGCGAATCCCGTCGCGGGCAGCGATGCGCGGCCCTCGGTGACGGGTGTGCTCGGGTCGGCGGGTGCGCGTACGTCGACCGTCACCTGGCAGGGCTGGGGTTACCCGGTCTTCTCGCACTCGGCCTGCGTGCAGCAGAGCCTGGTCGGCTACCTGAAGGACGGGACGTTGCCCGCCGACGGGACGACCTGCCCCGCCTGACCCCGTTTCGGCGGGTCCGGGCAACGGTCCGGGTACTTTCCGGTGTACCGTGCCCCAGTGTTCCTTCGTCAGCTCGAGCCGCGCACCGCTCGTACGACCTCCGAGGTCCTGAATTTCGCGCTATGGCCGTTCGCGGTCATGACAGTGCTGCACCAGGTCTTCGTCAAGGCGACGAACTTCAACATCACCGACGACTTCGCACCCGTGTACAAGGCGTCCCTGGCGTTCCTGAACGGGCGGTCGATATACGCCGAGAACTTCGACCTGGTCGATCCGCACTACCTGTATCCACCGGGTGGCACGCTGCTCATCGCGCCGCTGGCGATCATCGACCCGGACCGGTCGAAGTGGTGCTTCGACTCACTCAACGCGATCGCGATGCTGGTCGCCTGGTACCTGCTGCTCAAGCTGTTCAAGCTGAGCATCAAGTCCTATGCCGCGCCGCTGACGCTGCTGCTCATGTTCTCGTCCGAAACCGTCATCAACACACTGGCTTTCGGCAATGTGAACGGGTGCATCCTGCTCGCGGAGGTCCTCTTCATCGCGCTGCTGCTCGCCCGGCGGGAACTCTGGGCCGGTGTGGTGATGGGTTTGGCGATTACCGTGAAACCGACAATCGCCCCGATGTTGCTGATACCGCTGATGCGTCGCCAGTGGAAGGTCTTCCTGCCCGCACTCGGCGTACCGATCGCGCTGACGGCGATCGCGCTGCCGCTGATCAAGGATCCGATGGACTATCTGCATCGGACCCTGCCGTACTCGATACAGGCTCGCGACTACTTCAACAGCTCGATTCCGGGCATCTCCGCCTACCTGGGTCTGCCGTCCCTGCTGACCTGGAGCATCCGGATCGGCATGGGCGTGCTCGTACTGGCCTCGCTGTGGCTGCTGTACCGGTACTACCGCCACGACGAACTGTTCTTCATCTGCACCAGTTCCGGCATCCTGCTGCTGGCCGAGTTCCTGATCAGCGGCCTGGGCCAGCAGTACTACTCGATGCTGCTGTTCCCGTTCCTGATGACGGTGGTGCTGCGCAATTCGGTACTGCGGAACTGGCCCGCCTGGCTGGCGATATTCGGCTTCACCACGTTCGACAAGTGGCTGCTGGACCACTGGCAGGTGGTGGGCCGGGATCTGGAGTATCTGCGGATCACCTTCGGCTGGGGACTGCTGCTGTTCGTGACGTTCTGCGTGCTCGGCGACCGGTATCTGACCGCGCGGCGCGAGGGACGGCTCGACTCCGGGATCGATCCGGTGTTCCTGTTGCCCGAACACAACGGTGCGCCCGTGGCGGATGCGCCGCAGACCCCGCGAATTCCGGTCCCCGACACCACCGCGACGATCGGTCCGGCGGACCCGGACGACGAGGAGCCCAGCAACGCACCGAACGAGGCCGGCGTCCTGCGCTGAGCAGCGTCGGCCGGTCGCCCGGCCATCGCTGGACAAGCTCGCCCAGCGGTAACCATCATTACAACGTGCCGTTCCGAGGTGTCCGATTCGCACTACTGTGACCCGGACATTCACACCAACATCCTCTGGGAGCTGCAGTGTTGTCGAAAGTTGTTGCGGTGGGCGCGTTGTCACTGGGGCTCATGGGCGGCCTCGCCGGTATCGCCGGGGCCGATCCGATAGTTCCCGGATCTCATTCGGTCGGTCCGTTCACCCAGTCGGGCGAACCGACCGGCAAGGCCGCCTGTCAGCAGGCGTCGATCGCGACGGGTCATTACAGCAGCTGCTTCGAATACCCCTCCGGCAGCGGCAAGTGGTACTACAACCCGCCGTCGGCGGGCTGAGCCCGCACTGTTCGCGCCGCCGTGCTCGGCACGGCGGCCGGGCGGGCTGCCATCTCATTAGAATCGGGCTATGAGTTCCGAGTCCGAGACGTCCTTGCCCGCACCCAGGATCGTGCTGACCCCGCAGCAATGGCGAGCCAAACTCGATCCGCAGGAGTACGCGGTGCTGCGGGAGGCCGGTACCGAGCGGCCCTACACCGGCGAATACACCGACACCGAGACCGCCGGTGTCTACGAATGCCGGGCGTGCGGCGCGGAACTGTTCCGCAGCACCGAGAAGTTCCATTCGCACTGCGGCTGGCCCTCGTTCTTCGATCCGGCCGACTCGGACGCGGTACTCCTGCGCACCGACGACTCGCTGGGCATGCGCCGTGTCGAGGTGCTGTGCGCGAACTGCCACAGCCACCTCGGCCACGTCTTCGAGGGGGAGGGATACCCGACCCCGACCGACAAGCGGTACTGCATCAACTCCATCTCGCTGCGCCTGCAGCCGAAGGACAGTCCTACCAGCTGAAACACCCACTCCGGTCGCTCTCGGAGATGGCTCGCCCAATGTTGGCAGTCGCACCGGTCACCAGGACTGCACGGCCACACAGTCCGGTTCGCATCGTTGCCCTCGTCGGAATCTGATCCACGACGTCGTCCAGCGTGCCAGGCGTGCGCTGCGGGTTATCCGAACCGCAGCGACCGGAACGAGGCGATCGCGCGGCCAATCGGCATCCGAAAGCTGGAGGCTGCACACCGCGTCGACCGGGCTGACACCAAGGTGTATGGTCGATCACATCGCGCGAGAGTCTCATTCTCCTTTTATGCGATTAATCATCTCTCCGGGCTGGATCGGCAGCTACGGCCCCGGCCCCTGGGAGCAAAGTGAGGAGTGCCTCGATCTCACTGACCGCCCCACAGACGCTGCCGGCGCCTGATTCTTGAACACTCGCGCGAGCGGGGTGAGTCGGTGCTGGACACGGCTGGTGCTGCTGTCCATCTCGTGCACCGCTCCCTCACCCCACATCGTGATCGGCCATCAGACATCATCCTCCCGGTTCATCCGACCGTGTCGGAAATACAGACTTGTCATGACTCGATGATGATCACGCATGGACCGCTGAGTCGTACTCGACGCCGCAGCAGTCAGTCGACGCGCACTTCGGTGCGGTCCCCGCTCCACAGCGTGTGGTACTTGCCGTCCGAGTCGACCCGCTCGTAGGTGTGCGCGCCGAAGAAATCGCGCTGCCCCTGAGTGAGGGCCGCGGGCAGGCGTTCTGCGCGCAGGGCATCGTAGTAGGCCAGTGAGGACGCGAACGCGGGCACCGGGATGCCCAGTTGGACCGCAGTGGAGACGACCCGTCGCCAACTGTCGACGGCCTGCTCGATGGCTTGGCGGAAGTACGGGGCCAGGATCAGGCTGGGCAGGGCCGGGTCCTGTTCGTAGGCCTCTTTGATGCGGTTGAGGAATCGGGCCCGGATGATGCAACCGCCGCGCCAGATCGTGGCCAGGTCACCGGGGTGCAGGTCCCAGTCGTATTCGGTGCTGCCCGCGGCGATCTGGTCGAAACCCTGGGCGTAGGCGACGATCTTGGAGGCGTACAGCGCGCGGCGGATGTCCTCGGTGAATTGCGCTGCGTCGCTGGGCTTTTCCGCGAGCTTTCCGGATGCCAAGCCCTGAGCGGCCTTGCGCTGCGCACGCGCCCCGGACAGGGCACGGGCGAAGACCGCCTCGGCGATGCCGGTGACCGGGATACCCAGATCGAGCGCGGACTTGACCGTCCAGCGGCCGGTGCCCTTCTGCTCGGCGGCGTCCACGATCACATCGACCAGCGGCTTGCCGGTGGTGGCGTCGACCTGCTGGAGCACCTGCGCGGTGATCTCCACCAGGTAGCTTTCCAACTCGCCGGAATTCCATTCGGTGAACACCTCGGCGATCTGCCCGGCGCTGGATCCCAGCGCGTCCCGCAGCAGGTGGTAGGCCTCGCCGATGAGCTGCATATCGGCGTACTCGATGCCGTTGTGCACCATCTTCACGAAATGACCGGACCCGTCCGGGCCGATATGGGTGCAGCACGGGACGCCGTCGACCTTCGCGGCCACCGATTCCAGCAACGGCCCCAGCGACTCGTAGGATTCCTTGGGCCCGCCCGGCATGATGGCAGGCCCGTTGAGCGCGCCCTCCTCACCGCCGGAAATGCCCGCCCCCACGAAATTCAGTCCACGCGCGGCCATCGCGGCCTCGCGCCGGATGGTGTCGGTGTACAGGGCATTGCCGCCATCGATGATGATGTCGCCCGGCTCCATCGCCGCCGCGAGTTCCTCGATCACCGCATCGGTCGCCTCGCCCGCCTTGACCATGATCAGCACCCGCCGCGGCTTCTCCAGCGCACCGAGGAACTCCTCGATGGTCTCGGTGCGCACGAACTGCCCGTCACCACCGTGCTCGGCCAACAGCGCGTCGGTCTTGGCGACGCTGCGATTGTGCAAAGCAACGGTGTACCCGTGCCGGGCGAAGTTGCGGGCGATGTTGCTGCCCATGACAGCCAGACCGGTGACACCGATCTGCGCGATTGCATTGGTAGAGGCCATAATTCAGATCTCTCCTGTAGTAGTTGCCGACGGCTGCCCGACCGGGCCCGATCGCCGGGCGTGTCGATAACGCAGCATCAGCGCGTTGGTCGAGCTGTCGAAATCGGGCGGCGCATCGGATCGTAGGTCCTCGTGGATACTGGTCGCGAGTTTCTTGCCCAGTTCCACACCCCACTGATCGAACGAGTTCACCCCCCAGATCCAACCCTGTACGAACACCTTGTTCTCGTACAGGGCGATCAACTGCCCCAGCGTGTACGGAGTCAGGCTGGGCAGCAGAATCGTGTTGCTCGGCCGATCGCCCGGGAACGATCGATGTGGCGGCGGCTCCGGGGTGTCGAGATCACCGAAGGCCAGGGCTCGGGTCTGCGCGAACAGGTTCGCCATCAGCAGGTCGTGATGCACACGATGAGTATGTGCGGGCTCGAGCACGCCGATGAAGTCACACGGCACCGGAGTCGTTCCCTGATGCAGCATTTGGAAGAAGGCGTGCTGCCCGTTCGTACCCGGCGCGCCCCAGACGACCGGTGCGGTATCGACCCCGACCGGGCAGCCGTGCCGGTTGACGGACTTGCCGTTGCTTTCCATGTCGAGCTGCTGCAGATACGCCGGCAGCAACGCGAGCCGCTGATCATAGGGCAGGACCGCGAAAGCCTGTGCACCACAGAAGTTCCGATGCCAGATCCCCAACAGACCCAGCAACACCGGAAGATTCTCCTCGAACGCAGCCGTGCGGAAGTGCTCATCGATGGCGTGCGCACCGGCCAACATCTCCCGGAACCCCTCGGGGCCGATGACGATCATCAGCGACAACCCGATCGCCGACATCAACGAGTACCGCCCACCGACCCAGTCCCAGAACTCGAACATATTCGCCGGATTTATCCCGAAGGCACCGACCTGCTCGGCGTTGGTCGACACCGCGACGAAATGCTTGCCGACCGCCTCGTCACCGAGACGATCCACCAGCCACCGGCGAGCGGTGCGGGCGTTGGTCAACGTTTCGATCGTGCTGAACGTCTTCGACGACACGATGAACAACGTCGTTTCCGGGTCCAGATCACCCAGCACCCGGTCGATGTCGTGACCGTCGACGTTCGAGACGAACCGTGCCTCGACCTCGGCGTGCGCGAATTCGCGCAACGCGTGGTAGGCCATCGCGGGGCCCAGATCGGATCCGCCGATTCCGATGTTCACCACCGTGCGCACCGAGCGGCCGGTCGCGCCACGCCACCGTCCCGACCGAATCGCGTCGGCGAGATCGCTCATCCGGCCCAGTACCTCGTGCACCGGACGCACGACATCGACACCGTCCAGCAGAACGGATTCACTTGCGGGAGTGCGCAACACCGCGCGATCCTCGGTCGTGTTGATCCGTGTGCCACCGAACATCGCGTCGATTCCCGCAGCCAGGCCGCGATCGCGGGCCAGACGCATCAGCAGATCCACAGTGCGGTCGGTGATCACGTTCTTCGAATAGTCCAGCACCACACCGTCGAACTCGGCCGACAGCTTCACACCGCGCCGAGGATCGTCCTCGAACAGCCTGCCCATCGAGGTCGACGCCAATTCCGCACGGTGCGTCGCCAGTTCGTGCCACACGGGCAGCTCGAACGGACTCGCGTGTACCTCATCACCGCGCCCCGCACCCTCCGGAGACCTCATGCGCGAACGCCCGACAGGATCCGGTCGACGTCCTCGATCATCGCTTGCCACGACGTCTGAAACTTCGCGATGCCCTCCCGCTCGAGCTGCTCGAGCACATCGTCGAAGTCGATTCCGGTCTCGCCGAGTTGGGTGACGACTTCCCAGGCGTCGTCGTAGTTGCCCCTGATGCGGTCGCCGAGGACGGTTCCGTGCGCGATCACCGCGTCGAGAGTGGCCGGCGGCATCGTGTTCACGGTTCCGGGCGCAACGAGCTCGGTCACATAGCGAGTGTCGGGGTAGGCGGGGTCCTTCACGCCGGTCGAGGCCCACAGCGGCCGCAACGGTGACGCTCCGGCAGCACCGAGTTCCAGCCAGCGAGGGTCGCGCAGCATGTTCTCATAGCGCAGATACGCCAAACGCGCATTCGCGATCGCGGCACGCCCACGCAGGGCCGCGGCGGCCGGTGTCGCGAGCGCGTCGAGACGACGATCCACCTCGGTATCCACCCGCGAGACGAAGAACGATGCGACAGAACCGATCTCGGCGAGCGGGAGCCCGGCGGCGCGAGCCCTTTCCAAGCCCTCCAAGAATGCGTCGATGACCTGGTGGTAGCGCCGCACGGAGAAGATCAACGTCACGTTCACGCTGATGCCTTCGGCCAGGCAAGTCGTGATCGCCGGCAAACCCTCCACGGTGGCGGGAATCTTGATCATCGCGTTGGGCCGGTCGACCAGCCGCCACAACGCCCGCGCCTCCTCGATCGTGCGCTCGGTGTCGTGCGCCCATCGCGGGTCGACCTCGATCGACACCCGGCCGTCACGTCCCCCGGTCGCACGGTAGACCGGGTCGAGCACGTCACACGCCGCGCGAACATCGCCCGTGGTCAACGTCCGGACGGCCTCGAGCGCGGAAACACCCCGGCGCCGCAGGACCTGCATCTCCTCGATGTATTCCGCGTCCTGGCCGAGCGCGTTGTGGAAGATCGTCGGGTTCGTCGTCAGGCCCACGACCGTGCCCGACCGGACGAGCTGCGCCAAGTCTCCCGACCACAACAGGTGCCGGTTCAGGTCGTCCAGCCAGACCGACACCCCCTCGTCGGCCAACCGTTTCAGTGTGCGATTCATCAGGTTCCTCGACATCTGCTGCGCACGAAATCGCGCAGTCAATGCCTGAAATCATGCACACCGTTGCACGAACAAGTCAACACCAACGCCTAGTACCATGCAGAAACCGCACGACAGGATCACAGACGAACGACCAGGTTCCGGGAGGCGAAGTTGCTCGCGAGCACGCGACGGCGCGAAATCATGCACCGACTGGTCACCGACGGCTACGTCGAAGCCAAAGCCCTCGCCGACGAACTCGGCGTCGACGCATCCACCATCCGCCGCGACCTCGACGCACTCGAGCGAGAAGGACAAGCCCAACGCACCCACGGCGGCGCACGCCCCACCCCCGGCGGCACCGCCAAACTGCCCTACACCATGAAAGAAGGCGAACGCCTCACCGAGAAGGCCGCCATCGGACAAGCAGCCGCCGACCGAGTACGCGACGGCCAGACAGTGATCCTCGACAGCGGATCCACCACCTACGAAGTAGCACGCGCCCTACGCAACCACACCGGACTCACCGTCATCACCAACGACCTGCGCATCGCCAAATACATCGCCGAAACCCCCGGCATGCGCCTACTCGTCACCGGCGGCGAACTACTCGGCTCGGTCTTCACCCTCGTCGGCGAACGCGCGATCGCGTTCCTGTCCGACTACACCGCGGACTGGGCATTCCTCGGCGCCGACGCCATCGACATCGAGGCCGGAGTCACCAACATGAACACCCTCGAAGTCCCACTCAAACGCGCCATGATCACCGCCGCAGGACATGCCGTCGTCGTAGCCGACAGCTCGAAATTCGGCCGCCGCGCACTGGCCAAAGTCGCCGGACTCGACGAAATCACGAACATCCTCACCGACTCCGACCTCACCCCCACCGACTCCCAACAGTTCGGCGACGTCGTGATTCAGGCCCCGCCGACAACCGAAGGTTGAGCATCAGCGGTGTGCAACCGTGCAGAGGGCCATCGCCCCTCGCGCACCGAGCACCGAGCACCGAGCACCGAGCACCGAGCACCGAGCACCGAGCACCGAGCACCGAGCACCGAGCACCGAGCATGGTCAGCACAACTAACCGCTGAATCTCCGGATCACAGAGTGGCGCCGCACTCAATGCCCCTTGGCGACATCTTCCGCGATACCGATCCCTGCTGGACAGTCGAAATCAACTCTCCGGCAAGCAGATCCGCGGCGCTCTCCAGCAGCCCGACGGCCACGGTCCCGGTGACCACTCCCGGCACCGGCGCAATCTCGACCTGAGCACGGCCGAGTTCGCGCAGCGCGCGACCGGCCCGCGCGACCATCACGGCAGCGGCGGGTTGTGTACAAAGAACTGCAAGGGCTTGCCCATTACGAAGAGGCGCACCAGCTGCCGTCGAAATCAGCACGCCCAGAAGCTCTTTCACCGGCGCTCTCGGCAGATTCTCCAATGACATCGCCGAGACCGGCAGTAATGCGACCAGATCGAGTTCGACAAGACGGCGACGAATATCCACTGATTGCAGCTGGATGCCATCTCTCCGGTCGCGTACTCAGCCCGACATCAGCTCTGGTCGTGCAACGCCGTCCCCAACCGACTGCGGCGGACCGAACGCGACTCAGAGGCCAGGCAGCCCCACACAGTAGGGACAAGACAAGTAGGCTAAGGGTTGCCAAAAGGTAGCCATGCAACCGAACGCGACGCCCTGTCGAACACCAATCCTTTCTCCGACCAGCCGAAAAGCCGCACTCACCGGCCAGGTGGCCTGACGATGTTCGGGCGGGTACTGCATCAACTCCATCTCGGTGCGCCTGCAGCCGACGGACAGTCCTACCAGCTGAAACACCCGCTTACGCCGGCGTGGTGATTCTGCCACCGAACTCTACCGAGAGGGCATGACATGTCACTGAGAGTTCGAGAAGGCAGTACCACTTTGGAGTTCACCTTCGAAGAACTGATGAAGTACCACGGCCCGGCGGCCCCGGGCGGTGTGGCACACGGCTATACCGCCATGCAGGTGGCTCTGCCGCAGCTGGCGCCGCTGGTCGATCGCCGAGAAGTCAAGGTACGGACCGGATTCCGCGGCCCCGGCGGGCGAGATGCCATCGAGATGGTGCTGCGTGCGATGACCGAGGGGCAGTACATCGTCACCCCACAGCTACGCAGGCCCGGACGCGGGCCCCTGCTCGAGGACTACGTCTGGGAGTTCACCTACCGCGGCGATCGCGTGAGAGTGCAGCTACGCGATGACGGCTTGGTCACCGAGGAATTCATCATCCTGGCACGCAAGCCCGATCGAACCGCCACCGAGGAAGCACACCTCACACAACTCAAGGCAGAGATGGCCGACCGCCTGTTGGGCCGCCCGGCCGACGATGTCTACGAGGTGATCTGAGGCTGCGCTCGGGCGATCGGTGGCAGCGGCTACGGGTTTGCGGCGGGCTCTCAGATGTGCGGCTGCTCCAGCAATCGAGCTGCGGAGTGATGGACTTTTCCGAGCGCGGTGAGCAGGCATCGGCGTTCGGTGTCGGTGAGATCCGCGGTGATGAGGTTCTCCAGCGATGTGCGGCTGTTTTCGACGCGGTCTCGAAGCTCATGGCCTTTGTCGGTGAGCCACAGCCGGACGAGCCGGTTGTCGTCGGGGTCACCACGGCGGGTCAGTAATCCGGTCTCGGTCATGCGGTTGGCCATTTTCACGATCGTCGGCGTGGTGACGTTCAGCGCGGCGGCGACCTCGCCGGGGGTGCGGCCGTCGTGGTCCCAGAGCACGCCGAGCACCAAGTCCTGGCCTGGATAGAGCCCGTACGGGCGCACACTGCGCTCGACCAGTGCCCGCAACAGCTTCGAGGTCCGGCTGTGAAGGTCGAGAAATGCGGGCATCAAGCCTCCTGAGCCGGAGCGAGGCCACCGTCGGCCTCGCGCTTGTCATTGGATCGTTAGCCGTCTATCGTTTTTCGATAGACGGCTAACGATTGGAGTTGTGATGATACTTCTCACCGGAGCGACCGGAAACATCGGTCGCGAACTCGTGCACGCCCTTGCCGCGCGGGACGTCGAGTTCCGCATCTTCGTCCGCGATCCACGACGTGCCGACGGCTTGCCCGAGCGTGCTCGCCGCGTGGTCGGCGACCTGGACGATCCGAACACCTACGCACCCGCGCTCGACGGTGCCGATCGCTTGTTCTTGCTCGTTCCGGGGATCGGCCTGGACCACACCCGCGACATGGTCGCCGCGGCGCGGGCGGCCGGGGTCGGCCGGATCGTGCTGCTGTCGTCCTACAACGTGATGGGCGATCCGATCCCCGCGATGGGGCGCTGGCACCACGAACGCGAGAGCATCGTGAGAGCCGCGGGCCTGCCGTATACGATCCTGCGGCCGGGCGGCTTGATGACCAACGCCCTGGAATGGGCGCCGGTCATCCGTGCCGGAGGCGTGGTGGACGACCCCACCGGTCCCGGCCGATACGCGCCGGTCGATCCGGGCGATATCGCCGCGGTCGCCGCCATGACTCTCACCGAAGACGGCCATGACGGCATGGAGTACTACCTCACCGGCGACGAGACGTTCACCATCGCCGAGCAAATCGCGGTCATCGCGGCGGCGATCGGCCGCGACATCGACGTGCGCGAGGCCGCTACCCCCGAGCAGGCCGTCGCGTCCCGATATCCCCACGGCGCACCCCCGGCCCTGGCCGCCGCAATCCTCGAAGGCTTCACCCTGATGCGCAACGACACCACCGGATTTCGCACCGATACCATCGAACGCCTGCTGGGCCGCCGACCCCGAAACTTCACCGACTGGTGCACACGCAACATCGACGCATTCCGCACGAATCAGACCGCTCGCACCCCATGATCGAACCTCGACCTGGTACACCGCTCGGCCGGACAGGACGAAGCCTGCGGTTGATCGGTCAGCGGTCCGAGGCGCGGTCGCCGTTGCCGAGGATGTTGTCGGTAGCGGTCCGGATTCCCTCTTGTATACGTTCTTCGGATACGGCATCCAATCCGGCCGCCGCGCGCACGGAAGGCTCGGCCAGTTGCCAGCCCAGGCGGAGGGCGACCACGTTGGCGGCAGCCAGTCGAGCCTCGGCTTCGTCGTCGTATCGGACACCGGCCTTCTCGATCAGCTCGGCCACGCCGGGGAACTGATGCTGCAGGCGACCAACGGGATAGCCGTCCATCAGGGCGCGCGTGATCACTTGCCATTGCCGTCGGGTTTCGGACTCGGCCAGCGACGGGTCCGCGCCGGCCTTTCGCGCGGCGGCCGAGCGGGCAGCGAGGTAGTCGAGGACCGCGCCGACGAGTAGGTCCTTGGTGCCGAAATGCCGGAAGACCAGCGCTGGATTGACAGTGGCGCGCGCAGCGATGTCACGTGTGGAAGTGGCCGCGGGGCCACGCTCGGCGAAGAGATCGGCGGCGTGTTCGAGAACTGCGGCTACCACCTGGTCCCGGCCTACCGGTTTGCCCTCTGCACGTGGTGTCGCCATGGCTTCCGATCTTAGTGTTTTCTCAGCTCAGGACTGTAATCGAGTGATTACACTCGAACACGCAGGTGTAATCGCTTGATTACAGTGGCGTTCCGCCGGGCGACGCCGTACCCGAAACAATGGAGAGATCAGGAGTCATGAGCACAAATGTGATCGTTCACAAGCTGGGGCTGCACATCGGAGCGCGCATCGACGGCGTGCGCCTGGACGGCAACTTGGATCCGTTGGTGGTTGCCGACATCAACAAAGCACTGCTGGAGCACAAGGTGATCTTCTTCCGCGACCAGCACCACCTCGACGATGAGCAACAGTACGCATTCGGCGAACTACTGGGCACACCCTTCGCCCATCACGCGCAGCGTGACGGCGACCGGATCACGCCGATCGATTCCGGAACGGCCAGAGCTACGAGCTGGCACAGTGACATGACGTTCATGCTCAGCTTCCCCAAGGCGTCGATCCTGCGTGCAGTGACGCTGCCCACCTACGGTGGCACCACATTGTGGGCATCCACCGCGGCGGCTTACACGTCACTTCCCCGTCCGTTGAAGCAGTTGGCCGAATCGCTGCGGGCGGTACACGGCAACCGGGTCGGCTTCGTCCAGCAGGCCGGATCACCCGAACTCGTGGACAAGGCGAAGGCCGCCTGGTTCGCGGCGGCGTTCACAGAGCCGGACATTCGGACCGAGCACCCGGTAGTGCGGGTTCACCCGGAGACCGGGGAACGCGTCCTGCTTCTCGGGCGGTTCGCGGATCGACTCGTCGGCTTCGACACACGCGAATCGCAAGTACTGATACAGCTTCTGCAGGACCACATCACCGTGCCGGAACACAGCATTCGCTGGAACTGGAACTACGGTGATGTCGCCATCTGGGACAACCGCGCCACACAGCATCGCGCGGTCTCCGACTACCGCGACCAACGCCGCCTGTTACACCGAGTCACCCTGGTCGGCGATGTCCCCGTCGATATCCACGACCAACCGAGCACCTCGCTCAGCGGCGCCGAGGCCTACCCCACTGCGGGCCAGGAGGATCCGATCCCCAGACGAAAAATCACGAAAGCCCAGGCGACACAGAACGTTTGATCAAATGCCGTCCTCCGGTGCCGGTTGTTGTCGACTCAGGCGACGAGAACATCGAGAACGAGCACGACCGACGTCACGATCGAGAACGCGAGGAAAACCACGGCTCCCACCATGTTCCGGTCGCCGCTGCGGGTGTGGGCGATGATCGCGCCGCCGAAGTAGAGCACCAGTCCGATCGCGGGGGCGATCGCGAAGGGCGGGAACCAGATGCCCCAGATGAGACCGACCGTCGCGGCGATCTGCAGGCTCCCGAGCACGGTGAGCTGGGGATTGGTGAGGTGGACCGCTTCGGCGAATTGGCGTATCCACGCTGGGCGGACGAACTTCATCACGCCGGACTGGAGCATCGCCAGAGCGAGCAGGACGGACAGGGTCAGGGCTGCGATATGCATGATGGCAACGCTAGGAATCCGATAGGTACCCTTTGGTAACCTTCGGACGGTGAGCTCTCCTGCCGGAATCATGTTCATGTCCGACTGCCCTGCGCGCACAGCGATCGAGGTCATCGCGAACAAGTGGACCGTAGTCACCTTGTACGCGCTGGCAGCGGGCCCCAAGCGGCACAGTGAACTTGTCGCTCTGTCCGGCGGGATCTCCCGGAAGGTGCTGACCCAGACCCTGCGCCGCCTGCAGAGCAACGGCCTCATCGATCGACAGCGGTACGCCGAAGTGCCCCCACGGGTGGAATACAGCCTGACCCCGCTCGGCCGGACACTCCAGGCGCCGATAGCGATGCTGACGGAGTGGGCGCAGACATACGGAGAAGCACTCGTCGACTTCCAGGAATCGACAGCCGCGAACCAGACGAACTAGGTTCCGGACAGAGCCATGCAACCGAATGCTTCGGCGTGTCGTTGATCACCACGCCGAAGAGCACTCGATTGTCGTGCACGTTT
Organism: Nocardia jiangxiensis NBRC 101359; assembly: GCF_000308615.1. Lineage (GTDB taxonomy): Bacteria > Actinomycetota > Actinomycetes > Mycobacteriales > Mycobacteriaceae > Nocardia > Nocardia jiangxiensis. The sequence goes on from NZ_BAGB01000041.1 coordinate 651,857, forward strand.
TCGCGAACGAATTCAGGCTGATCGTCCGTGATCTACGCGGCCTCACAGTGATTCACGCGACGCCCTGTCGAACACCAATCCTTCCTCTGACCAGCCGAAAGCCGCGCTCACCGGCCAGGTGGCCTGACGATGTTCGGGCGGGTACTGCATCAACTCCATCTCGCTGCGCCTGCACCCCTCGGACGACGCAACACACTGAGGCGACGGGGGAACAGTACGGTGTGGGGCTCGCACTGCGCATGACCCGAATTACCGGGGCTCGCGATGCGTGCCCCGAACCGGTAGTGCGTCGGGGTGCGGCCGCGCTCAGGGCAGAGCGGTGATCAACTGCTCGAGTTCGACGCGCGGGCCGGTGAAGAACGGCACCTCCTCGCGCACGTGCCGCCGGGCTTCGGTGGCCCGCAGATCGCGCATCAGATCGACGATGCGGTGCAGTTCGGGCGCCTCGAACGCGAGGATCCACTCGTAATCGCCCAGGGCGAAGGCGGGGACGGTGTTGGCACGCACGTCGGGATAGTCGCGGGCCTCCTTGCCGTGGTCGGCCAGCATCTTGCGGCGCTCGGCGTCGGGCAGCAGGTACCAGTCGTACGAGCGCACGAACGGGTAGACGCACAGGTAGTTGCCCGGCTCCTCACCGGCCAGGAAGGCCGGGATGTGGCTCTTGTTGAACTCGGCCGGGCGGTGCACCGCGGCGTTGCTCCACACCGGGGCGCTGGCCCGGCCCAGTGCGGTGGTGCGGCGCAGATCGGCGTAGGCGGCCTGCAGATCCTCGATGCGGTCGGCGTGCCACCAGACCATGAAGTCGGCATCGGCGCGCATCCCGGCGACGTCGTACAGGCCGCGCACGACGACGCCCTTGTCGGCGAGACCGTCGAAGAACGCGCGCGCCTCCTTGATCGCCGCCTCGCGGTCCTCCCCCAATGCCCCGGGCTGCACCTGGAACACCGAGAACATCAGATACCGGATGGTCGAATTGAGCGCCTGGTAATCGAGTCGTGCCATACCCATATGGTGCCACTGCGGATCACCCGGTCACACAGCCGCACCGTTTACCGGCGAACACGCCGAGGACATCGGGTGCGGATCCGGGTAACGGGTGCGGGAATCAGACGGTTATGGACTTGTAATGCCCTGTGTGCCAACGTTTTCCGCATGACGACACCCACCCTCCGCCTCGGTTCAGTTCGTCTGCCCCGCGAGGATCTGCTCGGCGGCGGCCGTACCCGAGGCCGCACAGGCCGGGACGCCGACGCCGTGCAGGTAGGCGCCCGCCAGCGCCAGTCCGGGCACCGCGTCGATCGCCGATTCGATCGTGGACACGAGGTCGGCGTGCCCGGGTGCGTATTGCGGCAGGCCGCCGCGCCAACGCTGGACGGCCGCGGTGACCGGCTGTACCGAGATACCGGTCACCGTCGCCAGATCCTCGGTCGCGGCGGCGATGAGTTCGGCGTCGGACAGCGCCAGCAGGCTGTCGTCGCCGAACCGCCCGAACGAGGCGCGCACGATCGCGACGGCACGATCGGCCAGATGCGGCCACTTACGACTGGAGAGCGTGAAAGCCTTGGCTCGCAACGATTCTCCGGTGGCGACCAGGATGCCGGAATTCTCCGGCAGCGGCGTGTCCGCCGGCAGGGCCAGCGCCACCACCGCCGAGGAGGACAGCTCGATGCGCGACGTCGCACGCGCGGCCTCGGGCAGTACCGGGGCCAGCAGATCGGCGGTGACGGGTGCGGGCGTGGCGAGGACGATCGCGTCACACTCCCCCACCGGCGCCAACCGCCAGCCGCGCGAGGTGCGGGTCAGATCCTGTGCGGTGGTATCGATCTCGAGTTCCGGCGCGGCCGCGGAAAGCAGCGCGTCGAGCAGGACGCGGTAACCGTCGCGGATGCCACCGAAGACCGGTGCGGTCGAGGGCGGCGGCAAGGCCCGCGATACCGCCTCGGACAGATTCGACGCTCCCGCATCCAGCGCGGCGGCCAGTCCCGGCAGTGCCGAGCGCACCCCGATCGAATTCGCCAGTCCCGCATACACTCCGCCCAGCAGTGGCTCGACGCTGCGGCTCACCACCTGTGCGCCGAACCGTTCGGCGACCAGATCCGCCACCGACACGTCATCGCGGGGCGTCCAGTGCAGCGGTCGGTCCGGTTCCGCGGCGATCTGCCGCAGCGTCGCCTCGTCGACCAGTCCGGCCATGGACTCCGCTTCTGCGGGAATACCCATCAGCGTGCCGGTCGGCAGCGGATGCGCCGCGCCACCGGACCAGATCAGTGGCCGTCGCCCGGAGGGATGCACCAGCTGGTCCTCGAGACCCAATTCGCGCAGCAGAGCCGGGATTTCGGGACGTCGCCCGACGAATGCCTCCGCACCCAGGTCCACCGGCCCGCCCGCGAGCACGCCGGTATGCAGCGTCCCCCCGATCCGGTCGCGCCGCTCCACGAGCACCAGTTCGAGCTCGGCGCCCAGCGCCGCCCGCAACCGATAGGCCGCGACCAGCCCGCTGATCCCCGCACCGACCACCGCGACCCGCATCGACCACACTCCTCACCGCATCGACGAAACTGCCTCACCGAGCCCGTACCGAACCTACTCGGCGACCTCGAACGCCCGCTGCAACAGCGGCCCGGCTCACACCCTCCCACCGCGTCGCACGGCCGATGCATCACTCCGCCGTCCCCACGATCCGACCGCCCCTGCCCCGGGACTCAACCATCGAGCCCGCACGCGGACCTTCGACGACAGTGCCCGGTTCGAGGGCGTGCCCTTCGCCCAGGACTGCGGCCACCACCTGCGGCTGACACAGCACACCCGATGGCTCCCGTGCTCCGGGAATCAACCGGCAGTGCGCACCCGCCCGCAGCTATCGAGGACATATGGCCAACGTGGTCACGGCAGGCACGGCCGATCAGGACACGCCGGCTTCGGGCTGCGGTCCTACACAGGCAGGCTGTGGATCAGCTCGACGGCGGCGGTGAGGGCACCCGGATCGGTATCGGGCAGGACGCCGTGGCCGAGGTTGAAGATGTGGCCTGTCGCGCCCAGGGTGATCGCCTCGTCCGCCTCGTGGGCGATGCGGCGCACCTCGCGCTCGACCACCTCGGGTCCGGCGAACAGCGTCGCGGGATCGAGGTTGCCCTGCAACGCCTTTCCCGGACCGACGCGGCGCACGGCCTCGGTCAACGGGAGGCGCCAGTCCACCCCGACCACATCGGCTCCGGCCTCGCCCATCACGCCGAGCAGCTCACCGGTGCCGACGCCGAAGTGGATGCGCGGCAGTCCCGGTCCGGCCGCCGCGGCGACCTCAGCGAAGACCCGCTCCGAATGCGGCAGGACGAACTCGCGGTACTGCGCCAGCGACAGCGCACCTGCCCAGGAGTCGAACAGCTGCATCGCATCGATCCCGGCGGCGAGCTGGGCGCGCAGGAACTCGATGGTGATATCGGTGAGCACACCGAGGAGCTCGTGCCAGATGTCCGGGTCGGCGAGCATCATGGCCTTGGTGCGCTCGTGATTCTTACTGGGCCCGCCCTCGACCAGATAGGACGCGAGAGTGAAAGGGGCACCGGCGAATCCGATCAGCGGTGTGTCGCCGAGCTCACCCACCAGCAGCCGCACGGCCTCGGCAATCGCACCGACCTCCTCGTGCCGCAGCCGCGGCAGCGCCCGCACATCGGCGGTCGAACGCACCGGATTCGCTACGACGGGACCCACGCCGGACACGATGTCCAGGTCGATCCCGGCCGCCTTGAGCGGAACGACGATGTCGGAGAACAGGATCGCCGCATCCACCCCGTGCCGCCGAATCGGCTGCAGGGTGATCTCACAGACCAGCTCCGGATCGAAACAGGACTCCAGCATGCCGATCCCGGCACGCACCTCGCGGTACTCGGGCAGCGACCGCCCGGCCTGCCGCATGAACCAGACGGGACGCCGCTTCGGACTCGCCCCGGTGGCAGCGGCGAGGAACGGCGCGTCGGACAACCGGCGACGTATTGGTGTGCTCATCACGGCCATCGTATGCGACCCACCACCCCGGCCCCGGACAGCGGTGACCAGCCACACGACTCCGCACCCCGCTGCCCGGTGCGGTACCGGAAACGAACGCCCGCAGCCGGCCCAACGAGAGGCAGACCCCGAACACCACTCCGTGCTTCCACCCAGATCCCCCCTCGCCCCTCGGTCGGCCGATCCCGCGAAATGCCAACCCCGGTTTACAACGCGGATTGCCACCCGGACACATGGCGGGCACCCGGAACCAGGACCCGATACCGCGCCGAGCCGCATAGCGCCGAAACACAGAACAGATCCCTCACACCTTGTTCCGCCAACCCCGTTGAACGCCAACACCAAGCTTGCGGCGCGGTAAGCCCCGGGCACCGCAACCGCGCCACAGCAATGCGAATGCCAAAAGCACAGAACAGATCCCACGCACCTCATGCCACCAACCCCGGACAACGCCGACACCAGATTTGCGGCGCGGCTCGCCGCCCCGACGCGTGGCGGGTGCGAGGGAACGAGTGCCCGACACCGGGCCGAGCGGTGAGCCTTCGGGCGCCGCGAACACACCGGGGCAGAGCGGAGGCAAAAATTCCAGCAGGCCGAAATTAGGGCGCGCCTCCGGTCTCAGCGACCGGTTCGGGGATAGGTTCACAATCGTGACACCGCTCGACTTCCGCGACGGCGCCGCACCGACCCCGGGCCCAGCCGGCGAACCTGCCCAGTTTCGCGCCGCGGTCGATGCGATGGGCACCGCTTCCGTGCATCCCCGGATCGAGCTTGCACCGATTCGGCCGCCGCAACGCCTGGCCCCGTATTCCTATGCCATCGGTGCCGAAGTCAAGCACCCCGAGACCAATGTGATTCCCGTCGATTCCGAGGACGACGCGTTCGGCCGTTTGATCCTGCTGCACGACCCGAACGGCCAGGATGCCTGGCACGGGGTGTTCCGGATGGTCGCGTACATCCAGGCCGATATCGATGCGGCCCTGGCCGGGGATCCGCTGCTGCCGGAGGTCGCGTGGAGCTGGCTGGTGGACGCGCTGGAGTCGCGCGGGGAGTCGTTCACAGCGCTGGGCGGTACGGTCACCTCGACCAGCTCGATCCGGTACGGGGATATCGCCGGGCCGCCGCGCGCCTATCAGCTGGAGTTGCGCGCCTCGTGGACGGTGGACTCCCCCGAGCTCGGACCACATGTCGAGGCATTCTGCGAAGTGCTGGCCTACGCGGCCGGCTTGCCGCCCGCGGGCATAACCCATTTGCGGCCGCGTCCGCAGAATACCGACGACCAGTTCTGACCGCGACGTAAAGTTCTTGGCTATGTCAGTTGCCGACGAGTCCGCGAAATTCCAGGGTGAGAGCCGGGACGATACCGCCGTCCCGCTGCTCGAACCTGCCGAGGGCGTGCCCCCGGTCACGGATACGGCGCGGGCCGTCGAGGAGGTCGCGGCGCGTTTGGCCGCAGGGACCGGACCGCTGGCGGTGGACGCCGAACGGGCTTCGGGTTTCCGGTATTCCAATCGTGCCTATCTGATTCAGTTGCGCCGCACGGGTTCCGGCACTGTTCTCATCGATCCGATTCCGGTGGCCGATGCGCTCGAGCCGCTGGCGGAGGCGATCAACGGTCTGGAATGGGTGCTGCATTCGGCCGATCAGGACCTACCCGGGCTGGCCGAACTGGGTTTACATCCGGCGCGTTTGTTCGACACCGAATTGGGCGGGCGTCTGGCCGGATTCGAGCGGGTGGGCCTGGCCGCGATGGTGGACAAATTGCTCGGCCGGGAATTACGCAAGGGACACGGCGCTGCCGACTGGTCGACCCGCCCGCTACCCGACGATTGGCTCAACTACGCGGCTCTCGATGTGGAACTGCTGCTGGAATTGCGCGAGGCGGTCGATGAATCGCTCCGCGAGCAGGGCAAGAATGATTGGGCGGCACAGGAATTCGAGCATGTCCGGATGATCGAACCGGCCGCGCCGAAGCCGGATCGGTGGCGGCGCACCTCGGGTATTCACACCCTGCGTCGTCCGCGCCAGCTGGCGGTGGTCCGTGAATTGTGGTCCACCCGCGACGTTTTGGCCAGGAACCGGGATGTGGCCCCCGCGCGGATCCTGCCGGATTCGGCGATCGTGGCGGCCGCAACCGCTGATCCGAAAAATGTCGGCGCACTGCGCGCCCTGCCGGTCTTCGGTGGCCCGCGACAGCGCCGGTACTCGCGGGACTGGCTCGGCGCGGTGGAACGCGCACGCGCCCTGCCGGATTCGGAGCTACCCACACTCAGCCAGCCCTTCGACGGCCCGCCGCCGGTGAATCGCTGGGAGCGGCGTGATCCGGTCGCCTCGGCCCGGCTCACCGCCGCCCGCGCCGCCATGGGCGAGCTGTCGACGCGCTACACGGTTCCGGTGGAGAATCTGCTGACCCCGGATCTGCTGCGCCGCCTCTGCTGGGACGGGCTGCCCGAATTCCGTTCCGGCGCAGTGCCGGACGACCCGGCCCGTGCCATCGACGATTATCTGACCGCCGGCGGGGCCCGGCCCTGGCAGCGCGAACTGGATGTCGCGCCGCTGGCCGCGGCCCTGTTCGCCACCGAGCCCGCCCCGCCCGCTCGCGACCGCTGAGGCTGTCCCGGGATCGACGGACACGATTCGCCGAAACCGTCCGAATCATCCCGGACGGTCGATTCGCGGCGGGACCGCTCTCGGGCCCCGCCGCGGAAGGAGTCCTCAGACTCCGCCGAGCCACCCGGTGATGCGCTGCGCGATGTCGGGGGCGGTGAGGCCGAGCTCCTCGTGGATCTGCGCGCGCGAGGCGTGGTCCAGGAACCGTTGCGGCACACCGATATCGCGGGTGGGCACGTCGATACCGCCCGCGCGCAGCCGCGCGGAGACCGTGGAGCCGATGCCGCCGTGCAGGCCCCCGTCCTCCAGAGTCACCACCAGGCGGTAGTTCTCGGCCAGTTTCATGACGGTGTCCGAAACCGGCAGGACCCAGCGCGGATCCACGACGGTCACCGAAATACCTTCCGGCGCCAGCAGATCCGCGACCTGCATCGCGGTCCGCGCGAAGGGGCCGACCGCGACGAGCAGCACGTCACCGCGCACGGTCTGCGCCGAACCACCCTCGGGCATCCGCAGCACATCGACCCCGTCGAGCCGCTCCATCGCCGAGATATCCTCCGCGACAGCACTCTTCGGGAATCGCAGCACGGTCGGGCCGTCGGCGACGGTGAGCGCCTCGGCCAGCTCCTCGCGCAACGTCGCCGCATCGCGCGGCGCGGCGACCCGGATACCAGGCACGATGCCCAGCACCGACAGGTCCCACATGCCGTTGTGGCTCGCGCCGTCCTCGCCGGTGATACCGGCCCGGTCCAGAACGAGCGTCACCGGCAGCTTGAGCAGCGCGACGTCCATGACCAGCTGATCGAAGGCGCGGTTGAGGAAGGTGGAGTACACCGCCACGACCGGATGCAACCCGCCCAGCGCCAGACCGGCCGCCGAGGTCATCGCATGCTGCTCGGCGATGCCCACATCGAACATCCGATCCGGGAACCGCTCCCCGAACGGGGTCAGCCCGGTCGGACCGGGCATGGCCGCGGTGATCGCCACCACGTCCTCGCGCTGTTCGGCCTGGCGGATCAGCTCGTCGGAGAACACCGAGGTCCAGCCGACCGATTTGGCGGCGGTGGACTTACCGGTCTCGGGATCGATCGAGCCGATCGAATGCATCTGATCGGCCTCGTGGTCCTCGGCCGGCTGATATCCGCGGCCCTTCTGGGTGACCACGTGCACCACGACCGGACCGCCGAAATCCTTGGCGCGCCGGAACGCGGCCTCGAGCGCGACGGTGTCGTGGCCGTCGACCGGGCCGAGATATTTCAGGCCCAGATCGCTGAACAGCTCCTGCGGCGCGACGGCGTCCTTGATCCCGGCCTTGAGCGCGTGCAGCATCGAATACGCCGACCCGCCCACCCGCGGAATCCCCTGCACGAACCGCTTGGTCGCGTCGAGGGCCTGCTCGTAGGCGGGCTGCATGCGCAGTGCGCCGAGCCGATCGGCCAGGCCGCCGATCGTCGGCGAATAGGACCGGCCGTTGTCGTTGACGACGATCACCACCGAACGGTCCTGTCCGGCGGCGATATTGTTCAGCGCCTCCCAGCACATGCCGCCGGTGAGCGCGCCGTCGCCGACCACCGCGACGACGTGGCGGCGCTGTTTGGTCAGCGCGAACGCCTTCGCCAGACCGTCGGCGTAGGACAGCGAGGCCGAGGCGTGCGAGGACTCCACCCAGTCGTGCGCGCTCTCCGCGCGGCTCGGATAGCCCGACAGGCCGCCCTGCTTGCGCAGCCGGTCGAAGCTGTCCTTGCGGCCGGTGAGCATCTTGTGCACGTAGGCCTGGTGGCCGGTGTCGAAGATGATCGGATCGGCCGGGGAGTCGAAGATCCGGTGCAGCGCGATCGTCATCTCCACCACACCCAGGTTCGGCCCTAGATGACCACCTGTGACCGCGACCTTCTGGACCAGGAACTCACGAATCTCCTGCGCCAGCTCGGCCAGTTCCGGTGCCGTCAGCCGGCGCAGGTCCTCGGGTGTCTCTACCCGGGAAAGCACTCCCACCGCTATCGCTCCCTACTCCGGAGGTGTCGTCTGTTCCGAACAGTCTACGGAGCCGTTCGGGGAACCGATGACCGGAACAGCGACCTGTCCGCGACACACCGGCGAGCAGTCGGCCACGTCACACCGATTCACCGTCTCGGGCAATCCTCGTCACACGCACCGGCCGGCCCGTTGCCCGGGCGCGGCGGCATCACTCGGGAACCGGCTCGAGCAGCGCCAGGCATTCGACGTGATGGGTCGCCGGGAAGGCGTCGAAGGCGCGCAGGCGGGTGGGCGCGTAGCCGTGCGCGCGGTAGAGCGAGATGTCGCGGGCGAAAGCCGCGGGATCACAGCCGATGTGCACGATGCGTGCCGGTTCCGCCGCCGTCAGCGGGATGATCACCGCCTTGCCCGCCCCGGCCCGCGGCGGGTCCAGAACCACGACATCCGGTGTGGCACGGTGAATTCCGTCACTCAACCAGCGTTCGACGCGTTGCACACCCAGACTCACCCACGGCATATCGGCGAGCGCGGCCGAGCCGTCCGCCACGGCTGCCCGCGCCGACTCGACGCCGAACACCGCACCGCCGGACCCCACCGCAGACCCGAGCCGCGCGGCGAAAACGCCTGCGCCGCAGTACAGATCCCAGGCCCGCATCCTCGGCGAGAGATCCGCCCACTCCGCGACGACATCCGAATAACATTGCGCCGCACCGCGATGCGGCTGCCAGAACCCGGTCGCCGATACCTCCCACCGCCGACCGGCCACATACTGCACCGCCCGGCCGGTCCCCTCGACGACCTGTTCACGCCGGGGTGCATGCGCCGCCGCGCGTCGAGCCGAAGCGTTACGACGATCACTCCCGCCGCGTCGGCGGTCGCCGGACCGGTCCGCGCGCCCCTGGCCGCCGTGTGCGCGCCGCCGATCACCAGACCGTCGATCACCCCCGGACAGCGCTCGCCCGGTCTCGTCGTGATCGCGGGTCAGATCCGCGGGAGCGAGTTCGACGATATGACGCACCCCGTCGCCGTCCACCGCCACCACGAGATCCGCCTCCGGAGTCCAGCGCCGCCCGGCGATCCCGTCCATCGCCCCCGAAACCGATTGGGGGCAGCGCAGATCCGTGATGATCCCGGTACTGCGAAAGCTGTGCACACCCGCGCGTCCCCGCGCATCCACCGCCAGCCGGATCCGGGTGCGCCACCCGCCGTCCGCCGCCGCCGCGCCGAAAGGAACGGATTCCACCTCGACGTCGGTCTCCCACCCCGCCACCCGCCGCAACTGCTCGCGCACCACGGCGGCCTTCAGCTCCCGCTGCGCCGCGGGCGTGGCGAAGGAGAAATCACAACATCCCGCACCGCCGGGCCCCGACACCGGACACGTCGCCGGAACCCGATCCGCGGACGCCTCGAGAATCTCCACCGCCTCCGCCCGGCAGAACGACCCGCCCCGATCCTCACTCACCCGGGCCCGCACCAACTCCCCCGGCAGACCGTGCCGCACGAACAACACCCGCCCCTCGTGCCGCGCCACACAGAAGCCGCCATGCCCGGGAGCCCCCAACCGAACCTCGAAAACCGAACCCTCCCAGCCGGCTTCACCATGACTAGACATCCGCACGCCCCTCCCCAACGGGTTCGACGACGACGCCCGCCGTCGCGCTCATCGACGCTGACGCACCGAACGAACCACGCCGCACCGAGATCGCCTCCGGACAACCGCATTCCCCACGACGGCGCACCGGTCGGCCTGCGGACGCTCCCCGACCGGACGCGCGAACCACGCCCCCGAACGATGCGGAGAAATCGTGCATGGCCACCGCGACCTGCTCGAACGAATCGAGGCGGACGGACAGCACCGGACGCACCGAGACGGCGGCGATCCGGCCGGCCGAGCGCGCCGAAGCGACCGGGCTGCAATCACGCCAGGACGGCCCGCAAGTCCGGAAATCGGTCGGGCCGTGACGGTGGTCGGGCGCCGGGCGAGCGCGCTCGGCGGCGGCAGTCCGCGTCGAGGGGAACATTCCGGTCAGCATAGGACTGTGACGGCGACGACCTCGCAGCATGTCGGTGGTTTCGACGGATGCGTCCAGGGGAACGTCGGTGCCAGGACCAGCAGCGGGTACGGTTCCTGCTGAACGAATCAGACCGCACACCACGGTTTCCGGAATGGGGTTGGCACGGTGTACGTAGTGATCATGGGGTGTGGCCGCGTGGGCTCCGCCCTCGCACGCGCACTGGTGCGGATCGGCCACCAGGTGGCCGTGATCGATCGCGACCCCAGCGCCTTCCTCCGCCTGGGCAAGGACTTCCCGGGCGAGCAGGTGACCGGCGTCGGCTTCGATCGGGATGTGCTGCAGCGCGCCGGAATCGAGCGCGCGGGAGCCTTCGCGGCGGTTTCCTCCGGCGACAACTCCAACATCATCGCCGCGCGGGTCGCGCGGGAGACGTTCGGCGTGGAGCGGGTCGTGGCGCGGATCTACGACGCCAAACGCGCCGCGGTCTACGAACGTCTCGGCATACCCACCATCGCCACCGTGCCGTGGACCACCGACCGGTTCCTGCGCACCCTGATCGGCGACGAGAACACCTCCGCCACCTGGCGCGACCCCACCGGCACGGTCGCGATCACCGAACTGACCCTGCACGAGGACTGGTTCGGGCACACCGTGCAGACCCTGGAGGACGCCATCGGCGCGCGCGTCACGTTCATCATCCGCTTCGGCCAAGGGGTGCTGCCCACCGCCAAGACGCTGTTGCAGGCCGACGACACCATCTACGTGGCCGCCACCTCCGGCCACGTCGGCGAGGCGGTCGCCCTCGCCGCTACCGCACCCTCGAGCGAGGAGGAGTCGTGAAGGTAGTCATCGCGGGGGCAGGCGCGGTCGGCCGCTCCATCGCCCAGGAACTACTACGCGGCAGCCACGAGGTGATGCTCATCGAACGCCGGATCGATCACATCGACCAGGTCGCCGTCCCGGCCGCGGTCTGGGTGCACGGCGATGCCTGCGAGCTGGAACTGCTCGAGGAGGCGGGGCTGCAGGATTACGAGGTGGCGATCTCGGCCACCGGCGACGACAAGGCGAATCTGGTGTTCAGCCTGCTCGCCAAGACCGAATTCGGCATCCGTCGGGTCGTGGCCCGGGTCAACGACCCGCGCAACGAGTGGCTCTTCGATGCGTCCTGGGGCGTCGACGTCGCGGTCTCGACGCCGCGACTGCTGGCCTCACTGGCCGAGGAGGCCGTCTCGGTGGGCGATCTGGTCCGGCTGATGACGCTGCGGCAGGGCCAGGCCAATCTGGTGGAGATCACCCTGCCCGTGGACACCCCCCTGGCCGGGCGCGCGGTGCGGACCCTGACGCTGCCGCGTGATGCGGCCCTGGTGACGATTCTGCGCGGCGGCCGGGTCATCGTGCCGCAGCCGGACGATCCGCTCGAGGGCGAGGACGAACTGTTGTTCGTGGCGTCGGTGGAGGCCGAGGACGAACTACGTAGAGCCCTGGGCGTCAACGGTTTTCGCACCCCTGCGGTCTCCTGAGCGCGGTCAGGCGCATTCCGGCAGCAGTTCGGCCTGCTCGAGCCGCGCGCGCAGCTTGTTCAGCGCGCGATGCTGCATGACCCGCACCACCCCCGGGCTGGTGCCGATCGCCTCGGCGGTCTGCGCCGCGGTCCAGCCCAGCATCAGACGCATCACCAGCACCTCGCGATGTGCGGGCGCGAGGATCTGCATGAGTTCGAAGGTGGCGTGCCGCTGCTCGGCCGCCAGCGCCATCTCCTCGGGCCCCGGCAGGGTCGAGGGCCGGTCCGGGAAGTCCGGCACCGGATAGGTGGCCTGCTGCGCGGGACGACGGAACACGTCGGCCACCTTGTTGGCCGAGATGCCGTACACGAACGCCAGGAACGACTTGCCCTGATCGCGGTAGCGCGGAATCGCCTGCACGGTCGCCAGGCAGATCTCCTGGGCGACGTCGTCGGCGGTGACCTGAAGATTCCCGCCCGAGCCCAGCCGCGCCGCGCAGTAGCGCCGCACCAGCGGCTGCACGATGCGCACGATGTCAGTCACCGCCCGGTCGTCCCCGGCCGCGGCCGGGCCGATCAGCCGATCCAGTTCCGCGGCGACCCGCTGGCTCTCCGAACGAACGGGGGCGGGCGCACCGTGCCGCGACGATCCGGCCGTCCGCGTCGTCGATGCCGCCGGGTTCTCCTGCGTGATCACTCGGATCCCTTTCGCCGATTCTCCGTACCTCTCACAGAGAATCCTGCTGTGATCCGGGCCTACCGACCAGGCACCCCAGGGGTGGATTCACCCTCACCCCACCGGATTTCCCACCCGGCGGGCGAGTGTTCGCTCAGTCGCGCTCGACCGGGGCGTGCCCCGCGCGACGCACGGCCCACACCGTGACCAGCAGCGCGACCGCCGTCAACGGCCAGCCCATGCCGATCCGGGTGACCGCGAGCAGACCGGTGCTGTTGTCGTTGTAGAAATGCGATTGGACCAGGTAGCGGGCACCGAACACGAGAACCCAGACCAGCGTCGCGACGTCGTAGAGCCGCAGCGCCCGGCGGTCCGAACGCCACTCGGTGCCGTGCCCGTTCAGCACACCCCAGATCACCCCGGCCAACGGCCAGCGCACCACCAGCGAAGCCAGGAACACCCCCGCGTACACCAGGCTGGCCCAGATGCCGAACAGGAAGAAGCCCTTGGCCGCACCCATCCGATAGGCGATGAACGCGCACACGCCCACCCCCAGGAATCCGGAGATGGCGGGCTGAATGGGATTGCGTCGCACCAGTCGCCAGACCAGGATCGCGGCCGCGACGCCCAGTGCGGTCCAGATGGCCGCGGCCAGGCCCCACAGCGCGTTCGCCGGGACGAACACCACCACCGGCAGCGTCGAATAGATCAGGCCGCTGACGCCACCGAGCTGCTCGAGCAGCGTGTCTTCGGGATCGTCGCGATCCTCGGCGTCCGCATCGTCCGAGTCGGGGTCCTCGGCCGCGGAGTCGAACCGCGCACCGGGCGCGGTATCGCCGCGTAGGGCGTGGCGCGGCCCGCGATCAGTGGGTGTGGCGGACGAGCGGGGCTCGCCGGGGGACACGGCGCGGCGCTCGTTGTCGGCGACGAGAGCGCCCTCGTCGTTCGTGGGTGTCGACATACGTCAGGAATTCCCGCGGAGTTCGTAGTAGGGGTTGAAGATCACCTTGGCGCCATCACGTTCACCGATGCGGCCGCGAACCAGGATACGACGTCCCGGCTCGATGCCGGGTATGCGACGCCGGCCGATCCACACCAGGGTGATCGCATCGGTGCCGTCGAAGAATTCGGCCTCGAGGCAGGCGCTGGCCGCCTTCGGACAGGCCTCCACACTGCGCAGCCGGCCCAGCATGGTGACTTCCTCGCCACGACGGCACTCGGCGGCCTGACAGGCTCCCGACGCCTCCGAGGTCTCGGCCAGCTCCTGAGCGTCGAGCCGGTCCAGATCGGCCGTCAGCCGGTAACCCAGACGCCGGAAGTACCCGCTGTCGGGTCCGGCCTTGCGCACGAGGGCACCTGAACCCGCCCTGTTTCTGCCGGAGAAAGGCATGTAGCAACACTTCCTGCACTGCTGACGGCGCGGGCGCCATCGGTTTTCCGTACGACGGGCCGGTTGGCCGTACACCGCCACTGTAGATCGAGCCCACCAGGCCCGCTACGGTGCCCGGCCCTCATGTGACGGCCATTGCACCGGCGATGCTGTCACCCCAGTGATACCCCCGGTCCCAACCAGTCAACCCACCTCGACCGGATCCACGCTGACGAGGCGAAACACTTCGCAGCGCTCCGCGCCCGCAGACCGCCGAACAGCCCGCTCGGACGAGCCCACCGACCACCTGCCCGGACGCAGCACCGGCTGCCTGACGGCGTCCGGACCTGCCTGGCGTCACCTGCGGCCACCGCCCGGTGGCCACCCACACACCGACCTGCCGAGACGTTTCCGCCCGACGGGCTCGGCCCAGGCAGGCACGCCACCCATTACGCTCGGCCCGTGCCCGATCTCTCCCGCCCGGCGATCGTCGTCGGCCTGCCCGGAACCGGCTCCGATGCCGACTTCGCCCGCCGCGCGTTCGAACCCGCCTGTGCCGCACGGGATCTGCCGTTCATCGCGGTGGAGCCCGATCCGCGGGACGTGGTGGCCAGTTGCCGGGCCGCGCTCGACGAGGCCGCCCGCTCCGGTCCGGTGCTGGCGGCGGGGATCTCCCTGGGAGCCGCCATCGCCGTCGAATGGGCTTGTGCGCGAACTGAATCCGCGTTCGGCGTGATCGCGGCGCTGCCCGCCTGGACCGGGGCCGACACCACCGGCTGCCCGGCCGCGCTCAGCGCCGCGGCCACCGCCGCGCAGTTGCGTGCGGACGGCCTGGAGGCCGTGGTCGAGCGGATGCGTCAGAGCAGTCCGGCCTGGCTGGCGCAGGCGCTGACGCAATCCTGGCGCGGCCAGTGGCCGGATCTGCCCCGAGCCCTGGAGGAGGCCGCCGGCTATGCCTGGCCGACAGCGGAAACCCTTGCGGGACTGACGGTTCCTACCGTCATCGTCTCGGCGGTGGACGATCCGGTCCATCCGGCCGCGGTCGCCGCGGACTGGGCCGAGCTGATCCCGCACGCCGAACTGCACCGCATCACCCTGGCCGAGATGGGCGCGAACCCGGCGGTACTGGGCGCCCACGGCCTCGACGGTCTGATGGACCGCCGGGCCGGGGCGACCAGCGACCGCTAGTTCAGGCCGAGCTGCTGCATCGCCGAACCCTCCGAACCGCGACGCGGCCTCTCGGCTTCGGGCGTGACCGCCGGGTAACTGCCCGTCGCGTGCGCCTGCGCGGCAGCGGCCTGCGCCGCCAGCGCCTGCTCCTGGGCCTGCACCTGCTGCTGATGTGCGGCCTGCAACTGATCGGCCAGTTCCTGCGGGAGCACCACCGGCAGCGGATCGCGCACCGGCAGCGGATCCTCACCGCGCCGGATCACCGTCTCGGCGAGCACGCTGCGGGCCGCCTGGACCAGCGGCTGCCCCTCGTCCACCGCACCGGACGGCCCGGCCGCGACCAGGCGCACCATCCACCGATATCCGTCGACCCCGATGAACCGCAGATCGGCCCCGTCGGTCACCGCGTGCAGTTCACGACCCCACGGACCGGTCTGCACGGACACCTGAGCGCCGTCGTTGCGCAGCGATTCGGCCAGATCCGCGGCCACCATGCGCCATTGTCCGGGCGATTTCGGCGCGGCGTAGGCGGCCACGGTCAAGCGGCCGTACTCGGTGGCCAGGTGGACCGCCTGCGGCGTGCCGTCGGGGGTCATCTCCACCTGCAACTGCCCGCCCTGAGGCACCGGAACGATGACAGAGCCGAGGTCCAGGCGCTGGTCGGTCACGTCGTCGAGCAGATCGGCCACGTCGTCGAAATCGTAGGGGCCGGTACCCGGACCCTCGTCCGACTCCTCGACCTCGTCCTCGTAATGCGTTGCCTCGTAGGACCGTTGACGATGGGCAGCCGGTTCCTGGTAGACCGGCTCGTCGTAGTCGTCGCCGTCCTCGTCGTAATCGTCGTACTCCGCCTCGTCGTAGTCGTCCTCGTAGGCGTAGTCGTCGTATTCGCCCGCGCCGCGGGCGTCGTCTCCGGAGCGTTTCTTCCGTCCGAACATCTTCATGCCTCCTCGCCGGCCGGGCCTTCCCCACCGGCACTGCTCCCATTATCGAGGCTGGCGTGTCCGCCGCTGGACCCGTATCCCCCCGCACCGCGCACGGTGTCGTCGAGCCGGTCGACCGCCACGAAATCGACCAGCTCCACCCGCTGCACGAGCAGCTGGGCGATGCGGTCCCCACGACGCAGTTCGATCGCCGTGCGGAGGTCGTGGTTGATCAGGCAGACCTTGATCTCACCGCGGTATCCGGCATCGATCGTGCCAGGGGTGTTGACGATCGAGAGTCCGGTCTTGGCGGCCAGTCCGGAACGCGGATGGATGAGGCCGACCGTGCCGGTGGGCAGGGCGATCGCGATGCCGGTTCCCACGAGCACCCGCTCGCCCGGCTCCAGGATGACGTCCTCGGTGGTGCACAGGTCCACGCCCGCATCGTCCGGGTGCGCACGCGTGGGCACGGGGATGCCGGGATCGAGCCGCAGCAGGGGGATGGATGGAATACCGGTCACATCCAGGGAGCCTACGCGGTCACCCGGTCACCGACTGACCTAGTCTGATGTGGTGTCCGACCAGCCTGCGCAGGTAACCATGCCGAACGAGAAGACCGCCGCGCCCGTGTACTCCGAACGCCAGTGGGCGCCGCTGTGGTGGTGGCCGGTGGGCCTGGGTGTCGTGGCCTTGTTGGCGGCCACGCTGCATCTGGGCGCGCCGGGAATCCACGCCTGGCTGCCGTACGTCCTTCTGGTTCCGGTGCCGGTGTGGGTGCTGCTGTGGATGGGCCGCCATCGAGTGGAAGTCGCGCCGGATGCGAACGGAACTCTCGAATTGCGCACGGACAAGGCTCATCTACCGGTAACGTATGTTGCTCGGGCAGCGGTAGTCCCGACCAGCGCCAAGAGCGCCGCGATGGGCCGCCAGCTCGACCCTGCCGCCTTCGTGCAGCATCGACCCTGGATCGGGCCCATGGTGCTGCTCGTCCTAGACGACCCGGACGATCCGACGCCGTACTGGCTGATCAGTGCCCGTCACCCGGACAAGGTCCTGGCCGCACTGGGCATCGAGCCGCGCAAGGCCTAGCGCCGGGCCGCATCCGCGCAGCACAGGTAGATGCCGCGCTCGGCGTACCGAGCGCGGGCTGCCGGATGTATTTCCCGTGGGCTGCGCGGGGAGCTGTGTGAAGCGTGGACGGCTGTTCGCGTGCCCGTGCGGCACATACGCGGACACCGTCCTGTGGTGCGTCTGCGCCCTGTTCAGGCAGCGCAGTCCATGCATATGAGCTGTCCGCCGGCCTCGCTGGCGAGTCGGCTGCGGTGATGAACCAGGAAGCAGCTCGTACAGGTGAACTCGTCGGCCTGCTTCGGGATCACCCGTACCGAGAGCACTTCCTCGGACAGATCCGCCCCGGGAAGCTCGAACGACTCCGCGGTATCGGATTCGTCGACATCCACGACGGCGGACGCGGCCTCGTTGCGACGGGCCTTCAGCTCCTCGAGCGAGTCCTCGGAAACCTCATCGGATTCGGTGCGCCTAGGTGCGTCATAGTCGGTTGCCATGTCGTATCCCCTCGTCCTTACTTCGTATATCCCGGACCGGTTCCCTCCGCACCGATCCCTGACGGAATCGGCTCGGCGAGTACCGCCCCGCCGGTGGTGTACGTCACGTGTACACCCATCGCACACCGGTCCGGATCTGCGGAATCCGTTCCGGATCGCGCTCGGTAAACGCAGGACATGCCCTGGTTGTTCCCGATAACGCACACCTGATTCACCTCGGTCGATTCGAATCAGGCCGCCAGACAATAGCGGACGTACGGGCAAAAGTCGCAATCAAAACACTCGTGAGTCGAAACTGAGGGGTAATCGACACGTCACACGGGGACCGACACGATTCGGTGTCCACTCCTGACACGCCCCGTGATCGACACGAGACCCGATCTTTACGTCCGAGGCCTCCGAGGCGTCCGAGGCCAAATACTCGGTTGTGCCCAACCAACTCGTATGGTGTGCATGTGGTTTCACTGATCACCGAAGGCAGCCCGATCGACAAGAAGGGGCGTCCGTTCCTGCGACGGCGCTATCAGCCATGGGTCGCGATGGTTGCGATCCTGGCGCTGATCTGCGCAATCATCTGGATCAAGGCGCTGACGACCGAGGACCACAGCCATACCGCCATGGTCTGCAACTCGCCGTCTCCGGCCACCGACCCGAAGTCTGCCCAACCGATGGGGCTGGGCGAACGGGTGTCGCCCTCGCGCCTGCACGATGTGGAACCAGCAGCGCTGGCACAGTCCAAGGTGCGCGTCTACAACGCCTCGGGTGAGCGCGGCCTCGCCGAACACATCGCCACGAGCCTGCGCGACTACGGCTTCGCCAGCCCGCCCCCGCCGCAGTACGCCAACGATCCGGTCTACGTCAACGGCGATCTGAACTGCACCGGCCAGATCCGCTTCGGCGTCAGCGGCCGCCCCGCCGCCGCAGCGGTGCAACTCGTCGCCCCCTGTGCGGAACTGATCGAGGACCAGCGCAAGGACGACACCGTCGACCTGGCCCTGGGCTCCGTGTTCGGCAACGACCTGCAGCCCAGCGACAACGCCGAGGAAGTGCTCAAGGCCCTCAAGAACCCGGCCCCGGGCAACCCCGCAGTCGACTCCGGCCTCCTGGACGCCGCCCGCACCGCCAACTGCTGACGCTGAATTTTTGGCCTCCGTCTCGTACCCATCGGCCGCCTCTCGGCTGGCTCGATGATCCCCGAACCGTGAAAGGCCCCCGGACAGCCGCAGATCCACAGCCCTTCACACCTCGTTCCACCGCCCCTGGGCCACGCCAGCCCTAGTTTGCGGCGCGGCTTGCCGCCCGGACGCGTGGCGGGTGCGAGGAACGAGTGCCCGACACGGGGCCGGGCGGTAAGCCTTCGGGCGCCGCAAACCCGCCGGAGCGGAGCGGAGGCCAAAATTACGGGACGGGTTTCGCGACGCCGAGGTCGTCGAAGAGTTCCAGGAGTTCATCGGCGATGCCGGGCGCTGCCGCGACGACGAGTTCACCGGTTTTCGCGACCGTTCCGGCCGCGGGCAGGCGCAGGCGGGCGCCCGCTTCCGCGGCGATCAGCGCGCCCGCGGCCCAGTCCCAGGTGTTGAGTCCGTGCTCGTAGTGGGCGTCGACCAGACCGGCCGCGACCATGCACAGGTCCAGGGCCGCCGAGCCGATCCGCCGGATATCGCGCACCCGGGGCAGCACTTCGGCGATGAGCTGACCCTGCCGGGCGCGACGTTCGGCGCTGTACCCGAAGCCGGTCGCCAGCAGCGCCATCGAGATCGTGTCGACCTCGGTGCAGCGCAGTGCGGTGACCGTGCCGTCCGGGCCGATCCGCTCGGCTCCCGCGCCCAGGCCCGCGCTGTACACCTGCTCCCCGGCCACGTCGGCGACCGCACCGGCCAGCGACCGGCCGTCCCACATCGCGGCGACGGACACCGAGTAGGCCGGGATGCCGTACATGAAGTTCACGGTGCCGTCGATCGGATCGACGACCCAGACGATCTGCGACCCGTCGCCGACGCTGCCACCGCCCTCCTCGCCGAACACGCGCTCACCGGGGCGCAGCTCGGCGAGCAGGGTGCGGATCAACTCCTCGGTCTCGGTGTCCACGACGGTGACCGGGTCGGTCGGGGTGCTCTTGGACTGCACGGCGTCGGCGCGCAACGCGCCCGCCGCGCCGCGGATCCGGGTCCGCCGCAGCCGCACGTGCGCTGCTGCGGTTTGCACGAGATGTACTGCGACACTGCGCAATTCGGCAATCTGTTCGGGGGTCGGGACAGGGGCGGCAGAGATGGTCGATTCCGGCACGACCTCCATCGCATCACAGATGTCCCGCACCGCGCATTAGGCTTGTCATGCACGACACAGATCGTCCGTCGCGCACTCCACCGCACATCGGCGTGTATCGTGCCGCGCGCACTTGTTTCGGCCCGGCATCACAGGAACGAGGAGTCGTCAATGTCCACTCGGGGACAAGCATTCGGGATAGACATCGGAGGGAGCGGCGTCAAGGGAGCGGTGGTGGATCTGGCCACCGGAGACCTCGCACACGAGCGCATCAAGATCGCCACGCCACATCCGGCCACACCGAACGCCATCGCCGAGACGGTCTCCGAACTGGTGGCCAAGGCCGACTGGGACGGCCCGGTCGGCATCACCCTGCCCAGCGTGATGGTCAACGGCATCGCCCGCACCGCCGCCAACATCGATTCCAGCTGGGTGGACACCGACGCTCGACAGCTGTTCTCGCTGGCGCTGGGCGGGCGCGAGGTGGTGGTGCTCAACGACGCGGACGCCGCCGGGATGGCCGAGGACCGGTACGGCGCGGCCAAGAACATCGACGGTCTGGTCATGCTGCTGACGTTCGGCACCGGCATCGGCTCGGCGCTGATGTACCGCGGCACGCTGATGCCGAACACGGAATTCGGACACATCGATATCGGTGGCAAGGAGGCCGAGCACCGGGCCGCCTCCTCGGTCAAGGAACGAAAGAATCTGTCCTACAAGCAATGGGCCACGCAGGTGACGAAGGTGCTGGTGACCCTGGAAAATCTGCTCTGGCCTGATGTGTTCGTGGCGGGTGGCGGCATCAGCCGCGACGCCGAGCATTGGATCCCGTTGCTGGGCAATCGAACTCCGGTGGTGGCCGCGCACCTGCGCAACACCGCGGGCATCGTGGGGGCCGCAATGGCCGTCGATGCCGGTATCGCGCCGTAAGCACATCGTTCGGATAGTTACAATGGAACGCATGCCCGGCGGTGAGCCGGAAACCGACCCCGGCACGAGAGCCGGGATACCCCGACAGAACCGCTCCGCCGGAATGATCACTCTGGCGTGACGCCGCACGAACACAGTCACGAAAGGGCGTACGTGGTAGCCACGAATACCCGACAGACCGCCGAATCGGCCGACGAGGCCGACTCCGCAGACAACCCCGCCGCACGGCCGGTCCGAAAGGCTGCCGCGAAGAAGGCTCCGGCCAAGAAGGCCGTAGCCAAGAAGGCGCCGGCCAAGAAGGCAGGTGCCAAGGCTGCGGCCAAGAAGGCGCCTGCCAAGAAGGCCACGACCAAGAAGGCCGGGCCCGACGGCGAGGGCGAGGAGAACCCGGACGAAGAGGGCATCGACCTCGAGGATCTGGGCGATCTGGAAGTCTCCGAGGACGACCTCACCGAAGAGGAGGTCGTCGAGGAGGCCGCCGAGGAAGAGGAGGCCGAGGCCGACGAGCCCACCGCGGCCGACAAGGCCTCCGGCGACTTCGTCTGGGACGAGGAGGAGTCCGAGGCGCTACGCCAGGCCCGCAAGGACGCCGAGCTCACCGCCTCCGCCGACTCGGTCCGCGCCTACCTCAAGCAGATCGGTAAGGTCGCGCTGCTCAACGCGGAGGAGGAGGTCGAGCTCGCCAAGCGCATCGAGGCCGGGCTCTACGCCACCGAGAAGTTCCGCGAGCTGTCCGAGAAGGGCGACAAGCTGCCGGTCACCACGCGCCGCGATCTGAACTGGATCATGCGCGACGGCAACCGCGCCAAGAACCACCTGCTCGAGGCCAACCTGCGTCTGGTGGTGTCGCTGGCCAAGCGCTACACCGGTCGCGGCATGGCGTTCCTGGACCTGATCCAGGAGGGCAACCTGGGTCTGATCCGCGCGGTGGAGAAGTTCGACTACACCAAGGGCTACAAGTTCTCCACGTACGCCACCTGGTGGATCCGTCAGGCGATCACCCGCGCGATGGCCGACCAGGCCCGCACCATTCGTATCCCGGTGCACATGGTCGAGGTCATCAACAAGCTGGGCCGTATCCAGCGCGAGCTGCTGCAGGACCTGGGCCGCGAGCCCACGCCCGAGGAGCTGGCCAAGGAAATGGACATCACCCCGGAGAAGGTCCTCGAGATCCAGCAGTACGCCCGCGAGCCCATCTCGCTGGACCAGACCATCGGCGACGAGGGCGATTCCCAGCTCGGCGACTTCATCGAGGATTCCGAGGCGGTCGTCGCGGTCGACGCGGTGAGCTTCACGCTGCTGCAGGATCAGTTGCAGTCGGTGCTGGAGACGCTGTCCGAGCGCGAGGCGGGCGTGGTCCGGTTGCGCTTCGGCCTCACCGACGGCCAGCCGCGCACTCTCGACGAGATCGGTCAGGTGTACGGAGTCACCCGTGAGCGCATCCGGCAGATCGAATCGAAGACGATGAGCAAGCTGCGTCATCCGAGCCGGTCCCAGGTGCTGCGGGACTACCTGGACTAGGACATCCGAACGACGGGCGCGCCGCCGGGAAGACCCGGCGGCGCGCCCGTATTCGTACACATCACCAATTCGATTGTCGCGCAACGTCTTCGGTGACAATTTCGCGGACTCCCCGCCGACATGCCTTCGCCGACAACACAAATGCTGGCAAACTGGTCAATTGTGGAGCAGTTGGTGTTGGTTTTCATTCTGGCGTTCGCGACAATCCTGGCTCAACCATTGGGTCGCAAGACAGGTCTCGCACCAGCTGTGCTGATGACCGTCTTCGGTCTGGTGCTGGCCATCATTCCGCAGGTTCCGAATGTGACGCTGTCGCCGGAGTTGATCCTGCCGCTGGTGCTCCCGCCGCTGTTGTACGCCTCGGCCCGGCGCACCTCCTGGCAGCAGTTCGCCGGTAATGCGAGTCCGATTCTGCTGCGCGCCGTCGGGCTCGTCGTCGCGACGGCAGCGGCCGTGGCCGCGGTGTTCCACCTCTGGTATCCGTCGATTCCGGTGGCCGCGGCGCTGGCGCTGGGCGCGGTGGTGGCGCCACCGGATCCGGTCGCGGTGAGCGCGCTGGCCGACCGGCTCGGCCTGCCCCGCCGTCTGATGTCGGTGCTCGAAGGTGAGGGCCTGTTCAACGACGTCACCGCGATCGTGCTCTACAACGTCGCCATCCAGGCCGTGGCGACCGGCAAGATCTCCACGCTGCACACGATTCTGGAGTTCGTGATCTCCGCGGTGGTCGCGATCGTGGTCGGGTTGGTGCTGGGCTGGGTGGGCAGCCGAATCATGCGCCGGCTGTCGGAGGCGCCCTGGCAGGTGGCGCTGGGCCTGCTGCTGCCGTTCGCCGCCTACGGTCTGAGCGAGGCCGCACACGGTTCCGCGGTGCTCTCGGTTCTGGTGTGCGCGCTGTATCTGACCGATGCCGCAACGGATTTCAGCGACAGCGACTACCGCATCGTCGGCGATTCGTTCTGGGACGTCATCGATATGCTGGTGACCGGATTCGCCTTCGGGCTGATCGGTCTGGAACTGAGCTCGGTCCTGGCAGCCACCGGACCCGAATGGTCCAAGATGCTGGCCGGGGCGGGCATCGTCATCGCGGTCGTGGTCGGGCTGCGGCTGGTGTGGCTGATGATCAGCACCCTCATCGTGCGGGGCGTGTTCCACAGCAGCACCACCGACGAACCACACACCTGGCGCGAGACGCTGGTGACGTGGTGGGCCGGTATGCGCGGGGTGGCGACGGTCGCGCTGGCCCTGGCCGTCCCGTTGACCACCAACTCCGGTGCGCAGTTCCCCGGACGTTCGGAAATCCTGTTCACCGCGTTCGCGGTCGTGCTGTTCACCCTGCTGCTGCAGGGCACGACTCTGCCGTCGGTGGTGCGCGTGAGTCACGTCCAGGCGGATACCGAGATCGAGCGCGCCCTCGAACGCGGGCTGTGGGTGCGGATCCTGCGGGCCGAACTGACCCGGCTGGACGAACTGGTCGACAACGAGCAACTGCCGCCCGCGGTCTCCCAGCGCCTGCGCGAGGGCTTCGAACGTCGTCTGGCGACCGCGGATCCGGCGACGGCGGGCGATGTGAAGGATGCCGACAAACCGCTGCGGTTCTCCAATACGATCCGCGCGATCACCAACGAGGTGCTCGAGGCGGGACGTTCCGAGGCGATGACAGCCCGGCGCGAGCCGGGTATGCCGCCGGAGCTGGTGGACCGCATGATGCGCCGACTCGACCTGCGACCGCCGCCGTTCCTGTAGTATCGCCCGCCCCGGGACGCGGCACACCCGATCCGCGGGCGATCGTACCGAATGGTGACATCGCTTGTGCGACTGGATGTTCCACACGAGCCGTCCGATACCGGTCCGTGGTCGCCCGAGGTTCGCCCGGTCGGCGAGCCGCGGCGTTCCAGTGCCATTGACGTACTCGCGACACACCGACCGATTGCGCGGTCACCTCGACCTCGCATGAACCTGGGCCGTTCGGTTTCCACATCCCAGCAATTTACCGGAAGTTTCTAGTTTAAATTTGCTACCAGCGAGTATGCGGCTACTGTTCGATGATGTCGCCGCCGATCGATGAGGCGATGACTGGCTAGCAAGGAGTCGGCATGCCCGCTATCGACCAATTCACCTATGGGTGGCTCACACCCGGTCTCGCCTATCTACTCTCCGTCATCGGGTCGTTGCTGGCGTTGCGATGCATGACCCGCGCACGCACCAGCCCCCAGCCCCGCGGCTGGATCATCACCGCGGCCGTCGCACTGGGCGGCACGGGCATCTGGGTCATGCATTTCGTTGCGATGCTCGGCTTTTCGATCCACGGCGCGACCATCCGGTACAACATCCCCATCACGCTGCTGAGCGCGGCGCTCGCGATCGCCGTGGTGTGGATCGGACTCTGGGTCGTGGTCCGCCGACAGGGTGAGCCCGCCTCGCTGCTGACCGGCGGGACGGCCACCGGACTGGGCGTGGCCGCGATGCACTACGCGGGCATGTACGCGATGAAGTCCGACGCCGCAATGGAATACGACCCCTGGATGGTGCTGCTCTCGATCGCCATCGCGATCCTCGCCTCGACCGCGGCGCTGTGGTTCTCCCTGCACGTGCACGGCGTCCTGGCCGCTATCGGCGCCGCGATGATCATGGGTATCGCGGTCTGCGGAATGCACTACACCGGCATGTACGCCATGCACACCCACCTGTCGGACCAGATGCACATGCCTTCGGGCGCAACGGCCCAGGCACTGCTCACCCCCCTGATCATCGGCGTGAGCATGGTGACGATCCTGCTGTTCCTGCAAGTGGGCATCACCGATCCCGACGAACCCGACCTCACGCGCGTGCAGGGCCAGCATGCGAGCCGCTACTGGCCCAGCCGGGACTGACCCGACCCGCCGACCCGATTTCGAGGGCGCGTCGCCAGGCGAGCACTCCTCGGGCGCGCAAGGATGATCCTGTGCCCGCCTCGCCACTGATCCACTACCGGTCCCCCTGGACCCGGACCGTCGATGTGGGTGCGGTCCGCCGGACACTGCGGGACTGGTGGCACTCCCCCGGGCGGACCCTGCGGGCGCTACGCGCGGCCCGCCACCATCTCGGCGGCGCACCCGCCTCCTGCGCCTACGCGTTCACCCTGTTCGTCACCTGGTGGACCCTGCGCGGGATCAGCGATGTCGCCGGGCACCGGTTGATCCTGTCGCTGTCCACGAATCTGGCCAATATGCGCCGCGAACCGGTTCAGGTGCTGGTCGCCTCGGCGTTCTGGACCGAGGGCGGCTTTCCGTGGGGGACGATGCTGGGCTTCCTCGTCGTGATGGCCTACGCCGAACGCTGGCTGGGCACGGTGCGCTGGGTCCTGGTGTTCGCCTCCGGTCACGTCGGCGCGACGTTGATCGTGGTCACCGGCATCTCCTATGCGGTGCAGCATCACCTGATTCCGCTGAAGGTGGTGCACGCCGCGGATGTCGGTACCTCGTACGGCTTTTCGGCGGTGCTCGCCGCGTTGGCCTTCCATCTGCCCGGTCTCGCGCGGATCGTGTGGGCGGTCTGTCTGCTGGGCTGGTACGCACTGGGTGTGTGGCGTGGTCGCACCTTCACCGACTACGGCCATCTGACCGCGATCCTGATCGGATTCGCGGCCGGCGGAATCGCCTTGCTGATCTCGCGGCGACTGGAACGACTGGGCCGGCGACGCCGCGCGGCTACTCCCGAGGGTCCGACAGCGTCGGATAGCTCCCGTCCGGACCAGGCCGATACTCGGTGACCGACACCACCGCCCGCATCGGCAGCGGGCCGTACAGGTGCGGGAAGCGCATCGATTCCGGATCCGTCGGCACGCCCGGCTCCCAGGCCACGGGGGCGTCGAGCAGCTCCGGATCGAGCCATAGCAGAACCACATCGTCGCGGCCGCCGAACAATCGGTTGGCCGGGAGGTGAACCTGCTGTGGCGCGGAGAGGTGGATGAAGCCCTCGGCGTCGAGCGAGTCCGTGCGCCGGATCCCGTCGGCCCGCGCGCGGTCCCACTCCCCGCGGGTGCACATGTGAACAAGCCTGCGCGCGTGCGGGATTGAGGCTTCGGTGGCGTTCATGCCCCGACCCTAGCCGATTCGCCGCACCCTCTGGCCTCGAAGTTTGCCGCATCCCGAGTGTGAGTGTCGGTGCCCCGGGGTAATCTCCGAAATAGACAACTGGATCGGCAAGTTCTCGACAACCGAAAAGAAGGTGAGACCGTATCCGACGGGTATGTTCGCCCACAGCGAAACACCTGGTCATGTTACGGAAAACACAGTGAAACATCTTCGGGAACAAAGCCCCCGTCCCAAACGTCTGACAGAGTAGTCAATACCACTGCTGGGAAGTAGCGGCAGCGAGCTCGCGGAGGAGACCGCGGGCCCCACACCCAGGCGAACGGTCTTCTGCACCGGGAGCCAGGACGGAGGAGTCATGCCAGGAACCCTGACTAGCACCCCACTGACCGCGGTCGATCGGTGCGACCGCTGCGGGGCAGCTGCACGTGTGCGTGCAGTCCTTCCCGCCGGTGGTGAGTTGCTCTTCTGCCAGCATCACGCCAACGAGCACATGGATCGCCTGCGCGAGCTCGAGGCCGTGATCGATACGGAGTCGGCACCGGCGCTGTAACCATCAGCTCCTCTCGTCCGCTCGACAACTGAATCTTCCGAAGTACGCATACGGGCGGTCCCTTCCGGGGCCGCCCGTTTCCTGTTCTCGAACCGGATCTATACGCCCAGCCCCTTGGCCAGAACCGGCCAGGACCGGATGAAGTTCTCCCGCCAATAACCCCACGAGTGCGTGCCCGAGGGCTGGAAGTTGAAGGTCGCCGGGATATGCAGCTGCGCGAGCCTGGTGGCGAGGTTGTGTGTGCAGTAGTCCACACCCGCTTCGATGACGCCGCCGATGATGAGCTGATTGGCCAGCCCGCCCGGACCGGGCAGCGTGTACGGGCCGTCCAGCGTGTCGTACGGACCGGGCAGACCGTTGCCGGAGGAGACGTACAGGTTCAGTCCGCGCAGCTGTGCGGCGTGCAGATAGGGGTCGTTGGCCGCCCATTCGGGCGACCCGTCCGGGCCCCACATATTGTCCGTGTTGCCCCCGCCCCACACGTTGACGGTCAGCTTGACATATTGCGAGCCGACCGGATCGCTGGTCTGGGCGCATCCGCTGTACGCGGCAGCCGCGCGATACAGGCCCGGTTTCGCGATCGGCAGCGCCAGCACCGTCGTCCCGGAGGTGGACAGTCCGGCGATGGCATTGATGCCGTTGGTGCCCAGCGCCGCGTTGATGATCGGCGGCAACTCCTCGGTGAAGAAGGTCCGCCACTTGTTGCGGCCCAGCGTCGGATCGTCCTTGATCCAGTCGGTGTAGTAGCTCCACCTGCCGCCGATCACCTGGATCACGTTGACGTTCTTGTCTGCCATGAATCCGGAGACGATATCGGTGTTGTGATCCCAGGTCGCGGTGTCCTCGCCACCGCCGGCGCCGTTGAGCAGATACAACGTCGGGCGCGGGACCGAGGCGTCCGCGGGGCGGTGCACGTCCACCGGGAACGCCTTGCCCATCGCCGCCGAGTACACCATGAGCCGCAGGTCGCGTTTGCCGAGCAGGTGCGCCGACTGCACCCGGGAACCGTCGGGCGCGGACCGGTCGCCCAGCAGCGAGCCGGACGTCATGATCGGATCGGCATGCGCAGTGGTGGCACCGGTGTCGATGCCGACGGCGGCGAGGACGATCGTGGCCGCGGCGATCGCCGCCATCCGTGTGCCGCGACGTATCCGACGAGATTTCAACTCCGCGCCTTTCCTGTCGAGCTGGCTGGCTACCAGCGAGCCACCGTATCGGAAATCAGGATGCAATCCGTCGCGGCTCGCAGACAGGTAATTCGATTGTTTGGCAGCCGAGGAGCCGCTATCGCGGGCGGTTCTCGATACCGTCCAGCAACCGGGCGAGGCCGTAGTCGAACGCGCCGTCGGGATCGCCGGGAGCCTGATACGCCTGTCCGGCCGCGGCGCCGACCCGGCTGGACAGCGGATAGTCCGCCTCGGGCATGACCTGCGTCAGCAGCGGCCCGTGCACCTCCCACCACTGCGCATCGCTCATCTCCTGCGCGCTGCGCGCCGCGGCGACGGCCATGCGGGCGTTCCCGGTGGCGAATTCGGACAGCACCGCGATGACGCGATCCATTTCCAGATCATCGAATCCGGCGCCGTCGAGCGCGGCGAGCTGGCGTTCGAAGCGGCGGATCCGGCCCGGCCCGAGTACCTGACGCCACGGCGGCACCTCCAGCAGCCAGGGATGGGCCAGGAGTTCGGCCCGCACCCCTCGCGCGATCGACGCCATGCGGTCGCGCACCGGCAGGGCCGCATCGATGGGCGCGTCCTCGGCGGCGACCGAGTCGACCATGAGCATGATCAGCGCCTCCTTACCTGGCACGTAGGTGTAGAGGCTCATCGGGCGCACTCCCAGTTCGGCGGCGACCGTACGGATCGACACCCGGTGGTAGCCGTCGCGGTCGGCGATCGCGATGCCGGCGCGCACGACCGCGTCCACGGACAGGCCCTGTCGAGGGCCGCGCGCTCGCGCCGGGGGCGGCAGCGCATCGCGCCACAGCAGGCTCATCAGACGAGTGGCCTGGTCGAGGGCGGATTCTTCGGTCACGGCGCAGCTCCTGGAATTTCGGTACGCTGTACGGCGTTACTCTATACCGTACGCTGTACGCCGATAAGGGAGGCACGCCCTGCCCACCACGCACGCCACCTATCTGCCCGATCGGCACATGTTCGCCCTGTGGACCTGGACCGGACGCCGGCCCGGCCCCGCACCCACCGGAGCGGGCGAACCGGACCGGATCGCGCTGGCGATTCCGTCGACCACGGGCGATATCGCCGTCGCGCAGGTCGACTGCACGCTGGTCGAACCGGATCACCTCACCATGGCGCGGCGCACCCCGTCCGTGCGCGCCTGGCGAGCGGCTCTGGACGGCCGCGCGGATCCGAGCGCGTTGCCACCGGCCGCACACGCGGTGCCGAATGCCACCGAAACCGGGATCATCTCGGCCGACCGGGCACTGCGCGCCCTCACCGGCACGCTCGCGGTCGGCGCGGAACTCGAGACGACGCTGCGCGCGCGTCTGCGGCCCTATCAGGCTCGCGGTATCGCCTGGCTGCGGGAGACCACGGCGGTGCACGGCGGCGCGGTGCTCGCCGACGAGATGGGTCTGGGAAAGACCGTGCAGGCCATCGGATTTCTCCTCGGGCGCGCGGCGGATGGACCGCAACTGGTGCTGTGCCCGACCTCGCTGGTGAGCAACTGGGTGCACGAGATCGAGCGTTTCGCGCCGAGTCTGCGACCGGTCGCCTGGCGCGGGGGTGTACTACCCTCGCCCGCAGCGAATCTCGTCGTCATCGCGGGTTATCCGACGTTGCGCGGACATGCCGGGCCACTGTCCGACACCCCATGGGCGACAGCGGTATTCGACGAAGCTCAAGTATTGAAGAATCCGCGCACCCAGGTCGCGAAGGCAGCACGCTCGATCAGCGCGCAGGCGCGAGTCGCGTTGACCGGAACGCCGGTGGAGAACCATCTCGACGAGTTGTGGGCGCTGCTCAATCTCGCTGCGCCCCGGGCATTCACGCATCGAGCGCAGTTCCGGCGGCGGTTCGTTCGGCCGATCCACGAGGGCTCGGCCGACGCGGCGCTGCGTCTACGGGACACTCTCGAACCGATCGTGCTGACTCGCAAGAAGTCTCAGGTGGCCGCGGCGCTGCCGCCGAAGATCCACTGCGATCTGATCTGCGATCTGACCGACGAGCAGGGGCGACTGTACGACGAGCTGCTCGATCGCGCGGAGGCCGAGGGGTTCGGCAGTGGAGTCCAGCGGCATTCGCGCGTGCTGGCGGTGCTCACCGCGCTCGGTCAGCTGTGCAACCACCCCGGCCTGATCTCCGGCGATCTCGACGAATTATCCGGGCGTTCGGGAAAATTCGACGTCTGCGCCGATATCCTGGCCAACAACGTCGAACTGGGCGATCCGACGCTCGTGTTCACCCGGTTCCGGCGCACCGGCGAACTGCTGGTGCGGCACTGCGCCGAACGTCTCGGCGTCACCGCGCCGTTCTTCCACGGCGGCCTGAGCATCGATGAACGCACCCGGATCGTCACACGGTTCCAGTCGCCCGACGGGCCACCGGTGCTGATCCTGAGCCTGCGCGCGGCGGGCACCGGCCTGACGCTCACCCGCGCGGCCGACGTGATCCACTACGACCGCTGGTGGAATCCCGCCGTCGAGGCGCAGGCCTCCGATCGCGCGCACCGCATCGGGCAGACGCGCACGGTCACCGTCATCACCCTGACCACCGGAACGACCGTCGAGGAACATATCGCGAGCATGCACGACCGCAAATCCGCACTGGCCGATCTCACCACCGACGCCGATTCCGACAACAGCGCGGTCGCCGCACTGGCCCGCCTGGACGACGACCACCTGCTCACCATCCTGCGCCGTAAGCGAGGCAATTGACATGCCCGACAACGAATTCGGCTACACCGCGTGGGGCATGGACTGGGTTCGCCTGGCCGAACCCCTGCGCACCACCCGCCCCGATCCCCTCCTCCCCCGCGCCCGCAGCATCGCCCGCAACGGCGGCGTACACACCGAAATCGACGGCACGGCAGTACGAGCGAGCATCCACCGCGGCTCCCAAGCCTCGATCACCTACCTGGAACTCGCCCCACTGTCACCCGAGACGATCACCGCCATAACCACCAGAATCCCCACGGACACAGTAGAACTGGGCGACGACACCCACGTGTCACTCCGCGCCGCCGGAATCACCGTGGCTCCGACTCTCCATCTCACCGACTGCTCCTGCACCGCCCGCACTCCGCGCTGCCTGCATCTGCTGGCCACCTGCTACGCCTTGGCCCGTCAGATCGATGAAAACCCTTGGCTGGCACTGGATCTCCAGGGTTATCACAGTTCGACGGCCGAACAGTCACCGACGAACGAGACACCGGTACCCCGCTGGACTCCCATCACATCCCTCGACCCCGCAACGTTCTTCGGCGTTGCCACGTGATGAGCGGAATTACCCGAGCACGACAACTCGCACCATCAGGGATCCGGTAATAGCCCTGGCGGCAACCCCTTCAGCGGCGAGGCCCCGGGAACTGTCGGCGACCCCTCACGCCGGCGCGCGATACTCCCTTCGCGGGCACCAGCAACGCTGTCGTCACCGGGTAGGTAGCCGCGACCGTAGTTGTCTCCGAAACAGGCCCGGATCGCACACGCGTCGGCAACGGCAACAGCGCACGCATCGGCATCGGCATCGGCATCGGCATCGGCATCGGCATCGGCATCGGCATCGGCATCGGCATCGGCATCGGCATCGGCATCGGCATCGGCATCGGCCAGTTCACTGGATGCCGCCGTGCGGCACCACTCGGATCGGCATGGGTTACCGTGGGGTCGGCGTCGAGGGAGGGGGATTCGTATACATGGCAGACGCAACGTCGTTCACGATGGTTCCCGAGACGGTGCGCTCGGCGGGTACCTACGTCCAGCAGACCGCCGAAGCCCTGGTCTCGGGTGTTCACAACGCCGACAAAGAGGTTCAGGGCCTGACCGCCACCTGGAAAGGCGCGGCGGCCGACGCGTACGTCGCAGGCTGGGAGGAGGCCCGCAAGGCAGCCCTCGAAGTCCTGGAAGCCCTGCACACGATGGCCGATCTGCTCGGCGTCACCGCTGCCAGCATCACCGACCAGGACACCACCCGCGCGGCAGCCACCACCCAGCGCGTCTCGTCCCTCGACCTGCCGTGAGGAGCACACCATGAGCGACCACGACCGCGGATACAGCGTCGACCTGGACCACCTCGACGCAGTGACCGCCCGCATCGCCGGCCTGCACAGCTTCATCACCGATTCCCTATCGGGCCTGGATTCGAGAATTGCCGCCACACACCAGGATTGGACCGGCGCGGCCGCGGAAAAACACGCCGAGGCCCACCGCGAGTGGATGAAAGCGGCCACCGAGGCCCGCGACGGCATCGAGGCCATGCGCGCGGCCGCCGAAACCGCACACCCTCGTACACCGACGCCATCGCCGCCAACCGCAAAACCCTCGGAATCTGACGCGTGACCACGATCGACGTCCAGCCATCGATCTACTACACCGCCGCCTCGGCCCTGCACACCTCGGCGGTGAACCTGTACAACGCGTTCAACAACCGCGCCGATGCGCTGGATAACCACCAGCTCGCGGACTGGAACGCCACCATCGGCACCAAGGGCCCCGCGCCGGTCAAGCCTGCCGACCCGCTTCCAGCGGTGCTCAGTTGCCGCAAACCGCCGCCCTCGGCGGGCGGCCCCGGCAATGGCCTGTCCGATGCGATCCACCTCGCCGAGAAGGTCGGCATCGTCATCCCGGACGGCGACCTGGACAAACTCGCCTCGATCGCGGGCACCTGGACCGCCATGCACACCGATCGCGCCATCAGCGGCCTGGCCGATGGCATCGGGCGCATCATCTCGTCGGTATCGCTGGTCAAATCGCCCGAGGCCGCGCAGGTGGTCGAAGACCTGCAAGGAATGAAGCTCTCGGCCAGCACGATCACCGACGGCTGCAACGAGATCGCGAAGTCCTACCAGACCCACCACGACGACCTACACCGACTGCGCGAACAGCTGCAAAAAAGCTCGAGGAGCTGGCGAAAGAACTGGCCGTGCAGGTCGGTGTCACGATCATCCTCGGCGCGGTCGCCAACTGCCTGACTGCGGGTTTGGCCACCATTGTGACCGCCGCACGCATCGCGAAGATAGTCGACGAATTCGCCGTTCCCATCCGGGACATGGTCACCGGCTGGCTCAAAGTCCGGACAGCGGAAAAGGACTACGACGCCACCAAAACGCTCGCCGCCGCCGCGAAAAGAGAACGCGACGCCGCGGCGCGGCTGAAAAAGGGCGAAGCGCAAGCGAAAAAGGAAACCGAAGACAAGGCGAAACAAGACGCCAAGACTCAAAAGGCCAACACCGGCGAACCGCTCACCTACGACGATATCGAGGCGTTGCGCCGAGGCCCGAGCACCCAAAAGGGCACAACCTCACCGGCGCTGTCTTCATAGAAGCGCCGCTTCGCAAGCTACGTCACCGCTGCCGGTGGTCGTCAGTGACGGCTGGACCGTCGCTGACGTTGAGCACTGGAATTCAGAAGAAGGACAACAACTCTCACGCATCGGTGGTTCCTGTCCGCGCTACGAAGAATCGAGGCCGATCGCCGCGCCCCCTCCCGGACAGCATCGCCCAGCAACCCGCCATTTTTGGGCACCGGACATACTCAGGAAGGTCAGCCTCGACGATCGTGGTGCGCCCGTCGGAGGAACCCGAATCGGGTGGGAGAACTCCGGCAAGACCAGTGGCGCGTAAGCATTCAACCCAGGCAGTCGTCAGCGAAGGTGGTCGAACTGTGGCGGAATGTTGCTGGGACGCATAGCATCCGACACTTCGGGAGGCGTCGGTAGCGGAGTTCGAAGCTTCGGGAATGCGGTAGGGCTTGTCGTCGGAGGAGGCGGTGCCGCGCGGTTCTAAGCGGAGCCGGATTTGCGGGCCGTGACGAATTGGCCTCCGTGCGCTGGGAACATGGTTTCCTCCTCGAACTGCACGCCGTATCGCTCCGCTACGTCGTCGACGTGGTCGACGGCTACCGTCCAGCCGTGCTCGCGCAGCCAGGTGTCGACGGGGAAGTCCTCTTCCTCGTCCGGCCAGAGTTGCGTGATGTCGAAGCCGGTTCGTTCGACCATGCGGTTTCGGCGTTCGATGAAATCCGGGTCGCGGCGCAGGCTCGCCAGATCGGCGACATACTCCAGTTCGATGGTGCTGCCTGCGACGGTGAGTTCGTCGACCGTGCGGAGCAGTTGCTCCTTCGCCGCGTTCGGCAGGAAAGGTAGTAGTCCCTCGGCCAGCCACGCCGAAGGGCGGGTCGGATCGAAACCTGCCGCTCGCAGCGGTCTCGTCCACTCTTCTCGCAAATCCACCGCTACCAGTCGGCGATCCGCTCTGGGGCGCGCACCCTGCTCGCCGAGGACGCGATCCTTGAACTCCAGCACCTTCGGTGCGTCCAGCTCGTAGACCGTGGTTCCCGCGGGCCAGTTCAGGCGGAACGCGCGGGCGTCCAACCCTGCGGCGAGCAGAACCATCTGCGACACCCCGGCCGATGCGGTCCCGAAGTACTCGTCGAAATACCGCGACCGAACTCCCATGTAGCGGGCCATCGTCGACCAGGGGACGTCGGGATCCTCCTCGGCCGCGTCCGATCGAGTCGGCAATTCGATCGGCGCGTCGGCTGCTCGTACGAATGCCTCCGCATACGGGTCGGACACCAATCCACCCTCACGATTGGTCTCCATCGCCCGCCCCGCCGCGACCGCGAGCGCAGTGAATCCCACGCCCGTGACGATGTCCCACTGCGCCGACATTCCTCCCGCGAACTCGCTCGCGCTCGTCATGTGAAGTCAATTTACTCGCCTGATCACCAGTGCGGCAATTGATGAGCTACCTCAAGGTGAGCAGCGCAGGTCGAGCGGCGGGTCTTGTCTGAGCGACACGCGTTGCCGGGGCTGTCATCCGACACCTGGCATGCAAGCAGTCGAAGGCCAGCCCCTCCGGTTAGACGCAGATCATGGCCGCGACCAGAGTCGTCAGGTGCCTTCCCCACCGCAGGTAGCGAGCAGGAGATTTCGACCAGAGCAGTTCCACGCCGAAGCTGGACCCTGCTGGTTCAACGCCGAGGCCGGGGCCCGACAGTGTCGATTGCGGTCCGAACGTCGTCGCTGAATGGTTATGGGGGGCGATCAGCTCAGTTTCGACGGCCGATCGAGCCGATATCCCGACGTACCGGGCATTTCGGATTCGGCGACCGGTCAGGTTGGGGGTGCGTCACAGCCTTGGCGTTCGCCATCGCACGTCCACCTCCAAATGTGACCTGCCACAACTGCCCGAGCAGGAGCGAGAAACCGAGCTGCCCGACCGATTCGGAGCACACGCCTTCGATTGGCCCGACGACGATGGGGATCGCAACCGTTGCACTCTCGCACAAGTGACAGGCAGAGGTAGAAGTGTTGCCCCCAAGACATATCGGCTCCGCGTGGCGGCTGACGGGCGAAAGTTCGAGTCGGCCGACGATGTAGCGGCCCGGATGTCAGGACCGGCGGGTTTTCATCGCGGCCCCGGGGAGCGGGCGCATCGGTTCGCGGCGGGGTGCGCACTCGAGGCAAGACGGATCGAGCGCGGTCTGCTGGATGGTCGGATACGAGAGAATTCCCGATGCCCGATCGGGACAACCGGGCAACCGGAACGGAACGTGTTGAGCCCCTGAGGGTTCTACGTGTTGGAAGTCTGCGCTGTGTTATTGGAAGTCTGTGGCGTCAGGGTAGGTCGAAGTGGCCGGAGTGGAGGGCGGTTGTGAAGGCGTCCCAGGCTGTGGGGGTGAAGACCAACGCTGGGCCGGTGGGGTTCGTGGAGTCGCGGACGCCGACCATGTCGTCGGTGAGGTGGGCTACCTCGACACAAGTGTCTCGAGTACTGGACCTGCTGCTTTTGAACCACGCTGCGCCGGAGAGATCGATCATCACGCTTGGTACTCCCTTGCCACATCCAGGAGAAGACTCCTACTCCTCTTCTCATCCAACGCTACCCGCTTGATTTGCCCAATGGCCTGCCGATACTGCTTGATCTCAGACTCCTGATCCAGGTACAGCGCACCTGTGTACCCCTGCACGTAAACCACTGGAGGTTCGGAAAGCCGCGTATTCGAACGCGCTGGAAACTCCATCAGGACAAAGGAACCAGTGATCAGCCCCAGATTGCCAGTTACCTGCTGAGGGACGATGCGAATCGAGATATTCTGCGCCGCAACGACATCAGCGAGGTGGATGAGCTGCTCCTCCATCACCCCCGGGCCACCGATCTGGTTACGCAATGCAGATTCACACACCAATGCTTCAAGCTGAACAGATCTCCACCCGTCCGTGAGGCTCGCGACGCGCCGGCTGTGCAGTTCGATCAGCGGCTCGATCTCAGTCGTCGGCCTGCTGGGGAACTCGATCCAATGAACCGCGCGCCGATAGTCAGGGGTCTGCAACAGGCCCGGAATCAGCGCCAGCTGAAACGTCGTCAACCGGCTCGCAGCCTCCTCTAGTCCGATGAACATGTCCGTGTCCGCAGGAACAGCGTCGGCGAAACTGTGCCACCATCCCGGCTTCTTCGTCTCAGCGATCAGGCCGACGAGCGCCTCGGTGAGATCTGCTGGTGCACTGTACATCTCACATAGCACCTTGATGTACAGCTCTTTCAACTTCGGCCCCTGCTGCCCGGACTCCATCCGCCACAGGGTCTGCGGCGAGACCTCGATCGCCTCGGCGGCGACCACCGCCGATACTCCGGACTGCTCACGCAGCTTCTTCAGTTCACGGCCCAACATCCGCCGTGGCACGGCCGATCCGGTCATTACCTAGCCTCACTCCCCTTGGACTCAGATTTTGGAATGGGTTCAAAGCGTCATTTTGGAAGCGGCACAGCCTTTTCCAGGATTCGCGCCCCGAGAGCTTCCGCCGCGTTCTCCGGCAGCGTACTACTGATCTCGACCCGGCGGCCAGGATGTTCCGCAACTCGAATTCTCTTGCACTCGAGTTCATTCGGCCTTGGCCGCCAGGCATTCCAATCTGCCCAAAACCAATTCGGAGTATTCCATGTACGACATTCCAGTAACCGACCACAGCCGATTGCCCATCATGACGATCGACTATGCCCACCTCATCATGCAGAAACATCTGGAATGCCCCGCCACGATCTGCCGGGTCAAGGCTCAGGCCAAACAGCGCCTGATCGAAGCGGGCCGACTCATCCCCGCCGACGTCCCCCACCTGGGATTCTGATGTCCGACAACCCTGTATTCCACGACCACCCCGGCCACGCTCTGCCCGCCCACCAGATGCACACCGTCATCACCAGCAGCATCCACGCCCACTGCACCTTCGAAACCTGCGCCATGATCCGCACCTGCTGGACCACCCTGATCAACCTCGGCCACCCTCACCCTTCGGACACCCCCGAACAATGCCCGATCTGCTCGGAAACCCCCATCTGATGTCACCGCAGTTCGAACGACCACAAAGCCGGTTACACGGCCAAAAGCCGGAATCGTAACGGTGAGCGAAGGTTTCACGAGGGGCGGGGATGCCGGTCCGGTCCCGGCGCAATGTCTACGCACCGGTGGTGAAAGGATCTTCATGGCCACGAGAGGTGTCATCCCAGCGTCATTGGCGACGGGGGCCGTTGTCCTAATCCTCTCGGGATGCGGGACGTCCGGCTGCGGGACGGTATCGAGCAGCAGCGCGGCCGCAGCAAACCGAGCGGAGGTTCCGACCGGGTTCGATCCGTGCATGGACATCCCCCAGAGCATCCTGGATCCCGAAGGGCTGCAAGGGAAACAAGTGAACGACTTCCAGGCCGACGCTGGCAAGACTCTCTGGCACGGTTGCGTCTGGTCCGATCCAGACGGGTACGGAGCGACGATCCAGACGACGAACCTCACCATCGACGCCGTCCGCGACAAGCATTTTCCCGGAACGCACGAATACACCATCGCAGGGCGTAAAGCCATTGCAACCGACCAGTCGGAGCAGGATCCGAGCGAGGCGTGCACGATCAACGCGGAGCCAAGAGGGGGAAGCCTCGAGTTCAACCTCGACAATCCGGCATCGGCGCCGAAGACTGGCAGAACGAATACATGCCAGCTCGCTCGAGAATTAGCAGAGAAGGTTGTATCAATCGTTCCTGCCACGGTTTAGAAAAAGAGCGGGAGTACAACGACGAAGCAGCCAGCGAGTCACAGTCTCGAACCTGTGAACGCCCAGTTCGGTGCATACGTCCGTGAGCCAGGAAGTGTGACAGCAGGCCAGCAGATTCGTCGATGCCCGAAAAGACCACTGCCGCATTCGATCTCACCGAGCTACTTGTCCGACCTCACGGCATCAACGCGGCTGGCACGGCCGAGAAGGCAAGAAACATCAAGCCGGGCCGCCGAGCACAGGCACCACGAGCATCTCGTTGCCGAATGGCCTTGCTTGCAGTGACAGGCACACCAACGCTCCGCTGAACAGTCACCTTGTCCGCTCCGAACACGGACGTGGCGTCGTCAACCGCCGAATCACCGCAGCACCGATTGCCCGCCGCAGAGCCAAACAGGTACGGTAAGGCCAAGTTCACGAGGGGGCAGGGTGCCGGTCCGGCCCCGGGGCGATGTCCGTCCATCGGTGGCGAAAGGACCTTCATGATCAGGCGAGGTGTTGTCTCGGCCGTGCTGGCCACTGGGGCCGCCGTTCTCGTGCTCGCTGGATGCTCGCCGTCGGGCGGGTCTACGTCGAGCAGTAGCTCCGCGACAACAACGGCCGTGACGGTGCCGACAGGATTCGACCCCTGCAATGACATCCCGCAGAGCATCCTGGAGTCGGAAGGCCAAACGAACAAGCACGTCGACAACAGTCAGTCGAATGCTGGCAAGACTCTATGGCAAGGCTGCACCTGGGCAGATGCCGACGGGTACGCATCTACGATTCAGATGACCAATATCACCCTTCAGATGGTGCGCGATAAACATTTCCCGGAGACTCAAGCGTTCACCATAAACGGGCGCAATGCGATCTCCAGCCGACAGGTCGACAACGCAGATCCCACCGCTTGCACCGTTGATGTCGAAGTTAAAGGCGGTAGTCTCGAGTTCAATCTGACCAATCCTTCGTACGCACCGAAAACGGGTAAACAAGATACTTGTCAGCTGGCCCGCAGTCTAGCACAGAAGGTTGTGTCGGTCGTACCCGCCGCAATTTAGCATGAAACGGAAAAGTAGGGAGGGGTAAGCATGGCTGACGATGGAGACCAGAGGCCGCTCACGGGTCTGATAAATGCAGCCAAGGCTGGGAATCTCAGCGTTCGAATGGATCTTGACAAGTTCGTCTATCTGGATCGTGACTGCACATTCTTCAAGAACCAGATTCAGCAGATTCAACGAACGATGCAGGATGTGTCACGGCAATCACACTGGGGCGTGGGCGAGGACCATGTACCAAACGGTGGCCGTGATCTCGTGTCCGCTAAAACAATGGTCGAACGCTGGAGGTCCAAAGCTGCGGGCGCAAAAGACGGCAACAGTGTTCATACCATTCTCGACTCCCACTGGCAGACAGTTGACGATTTCCAGACCCTCTTCCGTACGATCCGAGAACAGATAACTGCCCATGATCAGGCACAGGCAGCGAAATACAAACAACTCGAAGCGAGCCTGCCGCAACAGGCTCCCGCGCCGGAGCGCTTGGCTACGATCACCCAGGCGCTTCCGGGCGCGATCCCTCAACTCTTCCAAAATGTGAAGTGAGTTGATATGACAGCTCAGAGTGAGCCTTCCCGAATCCCGAACGGCGGCGAGAATGTCCTCGCCTGGAGCCGCCAGGATATTCAAGATGCCTTCGAGCACCTAGACACCACTGATGCTCAGAATCAGGCACTGAAGTACGCGACCGCCGCCAGTGAGTGGGATCAGGGCCTGGAGACCTTCAAACGCTCGGTCGGCGCATCCATCTCCGAGGCCTGGGAGGGCGCGTCCGCGGAGGCTGCCAAGAAGGCGATCACCGAATACACCACCGACGCAGCGAATCTCACCGATCTGCTGTCCGGGATCGGCAAGGACATCAGTGCCGCCGCGAATGCCGTGGTCCAGACGAAGAACGGGATCAAACCCGCGGCGCAGCACTCGTGGACGACGAATATCCCGTACTTCGGACGTGCACAGGCTCGTAGTGAGGAGCACACTCGCACGCAGAACGAGGCCGATACGCGCGATGCGATGCTGCAGCACTACGTCACCGAATTCCGTAGGACGGACAGCTCCGTCCCGGTGCTTCCGGCGAGTTTGAATCCGACCAAGAAGGACGACAGCGCGCCGAAGGTCACCGGTCCGGGGACCACTGCCCCGACGACGAGCTCCGGGCCCGACAGCGCGGATTCGAACGACAAGAATTCGAACGACAAGAACAGCAAGGATTCCACCGACCAGTCGGACCAGTCGAACGATCAGAATCAGTCGACGAATCCGAACAGCAATACCGATGGTTCGTCCCAGTCGAAGGACAAGAACGACTCGACGTCGACGAGCCCGTCCTCGACCGACAGCAGCGCCACGACTCCCAGCAGTGTGTCGCCCAGTTCCTACAACTCCAGTGGCACAGGCGGTTACAGCGGGACCGGCGGTGACACCGACGGTACGTCCGGGGGTGGTGCGGGCCGCAGCGTGCCGGGTACGAGTAGCCCGAACGCGAGCCAGACCGCTGCTGCCGCCGCGAGTACCCGCGCGGGCACCTCGACATCCGGTCTCGGTGGAATGGGCGGCGCCGGCAAGGGCAAGGGCGAGCAGGACGAGGATCGCACGCACACCACGCCCGATTATCTGATCAACGCGGAGAATGCCGAGGAACTCATCGGCGAACTCACCCGCACGATTCCCGGCGGAGTCATCGGCGGCGATTTCGACAGCAACAGGACTCCGCAGCCGCCTCCGGCGTAGCGGATCGAACCCGTATGGGGACAACAGGTTTGGTGTGGCGGCGGCAACGCCGGGATGATCGATGGGAACGCGTATGACGCAGTGGGCTTGGGAGCCGGACGATTTCGCGGCGCTGTGGTTCAGCGACGCCAACGACAGGATTCCGGGTCTGCTGCGGTTCACCAGCCGATTCGCCTACAACGATGAGTTCGAACTGCATCGGCCGGCCGTGCGCGGGCGGTACGACGCCGATGAGCTCGAACAGATCGACCTGGCGTTGCACACCGTCACGACCTCCGACATGCGGATCGAAATCCTTGGCAGCACAACGAAATACCCGGGCAGCACCGGCGCGGCGCGAACCTACCGAATCATCGGCGCACGCAACCTGCACCACGGGACCGTGCTGTATCAGATCACCGAGGGTGAGGTGGACGGCCGAATCCGCGCGCACTCGTGCCGCCCCGAACAGCTCGGCGCTCGTCTGGTCGCCACGATCCCGGCCCGCGAACCGGGCCGCGCACAGCCGATCACCGTGCACCCGAGAGATATTCGCGACAATCACCAGTCCGCGACCGGCACCACGCCCGCCGAGCGCTACCGGCGGCTGCTCGCCCGGCCCGTCGACGGAAACGGTACGGCCGCACTTCTACTGGGTCCGATCCACGCCTACCCCGATCCGGTGCAGGAGATCATGTGGTGCGATTTCGACGACGGCCGGTACCTGCAAGTCCGTGGCGAGCACATCAGCATCCGTCCTGCCGTCGCGAAGGATCTGTCCGCGCGCTTCGGCGCCTGGTTCGAGAACGCCGTGCAACGTCAGCGCGAGGAGCAATACGAGCGCTGGTAGCCCTCGCACCGCCGCCGAAGCCATTGCACTCCGGATATCGCAACGCTCGGGCCACCAATCGAAAATCCACCCGCGGGTGGAGTGAGATCGGCTGCCGGGTGGTGTCCGGACCCACCCCGACGCGCGCATTCTCGAAGCATGACAATTGTGGATGCGCTGGCCACAGCGGCCGGTTGGAGTATCGATATCGTCGGACTGGTGTGGCTGGGGACCGCGGTGTGGTTCGCCGCGGCGCGGCCGACCGGGCTGCGGGGGAAGATCTGGCATTTCTTGCGGACGTTACTGCCCGAGCCGTGGATGATCGCCGGGATCGTCGCGCTCAGCGTCGTGATTCACCTACTGCCCCGAGATGTCTGGGATCCGATCACTTGGAAGGCTGCGATCCTGAAGGGAGCCGGTTCGATCCTGATCATTGCCTCGGCGGTGCTGATGGTGTGGGCGCGACTGGCCCTGGGCACGATGTGGGCGGGGCGGCCGATGATCCAGCAGGACCATCAACTGCGCACCGGCGGGCCCTACCAATTGGTGCGGCATCCGATCTACACCGGACTGCTCGGGCTCATGATCGGTCTGACGCTGGTGGCCGGATTCGGGTCCTCGATCGTGCTGCTCGTCTTCGTCACCGTCTGGCTGTTGCGCCGGGTACGCGTGGAGGACCACATGCTGATCGATACGTTCGGCGACGATTACCGCAGCTACCGGCAGCGCGTGCCGGCACTGGTGCCGTTCGCCGGGCCGCTGATCCGGGTCTGAGCGGGAATCGATCGGTCCGAGACGGTTCTCCAGCGCGGGAATCCGTGCTATACATAAGGCGAGGCTAACCTCCTCAGGCGAGGCTAACCTCGCCGAGAACCGCCCTACCGCACCGCGAGGCCGACCGTGTACATCTGCATCTGTAACGCCGTGTCAGAGTCCGACGTGCACAGCTGCGTGCAGGCAGGTGCATGCACTACCAGGCAGGTCAAGAACGCCTGCGGCTGGAAGCCCGGCTGCGGCAGCTGCACCCGACGCCTCAGCGAAGTCTTCGGCCAAGCCATGGCAGCCTCGGCGAACGCCTCCTCGGACACTTCGGCGGCCTGACTTTCCCAGTCCGCCGCACGCCGAAAAACAACTGAAAATTTGCTGAGGTGAGCCTAGCCACAATGAGGTGTGGCTGACCTTTATTCTGCTACAATACAGGGCCCCGGTGTTCAGGGCGCCGGTTCCCATGTGTCACTATCGCTTTCATGGAAGGCGACAAGGATATTATCGCGTTGCTCAACGAGCAGCTCACCGCCGAATTGACGGCGATCAACCAGTACTTCCTGCACGCCAAGATGCAGGAGAACTGGGGTCTCACCAAGCTCGCCAAGCACACCCGTTACGAGTCCATCGACGAGATGAAGCATGCGGAGATCCTCACCGACCGCATCCTGTTCCTCGAGGGACTCCCCAACTATCAGAAGCTCAATGTGCTGCGGATCGGCCAGACGGTCTCCGAACAGCTCGAAGCCGACCTCGCCGTCGAGATGGAAGCGGTGAACCGGCTGCGACCGGGCATCGAACTGATGCGTTCACGCGGTGACGTCACCTCCGCCCGGATCTTCGAAAAGATCCTCGAGGACGAGGAAGAGCACGTCGACTACCTCGAGACCGAACTCGAACTGCTCGCGAAACTCGGTGAGCCGCTGTACCTTCAGCGCTTCACCGAAACCCCCGAAGACGATTGATCCAGCTCGCACCCGTCCGGTTGCGAACGCGACCGGACGGGTGCGACGGGCCTACATCCGCCGCAACGCCGTGATGCGCTCCGAGAGCTGATCGACCGTGGCCAGCGCCGTGGGCGGCCCACCGCATTCCCGGCGCAACTCACCGTGAATCACACCGTGCGGTTTACCGGTGCGGTGATGATGCA
Organism: Nocardia jiangxiensis NBRC 101359; assembly: GCF_000308615.1. Lineage (GTDB taxonomy): Bacteria > Actinomycetota > Actinomycetes > Mycobacteriales > Mycobacteriaceae > Nocardia > Nocardia jiangxiensis. The sequence continues at coordinate 695,714 of NZ_BAGB01000041.1, forward strand.
TCGCGACCAGGCTGTTCAGCTCGCGGCGCAATTCTCCCAGCTTGTCCGCTGTCGCAACACGTTCCGCAGCCGCCGAGACACTCGGCCCCTCCTCGGTCATCGTGGCCGCCGCACTGCGCTCCTGAATCTGGCGAGTCTGCCGATCGCGCAACAGCGCGCGCATCTGATCGGCATCGAGCAGGCCCGGAATGCCGAGATAGTCGGCCTCCTCGTCACTGCCGGAGAACGTCGCCGTACCGAACGAATCACCGTCGTAGATAACCTGATCCAGTTCGGCGTCCGCGGCCAGCGCGACGAACTTCTTCTCCTCGTCGCCGGGCTCGTCCTCCTGCTTGTTGGCCTCGATCAGCAGCTCGTCGTCCAGGGCGTTCTTCTCACGATGCGGTTTGCCGATCACGTGATCGCGCTGCACCTCGAGCTGCGCGGCCAGATCCAACAGCACCGGCACCGACGGCAGGAACACACTCGCGGTCTCCCCGGGACGCCGGGCACGCACGAAACGACCGATCGCCTGCGCGAAATACAGCGGCGTGGAAGCGCTGGTCGCATAGACGCCGACCGCCAGCCGCGGGACGTCCACGCCCTCGGACACCATGCGCACCGCCACCATCCACGGATCGGTGCTGCGGGCGAACGTATCGATCCGATCCGAAGAACCCGGATCATCGGACAACACCACCGCAGGCTTACTGCCCGAAATGTGTTCCAGCAGATCGGCGTAATCGCGCGCCTTCTCCTGATCGGTGGCGATCACCAGACCGCCCGCGTCCGCCATACCCGTGGCGCGCAGCTGCCGCAGCCGGGTGTCGGCGGCGATCAACACCTTCGACATCCAGTCACCGGCGGGATCGAGTGCGGTACGCCACGCGCGCGCGGTCTGCTCGGCGCTGAGCGGCTCACCCAGACGCGCCGAATACTCCTCGCCCGCGCTGTCGCGCCAATGCGCCTCACCCGAATAGGCCAGGAACACCACGGGCCGCACGACACCATCGGCCAGGGCCTCGGAGTATCCGTAACTGTGATCGGCGCGCGAACGCGGGAAGCCGGCCTCGTCGGGCTCGTAGGTGACGAACGGGATCTGGCTGTCGTCGCTGCGGAACGGAGTACCGGTCAAGGCCAGACGGCGCGTCGCGTCACCGAACGCCTCCGCGGTGGCCTCACCCCAGCTCTTGGCATCGCCCGCATGGTGGATCTCGTCGAGAATCACCAGGGTGCGGCGGTTTTCGGTGCGCACGCGATGTTTGAACGGATGCGAAGCCACCTGGGCGTACGTGACGACCACTCCGTGATAGTCGCCCGAGGTGCCACCGGTGGAGTTGGAGAAGTTCGAATCCAACGCCAGCCCGGCCCGCGCCGCCGACGCCGCCCACTGATGCTTCAGATGTTCGGTAGGTGCGACCACCGTCACCTGATCGACGGTGCGATCGGCCAGCAGCTCGGACGCCACTCGCAGGGCGAACGTCGTCTTGCCTGCTCCCGGCGTCGCAACCGCGAGAAAATCACGTGGTTTGGTAGTCAAATACCTGGTCAGAGCCCTGCGCTGCCACGCACGTAAAGAACCGCCACCACCCGAAGTCACTCCAGGAAGAGTACCGACCCCCACCGACAACTACCCAATCCGACACTGTGTCTTCGGCCTCCGCTGCGCTCCGGCGGGGCCGCGGCCCCCCAAGGGCCGATTCTTCCCTCTCTCCGCTCCCCCGCTTCGCTCCTCCGCTCCACTCAGTCCAGAATCGACCCGGGCCGCGGCCTTTGGAGTTGGCGTTCCCGGGGTGGACGGGCCTGGGCTGGCGTCGGGCAAACGTTTCTGTGACTCGGTCAGGGCGCTCCGCTGCTTCATCACACCAAAATCGAACCGGGCCGCGGCCTTGGGGTTGGCGTTACCCGGGGTGGACGGGCCTGGGTTGGCCTCGGGCACGCGCTTCTGCGACTCGGTCGCTACGCTCCGCCTTCTTCGACACACCAGGATCGAACCGGGCCGCTGCCTCGGAGTCGACCTTGTTCGGGGTGGGCGAAACTGGGGGACTCGGGTTTGCCTGTTCTGCTTCGGTGCTGTGTTCGATTGCCTTTGCTTCGCTGGGGTGGGGTCGCAGGTGCGGAGTTGGCGTTGCCGGGGTGAGTGAACTGGTGAGTCGAGGAGCTGACGGCGGTCGGCCGCGTGGTCGGCTGTGTCCCTGCGCCGCGGGCAAAGTTCTGGCCATCGGAGCCGGTGTGGCGTACGACACCGGGAGCGTCGGTGGGTGGTGGGCGCGCATTTCGGACGGCGGTAGGAGATGCTGGTAGGCGAGATGAATGATCAGAGGGTGCCGCGGACGGACCGTGACCGGCCGAAGTGGGTCGCGTCTGTGGTGCGTGCGGTCGGGCGGTGGCTGATTCTGGTCATCGGGCGGATCGTGCATGCACTGCTGCGGGCCTGGGCTCTGGTGGCTCGGGTGGTCGTCAAGGCCTGGAACGATTCGATATTCACCAAATCGGCGGCGGCGGCCTTCTGGCAAATGTTGTCGCTGGCTCCGCTGCTACTGGGGTTGCTGGGCTGTCTCGGCTACGTCGGCGGGTGGTTCGGGCCCGATACGGTGCACATCGTCGAGAGCAAGATCATCACCTTCAGCCGGAAACTGTTCAGCCCCACCGTGGTCGACGACCTCATCCAACCCACCGTGGGCGATGTCCTGCAACGCGGACGCGGTGCGGTGGTGTCGATCGGATTCGTGCTGTCGCTGTGGGCCGGATCCTCGGCGATGGCGACGTTCGTGGACGCCATCGTCGAAGCGCACAATCAGCAGGACGCCCGGAACCCGGTGTGGCAGCGAATTTTCGCGCTACTGCTGTACGTGGGATTCCTGATCGTCTCGGTGTTCGTACTGCCGCTGGTGGCGCTGGGTCCGGTGCTGATCGGGCGAGTGCTGCCGGAGCCCTGGCGCGACCCCGGACTGCGACTGCTCGACGCGTTCTACTATCCGGGCACCGGGTTGCTGATCATCATCGGGCTGACCACGCTGTACAAATTCGCGCTGCACCGGTCGCTGCCGTGGCACCGGCTGTTCGGGGGCGCGCTGGTCGCGGGCGCGTTCTTCATGACCGCGAGCATCGTCCTGCGGCGCTACCTGTCCTGGGTGGCTCGCAACGGCATCAGCTACGGGGCGTTGTCCACTCCGATCGCGTTCCTGCTGTTCACCTATTTCCTCGCGTTCGCGGTGATCATCGGCGCAGAATTCAATGCGACCGTGCAGGAGTTCTGGCCCGCCCGCCGGACCCGCTTCGACATCATCCGCCGCTGGCTCTCGTTCCGCCTGCACCGCACAATCGACCCGACCATCGAACCGCCCGAACGGGACTCGACGACGGACCCGGAACCCGGACCGCGACGTCCGCCCGGGACGAGCCCGCTACGGATCTCCCCCTGAGCGGCGCGGTCCGTACACGGAGATCCTCCGGGCCAACGCATTCCGGGCCGGGCGCGATGCCGGGTCAGTCACCCTCGACGACGTGCGCATCCGGAAACGCCCGTGCCAGTGCCGCATCGGCGATGATCTGGGTCAGCAGATCCTTGAGCGGGCATTCGGGCAGGATCGCCGCCGTACCGGCGAACGGTTCGGCCACATCGAGTCCGTCCGCTGCCAATTCGGCTATCACCCAGGGCATTCCGGTCCCGTCGGCGGAATAGCCCAGGGCTTCGCGCAGGGCGGCGATGGTGGAGAGCATCAGTTCGGCGCGAGCGGCGACCGCCGCGCTCATCCGCTCCTCCAACTCCGCCCGACGCTGCTCCAGCGCACCGGATTCCGGATCCGCCGCGGCCTCCTGCGATTCGCTCAGGCGCACGAGCCCACCCTCGAGCAGCTCGAACCCTTCGTCCAGAACCAGTGTGCCGACGGCGATCTCCTTCTTCGCCAGACCCGGCATATCGCGCATGAATCCGTCCAGGGTATCCATCGCCGCGATCATCCTGGCCCGGATGTCCACCCGGCGCTGATGCTCCCGCTCGGCCGCATCACGTTCGGCCAGTGCGTGATCGAGCGCACGCTCGAGCTGCAACGCCAGCGACAGCGAATCCGGCGCGATCGCGCCACGCAGCGGCTCCTGCCCCTCCCCAGGGGTGGCGATATCGAGGAAATGGCCGACGCTCTCGCGCAGAGACTGCAATTCTTCGCGGCAGAGTCCTGGTTGACGGAACACCTGCAGATACTGTTCGAGGGTCACCGACAGATCGATTTCGTCGTCTCTCACGACCTCACCTCGCCCGTGCTCGGCTCCGTCCTGCATCGAGCCTACTGTGCCGGAAGCTCGCTCGCAGGTTGGCTCACATCTATGAGCCTGCCACAGGCCGCGATCCCATGGCGGGAACCTGTGCGATCTCACTCGTCCGGCGCGTCTCGACGCCCTGCACCGCACGAAACGTCCTGCGATAGGCCAACGGCGGCACACCCAGTTCGATGCGCATGTGATGTCGCAGCGAGGAGGCGGTGCCCATCCCGGCGGCGCGGGCCACCGCATCGATCGACAGATCGGTGGTCTCGAGCAGATGCCGCGCGTGCCGCAGGCGCTGCTGCAACAGCCATGCGCCCGGCGCCTGCCCGGTCTCGGATTTGAATCGCCGGGTGAAGGTGCGCACACTCATCCGCGCGTGCGCGGCCAAGGCGGCCAGATCCAGATCGCGATCGAGATGTCGCAGCATCCAGGCACGCGTGGGGGCGGTGCCGTCGGAGCCGTCGTCGGGAATGTGCCGGTCGATGAACTGTGACTGCCCGCCCTCGCGCCACGGCGGCACGACGCAGTAGCGGGCGGCGCGATTGGCGATCTCACTGCCGTGATCGGTGCGCATCAGATGCAGGCACAGATCCAGTCCGGCGGCCAAACCCGCTGCGGTGCAGATATTTCCGTCCTCGACGAACAGCAGGTTCTCGTCCAGCCGGACCCGCGGGAACAGCCGGCGGAAGTCCTCGGCGTGGGCCCAGTGCGTGGTGGCCCGGCGGTCGTCCAGCAGGCCCGCGGCCCCGAGGACGAACGCGCCGGTGCAGATCGACACGATGCGGGCGTCGTCCCGGATGCTCGCCAGCGCCTCGGCCACCTCGCCGGGCAGGGTGCCGTCCCGCCGGGCCTGTGGGAGCTGCGTTCCCGGGACTATCACGGTGTCCGCGGTAGCGAGCAGTTCCGGCCCGGCCTGCGGAACGATCGTGTAGCCCGCCGTGGACACCACACCTGCCGGATCCAGACCGCATACCTGTACGTCGTACAGCGGCGAACCGTCCGGCCCGTCCACCGAACGGAATACGGTCGGTGGAATCGTCATGTCGAACCCCACCACCGGAGCGAGCGCCAGCACGGCCACCGTGTGCACCGGACTCACCGAGATCTCCTCTCCCGCTTCGTCAGTGGCTTCGACCACGACTCCGGTATGCGGCCGAGACCACCTCGGTGCACACGGCGCGGGTGGTGACGCACTCGCTCGCGGCATCCCGCACGCTGTGGCCTCCGCCGAGCACCGCGAGCTGCGACGGCCACCACGAGATCATCGGACCGGCGCACGGATTCCGCCGCACGGGCACAGCTGTCTGCAAGCGCCGCAACGGGTTTCCCGTCCGGCATCACTGCTTCGCCCGCCCGGTGTACGGGTCGCGGTCGGTCAGGCAGTAGATCCCGCCCACGGGATCGCGCATGACCGTCCACGTGGCGCCTTCGCCGATCCGGCGCGCGCCGAGCCCCTGATGCCAGGCCGCGACGTCCTCGACGTCCGAGCAGGCCAGATCGAGATGCGCCGACGGCGCGCGGTCCTGCGTCAGGCGCTGGAGCAGGATGCGGATCGGCAGCCGATCCGGCACGGCCAGCCGGGTGAACTCGGGCTCGGAGGTCCCCGACAGGCCCCATCCGGTCAGCTCGGACCAGAAGCGGACCTCCTCGTCGAAGCCGCTCGGGCCGATGTCGAGGCAGATCTGGTCCAGGCGGCTGACCGATCCGCCCGCCGACGGCACGGGCGAGGGGACCTGCCGGCCGTTCTCGGTGGTCAGGCAGAACGCCAGTCCCTGTGGTGAGCGCATCAGCGCCCAGCTGCCGTGATCGGCGACGACACTCGCCCCGAGCGCCTGAGCACGTTGCGTGGCGGCAACCAGATCGTCGACGTCGAGGTCGAGATGTGCGCCGCCCGAATCGCCGACCGCCTGCATCCGCAGGCAGGGATCACCTTGCGCGGCAATGAGAGTCGCGAACTCGCCGTTCGCACCGCGACGTTCGGACAGGCGCGCGCCGGTCACGGTCGCCCAGAAGGCCGCCGCCTCGTCGAAGCGATCAGCCGGGCGATCGATGAACGCCCAATTCCATCGGATCACGGCATCCTCCCGAGATTGGCCAGATATTGACGGATTGTGGCATTCAGGCCACTCGTCCCGCAACCGCTTCTCCGGCACGCTCGTCGAGTGACCGAACTGCAGGACCCCACATCGGAATTCGGCCCCGGCCGGGACATCCCGGAACCTGGGCCGCGCGATGCCGCACCACCGTCCCGGCTCGCCCGGATGCCGGTTCATCCGGCCTGGTTCGTGGCCGTCGCGGCATTCGTGGCGTTGATCGGAGCGGCCGGATTCCGGTCGGTGCCCAGCGTGCTGATGGATCCGCTGCATCGGGAATTCGGCTGGTCGCACGGCACGATCGGGGCCGCGGTATCGCTGAACGTGCTGCTCTACGGAGTGATCTCCCCGTTCGCGGCGGCGCTGATGGATCGGTTCGGCATCCGGCGGGTGGTGGCCGGAGCGCTGGTGCTGGTGGCGGCGGGCAGCGGGCTGACGGTGTTCATGACCCGGCCGTGGCAGCTGATGGCGACCTGGGGGCTGCTGGTCGGAGTGGGTGTCGGCTCGATGTCGATGCCGTTCGTGGCGACCATCACCGGACGATGGTTCGTCCGGCATCGCGGGCTGGTCACCGGTGTGCTCACCGCGGCCGGAGCCACCGGGCAGCTGGTATTCCTGCCGCTGATCTCCGCGCTCGCCCAAGCGCACGGCTGGCGCACGCCGTCGCTGGTGGTCGCGGGCGCCGCACTGGCCGTGGTGCCACTGGTCCTGCTGTTGATCCGGGATTTCCCCAGCGATGTCGGCGTCACCGCCTACGGGGCCGAACCCGGCAGCCGGACCGGGGTGCGGACCGTCCTGCGCGGCGGCGCGGCGCGGGCGGTGACGGTGTTGTCCCGAGTCGCGCGCACACCCCAATTCTGGTTGCTGGCAGGTGGTTTCGCGGTGTGCGGCGCGTCGACCAACGGTCTGGTCGGCACCTACTTCGTCAGCGCGGCGCACGATCACGGTATGCCGCCCACCACCGCGGCCGGACTGCTCGCCACGGTCGGCATCTTCGATGTCGCCGGGACCATCGCCTCGGGGTGGCTCACCGATCGGATCGAATCCCGCTATCTGCTGATGACCTACTACGGGCTGCGCGGGCTGTCGCTGGTGATCCTGCCCTCGCTGCTCGCACCGGAAACCAAGCCGAGCATGTGGGTGTTCATCGTCTTCTACGGCCTGGACTGGATCGCGACAGTACCGCCCACGGTTGCCTTGTGCCGCAGGTATTTCGGCGACGACGGCCCGGTCGCGTTCGGCTGGGTGTTCGCCTCACATCAGATCGGCGCGGCCCTGGCCGCCACCGGTGCGGGCATCATCCGCGATATGCGCGGCAGCTACGACCTGGCCTGGTACATCGCGGGCGCGCTGTGCGCGATCGCGATGGTGATGTCCGGATTCATCCGTTCGAGGAATGCGGCGCTCGGCGCGCCTGCTCAGCCATCGATCGAATGATGGTGGTGCGACTCCAGAGCCTTGTGTTCGGCGCGACGACCGTCCCAGCGGCTCGGCTCGTCCTTGCGGCGCGGCGGCCGGTCGTTGGCGACGAGCACCGCGATCCACGGCAGCGGAACCGACACCCCGATGATGGCCAGCGAGATGAGCGCGTTGTGCCACAGCCCGTACGCGCCCGCGGCCAGGATCAGGCAGGGGATGCGGAACCCCATCAACAGCATGTAGCGGCGAACCCGGGCCCGATGCTGCTGTTCCAGCGACGGCGCGGCCTCGGTGATCAGGACCGGAGCGTCCGGTTTGGGTCCGCGGAAGAATCCGCTCTCGGCGCGGGGCGGCGGAGGCGGGACGGTACCGGCCGGAGGGATCTGCACTTCGGGATCGTGCTGTGCGGCGTCGCCCGCTTCGCCCGTGCGCCCCGCCTGGGCGCGGGTGTCACCACCATCGACCGGTCGGCCGGGGACTTCGGCATCGGGAGTTTCGCCGTCACGCTGCATACCTCCGAGTCTTCCACTCCCGAAGATCGGATGCACACGTGGTGATCGCGACCACCGAGCCGCGCTCCGATCACAGGATGCGGCATCATGGAAGGGTGAACACCGATACCCTCGTTCGCCCGGATTCGACCACCGACGAGACGACCGACAGCGACACCCCCAAGTTCTTCCACTACGTGAAGAAGGACAAGATCGCCGAGAGCGCCGTCATGGGCACCCATGTCGTGGCCCTCTGCGGCGAGGTGTTCCCCGTCACCCGCTCGGCCAAGCCCGGCTCCCCGGTCTGCCCGGACTGCAAGCGCGTCTACGAAATGATGAAGAAGGGCTAGCCGTTCTGGCTGGTCAATTGGTTGCGAACTACGGAACCAGGCCGCAGAGTGCCATTTTGGTGCCACTTTGAACGGGCTCAGCAGTTCTGTGGCACCAGGGTTGTCCATTGCCACCATGCGGCGGACGCCCTGGTGGATGTAGTGCCCCTGCGCCATCGACTTCATGCCGTCCGAGTGTCCTAGTCGCGTCGGGGTCGAGGCGAGCCACACCGACGACGCTGGTCGGCAGCCGATTAGAGAGCCTCCCACCGGGGTACCTGGGACCGATCCTGGCCGGGATCAAGCCCCCTCACCAGTCTCGAGCAGCCGATTACAGTGCGTTCGGCCGCGACGCCAATAGCTATCCACGCCGAGACCGGTGCCACGCCGCCGCGGGCTCGGTGGAATGCCGATGGCGTAGGCCGCAGCGTTCCGCGGGCGGCTCCGATCGAGAAGCGAGTTCGCACATGAGGCTCGCGTCATTTTCGATCGCCGAAAGGTAGCTGGGGCATACCATTGCCGAATGGCCCAATGTGAGGTTTGCGGCAACGAGTACACGATGGCATTCACGGTCGAGGCGCAGGGGGCCCGGCACGTATTCGACTGCTTCGAATGCGCTATTCACAGGCTGGCGCCTATCTGCGAGCACTGTCAGTGCCGGATCATCGGCCACGGTGTGGAGGCAGGCGGGCGCTTCTTCTGCTGCGCGCACTGCGCGTTGTCCGAAGGCGCCAAGGGGTTGGTCGACCATATTTGACGGGTGACGGCCCGTGACGCGACGGACGGGAAATGCCCGTGCTGCCGCACGATAGGCTTTGCCGGTCGAACACCTGCTCGCCGATGCATTGTCGGAAAGTCTTCTGCGGCAGAACGGAGCGACATGTCGGATGACCATTCTCAGGAACCGTCGGCAGTGAATCGGCGAACCGCTCTCGGCACGGGTGCTGCGGCGCTTGGCGGGGCCGCGCTGGGGGCGGGGCTGACCGCGGCCGCGGCGTGTGCGGACACCACGCACACCGCGCTGCCGAGCGCGAGCGACCTCGACGCCAATCTCAACACCTCCCCGCATCTGTTCCACCTCACCGCCGCTGATATGAACCGTTACGACGGCGGCACTCTGCAGGGCGCGCACGAACAGAACTTCCCGGTCCTGGCCGGGCAGAACGGCGCGGCCTACTTCGTGCGACTCGAGCCCGGCGGCGTCCGCGAACCGCACTGGCATCCCACCGCATGGGAACTCAACTACCACATCGCCGGCACCGCGAAATGGACTCTGCTGGGCACCCATCCGGACGGGAGCTATCACACCGACGTGTTCGAAGCCCATGCCGGAGATCTGGTCTTCGCCCCGCAAGGGTTCTTCCACTACTTCGAGAACGCCCGTACCGACGCCCCGCTGGAGTTGCTGATCGTGTTCAACACCAGTGCGCCCGAGATGAGCGACGACATCGGCCTGCTCGGCGCGGTGAATTCGATCCCACGGGAAATCACCGCCACGGTGCTCGGCGTTCCCGTCTCGACGCTGGCGGGAATTCCCACCGAGGTCAAACCGATCATCATTACGACCAGGCGCCACTGAGGCCCAGGACCGCGGCCGCATCGGAGCAGAACCGGGCAGAGCGTACGCGCAACGGCGAGCGGCGTCGCTGGTCGTCTTCGAGTTCTGTTCTCCCCGTGTGAGTTTCGGCGACCCGGCGGGTCAGGTGCCGCGGGGACGGAGCCATCGGAACACCAGCCCGGCTGCTCCCGCACCGGCGAGTTGGGCGGGCAGGTAGAGCAGTGTGGCGGGCGCGAACAGGTTCATCGTGATCGCACCCAGAACCACGGCCGGATTGAAGGCGCCACCGGATAGACCGCCGACGATGATCGCTCCCGCCGCGACGGTGGATCCGATCGCCAGGCCCTGGAACGGAGATCGCGATCCACCGGCGGTGACGTTGAGCACCACGTAGGCCAGCGCGAAGGTGAACAGGAATTCCACCGCAAGACAGTCGGCCAGCACCCGGCCGGTGGGGTCGATGTGATCCGGTGAGCGCGAGCCGACGACCGCCGAGACCGCCAGTGCGGCGACCAGTCCGGCCATCACCTGCGTGAGCCAGTAGGCGCAGGCAGCGCCGGGCCGGATCCTGCCGCCGATGAGCACCGCGAAGGTGACCGCGGGATTGTAATGGCCGCCGGAAATACGCTCGCCCGCATACACCATCACCATCAGCACGACTCCAGCGGCCAGCGGCGCCAGAACAGTTCCGCTGTGCGCGCTGGCACCGACGGCGAAGACCAGGAAGAACGTGCCGATCGCCTCGACGGCGAGTCTGCGGGCGGTGTCGAGCACCGGGTCCGCGGCGGGGATGTCGGCGCCGATCGTGTCTACGTTCGTCGCATCGGACATGAGATCACACCTTTCCAAAACTGACAGGCTCGTATATGTAGACGGTAGGCGGATCTACCCTTCTCGAGCTCAGAGCAAGCTATGTTTGCAGTTGCAGCGCGGTTACGGCGGCGGCGGCCACGTTACGTTCCCGTATCACTCCTGGCGCTATATAAAACTCTGAGTATCGTAATTGGCAGAGGTGCTGAACCGGAGCGCAGAAGCCCGGGGCAATCCGAGTAACCGCGATCACCCGGTCGGAGCCGCCGACACAACCGCGATCACCCAGTACGCACAAGATCGCACCGGCACCCCGGATGGAAAGGAAATACGTATGGCGACAATAGGTTTCGTTGGCCTGGGGGCTATGGGGAGTCGGTTCGTGCGCCGTCTGCTCGTCGGCAACACGGTGTGCGGTACCAACCGCACACCCGAGAAAGCCGCCGGGCTCGTCGCACGCGGCATGATCTGGCGGGACACACCACGGCATGTCACCCGTCCGGTGGACATCATTTTCACCATGGTGTCCGACGACACGGCCTTGCGAGCGGTCCACGAAGGCCCCGACGGCATCCTGGCCGGACTGCGCCACGGACAGATCGTCGTCGATATGAGCACGGTCGGCCCCGAGACCGTGGCCGAACTCGCCGACCGGGTCGAATCCCGGGGCGCTCAGATGGTCAGCGCGCCGGTGTCCGGCAGTGTGCCCGCCGCCGCCGAGGGCAGCCTGGTCATCCTCGCGGGCGGACCGTTCGACGCGGTCACCACAATCGAACCCCTGCTGTACCGCCTGGGCCGCCAGGTCGCCTACGTCGGAACCCGAACCCAGGCCCTGACACTGAAATTGGCGATGAACGTCGCCCTGGCCAACCAGGTCCTGGCCTTCAGCGAAGCGCTGATGCTGGCCGAGAAAGCCGGTATAGACCCCGCACAGGCCGCGGCCGTGATGACCGACAGCGTCATCGGATCACCCGCGCTGCAGACTCGCGCGCCGATGGCCCTGCACCTACCCCAGCGTGCGTGGTTCGATATGCGCGCCATGCGCAAGGACCTCGGCCTCGCCCGCGAGACCGCAGCTGGTCTCGGCATGCAGATGGCCACCGCCACCGCCGTCTCCGACGCCGTGGACATGGCCGTGGATCACGGATATGCCGACCGCGACCTGGCAGGACTGTACGCCGCCCTGCACGGCCGGATACCCGCCACCGACGGCCCTGTCCGGAGCCGGCCGTGACCGAGGCATCCACGACCGTGCGCCGCGGGCGGCCGCGCAACGAGCAAGCTCGCGAGGCGATCCTGGACGTGGCGATGGAGTCGTTGCTCGCCCACGGCGTCGCCGCCATGAACATGGACGCCGTGGCCGCGGCGGCCGGGGTCAGCAAGGCCACCATCTATCGCTGGTGGCCGAGCAAGGAAACACTCGCCATGGACGCCCTGTATCGGACATGGGAATCCGCTCCCATCGCACCCGACACCGGATCACTACGTGATGATCTGCGAAACCTGTTGTGGCCGTGGACAGAACTGATCGCCCGGCGCCCCTACGGCCGCGTCATCGCCGGACTACTCGGGCAAGTGGTCACCGACCCGGATTTCGCACTCACCTACCGCGCCCGCTTCCTGGACCAACGCCGCGATCACGGACGGATGATCCTGCAGCAAGCCATCGCCCGCGGCGAGATCCCCGCCCGCACACGCATCGAAACCGTCCTGGACATGCTGTACGGCCCGGTCTACCACCGGCTGATGCACGGTCACGCACCACTCGACCACATCTTCATCGACGGCGTCGTCGACATCGTCCTCGACGGCATCCACCCACGACCCGACCGGCAACCCCGTCACGAAACCACGGATTCGGAAACGCCCTGAGCAGGACACATGATGACCGAAGCATTGACGCCGACTTCCCGTGCCGCGAACCGATCACCACCGCTTCTCGCACGGACATCCCGCCTCGAATACCGACCGCCCGACACGTCGACGGCACCGTCCTCGACCACAACTGAATCGAAACATATTGGCCGACAACAATTTCTGATAGATCTAGGAGCACATCATGACAACCGTGCAATCCCCCGTCCGTTTCCGCGCCTCGACCGAACTCTCCGGGCACCTGCAGCGCGTCCTGGTCGATCTGATCGCGTTGCACCTCAACGGCAAACAAGCGCACTGGAACGTGGTGGGGCACAACTTCCGGGACCTGCACCTGCAACTCGACGAAATCGTCGACCTGGCACGCGAATACGGCGATACCATCGCCGAACGCATGCGCGCCCTGGACGCAGTACCCGATGGCCGCCCGACCACCGTGGCCGAAACAACCACACTGCCGCTGCTGCCGCCCGGTGAACAGAGCACGTTCGACACCGTCGACGCGCTCACCACACAACTGCGCGGGGCGGCCGCAACCGCACGCGAGGTCCACGACGACGTCGACGCCGAAGACCCCTCGACCGCCGACCTGCTGCACCAACTCATCGACGCGCTCGAAAAGCAGGCATGGATGCTCAGCTCGGAAAACCGTGTGCAATGAACGATGATTTCGTACCTCAGACGAACAATTCTCGGCAGGTCTTCGATGTATTCGCCGAGATCGGCAAGCTGCCCGAGACGTCCGAGTCGATGCTGACCGACGTATATTTCAGCGACTTTCCCGAGGTCAGCAGCCGGATCTTCCGGATCTACCGCACCCTTCCGTTGCATTACCACAAAGACTGTGACGAGCACCTGTACGTGGTCGAGGGCGAAGGAGTATTCCATCTCGACGGTACCGAAACCCAGGCGCGTCCTGGAATGTTCCTGCGCTTCGCCCGTACCCAGATCCACGGATTCCCGCAGATCATCACACACCCCTTTGTCGTGTTGTCCATCGATGTGCCACGGCGGCGACCCGACGACATCGTGTTCGTCGATCCCGAAGACGGCGACGCCCGAAGTTTCATGGCCCGAAACAATTAGTCGTTCACCGAGTTCCGGAAAGGCAAAGAGATGACCGAGCAAACTCACAGACCTACCGCAGGTAGGCGGTTCACCGCGATCACGCTGGCAGGGATAGCGACAGCAATTCCGGTGATCGCGATCCTTGCGCCCATGGCCACGCCGAGCCCGGGCATGGTGCACGCCGACCGACTGTGGGGACAGGTCGAGCAGTACAGCGCCTCAGCACCCCTGCAGCTCTGGGCGCCATCGGCCTGTGGCAACGGTGACTGCCGCAATGACGGCCAGTACAACAACCCCGATGCGACAACATCCGCACCGGCAACGACCATGGGTGCGGCAACAGCGATCCGATAGCGACAACGAGCAGCTCCGATGCGCGAGCACCGGTCGAGCCCCAGAACGCCACCAGCGCCCGGTCCCGATGCGAACCCAGCCGAGCGAACAGGTCGTCGAATCACGAATCCGGAATACTGCGAGGCATCCTCGACACCAGCCGCGGCCGATACTGCCCGGACCGCTCCCCGCGTACACGGCTGCATCGGATTGTGATGCGCATGCGCACGACCTGCGCGACTGCGCTTGCGGGACAACGGAAACGGATTCACCAGCGGGCCAGTGCCGACCTCGCGATGGAACTCATAGCTTCGCAGCACCGTCTCCTTCCTGGGTGGCAAGGCATTTCGCCTTGCCACCTTGCCAGTCCACGAGATCAACTCACACAAGATTCCGTACACGCCCGCCGGTAATGCACCGGGTTCTCATTGACGCACTGTTCCTTGCGACGACGAAGTTGTCCGCTTCGTCGCAGACATGGCCGGGGACTCGCCCCCGCGACGGACGCGCTGCGGGCGCCCCGACGTGCGGATCACGGGCCCTCGACCAGGTGCAGGTCCGCCTCGATTGCGGCAGCGCATTCCTGCAGCCGTGGCACCATGTCGCGTAGTTGTTCGAGGCTGCGCATTCCGGCACTCACAGCGATATTGGCCGCGGCGATGACCGCGCCCGCCTGGTCGCGCACCGGTACGGCGACTGCTCGCAGACTGCTGTTCAGCTCCTGGTCCGCGAGACAGAAACCACTCGCCCGAACCACCTCGACAATGGCGCGGAGCTCGGCCGCGTTACGGACCGTGCGGTCGGTCAGCGGCTGGAGGTCGACGCGGCCGAGGTACTCCTCGAATGCCCGTTCGTCCAGTCCGGCCAGCAGGACGCGCCCCATCGCCGTCGCATAGGCCGGGAATCTCGAACCCACGTTGATGGACACGGTGATCACGCCGTTGGTCGGCACGCGCGCGACGTGCACCACGTGGTCACCGTCCAGAACCGACAGGGCCGTGGTTTCGTGCACGTCGCGCATCAGTTGCTCGAGGTGCGGCCCGGCGATCTGCGGCGTGGACAGACCTCGCAGGTAGGCGTGGCCGAGTTCGAGCACCTTCGGCGTGAGCGCGAAGAGTGTCCCCTCACTGCGCACATAGCCGAGCTTCAGCAGCGTCAGCAGCGAGCGCCGCACCGCGGCGCGCGACCACCCGGTCACTCTGGCGACATCGCTGAGCGAGCGGGTCGGGTAATCCGCGTCGAATGCCTTGATCACTTCCAGCCCGCGCGCCAGCGCCTGGACGAAATCCGCGTCACCCGGCGCGTCCTCGAGCTGCTCCATTCCCTGTCTCCCGTCCCAGTGCGGTTGCGGCGACCACTTTCGCACATCCGGCGGACTCGTCCGCCAGCCGGATGCACTGATAAGTGTACGCACAGCGAACACTTGTGCGTGCGACTAGCGCACAGCTGTACAGAAATGTATGGTCTCGGAGAACACCCACTCGGCCTCGGACTTTCCGGGCCTCGATCAAGTGGAGGAACGATGGAGTTCCCTGCCCTGCGCCGAAGAACAGTTCTCGCCGCCGCAGCCGCACTGACGTTGACGCTCACCGCCTGCGGCGGTCACATCCCGAGCGGACTGGATCCCACACCGCAGAAACCCGTGACCGTGCAGGCCGGATTCATCCCGGTCATCGATGTCGCAGCGCTCTACCTGGGTGATAAGCAGGGTTTCTTCGCCAACCGCGGCATCAAGCTGAAGATCAACACATCGCAGGGCGGCGCCGCACTGGTGCCGCCGGTGATCACCGGCCAGTATCAGTTCGCGTTCAGCAACATCGTCTCGGTGCTCACCGCCCGCAGCCAGGGCCTTCCGCTGAAGGTGATCGCCGCGGGCTCGAGTTCGACCGGCGTCGCGGGCAAGGACGTGTCGATGATCCGGGTCCCGCAGAACAGCCCTATCAGGTCGGCCGCCGATCTCGTGGGCAAGAAGGTCAGCGTCAACACGCTCAACAACCTGCTGCAGATGCTGGGCCAGGTGTCGGTCGCCGCCGCACATGCCGACCCGGACTCGGTCAAGTTCGTCGAACTGCCCTTCCCGGACGCGGTGACGGCACTGGGCAACGGCCGCATCGACGCGATGGTGACCGCGGAGCCGTTCGACACCATCGCCGCGAACGCGAATACCCGGACGATCGCCTCGCCCTATCTGGACATGTCGAAAAGCGGTCTGACCAGCTCGGTGTACTTCACCTCCGAGCAGCAGTTGAAGCAGAACCCCAAGCTGTTCACCGCGCTCGGGGCCGCCATCGACGAGTCACTGACCTACGCCGGTAGCCATCCCGACGAGACGCGAGCGCAGCTGTCCTCGTTCATGAAGATCGACCCGGCCGTCGCGGCGAAGGTCACCCTGCCTTCCTTCGCGCCGCAGATCTCACGGGCTTCGGTCGAAGCGTTCGTCTCCGCAGCCGAGCAGTTCCATCTGATCACCGAAAACGTGTCCTACAACGACCTGGTCTGGTCGGGAGTGGCGAAATAATATGACCTCGAAACTTCGTAGCGATCTACCGGCCGGCACCTCTCGCTGGGCCGTGCGCCGGGCCGAATGGCGGTCACTGGGCATCACCGATGAGGAGATGGCCCGGCCCAAGATCGCGATCGTCAATTCCTCCTCCGACCTGGCCGCCTGTTTCGCCCATCTCGACGACATCGTGCCGGTGCTCAAGGAGGCCATCCGCGAGGCGGGCGGGCTGCCCTTCGAGATCCGCACCGCGGCCCCCGCCGACTTCATCACCAGCGCCGGCGCCGGCGGCCGCTACGTGCTGCCGACCCGCGACCTGATCGTCAACGACATCGAGGTCGTGGTCGAGGGCGCGTTGCTCGACGGGATGGTGTGCCTGAGCTCGTGCGACAAGACCGCGCCCGCCCACATGATGGCGGCCGGCCGGCTCGACGTGCCGACGGTGCTCGTCGCGTGCGGATATCAGCGCAGCGCCCTGCACGAGGACGGCGGTGCGGATATCGAGGAGGTTTTCCTGCACGCCGGGCACACCGCGCTGGGCCGTACCTCGGCCGAGGACCTGCTCGCGATGTCCGAAAGCGCCATCCGGGGCCCCGGGGTATGTGCGGGAATGGGCACCGCCAATACGATGCACATGGCCGCCGAGGCACTCGGTTTCACCATGCCGGGCACCACCCCCACCCGCGCCAACGGCGAAACCATGTGGGCGGCAGTGCGTTCGGCCGGGCGGCAGATCGTCGAGATGGTGCACAGCGGGCGTTCGGCTCGGTCGGTGCTCACCCCCGCCGCGATACGCAATGCGGTCACCCTGATGCTCGCGGTCGGCGGCTCGATCAACTCCGTCAAACACCTGCAGGCGATCGCGGTGGAAGCGGAACTGGACGTCGACGTGTGGCGGCTGTACGAAGAGCTGGCCGATCGAGTTCCGGTGCTCACCGCGGTCCGGCCCAACGGCCCGCATCTGATCGAACAGCTCGACGACGCGGGCGGTACCCGGGGCGTGCTCGCCGCGCTGGCGCCGCTGCTGGACCTCGATACGGTCGGGGTGACCGGCCGCCCCCTCGGCGAATTGCTCGCGCAGGCCCCGGCCGCCGACCCCGAATTCATCCGCTCGCCGGAGAATCCGTTCTCGCGGCGTCCCTCGATCGTGATCCTGCGCGGTTCGCTGGCCGCCGAGGGGTCGATCGTCAAACTGCCCGTCGACGAGGAACGGCCCACGACGTTCCGTGGCCCGGCCCGCTGCTATTCCTCGCGGGAGACCGCCATCGCGGGTCTGGCCGCCGGTGAGGTGCAGGCCGGTGAGGTGGTCGTGCTGCGCGGTATGGGTTTGCACGGCGGGCCGGGGATGGCGATGGCCTCTGCCTTCGTCTTCGCCCTGGACGGCGCCGGCCTCGGTGAGAAGGTCGCGGTGGTCACCGACGGCCAGCTTTCCGGGTTGGTGAACAAGGGGATCGTGGTCGGCGAGGTCAACCCCGAGGCGGTCACGGGCGGACCGCTCGGCCGGGTCCGCGACGGCGATCTGATCAGCATCGATCTCACCACCCGCACCGTCGACCTCGAGGTCGATCCGGACGAACTGGCCGGCCGCGAGGTCGCCGCCGCGGAAACCGTCCGCACACCGGGCTGGCTGGCCACCTACGACAATGCCGTCGGCCCCCTGGCCTGCGGTGCGGTACTGGGACAGCGGAACTGCGAAAACCGTTGCCGCACAATCCCCGGAGGTGCCCGATGACGGTCCTCGACGCGCCGCACGCGAGCGCGCCTGCCGCAACGGCCGCACGCGCCCGCCGGGCCCGGCCGCGGATCGCACCCGTGGTCGGCATCGTGATCGCCGCGGCGGTGGCCGAGATCTTCCCGCGCACCGGCCTGGTATCCGAAGGCGCGCTCCCCCCGCTCAGCTCGATACTGGCCGAACTCGCCCGCGAGAGCGGCGACAGCGCGCTGTGGGAGGCGTTGGGCCGCACGGTTCGTACGACGGCGATCGGACTGGTGGCCGCGGTCGCGGCCGGGGTGGTCGCCGGAGTGATCATCGGGCTGGTGCCGGTGCTGCGCGCACTCACCGCCTCCACGGTGGAATTCCTGCGCCCGATCCCCTCGGTGGCCCTGATTCCCGCGGTCATCCTCATCTTCGGCACGGGCTTCCAGTCCGGTGTCGTACTCATCGTGTACGCCGGTTTCTGGCAGGTGTTCGTGCAGGTCCTCTATGGCATCCAGGACATCGATCCGGTCGCGCGGGACACCGCTAGCTCGTACCGCTTCAGCGCGTGGGCCAAGATTCGTCATGTGGTCTGGCCGACCATGTTGCCGTTCGTGTTCACCGGAGTGCGGCTCGCGGCCTCGGTCGCGCTGGTGCTGGCGATCACCGGTGAGCTGGTCATCGGCACACCCGGGCTGGGCCAGCTGATCTCGGTCGCCCAGAGCAGCGGGGCGACGACCGAGATGTTCGCGCTGGTGGTGCTCAGCGGAGTGCTGGGAGTGCTGGTCAACGTCGGATTCCGGCTCGCGGAACGGACCGCGCTGAGCTGGCACCCGTCGGTTCGTCGCTCGCGAGGTGCCCGATGAGGATTCTGCGTCGCATCCTGCTCGCGCTCGGCCTGCCGGTCGTGCTCGTCGCACTGTGGTGGTTCACCAGCGCGAACAGCACAAGCTACTATTTTCCGCCGCTGTCGACGATCCTGCACTGGTTCGGCAAGCTGTGGTTCTCCGCGCGTTTCGGCCAGGACGTGGTGCCCAGCGTGCTGCGCCTGTTCGCCGGATTCGTCATCTCCGCGATCGTCGGAGTGGCGCTGGGCATCACGCTGGGCCTGACCGACGCGCTGCGCCGTGGCGCCGAGCCGGTCCTGGAGTTCCTGCGCGCGATCCCGCCGACCGTGCTGGTGCCGGTGATCTCGATCCTCGCCGGTATCGGGGACGGCTCGAAGATCGTCGTCATCGTGTCCGGCTGCGTGTGGCCGGTGCTGCTCAACACCATCGAAGGCGTGCGAGCCGCCGACGAGGTCATGGTCGATACCTGCCGCAGCTTCGGCATCACCCGCACCGCGCGGCTGTGGCACATGGTTCTTCCCGCAGCGAGCCCGCAGATCGCCGCCGGGCTCAAACAATCGCTGTCGATCGGGCTGATCCTGATGGTCATCGGCGAAATGTTCGCCGCCACCAACGGCCTGGGATTCAGCATCGTGCAGTTCCAGCGCAGCTTCGCGATTCCTCAGATGTGGAGCGGCATCATCCTGCTCGGCATCATCGGATTCCTGCTGTCCGCGCTGTTCACCGTTGTCGAGAAGCGGGCCCTGAGCTGGTACCTGGGCCTGCGCGAATCACAGAAGAGGAACGGCTGATGACAGCCATGGTCGAGGTGCGCAACCTCAACAAGGTGTACGAGTCCTCCGGCCGCCGCGTGGAGGCGATCGGCGACATCACGTTTTCCGTCGAACGCGGCGAATTCGCCTGCATCGTGGGCCCTTCGGGCGCGGGCAAGACGACGCTGCTCAAATGCCTGGCCGGGTTGCTCACCCCCACGGCGGGCGAAGTCGTGCTGGACGGCGCCCGGGTGACCGGCCCGCCGCCCGGGATGGCCGTGGTGTTCCAGGAATACGGCCGCAGCCTGTTCCCGTGGAAGACGGTACAGCAGAACATCGATCTTCCGTTGCGGCAGAAGGGTTTACCGCGCGCGGAACGGAACCGGCTCGTCGAGGACGCGCTCACCTCGGTCGGGCTGGCCGATTCGGGCCACGCCTATCCGTGGCAGCTCTCCGGTGGTATGCAACAGCGGGTGGCGATCGCGCGCGCGGTCGCCTACGAGCCGCAGGTTCTCCTGATGGACGAACCCTTCGCCGCCGTCGACGCGCAGACGCGCGCAGAGCTGGAAGATCTCGTGCGCACGCTGTGGCGGAACCTGGACATCACGACCCTGTTCGTCACGCACGACATCGACGAAGCGGTCTATCTCGGCGAGCGGGTGCTGGTGCTGTCCGCCTCCCCCACCCGCATTCTCGACAACGTCACCATCGAGTTGCCGGTAGAACGAGATCAGGTCGCCAGCCGTTCGACGCCCGAGTTCGCCGAGTTGCGCGCCCGCGTACATCGCGGCATCCAGGACGCGAAGGCCGGGCGCCGCACATCCGGGGCCGCCGCATGACCGCGTTCATCGATGAGGGATCCGGCCCACCGGTACTGCTTTCCGCTTCACTGGGCACCACGGCCGCGATGTGGGCGCCGCAACGAGAACGGTTGCGCGAGCACCGCCGGGTGATCAGCTACGACCATCGTGGGCACGGCGATTCCCCGGTGCCACCGGGCCCATACCGCCTGGACGATCTCACCGCGGACGCGGTCGCCCTGCTGGACTCGCTGCAGATCGAGGAGGTCGACGTCGTCGGGGTGAGTCTCGGCGGCACCGTCGGGCTCGCGCTGGCCGTCGAACATCCGGACCGGGTCCGCAGCCTCGTCACCGTCAACGCCCCCGTCTTCGCCGATGATCCGGAGTTCTGGCGTCGCCGGGCGGCCGCGGTGCGCGCCGAGGGAATGGGTATCGCGACCGCGGGTTTACTGGGCCGCTGGTACTCACCGGCGGACGCGGCCGCGCCATCGATCCTGATCGCGCGCACCGTTTCCGGCGTCGACCGGCTCGATCCGCAGGGCTACGCGGCCTGCTGCGAAGCCATCGCCGGAACCGATCTGCGGGACCGGCTGGCCGACATCCGCTGTCCGGTGCTCGCGGTGAACGGCCTGGCCGACGCGGTCGTCCCGGCACACCACGCGGACCTGATCGCCGCCGGGGTGCCCGGCGCCCGCCACATCGCGCTGCCCGGCGCGGGACACCTGCTGACCCAGGAGATTCCGGACGAACTGCACGACCTGCTGCTCGAACACTGGGCCGCCGTCAACGGAAAGGACGCATCGTGAACGCCTACGTCACCGAACCCGCCCGGCACACGCCCGTGCTCGGCGAGTGGGAGGTCGTCGTGCTCGGCGGCGGCCCGTCCGGGCTGGCCGCCGCGACCGCCGCCGCCCGCGCCGGACGCAGCACACTGCTGGTGGAGAAGTCCGGATATCTCGGCGGCGCCGGAACCGGCGGTGGGCTGTCCACATTCTGCGGCATGTACTCCAACGTGCACGGCGAACATGTGCTGACCGTCCGGGGGCATGCCACCGAACTGCTGGAGCGCATCGATCGGCTCGGCGGACTGCGAGCGCCGCATCTGTCCTTCAGCGATCGGATTCAGGCGCAGGCGTACGACATTCCCGCCTACCGCAGCGCCGCGGACGACCAGGTGCTGGCCGCCGGCGCACAGCTGCTGTACCACGCGTTCGCGGTCGGCGCTGTCGTCGAGGGATCCACGGTGGACGGCGTCGTGGTGGAATCCAAGTCCGGCCGGGGAATCCTGCGCGGGCAGGTGTTCATCGACTGCTCCGGCGACGGCGATCTGCTGGCCTGGACCGGAACCAGCCACCACAAGGCCGATCCGCACGGCGAGATGCTGTTCCCCTCCACGATGTTCCGTATCAACGCGGTGGACGGTGAGCGGGCCGGGCCGGCGTGGAAAACCTTGCCGCGCATGATGGACGAGGCCGTCGCCGCCGGACGCCCCCGATTCCCCCGACGCGGCGCGATCGTGCGCCCGCAACGTGACGACCTCGAGTGGCGGGCCAACGCGACACAGCTGCGCAATGCCGACGGCAGCGCGGTCGACGGCACCGACGTGTGGCAGTTGACCCACGGCGAGGTCCAGGGTCGCACGCAGGCGCAGGAGGTGTTCGGGTTCATCCGCGAGAACGTCCCCGGGTTCGAGCGCGCCTACATCGTCGACATCGGACCCGAGATCGGGATCCGGGAGACCCGGCGGCTGCTCGGGAAGTACGTGCTGACCGAGGAGGACGTCCGGTCCTGCGCGCGTTTCGAGGATTCGATCGGTCTCAACGGCTGGCCCGTCGAGGCGCATGTGGACGGTGACCTCGACATCCGCTGGCCCTACGGCGAGGACCCGCTGGGCTACAACGAGCTGCCGTACCGGATGCTCGTACCCGAGAGCGGGCCCGCGAACCTGCTGGTAGCCGGGCGTTGTGCGTCGATGACCCACGGCGGGCAGTCCGCCGCGCGCGTCGCGGGGCCGTGTTTCGCGATGGGGCAGGCCGCCGGGACCGCCGCGCACCTGGCGCTCGAGAAGCACGGCGTCGTCGCGGAGGTCGACACCGCGCTCCTGCGCGTGCACTTGGAGAGTGAGGGCGCATGTCTGAGCTTGCTCTGAGCCCGGCGGACGAGCGAATGCTCACCGGCGAGCAGGGCCCGGCGGTTCAGGCCGCCCTCGAACTGCTGGTCCGCTACGGCGAACTGATGGGCGCGCAGCGGCTCGTCGACACCGACAATGTCTGCGGCGCAAACATTTTCGGGCCGCGGCACGCCCGAGTCCTGGGCACCACCGACCCTGCCGCACTGTTCTCCCGGTTCTCTCTCGACCTGGACGAGACGGTCGAGGTGCCGCCGTTCCGCGCGCACAGCTGCCAGCTGATCGGCCCGCGGGACTCCCAGCAGTGGGATCTGCAGGGCGTCACGGCCGCGGACGCGGCCGCGATGGACGACAGCGAGAAGTACCTCGCCGAGAAAGGCGTGGATCTGCTCTCGACGTGCACGCCCTACCAAGTGGGCAACGTTCCCCGGTTCGGCGAGCACTGCGCGTGGATGGAATCCTCGGCGGTCGTCTACATCAATTCCGTGCTCGGCGCCCGCACGAACACCGAGGGCCGCGAGTCCTCGGCCGCGTCGATGCTCACCGGCCGGACCCCCTACTGCGGGTACCACCTCGACGAGCACCGCAGGGCCACGCATCTGATCGAAGTGCGTCATCCGGTCGTCACGACCGAGGACTGGAACATCCTCGGATACTGGGTGGGCGAACAGGTCCAGGAGGCCGTTCCGGTGCTCACCGGAAACGATCTTCGCCCGAATCCGGTGCAGCTCAAGCAATTCGGCGCGGCGGCGGCCTCCTCCGGCGACGTCGAGATGTATCACCTGCCCGGGATCACCCCGGAGGCGCACACGGTCGAACAGGCCCTGGGCGGACGGCCACCGGCAGCCACATCGGTCTTCGATGCGCGGGCCCGCGCGGCAACGGTCGCGTCGCTGTGCCGCACGGCGAGCGACCGCGACCTGGACTTCGTGATGATCGGCTGTCCGCACGCATCCCTGGAACAGGTGCGCGAGGTGGCCCGGCTGCTCGACGGCCGCCACGTCGCGGACTCCACCGCACTGTGGGTCTTCACCCCGAGAGCACTGCGCACGGTCGCCGAGCGCAGCGGTTATGTGGCGATCATCGAGCGTGCGGGCGCACGGGTGCTGTCCGATACCTGCCCGGCCATCGGGCAGTTCCTGCCGCCGCGGACCCGCGTGTTCGCGACGGATTCGGCGAAACAGGCGCACTACCTGCCCGCGATCACCGGCGTGCAAGGCTGGTTCGGCAGTGTCGAGACGTGTGTCACCGCCGCACTGAACGGGCGGTGGTCCGATGCCTGAGCTGATATCCGCGCGTGGTGTGATCGGCGGACGGGCGAGCGGGCGAGCACTGGTGTGCACCGCCCCGGTGTCCGGCTGGGGCGGCATCGACCCGAGGACCGGCACGATCGTGGAGAGCCGTCATCCCCAGCACGGGCAGAGCTTCGCCGGCGGAGTGCTGGTACTGCCGGGCGCCAAGGGCTCCTCCGGCTGGTCCGGGCAGTTCCATCTGGCCAAGCTGCAGGGCACCGCGCCGTGCGCCATCGTGTTCACCCGGATGAACAGCAAACTTGCCTTGGGTCTGGTCGTGCTCGATGTTCCGGCGGTGGCCGGCCAGGAGGCGTTCGACGCCATCCGCACCGGTGATCTCGTCGAGGTCGACGGGACGGCCGGCACGGTTTCGATACGACGGGAGAACTGATCGGATGGACACTCTACGAATCGACCGGCGAGTGGTGCTGGTGACCGGCGCGGCGAGCGGAATCGGCTGGGAAATCGCCCGGACCTGCGCGGCCGAAGGAGCCACTGTCCACCTCGCGGACATATCGGATGCGGTACACGACGCGGCACGGCAGCTGACCGCCATCTCCCACGTGTGCGACGTGACCGACCCGGACGCGGTCCGCGCCCTGGTCGACGGCATCGTCGAATCGTCCGGGCGCCTGGACGTAGCGTTCCTGAACGCGGGCATCAACGGTGTGCCCTCACCGCTGCAACCCGGCGGCGCCATCGACGAACTGTCTTTCGCCGCATGGCAACGAGTTCTGAGCGTCAACCTGGACGGCCTGTTCCACTGCCTCCAGCAGACCGCGCGGGTGATGAAGACGCAGCGGGCGGGCAGCATCGTCGTGACCGCGTCCACCGCGGGGCTTCGCGCCGAGCCTCGGGTGAGCTATCCGTATGTCGCATCGAAGGCCGCCGTGGTCGGACTGGTGCGCCAGGCCGCGCTGGAGCTCGCGCGGTTCGGGGTGCGGGTCAATGCCCTGGCCCCGGGGCCTGTGGTCACGAATATCGGCGGCACGGCACCTCGATCCGAGTCCAGCACGGCCGCGTGGGAGGACTCCATCCCGATGCGGCGGTGGGGCCGACCCAGCGATATCGCCGGCCTCGCATTCCTGCTCGCCTCGGACGCGTCGTCCTGGATGACCGGCAGCATCCACGTGGCCGACGGCGGCGCCTCCGCATTGACCCAGGTCTCGAGCAGCGAGCTTCCCGGCCCCGAATAGTCCGGTATCGATTCGCACCGGCGGGCGAGTTCCACGGCCCCTGCGTAGCCGCATCGAATGAGGGGATGCGGCTACGCAGCGGGTGGCATCCGCATTCGTGACAAGACGAGAACAACCGGATCATCGCCCACTCGATGGGTACCTGGCTACTTGGACTGCTGCATGATCCAGTCCCGGATACCGGGGATGGTGTAGGCGATGTGCCAGGTGCCCATGTGCGCGCTGGTGCCGGAGCCAGCTGTCACCGTCGTGCCGGGCCCGAAGGAGGCGAAGTTCACCGGGGCCTGCTGAGCCTCCAGACTGCTGACGGCGGCGGCGAACTGTGCGGCAGTGGATCGGCCGTCCCACACCGCGGTCGCGACCTCGGCGCCCTGACCCTCGATAACCTGGGTGATGGCGTTTTCACCGGAGTAGGACTTGTCGTCGTCCTGGGAGACGACGATCCACATTTTCTTGTCGGCGAGCGGGGCGGCCTGTTCGGAGGGCCACTGCCCAGCGACGATGAACGCCGCCGCGAACAGGTCCGGGTGCTTGATGTTCAGCCCGAGCGACATCATCGCCCCCATGGACTGCCCAGTCGTATAGCGCCGGTTCTCGTCGATGCTGTACTGCGTGGTGAGCGACCGGACGAGATCAGCCGTGGTGCCGAACAACGTCGACGGCTGGTAGTTGTCGTCGACGACCACCGAGCCGTACTCGGGGGCAAGGACGAAGCACTCGTGCTTCGCCTGGTCCTCGGGACCAGCCCAGCACACAGCTCCCAGCCCCTGGACCAGCGGCCCTTGCGTGGCGACATCGACGACGTTCGCGTCGTGCATGAAAAGCACCAGCGGGTAGCGCCGGCGGGAGTCGTAGTTCCTGGGGATGAAGAGGTTGTATCGCAGGGTTCGACCGGTTGCGGCGTCGTCGTAGGTGAACTGCTTGAAGTCGTCGACGATCAGATTCACGACCGCGCTGGTGGTCAGAGTCCTGCTCGTAGGCGCGTAGCGGGTGCCGTCCGTCGTGGTGACGGCGCCTTTCTGCACCAGAGACGCTTTCGCCGCGACGATCGTTCCGCCCGGGGTGCTGTCGCCGACCTTCGGCCCACCCGCACCGACACCGCCACTCGACGTGGTGGTGGACGGAGCCGACACGCTGGTGGAGGGGTTCGCCCCGGTATCGGAACCCTGCTGGGTCACCCACAGCGCCGCGGCCGCGTCGTCGGGAGAAAGTTCGACGATCACGAAGTGTCCGTCGGTACCTCGCCCGACGAGTTGAGCTGCCCGGTTCGCGTAGACCTTCGTGACGGTCCGGTCGGCGATCGTGAACGTCGTCGGCGAGAGGCTGGAATCGGCGATTTCGCGGTCGTACTCGACGGCTACCGCGATGAGTTTCTGACCATCGCCGAAAACCTTCGTGATCGCGCTGACGCTACGGACATGACCGTCCGTGGAACTTCCGCCACAGCCGCCGACGGCCACCGCTCCGGCTGCCACAGTGCCAGTCCTGGATATCCCACACGGGATTGTCCGTCATTGTTTCGTCATCCGCCCTGGCAGGACGACACAACGCGGGTGCGAAACGAGGTTCGAGCGCTCGTGTCCACCGGAAACACCGCAGGCTGCGACGTATCTTCACCTCTAGCAATTGTGCAATCAGCCGACTCGCACACGCACGTGGAATGCGGCACCGCCGATATAGAACGCCGAACCCACGAGTGCCGGCGAACTCACGGCGTTCGAGCGCGACGGGAGAGATGATGCAGGAGCGCAATCGGTCGTTGCCACTTCCGCGGTGGCGCAGTCCGCTACGGGGCCCGTGGCTGACCTCGGTGTTCGGTTCGATACTGCTGGTCTGCCTGCCGATAGTGATCCTCACCGGATTGCTGTCCTACATCGCCTACGGGCCGCGGTTCGGGCAGGCGATCCCGGCGCACGTCGGCGGGCTCGCATTGCCGACCTTCGAGTGGCCCACCCGCCCATCGTGGCTGTACCGGCTCACCCAAGGCTTGCATGTCGGGTTGGGACTCGCACTGGTGCCGGTGGTGGCGGCAAAACTGTGGTCGGTGATCCCGCGATTGTTCGCCTGGCCTCCGGTCCGGTCGGTCGCGGCAGCGATCGAGCGGGTGTCGTTGGTGATGCTGGTGGGCGGCGTGTTGTTCGAGATGGCTACGGGGATACTCAATATCCAGTACGACTACATTTTCGGATTCTCCTTCTACACCGCTCACTACTTCGGGGCGTGGGTGTTCATCGCCGGGTTCGTGGCGCATGTGGCCGTCAAGCTGCCGCGCATGATCTCCGCGCTGCGCTCGCGATCGCTGCGGGAGGTGTTGCGCACTTCCCGCGCCGATACCGAGCCCGAACCGCCCGATGCCGACGGTTTGGTCGCCACCGATCCCGCCGAGCCGACCATCAGCCGCCGCGGAGCCTTGGCGCTGGTGGGCGGTGGCGTGGCGTTCGTCGTCGTCCTCACCGCAGGCCAGGCCATCGGCGGATTCACCCGCCGGACCGCACTGCTGCTACCACGCGGACGCAGCGAAGGCCGCAGCGCCAACGACTTTCAGATCAACCGCACAGCCACCGCGGCAGGAATCACCACCGCCGACGTCGACGATTCCTGGACCCTGGACTTGATCGGCGGGCCCGTTCCGGTACGCGTGGATCGAGCGACGTTGCTGGCCATGCCCCAACACGCCGCGCGGCTACCGATCGCCTGTGTCGAAGGATGGTCCACCGTCCAAACCTGGACCGGGGTGCGGCTGTCGGATCTGGCTCGCCGAGCCGGTGTCGAGCAACCGATTTCCGCGGCAGTGACCTCGCTCGAACAGGCCGGGGCGTTCAATCGCGCACTCTTGCAGGCGAATCAGATACACGACCCCGACGCATTGCTGGCGTTGCGCGTGAACGGCGCGGACCTGTCCCTCGACCACGGTTACCCCGCGCGGATCATCGTCCCGGCCATGCCGGGTGTCCACAACACGAAGTGGGTCTCCACAATCGAATTCCGGAAGGCATGAGATGGCCACCAACAGGCTGATCCACCGATGGAAACGCGCCTACGGAGCACACCGGCTGCACCTACCGGTGCTGCTGGCAGCATTCGCGCTCGCCGGCTACAGCGTATGGGTGCTCGGATTCGATGCGCTGTGGAACCGCCGGGTGTGGTGGCAGGCGATCGCGGTGTGGTTCGCGGCGGCCATCATCGCCCACGACTTCATACTGTTCCCTGCATACGCCCTGCTCGATCGCGTCCTGGCCGCGGCGTCCGCCCGGACCCGGCTCCGGGTGTCACCGTTGAACTACATCCGAGTACCTCTTCTCGGAATCGGGCTGTCGTTTCTGCTGTTCTTCCCCGGCATCATCCGACAGGGTGCGGCCACCTTCCACGCGGCCACCGGAGGCACTCAGCAACCGTTCCTCGTGCGCTGGCTTCTCCTGTCCGCGACCATGTTCGCCCTCAGCGCATTCGCCTATGCGATCCAGAGCCTGCGCGCCCGCCGACGACACTGAAACATCGCCTTGTCCAGCCACTTTCCTTCGAAGTGCGGCGATCGGTCGTCGGGTCGGCAGTCACCCCGGCCGATCAGGTGTTCACCGCACGCCGCACTCAGCGATCACCACATAGAACGAATAATGCTGGCTTGCACCGAGATTCGCGACCGATTCGGAACAGCACCGCCCTGCGTCCATGGCGCACCGAACTGCCGTCAACACAGTTGAAACGGGTGCATGGGGTCGCTTCGCAGAACGACGACGAACGACCCTCGCACACAAGGACTTCCACTCGCCGGTGGCCACCATCAGGTCCGGACCGCCACCCGGCTTCGTCCGCATCGGATGGGTGCGGCGGGTCCCCGACCTCAACGAGTTCTTCGTTCACCATGAAGGCGGTGGCAGGATCAATGGCCTTATCGCTGCGCGAGGATCTCGTCGGGGTCGAGGCCGCGGTCCATGCCGTGCGCCACGACCGCTTGGCCGGGCGCGAGCTCGAGCCGGTTCCCGTCGAGGTAGACCTCGATCCTGTCGGGCTCGAACGACACCAACCCGCGTACGCGATCCACCTCCGGCCAGGCATCCAGGTACGACCACGCGGCGCGCTTGTGCTCGCCGATGTCGTAGTAGCTGGCCAGGCCCTTGTAAGGGCAGAAGGTTCGACCGTCCACGGGTGTGAGTTCGGTTTCGTCGGTGTCCTCTCGTGGCACATACCAGCGGGGCGCGAATCCCGACTCGTACAGCACCACCGGCCGGTGGGTTTCGGCGACGGTGCGGTCTCCGTCCCGCACGACCAGATGTCGTGATGTGGTGCGGATGTCGTTGCGGTGATACGGGTCGGCGGCATGTCCGACGATCCGTTCGTCCTCTTCGTAGAAGGCGTCCATTGCGCGCCAGGCGAAGGCCACGCGATCGCGCAACTCGCTCGCGTGGTCGGGCAACTCGATGTGCTGCCAGGCGGCCCGCTCGGCACTGTGGTCTCCCGCCGTCACGGTGAACCACGCCGTCGTGCCGAGATCGTGGTGCTGTGTTCGGCGATCCGTATGCCGCAAGACGCCATCTTCGACACCATCGAGTGGGAAGTAGGCCACCGGATAGTGCCCCGGCTCGTGGAGCAGAACCACATCGTCGGCCTCGGCGATCCATTCGTCACCGAACCGCACGCGCATGCGCCGACGCAGTGGCTCGGCGAACAACAGCCGCTCGGGTAGCGGCTGCTCGGTCAGGAACCGGCCGACCGATCTCGGTGAAAGTGGTCCCTGCTGCCATGACAGTCCCATGACTCGACTCCCTCCACTCGGACGCGCTCGAAGTACTTCCGATGGGGCCGAGCAGTCGGTCGCTCAACCGTTTCCGACGCCTTGATGGTCGCAGTGAGGTCCGCGAGCGACCCGCTCGACTCGTCGCACCTTTCACCCTGCCGGTGCGGCTACCAGCGTAATCTGGCCGATCGTCGTCGAGGCCGGGCATCCGCGACAGCCTCGGACATGACGGTGCGCCGGAGTAGCTTGAATACAACAACAACCGCGGAGACGAAACCCATGGCTTCTTTGCTCTCGGTCAACGTTGGTATGCCCAAAGATGTCGCCTGGCAAGGGCGAACGGTCCACACCGGGATATTCAAGTCGTCGGTCAATGGTTCGGTGATGGTGCGCAAACTGAACATCGATGGTGATGGCCAGGGCGACCTCAACGGCCACGGTGGCGAGCAGCGCGCCGTGCTCGTGTACCAGCTCGACTCGATCCGGTATTGGCAGCGCTACTTCGGGCACACGGGTTTCGAGTTCGGCCAGTTCGGCGAGAACTTCACGGTGGCGGGGCTCAGTGACCAGGATGTGTGCATCGGCGACCGGTACCGGATCGGTGAGGCCGAGTTCGAGGTGACCCAACCCCGGGTCACCTGCTTTCGCGTCGGCATGCGGCTCGGCGTCCCGACATTGGCGGCACTGCTGGTCGCCCACCACCGGCCAGGCTTCTATTTCCGGGTTATCACCGAGGGGCGGGTTCAGGCAGGCGACCGGATCACCCGCACTCGACGTGGCGCGCACCGGATGAGTGTCGCCGCGATCGACGGGCTGCTCTATCTTCCCGACCGCGATCCGAACGACCTGGAGGCGGCACTCGATATTCCGGCACTGAGCCCGGGCTGGCGGCAATCGTTCCGGGAGTTGCTGACCAGCGAGCGCCCCGACGCGCCGCCCCTCGGTGTCGAACCGAGCTGGAGCGGCTTCCGCGCGATGAGGGTTGTCGATATCGTCCGCGAAAGCTCGACCATCAGTTCTGTGTACCTCGCCGCAGCTGACGGGGCCCGCCTGCCCGCCGCACTGCCCGGCCAGTACCTCACACTCCGCTTCCCCGGTGCCGGTGACCCCGCGCCCGTCCGCAGCTATTCGTTGTCTTCGGCACCCGGCAGCGACACCTACCGCATCAGTGTCAAACGTGAGGGACTCGTCAGCAGTTATGTGCACACCCGACTGCGCACCGACGCCATCGTTGCGGTCGCCGCACCGCGCGGTGACTTCGTGCTCACGGCGGGCACCGAACCTGTGTTGCTGGTATCCGCGGGCGTCGGCGTGACGCCGGTACTCGCGATGCTGCACCACCTTGCCGCCCAGCGCAGCGACCGTGATGTGTGGTGGCTGCATACCGCACACAACAGCGACGAGCAGGCGTTCGCCGACGAGGCACACCAATTGCTGCGATCACTACCCACCACCCATGAGCACGTATTCCACACCGCTCCAGCCGCCGGGATTCGGTCCGACCGACTGACCGCCGAATCGCTCGCGACGCTCGGTCTGCCTTCGGAGGCCACGGCTTACCTGTGCGGACCGCAACGCTTCATGACCGACATCGGCGAAGCGCTTACGGCACTGGGGATCCCGCGCATCCACACCGAACTGTTCGGAACACGGACGCCGATCAATCCGGGGGTGACCGCCCTGTCGAGCACCCCACCTCACCAGCCACCAGGTACGCCTGGCACCGGTCCCATGATCACGTTCGGTCGTAGTGGTTTGTCCACGCGCTGGCAGATCGATACGGGATCACTGCTCGAACTCGCCGAGGCCTGTGACGTGCCCACCCGGTGGTCATGCCGCACCGGCGTGTGCCACACCTGCATCACCCCGCTCCTGGCCGGAGCCACCAGCTACCTACCGGACCCACTGGAGGCCCCCGACAACGGTCAGGTACTGATCTGCTGCGCCCGACCGGACAGCGACGTCGTGCTGGATCTGTGACAGCCCGACCGACTCGAAATGCTCCGCGCAACGACCATCACCCGACTGTCATCACCGCTGTTTCGCCTTGTCACTCTCGCCCGGGATCGGCCGAAAACAGAAATATCACGATGGCACACCCAGAACGGGCCAATTCGCTCCGAGCCACGGCCGATTCCGACGATGTCGCACGTCGGGTGATGGCTCTGCGGTGCATACCGGAGGTCCCGGTCGTGCACCGAGCGGACCATCTCGGCCAATGCCCGAGTCGGGCGATGTACGCCAATGCTGTTGACCTCGCGCAGTATTCAGTCGACTACGTGAAGGTATTCGCAGGTTCGGGCGTTGTCGATGAGATGTCGTTGCATCACGTCCAACAGGCCCTCGGGCATCTCACGCGGGCGTGCGCGGTGACACGGGATGCGTTGGCGCAGATGGCCTCTGATGCACTCGAGCATGCGGTGCGGCCAGCGACAGCCCGACCGTGGTCAGCGTCGCCGTCAGCTGGTTGGCCGAGGTCCTCGGGCCGGGCGGAGAGGCGCTCGACATGGCACCCGCGCCGATCGCGGTGGTGTCGGACAACGGCCCCTGCTTCCGCGGCGAGGTGCTCGAGACCGCATTCGCCGGACCGGACCCGTTACTGCGACATGTCCGCACCCGGGTCCGGCCACCTCAGACGAATGGGGTGATCGAGCGGTTCTTCGGCACCCTGAAATACGAGCACCTGTTCCGTGGCGCGACCGCCGACGGCGACGGTCTGGACATGGAGGTTCACCGATTCAGGATCATCTACAACACGATCAGGCCACACCAGAGGATCGACGACCGAGTGCCCAGCGCAGCCTTTACCGGCTGTGAACAGCGGAAAACCGCTCGGTAAGCGGCATGAGCGGATGTCGGCCGGGCTGGGTCACCGGTCCGATGATCGGCTCATCCGCAATGCACTTGATCTTGGCGTGGAGTCCGATCTACTGTCCACCTCGCGTTGATCGCGCACTCCGGGGTGTTGTGGTCGCTCGCCGCTGAACGGAGGTTGTTATGCACAAGCTGATGGTCCTGTATCCCGAGCCCGCCGATCCCGACCACTTCCGCGACTACTACGTGAGCAACCACCTCCCGCTGGTCACGCGCATGCCCGGCCTGCTCGCGTGGCGCTACAGCTTCGAGGTGGCAGCGACGCAGGGACAGACGCCGTACTTCGCGGTCTTCGAGGCCGAGTTCGCTGACGCTGCGGCAATGACCGCGGCGAGGGAGTCTCCGCAGGGCCGGCAGGTGGCTGCCGATGTCGCCAACTACGCCACCGGTGGTGCGATCGTCATCCACTATCCGGTGCAGAACGGCACCTGCTGAGCCTGGCCCTGAGGCACCGCCGTACAGCGGCTACAGCGGTTGTTCGGCGGTATTCGGACAAAGGCGTTCAGCCTGCGCACCTTCCTCGCGGGCGATGGTGTCGAGAGTGTCGTCGGTGTCCCGCAAGCGGATCGCGGCCACGGTGACCGATCGGCACGCGGGATTGCCTCGAATGGCCTTGACCGCGGTTCCGGGTTATCGGTCCCTGGCTCTTGGTGGCGTGATCAGGGTGAGGCGACCGCTGGCGATGTTGTAGCTGTAGCCCGAGACTCGAATACGGCCCGAGGCGGTCGGCGAATGCAGGATCTTGTCGACGTCGATGGGAACTGTGGTGGCCGGATCGGTGACCGCGGTGGCCCGCAGGGGCGTCTCCTGGAAGCCGCGCTGGATGAAGCCGCGGCTCAGCTTGTCGTCAGCCATCAGGGCTGAGCCGCAGTCGGTGTGGTGGATGACGGCCATTTCGAACCAATCGGCGCCGGGCGTCACGGTCTCGTGCAGGTAGCTGATCCAGGCGAGATCGTCGAGGAACGACTGGTTTGCCCGGCCGCCGACGGTGCGCGCCACGATCGCGTCGCCGAGTCGCAGACCGAGGATGGCGGCGGGGTCGACACGAGGATCGATGCAGGTCAAGATGTAGACCTGCTTGTTGGGGAGGAACGGGATCTCCGGCAGGCGGTTCCTGAAATCGGTTGCCGCGAAACGCTTGTTGTTCTCGAGTAGCTCGTCGAAGTTGGTCACAAACTCAATCTCGCAGTTCAGTGGGGTCGTGATCGTGCGGATCCGGCCAGCTGTCGTCAGAGTTACGCCACCAGCACGCTCAGGCCGGTGTGCGGTCCGGGATACGGCGATGGGTTCGGCGGTATTCGGTGGGTGTCGTACCCAGCGTGCGTGCCATGTGCAAGCGCAGGTTGCCTGCGGTACCCAGCCCGCAACGCTCGGCGATGTGGTCGACCGGTAGGTCGGTTGTCTCGAGGAGCCGTTGCGCTTGCAGCACTCGTTGCCAGGACAGCCAGCGCATCGGTGTCATGCGGGTTCGTTCGCGGAATCGGCGCGAGAACGTGCGTGTGGGCATGCCCGCGTGCCGGGCCAGGTGGGTCAGCGACAGTGGCTGGTGCATCCGCTGGATCGCCCATTCGAGCGTTCGGGCAAGGTGGTCGGTGTCCTCGCGCGTATCCCGGCGGGGGGCTTGGGCATGATCGCCGGACCGGTGGGTGGCCACGACCATGCGGCGGGCCACCGAGTCGGCGAGGTCTGCCCCGAAGTCCGAGCGGACGAGGTGGATGTAGAAGTCGATGCTCGCGGATTGGCCCGCGCCGGTCAGGATGCTCCCACCGTCGACGAACAGTACGTGCGGGTCGAGCCACACGCTCGGGTAACGTCGGCGGAACTCGTCGGCTTCGCGCCAGTGTGTGGTTGCTCTGCGGCCGTCGAGCAGACCGGCAGCGGCGAGCGCGAACGTACCCAGACACACCGAAACCAGGCGTGCGCCACGGTCGTACGCCGACCGCAGCGCGGCGCGCACGGCCGCGTCCGGTTCGACGGTTGGGTAGAAACCGGGCACGATCACCGTATCGGCCGTTGACACCGCATCGAGGCCTGCTCCTGCGTCGATGGTGAATCCTGTCGAGGTAGGGACAGGGCCCGGTCGCAGCCCGCACACAGTGAACGAGTAATGCTCGGCTTCATCGCGGAATCCGAAAATCTGAGCGGCGGTCGAGAGATCGAATGCCACAACTCCCGGCAACGCCAGCGCGACGACCACATGCGGGCGCCGGTGCGACCACGTCATCGGGCCAACTGGTCTGACAACATTGCGCCCCTTCTGCGGTACGCGGGTCTCAACATCGCGCGGTTGTGGTAGCGATGCGACCCAGCTCGACGTGGTCGGGACTCACGTGGCCCGGCCCGAACATTATGCGCCTGCGGCGAGCGTCGTCGGCACGTCACCGGCCGGATCCTGCCATGATCTTGACTCGAGACAATTGCGAATTCGAGCAGCCGGACCGCTCCACCGGCACGGCGTCGCGAGGGGACACCACGCTGTTCCGCTGGGCTTGGCGGTCGAGGCTTTCCACCGTCACTCGTCGGCCGAGGCACGTCTGGGGCGTGTAGCTCTGCGGCTCCATCATCGTGCATGTCTATCCGGCGCGCAGCACCGTTTCGGCGCGGCCCGCCCGGCGGAGCATAGACGTGAACGCCCGCGCGTACGCGGTGTCCTGGCCGCAGGCCCTCGGCTGCATGACCGCGACCGCCGGGGAATCAGCGTCGTGACCGCGAGCGCGATCAGTACGACGCCGTAGCCGGTCGCGGTGGTCAGCAGGCCGACGTGGGTCGCGATGACGCCCGCCGCGACGGCCGGGATGCAGAACGCGAGGTAGCTGAGCACGTAGAACGCGGCGACGAGTTTGCCGCGTTCGGTGGCCGGTGCGAGTGGGAAGACGGTGCGGGTGATGCCCTGAAAGCTCGCACCGAAGCCGATCCCGGCGATCACCGTGCCCGCGAACAGCAGCGCCGACGACCCGGCCTGGGCGGCCGCGATGGTCACCGCGATCCCGATCGCGAGCGCGGCGGCGGCCAAGCGCATCACCCGGCCGGCCGCGACCGTGCGCAGCAGCCAGATCGCCGCCGCACCCACCCCGGCCAGCGTGAACACCAGCAACCCGCCGAGCAGGATCGAGTTCGAGCCGGTGACCACACGGACCAGGCTCGGGCCGAGCGAGAGGTAGAAGCCGCTCAACGCCCACGCCGCGATGTCCAGTAGCGCGGTGGCGGCGAACGCGGCCCGTGCCGCGGCCGGGACGCCGACAGTCGGCCGCAGCGCCCGCCGCGCGCCGGGCATCATCGGCGAGGTCTCGGTCACCACGATCGTGCCGATCGCCTCGACCGCGAACAACACGATCAGCACCAGGTACACGGTCTGGCGCGGCCACGGCAGGAACTCGACGAGCGCCGCGGAACCGAGTCCGCCGATGGCCAGACCCGCCACCGGAGCGACGCTGTTCACGATCGGCCCGTGTGGTCGCTCCGCGTCCAGGATCGCGGCGGCCAGCGCACCGGTTGCCGCGCCGGTCGCGATGCCCTGCACCATGCGCGCCGCGATCAGCAACGCAACGCCGTCCGCGGTGCTGAACACCAGCATGGCCGCCGCGTCGAGCGCGATGGCGCCGAGGATCACCGGACGGCGTCCCACGTGGTCGGACAGCGACCCGACGGTCAGCAGCGCCAGCAACAGGCACACCGCGTAGACGCCGAAGATCACCGTCAGCATGCCCGAGGAGAACGCCCAGCGCGCCTGGTAGACGCGGTAGAGCGGGGTCGGTGCGCTGGACGCGGCGAGGAACGTCAGCATGGTCGCCGCGGGCAGGACGGTGGCCAGCCCGGAGGACATGCGCCGGGTGGCCGGAGCGATCAGCATGGAGTACCCCAAAATCGGTTAAAGCGAATATGATTGCTTTAACCGACGGTACATGGGGCGGAGCTTAAAACAAAGACCTCTGCAATAATGACCGCATGTCGGCCAGCACACCAGCCCGGCGGCCGGGCGGGCGCAGCGCGAAGGTCCGGGACGCCATCTACACCGCCGTCGGCCAGCTCATGGGCGAGGGCAAGGCGGACCGCATCACCATCCCACTGCTGGCCGGCCGGGCAGGGGTCAACCCGACCAGCATCTATCGCCGCTGGGGCGACCTGGACACGCTGCTGGAGGAGGTCGCTGTCGCCGCGCTCACCAAGGACGGCGACGAACCGCCGGACACCGGGTCACTGCGCGGTGACCTGTCGGCGTGGGCTCGGATCGTGGTCGACGACATCACCCAACCGCGCCGAACCCGGTACCTGCGCGCCATGATCTCGGCCCGGGACGAGGTGGGCACCTGCCCGTGCTGGGAGCAGCGCCGCACGCAGGCCAAGGTGATGCTGGACCGGGCAAGGGCACGCGGGGAGCGGGCGCCGACCGAGCAGCAGGTCCTCGATCACGTGATCGCACCGATGTATCACCACGTGGTCTTCGGCCTGTCCGCAGACCGCGACTACGCGAGCCAACTGGTCCACGACGTACTCGCGATGGCCTAGGCGCCCACGATCTCCGACCGAACCGCCGGGCTTTTGATCAAGATCATCGATCGACAGGGGGGCTCAGCCGACCGGGAGTTTCACCACCGGATCGGGGCCCTGGTCGGTGATGTAAATGTTGCCCGCCGTGTCGACCGCCACACCCTGGGGATTCTTCAGGCCGGTGAACGGCAGCGGGGTCGGCGTCGACGCACCCGCCGCCAACCTCACCACCCATTGATTACCCCAGTCGACGACGTACAAGTCTCCCGCCTTGTCGACCGCCACACCCTGGGGATCCTTGAGCCCGGTGACCGGCAACGTGGTCGACGCCGACGCACCCGCCGCCAACCTCACGACCCGCTCGGTACTCAATTCGGTGACGTATACGTTGCCCGCAGCGTCGACCGCCACACCCTGAGGATCTTGGAGCCCCGTGAACGGCAGCGTCGTCGACGCCGACGCGCCCGCCGCCAACCTCACCACCCGATCATTACCCCGGTCGCCGACGTACACGTCTCCCGCCGTGTCGACCGCCACACCCTGGGGATCCTTGAGCCCGGTGAACGGCAGCGGGGTCGCCGTCGACGCACCCGCCCCCAATTTCACCACCCGATTGTTGCTCGTGTCGGTGACGTAGATGTTGCCCGCCGCGTCGACCGCCACACCTTGGGGATTATTCAGCCCGGTGAACGGCAGCAGGGTCGACGCCGACGCACCCGCCGCCAACTTCACCACCCGATCGTTACCCATGTCGGTGACGTATACGTTGCCCGCCGCGTCGACAGCCACATCGGTGGGCAAGCTGACGCCGCTGAACGGCAGTGGAGTCTGTGCCGAGTAGCCCGAGGTGACAGGTCGGGGCGAGCTGCCACCGCCGCCCGATTCCCGTTGGACACCGATGACGACAGCGACGGCGGCCACCACCGTAACCGCGACCGCGGCGGCGACCAGCCCGGCGGTCTTGGGCGACAATCTGATTCGCCGCCCACGGCGCGCAGCCGCGCCCCCGGTGGTGCTGACCGCGGAATCGCCCACCGCGGCGTCGGCCGCCGCGGCCAGCTCGCGCACGGTCTGGTAACGATCGTCGGGGTTCTTGGCCATTCCCTTGGCGATGACCGCATCGAACGCAGTCGGTACATCGGGTGTGGTGGTGCTGGGATGCGGCGGCGGGGTGTGCAGGTGTTGGGCGATCACACCCTGCACCCCCGCTGCGCTCGCAAACGGTGCTCGGCCGGTCAGGCACTCGTACAGCACGCACGTCAACGCGTAGACGTCCACTCGGGCATCGGCCTTGACCGCCGCGCTGATCTCCTCCGGCGCCATGTAGGCGACGGTGCCGATGGTCTCGCCGATCGTGGTCAGCGTACGGTCGTCGGCGGCGTGGGCGATCCCGAAGTCGATCAGGGAGGCGAACTCATCGGCCCCCAGCAGGATGTTGGTGGGTTTGACATCGCGGTGGACCAGCCCGACGTCGTGGGCCGCCTGGAGCGCGCCGGCCACCTGTGTGATGATCGCCACTGCCCGCCGCGGCGACAAGGCACCTTCCTGGCTGATCACCGCGCGCAGGTCGGTGCCCTCGATCAAGCGCATATTCAGATAGAGCCGACCGTCGATGTCGCCGAAGTCGTGGATGGGGATCACATGCGGCTCGGTCAACTGAGCCACCGCCCGGCACTCCCGGCGGAACCGCTCGCGCAGCTGCTCGTCATCGGCGAAGCGCTCAGGCAACACCTTCAGCGCCACCACCCGGTTGGTCAGCGAATCATGCGCCCGCCACACCTGGCCCATGCCACCCTGACCCAGCAGCGACAACAGCCGATAGCGCCCGAACGCCTCCGCTGAGGTCGTGTCCCCGCCACCAACTGACGTGTCATCCATTGTGTCGTCCCGTGACCACCCGACTGGCGAACGGTGTACATGCCTGCATCCCATCCCCGCCCTAGCTGGTACCCCACCCTAGTTGATCTAGCCAGGCCAGACAGTCGAGAGTCGGCGCTATCCACCAACAAACCTCTCGCGATCCAAGCCTACCTCTCTGCTCGTGATTCAACCGTGTGGCACCGGTGTAGCCAGTGTCTGCCAGCCGGACGACCACGTCACGGACCTGCGCGGTGGCGCACACAACGGCCACCTGTTGTGTCGATCCTGGCCTTCGACGCACAGACCGTCGGCAAAGCTGCCGACGCACCCACACTCCAGCTATAGAAGGACTAGCGGGTCCGCCCGCCGCTGCTCGACGGTGTCCCCGTCGAGCGTTGTTCAGGGGCGTGATTTCACAACGGATCAGGGTTTCTCACGAGCGGTCTTCCCAACGCGGGGAGAGCGTTCATACTGAGGGTGCACCAATAACGACGTGGCCCGCCGGATA
Source organism: Nocardia jiangxiensis NBRC 101359 (assembly GCF_000308615.1). Taxonomy (GTDB): domain Bacteria; phylum Actinomycetota; class Actinomycetes; order Mycobacteriales; family Mycobacteriaceae; genus Nocardia; species Nocardia jiangxiensis. Next base: position 735,612 of record NZ_BAGB01000041.1, read on the forward strand.
GGCACAGTCTGGGCAGTATCGTGTGCCGATGATCAACGTCCGAGCGAAAATCTGCGGCATCCGGAGCGAATCCGATCTCCGGGCCGTTGTCGCGGCCGATGCCGATGCGGCCGGGTTCATTTCGGGCACAACACACTTCAGTGAGGACGAACTCGACGTCGAGCGGGCGCGGCGATTGTCGCGGCTGGTGCCCGCGTCGATGGAACGCGTACTGGTCACCCATCTCACCGATGCGGGCGACGTCCTGCGCCTCGCCGACCGGATCGACGTGGACTGCATCCAGTTGCACGGGCTGATCTCGCTCGACACCGTGCGCGCGGTCCAGCGGGACGCGGCCGGGCGGCGGGTGATCCGCGCGGTCCACGTCACCGGGCCCGAAGCGGTCGGCGCAGCGGTGCGCGCGGCGCCGAATTGCGATGGGCTGGTGCTCGATTCGCGGTCCGCGGACCGGCTCGGCGGGACCGGGCGCACGCACGACTGGTCGATCAGCGCACGCATCGTCGACCTGCTCGCCGAATCGGAATTCCCGGTCATGCTGGCCGGGGGCCTCAACCCGCGCAACCTCACCGCGGCCATCGATGCGGTGGGACCGTCCTGGGTCGATGTCAACTCCGGCGTCGACGACTCGCGCGGCGACAAGGATCCCGCGAATTGCAGCGACTTCGTCAGGGCGGCACACGCCGTCGCGGCGCTGAACGCTGCTCCAGCCCGACTGCGAGCAGAATGAGCACGCCCGCCGCGGCGGTTGCGGAGGTGGGCAGACTTCGGGTGCACACCGCCCCCACCAGTGTGGCCACCACCGCCTCGTTGAGCCCGATGACGCTGGCCGTCGCGGCGTCCAGCCACCGCAGTGCCTGCCAGTAGAGGGCGAATCCGGGTCCGAGGAGTGTGGCGCCCACCGCGGCCAGCTCGGCCGCAACCGGCAGCGACGGCGGGTCGAGCGCGAGCAGTGGGCTGCTCGCGATCCCACCGAGCAGCAGTTGCAGTGCCGCGGCGGTGATCGTGTGGTTCGGCCCCGGCTGTCGCGCGATCACGCTGACCAGCATCGCCACGCACGCCGCGCTGCCGAGCGCCAGCGCACATCCGGCCACGGCCGACCCCGCCGAGGTACTGCCCGAGTGACGTCCGGTGACCAGCCAGATCGCGCCCGCGACCAGGAGCAGTTCGAGCAGCACCGGAAGCGTCGGCGCGCGGCGTCCGCGAAGCAGCGACGCGGCGATGATCAGAACCGGCGCCGTCAGGTGCAGGGCGACCACCACCGGGAGCGGGCCGATGCGCAGCGCCGAGACGTACAGCGCCAGATTCGCGGCCTCCAGCAAACCCAACTTGACGTACAACCCTGGGTGGGCGGTGAGCGTCGCCCACGGGTGCTGTCCGCGCAACCGCGCCGACACCAGCAGCGGCACCGCCCCGCCGAGGGCGACCAGACCCGCCGTGGTCGGGGCCCCCAGTGCCGCCAGCAGTGCGCTGGAGGTACCCCACAGGCAGGTCACCGCGATCATCAGAGCGATCGGACCGGCCATAGGCTAGGTCAGCAGATAGGTGACCACGGGCAGTACGAGGGCGGTGAACGCGGCGAACACCGCACTCGCCACCCGTCTTTTCGGTAATCGCGGAAAATGCGTGGCCAGCCCGCAGTAGGTGCCGAAGGCGATCAGCGCCGTGCCCCACACCACCAGGGCCCGGCTGACGATCGTGCCGTATACGGTGTCGAAGCCCACCGCCAACGCGAACACCGTGATACCGGCCGCCGCGCCGAGTACCAACAACGCTTCTCCGGCAGTGGAATTCATCAACATGCGGTGGCCGCGCACCGAGGCGATCGCCTGCGGATCGGTGCGATGGGCGCCGTCGGCCCGGCAGATCTCGTCGTACACCTTCGCCGGGTTCACTCGTTCGTTGATCGCCGGGCGCACCTGCAGCAGGGCTTCCAGCGCCTGCGTGGTGGCGTAGGAGGTCACCGGGCCCTCGTCGGAGATGCGGAAGCCGCCCCGATAGATGGCCAGCGCGTCCATCTCCTGCAAATCGAGCAGGGCGACGATCGCCGCACGCACCGCGGGATCGAAAATGGTGCGGCTGTCGGCGGCTATCACCGCACCGACCGCCAGATGCAGGGTCAGATGACGCCAGGTGTCGACGAGATCGTCACGGCGAAAGATCTCGGTCTCGATCTCGCATTCGTCTCGGCGCAGCCCGGTCAGCAGCCGTTTCACCGCCAGCGCGCACGCCCGCTCGGCACGCTTGTCACCGATCCGGACGATCTCGGGGCGAGCGAGCACGGCGGCGATGTGCGCCGCCGCGTAGATCGGCAGCGAACGCGGGTCCTGATACATCGCCGAGACCAGATAGCCGATGCCGCGCGAGATGGCTTGGTGCCGTTCACCGTCGACGCCGCCGTCACCGATGAGCGCCTCGACCGCGGCGGCGGTCGCGGTGATCGATACCGGGCCGAGGAAGCCCGATATCCGCCATCCGCCGGTTTCGGAATCCTGTTGGTCCAGTAGGGATCGCACGGCTCCGGCCAGATCGGGATCGGACTCCTCGACCTCGAGGCAGCGCAGCGCGCGGATGCGCCACGCGACGTCGATCGGGGTACGGAAGTACCATTCGTCGCCGTTCGGCCGTTGCACGACCGTTGCCCGGACCAACATGGCGACCTTTGCGGCACGCGGGATTTCGCACCCGGCGCGATGCAGAACGCAGACCACCTCGGCGGTGTTCTGCGGATTGGGTGGCACATCGGGAATCCAGCCCCAGCCCGCACCCCCGCTGAGATGGGGTATCTGGCTGCCGCGCAGCCATTCCACAGCCATCCGGATACGCTCGTCGATGTTCGACACGGCCCTCCGCCCCCTTCAGTACGTTGCCCCAGAGACTTTCGATCGGGCGCTGATAACCGCCAAGTTACTCGGGTGGTCCGACAATCCGCTCGTCCCGAGGTCGCCTGAATGAACTGGTAGCGAACGTGTTTCGGTTCCATATCGGGGTCTCGGCTGCGTCCACCACAGTGGCGCCACGAGATCCGCAGGCAGCGAACCGGATTCGCCGACGCTACGCATCCCGGGTCACCTATCGGAGACCTGAATTTTATCACCAGGCCGTCACCGCGTGACCGGAATTGCGCCGGTCCGAGTTGAAATTGCAACCCCATGTGCCGGTGACCCCGGCCGCGATCGCCCGCGTGTCGAGCAATTCCCGTGACATACCTCGACTTCCACGACAGCGGGGCCTGCGGCGCGGCGCGGGGGGGGGCGGCCCGAGCGGGACATACGCCGCCGAACCGAAGACGCCGACTACCGCGCCGATCCATCGAGCACACAGCGCCCGGCCGTCGGGTGCCGCACTTACTCGGCGAAAGTTGTTCTGCCACAGTCGGAGTTGCCACCGAACAGGCCACGGACCCGCAGCCCGATCGAGATCCCGCGGCGGCCCGATCTCGTCGACGGAACGCGGCGCGGTGAGCGCCGCGCCGGGCGCCCGGCGTGGCGGGTTCGACTGTTTCCGTATTGCAGAGAGTTTCGATTGGGCGCGTGGCAGGATCGCAGGCGTGGCAAGCAGTTCCTTTTCGTCCGAGTCGTCCGATTCTCCTGTCGTGCGAGGCGCCGATCACCCGGCAGCACCCGACGCCGGACTCGGCCGCGATCGAACGGGAAGCAACCGATTGGTAGGAAGGCAGGACGATTTCGCCCGGATCTCCGCAATTGCCGAGCAAGCCGCGGCGGGGCACGGCGGGATCGTGATCATCAGCGGCGAGCCGGGAATCGGCAAGACCTCGCTGCTGAATGCGGTGAGCCGATCGGCGTCCTCGCACGGGGCACGGCTGCTCCGGGGCACAGCCGCGGAAATCGAGCAGGAGGTGCCCTACGCCGCGCTCGGCTGGTGCCTGGGTATCGGCCAGAGCACGCTCGATCCTTCTGCGACACAACTTCATTCGTTGCTGCGCGGCGTCGATCTGCCCGGTGACGGTGCGTTCAGCCGACACTTCGCCGTCGTCGAGGCGCTGCTGGCCCTGGTGGATCAATGGTGCACCACGAGTCCGGTGATATTGATACTGGACGATGCCAACTGGGCCGACCCGTCCAGCCTGGCCGCACTGGAGAGACTCGGCGAGACGGTCACCGAACTCCCGTTGATGATCGTCCTGGCGATGCGGCCCTTGCCGCGCGGGGAAAGCCTGGCCGCCCTGCTGAAGCAGTTCTACGCCTGGGGCGCCACGGAGCTGCAGCTCAAACCGCTGACCGAACCCGAGGTCGCGGCTCTGATCGAAGACCGGCTCGGCGCCGCGCCCGGCCCGGCATTGACCGCTGCGGTCGCAGGCGCGGGCGGTAACCCTTTCTATGTTGTCGAGCTGGTGGCAGGCCTACAGCAGGCAGAGGCACTGACCGTCGGCCGAGAGATCACCGAGCTGGTGACAGCTCCCGCGGGGCAGCCGGAGCGGTTCCCGCTGCCCGAGTCGCTGACCGAAACCGTCGAGCGCAGACTGGATTTCCTACCTCGCACGGCGCAGCAGGTACTGACGATGGCCGCGGCTCTCGGCACCAGCGTCGAGGCGATGGAGCTGTCGACGGTCCTGGACTTGGCGGTCATGGAGATCTGGGAGGCCATCAGCATCGCCACCGAGGCGGGCATGCTGGTCAAATCCGGCGACGAGCTGGTCTTTCGGCATGATCTGCTCCGTCAGGTATTCGCCGATCAACTGCCCACGTCGGCCCGTACCTCGCTGCAACTTCGCGCGGGCCGCGTGCTGATCACAGCGGGCGCCCCGGCCGAACGTATCGCCAACTATCTGTTGGCCGGCGACGCTCCCCTGGACGACCAGAGCCTGCGATGGCTGGCCGAAACCGCGGACACGCTCACCGTTCGGGCCCCCGAACTGGCCATCAATCTGCTCGCCGGGGTGGTGGCCGGTTCCGGATCGGACCGAACGGCCCACGAGCACTTTCGGGTTCAGCATGTCCGGGCTCTGCTGTGGAACGGCCGCGCGGCCGAAGCGGAGACCACGGCCAAGGCCATCCTCGCGAGCCGAACCCCCACCGCGCCGGGCTCGGCGAACGACAAAGCACTGCAGTGGCTGCTGGTGCGCGCCTACTACGCTCAGGGCCGGCTCGACGACGCGGCCGCCACGGCGAACCTCGTACTGGCCCAGCCGGGCCTGACCCAGTGGGAAGAGGGCCTCTACAACGCGTTCCTGGCCCTGTTCTACTTCTTCGCCGAAAAATTCGATGTCGGCGAACAAGCCGCGACGCGAGCCATTTCGATCGGAGACGATCTCGACGACCCGCTGACCGTCGGCATGGGCTGCACCACCCTCGGTGGACTGCGGTACACCCAGGGCTACCTGGACCAGGCTCTCGCACTCGGTGAGCGGGTCGCCGCCGCGTACGAAACATGTCAGCGCTCCGGGAATCGCCTGGATCAGCTCGATCCGTACGTGCTTCGAGCGCATTCCTTGATCGAACTCGACCGGGCTGCCGAAGCCGAGGAGATTCTGGGCCACGCCGTGGTCGATGGTTTGCAGAACCGTGGACTGCATCTGGTGTCGCGAGCGCGGCTGTATTTCCTGAGCGGCCGCTGGGACGATGCGCTCGCCGAAATCCTTGCGCGCCAAGGCTTGCCGGACATCTTCGGCCACGGTGTGGTGACCAACAGCATGACCGCGCTGATCGCGGTGCACCGAGGCACTTTCGACGCGGGTCTCAACTGGGCGGGACCGGACGACCGGGTCGGCAGCCAGACGTATCTGCACTTCGATTCCTGGGTCGACGCGTTGTTGCTGGAATCTCGGGGCAAGCCGGCCGAGGCCCTGGACATCCTCTCCGAGGCATGTCGGAAGCTGGCGTCGGGGCTGGCCGGTTCGACCGTGTATTACGCCTATCCCGATGTCGCGCGCTTGGCGGTGGCATCGGACAACCGACAGGTGCTCGACGAGATATCGACCGCGGCCGAGACGCTCGATGCCCGCTATTCGACGCTCAGCAGGCGCGGCACGGTGTTGCTGTGCCGCGGATTGTCCCTGGACCAGCCCGAACTGCTCGAGCAATCGGCGCAGGCTTTCCACCGCGCCGGACGCCCGCTCTACGAGGGACAGGCCCGCGAGGAACTCGCCGTGATCCTCGCGCGCCACGGCCGAACCGCGGACGCTCGGTCGGCTCTGGACGCGGCGGTGCGTTCGTACGCGGGCATGGACGCCCAATGGGATATCTCGCGAGCCGAGTCGCGACTGCGCGAACATGGTGTCCGTCGTGGATCGCGCGGCCCCCGCAAACGGCCGAAGACCGGCTGGCAAGCACTCACCCCCACCGAGCAGAAGGTCGCCGAACTGGTTGCCCAGGGCGGATCCAACTCCGAAATCGCCACTCGGATGTTCCTGTCCAGGCGGACCGTGCAGACGCACGTGTCCAGCATCCTGAACAAACTCGATCTGCAATCCCGCGTCCAGATAGCCGTCGGCCTCGCCCGCCAGGTGTGAGCAGGTGTTGGTAACTACTGGTTACCGGTCGGTGAGCACGCCGTCCACGAGGGTTGTCAGGAACTGGCGGTCGACAGGCTCGCCGGTGACGATCGAGCGGTAGGCGAGCATGGCCGCGACCACCGAGGCGAGCAGGCCGGCGTCGCGGTCCGGGCGGATTCCGCCGCGCGCCTGTTCTCGTTCGACGGCGGTTCGGATCGCTTCGGTGCGGGGACCCACGATGCGGCGTCGGACGGCGCCCGACAGGTCTGCGTCGTGTGACATCAGCGACAGCAGACCCATCATGACCTTGGACTTTCTCGCTGCGGAAGGATTGCCGGACGCGTCCAGGAGTGAGTCCAGATCCCCGGCGAGAGTTCCGGTGTCGGCCGCGACGGTGGCCGGTTCGGCACGCAGGCTCTCCACCGCATCGACGACGAGGTCGGCCTTCGACGGCCACCGCCGGTAGATCGTCGCTTTACTGGCGCCGGCGCGGGCGGCCACCATATCGGTGGTCATTCGCTCGTAACCGGTTTCGGCCAGCACATCCAACGTCGTCTCCAGGATGACCCCGTCACGCGACGCATCGCGTTTCCGCTTCAGGTGCATCTGTCGCCCTCGCGCAGCGAGATGGCGGCCGCGGAGACCATCGAGACCCTGCAGTCGCTGCGGGACGAGGGCAAGGTGCGCTTCATCGGCATGTCCGGCACACTGCCCCACCTGCCCGAGCACATCGAGATGGACGTGTTCGACGAGTTCCAGATCCCCTATTCGGCGCTGCAACCCGACCACGACGCGTTGATCACACGCGCGGCGCAGGCGGAGGCCGGTGTGATCATCCGCGGCGGCACCGCGCGCGGTACGGCGTCGGCGGAGCGGAACTTCACGGTGGAACCGTTGAGCTCGTCCGGCGCCTCGGCCCAGGATCGTTGGGCGACCGCCCATTTCGATGAGCTGCTCGACGGTATGAGCCGCCACGAATTCGTCCTGCGCTTCACCATCAGTCATCCCGACGTGGCCAGCACGATCGTCGGAACCGGCAATCTCGAGCACCTGCGCGACAACATCGCGATCGCCGCTCGCGGACCGTTGCCGACGGATCTCTACGCCGAAGCCCGGAGCCGACTCGGACTGACGCCTCTCTGATCAGGCAGCCGATTCCCCGACCGGGAGCGATCGGCCTCCGGCACTCCGGGTACTCACGCCGGAGGCTCGATGCCGAGTTGGCGGAGTACCGCGTACACGCGCTCGCGAACGGATTCCTCGCTCGGCGGGTCGGGGTACAGCAGGCTCGGGAACAGGGCCGTGCCGACCACGGTGTCCAGCAGTAGTTCGGGGTCGGTGCCGGGCGGCAGGCCACCGAGTTCGATCGCGCGGCGCAGGGCCGCGTGCGTGAGTTCGCGACGGGGCTGCAGGTAGGTATCCCAGAATGTGCGCAGCAGTTCGGGGTGGCTGGAGGCGGTGCCGATCAGCCGGGCGATCAGGCGGCGCATGTCGGTGCGGGTGACCACCTCGGTGAACGTCTCGAGCAGTTTCGTTACCGCACTGCGTAATTCGTGTTCGGTGGGTTCGGTGTCGGTGTCCAGCAGTTGCCGGTAGAGCGCGAGGTCGTCGATATCGCGCGCCCGGTCCAGGGCCGCGATCAGCAGCGCCTCCTTGTTCGGCCAGCGCCGGTACAGGGTCAGCCGGGCCACACCGGCGCGTTTGGCGACCTGGTCGATGCTGGTGGCGTCCGCACCGTATTCGATGAACAGCTCCAGCGCCGCACGCAGGATCGCCTCGTCCGCCCGCGGATCGCGGGGACGTCCGCGCGAGGCGGCGGCCGTCTCCTCGCTCATGCGACGCCCCTGCGCACCGTCTCGCTCACACCGGCCTCCGTTCGTTGTGGCACAGTGCCGTATCCAACCAGCGGCCCAACTCCTGCGCGTTGGTGCCCCGCCAGGCGAGATGGGCGTCGGGGCGGACGAGGCAGACCTCGCGTAGCGTTCCGGTTGCCGGGGTCAAAGTCCGGACCTGTTCTGCGCCAAGTCGTTTCGCTGCCTGACGGAGGTACTCGGCGGCGTTGCCGCTCGCCAGTACCGCCCAGCCGGTGCCGAGTTGGCTGTGCAGCGGGGCGTCATGCCCCTCGGCGTCGCGGGTGAGGATGTTCGGCACGCGATCGCCCGGTTGCGCGCCGCGCCGCGCACGCCGGACCGCCGGAGCGGCCAACGGCCCGTTGCGATAGCTGATCCCCAGCTGGGAGGCCGCGCCCGTGAGCCGACGCTGGATCGCAGGGATGCGCAGCAGCGGCGACAGCGTGGCGAACAGCCTTCGGCCCGTGGCTGTTTCGGCGAAACCGATTCTGGTGCCGATGCTGGTCGCGGACAGCACCGATTCCGCGATCGGTCGTCGTTCGGCGGCGTAGGTATCCAGCAGGCCGACTCCGGCTCGCCCGCTGATCACCAAGGCCAGCTTGAATGCCAGATTCTCGGCGTCCCCGATACCGGTGTTCAAACCCTGGCCGCCGAGCGGTGAGTGGATGTGCGCGGCATCCCCGGCCAGCAGCACCCGGCCGCGGCGATAGGTATCGGCCAGCCTGCGGTTGAAGCGGAACACCGAGGTCCACACCGCGCGGTCGATGCGCAGATCCGGGATCCCAGCGCGCTCGGATGCGAAGCGGCACAACAACTTCAGGATCTCTTCTTCGTCCGGATCGTCGCCGTGATCGCCGGGGACGGGGGCCATCAACCGCCACAGGTCACCGTCCGGATGCGGCAGCGGCATCGCCACGAACTGGCCACCCGCGCCGAGAAATATCCCCATGACCCGACCCCGGCCGGGCAGTTCGGCATGGACATCGGCGAGCAGGAACCGCTCGGTCAACTGCGATCCCGGAAATCCGATCCCGGCGCTCTTGCGCACCTGGCTGTGCGCGCCGTCGCAGCCGATCACCCACTGCGCACGCACCTGTTCGCCGCCGAGATCCACCTCCACCCCGTCGGCGTCCTGCACCAGCCCGCGCAACGGGCTGTTCCACTCGACCCGTCCACCGAGTGCGGCCAACCGCTCGCGCAACTGCGCCTCGATCTCCGTCTGCGGGATCCACAGCAGCCGTGGTCCCGCGGCGTCGAGCGCCGCGCCCACGTCGACGATCTTGCGGCCGTTCACGTGAATCCCCGCTCCGCGGACGTCGGCCGCGCGCTGCGGTAGATCGCCGAGCGCGCCGAGACGCTGCAGCACCTCCGCCCCGCGCGGCTGCAGACCCAGCGCCCGCGACGTGGTCGCGGGTCCCGGCGCACTGTCCACCACCCGCACCGCGACCCCGCGCTCGAGCAACCCGCAGGCCGCGGTCAATCCGGTCGGCCCCGCACCGACGATCAGCACCTCCATGGCCGGCTCCCTTCTCGTCGAATTTATAAACAGAACAGTACTGTTTACAAATTAGCTCGGACCGCCGCGCCTGGCAACCGGCCTCTCCGGTCAGCCGTGCCGGTGCAGGAAGCCGTACAGGATCGCCTGGGTGAGTTCCTCGACGATCGCCGCTCGGGGCGGCTGCTCGGCGCCGAAGTAGGTCGAGCGCAGGGCGGCCATCCCGGCGATCATCGCGACCGTCGAATGCGCCGCCAGGGCCGGATGGTCCGACCGCACGCCCCGCAGGTGCATACCTTCGGCGCTGATCCGACCGAGCGCGTCGAGCGCGCGCCTGATGTCGGCGATGCCGGTGTCCTCGATTTCCTCCGGGGCGAGAGCCTCGGCTGCCAGCAGCGTGATGACCAAACCTCTGTTCTCGACGAACAGGTCGTAGAGCTGTCCGGCGAACTGCCGAGCCAGGTCCTGCTCGTCGGTCTCGTCGGGGACGACCGCTCGCCACGTGCGGCCGAACTCGTCCACGAAGCCGGTGAACGGAAGCACCACGGCCTCGCGGAACAGCGCCGCCTTCGAACCGAAGTTGCGGAACAGCAGATGTTCGCTCACACCGGCCGCCTCGGCGATCTCCCGAGTCGTGGTGCTGCGGTAGTCCTGCCGCGCGAACAGGGTGCGGGCGGCGTCGAGCAGCAGTCGACGCGGCTCGCCGCGAGGCCGACGGGTCGGCGGATCGGCCGGGCCGCTACGACCGGAAGCCTTGTGGGGCACGATCGTTCGCTCCTGGAAACAGCTCTGGACGGTTGGCGAAATTATAGGACAGTGCGCACTGTCCTCATTTAGGATAGTGGCTGCTATCCAAAGCTCTCCGGAGCTCGTTTCGAAGGGGGTGCGGACATGGGCGCAGGCATCATGCTGGGCACGTTGTTCGGGCTCGTCGTCGTCATCTTCGGCGTGGCGTACCGGTTCGACCCGGAAGCCCGGCGCAACCAGGAGCGTGATCGATGACGGTGACCTCGACACCGCTGCTGAAGGCCGCCATCGGTTTCGCCTACGTCGGCGGACTGGCATTCCTGGCCGCCGGGGTGTACCTGTCCTGTCGCCGTCGTCGGCTGCATCCCCTACTGCTGCTGTGCATTTCGGCGATCTCGTTCTCCTGGATCGAGGCGCCCTACGACTGGGCCGTCTACGCGCAGTTCCCGCCCGCCATCCCGCGCATGCCGTCGTGGTGGCCGCTGAACATGACCTGGGGCGGACTGCCCGCCGCGGTGCCACCGGGTTACATCGCCTACTTCGTGCTGCCCGCGGTGCTCGGCGCGGCGCTCGGGCGGTGGCTGATCGCCCGATTCCGCCGGCGCCGACCGCAGACTCTGCTCGTCGTCGGCCTGGTGGTCGGTTTCGTCTGGGCATTCCTGTTCAATGCCATCCTCGGTGCGCGACTCGGGGTGTTCTACTACGGCCGTGTGATCCACGGACTGGCGCTGTGGGAGGGGACCAAACATCAATACCCGGTCTACGACGCCCTCGCGATGGGCGTGCAGATGATGGTCTTCACCTATGTGCTGGGTCGGACCGATGCGGAGGGACGCACCGTCATCGATGTGCTGGCCGACCGGCTGTCGGCGGACCGTGTGCGGTCCTCGGTGCTGTCGGTAGTCGGGATCGTGGTTCTGGGCACCGCGCTCTACGGCGCGGTCTTCGCACCCCATCTGGTGACGAAGATGCAAGGGCGGGTGACCGCCGGGCCCGCGGCGCAACTGTTTCCGGGCGTGCCGAATCAGCCTCGGTGACCGCGTGCTCCGAACCTGTTGCCGGACAAGATGATACGAGGGGCCCGCGTCGTACGGGCCCCTCGACGCTCACCGTGTCACGACCGGCAATTTCGCCCAGCCGCGGACGCTGGCGGTGTGTGCCCGGACCGCGCCCGCGTAGTCGACCTCCCAGTCCGGCCAGCGGAGCAGGACCTCCTCCACCGCGACGCGCGCCTCCATCCGGGCAAGCGCGGCGCCGAGGCAGAAATGCAGGCCGAACCCGAAACTCACATGGCTTGCCTGCCTGTGGATGTCGAAGCGATCGGGGTCTGCGTACCGGCGTTCGTCACGGTTGGCCGAGGCGTTGAGCAGCAGCATCACCGACCCCTCGGGGACCGTGTGGCCGTAGTACTCGGTCGCACTCGCGACGTAGCGGCCCTGCACCGGCGAGGGCGGTTCGAAGCGCAGCACCTCCTCGATGGCGCCGGGGATGAGCGAGGGGTCCGCGACGAGCTGGCGTCGCTGATCGGGATGCTCGGACAGCAACTGCCCGATGAATCCGATCAGCCGCGTGGTGGTTTCACTCCCCGCCCCGAAGATCATGCTGATATAGGTCAATATCTCGGTGCGGGTGAGCGGCCTTTCCGTGCCGTCCGCGTCCTCGACTCGGGCATTGATCAAATCGGTCATCAGATCGTCGGAGGGATTGCGCGCACGCCAGTCGACATATTCGGCGATGAGCTCGAGATTCGGCGGTTCGACTTTCATTCCCTCCCCCGGTTCGCCGGATTCCAGCGAAATGATGCGGTCGGTGGTGTCGCGAATCGTCGACTGGTCCTGCTGGGGAATTCCGAGCAACGCGCCGATGGTCTGCATGGGCATCGCGGCGCCCAGATCGGCGATGAAATCGAACCCGTGCGCGCCGCCCAGCCGGTCCAGCGCCGCGACGGCGAACTGCCTGGCAATGGGCTCGACGGCCGCGATCCGGCGCGGCGTGAACACCCGCGCCAGAATCCTGCGGTGGACATCGTGCGAGGGCGGATCCTCGAACAGAATGAGCCCCGGCGGAAGCTGCACCCCGCTGGAAATGATGTCCAGCACGGTACCGCGCCCCGAACGAAATGTCCGCCAATCGTGCAGGCCCTCGGCGACATCCGCATATCGGCTCAACGCATAGAACCCGTATTTGTCGTTGCGATACAGCGGCGCTTCCGCACGCAATCGCTGCCACACCGGATACGGATCGTCATCGATCGCGAAATCGTATGGGTCGTAATACGGGTCCGCTTCGACCAATTCATGCATTTTCTCCGCCTTTCCACACCGCACCGGCGGCATCAACCGGCCAGGCGGGCAATGGATTCGATCTCGGGGTACTGGTCGAGTCGGGGCGCACGCGAGCGTGCACGTCGGTCCGGCCGGGCCGAAGGCCGGGCGGACCGCCCTAGGGAACCTAACTTTTGTTCCAAAATAGCGAGCTGCGCGGAGTTGGTCAATAGCGCTGGAGGACCGAGCGCATGCCGCGGTGCCCGGTCATCACGGCGTCGTGCGGTCCCGCATGCGCCTGCCGATGATCGACAGGCTCACGCCGAACAGGTACGTCACGAGAACGGCGCCGAACGCGACGTGCAGCGAGACCATGCCCGTGACGTTCAGCAGCGCGCCCAGGACCGCGACACCGAACGCCCCACCCGTCTGGCGCGCGGTGTTCAGCACGCCGGAGGCCAGACCGACGCGGTCCGCGGGTACGCCGAACAGCGCCGCGGCGGTCATCGACGGCATCGCCAAGGAAGTCAGGCCGATCGGGAGCGTGCACAGCACCAGCGCCCACACCGGTGCGCGAGTGGGCAGGAGGGCGACGAGCAGAGCGCCGATGGCCGCGCAGAGCAGACCCGCGGTGATCGCCCGCCATTCACCGATGCGTGCCACGACGCGGGCGGCGCGGAAGGCGGTCAGCCCGATGATGATCGTCATCGGGAGCATCGCGATACCCGTCGCGAACGGGCCGAGGTGATGGCTGTCGTGCAGGTCGATCGCGAGACAGAACAACATTCCGTAGAGACAGAAGTTGAAGATCGCCCCTATCGCGATCGCGACCGGAAAAGTGCGGCGGCGGAACAGAATCGGGTCCACCATCGGATGCCGGACCCGGGATTGGCTGACCCCGAACGCTACAGCCGACACCACGCCCGCACCGAACAGGATCAGCGGTGCGTCCGCGAGCCACCCGTCCTGTCCGGCGAGGATGAAGCCGCCGGTCAGCGTCGCGAGGGTCGTGATGGCGAGCGTCTGGCCGATCCCGTCGAGCCGGTGACGATGCCGACGGGTTTCGGCCACACGGCGGCCCAGCAGCCACGCGGTGATCGCGGCGACGGGAATGTTGACCAGGAAGATCGCGCGCCAATCGATCGTCTCGGTGAGCACGCCGCCGAGGATCGGCCCGCTCGCCAGGCCGATCCCCGAGACACCGCCCCAGACCGCGAGCGCTCGGCCGCGTTCCCGCGGATCGGGGAACGTGTGCGCGATCAGCGCCAGCGAGCACGGCATCAGCCAGGCCGCGCCGGCGCCCTGCACGATCCGGGCGGCGACGAGTACCTCCATCGAACCCGCCGCACTGCACACCGCACTGCCCAGCGCGAAGACGCCGAGCCCGATCAGATATCCGGCCCGCGCACCGACGCGGTCGCACAGCGCTCCGGCGCTCAGCAGCAGGGCCGCGAAGGCCAGCGTGTACCCGTTGACGATCCACTGCGCGGCCGACAGACTGCCGCCCAGATCCGAAACGATCGGCCCCAGAGCGACATTGACGATGGTCGCGTCCAGCGTGACCATGCCGAACCCGAGACAGATCGCCGCCAGGCCGAGCCGTGCTCCGAGAGTCCGGGTACTTGTCGAGGCTGGGGCTGTGTTCATGTCTGTGATCGTGTGCCGCGCGGTCCGCGCCGTCCACGACCGGTGTGCTGACACTCATAGGCTGTGCCTAACACCGGGTTTAGTCTGAGGCGATGGAACTGCGGCAGCTGCGCTACTTCGTCGCCGTCGCCGAGGAGCTGCACTTCGGCCGGGCCGCCGCGCGGCTCTACATCGCGGCGCCGTCGCTGTCCCAGCAGATCAAGGCGCTCGAGGCGAGTCTGGGCGTGACACTGTTCGAGCGGGACCGCCGCCATGTCGAACTCACCTCCGCGGGCACGATGCTGTTGTCCGACGCCCGCGAGATCCTGTCACTGGCTGCCGCGGCCGAGCGTCGGTTGGCGGGAACCACCGGGCCGCTGCGCCTGGGCTATGTGAGCTGGCTGCCCGACAAGCTGCTCTCCTCCCCCGGCTCGGATCCACGGCTGGACGAGTGGGTGATGCCCAGTCACGTCCAGATCGGACGAGTGCTCGACGGCGGTCTGGACGCCGCCGTCGCCTGGGCTCCGCATCGCGACGAGCGGCTCGACTACCAATTGCTGTGGGCCGAACCGCTTTTCGCCGTCACACCCCGGGTCGGCGCGACATCGGTCGCCGCCGGGGAACTCACCGTACTGGTCGATTCCGATCTGACGTCCTGGGATGCGTGGAACCAGTTCGCGATCGAGTTCGCCGAGTCGATCGGGTGCCGCCTGCTGCGCATCGATGACGGCGGTATCACCGGCGCCGCATTCCATCAGCACTGCAAGCGGCTCGACGCACCGGTCCTGGCCTCCCCCAAACGCCATCCGACCCCGTTGCCCGCGGGCCTGCGGGCACGGCCGATCCACGATCCGGCGCCGCTGTGGTGCTGGTCGTTGATCACCCGTGCCGACGAACAGCGACCGAGTGTCGCAGCTCTGCGCGAACATGCCGAACAGCTGTCGGCCGAGTTCACACTCGAAGGTCTCGACGGGCCCGTCTGGATTCCGGCGACCGATCCGCATCGCGATGTACTTGCCGCGCACTGGGCGAACCATCCTTCACCCTGAAGATCCGAAGTCCTACCGGCCGGACAGCGAGTAGCCGTCAAGCACGGAAATGGCTGTGCCGCTGGATTTTCCGGATCCGCACCCCGGAGATCATCCGGTCTGGTCGACCGATATCGGCGGGCGACGCAGGTGCAGGTGGGTCAGGCCCTCGAGTTGCTCGGCGAGAGCGAACAGGATCGCCTCCCGTCCCCGCGCGGCCGTCAACTGGGCGCCGATGGGCATGCCCGAAACCGGATGGAAGCCGATGGGTACGGCCAGGGTGGGACCGTCGTGCAAGGACCACGGGTAGGTGAGCTGGCCCATTCGGCGCGACTGCCCGAGCACGCCCGCACTGTCGTCGATCGGCGGGACGTCGATCGGCATGGCCGGAGTGACGATGACGTCGGTGTCACGGAAATACTCCGCCATCGCCGCGCGGAACACGTCGCGCTGCCGCAGTGCCGCCGAGCGCTGATCGTCGGAGATGGTCAGGCCCAACGAGATTCGCTCCCTGGTGGCTGCCTGGAAGCTGTGCGGGTCGTCGCGCAGCCGCTCGGCGTGCACCCGGGCGGCATCGGAATAGATCAGCGTGTACACCACGTCCTGCGCCGATTCGGCATGCGGCACCGGCTCGTGCTCGATCGTGTGACCGAGGCCCTCCAGTGACCGCGCAGTGCGTTCCAGCGCCGCCCGAATGGACCGGCAGTCGCGGCACCGCGGCCCTACCGATGGACGATGCCGAAGTGCGCGCCAAATTCCTCGCGAACACCGGCGGCGGACCCGACGCAGAAGCCTTGGCGCACACGGTATTCCGCCTGTCGGAAATCGAATCGGTCACCACCGTACTGAAACTCGCGGCCGCACAGCTCGCCGACCACTGATTCGCGATACCGCACGCCGGTCTCGCTCTCGCAGAAACGGATTCACCTCATGGACTTCAGCTTCACCGACGACCAGCGCGATTTCCGCGCCGCCCTGCGGCAACTGGTCGAGAAGGAGATCATCCCGGTCGCCAACGAATGGGAGCGTTCGGGCCGCTACCCCACCGAGATCGTGGCCCGGCTGCGCGAGATGGGCCTGTTCGGCATCACCACACCCGAGGAGTACGGCGGGCTCGAACTGGACATGGTCTCCTTCACCCTGGCCTACGAGGAGATCGCCCGCGGCTGGATGGGAATCGCGGGCATTCTGGGCAGTCACAATCTGGCCTGCTGGATGATCGCGAAGCACGGCACCGCCGAACAGAAGCGGCAGTGGCTGCCGCGCCTGGCCTCCGGGGAGTGCCGCACCGGAATCGGGCTCACCGCGCCCGGCGCGGGCACCGATCTGCAGGGCATCGCCACCACCGCCACGAAATCCGGTGACGACTACGTCATCCGGGGCACCAAGACCTGGATCACCAATGCCCGGCACGCGAATGTGCTTCCGGTACTGGTGAAGACCGATCCGACCGCGCAGCCCGCGCACAAGGGCATGAGCATTCTGCTGGTGGACACCACGACGCCCGGCTTCACCGTCTCGCGCGACCTGGGCAAGCTCGGCTACAAGGGCACCGAATCCTGCGAGATCTTCCTCGACGACGTGACCGTCCCGCAGTCGGCGCTGCTCGGCGGCGTCGAGGGTCGCGGAATGCAGCAGGCGCTGTCCGGACTGGAGATCGGGCGGCTCAATCGCCGGCCGCAGTGTCGGCATCGCCCAGGCGTCCTACGACGCCGCGCTCGCCTACGCCCGCGAACGCACCGCATTCGGCAGGCCGATCGCCGAATTCCAGGCCCATCCAGCTCAAACTCGCCGATATCGCGACCCAACTGCAGGCGGCCCGGCTGATGACGTATTGGGCTGCGTCCAAGGCGGATTCGGGTGCGCGGGTGGACGCCGAGGCGGGCATGGCCACGTACTTCGCCTCCGAAACCGCGATCACCGCGAGCCTCGAGGCCATGCGGGTGCACGGCGGCTACGCCAGCGAATTCAACATCGAACGCTACTACCGCGACGCCCCGCTCATGTCGATCGGCGAGGGCACCAACGACATCATGCGGACCGTGATCGCCAAGGCCCTGGTGTCCGGCTCCGTGCCGGTCGGATGAGTACCGCGCTGATCCACCTCTACGTTCCGGGCGACCGACCGAGCGATTCGACAAAGCCGTGAGCTCGGGCGCGGACGCCGTGGTACTCGATCTCGAGGACGCGGTACCGCTCGCCGCCAAATCCGCGGCCCGCGAGGCGGTGGCCGCCTGGCTCGCCTCGTACCGGAATCATGTTGTGCCGGTGTGGGTCCGGGTGAATCCGGGCGCCGAACTCACCGAGGACGTCACCGCCGTCCTGCGCGCGGCGGATGCGGGCATCTGGCTGCCGAAGTGCGACGACGCCGCCGCGCTGCACCGGCTCGACCACCTGCTCGCCGAGTTGGAACAGCGTTTCGGGCGCTCCCGCACCCTGGTGTCGCCGCTGGTGGAAACCGCGACCGGACTGTGGAACGTGCGCGAGATCGCCGCGGCTCCACGCGTGCGGTATCTGCAGATCGGCGAGGTCGACCTCGCCGCCGATCTGGGCGTCACCGCCGCTGCGGACGACGATCCTCGACGGGCAGCTCGCGCCGGGTACCCGGCTACCGCCCGATGCGGAGCTGCGTGCGGAGTTCAATGTCGGACAGAGCACGGTGCGCGAGGCGATCCGAACGCTGGAGTGCGGAAACCTCGTGCACACCACACGCGGCGCCACCGGAGGCACCTTCGTCTCGGTTCCGAGCATCGGGCGGATGAGCGAACACCTCGAGACCGGGGTGGCGCTGCTGGCAGCGGCCGAGGCCGTGACCGTCGATCAGCTGATGGAGGTACGGCACCTGATCGAGGTGCCCGCCGCGGGTGCGGCGGCGTTCCGGCACAACGACACCCATATCGAGTAACTCCATGCGGCGCTGTTCGATCCGTCGGGATCGCTGGGGTCGGAAACCTATGCGGTCAACCACGAGTTCCATCGGGTGCTACTGCGCGCGGCGGACAATCCGTTGCTGGATCTGGTGACCGTCCCGGTGTTCCGGGTGCTCGGCAGCCGGTTCAGCCGCGACACCGCCCCCGAGGACTTCTGGACCTGCGTGGACGATGACCATCGCGCGATCCTCGCCGCGGTGGAGCAGCGCGATTCCATGACCGCCATGGCCCTGATGCGCCGCCACCTGGATCACCTCGGCGACGTCTACAAACAGATGGATCTGCTCAAACGTCCCGGCTGACCGGCTCGTTCAGCATTCCTGCTCCCCCTCCGGAATTCCGCGGCATCAGGGCGCGGCGAAGGAATCCAGCAGCACGCTGCGATACCGCCGACGGATCCGCTCGTACCGATAACGGTTGTAGGCCAATGGTTCCAGTGTCAACCGGCGCGGCAGCAGCCGCCAGGCCAGTCGCAGGATCGTCACGTAGACCGCGAACTCCAGCCGGTCCCGGGCGGTCGTGCGCACGCCGAACAGCTCCCGCATCCGCGGATGGGCCACGGTATCGGAGCAGACGATGGTGGGCCGGGCGGCCAGCTTCGTCAGCGGCCGCCAGATCGGCCTGAGCGCCGGATGCAGGCCCGGCGGGATCAGGATTTTCGACGGCGGCGGGGCGATGAAGTTGCGGCGGGCGAACTGCAGGAATTCGTTGTCGGCCAGTTCGGTGGCGGCGACCCGGTCGTAGTAGTCGACCATCTCCTGCACCGTCTCGGGCAGTCTGCCCGCGCGGCTGGGCAGTTCCAGATACGACATCTCCACGCGCATGGTCCGGTAGACGACCTGTTTCTCCTGCTCGTCGAGCCTACGCCCGCACACGTACAGGTAGGCCAGATAGAACACGTGCAACGAACTGACCGCGACCCAGATCCACAGTTCCGGGGCGAGCGCGCTGTACCGGTCGTCCGCGAATTCGCCTCGGCCCGTTCCCTTCACATCCGCGTGCAGCCGTTTGAGATCAGCGCGGAATGCCTCCCGGTCCGTCGGATCGCCGAATGCCATCAACGCGGTGAACGCGAAACTGCGAATGCCGCGGTCGGTGAAATTGTCGGCGAACCGCCCGGTGCGGTCCACGGCCGCGGCGATCCGGCGATAGGCGACCTGATCGAGTGCGAGCCCGCCGAACACGCCGCCCAGCGGCGACCCGAGGAACCAGCGCACATCCTCGACCAGCGCTCGGTGTCGCGAATCGAGTTGTGCATCAGGCTGTTCCGATGACGGGACGGCATCGCCCGGCGTCGATTCGGTGGTGGTCACGGTACCTCGTTTCCCTTGGTGACACTGTTCATACGACGGTCGCTCCGGTGACGTACCGCAGGCGCATATCCCAGATCGCGGCGCGCATGCCCAGCCGCACCACCGCACGCGGGGTGAGCCGGTCCAGTACGGCCAGACCGCGCTGCCAGCGGTCGAAACGGTGTTGCTCGGCGGCGGTCCAGTCGAAACCCAGCTTCTCGCGCAGCTGCGGCGGCAGATATCCGAGCGTCATGAACAGATCCCACTCCCCCAGCAGGATCTGGACCGGACGGGGCAGGAAGTCCAATCGCGCTATGCCGATGAGGAATTCGCGCATCCGGTCGTCGAATTCGAGCCGGTCGAGCTGTTCGTTCCAGTACCGGTCGAACGCCTCGCGGTCGGCGGGCCACATGTCCGGCGGCACCTGCAACATGGTCGCGAATATCGACGCGGCCCGGTGCACGGCCTCGGGATCGTGATAGGTGCGCCCGCCGCGCAACCGGCGCGTGTCCGGGAATACCGCGGACATGCACGCGGCGACCCAGAGTTGCAGTTCCGGGTCGAAAGCGTTGTAGGACACCGGACTCCGCGATGTCGAGCGAACCTGGGCATGCACGGCGTCGACGGCCTCGCGATAGATCCGGCGATCCCGGGCGCTGCCCGCCACGGCCACCGCGATGTACGTCATGGTGGTGCGCCCGCGTTTGATCGGGTGTTCGTGCAGATTGCCGCTGTCGACCCGGCTCTCCATCACGCCGTAGGCGACTCCGGCACGGGCCAGTTGCATCACGACGTTCGCCGCACCGTAGGCGGGTGAGAGCCAGGCCGACATCTCGTCGGTGAGGAACAGGGTGTCCGCGGCATCGGTCTCCGCGCGCGCGGTGCGGCGCGACGGTGTGCGTGCCGGCTCCCGACTCGGGGGCACACGCTCGGTCATGATCGGCGTCCTTCCCGGCTTCGTCGACGGGGCAGCGGCTTTCATTACCGAGTGTGCCACATGCGGCGAGAGTTTGATACAAGTTACTTCCCAGTCTCTCATCATGGTTCGCCGGTCGCCACACAACCAAGCCGCAGTCGCCATCTCCGACTGACGGGAAGGCCGTTTTCCGTTGCGGGAGGCCCTGATTCGAGCCGATCCAGAACTTCTCCGGACTAACACGAGCGTTCCCTCTACATTAATAGACACTTTGACCACCAAGTGTCTATTTTTGGCCGGGACGGCCGGGTCCGGATCAGATGTCGACGGCGTCCGATCCCGTCTCGAGCAGCGCGTCCTGCCGGATCGGACCACTCGCGGTGGCTGCGACGAGAGGTGCGAACAGTGGGATCCGACAACGTCGTCGGCGACGGGCGGCGAGCGCGGCGGCGCGGGGCGCGTGGTGCGGGAGTGGTGGCGGCCGTGGGCGCGCCGATCGCGGGTGCGGTGGCGGCCTCGCCGTCGAGTGTCGCGGAATCCGGTTCCTGCGGTAGACATTTCGTCGCGAGCTGGCTCGCCAGTCCCACCGACGCGGTCACACCGGTCGACGCCTCGGGCGGTCCGGCCCCCTGTCGGTCGACGATCAGACCTTCCGCATGGTCATCACTCCCCATCTCGGCGGGGCCGAGGTACGGATCCATCCGACGAACCGGTTCGGTCTCACCCCGGTGACCTTCGGGCGGGTGAGCGTCGGCGTTCGCACCGCCGCAGCGGGGGTGCGCCGCCAATACCTCCGTCCTGCGGTCCGCCGACAGCAGTGCCGATCATCTGCATCCGGGCCCCCAGGGGTATCAGGCCATGGCAGACGCGGTCGATCCGTCGATGCTGGCCGCTACCGAAAGCTCCTGCCACGCAACATAGGCCGGAGCGGCGGTGATCCGCGACGACATCGACCGAATATCGGTACATGATGTACCGTTTCGATATGAGCGGAACCGACACGGCCGGATGGCCGGACGGCCTGTCCGTGGGGCAGGTCCGGGTGGCGCGGCCCACCGACAAACTGGCCGAGGTGGAGAGGTTCTATGCCGGTGTGATCGGGTTACCCGTCCTGTACCGGTTCGAGAATCACGCCGGGTACGACGGAGTGATGCTCGGCCTGCCCGGCACCGACTACCACCTCGAATTCACCAGCCACGTCGACGGCAGCCCGTGCCCGGCGCCGACCGCGGAGAATCTGCTGGTGCTGTACTTCCGCGGCGAGGCGGCGATGTACGAACTCGTCGAGCGATTGGCCGCGGCCGGACACGAGCCGGTGGAGGCGGAAAATCCGTACTGGGCCGGGGTCGGAGCGCTGACGTTCGAGGATCCGGACGGGTGGCGAGTCGTACTGGTCCCCCGGCCGGTGTTCTGATGGCACGAACCAGGGACACCCGACTCGACGCGGCCATCCGCACCGCCGTGGTCGAGTTGCTCGACGAACAGGGCTACGAACAGCTGACGATCGGCGCGGTGGCGTCCCGGGCCGGTGTGCACCGGCCTGCGGTGTACCGGCGGTGGCCGTCGAAACGTCATCTGGTCGTCGATGCGGTGGCCGAACTGATGGGCGTCACGCCGACCCCGAACACCGGGGATCTGAGATCCGATCTCCTCGAAGGCATGTCGACGCTGGTTCGCTCGCTGTCGAGTACACCGCTGGGCAGGGCGCTGCCCGCACTCGTCGCGGATCTGTCGGCATCCGCGGAACTGTCGGACGAATTCCGCAGCCGGGTCTTCCTCCCGCGGCGGGAATCGAGCGCGGCCGCGTTGCGATCGGCGATCGAACGCGGCGAGATCCGGGCCGACTTCGATATGGACTTCGTGCTGGACCTGCTCGCCGCGCCGCTGTACTACCGGGTGCTGTTCGGGCACCAACCGTTGACGCCGCGGCTTGCCGAGCAAACCGTCGACGCGGTCCTGACGACGATCAGCACTCAGGCAGTGGAACCCTCGGGATACCAACGTAATTCGACAGTGTTGCCGTCCGGGTCGGCGACGTAGATCGACGTCGCCTGACCTCGGGCACCCCAGCGAGGAACGGGCCCCTCGAGCACCGTGAAGATGCCGGAGTCGATGATCTCCTGCCAGTCCAGGGGCTCGACGACCAGGCAGATGTGATCGACGTTCGCCTCGCCGCGCGGCATGTGCTGCAGGTCGATGACCGTGCGGTCGGTCACCCGCACCGACGGGAACGGGACCTGCCCGGCTCGCCACTCGTCGGCTCGAACGGGATCCAAACCGAGTGTGCTGCAATAGAATTCGAGCGAACGCTCGACATCCGAAACGTTCAGCACCAGATGATCGAAGTCCACGACTCGCATGACGACCTCCCCTCGGTCGGATTCGGTCCGCTTCGAAGTCTAATCCCGGTGCAGCATCGGCGACAGGCGCTCCCGATCGCCCCGTCCCGCTCAGGACTTTGCGCGCCATTCCGCAGAAGAAGGCGACCTCGGCGTCGATCTCGGCCGCGGCCTCGGCGTGGCCCACCTCCACGGCGGCGGATTCGGCCGGGTCGGGCCGGTACACCTCCCCGACCTCCTCCAGCGCCGGATTCGGATCGGGGGTGGGTGACGGACAGGCGAGCAGATGTCCTCGGAGCCGGAGGGCTGCCGCCCCGAGGACGTCCCAGTCTGCGAACCTCGGACGCGTAGTCCACGTCCGAACCCCGTACTATCCGGCCGCCGGAGCCACCTCCGGCGACACCCCCGCACTCACCGCACTCCGCGACCGCGGCCCGGCGAATACCGCCGCGCTGCACAGGATCGCGACGACGAAACAGGCGATGGTGTACCAGATGTTGCCCACCGGACCGGCGTTGCGCGCCCAGCCGTTCGACGCGTGCAGGAAATCGGGCAGCGCGGTGAGCCACAGCACCGCCATGGCGAGCAGATACACCCCGCTGTAGATGCGAACGACGTTGTCCGAGTATGCGGGAACCTCACCCTGCCGCAGTCGCACCCATTGACGCACCAGCACCGGAATCGCGATGACGCTCAACACGACAAGTTCGGCGGCGTAGAGCCACCCGCGCACGGTGATGTTGTTCGCGCCGAGCACCGTGGCGGGAATGGGGAGCACTCCGGTGCCCGCCGAACCCAGGATCCCGATCACGATCGTGCGCCAAACCAGTTGCAGGCCACTGAACTTGCGCCCGGCGTCGACATGCCGCCCGACGAACAACTGCACGCAGAAGGCCAGCGACATCGGCCACAGCGCGGCGAAGACCACCACACTGGACAACGGCACCGAGTCGAACATGGGCTGATTGAGCGAATTCCCGGTGGACCACTCCCACCACTTCAGTTGCGGCCCGATGTGATCGAAGATCTCGTAGAACGCGTGGTGCACGAATCCGACGCAGATCGCGCCGACCAGCACCCCGTATCGCCGGAAAACGCCGAGCATGCGGACGATTTCGAAGGCGATGGTCGCCATGAACGGGTAGATCGCGACGATGTACAGCGGCAGCCGCCCCCACAGGAAGTCGACCGTGAACACGTTGTGCGCGAACATCGTGTCCACATGTCCACTGATGCCGAAGGCGGCCGGAAAGTACAGCGGCGGTTCGATGATGAACAGATAGGCCGTCGCGCCGAACCAGAGCACCAGATTGGTGGGGTCGCCGTCGCGGCGCAGCCGCCGGATGGCGTGCACCAGGGTCAGCACCGCGCCCAGGATGATGGCGACCTCGAGTATCGGCAGGGTCCAGTTCTCCAGTGCGAACGGATTGCGGAAGGCGACGAGCCCGCCCTCGGTCCGGCAGGAGAACCCCATCTCGGTCGCCAGCCGAGCGAATGTCGGCGAACAGTGATCGGACATGATTCCCCTTACTTCGACGAGGTCAATTCGGCCGTGTACCACTGGGTTACGTCATAACCCTCGTCGAAACGCCGGAACCACAGATTCGCGAGTTCGGGCAGATTCTCGTGCGCCGGATTGTGTTTGGGCATCTGACTGCGCACGATGCCGCTCAACGCGACCAGTTGTTCCCGCAACGGCAGTTCGGTGAACGCGCGCGGCATCGTCCCGTTGTCCGGCACCCGCAGCGGCGGAATCCACCGGCCCAACCGGCGGCGGTGCCGGTGCATGGCGAACATCGACAACGCGTCCACCTGCCGATCCTCCAGCGGCACATGGGCATTGAAACCCGTGCAGGCGATCCGGATCACCTTCATCACGTGCCGGAAGATCGAGGGAGCCATCCGCATCCGGTAGACGTCGCTGCCCACGATCGCGTCGAAGATGATCAGCGCGGAGCTGCGGTGCTCGACCTCCTCCACGAAATGCCAGATGAACAGCGAGGCCACCCGGTCGTCGCCGGGCGCGAACAGGTTCGCGTCGTTGTCCAGCATCAACTTGAACACCGGGGTGAAGGTGGCCTCCAGGTCCGCGGTGTAGGCCAGGCGGTAGTCCAGCGAGGTTTTCGTGGTGAGCAGGTCGAATTCGCCGATCACCTCGTCCAGTGTCTCGCGCAACCGCGGATACCGGCGGATCAGTCCGTTGACGTGCTGGCGGTGCGCGGTCGAATGCTGCCCCTCCTGGCGCACGAACGCGTCGGCCTCCTCGGCCACGTCGGGGTCGGTGATCCGCGGCATCGCCTCGCGAATCATGTTCACGATCATCTTCTCGAAGCCGATCGC
Organism: Nocardia jiangxiensis NBRC 101359; assembly: GCF_000308615.1. Taxonomy (GTDB): domain Bacteria; phylum Actinomycetota; class Actinomycetes; order Mycobacteriales; family Mycobacteriaceae; genus Nocardia; species Nocardia jiangxiensis. The sequence continues at coordinate 760,890 of NZ_BAGB01000041.1, forward strand.
CAGGAAGGACACGGCGTTCGCCATCGACGAGAAGGCCGGATTCTTCTCGTTCCACAGGAAGGGCACGTCGTAGTCCGCGAATGCGAATCGCATCTTCCGGACATGTAGGTCGGTCACCTGCTCTACCTCCATCGTTCGTCCGGGCATCGTTGCCCGCGCAGGCCGCTAGACGAGACGATCATACATAGATGCGTATGTTTGTATGATTGGATTCGCGCAGAACGTCATCACCGGTTTCGGGTGCGTTCCCTGGTAGCGTCGAGGGCCGATTCGATCGGGGGATCCCCCGCGACGCCGGTTCGAGCCGAGAAAGCAGGTCAGTGGCACGACGACGCGGGTGGGGCGGGAGCCCACCGAGCAGTGACGAGGAGGCCTCCCGGCGCATCGTCGGCGCGGCCGTGGAGTTGATCGGGCGCACCGGCTCGGAGGTCAACATCGCTGAGGTCGCCGAGGCGCTGGGCGTCATCCGGCAGACGGTGTACCGCTATTTCCCGAGTTCGGACGCGTTGATGCGAGCCGCGGCGTACGCCTCGGTGGACGGCTTCCTCGATCGGCTGGCCGAGCAGGTCAGCGGTATCGACGACCCGGTCGAGGCACTGACCGAAGGGGTGGTCTTCACCCTGTCCGAGGTGCGCTCCACACCACATCTGGGCATCCTGTTGTCGAGCACGTACTCGAATCTGCAGCCCGAGAGCCTCACCTCCGAGGAGGCGCAGGCATTCGGCGTGACCATGATCCGGCGTTTCGACGTCGACTGGGAGCAGCACGGTTACGACGACGACGCCCTGGCCGAACTCGTCGAATACGTCCTGCGGACCATGCAGTCGTTCTTCCTGGCGCCGGGCAATCCGCCGCGCGGCGACGAGGAACTAAGGCGCTATCTACGGCGCTGGATGGGCACCGCGATCGGGGCGCAGACCAGCTATCGCGCCTCTTCTGATGCCCTTGACGGGGCATTGTCCGAGGATACGGGCCAGTAACACTCATACGCCGTGCACATATCCACCTACAGGGTGCACACTACGCACAACCAACAGTCGCAAACCCTCACCCGATCGGGTCAGTGCCGTGAAATGGAAAGGAGTTGGCGAGTGTTCAGCCGCATCGCCATCGTGAACCGGGGCGAGGCCGCCATGCGCCTCATCCACGCCGCTCGAGATCTGGCCGCGGAAACGGGGCAGGCGATCGAAACCGTTGCGTTGTATACCGACGTCGACCGGAACGCGACATTCGTGCGCGAGGCCGATATCGCCTACGACCTGGGCCCCGCCTCGGCGCGCCCGTACCTGGATCTGAAGGCGCTCGAGCGCGCCCTGATCGCGACCAAGGCAGATTCCGCCTGGGTTGGTTGGGGTTTCGTTGCCGAGGACCCTGCCTTCGCGGAACTCTGCGACCAGATCGGCATCACCTTCATCGGCCCCAGCGCGGAGGCCATGCGCAAACTCGGCGACAAGATCGGCGCGAAGCTGATCGCCGAGGAGGTCGGCGTTCCGGTCGCGCCGTGGAGTCGCGGAGCGGTCGAATCCGTCGACGCCGCCGTGGCCGCGGCCGGCGAGATCGGCTACCCGCTGATGCTCAAGGCGACCGCGGGTGGCGGTGGGCGCGGTATCCGCGTCATCACCAACGAGGCCGATCTGGTCGACGCCTACGAGCGCACCAGCCAGGAGGCCGCGCGGGCCTTCGGCAGCGGCGTGGTCTTCCTGGAGCGCCTGGTCACCGGCGCCCGGCACGTCGAGGTCCAGGTGATCGCGGACGGTCAGGGCACCGCGTGGGCGCTGGGCGTGCGCGACTGCTCGGTGCAGCGGCGCAACCAGAAGATCATCGAGGAATCGTCCTCGCCGGTCCTGAGCGCCGACCAGGCCGCCGAACTCAAGGCCTCGGCCGAGCGGCTCGCGGTCACCGTCGGCTACCGCGGTGCGGCGACGGTCGAATTCCTCTACCACCCCGGCGAGAAGCTGTTCGCCTTCCTCGAGGTCAACACCCGCCTGCAGGTCGAGCACCCGATCACCGAATCCACCACCGGATTCGACCTGGTGCGCGCGCAGCTGCTGGTCGCGTCCGGCGGCAAGCTCGAGGGTGAGCCCCCGGCCGAGCGCGGACACGCCATCGAGGCCCGGCTCAACGCCGAGGATCCCGACCGCGACTTCGCGCCCGCCCCGGGCCGCATCGCGCGGCTGGACCTGCCCGCGGGTCCGGGCATCCGGGTCGACACCGGCGTCAGCGAGGGCGACACGATTCCGGCCGCCTTCGACTCGATGATCGCCAAGATCATCGCCTACGGCCGCAACCGCGACGAGGCCCTGGGCCGGTTGCGGCGCGCGGTGGGTCAGACGCGCGTGGTCATCGAGGGCGGCGCGACCAACAAGAGTTTCGTCCTCGATCTGCTGAAGCAGCCCGAGGTGATCGACGCCAGCGCCGACACCGGCTGGATCGACCGCGTGCGCGGCGAGGGACGGCTGGTCTCGCACCGGCACTCCGCCATCGCGCTGGCCGCCGCCGCCATCGACGCCTACGAGGAGGAGGAGCGCGTCGAGCAGCACCGGCTGCTGTCCACCGCCTCGGGTGGACGTCCGCAGGTGCAGCACGAGAGCGGTCGTCCGCTGGATCTGAAGCTGCGCGGCGTCACCTACCGCGTGCGGGTGGCCCGCATCGGTGCCCACCGGTTCCGGATCGGCATCGAGGCCGGTGACGAAATCCGTACCGCCGCAGTCGATCTCGAGCGTTTCGACAGCCACACCGGACACCTCGTGGTCAACGGCACCCGCTACCGCCTGATCACCGGCACCCACGGGCCGACCAGCCTGATCGACGTCGAGGGCGTCACCCACCGGATCAGCCGCGACGAGGGCGGCGTCGTCCGCTCCCCCGCACCCGCTCTGGTCGTCGCGATGCCGCTGGCGATCGGCGACGAGGTCGAGGCGGGCGCGCCGGTGCTCGTGCTGGAGAGCATGAAGATGGAGACGGTGCTGCGCGCGCCGTTCCGCGCCCGGGTCAAGGAGTGCGGCGTCTCGGTCGGCAGCCAGGTCGAGACCGGTGCACCGCTGCTGCGGCTCGAGCCGCTCGCCGAGGACGGCGAGGCCGCCGAGGAGACGACCAACAGCGCGGTGGAGCTGGATCTGCCCAGCGAATCCGATTCGGTCCGGCCGGACGAGCGCCTGGCCCGCGGCCTGCAGGATCTGCGCAGTCTGCTGCTGGGCTTCGACGTCGACCCGCACGACGAGAGCCGCGTGGTCGAGGACTACCTGGCCGCGCGCCGGGCCTCGATCGCGAACAACCATCGTCCGCTGGCCGAGGAAGTCGAACTCGTGCAGATGTTCGCGGACCTCACCGAACTGAGCCACAACCGGTCGTGGGACGACGAGGGCGAGCACGGGCACGTGCACAGCGCCCGCGAGTACTTCCACACCTACCTGCAGAGCTTGGACGTCGAGCGCGCCGGACTGCCCGAGGCGTACCGGACGAGGTTGTCCCGCGCCCTGGCGCACTACGGGATCACCGAACTCGACCGCACCCCCGATCTCGAGGGCGCGGTGTTCCGGATCTTCCTGGCCCAGCAGCGGCCCTCGGACACCGTCACCGCCGTCACCACGCTGTTGCGTGAGTGGCTGCGCGAGCCGGTGCCGGACCGCGTGCTGCGTGAGCCGGTCGGTCTGGCGCTCGAGCGTCTGGTCACCGCGACGCAGGTGCGTTTCCCGGTGATCGCCGACCTCGCCCGCGGTCTGGTGTACGCCTGGTACGGCCAACCGCTGCTGCGGCGCAACCGTGCGCGCGTCTACACCAACGTCCGCAAACACCTGCGCCACTTGGACGCTCAGCCGGATTCGCCGGATCGCGCCGAGCGCATCGCCGAGACGGTACGCAGCACCGAGCCGCTGGTGCGGCTGCTGGGCCAGCGCCTGGTCCGCGGCAGCCTGGACAACTCGGTCATGCTCGAGGTGCTGACCCGCCGGTACTACGGCAACAAGGGCCTCAGCGATGTGCGCACCCAGCAGGTCGCTGACTGCTCCTTCGTGATCGCCGAACGTCGTGGCACCAGCCTGGTTTCGGCCGCGGTGAGCTTCGACGCGCTCGACACCGCGCTGCGCGGCCTGAGCGAAATGGCGACCGGCACGATGTCCATCGAGGCCGACATCTACCTCGGCTGGGAGCATCAGCCCGAGGACTTCGACGAGATGGCCTCGGCGTTGCAGGAGGTTCTGGCCGCGCACCCGCTGCCGAACCAGGTGCACCGGATCACCACCACCGTCGCCGGTAGCGGCGGCGCGGTCATGCACCACCACTTCACCTTCCGCCCCACCTCGACCGGTATGGCCGAGGAGCGGCTGATCCGCGGTCTGCACCCGTACATCGCGGAGCGGATGCAGATGAAGCGGCTGCGCAAGTTCGACCTGACCCGGTTGCCGTCCTCGGACGACGACGAGGTGTACCTGTTCCGCGGTGTCGCGAAGGACAATCCGGCCGACGAGCGGCTGGTCGCTTTCGCCCAGGTCCGCGACCTGACGCCGCTGCGCGAACACGACGGCCGGCTGCTCGCGCTGCCGACCGCCGAGGCCACCATCGCCACCTGCCTCGACTCGATCCGTCGCGCGCAGTCCCGGCGGCGTTCGGCCAAGCGGTTCAACACCAACCGCATCGTGATGTACATCTGGCCGCCGATCGATCTGACCGCCGCGGAGTTCGCGACCATCGTCGAGCGCGTCGAGCCGACCACGGTGGGCGCCGGGCTGGAGGAGATCCTGATCATCGCCCGCGAGCGGGATCAGGAGACCGGTGAGCTGACCAAGGTCGCCATCCGGATCTGCTTCAACCCCACCGGCGGCACCGAGACGATCGTCGGCGAGCGGACCGACGAGGCCGTCGAACCGCTCGACGAGTACCGGCAGAAGGTGCTGCGGGCGAGCAGCCGCAACACCGTCTACCCGTACGAATTGACCAGTCTGCTGGGCGATTTCACCGAGTACGACCTCGACGGCAACCACGCGCTGGTGCAGGTCGATCGGCCGCGCGGGCACAACTCCGCGGCCATCGTCGCGGGTGTGGTCAGCACCGCGACCGAGCGGCATCCGCAGGGTCTGACCCGCGTCGTGCTGCTCGGCGATCCGACGAAATCCCTCGGCGCACTGTCGGAACCGGAATGCCGCCGGGTCATCGCGGCCCTGGATCTGGCCGAGCAGCTGCAGGTGCCGCTGGAGTGGTACACGCTGTCCTCCGGTGCGCGGATCTCGATGAAGTCCGGTACCGAGAACATGGACTGGGTGGCCGCGGCGCTCAAGCGGATTGTCGAGTTCACCCAGGACGGCGGCGAGATCAACCTCGTGGTCACCGGTATCAACGTCGGCGCCCAGCCGTACTGGAACGCCGAGGCCACCATGTTGATGCACACCCGCGGCATCCTGGTCATGACACCGGAATCCACCATGGTGCTCACCGGTAAGCAGGCGCTGGACTTCTCCGGTGGCGTCTCGGCCGAGGACAACTTCGGCATCGGCGGCTACGACCGGGTGATGGGCCCCAACGGCCAGGCGCAGTACTGGGCGCCGAATCTGACTGCGGCGCGCAGCATTCTGATGTCGCACTACGATCACACCTACATCGCGCCCGGCGAGAAGTCGCCGCGGCGGGCGTCGACCGATGATCCGGTCGATCGCGACATCTCCGGATACCCGCACGTGCTGGCGGACAGCGATTTCAGCACCGTCGGGGAGATCTTCTCCGCCGCGAGCAACCCGGATCGCAAGAAGCCCTTCGATATTCGGACCGTCATGCGGGCGCTGTCCGACCAGGACCACCCGGTGCTCGAGCGCTGGGCGGGAATGGCCGACGCCGAGACCGCCGTCGTGCAGGATGCGCACCTCGGCGGAATTCCAGTGTGCCTGTTGGGTATCGAGTCGCGCGGCGTGCCGCGGCGCGGCTTCACCCCGACCGACGGCCCGGACACCTACACCGCGGGCACGCTGTTCCCGCAGTCGTCGAAGAAGGCCGCGCGGGCGATCAACGCGGCCAGCGGTAACCGGCCGCTGGTCGTGCTGGCGAACCTGTCCGGCTTCGACGGATCGCCCGAGTCGATGCGCAAGCTGCAGCTCGAGTACGGCGCCGAGATCGGCCGCGCGATCGTCAACTTCGACGGGCCCATCGTGTTCACCGTGATCTCGCGGTATCACGGCGGCGCGTTCGTGGTGTTCTCCAAGGCGCTCAACCCGAATATGACCGTGCTGGCGCTGGAGGGCTCGTTCGCCTCGGTGCTCGGCGGCGCACCGGCCGCGGCCGTGGTGTTCTCCGGTGAGGTCGACACCCGGACCGCGACCGATCCGCGGGTGCGGGAGCTGGAGGCGAACGCGAGCAGTGCCACCGGCGCGGACCGCGCCGCACTGGCCGCCGAACTCGACGAGACCCGGACCTCGGTCCGGGCCGAGAAGCTCGGTGAGGTCGCCGCGGAATTCGATCGCGTGCACAGCATTCAGCGTGCGGTCGAGGTGGGTTCGGTCGATTCGATCGTGCGCACCGAGGAGCTGCGCCCGCGCATCATCGAGGCGATCGAGGTCCGGCTGTCGAACTGAGATCCGCTCCCCGGACGTACCGATAATCGCGTCCGGTACGCTCGGCGTCGCGCCCATCGAACGAGTTTCGGTGGGCGCGACGCCGTATTGGTCTGCGTTACAACGGTATTCGGCCGCGCCATCGACTCCCCCGGTTGGCGGCCGGACAGAATCGGTTCCGCCGGAAGGAGATTCCCGTGAGCAAGTACACCCACGGTCATCACGAGACGGTGCTGCGCTCGCACCGGACACGCACCGCGGAAAATTCCGCCGCCTATCTGCTGCCGCAGCTGGATCCGGATGCCTCGCTGCTGGACATCGGCGCCGGGCCGGGCACGATCACGGTCGATCTGGCCACGCGGGTGGGCCGGGTGACGGCCACCGAGATCGGCGAGGCCGAGCTGGCGCTGTCTCGGGAACTGGCCGCCGAGCGCGGTGTGACCGATATCGAATTCGGCGTGCAGGACGTGCACGGGCTGACCTTCGCGGACGGGTCGTTCGACGTCGTGCACGCACATCAGGTGCTGCAGCACGTGGCGGATCCGGTTGCGGCACTGCGCGAGATGATGCGGGTGACCCGTCCGGGCGGGCTGGTGGCTGCACGGGACGCCGACTACGCCGGATTCGTCTGGTGGCCCGCGCTTCCCGAACTCGACGAGTGGTTGCGGCTGTACCGCACGGCGGCGCGCGCGAACGGCGGTGAGCCCGATGCGGGCCGCCGGATGCTGTCCTGGGCGCGGGCCGCGGGCGCTACCGATATCACCGCCACCTCGTCCACCTGGTGCTATGCCACGCTCGAGGATCGGCGCGAATGGGGTGGCATGTGGGCCGGGCGGGTCGTCGAGTCGGCGCTGGCGCGGCAACTCGTCGATTCCGGACTGGCGAGCGCCGAGGATTTGCGGCGCATCAGTGGCGCATGGCGGGAGTGGGCCGAGGCCGAGGACGGCTGGATCTCGATCATGCACGGCGAGATACTGATTCGCGTTCCGGTGCAATAGCGCTGTGCCGCAGGATAATCGCTGGTCAAGGCGTGATCCGAGCGCGAATCTCCCGCTGCCCCTGCGGATTCTGTCCCCCGTTGTGAGCAAGTCCCCTGGTGTTGCTCCCCCATAACTCGCCCCGATCCGTCATTATGGGATCACGTTTTGCTGGTTCGTATTTCGGAAGTTGTGAGTGGTGTAGTGGCGGGTTCGAAGACGGTCCGATCCTCGGGCTGGGTAAAAATCGCGGTATCGGTACTGGTCCTGGTGGTTGCCGCGGTCTCGTGGTGGATCAGTAAGGGAAGTACCTCCAGTTCGAGTTCGACCACCGGCCAGTCGTCCACGGCACTGACACAGCTGGCCAAGTTGACCGTCGCGCCCGAGGACACCGGGAACACCTACAACCGCGACGACTGGCCGCACTGGATCGGACAGGGCAAGAGCTGCGACACCCGGGAGATCGCCCTGCAGCGGCAGGGCACCGACGTCAAGACCGATGCCCAGTGCCGTGCCGTATCGGGCACCTGGGTCTCGGCCTACGACGGCGTGGTCATCCACGACGCCGGTCAGACCGACCTGGACCACGTCGTCCCCCTGGCCGAGGCCGCCCGCTCCGGCACCCGCAACTGGACCAAGGATCAGCGCAAGGCGTTCGCCAACGACCTGGACCAACTCCAGGTCGTGTCCGCCCGCTCCAACCGCCAGAAGGGCGACCAGGATCCCGCCCGTTGGCTTCCGGAGAAGGACAGCTGCGCCTACACCATCAAGTGGGTGGCGACCAAGACCAAGTACCACCTGACCATCGATAAGGCCGAGCACGACGCGATCAACGGCGTGCTCACTCACTGCACCAAGTGATCCGAGGACGTAAAGCGTTGTAGCACGGGCGATTCCGATCCTCGGCCTACGCGGGCCGAGGCTCCCCGATCAGACCGCGAGGGCGGTCGGCGGCAGGTGGGATCGGATGAACCGGGCGGCGGCCCGGTAGGCCAGCCGGGATTCCGGGATCAGGACCGGCAGGGCCTGGAAGACGTGCATCTGGTCCGGCCAGATCTGTAGGTCACACAGCGCGCCGGTCGCGGTCCAGCGTTGCGCGAGGGTCGTGGCGTCCGCACCGAAGAATTCGGCGTCGCTGGTGTGGACCAGAGCCGGGGGCAACTGCATTCCGGGTTCGGGACGCAGCCGAGCGGGGTGAACACCGGATAATTCCACGGCCCGATCACCCCGACGACCCCGAACGGCCGGTACTCCACGCGACAGGACTGATTGATCGTCAGCAGACTCGCGTTCACCGACCGCGGACCGAGCACCCGCTCGGCGTTGCGGGCCGCCCACTTCAGATGTTCCAACGCCATGGCGATCTCGAGTTTCGCGTCGGACAGCGGTTTGCCCATCTCCTGCCGCATGGTCCGGGCGAGATCGTCCCGGCCCCGGGTCAGTTCGGCGCGCCAGCGATCCAGCCGGCGCGCGCGTTCGGCGAATCCCAGTGCCGCCCACCAGGTTCCCGCGTCGCGGGCGCGGGCCACCGCGGCGTCGACATCGGCTTCGGTGTGCAGCGGATACCGCCCGACGACCGGACCGGTCGCCGGATCGCGGACGTCGAACCAGAGCTGCGTGGACGGCGACTCTGCCGTGGCGCTATTCACCAGGCGACCGTACAAGACCACAAATTATATTGCAATGTTGCACAGCGGTCAGCGGCTCAGGCCGGTCTCCTGCTCCATCCGCGCCAGCTTCTCGGGGTTGCGCACCGCGTAGAGCCCGGCGATCAGGCCGTCATCGACGCGCACCGCCAGGACCGTGTCGATCTCGTCGTCGAACTCGAGGATCAGCGCCGGATAGCCGTTCACCTCGACCGGCTCGTGCCGCAATCCGGCCGCGATCAGCCCGCCGAACTTGCCGTGCCGTGCGGCCAGCAGACGCGCCACCTTCCAGGCCCCCGTGATGGGGCGCGGTACCGCCCGGCGGATCCCGCCGCCGTCACCGACCAGTACGACATCGGGCGCGAGAATATCCAGCAACCCCTGCATGTCACCGGTCCGGATCGCCCGCTCGAATGCCTCGAGCGCAACCCGCGTCTGCGCCGGGGAAACCATCTCGCGCGGCCGCCGCGCCGCGACGTGCGCGCGGGCCCGGTGCGCGATCTGCCGCACAGCGGCCGGGGTCTTGTCGACGGCCTCGGCGATCTCGTCGTAGGCCAGATCGAACACCTCGCGCAGTACGAACACCGCCCGCTCGGTCGGCGCGAGCGTCTCCAGCACGAGCAACATCGCCATCGAGACGCTCTCCGCGAATTCCACGTCGGCGGCGACATCGGGTGAGGTCAGCAGCGGTTCGGGCAACCAGGACCCGACATAGGACTCGCGGCGGCGCCCCATCGTGCGCAACCGGGTCAGCGCCTGCCGCGTCGCGATCCGCACCAGATAGGCCCGCTGATCGCGCACCTCCGCCAGCTCGACGCCGACCCACCGCAGCCACGTCTCCTGCAGGACATCCTCCGCGTCCGCCGCCGAACCGAGCATCTCGTAGGCAACTGTGAACAGCAGATTGCGGTGGGCGAGAAAGGCTTCGGTCGCGGGGTCGGCCCGTCCCGCCGCCCCGGGCTCACCATCGTACGAATCAGTGCCGCTCATCGACGCTCCTCTCAGCTCGATCCGAATCGTGCGGTCCGCCGAACTCCGATCCCGCACAGTCTGTGGCATCGCAGTAAATGACGGAACCTCCGCATCGTGTCGTCCACGAGACGCCGGTGCCGCACAGTCTGTGACAGCTGCCGGGAGTGACGGTCATCACCCGGGCCGGTCTGTCACGCGGCTCGCCCCGGCGGCGTCCCATGGGTGATCGCGGCTCCGGTTCGAAGCCGCCGACATTCGACAGGGAGCACATCATGAACCTCGCACTGTGGATCGCCGCCGGAGTACTGGCCGTCGTCGCACTGCTCGGCGGTATCACCAAGACTTTCATGCCGCGGGAGAAGCTGGCTGCCGCGCCGGGCGCGGGCTGGACCACACACGCCACGAACGGCTTCGTCAAAACGCTCGGGATCCTGGAGATCCTCGCCGCGGCCGGATTGATCCTGCCCGCCGCACTCGATATCGCACCGGTGATGGTGCCGGTGACCGCGGTGTGCTGGGTGGCGCTGATGATCGGCGCGATCGTCGCCCATCTGCGCGAGGGCGAGGCCAAGGTCGTCCCGGTGAACGTGATCTATCTGGCGATCGCCGTCTTCGTGGCGGTCGGACGGTTCTGACCCACACAACCGATCGTTGTGGCGCGCCGACCAGGTGGTTGTTTGATTCCCTTGTGCGGGACCTGGTTTCATTCCGCTGGTCAACGTGAGGTTGTTGGAATGGGGTGATGCGCCGGTGCGTGGCTCGAGTGACAGATCGCTGGGACGGCGATTCGGCTGGTTGTGGACGGCCTACGCGGTCAGCGCCTACGGATCCGGACTCGGCTTCGGCGCATTGCCGCTGATCGCGGTGCGCGTCCTGCACGCCGGGCCCGCCGAGGTGTCGGCGCTGTCCGCCGCGGGCCTGACGGTGGGCGCGCTGATCGCGGTCCCGCTGGGCCCGTGGATGGAGTTCCGCCGCAAACGCCCGGTGATGATGACGATGGATCTGATCCGGTTCGCGGTTCTGGCCACGGTCCCGATCGCCTTCGCCCTGGGCCTGCTCGGTTTCGTGCAGCTGCTCATCGTGTCGGTGGTGACCGCGGCATCGGAGATCACCTTCAAGGCCGCGAGCGGCGCGTATCTGAAAAGCATTGTCCCGCAGGAGAATCTGCTCATCGCCAATGCGCGATTCGAGTCGACCACCTGGACCGCGCAGACGGTCGGGCCACCGCTCGGCGGCGCGGCCATGGGCCTGCTGGGTCCGGTGGTGACCGTGGTCATGGACGCGACGAGTTATCTGCTGTCCGCGCTGAGCGTCAAGGCGATCGGCGGCGGCGAAGCCCATCCCGTCCGCGAACATCCCGCCGCGACGCGGCCGAGGGAACTACTGGACGGGTGGCGTTGTCTGTTCGGGCACCGCCAACTGCGGGTGCTGCTGGCCAACAGCGCACTCACCTCCGGTCTGCTCCTGGCCACCGAACCGCCGCTGATCGTGCTGCTGGTCGGCCACCTGGGCTTCGCACCCTGGCAGTACGGACTCGCCTTCGCACTGCCCTGCGTGGGCGGCCTGATCGGCTCCCGGCTGTCCCCGCCGCTCACCCGGCGCTTCGGCCGCCACCGGGTCATGCTCACCACCGGCATCCTGCGCGCCTGCTGGCCGGTCGGCCTGGCCTTCATCGGTCCCGGAATCGCCGGTCTGGTCCTGATCGTGGTGATCGAATTCGGCCTGATCCTGTGCATCGGCGTCTTCATGCCGCTGCTGGCCACCTACCGCCTCGAACAGCTGCCCCCGGACCGAGTTGCCCGAGCGCTGTCGGCCTGGACGATCACCCAGCGCGCCACCACCGCAACCCTCACCGCCCTCGGTGGTGTCCTGGCCTCGCTGACCACCCCGCGCACCGCCATCGCCGTCGGCGGCGTACTGCTGCTCGCCACTCCCCTCCTGCTGCCCCGGCGCGAACAGCACGTACCGACCGAACCGGAACTGGTCGCCGACACCGTCTGACCGCGCCCACCCCGCAGCGTTGACAGAGCGGCAACACACAACTCGTCGCCCCGATCATCGCGAATCGTCCGCCGCCGTCGACGTCATCGCCACCAGTACGAGATCGCCTCCTGGACAGGCGGTTCGGGGACACGGTCAGTTCCGACCGGAGGTGATGTAGTAGTACATCGGGTCGACCATCGCCAGGAGATGTTCGATCTCGTTGTCGGTGAAGCGGTTTCGGCGGCTGACGGTGATCAGGACCAGATCGTTGATCGTCTGGGCGATGGTGTCGATCTCGCTGTCGGCCGGTGCGCAGTCGCCATCCACCTTGCGCCGCACCGGATTCGCCCGTCGCAGCTCGGCGCTGCCCGCAGCGGCGAGTGCACGCAGGACGCCGGTGGATCCACGGGAGCTGCCCGCCGTGGCCGCGTGATCGTAGAACTGGATCGCCCCCTGGATCAGTACGGCGGGCTGCGGATGCACCAGCGAACCCGCCGGGCGGTCCGGGGTGTGGTCGGGTGAACGCCTGGATTCGGCATCGCGATGGGTCAGCGAACGGGCCTTCGCGATGAGGTAGCGCGCCACCAGGATGTCACGGATCGTGCCGTATTCGGTGGTGCGCAGCAGATCGATCGACGCGTGCTCGTAATCCTCCACGGCAGTGGCGATCTCGCCCGGTTCGGCCGCCGGACCGATGCGGTCGAGCCGACGGGCGAAGGCGTCCATGCGCAGCAGCGCCCGGATGTTGTCCTCGTGCCGATGACGTTCCCTGGCGGTCACCGCGAAACAGGCGAGCAGTTCGGTTCTCGTCTCGGCCATCCGATCCGCGAAGATCGCCGCATACGTCCCCCGATGCGTGGGGTGCGTGGCATAGGCCGTCTCCACCCGGCACAGCCCGGCGATGACGTAGGCGAGTTCACCGGCGCGCAGGGTGTCTCCCGGTTCCCTGGACACTTCCGCGTCGGCGGCACACAACTCGCCGAGCGCGTCGGCGATGGCGCGCAACGATCGCATCTCCCGCTCGGCATCCTCCTCGCACAGCGCGCGGGCATGGTCGGCGTGGAATCGGGCGAGCTCACGATGCAGCACCCAGCCCAGCGCATCGGCGAACTCCGCCTCGGTCTCCTTGATCGACCGAACCCGGCTCAACCCGGTGGGCTCGTACTCCGCACTCCGGGACAACACGGCCTCGGCCTCGGCGGCCGCGCGAGTGCAGCGGATGCCCATCATGCAGTCCAGGCGTGAGCGCGGATCGACCAGGCTCATGCCGCGGCGAGCCCATTCACTGGCGGTGGTCGCGGGATGCCGATCACCGCGGCGATGACGTTGCAGATACCGTTCGGCGAGTTCGGCGGACCAGAACACCATATCGGGCCGATCCTCGCGCGCCGCCGCCTCCGCGAACTGCTCGCGCAGACCACCGATATCGAAGTGACGCGCCGAGAAACGCGCCTCCAGCCGTTCGGCGTCGACACTGCCCCGGGCGGTGTCCTCGGAACGTCCACCGCGAGCGGCCAATTCCGCGATCGGCTCGGGCACCGGACGATTCTCGGCGGTGATGTTCTCCACGACCGCGGCGGCGAGCGCTTCGACGGTCTTGAAGTGTTTCCACATGGTGGCCTTGGGAATCGGTCCCTCGCTACCGTCGCGCCGGAGGTATCCGCGCGCCTCGGCGCAGACGTCGGCGGTGCTCAGGCGTTCGATCGAAACGCCCGATACGGGTGCGGCGATCCGCGCGAGCATCACCTGCTCGGCCGCGGCGACGATCATCGCCCGCGTTCGTTCCTCGACCGACCGCCCTGTTCGCGCCTGATAGCTGGGTGGACCGGAATGCATTGCCATGGATGACACGTCGAAGAGTCTATTGCAGTGCACAGAGCTATGAACTCGTCTATTCCAGCTAGGGTCGAGCCAGTCGCAAACCGGCAATCGGTCGGTTCCAGGTTGGGAGGAATCTGTGGAGACAACCGCCGCGAAACTCGCGCAGCTGCACCGGAACCTTGCGGACGCCAGGGAACCGGCCGGAGCGGCGGGCGTCACCAAACGCGCGGCGAAGGGAATTCCCAGCCCCCGTCAGCGGATCGACATGCTGGTGGATCCGGGCAGCTTCCTGGAATTCGGCGCACTGATGCGCCAACCCGGCTCCGCCGACGCGCTGTACGGCGACGGCGTGGTCACCGGACGCGCCCGCATCCACGGGCGGCCGGTGGTGATCATCTCGCACGATCAGACCGTCTACGGCGGTTCGGTGGGTGAGATGTTCGGCCGGAAGGTCGCGCTGGCAATGGATTCCGCGGCCGATGTAGGCTGCCCGTTCATCGCCATCAACGACTCCGGCGGCGCGCGCGTGCAGGACGCGGTGACCTCGCTGGCCTGGTACGCGGCCATGAGCCGACGGCAGCAGCGCCTGTCCGGCGTGGTGCCGCAGATCTCCCTGATGCTGGGCAAATGCGCTGCGGGCGCGGTCTATTCGCCGATCAACACCGATGTGCTGATCGCGACCGAAGCCGCCTACATGTTCGTCACCGGTCCGGACATCATCCGCGAGACCACCGGCGAGGAGGTCACCCTCGAGGAACTCGGCGGCGCGTTCAACCAGGCCCACAACGGCAACATCCACCACGTCGCGGCCGATGAGCAGGCCGCATTCGACTGGGCGCGAAGGTATCTGAGTTACATGCCCGCGACCTGTTTCGATACCGCACCGGTGCTCAATGCGGGTCTGGAACCCGAGATCACCGACAGCGACCGGGAATTGAACGCGATCATCCCCGACTCGGATCGCAGCGGCTACGACATGTACGACATCCTGCTGCGACTCTTCGACGACGGGGACTTCCTGGAGGTCGGCGATACCGCGGCCCGCAACATGATCACCGGATTCGCCCGGGTGGACGGCCGCAGCGTCGGCGTGGTGGCGAATCAGCCGATGGTGTCCAGCGGTGCGATCGACGCGCGTTGTTCGGACAAGGCGGCGCATTTCATCCGGCTGTGCGATGCGTTCGGGCTGCCGCTGGTCTTCGTCGTCGACACCCCCGGCGTCCTGCCCGGCGTGGAGGAGGAGAAGATCGGCGTCATCAAGCGCGGCGGTCGATTCTTCTACGCGGTCGTGGAGGCCACGGTGCCGATCGTCACCGTCGTCGTGCGCAAGGCGTACGGGGGCGGCTACGCGGTGATGGGCTCCAAACAGCTCGGCGGCGACCTGAATTTCGCGTGGCCCACCGCACGCATCGCGGTCATGGGCGCGGAGGCCGCGGTCGGGCTGATCCAGCGCCGTCGGCTCGAGGCCGCCTCGGACGAGGAGCGCCCGATTCTGCGTCAGCAGATGGTCGATTTCTACAACGACACCATCGCCACGCCGTGGACCGCCGCCGAACGCGGCTACATCGATGCGGTCATCGAACCCGCGCACACCCGGCTGGAGCTCCGCAAAGCCCTGAATCTACTGCGCGACAAGACACTTCGGCACGGTCCCCGCAAGCACCACTTGATGCCGCTATAGCGCCTCGCCGAACGCGTCCGGCTCCGTACACAACGCCTTCAGGTCGTCGAACGATCGGGTGATGCACTCGTCGAGATCACTGGCGGAATCGTTGCGCCACAGGCGAATCGCCTCCCCGATCGTCGCCATGCCGACCTCCGCGGTCAGCCGCGCGCGCCGCGCCGGAATGCCGCGCGCGGTCAACGCCTCGGCCACCACCTCGACCATGTTCGCGGCCTTGGCGAGCTCCCGTTCGCGCAATGCCGGTGTCTCGGCGATGATGCGCGACCGCGGTTCGGACAGCGGGCGGTGGCTCTCCAGATAGGGCACCACGGTCCGGAACGCCGCGCGCAGAATCGCCAGTGGCGCAGGGGTTCCGGACACCTCGGCGATCGCGGCGGTGAGCGACTCGCGCATGACGCTCTCGCCGCCGAACAGCACCTCACGTTTGTCCGCGAAGTGACGGAAGAAGGTGCGTTCGGTGACGCCCGCCGCGGCGGCGATCTCGGCCGTGGTGGTCGCGTCGTAGCCGTTGCGGCCGTACAGGGTGATCGCCGCCTCCTGCAGGCGACTGCGCGCTTGTTCTCCGCTGCGTGGCACAGCGGGCAGTCTACAAGTGTCAGTCACTGACGCAACATGGTAGCGTCAGTGACTGACGCTATTTACCGCGCAGCTCAACGGGAGGATTCATGCGCATCTTCGTCACCGGCGGTTCCGGACTCACCGGCCCCGCCATCGTCTCCGAACTCATCGCCGCCGGTCACACGGTCACCGGCCTGGCACGATCGGACGCCTCCGCCCAGCGGCTCGAGGGTCTGGGGGCTACGGCGCACCCCGGATCGCTCGACGATCTCGACAGCCTGCGGGCGGGCGCCGCCCAGGCCGACGCCGTCGTGCACATGGCCTTCGGCGGTGACTTCTCCGATACCGACGCCATGATGCGCCGCGACTGCGCGGCGATCCGAGCGCTCGGTGAGCCACTGGAGGGTTCCGGCAAACCGCTGATCTCCACATCGGGCACCCTGGTCCTGCCGCGCGGGCGGGTGACCACGGAAACCGATGCCCCCGACCGTGATTCGACCGCCGGATTCCGCATCCGCGGCGAGGACGCCTGTCTCGAATTCGCCGAACGCGGGGTGCGTGCGAGCGTGCTGCGCCTCGCCCCGACCGTGCACGGCCCGAACGACTACGGCTTCATTCCGATGCTCATCGCCGCCGCGCGGAAAACCGGCGTCTCGGCGTACATCGGCGACGGAAGCAATCGCTGGCCCGCGGTGCACCGACTCGACGCCGCCGTGCTCTACCGCCTCGCGGTCGAGCATGCTCCAGCGGGAGCCGTACTGCACGGGACCGGACAGGAGGCGATCGTGTTCCGGGACATCGCCGAGACGATCGCCGACGCCCTCGGCATCCCCACCCGATCCCTGACACCCGAGGAGGCAGTCCCGCACTTCGAGAACCCCTTCATGGCCTCCGTCTACGCCGCCGACGCACCCGTCTCCAGCGAATACACCCGCAAGCTGCTCGACTGGGAACCCACCCACCCAGGTCTGCTGGAGGACCTCGAACACGGGGACTATTTCACCGGCACACACTCCTGAGCGCCGTGCCGGCGGATCCGGTCATTCGCCGGCGGTTCGAGTGGTGAACGGCAGCACCAGCCGCGACGGATGTGCGGCGTCACGGTAGATCTTGTGCGTGACCGCACGTCCGACGGGCAGGTGGAACGCGTCCGGCGGCAGCAGCGCGTTGTGGTCGTCGGCCAGCGGCTCGTCGTTGGACAATTCCGCCACCAGCCGGTGACCGGGCCGGAACGTCGCCGCGAAGGGGTACAGCCGCAGCACGTACTCCTCGATCACGCCCGGCTGGACCGGCACGCTGCGCGTATGTGGGTGATACGGGTTGCCCTCGGTGGTGCGGTCGTCGAGTTCGCGATGCGAAGCCTTCAGATAGCCGGTGGTGATCAACTGACGGCCGCCGTCCGGCGCGGCATCCCACAGGCGCAGAATGAAATTCGTATCGTCCTGGTCGATTTCGGCGAACAGGTGCGCGGCGCCGGTGCCGATCAGTTCGGTGGACTCCTCGAACGGCGCGGTACTCCAACTCAGGATCGTCACCTCGTCGATGACCGTGAGCGGCGCCTGATAGAAGCCGTCGGGCGCGGCGTGCTGCGCGCCCATCGGCTCGGGATCGGGCGAAAGTTTGTGCCGCGGACGCAGATACAACGAGCGGTACGCCACATCCCGTGGCGGCCACTGGCTCGAGGTCACTCGTTCGCGCGTGCCCTCGACGAAGACCGATACCGCCGGTTCGTCCATGATCCCGTTGTCGATGCCCTTGAGCCAGTATTCGTACCAGCGGAACATCTTGTCGTGCTCCTCCACGAAGGGACGCGACTGCATCGGCGGGTACGGGCCGATATCCAGCTTCTTGGGCCCGCGCAGCGCGTCGAACACCTCGATGGTGCCGTCCAGCGTCCAGCCTCGTCCCTGATCGATCTGCAGGTAGACCGGGATATCGATGTTCGGCGCAAGTGTGACCGGATTGCGTTCGGAGTACCAGTCCCCGTCGAGATTGTTCATCACGATGTCGAACCAGAACTCGCGGTTCTTCGGGTATTTCAGCACGTGCACGAGATTCGGCCATGCGGCCACGTCCGGATCCCGCAGCCGCTCGTCGACCAGCTTTCGCAGCTCTTCGGGCGAATGAACCTGCTGCATACGGGATTTCACATTCGTATGCGCGATACCGGAGTCGCCGCCGCGCCCCTCGCGCGCCGCGCGCGGCATGAACCACATGATGCCGCCGTGGTAGGTGGTCTCGTAGAAATCGTAGTGACCGCAGCTGACGAAGATGGCCGCGAGATGCGGCGGACGTTCCGCGGCGGCGAGCACCTGCATGGACCCGAAGTAGGAGATGCCGATCATGCCGACTTTGCCGTTGCACCAGGGCTGTTCGGCGACCCACTCGATGAAGTCGTAGGCGTCCTGTCCCAGCGGGACGCCACCGGCGTTGTAGTTGCCGATCATCTCGCCGCCCGAGCCGCCCGACCCGCGCAGGTCCCCGATGACGTGTAATTAGCCCTCCCCGACGACGCGCGCGATGTCACCGGCCTCGATACATCCGTCCCACATCGGGCTGGGCCTGCGCTGCGGCGGCATGGTCAATGCCAACGCCTGCAAATCTTTTCCGTACGGACTCAGCGCGACCAGCGCGGGCCGCGGGGTGTCCGCCACATCGCTGTAGGCGTCGGCGACGAGGGTGACCCCATCGCGCATCGGCACCTCGAGATCGGTGCGCACGGCGACCCGCCGCCCGCCCGCATCCACTGTGGTGAAATCGGCCATGAGTGCGAAACTCCTTGTCCTGTAGAACTTCCGGTCGTCGCAACGTCCGGTTGGTAGCGGTGCCCGGTCGGTCAGGAGGAGGTCCGGTCGAACCGCGTGCGGTAGCCGTGCATCGTGGTGAAGAACGGGGACGGCTCGAGGGTCGGATCCCCGCGATAGCCGAGTTCGTCGGCGACGGGGGCGAACGGCGAATACACCGAATCGGTCGAATGCAGTCCCGCGCACAGGCATCCGTGCGCCGCGGTGTCGACCCGGCCTTCGATAGCCAGGCTCTCCTGCAATGCCTCGCGGGCCTGATCTGCATCGAGTTCCACCTCGTAGGCCGCGCCGTCCGCATGCCGGAACGGATGTCCGAGATACAGTCGCCGGGGCCGGATCTCGTCGCGCAGATACCGCACGCACGCCCGGTAGGCATCCGGATCCTCGAAGCCGGGGAATCCGTTCGCGGCGCCGTGGATCTGCACCGCGTCACCGACGAAGACCGCCTCACGGCCGTTCACCGCGTAGGCGACCGAACCGGCGGTGTGGCCGGGGACCGAATGCACCGAGACGGTGACATCGCCACCGAGAGACAGGGTTTCACCGCCGCGCACCAGCATCGTCGGTTCCATCTCCCCGGAGATGACCGCCTCGGCCGCCGCGGTCTGCGACGCCTCACCCGCGGAATCGTTCAGATACTGCTGCCGCACGCTCAGGTCGTTCTCCACGTGCGCGCGGCGCGAGCGCAGCATCGGCGCATCGGCTTCGTGGATCACCACCTCGGCACGGCGGCCGGTGCGTTCCCACAGGTCGTGGGCCCCGCCGATGTGGTCGATATGCCCGTGGGTCAACAGGATCCAGCGAACGTCCTCGATCCTGCGCCCCAGCTTCGCCAGTGCCGGAGCCATCCCCTCGGCGGGTGAGGAGGCGATGCCGGTATCGACGATGGCCGGTTCCGGGGCATCGATGAAGAAGCTGTAGAGCCCGAACCGGCCCCACGGTGAGAACAGCGGGTGGATCCGCACCTCGTGCGTCATGGTCGTCCTTCTCCTCGTGGCTCACTGCCGCCGCACGAATTCGGCGGTCTCGGCGAAGACCCGCTGATACTCGGGAATCCACGAGAAGTGCTGCACGAAACCGTGATTCGCACCCGCGTACCGGTCGACCGCGGCACGGCGGCGGCACCTTCGTCGATGTCACCGGCTCCCCACGACCGTGGCGATCGCGACGACGGCGTAGGCGCGGTTGGCGAAGATGTGCAGATGCAGCAGCGGCGCCTCGGACCGCAGCTCGACGACGACGAACGCGCCCAGCAGCACCATGCCCGCGACGAACGCGCCGATGATCTCGGGCCGCAGAAAGCCGCCCTCGGAGCCCTGGGTGGCGGCGAACAGGATCGCCACAAGTCCGAGGGCGAGGGTGAGCTGGCCGGGAATGTCCAGCTTGCGGCCTTGCGGCGCAGCGGAATCGGCGGCCAGCTGGGTCAACACGATCGACACCACGGCCACGGCGACCACCACCAGGTAGGACGTCCGCATCGGCTCGATCGGGCGGCACTGACTCCCGGTCAGGGTCTGGCCGCGTCGAACAGCAGTTGGCGCAGCCAGGCGATGAAGTGCTGGTCGCCGAGATTCGGATTCCAGACCATATCGATGCCGAGCCCGGGGATCGGGAAGGGGAACTCCTCGATCCGCAACTCGAGCAGTGTCCGCATCGCGGCGGCGACCCGGAAACGCAGCAGCGCCACCCCGCCCACCCGCGCGACCAGGTACGGCACCAGCACGAAATCCGAGATCCGCTGTCCGACACGGTAAGTGACGCCCTGCTCGTCGAGCACCCCGTACGGGAACACCCGACGTTCGCTGTCCACGACGATATGGGGCTCGGTGGTCAGCAGTTCCAGCGCGCTCACGTCCGGAGATGTTCGCGGCGACGCCACCACCACGCACCGGTCGTCGTACAGCCGCTCACGCGGATGGGGTGCGGCGAATCCCTCGGACAGCAGGACGACATCGACGCCGTGTTCGGTGAAGGTGGACTCGGTCGGCACGGCGATCGTGCGCAGGCGCAGGGTCGCGTGCGGAGCACGCTCGGCCACCAGGGTTCCCAGCCGCGGGCCCAGGACGAAAGCCGTACTGGTCGTCATCGCGACGGTGATGACGCGGCGATCGGTCACCGGATCGAAACCGGGGAAATCGACCAGGTCGGCGGTCTACTGCAACACCGCCCGCAGCGGTGCGATCAGCTCGAGCGCACGCGGGGTCAGCGTGGCCCCGTTGCCCTGCCGGACGAGCAGGTCGTCATCGAACAGGCGACGCATCCGGCCCACCGCGTGACTCATCGCGGACTGGGTGAGCCCGACACGCTCGGCGGCCCTGGTCACCGATCGTTCCTCCAGCACCGCGAGCAGTGGCACCAGCAGGTTGAGGTTGACCGAGGCCAGCCGATCCAGCCCGGACCGCGCGAGGTCCGCTTCCGCTTCGCTCATCGCGTCGAACCTTACGCGGCGACCCGTCCTGCTCAGACCAGGCGCAGGGCCACGACCGGGCACACCCGGACCGCGGCACGAGCCTGGTCCGCATCGCTGTCCGCGCCTTCGTCGCGAAGGAAGGCCAGCTCACCGTCGTCGTCGAGGTCGAGCAGGGACGGCGCTGCTCCCGCGCACAGTCCGTGTCCTTCACAGCGTGATCGATCCACCTCCAGCCTCATACCGGCAGCACCTCCTGCACGGGCAACTGCTCGATGCTGCGGGTGATGTTGCTCGGGATCCGCACCTCGTCGCCGACGACGAGCCGTCCGACGTGGCGGGCGAGCGCCTCGACGACGCCATGGCCTTCGAGACGGGCCAACCCCTGTCCGGCGCAGCCGTGCGGACCGTAACCGAAGGACAGGTGATCGGTCGGCGCCCGCTCGACCAGGAACGCGTCGGGATTCTCGTAGTGCCGTGGATCCCGGTTTCCCGCGCCGAACAGGATCGCGACCTTCGCCCCCGCCGGGATCACGAGGTCGTCGATCACCACATCCTCGGTGGCGCGACGCCCCCACGCGTGGACCGGCGCCCAGTACCGCAGCGCCTCGTTGAACGCGCCGGGCACGAGCGACGGGTTCGCCCGGATCAGGGCGAGCTGCTCGGGATGGGCCGCGAACAGGGCGACGATATTGCCGATCGCCGCGATCGTGGTGTCGACACCGGCGCCCAGATACTGATGGATGATGTATCCGGCGGTGCCGGGCGGGATCGCGCCGCGCTCCTGCGCCTCGAAGATGCCGCGACCGACCGAACCGGGCGTCAGATCCTCGGCGGTGACCGTCGAGCACCACTCGTACAACTCGCCCGCGATCGCGAAGCTTTCCGCCGTACGGTGATTCATCGGTCCCATGACCTGCATCGCGGCCTGACCCCAGCGCAGCATGTTGTCGCGAACGTGGCCGGTGAAGCCGAT
Source organism: Nocardia jiangxiensis NBRC 101359 (assembly GCF_000308615.1). Classification (GTDB taxonomy): domain Bacteria; phylum Actinomycetota; class Actinomycetes; order Mycobacteriales; family Mycobacteriaceae; genus Nocardia; species Nocardia jiangxiensis. The sequence goes on from NZ_BAGB01000041.1 coordinate 783,254, forward strand.
CAGATCGGCCACCACCTGCAACGGGAATGCGCGAGCGAGTGCGTCGACGGCATCGAAGGATCCCCGGGCCGCGTGGTCCGCGACCAATGCGTCCGCCTTGGCGTCGATGGTCTTCTTCAACCCCCGCAGCGCCCGCGGCGACAGATTCGCCGTGAGCGTGGCCCGCAGTCGCGTGTGATCCGGAGGATCCGAGGCGAGGGAGGTTCCCGACAGAGCTTCGTTGACCGTCGGGTTGAAGCCGATCGCGCCGACCGAGGAGAAACTCTCCCAGTCGATCAGGGCACTGCGGATGACCCGGTACCGGGTGAGCGCGTACACCTCGTTCGCCGGGAGATGGACGACGGGTCCGAGCTCGCGCAATGCGGCGTACGACGGGTACGGATCGATGAGCACGTCGTCGTCGAACAGGTCGAGATCGGATACGGGCGGGGTCGAGACGGTCATGGGTTCACCTCGGGTCGGCAATCGGTAAGCCCATTGAAGTGAGCGCATTCACATCGATCAAACACATGTTTTGCATGCCGATACATGCATTCAGTGCATATCCCCTCGGCCGCCGCCCGCCTCGATGGCCCCGGCCGCCCGATGCAGTGTGGCCACCAGCGACGGCAGCCGATGCCGGTCGTAGCGGACGGTCGGCATCGAGATCGACAGACCGGCCAGCGCGATGCCGTCGGCGTCCCGGACCGGTACACCGATCGCGACCACGCCGCGCTCGGACAGCCCGTTGTTGAGCGCGAATCCGGCCCGGCGAACCCGGGCGAGCTGGGCCCGCAGGCTCGGCAGGTCCGGCTGTTCCTCGGGATGCTCGACATACCGCTGCCCGGCGTACAGCTCGTCCACCCCGGCCGGGTCGAGGGCGGCGAGCAGCACCAGACCGGCGGTGGTGCGATGGGCCGGGAACACCATCCCCTCCCGCGAGCCCACCCGCAGCGCCTGAGCGCATTCGACGCTCGCGATGAATCGCGTCGTATCCCCGGTGCGGATGGTCAGATTCGCCGACTCCCCCACGACGTCGACCAGTCGCTGCAGATGCGGCAGGGCCGCGGTCCGCAACCGAGAGGTCCGCGACTGCGAGTGCGTGGCGAGCTGAAGCACCGGTCCCGGGTGATAGACGCGCTGGTCGTCCTGGACCGCGAAGTCGCGGTAGACGAGCGTCTGCAACAGCCGGTGGGCCGTGGAACGCGCGACACCCAGGCGCTCGGCGACCCGGCTCACCGTCAGCCCGCCCTCCAACTGGAGCATCACCGCCGCCCGCAACGCGTGATCGGCACTGGTCACCACGTACGCCGGTGGGGTCTTCGGTTCCGTGCTCATGACACCCCGTTCCGTTGTGCAGAATTTCGTGTTCTGCTGATGCTACGAGGATCAGGGTGGGAATATGAGCACGACCGACACCCCCGTCCATGTACCGGCGGTCGCAGCACCGAACCAGCCGGAGGTGACTCCGGCCCTCGAGGAGCTGTACCGCGGCTTCGAACAGGAGCTGCTCGTCCCGCTGTGGACGCAGATCGGCGACCTGATGCCGGAACGGCCGAATTCACATGCGGCGCCGCACTTGTGGCGATGGCAGAACCTGCGGCGCCTGGCCGAACAGGCCGGTGAGATCGTCCCGGTGGGCCGCGGCGGTGAACGTCGCGCGATCGCGCTGGCGAATCCGGGCCTGGGCGGGCGGCCGTTCGCCACCCCGACGCTGTGGGCCGCGATCCAGTACTTGATGCCCGGCGAGGACGCCCCCGAACACCGGCACACCCAGCACGCGTTCCGCTTCGTGGTCGAGGGCTCGGGCGTGTGGACCGTCGTCGGCGGCACCGGTGATACGCCCGCGGGCGATGCGGTCCCGATGCGTCGCGGCGACTTCCTGCCGCAGGCGGGCTGGAACTGGCACGCGCACCACAACGTAACCACCGAGCCGATGGCCTGGATCGACGGGCTGGACATCCCGTTCCAGTACCTCGTCGAATCGCAGTTCTTCCAGTTCGGCCGCGAACAGATCAGCGAGGCCGAGCGGATCACGCCGGAACGCTCACGCTCCGAACGACTCTGGGGTCATCCGGGCCTGCGGCCACTGTCGGTGGGCGACGTCGGCCCGGGCTCGCCGCTGCTGGCCTACAAGTGGGAGCACACCGATGCCGCGCTGAGCGATCAGCTGCTGCTCGAACGGCAGGGCTACGGCGGCACCGTCGAGCCCGGCCATGCCGCGGTGCGATTCACCAACCCGCACAACGGTTCCGACGTTCTGCCGACCCTGCGCGCGGAGTTCCACCGGCTCGCCCGCGGCGCGCAGACCGCACCGGTTCGCGAGACCGGATCCTCGGTCTACCAGGTCTTCGACGGCTCGGGCACGGTCCGCGTCGGCGATGCGAGCTGGTCGGTCACCCGCGGTGATCTGTTCGTCGTGCCCTCGTGGGAACCCTTCTCCGCCACCTCGGAAGCGGGCCGCACCGACTCCGATTCCGGCGCACTGGATCTGTTCCGTTTCTCGGACGCGCCCGTCTTCGAGGCGCTCCGGCTCGACCGTCAGGAGATCACCCGATGAAACTCGCCACCCTTCGCGTGGACGGCGGGACCCGCGCGGTCCGCCTCGACGGCGACGTGCTGGTCGATCTCGGCTACCCGGACCTCGGCACGCTGCTGGCCAGGGATGACTGGGCCGCGGTCGCCGCCGCGGCCACCGGCACGACCTGGCCGGTCCAGGACGCCGACCTCGCCCCGGTCGTGCCCGATCCGTCCAAGGTGATCTGCGTCGGGCACAACTACACCAACCACATCGCCGAGATGGGCCGCGAACTTCCCGACTACCCGACGCTGTTCACGAAGTTCGCGGACACCCTCGTCGGCCCGAACGACCCGATCGCCAAACCCGCCGAGACCGACGCCCTGGACTGGGAGGTCGAACTGGTGGTCGTCATCGGCAAGCCGGTGCGCCGAGCGAGCGAGGACGAGGCCGCCGCGGCCATCGCGGGATTCACCGTGATGAACGACATCTCCGTGCGGGACTGGCAGTTTCGCACCGTCGAATGGTCCCAGGGCAAGATCTGGGACTCCTCCACTCCGGTCGGGCCCTACCTCGTGACGCCCGACGAGGTCGGCGGCGTCCGCCCGGCGCTCGAGGTGACCACGCTCGTCGACGACCGGGTCATGCAGCGCGACGACACCGGCACCCTGCTGTTCGATCCGGTTCGACTCGTCCGGTACATCTCCACGGTCATCCGGCTGAACCCGGGCGATCTGATCGCCACCGGCACCCCCGCCGGGGTCGGCCACGCCCGCGATCCCAAGGTGTATCTCACCGGCGGCGAGACCGTCGTGACGCAGATCGCGGGCCTGGGCCGGTGCACCAACCGGATCGTCGCGGAGTCGTGAGCGTGCACACGCACGCGGATTCGCTGCGCTGGGTCGCATTCGGTACGGCGCTGCTCACCGAACAGCTCGCCGCACTGGACGAGCGGGAGATGACGCTGCCGTGCGGCCTGCCCGACTGGACGCGCAAACATCTCCTCGCGCACGTCGCCGCGAACGCGGACGCCCTCGGCCACCTGGTGCACTGGGCCGCGACCGGCGAGCCGACCCCCATGTACTCCTCGCCCGCCCAGCGCGCCGCCGATATCGAGTCGGGCGCAACACTTTCCGCGTCCGAACTCCGAACCTGGGTGCCCCGGTCCGCTCAGCACCTGACCGACGCCATGGCCGGCCTCACCGAGCAGCAATGGCACACCGAGGTCCGCACCGCGCAGGGCCGCTCGGTGCCGGCCACCGAGATTCCGTGGCTGCGGGCACGCGAGGTGTGCGTGCACGCCGTCGACCTCGGCACCGGCGTGCGGTTCGCCGATCTGCCCGAGGATTTCCTGACCGCGCTGGTAGCGGATATCAGCGCCAAGCGCGAACTCCGCGCGATCCCCGACGGGCCGCTGCCCGAGGTCGCCGCCTACCTCGCCGGACGTTCCCACTCTCTCGCCGATGTCCCCGACCTCGGCCCCTGGTTGTAAGGAGACCACCGCATGCGCACCCCGGACATCGCGAGCACACCCGACGTCGTCATCGTCGGTGGCGGAATCGGCGGCCTGAGCACCGCCTTCGCGCTGGCCCGGCTCGGTCTCCGAATACGAGTTCTGGAGCAGGCCAAGGAATTCGGCGAGGTCGGCGCGGGAATTCAGCTCGCACCCAACTGCACGCGCATCCTGGAGGACTACGGCCTGCTGGATGCGGCGAAGGCCCTGGGCGTCGTACCGGACCGGATGGTGATGCGCGACGCGGTCGACGGGCGGGAGCTGACCGCACTGGACCTGCGTGACCTCGAACGACGCTACGACTTCCCGTATCTGGTCATCCACCGCAGCGACCTGCACGCGCTGTTCCTGGACGCCTGCCGGAAAGCGGGCGTGGAACTGCTGACCGAGCAGCGGGTCGTCTCGTACACCCAGGCCGCCGACACAGCCACCGCCAGGACCCAGGACGGCGTCGAGCACCGGGCGGCCGTCGTCATCGCCGCCGACGGACTGCATTCCGTGGCCCGCGCGATGTTCCTCGACGATCGGCCGGTGTCCTCGGCGTACGTCGCCTATCGCGGGACGGTGCCGGTCGCACAGGCGGGCCGCCCGGTCGATCTGTCCGAGGTGGTCGTACACGTGGGCCCGGGATGCCATTTCGTGCACTACGGACTGCGCGGCGGAGATCTGCTCAATCAGGTCGCCGTCTTCGAATCTCCCAGGGCGCGCGCCGGACTCGACGACTGGGGCACTCCGGACGAACTCGACACCGCCTTCGAGGGGACCTGCGACACGGTGCGGCGGGGACTGCCGCACATGTGGCGGGACAAGTGGTGGCGAATGTACGACCGCGACCCGATCAGCACCTGGGTCCAGGGCCGGATCGCCCTGCTCGGTGACGCGGCCCACCCCCCGCTGCAGTACATGGCCCAGGGCGCGATCATGGCGATCGAGGACGGCTGGGTGCTCGCGGAGCACGCGAAGCGCCTGCGCGCGGCCGATCGCACGGTCGACTGGTCCGGCACGCTCGCGGCGTATGCGGCGGTCCGTCCCGAACACTGCCGCCGGGTGGTGCTGACCGCCCGCGCCTGGGGTGAACTGTGGCATCTGGACGGAATTCAGCGGGAGCGTCGCAACGCCCTGCTTCGCGCCCGCGCGGTGCACGACTACTCGTTCATCGACTGGATCTACGGCCCGACGGCGCTGTTCCCCGAGGACGAACCGGCCATGTTCGAGCCGATCCCGCTCGCCTCCGCCGACCGAATTCACGCCGGGCGAGTCGCATCGGCCGATCACCGCGAACATGTGCTGTGAAGTGCGTCTAAACCTGTTTTCCGGCGCTATCGAAAGTTAGCCCGAGCAACGACCGTGGTGGTAACGTCACCGCGACACGTGTCCGATCGCCTGATGACCTGCTACGCTTCCGGCCGAAACCGACGGTAAATCCCGACAATCTCCCGGATGCCGTATCCGGTCGAGTCGTCGATGGCGCGAGACGGGGGCGCAACCGGAGTCCACTGGGCCACACCGTAATCGGCGCAGGTGTTTCGGAGATTGCGTGAAGGCGATTCACAGCGTCGAGTGACAGCATGAATCGCGGCCGAACCAGGGTCGGCGAGGAGACGAGGAGGCAGATGACGCAGGACGATCGCGGCACCGTGAACACTGCGACGCTCACGATCGCCGACCCGAGTCCGGAAACTCCGGAATCGGCACAGCCTCGAAAAACCAAGCGGCCGTACCTGTATCAGGTAGACCTGTTCCGGATCATCACCTTCGCGTGCGTCGTGTTGGACCACGTGACCAGCGGGTCGACTGTCCCGGACAATGTGGCGTCCAACGCGGTGCAGACGCTGTTGCACTTCACCCGCCTGGCGTTCTTCGCACTGACCGCCTTCGTGCTGGTCTATCAGTCCGCTCGCAAACCGTTCTCCGCGCGCACCTTCTGGCGTCGGCGATTCATGCTGATCGGTATCCCGTACGTCGTCTGGTCGGTGTTCTACTGGGCCTATTCGATCGTCCTGGGGAATTTCCAGGAACCGGTCCTGCACGCGCTGTGGCGGCTGGTCATCGATATCGCGACCGGCGAGGCGTGGTACCAGATGTACTTCCTGCTGGTCACCATGCAGGTATATCTGCTGTTCCCGCTGCTGCTGAAGCTGCTGCGCGCGACCGAGGGGCACCACCGCTGGGTGCTGGCGGTCAGCGGGGCCCTGCAACTGGGCTTCCTGTACCTGGCCATGCATCCCCCGACGTTCACCGGATTCGCCGGGCAGATCTGGGCGCACATCTACGCCGTGGTCTTCGCGTACCAGTTCTACGTGATACTCGGCGCGGTCGCGGCCTGGCATCTGGCCGCCGTCGACCGAGCCGTGAAACGGTTCGGACCGCTGCTGGTCCTGGGTGCGGTCGTCGCCGGAGTTCTGTCGGTCTGGGACTTTCTGCGCTCCACCGCGCACGGGCTGCCGCCGTGGCAGGGCAGCAACGTGTTCATGCCGCATCTGATCATCTTCTTCACCCTGATCATCGCCGCCCTGTACACGCTGGGCACGTGGGGAACCGCGAATCAGCAACCCGGTTCACTCAAGGCCAGGATGCTGTCCTACGGCTCGGATCGGTCGTTCGGGGTGTTCCTGTTGCATCCGTTCGCATTGCAGCTGATCGCTCCGTGGATCATCCCGATGGGCAATGCGATCGGCACGCTGTGGTGCACGGTGGTGGTGTACGTGTCGGTGATGGCGATGTCGCTGTTCGGGGCCGAAGTCACCCGCCGGGTGCCCGGCAGCATCTGGCTCAACGGACGTCCGATGGTGCGCACAGATTTCCGTGCCCTGTTCGGCCGCCGGACAGCCGAGGAAAGTCCTGCACCGGAGAAAACTCCCGCAGCCTAGCCCGACCGAACGGACTGCTCCGACCGATACGAATCGGTCGGAGCAGTCCGTTTCTGATGGGGTGTCAGTTGACCCGGCTGCCGATGGTCTGCGCCAGGAACGGCCAGGAGCGGTGCAGTTCGTCCTCCCAGTAGCCCCAGGAATGCGTGCCGTCGGGCCGGTCATCCACTGTCACAGGGATATTCAGTTGGTGCAGCCGGTTGGTCAGATTCACCGTGCAGTAGTGGATCGTCGCCCCCGCTGCGCCTGCGCGATCGTGACGGCCAGCACCTGCGCCCCGTAGTTCTCGGCGGCGTGCAGGCTCAGCGAACCCCATCCGCAGCCCACGTCCAGAAGCCTTGCGCCGGGCCGTAATTCGAGCTTGTCGCAGACCAGATCGAGTTTGTCCCGCTACGCCTCGACGAGGCCGTAATCCGGATCGTCCGGCGCGCCCGGGACACCGCGGGTGAAATAGGCGCAGGAGTACGCCATCGCGGGATCCAGTAGCAGCGAATAGAATTCGTTCGAGCCGTCGTAGTGGTGGCTGATCACGGCTCGATCACGCTCCCGCACGTTGCGGCGGCCGCGCAGCCGGGCCTGGGTGGCGGGTGCGGGCAGGGGTGCGCCGAGCGCGCCGACCCGCGCAACGGCCACGGCCAGGCGCAGCACATCGCGCACGCGCACGCCCGGAATCGGCGTTCGGCCACGGTTCGCCAAGCGGTGCTCAGGGCCTCGGTCACCTCCCCCTCGACGTCGAGCTCGCCGGTCACATACGCCTGGGCAGCGCCGAGTTCGCCCGGGCGCCACAGGATTCGGCGCAACGCTCGCGGACTCTCCAGTACCACGCGGGGTGCGTCGAGGGGCCCGGCGAGGCTGCCGTCCCAGGCATGCAGACGCACCGGCAGCGGGCCGCGCAGCAGCGGGCGCAGGGCGGATTCGAGATGGACGGCGACGGTCACGGTTGCTCCTCGGGCCGGTCGAGAACGATCTGCTGGACGTCGAGGTATCCGGAACGGAATCCGGCCTCGGAATAGGCGAGGTAGAACTGCCACACTCGCCGGAACGTGCTGTCGAATCCGAGTGTGGCGGCCTCGGTGGCGTGTGCGTCGAAACGTTCGCGCCACAGTCGCAGCGTCTGCGCGTAGTACGCGCCGAACCCGTCCCGCGCACATACGCGCAGGCCGGATCGGCGGGCGAGGCGCTCGATCGCCTCGACCGACGGCAGGAATCCCCCGGGGAAGATGTACTTCTGAATCCACGTGTAGGTGGTGCGGGTGGCGAGCATGCGATCGTGCGGCATGGTGATGGCCTGCAAGCCGATTCGCCCGCCCGGGGCCAGCCGCTCGTACAGGGTGTCGAAATACACCGGCCAGTACCGGTATCCGACGGCCTCGATCATCTCCACCGAGACGATCGCGTCGTATTCACCGCGCACCTCCCGGTAGTCGCACAGGTCGATTCGGACCGAGTCGGCGAATCCCGCCTCCGCGACGCGCATGCGGGCCAGTTCCAGTTGCCTGGTCGACAACGTCACCGAATGCACGTCGGCGCCGCGCGCGGCGGCGCGCAGGCACAATTCGCCCCAGCCGGTACCGATTTCGAGCACCCGGCTCCCCGCGCGCACACCGGCGGCATCGAGCAGGCGATCGATCTTGCGGCGCTGCGCGGCGGCCAGCAGATCCCAGGACACGGTGTCCGGGTCCTCGAACAGCGCCGCGGAGTACGTCATCGTCTCGTCGAGGAAAAGGCGGAACAGGTCGTTGGACAGGTCGTAGTGATGTTCGATATTGCTGCGCGCATTGGCCGTCGTACCGAGCTCGGCCGCGGGCGGGCGGGGCAGCACACGCTGGAAGCGTTGCAGCACAGCGGGAACCAGCCGGGACAAGCGGGCGGCGAGCACCGTGAGAACCGCCGCGGGCTCCGGGGCGGTCCACTCCCCCGCGGTGTAGGACTCGCCGAATCCGATCAGGCCCTGACCGCCCAACCGCGCGAAGAAGGCCGCCGGATCGCGAATGATCATGCGCGGCACCGGTTCTCCCTCGGATTCGGCGCCGAGCACGACGCCGTCCGGGAATTCCACCCGCAGCGGCAGTCCGGCCACCGCGCGCCGGAACAGTTGTGCCGCCACCCGGGTCCGCAGCCGCGAATGCCGCCCGGTGGACACGACCGGTACTCCCCGAAGCCACAACGCGATGCCCTGGCGCCGGATGCGAATCGCGGTCAGCCACGGCGAGAAGGGGGTGCGCAGGTGGGCGCGCAGCACCGTGCCGGTCGTCACCGGCACGCGATGGCCGGTCACCGAGGCCAGGAACGGTGGTTGCCCGTCCCGCGACAGCACGATCCGCAGCGACAACGCATCGTCGAGTTCGGGCCGCCGCACCGAATAGCGGCCCTCGACGCGATTGAACGGCGAGACGTGGAACTGCTTGTCGATCTCGGCACGGGCGTGGTCGTCGACGTCCAGAACGTAGGCGTGCCGTTCGCCGTAGGTGTTGTGCACCTCGGCGATCACACACCGCAGCCGCCGATCCGGCCCGTGACACCAGAACACGGTCAGCGGATCGAAGACATACCCGAGCACTCGGGCGTTCATCAGCGCGATGATCGGCCCGCCCGCGCAGTCGATGCCGTGTTCGGTCAGCAGGTCCTCGACGCGGCTGCGCAATGTCGTGCCCGGTCCCCGCAGATGATCCGCGGCGCGGAAATATGCGAAGGGCCGCAGTGGAATCGGCAGACGCGGCGGGGTCGTCCAGATCGAAGAACCAGCTGTACCCGCGATAGCCGAATTCGTGGCGCACGGGCGCCCTGCGCGCATGATGCATCCGCGTGAAGTACAGCTGCGGTGCGCAGGTCGTCATCGCACCCCCACCCGCTGCGATTCGGGCTCCCCCGGCCGCGTCCACCGTCCGCCGATGCGCTCGGCGGCGCGCAGGCCCGAGCGGGCGCCGTCCTCGTGGAATCCCCACCCGTGATACGCCCCGGCGAAGGCCGGTCGGTCGGTGTCCAGCTCCGGGAGACGACGTTGTGCCGCAACGGATTCGGGGGTGTAGATCGGGTGCTCGTAGGTCATCTCCGCGATCACCCGGTCGGGGTCGACCAGTCCCGCTCCGCCCAGGGTGACCAGGAATCTGCGGTCGGCGACGTCGTCCAGCCGCATCAACCGGGTGATGTCGTAGGTGACGATCACTCCCTCTGCGCTCCTGTTCCCACGCGGCACCAGATAGTTCCAGGACGCGCGGGCCCGGCGAGCGCGAGGCAACAGGGATTCGTCGGTGCGCAGTTGTGCGTGATTCACCGAGTACGGCATGGCGCCGAGCACCGAGCGGGCCGCCGGACTCGGCGCATCCAGCATCGCCAGCGCCTGCGGGGAATGAGTGGCGACGACGACCGCGTCGAAACGACGCGCGCCCGCGGAATCGGTGACGATCACCCCGTCGGGCTGCTCGGCCACCGTGAATACCGGAGTGCCGGTGCGGATCTCGTCGAGCCGAGCGGCGACCTTCGCCACATACCGTGCGGATCCGCCCACCACGGTGCGCCAGACCGGCGAGCCGTACACCGTCAGCATGCATGCAGTGATGCTCGAGGAAACGGAACAGGTACTGCGCCGGGTACCGCGCACACAACCGGGGATCGCACGACCAGACCGCGGCCACCAGCGGCGTCAGCAAATATTCGGTGAAGTAGCGGCCGAACCCGTGCCGCCGCAGGAATTCCGCGAGCGTGAGCTCGGCATCGTTGCGCTGCAACAGCTCCCGTGCGGCCCGATGAAACCGGGGCACCTCCCGCAGCATGTGCAGATAGCGCGGGTCGGCGACCGTGCGAGGTCTGGCGAACAGCCCCGCAAGTCCTTTGGCCCCGGCGTATTCCAGACCGGCGTCGTCCGCGCGCACCGACATCGACATATCCGTCTCGCGGGTCTGCACGCCCAGTTCCTCGAACAGCCGCAGCAGTGTCGGATAGGTGCGGTCGTTGTGCACGATGAACCCGGAGTCGACGCACACCCGGTGTCCGGGCGCGACCTCCACCTCATGGGTGTGCGCATGGCCGCCGAGTCGATCGTCCCGCTCGTACAGGGTCACCCGGTCGTGGCGAGCGAGCACATGGGCCGCGGTCAGACCCGCGACCCCACTGCCGATCACCGCGATATCGCGACGGCTCGGGTATTCAGGCACCACGGCCCCGTTCCCGGCAGCACGCCGGTCCCGAGGGCGTGAATTTTTCTGCGGGTGACGCGGTATCACAAGTCGGTCGCATACCTCGAGTTCGACATGCGACCGGATCCAGTTTGGCCTTGCGAGAAATTTTTTCCGGTCACCGGCCGAGGGGTTCGAGGGTGTGGATCTCGGCCGGTGACACGGAAAACGGCGCGGCTGGGTGCCGCTGCGAGCACCCCATCGCGAGGATGGGGACACCCGGAGTTCGCACAGGTCCCCACCCCGGTTTGGTCTCCGTGCCTACGAGTTCACGATCATTCCCAGCTTCTCCGGATTACGAACGCAGTAGACCGCCGTGACGAGACCGCCGCGCACCTCGACGGAGGTCACCTGGTCCAGTACGCCGTCGATCGAGGCCGCCACGGCCGGCATCCCGTTGTAGACCGCGAAGCGGATGTCCAGTTCGCCCATCCGCCGCCCCATGGTCATCAGCCCGATCAGCAGGCGAGCCACCTTGTCCGGACCGCGCACGGGGCACCGCGCCGCGTTGACGACCCCACCACCGTCGGCGAGGAAGACCACGTCGGGTGCGAGGACGTCCATCAGGGACTGCACGTTTCCGGTGGCCGCGGCGATCGAGAACCGTTCGGCGACCGCGGCCGCGTCGGCCGGGACCGCGACCGCGCCGTACACCGATTCGCGCCGGGCGCGAACGTGCTCACGGGCACGCTGATTCACCTGCCGCACAGCGGGTTCGGATCTGCCGACCGCGGAAGCGATTTCCGCATAACCGAATTCGAACACCTCCCGCAGGACGAACACCGCGCGTTGCAGCGGGGTCAGCGTCTCGAGGATCAGCAGCATCGCCGTGGTGACCGCCTCACCGCTGAGCACGTGCCGCACGCCCTCGGGCGGATCCTGCCCGTCCGCGGCCAGCGGTTCGGGCAGCCACGGGCCCACGTAGCTCTCCCGGCGGCGAGCCGCGGAACGCAACGTCGTCATCGCCTGCCGGGTGACGACCTGCGCGAGATAGGCCCGCGGATTGCCGATCCCGGTGAGATCGGCCGTGCGCCAGCGCAAATAGCTGTCCTGCAGAACGTCCTCGGCGTCGCCGACCGAGCCGAGGATCTCGTAGGCGATCGAGAACAGCAGGGGGCGATGCGTCGTGAACTCCGCGTCCGGATCGAACGACGAACTCACCGCGGTCCCCGCAACCACGCGTATTCGGCCGTCCTCGCGCCGAATTTCGCCCAGCGGCACACGCTTTCCTTGATGATCGCGCCGGTTCGTCCGGCCAGGAAGGCCCGGCGGACCGAATCGTCCCGGCGGCCGAACTGGATCACCGCGTCGCGACGGCCGATGCTCACCCCCTGCCCGGCGTAGCCCATCGAGTACGGCCGCGGTGCGCGTCCGGCCGCCAGCCGGGCCAGCGTGTTCGCGGCGTGTGCGCCCTGCGGTTCCGCGGTGGCACAGGCCAATCGAGCGCCCGGGACCGCCGCACAGTCTCCGATCGCGAATATGCGCGGGTCGTCCACGCTTCGAAGATAGTCGTCCACGACCGCGCGGCCGTCCGGGCGCACGGTCAGCCCGCTGCGCGCCGCCAGATCGGGCACATCGGCCACGATCGCCCACAGCGTCAGATCCGTGGGAGGTTGCGCGCCCGAGCGCAGCAGAACCGCGCCCTGGCGGATCTCCTCGACGGTGTCCTCGATCAGTTCCACGCCCAGGCGCTCCAATCCGGCGCGTGCTCGTCGCCGCCCGCCCTCGGACAGGCTGGCCGCGATCGTCGACCCCACCAGGCGAACCCGCAGATCGTGCCGGGCCTCGGCGATCTCGGCGGCGGTCTCGATCCCGGTGAGACCGCCGCCGACGACGGTTACCGCCTGTCCGGCGGTCAGCGCGGCCAGCTCCGTGCGCGCCATGCGCGCGCCCTGCCACGTACCCACCGCGATCGCGCCCGCCGGCGACTCGACGGTGCTGCCGACCGCCAGGAACAGATGATCGAACGGGATGCTCGCACCGTCGTCCAGCCGCACACTGCCGTCGCCGATCTTGTCCACGGTGCCGATCCGGGTGTCGATCCCCGGCCGCAGCATCACCGTCAGCGGCGTCGCGGCCGCTCCCGAACCCGCGATCTCCTGATGCAGGCGCACCCGCTCGACGAATTCCGGCCGGGGATTGATCACCGTGATATCGGCATCGGCGACCTTGCGCGCGAGCCGGTTAGCCGCGATCGTGCCCGCATATCCGGCACCTACCACCAGGACCTTCATCACTGTCTCCTGTCGTTGACGGGTCGTACATGAGATGCCGGTCGGTCGTGATCCGTGATGGGCCTCGATCGTGATGTGCGTCACCCACGACGAAACGGCTGGTCACATCCGTCTTCGACGCAGGGTCCACCTTCGGCGCCGGCGCAGTTCGCGTCGCGCGGAGATTCCGGCGGATGGGTTACGAGAGGACTGTCCCTGGTTCTGTGACGGCCCCACCACCAGGGTTTCGACGGCGATCCTGGCAGAGTTGCCAGTCATGCCCCCGAACCCGACGACCGTCGTCTCACCGCTGGCCGCGCTGGCACCCGATCTGCGCACCGCGCTCACCCGCGCCCGCTACGACGCGGACACCCTGCTCGAGGTGCTCGGCGACGACGCGCACACCGCCCTGGGCCGGTCCGAACCGGTGCCGGTGCGCCGCGCGGTCCGCGATGCGGGCGAGCTGGGCACACTGGTCCGGCTGCTGTTGCTCGGAGATCCGGAGCCCGAACGCGAGGTCGCGGCCGCGCTCGCACCGCTGGATCTGGACCGCGCGGTGGCCGCCGGACTGCTCGAGCGGGACGGCGACGTCGTGCGGGCCGCCCTCGACCTGCGCCCGCTGGACCTCGGCGGCGGAACCCGCTGGGTGCTCTCGGATCTGGACGATTCGGTCCGGCGACGCACCCTGAGCGCCGATCACGTCCTGGGCGTCGGCCAGGCGTCGCTGTCGCTGCTGCGCGCCACCCCGACCGATCCGGTCGATTCGGTGCTGGATCTGGGCACCGGATGTGGCGTGCAGGCGGTGCACGCGGCCGGATACGCGCGCACGGTGACCGGTACCGACGTCAGCGCGCGAGCGCTGTGGCTGGCCCAGGCCACGGCCGCGCTCGACGGACTGGATATCGAACTGCTGCAGGGCAGCTGGTTCGAGCCGGTCGCCGGACGCCGCTTCGACCAGGTGGTCGCCAATCCCCCGTTCGTGGTCGGTCCCGCCCGAGTGGAACACACCTATCGCGATTCGGGTCTGGCCCTGGACGGCGCCAGCGAACTGGTCGTCTCGCGAGCGCCCGAACTGCTCGCACCGTGCGGCACCGCGGCCATGCTGGCCTCCTGGGTGCATCGCAGCGGTGCGGACTGGCGCGCCCGGGTGTCCTCGTGGCTGCCCGATCACGGTGTGGACGCCTGGATCGTGCAGCGCGACGTCGCCGATCCCGCCCTCTACGTGGGAACCTGGCTGCGCGACGCCGGCCTGGATCCGCGCGATCGCGACGCCCAGGAACGTGCCCAGGCATGGCTGGACGCCTTCGAGGACGCCCACGTCGAGGGCATCGGGTTCGGCTTCGTCTATCTGCGCGCGATCGACGGACCGACCGAACTGCTCGCCGAGGACCTCACGCACGGTTTCGACGATCCGCTCGGCCCCGAGGCCACCGCCTACTTCGAACGTTCGGCGTGGTTGCGGGCAGTCGCGGCGGATCCGGATCTGGCCTGGTCCGCGCGTTTCGGGGTGGATGCGGCGACCGCGCTCGAGCGGGTCTACCTCGCCGGGCCGGACGGCTGGGAGCAGCAGGTCGCGCGGCTGCATCGCGGGAACGGTCCGCGCTGGCAGCACGAGGTGGACGACTCCACCGCCGCTCTGCTCGCGGGAATGCGGGTCGACGGCCTGCCGTTACACGAACTGATCGACCTGCTAGCGGTCGGTCACACCGGCGCGGAGGCAACAGCCGAATTCCGTGCCACCGCACTGACGATCGTCACCGGATTGGTTCGGCACGGCCTGATCTTCCCGGCGTGATCCGTCACCCCCGCGGCGTTCCCCGGCTGGGTCCTTCTTAGGAACTTCTCAGATGGGTACGGAGAAAGCCGCAGCTCAGCACGGTTTATCGCAGGGGTGGCGGGGAACTTTCCCAGTGTCGGGTCCGTTGATCGGATGAGACACCACCGACAGGAGGCAAGTCATGACAAGCCCCGCCACCACTGGGCTGCGCGCCAGCGATCAGGACCTCGACGCCACGAGCCCCGCAGCCGACCTGGTACGCGTGTACCTGAATGGGATCGGCAAGACTGCGCTGCTCACGGCCGCCGACGAGGTCGAGCTGGCCAAGCGCATCGAGGCGGGCCTCTACGCCCAACACCTGTTGGAGACCGGTAAGCGGATGGCCGCCACCCGCAAGCGTGACCTCGCGGTTCTGGTCCGGGACGGCCAGGCCGCCCGGCAGCACCTGCTCGAGGCCAACCTGCGCCTGGTGGTATCGCTGGCCAAGCGCTACACCGGTCGCGGCATGCCGCTGCTGGACCTGATCCAGGAGGGCAACCTGGGTCTCATCCGGGCGATGGAGAAGTTCGACTACGCCAAGGGGTTCAAGTTCTCCACCTACGCCACCTGGTGGATCCGGCAGGCCATCACCCGCGGTATGGCCGATCAGAGCCGCACCATCCGGCTGCCCGTCCACCTGGTCGAGCAGGTCAACAAGCTCGCTCGGATCAAGCGCGAACTGCATCAGCAGCTCGGCCGCGAGGCCACCGACGAGGAACTGGCCAACGAATCGGGCATTCCGGTCGAGAAGATCGCCGATCTGCTGGACCACAGCCGCGATCCGGTAAGCCTGGACATGCCGGTCGGCAACGACGAGGAGGCTCCCCTCGGTGATTTCATCGAGGATTCCGAGGCCACCTCCGCCGAGAGCGCCGTCATCGCCGGGATCATGCACAACGATGTCCGCAGCGTGCTGGCCACCCTGGACGAGCGTGAGCAGCAGGTCATCCGCCTGCGCTTCGGCCTGGACGACGGTCAGCCCCGCACCCTGGACCAGATCGGCAAGTTGTTCGGCCTGTCCCGCGAGCGCGTTCGGCAGATAGAGCGCGAGGTCATGGCCAAGCTCCGCAAGGGTGAGCGGGCCGACCGCTTGCGCGCCTACGCCAGCTAAATCCCCCCAGACGCTGGGCCGTCCGGAATCCGGCCCAGCACCACCGCGGTGACCGGCCCCGATCCGGTCACCCCAAGCGCCGGTCGGCGACGCGCGTCCCACCCCTCCGGGTACTGCGCGAACCGGCCGGCGCTGTAATAGCAGATCGGTTGAAATGATGATCGGTTGCGGCACAATGGGTTCCATGACCAAAGCCATCTGGAACGGACAGCAACTCGCTGACAGCGACGCCACCATCGTGGTCGAGGGCAACCACTACTTCCCGCCCGATTCGATCGATCGGCAGTTCTTCGAGGCATCCGAGAAACACACCACCTGCGGATGGAAGGGCGAGGCCAGCTACTACACGGTCGCGGTCGATGGCACGAAGAACCCCGACGCGGCCTGGTACTACCCCGAGCCGCTCCCCGCGGCCGAGAACATCAAGGACTACGTCGCGTTCTGGCGCGGTGTCGAGGTGCGCGAGAGCTGAGCGATCTCGGCTGTTGCGGCGCGGCGTGATCTCCTACGATCACTCCATGCAATTGAAACGGGTTTCAATTCTGGCGCTCCCGCTGCTGGCCGCGCTGGCCACTGCGCCGAGCGCCACCGCCGCACCCACCAACCAGCGCGAGACGATCGCGATGGCCTACCTCGATGCGCTGACCTCGCACAACGCCGCCGACGTGCCGTTCGCACCCGATTGCACGCGGGTGGAGGCCGGTATCCAGACCGGCTACTCCGGCCCGCAACTCACGCACGATCTGGACACCGGCCCGCAGTATCAGCTCGTTCAGCGCATCTACGACGTCCGGCTGAGCACCGCGGGCAATGTGGTGACCGCGCGATACCACCTGGATTCGGGCCTGGCCGGACAGCGCCTGGTCACCGTCGACATCACCGAGACCTTCGATATCCCGGACGGAACGATCCACCGCATCGTCGCGGATATCGTCCCGGTCTCGGGTTCCTGACCCGATCCACCAGCTCGGCCGCCGCCGAGATCCCGGAGCGGAGATCCTGCGCTCAGCCTTCTCGGACCAGAACGGCTTCCAGGTTGTCCAGCATGGCGGCCCAGCCTGGGCTCATGATGGAGCGGGCGCGTTGTATGAGCGGATTGTCGGGGTCGAAGCCGCTGTGGCTGAACAGGATTCGGGTGCCGTGACCTTCGGGGCGCAGTTGCCAGCTGATGATCCAGCCGGTCGGGGTGTCCATCTGCGCGTCGTTCCAGGTCATGCGGAGCAGTTCGGGCGCGGCGGCCTCGAGCACCTCGCCACGGATGTGGCCGGAGAAGTTCTGGCCGGGCATCGGGCGGGTCTTCATCTCGAAGATGTTGCCCGCCACCGGTTCGAAGCCGATCGGTTCCATCATCCACTGCGCCATCAGTTTCGGCGTGGTGAGCGCGCACCACACCTTCTCAGGCGGGTGCGGGTAGTAGTGGTCCAGTTCTATCGCGGTGGCGGTGTCGCTCACGGTAACTCCTCGGTGTCATCGGGGTCGTCGGGCATGGCGTCGAGCACATCGCCCAGGGCACGCAGCCGCGTACGCCAGTAGCGCTCGAACGGGCTCAACCAGGTCTGCAACTCGTGCAGCGGTTCGGGTTCGACGCGGTAATACCGATAGCGACCGCGCTTGTCCTCGCCGACGAGCCCGCACTCACGCAGCACCCGCAGATGTTCGGACACGCTCGGCCGGGTCATCTCGAACCGCTCGGCGATGATCTGCACGGTCCGCTCACCGTCGAGCAGCATTTCCAGAATCTCCCGCCGGGTGGGGTTCGCCAACGCCGCGAACACCCGATCCGCATTCGCATGATCGACCTGCTGAGCCATATTCGCCACTATAGGTAGGTTATTTCCTACCTGTCAAACGTAGGAAATAACCTACCGATCTATGGCGAAGTAGCACGGTTCGGGCGCTGATCGACGAGGTATCCGCAATCGTCGCCTACGCCACGAACCAACAGCGCAGCAGAAAATTCCGGTGTCCATCGGAACCGAAGGCCGTACTTTACAGTGCGGCAAGGGATTACGTCGACATCGGCCGATCGCAGAATGCCCCTCGGCACGTCCATCGATCGCGGGCAACCCGAGTGTGGCCGCCGGCGACGATCCGCTACCCCGAATTCCGCAGTGCTGTGGCGAGGCCGTTCATCGTGAGCAGGATGCCGCGTTCGACGAGTTCGGAATCGTCTCCGGCGCGACGGCGGCGCAGCAGCTCGACCTGCATCTGGTTGAGCGGTTCGAGATAGGGGAAACGGTTGCGGATGGATTCGGCCAGGGCGGGGTTGTCGGCCAGCAGGTGGTCGCTGCCGGTGACGGCCGCGTGCATGCGAACGGTGCGGTCGAATTCGTCCCGGATCATGCCGAAGATCTTCTCGCGCAACGTGTCGTCCTCGACCAGTTCGGCATAGTGGGCGGCGATGTCCAGATCGGCCTTGGCCATCACCTGGGCGAGGTTCGACATCACGGTCCGGAAGAACGGCCAGCGGCGGTACAGATCGGCCAGGACCGCCATCCGCTCGGGGTCCTCACCTGCCCACTGCTCGATCGCGGCGCCGGTGCCGTACCAGCCCGGCAGCATCACCCGCGACTGACTCCACGCCATCACCCACGGGATCGCCCGCAGATCGCTGACCGAGCTGGTCGGTTTGCGCGAGGCGGGGCGACTGCCCAGATTGAGATCCCCGACCTCGGCGATCGGCGTCGAGGCGCGGAAGTACTCCACGAAACCGGGCGTCTCGTGCACCAGCCGCGCATACGCCTGCCGGGCCAGCTCGGCCAGTTCGTCGAACAGCTCGTAGGCCGGTTCGGCGTCGGCCCCCAGACCCTCCACATCCAGCAGCGTCGACTCCAACGTGCCCGCGACCAGCGCTTCCAGGTTGCGGTAGGCGGTGCCCTGCTCCGCGTACTTGGTGGAGATCACCTCACCCTGTTCGGTGAGCCGCAGCGAACCGCGCACCGCCCCGGCCGGCTGCGCGAGGATCGCGTCGTAGCTGCGACCTCCGCCACGACCGACCGTGCCGCCACGACCGTGGAACAGCCGCAACCGAATTCCGGTCTTGCGCGCGGCCTCCACCAGATCCAGCTCGGCCCGGTACAGCGCCCAGTTCGCGGCCAGATATCCGCCGTCCTTGTTGGAATCGGAGTAGCCGAGCATGACCTCCTGCCGCATACCTCGGGCGGCCACCAGCCGGTGATAAGCCGGAACCTCCAGCGCCGCGACGAGGGTCTGCGCACCCTGACGCAGATCCTCGATGGTCTCGAACAGCGGCACCACCCCCGCCGGACTGCTCGGCGGGGTGTCCGCATCGCCGGGATCGAGGATTCCGGCCTCCTTCAACAGCAACGCGGCCTCGAGCAGGTCGCTGACCGAGGTGCACATGCTGATGATGTAGTTGGGCACGGTATCCGGGCCCAGATCGTCCAGGGCGGCCTTGGCCGCGCGCAGCACGCCCAGTTCCTTGGCGGCCAGATCGCTCAGCCGTGCACCGGGCCCCAGCAACGGGCGGCGAGTGCCGAGTTCCGCCGCCAGCAACTCCACGCGACGATCCTCGGGCAGGCTCGCATAATCGGCGTGGACTCCGGCCCAGGCCAGCAATTCGGCGATCACCTGCTCGTGTGTCTCGGAGTTCTGCCGCATATCCAGGCCCTGCAGGTGAAATCCGAACGTCTCGACCGCACCGCGCAGCGCGGCCAGCCGGTCGTCGGCGAGCAGACCGTCGCCGGAGGCGCGCAGCGAGGCGTCCACCACGGCCAGATCGTTCAGCAGATCCTGAGCGCTGGCATAGGGCTCGACCTCGGCGTCGAGTGCGTCGATGTCGACGCCGTCGGCGGGGATCTCACCCAGCGCGCGACGTGCGGTGGCGGTCAGCCGAATTCGGATGCCGCGCACGGCACGGCGATACGGCTCGTCCGCGCGCTGCGGCGAATCGTCGAACGATGTCTCGGCCAGGCGGGCGAGATCATCGGTCACCGCCGCCAGGCGCGCCGACAGCGACAGCGTCTTCTCCAGGCCGACCAATTCGGTCAGATAGTGCCCGAGAGCCACCGCACCGGCGCGATGGGTGGCGCGGTGCACCACCTCGCCGGTGACGTTCGGATTGCCGTCCCGATCGCCGCCGATCCACGAGCCCGGACGCAGGACCGGGCGGCGCAGCAGCGAGTACTCCGGCCAGCGGGCGCGCAGCGCGGCGCGCACATCGGCGTTGATCCGCGGCATCACCTCGAGCAGCGTCAAGTCGTAGTAGCGCAGGCCGACCTCGATCTCGTCCTGAATCCGCAAGCGCGCCAGACGAATCAGCGCGCTGCGCCACAGGGTGAGCACCTGGCGGCGCAGTTTGGTCTCCAGTTCCGCGTACTGCGGTTCGCTCTCGGTGTAGCGCTGTCGCTGCCGCATCAGATCGGTGATGCGGGACTGCACGTCGAACACGGTCCGGCGGCGGGTCTCGGTCGGATGTGCGGTGATGACCGGTGACATCACCGCATCGTCGAGCAGATCGGCGACCAGCGCGCCGTCGGGGCGCGCGGCGTCGAGTTTGCGATAGGTGGCCGCGAGGCTGGACTCCTGTGGCGGCTCCCCGGCCGCCGCGTGCACCGCGCGACGCCGGTCACGTTGCAGATCCTCGGCCAGATTGGCCAGCAGCAGGAAGTGGCTGAACGCCCGGATCAACGGGAGCGCGGTACGAATATCGGTGTCGCGCACCATATCCGCGACCGCGCTGCGTTCCACCTCCGATCGCCGGACCCGGAATGCCTCGACCCGGACCCGTTCGATGAGATCGAAGACCTCGGGCCCTTCGTGACCTCTGATCGTCTCTCCCAGGATCGCTCCCAGGAAGCGGATATCGTCCCGCAGCGGCGCAGTGGCAGTTTCGATCTGATCTTCGCGCATGGGCTCCAGTATCGACCACTGCCCGACCGTCGCCACCTCGCCGGGCCCCGAGCATCGAACAATCACCATACTGAGAAGATCTCCTCACTTCTGGGTTACGCTCGTGGAATGTCCGGCCATCACCTCGCCCAAGTGAACATCGCCCTGCCGCTCGAACCACTCACCTCCGCACGCCTGTCCGGGTTCGTCGCCGCCCTGGACGAGATCAACGCGCTCGCCGATGCCGCACCCGGTTTCGTCTGGCGATTGCAGACCGAGGACGGTGACGCGACCGCCATCCGGCTCCTCGACGACGACCGGCTGATCGTCAATATGAGCGTCTGGTCCTCGATGACCTCGCTGACCGAATTCGTCTACCGCAGCGACCACGTGCGGATCATGCGTCAGCGCCGGACCTGGTTCGAGACCATGTCCGAGGCGTACCAGGCGCTGTGGTGGGTGCCGGCCGGCCGGCTGCCGACCGTGGCCGAGGCCGAGCAGCGCATCACCCACCTGCGTGCACAAGGCCCGACCGAATACGCCTTCACCTTCCGCAACTCGTTCCCGTCACCCTCGGCGACGGAACCTTCGACGCCGGATGTCCGGGACCTGACCTGCCCGGCCTGATCACCACACCGGCCCTCGGTCGGCGCCGCACTCATCCCAGGCGACGCGGACCGATATCGAAGTGGTTGGGCTCGGGCCCGATGCGGACGCGGCCGTACAGGACCGCAGCACCCTCCGGTGAGGCCAGAATCGGCTCGATCGCCAGCTCGCGCACCTCCGGCAGGTCATCGCACATCGCCGAAATACGTTGCGCCAGTTCGGACAGGGCGCTCTTGTCCACCGGTTCGCCGATGGTCCTGCCCGACACTCCGGTTCTGCCTTCCAACAGCGGGGCGGCGCGCGGGGCATCGATGAGTGCGATCGATTCCCCCTCCGAGAGCGGAAGGGCACGATAGACGCGGTCGCCCAGCAGATCGATGATCGTGCCGGACAATCCGAAGCTGATCACCGATCCGAACGACGGATCGTCCTGGACGCGCAACACACAGCCGACTCCCTTGGTGGCCATCCGCTGAATGTGCACGACCGCATTGCCCGACACCTCGGCCAGGTCGGCGTAGGCACGCTGCACCGCCGAGGGCCGCCACAAATCCAGTCGCACACCATTGAGATCCGAACGGTTCCGCCACAATTCACCGGTGGCCTTCGCCGCGACCGGATAGCCGAGTTCCTCGGCCGCCGCCTCCGCCGCGGCGGCATCGCGAACCTCACGGAACTCGACGATTCCGATGCCGTAGCAGTCCAGCAGTTGCACAGCCTCGAGATCGCCGAGCCAGTCCCCCTCGGGCGAGCGGACCATCCACTGCTCCACCAGATTTCGCGCGCGTTCGGTATCCAGACCCGCGGGTCGCCGGGTCGTCGAGACGGGCGTGTTGCGCCACTCGGCATAACGCTGCACGCGGCCCAGCGCCCGCGCCGCGCGTTCGGGGTCCGGATAGGAAGGGATGGACCCGCTCCTGACCACACCGCCGGTTCCCCGGCTGGCGAGCAGATTCGGCATCCCGTGATCGGCGACGAACGTGGTCAGCACCGGCTTGGCGACGGCGGATTCGGCACCCGATCGAATCGCTTCGGCGTAGGCGGGCACTGCCGTCGGCACGGGCGGCGCGAAGATCACGATCACCGCGTCGACCTGTTCGGAGGCCACGGCAGCCGCCACGGCCGTGAGGAAATCCTCGGGTCCGGCCTGCGGCCCGAGATCCACCGGATCGCGCACCTCGAGCTCGGCGCCACGGGCCGCGTCCACCGCCAGCCAACCCAGAGCGGCGCTGTTGCCGATCACCGCCAGGCGCGGCCCGGCGGGCAGCGGTTGATAGGCCAGCAGCATCGCGCAGTCGAACAGTTCGGAGATCGTATCGACCTGCACGATCCCCGCCTGCGCGAACAGATCTCGCTCCACCGAGCGTTCCAGCAAGGATGGCGGCGTGGTGCGGGTGGCGTTGCGGCCGCTGCTCACGGCCACGATAGGTTTCGTGCGCGCGACCCGCCGCGCGATCCTGGAGAACTTGCGCGGGTTGCCGAACGTCTCCAGATACAGCAGCACCACATCGGTATCCGGGTCACTGTCCCAGTACTGCAGCAGATCGTTGCCGGAGACATCGGCCCGGTTACCCGCCGAGACGAAGGTGGACAACCCGAGCCGTCGCGCGGCGGCCTCACCGAGGATCGCGGCGCCCAGCGGCCCGGACTGGCAGAAGAATCCGACCCGCCCGCGCCCCGGCATGACCGAGGCCAGCGTGGCGTTCAGCGAAACAGCCGGATCGGTGTTGGCGATGCCGAGCGCGCTCGGGCCCACCACCCGCATACCGTGTCCGCGGGCCGCGGCCACCAGATCGCGTTCGGCGGCATAGCCCGCCGGACCGGTCTCGGAGAAGCCGGCGGTCAGCACCACGAGCCCCTTGACTCCCTTGGCCATACAGTCGTCGAGCACGGAAGAGATCTCCGCGGACGGCACCGCGACCACGGCCAGATCCACCTCGTCCGGGATGTCGCGCACGGTGTTGTACGCCCGCACGCCGCGCACCGAGCTGCGATTCGGGTTCACCGGGAAGACCGGGCCCTGGAACACCCCGGACAGCAGATTCGCCAGCACCGCACCACCGACCCGGCCCGCGGACGGGGTGGCGCCGATGACCGCGATCGACTTCGGGTGCAGCAGATTGCCGACGCTGCGGGCCTCCGAGGCGCGTTCGCGCGAATCACGCACCGACAGCAGCGCTTCGGTGGGATCGATGGCGAATTCCAGATGCAGGACCGACCCGTCCCGGCTGCGTTGCATCTGATATCCGGCGTCCCGGAAGACCGTCACCATTGTGTTGTTCTCGGCGAGGACTTCCGCGACGAAGGTCTCGATATCGTTCTCCGCCGCCGCACCGGCGAGATGTTCGAGCAGAATCGAGCCCAGGCCGCGGCCCTGATGCGCGTCGGCGACCACGAACGCCACCTCCGCCGCGCGCGGCCCCTCCCGATCCGAGAGCAGTTCGTAGCGGCCGACCGCGATGATCACCTCACCCAGTTCGATCGCCAGGCCGACCCGGTCGTGATAGTCCACATGCGTGGTCCGGTACAGATCCTTGGGTGTCATCCGCGGATAAGGGCCGAAGTAGCGCAGATAGCGGGTCCGGTCGGACAGGCGCGCATGGAATTCCTCCATCGCCGCGGCGTCGTCGGGGGTGATCGGGCGCAGCCGCACCACGCCGCCGTCCGAGGCGAGCACATCGGCGAGCCAGTGTTGCGGCGGGGGCGGCGGACTCTGCGGTGTGTCGGGCCCGAATTCGGCGAGCCAGGCGGGCGGGGGCGGGGTGTGCTCGGTGTCAGTCACGAGGGTCCTCCGGATCCAGGCCCAGCAGCGGGAACGCTGCCCGACGCGTGGCCAGTACGGCGGTGTCCACCGCGCGCTGTGCCCGGTCGGCGCGCGCGTCACCGGAATCGGGTGCACCGCCCGGACCGTCCCAACGGGTGAAGTCCGGCACGATCCCGTCGCCCATGGTGCGCGGCGGTTCCACCGCGGGCGCGTAGGCCCGCACCTGGGCGAGCCAGTCCGCGGGGATCTCGGTCGCCGGATCGATATCGCGGTCCAGCACCACGGCCAGCAGATGGGTCCAGGCCCGCGGCACCACCCGGATCAGGCCGTATCCCCCTCCACCGACCGCGAGCCAGCGCCCCTGCGCATATTCGTCGGCCCAGGCGCGCATCGCGCGGAACGCCGCGCGCTGCCCGTCGACGCTCAGCTCCAGATCCGCCAGCGGGTCCTCGCGGTGGGTGTCGACACCGCATTGGCTGATCAGCAACTGCGGCCGGAAGGCGGCCAGCGCGCCGGGCACGACGGCGTGAAATCCGCGCAGCCACTGAGCGTCCCGGGTGCCGGGCAGCAGAGCGAGGTTGATCGCCGCGCCCTCGGCCGCACCCGCGCCGGTCTCCTCGGGCCAGCCGGTATTGGGCCACAGCGTCGCCGGATGCTGGTGGATCGAGATGGTCAGCACCCGCGGATCGCCGTAGAAGGCACGCTGCACGCCGTCGCCGTGATGGACGTCGACATCGACATAGGCGATGCGATCGAAACCGTGGTCCAGCAACCACGAGATGGCCACGGCCACATCGTTGTAGACGCAGAACCCCGCGGCCGAGTCGGCCATCGCGTGATGCATACCACCGCCGATGCTCACCGCCCGGTGGGTACGGCCCGCGGCGATCTCACCCGCCGCGGCCAGTGTGCCGCCGACGATCACCGACGCCGCCTCGTGCATGTGCGGGAACACGGGATTGTCCTGTGTCCCCAGCCCGTACGGCGCGGTGCTCGGCGGCGGGACGCCCGGCGCGGCGGGCACGGCGTGGCGGACCGCGTCCAGGTAGGCGGGGGTATGGATCCGCAGCAGATCCGTCTCGTCCGCGGTCGAGGGCGCGAGCGTCTCGACGCCCTCCAGCAGACCGAGGCCCCGCGCGAGCGCCATGGTGAATTGCAGCCGAGCCGGTTTCATCGGATGTTCCGGAGTCCAGGTGTAATCCAGGAACCGATCGGTCCACACGACCGCCGGGTCGTCGGGCAGTGCGCTTGCCATGAATGTCACGCTAATGCACCTCTGCGCCGGGTCGCCGTGCTGTGACCCACAACCGAACACGGGAAGGGACGAACCCTTTTTGTCGTTGCTATGCAGTACAAATGCTAGGCAGTGCGGCGCGCCGGGTTCCGCCGTTGTCGGGCCGTGCCCGGGTAGCCCGGCGTTTCCGCAGCACAAGCCGAATATCCTCGCGCACCAATCCGCGACCGCGCGTGGGTAGAATCTTTGCCGACGAAGGGGTAACAGGTGAAGGATCTGGTCGACACCACGGAGATGTATCTCCGTACCATTTACGACCTCGAGGAGGAGGGTGTCACACCACTGCGCGCACGCATCGCCGAACGCCTCGAGCAGAGCGGCCCGACGGTGAGCCAGACAGTTGCCCGCATGGAACGCGACGGGCTGCTGCTGGTCGCGGGTGACCGCCACCTCGAGCTGACCGACAAGGGCCGGTCCATGGCGGTCGCGGTGATGCGCAAGCACCGCTTGGCCGAGCGGCTCCTGGTGGACGTCATCGGGCTGGACTGGCAGAACGTGCACGCCGAGGCGTGCCGCTGGGAACACGTGATGAGCGAGGACGTCGAGCGCCGTCTGGTCGAGGTACTCGACAACCCCACCACTTCCCCGTACGGCAACCCGATTCCGGGCCTGGACGAGTTGGGTGTGCTCGCCGCGGGTTCGTCCGAGGAGAAGCTGATCCGGCTGTCGGATCTGCCGCCCGGACAGATCGTCGCGGTGGTGGTGCGGCGCCTGTCCGAGCACATCCAGACCGATCCGGAGGTCATCGGTCAGCTCCGCGAGGTGGGCGTGGTGCCCGATGCCCGCGTCACCGTCGAGACCCGGCCGGGTGTGGTGGTCATCTCGGTGCCCGGTCATGGTGGATTCGAATTGTCGGACGAGATGGCGCACGCCATCCAGGTGAGGCTGGTCTGAAATATGAAACTTCTGGTCACCGGAGGCGCGGGCTATGTCGGCGGCGTCTGCGCCCAGGTCCTGATCGAGGACGGTCACGACGTGGTCGTGGTCGACGATCTGTCCACCGGCAATGCCGAGGGCGTACCCAGCGGTGCGAAATTCGTCGACGGTGATATCGCCACCGTCGGCGTGGAACTCGTCGAGTCCGAATCCTTCGACGGTGTCCTGCATTTCGCCGCGCAATCGCTGGTCGGTGAGTCGGTGCAGAAACCGGAGAAGTACTGGCACGGCAATGTCGTCAAGACACTCGCCCTGCTCGAGGCGATCCGCCGGTCCGAAACCCCACGGCTGGTGTTCTCCTCCACCGCAGCGGTGTACGGCGAGCCCGAGCAGGTGCCGATCACCGAGGCCGCCCCGGCTCGGCCGACCAATCCCTACGGTGCGTCCAAGCTCGCGATCGACCACGCCATCACCTCCTACGCGGTGGCGCACGGACTCGCCGCGACGAGTCTGCGCTATTTCAACGTCGCCGGCGCCTACGGCGGGCTCGGCGAGAACCGTGTCGTGGAAACGCATCTCATCCCCCTCGTACTGCAGACCGCCCTGGGCCACCGCAAGTCGATCTCGGTCTTCGGCACCGACTACCCGACCGACGACGGCACCGCGGTGCGCGATTACATCCACATCCGGGATCTGGCGCAGGCCCATCTGCTGGCGCTCGCGCAGTCCCGGCCGGGCGAGCATCGCATCTTCAACCTCGGCAGTGGGACAGGTTTCTCTGTGCGCCAGGTCATCTCGGCCTGCGAGCGGGTCACCGGGCGGGAGATCGCCTCGGTCGACACCGCGCGTCGCGCGGGTGATCCCGCGGTCCTGATCGCGTCGAGCGAGCGCGCCATCGCCGAGTTGGGCTGGCAGCCGGAGCACAACGATCTCGACGAGATCGTCACCGACGCTTGGGCTTTCCTGCAGTCCCTGGGCGACCGCGCACACAGCGCCCGATAGCACCGCACCCGAACCACCCGCGCCCCTCACGGCTGTAGCCAATCGGCCCGCAGGTCGAACTCGACCCCCAATTCGGCAGCCTTGGCGCGGCCGCTGTAGGCGAGTTTGCGAACCTCGTGCGGCGGCATGCCCGTACCCAGCGCGGTATCCAGGAGCCGGGCGACGGTGTGGTCGGGATCCGATTCCAGCGCTGCTCGCAGGGCGATTCCGGCGAGCACGCCGTCGCCCCGGGTGTAGGCGCTGTAACCGAACAGGGTGGCCGCCTCGGCTCGGTCCGACCCGGTCAGTACTCGGCACAGTTGTGCCCACAGTCGCGCGGCGGCCTCGGCCCGAAGGCCGCCCGCCAGCGCGAACGCCGCGTCACGCACGGTCGGATCTCGCAGTGCGACAGCCGTTTCCGCGAGAGCCCGGGCATCCACGGTGCCGTCGGAGGCCAGTGCCGCCACCCGATCGAGAACCCGGTTCAGCAGGGACCGCCGGTAGCGATCCAACTCGTCGCGGAAGATCGCGGTCCGGAATCGCTGCCCCGCGAGTATTCCTGCCCGGTCCACCTCCGGCCGAACCTCCGCGCACAGTTGTGCGTCCACGGCGACCAGGCTTTCCAGATCCTCGCGCGAGGCCTTGATCCGATAGCCGTCCACGGCCTCGGCCAGGGCGATCGGCGAGGCGGCCGGATCGGATTGCACTCCGCCGACCTCGGGATCCGCGACGGCCCACCACGGCTGTCCGGCGGCGAGTTCGCGAACCGCCCACACCTCGTCCAGTGCGATGCGCTCGGCGGCCAATGCCCGTTCGAGGGCACGCACCAGGTAGCGATGTCGGCCCGACCGCACACCCGGCTTGCCCGAATGAGGTGCACCGGCGCGATCGTCGACGATCAGGGCCAGCACGGCGAGGGTGTTCTCCCGCACGCACAGTGCGGTCAGCTGGGTGGCCAGCCGCGCCCAGCCGCCACGGCCGGGCGGCTCCAGATCATGGCGTGCCACCGCACTCAGCGCCGCCGAACCGGCCCCGCCCGGCGGTCGACGCAGCAGATACACCACGAGCGATCGGCGCGGGACGAATCCGAGCAGAGCGGGTACCGCGGCAATGCATTCGCACGGATCGTCGGCCCGCAAGGCGGGCCGCTCGCGGCTCGCGCCCCGAGCGGGATCAGCAGGCGATTCGGCCGGGGTCCCGGTGAACTCGTCGTCGGCCGGTGTGGGTTCGATGGCGGTCGTCATGCATCCGACGATGACCTACGGCAGACTCCGCGAAACGTCGACGACCTGGGCGTTCACCAGGTCTGGGGAGAACTGTCGAACCTGTGCACCACACCGTCGGCCGGGTCGCCTGGAACCCGTTTCCTGTCGGAGCCGTCTGCTACGGTCCGGGCCGGGGCAGGCTGGGCGCGTGCCGTGTCAGCGCTTGCCGACGTCCTGCACCGTCGCGGTGAACACCTGGTCCAGCGCCGTCATATCGGGTTTGTCGTCGCCGAAGGTCAGGTAGGTGGCGATGATTCGGACATCGCCGATCTGCGCCGCGAGGGTGCGCATCGAGCGGGTCAGCCCCGGACCGCCCCGCTGACCACTCACCGTGCGACGCCAGGCGAGCGAATCGTCGGCATTCACCGGTGCGGCCGGATCCAATTGGGTGACAACGGTATTGGTGATCGGCCCGTGCTGCGCACGCACCGTCCCGCACTGCTGCAGCAGGGTGCGCAGGCGCGCGAGCGGGTCGGTGGTGCGGATCAGCTCCACGGTGATGCTCGCGCGGGTGTCGTCGTCGGTACCGACCGTCGCCGCGATCCGCTGCGGATCGGTCGGGGGCGAGTCGGCACAGCCCGGCGGATCGACCGTCGCACCGGAGGGAATGCCGCGCAGATCCGCATCGGCGCCGAGGGCATCCGAGCCGGACAACACCACGGGTGGGTACGTGTCGGGAAACTGTGCGGCCGTCGGCAGCATCGATCCGAGATCCGCGGCGATATGCCTGATCACCGTGGCCTGCTGCGATTCGGCATCGGGATGGCCGGAGACCGTCGAGCCGCACGCGGTCAGCAGCAACCCCAGCACCGCGCACCCGGCGACGCCGCCGCGCCCGAATCGGCGCGGTCGCGGATCCGGAGCCTCCGGCACGTTCACTCGGCACACTATGCCCAATGCTCGCACCCGGTCCGTGCCGCCACGCCGGGGGCGCGCCGAGGGTGTGCGCGATCGTGACGCAGCACGGACCGGATTGATCCGACGAAACCGAGATCCGGCGCACGATCGCGGAATGAGATCGCCCGCCGGCATGTTGTCAGGCAGGCATGGCCTCGCGAAGCGAGACCGACGGCGTCGCCCCGGAACGGTATGAGGGACAATGGAAGGTGGTCCGACGGAGACCACATCGGCAGGCGGCGCACGGTTCGCCACCGCCCCGCCGCCGACCGGTTGTGGCGGACCACCCAGGAAGGAGTAAGCGATGGAGGACTACGAGTCGCGAATGTACGAACTGGAGTTCCCCGCTCCGCAGCTGTCTGCCGACGACGGTGCGGGTCCGGTGCTGGTACACGGCCTGGAAGGCTTCACCGACGCGGGCCATGCGGTACGTCTGGCGACCACCCATCTGCGGGAGAGTCTCGAGGCGGAACTGGTGGCCTCCTTCGATGTGGACGAGCTGCTGGACTATCGCTCGCGCCGTCCGCTGATGACGTTCAAGACCGACCACTTCTCCGATTACGCCGAGCCGGAGCTGACCCTGTGGGCCGTGAAGGACACCGCGGGCACCCCGTTCCTGCTGTTGGCCGGGCTGGAGCCGGACCTGCGCTGGGAGAAGTTCGTGACCGCGGTGCGGCTGCTGGCCGAACAGCTCGGGGTGCGCCGCACGATCGGCCTGAGCGCGATCCCGATGGCGATCCCGCACACCCGCCCGCTCGGCGTCACCGCACATGCCAGCGACCGCGACCTGATCGGTGAGCATCAGCGCTGGCCGGGCGAGTTGCAGGTGCCGGGCAGCGCCTCGTCGCTGCTCGAGTTCCGGATGGCCCAGCACGGCCACGAATCGATCGGATTCTCGGTCCACGTCCCGCATTATCTGGCGCAGACCGCCTATCCCGAGGCCGCGCAGACGCTGCTGGAGAACGTCGCCGACAACGCAGGCCTGGATCTGCCGCTGGCGGCGCTGGGCGAGTCCGCGGCACGGGTGCGCGAGCAGGTGAACGAGCACATCGCGGGTAATACCGAGGTGGAGACGGTCGTTCAGGCGCTCGAGCGGCAGTACGACAGTTTCGTCACCGCGCAGGAGCGGCAGTCCAGCCTGTTGGCCAGCGATGCCGATCTGCCGACCGGTGAAGAACTGGGCGCGGAATTCGAGCGTTTCCTGGCCGAGCAGTCCGGATTCGGCGATTCGGACACCCCCGAGAACGGCGACCCGCGCTGAGCGGATAACCGCCGCGTCCTGGCCCGACGGCATCCCTCGGGGGCCGTGCGTGTGGCGGACGCGGGCGGAGGCAGAATGGGCACAGTGCAGCTGTCCGAACTGATCCCCGACCGTGCCGTGCCCGACGTGGATCCCGATTGGCTGTTCGAGTCGTTCTCCGGCTGGGCCTCAGACCAGGGCCTGACGCTGTATCCGGCGCAGGAGGAAGCGCTGCTGGAGTTGATGACCGGGGCCAACGTGATCCTGTCGACCCCGACCGGCTCCGGTAAGTCCATGGTTGCCATCGGCGCGCACTTCGCGGCGCTGAACACCGGGCAGCGCAGCTATTACACCGCACCGATCAAGGCCCTGGTCAGCGAGAAGTTCTTCGCCCTGTGCGAGGTGTTCGGCGCGGATCGGGTCGGCATGGTCACCGGTGACGCCGCGGTGAATCCGGATGCGCCGATCATCTGCGCGACCGCGGAGATCCTGGCGAATCTGGCGCTGCGCGAAGGCGCGAATGCCGACGTCGGCCAGGTGGTGATGGACGAATTCCATTTCTACGCCGATCCGGATCGCGGCTGGGCGTGGCAGGTGCCGCTACTCGAACTGCCGCGGGCCCAATTCCTGCTCATGTCGGCCACTCTGGGCGAGGTCGACTTCTTCGCGAACGATCTGCACCGCCGCACCGCACGCCCGACCGCGATCGTCAGCGGCACGGAACGCCCTGTGCCCCTGATGTTCTCGTACGTGCGCACGCCGATCACCGAAACTCTGGAGGATCTGGTCACCACGAGTCAGGCGCCGGTGTACGTCGTGCACTTCACCCAGGCCGCCGCTCTGGAACGCGCCCAGGCGCTCACCAGCGTCAACTTCGCCTCGAAGGCGGAGAAGGAGGCGATCGCCGAGGCGCTGGGCGGATTCCGGTTCGCCACCGGCTTCGGCAAGACGCTTTCTCGGCTGATCCGGCACGGGATCGGCGTCCATCATGCCGGAATGCTGCCGAAATACCGGCGCCTGGTGGAGCGGCTGGCCCAGGAAGGTCTGCTGAAAGTGGTGTGCGGCACCGACACTCTCGGCGTCGGCATCAACGTGCCGATCCGCACCGTCCTGCTGACCGGCCTGACCAAATTCGACGGGGTGCGCACACGTCGGCTCAAATCCCGCGAGTTCCATCAGATCGCCGGACGCGCCGGTCGCGCCGGATACGACACCATGGGCACGGTCGTGGTGCAGGCCCCCGAGCACGAGGTGGAGAACGCGCGCCTGCGCGCCAAGGCGGGCGACGACCCCAAGAAACAGCGCCGGGTACAGCTGCGCAAACCGCCGGAGGGCTTCGTGTCCTGGTCGGAGGAGACCTTCGATCGATTGGTCGCCGCCCAGCCCGAACCGATGGTGTCGCGGTTCCAGGTCACCAATGCGATGCTGCTCAACGTCATCGCCCGGCCCGGCAACTGTTTCGACGCGATGCGGCATCTGCTCGAGGACAATCACGAGCCCCGCCCGGCGCAGCGCAAACATATCGTCAAGGCCATTCGCCTGTACCGTGCCCTGCGCGATGCTGGAGTGGTGCAGCAACTCGACGAACCCGATGCGCTCGGCCGGCGCGCACGCCTGACCGTCGATCTGCAGCGCGATTTCGCCCTCGATCAGCCGCTCTCGCCGTTCGCCCTGGCCGCGCTGGATCTGCTGGACGACGCCTCGCCCACCTACACCCTCGACGTGGTCTCGATCATCGAGTCCACGCTGGAGGATCCGCGCCAGCTGCTGATGGCCCAGCAGCACAAGGCGCGCGGCGAGGCCATCGCGGAGATGAAGGCCGACGGCATCGAATACGACGAACGGATGGAACTGCTCGAAGAGGTCACCTGGCCCAAACCGCTGGCCGAACTGATCGAGCCCGCCTTCGAGACCTATCGTGGCGGTCATCCGTGGGTGTCGGAGTTCACTCCCTCGCCGAAGTCCGTCGTGCGCGAAATGATCGAGCGCTCACTGACTTTCGCCGAACTGGTGAGCAACTACGAGCTGGCTCGCTCCGAGGGCGTGGTACTGCGCTATCTGGCCGACGCCTATCGCGCGCTGCGCCGCACGGTGCCCGAATCCGCCCGTACCGAGGAGCTCGAGGATCTCACCGAATGGCTGGGTGAGCTTGTGCGCCAGGTCGATTCGAGTCTGCTGGACGAGTGGGAGCAGCTCACCAACCCGGGTGCGGAGAACGATTCCGAGCAGCTGGCGTTCGGTTCGGAGACGGTCCGGCCGATCTCCGCGAACGAGCGCGCCTTCCGAGTTCTGGTGCGCAACGCCATGTTCCGCCGCGTGGAGCTGGCGGCCCTGGGCCGCTGGGCGGCCCTGGACGACCTGGACGACGGCCCGGACTGGGAAGCCGAACTGGACCCCTATTTCGCCGAGTACGACGAGATCGGCACCGGTCCGGAAGCGCGCGGGCCGCGGCTGTTCCAGATCGAACAGCGGCCGGATCTGTGGCGGGTGCGCCAGGTGCTCGCCGACCCGGCCGGTGACCACGGCTGGTCGATCGATGCCGTGGTCGATCTGCCCGCCTCCGATGCCGCCGGCGAGGTGGTGTTCGACGAGGTCACGGTGAGTGCGGGATGAGTACCGCACAGCCCGCCGCCGCACCCGCGGGCACGTGATCAAGGCGACCTCGCTCCAGTTCGTTTTCTACCGCCTCCCGCTGATACGCTCTCGCTCGCTGTCCGCCGTGGGAGGCTGCTGCCCGGAAGAAAGAGAGTTCCCTCAGATTGTTCGGTCCACACGTGCCCGAGTCGCCCTGCCTCGTCATCGATCTCTCCCGCGTACGCGACAATTTCCGCGCGCTGCGATCCGCACTGAGCGGCCTGGGGGACCGTCATCCGACGCGAATTCGGTTCGCGGTCAAGGCATCTCCCATGCCGGAGATCATCCGGCTGCTCGCCGCCGAAGGCGCGGAGTTCGATGTCGCCAGTATCGGTGAGATCGAGCAGTGCCTCGAGCTCGGCGTGGATCCCGCGGTGCTGAACTACGGCAACCCGATCAAGAAGGCCGCCCATATCGCGGCGGCCTACGCCACGGGCGTGCGCCGCTACGCCTTCGACACCGAGGACGATCTGACCCGGATCAGCGAGTACGCGCCGGGCGCGGAGGTGGAGTGCCGGTTCCTGGCCTCGACGCCGCAGTCCCGCACGCCGTTCGGCACGAAATTCGGCTGCGCACCGGGTGAAGCGGTGCGGCTGCTGGTACGCGCCCGCGATCTCGGGCTCGTGCCGGTGGGCCCCTACTTCCACGTCGGCTCACAGCAGCTCGATCCGTCCGCCTGGCGGATCGGCATCGAACAGGCCGCCGCGATCACGGAAGCGTTGGCGGTCAAGGACATTCCGGTGCGATCGGTGAACATCGGTGGCGGACTGCCGATTTCGTACGCCGATCCGGCGCCGGAGCTGTCCGAGCTGGGTGCGGTGATCGCCGAGACGGCCGCACGCCACCTCCCCGAGCACACCGACGTCGTCGTGGAGCCCGGCCGCGCCCTGGTGGGCAGCGCCGGAGTGATCCACGCCGAGGTCGTCAACGTGCGCATCGCGCCGGACGGGCGGCGCTGGGTATACCTCGACATCGGCCGCTACAACGGAATGGCCGAGACCGAGAACGAGTACATCGCCTACCGGATCGTGACCTCACGAGACGGAGACGCAGCGGACGAGGCGGTGATTGCCGGTCCGACCTGCGACGGGGACGACGTACTCTATCAACGCACGCGGGTCCTTCTCCCGACCACGCTGCGAGCCGGCGATCCCGTTCGGATCCTCGATGCCGGCGCATATACGGCGAGCTATTCGTCGGTGTCCTTCAACGGTTTTCCGCCTTTGACTGTTCATGTCATGGGCGCTGAGCGAGAGTGAGTTCAGCAATGACGGCAGAATTCACCGGCTGGCATGTGCTGGCCGAGTTCGGTGGTGTCGACACGGCCCTTTGTGACGATCTCGAACGCCTCGAAGCAGCCCTTCGAAAATCGTTGGTCGCCGCGGGGGTGACCATCTGCGATGTGGTGCACAAGAAGTTCGACCCGCAGGGGGTCACGGTGCTGGCGCTGCTGTCCGAATCCCATGCGTCCATTCACACCTATCCGGAATCCGGCGACATCTTCGTCGACGTGTTCACCTGCGGAAGTATCGGTGCGGGCGCGACCGCGGCGGTGGAGTTGCTGCAGCAGGAGCTCGCCCCCGCGTCGGTGCACACCGAGGTGATCCGGCGCGGGCGCGGCGGCCGGCGTATCCACGAGCCGGTCGGCCCCGGCACGACCCGGGTGTGGAATCTGCACGACGTGATCGTCGACACCCGAACTCCGTTCCAGCACATGGTGATCGCGCGCACCGAGCAGGGCGTGAGCCTGTTCTCCGACGACGACCGCCAATCCACCGAGTTCTCCCAGCTGACCTATCACGAGGCGATGCTCGTCCCGGGGTACGCGCTGGCCGAGAAGCTGGATCGGGTGCTGATCGTCGGTTCCGGCGAGGGCGTCGCCTCGCAGATGTCCGTGGCCGCGGGCGCGTCGATCGTCGATCACGTCGATATCGACCGGCAAGAGGTGGAGTTGTGCGCCGAGCACCTCCCGTACGGATACTCTCCGGCGGATCTGGCCGAGGCGGTCGCGCAGTCGGGCCCGATCAAGATGCACTTCGCCGATGGCTGGGACTTCCTGGCCGAGGCCGAGGCGGCGGGCGTGCGATACGACCTGATCTGCATCGATCTGCCCGACGAGCGGGTCGGGGAAGCACAGCACAACCGGTTGTACGAGGACGAGTTCCTCCAGCGATGTCGCGCGCTGCTGTCCGAGGGCGGTGTACTGGCCGTCCAAGCGGGTTGTCAGACCATGTGGCGCAACGAGACGCTCGAGCGTTCCTGGGCCCGGTTCCACGACCTGTTCCCCACGGTCGTGCCGTACGTCAGCGACGAGCACGAGTGGACCTTCCTGTTCGGCACGCCGAAGGTGATCGATGATCCGGTGGCGAAGATGACCGAGACCCTGGCGCGACTGCCGTACCGCGCCGAGACGGTCGACGAGCGCGCATTGATTCGCGGCGCGATCGAACCGCATGCGCTGCGGTCGCCGGTGGGCGTCGGCTGAGACTGTCGCACAACCGAATACGAGCTGAGCCCCGCCGGACCATTCGGCGGGGCGCGTCGGATTCCGCGGGATCACACCACGCGCTGTCGGTCGGGGCGCAGGCGTATCCGCCATCTGTTCACGTGCTGCTCGCCGAGTCGACCTGTTCGAGTTGGCGGCGAAATCACCCGGTTCGCAATACCCTGGAGTATGCGCACTTTCGTCCATCTCCTGCTGCTGGTTTGTGCTGTCGCGGTGGCGGTGGGAACCTTCGGACCGCTCATCGGCACGGTCGAGGCCCGTCATGTGCCGCTCACCGAACTACGCGACGGGTTCCCCGCCGGTCGCAGCCTCGATCAGATCCAGGCTCAGTCGGTCACCCTGCAGACCTCGCTCGCGGTGGTTCTGCTGGCGGTCGCCGCGGTGCTCCTGCTGACCACCCTGTTCGGCTCACGCCTGCTGGGGTGGCTGGGTGTCCTGGTCGGCCTGGCCTCCCTCGGGGTGCTGGCCTGGCGTCTGGACAGCTCGTTCGACAGCCAGATCCGCACCGACTACCACACTCTGTTCAGCGGTACCTGGGGGTTGTACGCGGTGGGCGGCGGCTTGGTCGTCGCCCTGCTGTGCCTGCTCGTACCCCGTGAACGGCGAGGATTCTGAGAGCCGTCCCGCCGCATCCGGCTATTCAGGCGGTGGTGTCCAGGCGGTCTGGATGAGCTCCGCACGCCTGCGATCGACGAGCATGCCGCGTCCAGGGGGCATGGGCGTGGGTTTGATCGATGCGAGCAGCGCACCTTCGTCACGGCTCCCACTCATGATCAGGCCGGTCGAGCCGAGGTCCCGCAGCGAGGCGAGCACCGGTTCGTACAGGGCGCGGCCCGCTCCCCCGCTGCGCCGGGCGATGATCAGATGGAAGCCGATATCGCGTCCGTGCGGCAGCAACTCTCGGACCGCTGCCACCGGATTCTCCGAGGTGGTGACGACCAGGTCGTAGTCATCGATGACCACATACACCTCCGGTCCGGTCCACCAGGAACGGTCACGCAGTTGCTGCGGCGTCACATTTTCTCCGGGGAACCGCTTGCCGAGCAATGAGACCAGCTCGTTCAGCATCTTGGCGAGGTTCGGTGCGGTCGTCGCATAGCCGGACAGATGTTCCGACTGCACCTCTCCGAGCATGGTCCGCCTCAGATCCACCAGCACGATCTTCGCCTGATCGGGGGTGTTCGACTCGCAAATTCCTTGCACGAGCAGTCGAACCGTAGGCGGCGACGAATCGAACCAGCTCGGCAGACGGATGCGCCTTCAGATATCCGCTCCCCGGGATGCTCGGCATGATAGGCGAGCGGTGCGTCCAGCACGGCCCGCGATTCGTTGAGCGAGTAGGTCTTCAGAGCAATGCGGTAGGACAGGTGGGCGTCGAGGCTTCACAGCGATACCTCGTCCAGCCGCTGGCTGGCGAGCAACAGATGGATGCCGACCGAACGACCCAGGCGGCCGGTCGCCGTCAGCACGCTGATGAACTCCGGCGTCTGGGACAGCAACTCGCTGAACTCGTCGATGATCACGAACAGCTCGGGCATCGGATCCAGTGACACCCCCGCGGCACGCGCCTGTTCGTACTGCTGGATGGAGGCGAAGTTTCCGGTGGCGCGCAACAGTTCCCGGCGTCGGTCGAGCTCGCCGGTGAGAGCTTCCTCCAGGGCCTGCACGAGCGACAGATCCGCGGACAGGTCGCCGATGTATCCACCGAGGTGCAGGAGTCCGGCGAAACCACCGAACGTTGCGTCGCCCTTGTATTCGACCAGCAGGAAGTTCACCTGTTCGGGAGAGTGTTCCAGCGCGAGCCCGAGGACGATCGTCCGCAACATCTCCGACTTGCCCGAACCCGTTGCGCCGATGAGCAATCCGTGCGGCCCCACCCCTCCTCGGCGGCCTGCTTGAAATCCAGCAGCACCGGCCGGCCGGCGCTGTCGATCCCGACGGGAATCCTGAGCCGGTCGGATCCGTTCTTCGGCTGCCACCGGTGGCCGAGTTCCGGATCGGCGGGATCGGTGATCCGGTACAGCGCCGCGAAATCATTGTCGCCGTCCAGGCCCGCGCCGGGCACGGGTACGGGTACGGCCCCCTCGCCCCGATGCGCGAGGGCGACCCGGGTGACCAGATCCGCTGCGCCATCGGTCATCTCGGGCAACACGGCCGCCTCGGCGGGCAGGTCCCGGATATCGGGGAGGGGGAGTCTGCGGCGGGTCCGGGCGATATGCACCTCCTCCTGCAACACTCCGTAGTGACTGGGCGTCTGCCGACTGGTCCGGCCGCGCACCTCCGCACTGACGTAGCTCCACAAGCTGTGCGTGTTGATCACGCCGGTGCCGTTGTCGGCCAGGCCGGTCGCGATTCCCTTGACGACCGCGGAGGTGAACACGGACAGCGGCGCCGACCGCTCCGCGCCGCCGTCCCCGGCGACCTGCACGGCCGTGGCCGCGGTCAGCACGCAGATGCCCTCCCCCGCGGCCAGCTCGTGCCCGACGTCGTCGACCGTGGGCTGGGCCTTGATCACATCACCACCCAGGAATGCCCCGCTGTAACAGCAGTCCAGCAGGATGATCTTCGCCGCGGCCGCGGACTCCCGGATGAGTTCCTTGATGAACGACGCCGATACCGCCGAACTGCTGATCAGCTGGGTGTCGGTATTGCTGGTCGCCAGATAGAGGTTGTGGCGCGTGCGGATGCCGTGGCCGGAGAAGTAGAACAGGACGACGTCCTCGGGCCCCGCACCGCGGAACAGGCGCTCGATGCCGCGTTCGATCTCGGCTTTCGACTCGTTGACGAGTATCTCCGCCGGGGCGAAGGCGCCGATCTCCGGATCGCGCAACAACTCGCGCAGCTGGGTCGCATCCGACACCGGCGCATGCAGCCTGGGAATACCCGGCGAGTGGAACGTGTCGTTGGCGACGAACAGGGCCAGTCTGCGACCGGTCGGGCTAGTCATCGCGCAGGACGTCGCGCAATCGCTCGATCAGACCGTCGACCTGCTTATCGGAGGGGCGTTCGACCACCACCTCGAGATCTCCGTTGCGAATCGTGATCGAATCCGCGCGGGTGCGATCCAGGAATCGGATGACCACGTCCCGAATCATCCAGGCGACGGTGCCGAGCGCTCCGCTCGACACCGCCAACTGCCCGATCTGCAACGCCACATCGGATTTCGTCCCCGACTCCCCCGACGCTGTGACCGCGCCGACGGCCAGCCCGCCGATCTCGCGCAGATCCTCGCCAAGTTCGCCTGCTAGCTGGTCCAACTCTTCCGCGTCGCCGCGACGCGTCGCAACGATGAACACCACTGCCGACATCGGCGCCCTCCCTCGTTCACCGCGTACGCGGTTCCCGCACACTCTATCCCGCCCCGTCCGAGCCGACACGGACAACGATCGCGACGGAACGGCCGACCGCTCACGGCAGGGCGGGCGGCTCGATGCCCAACTCCCGCAGGCGATCACGGTAGGTCTCGACGTTCGCGAGCTTGATCTGCTCGTAGCCGCGGATCACATCCGGCAGGGCCGCGGCCTCGACGGCGCGGTCGTAGTCGCGGGACAAGGTTCCGGCCAGCGTGTCGATCATCTCCGTGTAGTGCGCGAGCAGGGCACGTTCGACGCGGCGGACATGCGCGTACCCGAAGGGGTCGAATGCGGTGCCGCGCAGGCGCTTCGCCTTGGCCAGCAGGCGCAGGGCCACATGGCTGCGGGGGCCCAGGCCGATCTTCTCGGTGCGGCCCAGGGCGCGCAGGATGGGCGGATGCAGCCGGTAGGTCAGGTTCGCGCCGTCGGGGACAGCGGCGGCGACCTCGTCGAGGAAGCCCGGGTCGGTGAGGCGACGAGCGACCTCGTACTCGTCCTTGTAGGCGGTGAGCTTGTACAGCCCGCGCGCGACCTGCTCACTGAATTCGGTGCGGTCGGTGACCGCGCGCTCGGATTCCCACACCCGTTGTACGAGTGCGAGGTACTCGCGGGCCACGCGTACGCCACCGAACCCGATGAGCTCGCCCGCGCGCCGCTCGACCAGACGCCGGGTCTCACCGGTCACGCTCAGCCCGGCCAGAAGCTCCGCAGAAGCCTGCGGTGCGATGCGGCCACCGGACCGAGGTGCGGTCGCGGCCGCGAATTCGTCGGGACGCGCCACCGCCGCGCGACCCCACCGGAACGCCGCGATATTGGCGGCGACCGCGACGCCGTTGATCTCGATGGCCTCCTCGATCGCCGCGGCGGGCAGCCGCAGCCCACCGACCTGATATGCCGCGCCGACCAGCAGGAAGTTGGCCGCCGTGGCATTGCCGAACAGCGTCTGTGCGGCAGCCAGGGCGTCGAACGAGCTCACCGAGCGTGATGCCCCGGACAGCCGCCCGAGCAGATTCTCGGTCTCCGGATACCGGACCGCGGCATCATACACCATCGCACCGGTGGGCGTCCGGCTGGTCGACGCCACCGAGATCGTCTCCTCCGCCGACCCGTAGGCCAGATTCTTCGCATCGGCCGCGGCGAGCAGATCGAAGGCCAGAATGCAGTCCGCCGAGCCGGGCGTGAGCCGGTTGGACGGCTCGAGCGCGGTCGTCGCGAAACGCATATGGGACACCACCGGACCGGCCTTCTGGCTCAACCCGATCTGATCCAGGCCCGCGACCTGATATCCGGCGCGCATGGCGGCGGTGGCCAGGACCTGGTTGACGGTCACGATCCCGGTACCGCCGATTCCGGCCAGCAGGACATTCTGTGTGACGTTCGGCGACTCGACGCGAACCTCGGGCAGTGTCGGTGGTTCGGGCCGAACCTGCTTGCGGCGCTGCGCCTTCCGGGACGACGCGCGGCCCGGTTCGGGCGCCTCCACCGTGACGAAGGACGGGCAGTCGCCCTTCAGACAGCTGTAATCGGTATTGCAGGAGGTCTGATCGATCCGGGTCTTGCGGCCGAATTCGGTGTCCACCGGCTGCACCGACAGGCAGTTGCTCTGGACCCCGCAGTCGCCGCAGCCCTCACAGACCGCCTCGTTGATGACCACTCGGGTGCGCCGCACCGGCAGTGCGCCGCGCTTGCGCTTGCGGCGGGCGTCGGCGGCGCAGTGCTGGTCGTAGATCAGCACCGTGACGCCGGGGACCTCGCGCAGCATCCGCTGTGCCTCGTCCAGCCGATCCCGATGCCACAGCAGGGTTCCCGGTGCGAGGTCGCGTTTACGGTACTTGTCCGGTTCGTCGGCGCACACGACGATCTGCCGCACCCCCTCATCGAGGAGTTTGTGCGTCAGCCGCGGAACCGCCAGTGCCCCTTCGGCATCCTGCGCTCCGGTCATCGCGACCACATCGTTGTAGAGCAGCTTGTAGGTGATGTTCACCCCTGCGGCGATACATGCCTGCACGGCCAGCTGACCGGAGTGGAAATATGTTCCGTCGCCGATGTTCTGGAACAGATGCGGCACATCGGTGAACGGAGCCTGCCCGATCCACTGCGCGCCCTCCCCGCCCATCTGGGTCAGCCCGACCACCTTGCTGTCCGTGCGGTCGGACATGGTCACCAGGGTGTGACAGCCGATTCCGCCGCCGGCCAGGGAACCTTCCGGCACCGCCGTCGAGCGGTTGTGCGGACAACCACTGCAGAAATAGGCGGCGCGTCTGGCGGGCAGGACCGACAGGGACAGCGGTTGTGGCAGTGGACGTTTCAAGTCCAGGTGGCCGTCCAGCACGCGGCGCAGCGGCGACAGGATCCGTCCGGTGGTGAGTTCACCATCGGAAGCGAACAGCGGAAGTCCCGCGGCATCGCGTTTGCCGAGAATCTGCGGGGCGTCCGCTGTGCCGTACAGGATCTCGCGAATCTGTGTCTCGACGAAGGCGGTCTTGTCCTCCACCACGATCAACCGGGACAGTCCCGAGGCGAACTCGCGGACCCGTTCGGGGGCAAGCGGATACGGCATTCCGATGCGCAGCAGCCGCACCCCCGCTCGCTGCAGCGCCGCATCGTCCACGCCGAGATCGGCCAGGGCCTGATGCATCGCGTCGTAGGCGGTTCCGGTTGCCGCGATACCGATCTCGGCGCGTTCGGGATTCACCTCGATGACGTCCAGATCGTTGAGCGTGCTGTAGGCCAGGACGGTCGCCCAGCGCGGACCGTGCAGATCGGCCTCGGCGAGCAGGCTGTCCGCGGGCGCGCCCATCGGCCGCTGCCGGTAGGTGAACGGCTCACCCTCCCAGGACATTTCGGGGACGACGATATCGATCTCGCCGATCGTCGCGGGCACCGTCCACGCGCCGTCGGCCACGTCGGCGACGATCTTCAGCGCCACCGGACACCCCGAGGCCCGCGACAACGCCACACCGTGCAGCCCCATCGTGACGATCTCACCCGCGTTGCGCGGGAACAGCACCGGAATGTTCATCGCGGCCAGGGACCGTTCCGAGGCCGCGGGCACGGTGGAGGACTTCGCCGCGGGATCGTCACCGACCAGCAGCAATACCCCACCCCGGGAATTGACGCCGTACACCGTCGCGTGTCGCAGCGCATCGGTGGCGCGATCGAGTCCGGGTCCCTTGCCGTACCAGACCCCGACGACCCCGTCGTGCGTGGAATTCCCCGCGGGCAGATCGGCCTGCGAGCCCCAGACCGAGGTGGCCGCGAGTTCCTCGTTCACACCGGGCACGAAATGGATATCGTGCTCGGCCAATACCTCGGGCATCTCGCCCAGCATCCGGTCCACCCCGCCCAGCGGCGAGCCCTGATATCCGGAGACGAAGGTGCCCACCCGTCTGCCCGCACGCAGATCCCGGACGTGCTGTTCCACCAACTGCCGCGCGATCGCCTGAACTCCGGTCAGGACGACGGTTCCCGCGCCGACTCGATAACGGTCGGCGAGGTCGTACGGTGCTGGGATCAGTTCGCGATCGGCGAGCTCGGTCATCAGTTCCACCCGTCCGGCCGGCACCGATCCGGCGCGGCCTAGATTGAGCATTCGACGCCGTCATACTGTCCCCGCAGCGCGAAATGAACAACCTTCGCATCCACAACTGAGCATCCTGCACAGTTTCCAATACTGCGACTGGGCACCGATTATGCAGCGTGCAACCCCGAGTGTGACTGCGCTCTCACCGGGTGCGGCGGCCGAATTCGGCGCGCCACCGGGCGCACAGGGTGGTGTACCCGTGCAGGTGGTCGGCGGCGAATTCCTCGGGGTGCCAGTCGCGCTCGGCGACGACATCGGTCCACACGTAGGTCGGCACCGGTTCCTCCCGGCCGATCACGCGGACCGGTCGCAGCTCGTACTGCGCATCCTCGAACGCGTCGATGATCTCCCAGTCCGCCGGGGTGAGCCCTTGCAGCACCAATCCGGAGGCCATGCGGCCCGGTTCGGCGACCAGGCCCGGATAGGCACGTTTCGGTAACGCTGCCACTCGCCGGTCGCGAGCCACGCCGAGATCCGCCTCGGGCACCCGCCCGAGCAGTTCCTCGAGCACCGGACCGAACTGCAACGTGCCATAGGCGAACAACGTGTCCGCCTGCGGCGCCAGCGAACTCAATCGGCCCGCGGGCGCAGCGGTATCGCCACGCGGCCCGGCGGGGCCGCGCGCGCCGCCTTCCGTCACGCGAGTCCGCGTTCGACCCGCCCGTCGGGCAGAACGCGGTACGCGAGGCGGATTCGAGTACCGCCGGTGAGTTCGCTAGTTATTTGCGGTGCCGGAGTATCGAGCGC
Organism: Nocardia jiangxiensis NBRC 101359; assembly: GCF_000308615.1. Lineage (GTDB taxonomy): Bacteria > Actinomycetota > Actinomycetes > Mycobacteriales > Mycobacteriaceae > Nocardia > Nocardia jiangxiensis. The sequence goes on from NZ_BAGB01000041.1 coordinate 827,046, forward strand.
GGCCAACGCCGCGACAATTCGCGCGATTTGATCTGGGCGCGCGACCGGCACGTCGGAATCGAGCTGGGGCGCATTACGTGTCATGTACCCATGGTGCCTCATCGACGCGCCGGAAACATGATATTGGGGGTGGTGAACTGACTCACGCTCCAGATTCGCCACCGCGCCATTGCGTGGGCCGCACCGTCGAGGACGTCAGGCGGGTGAACGCTTCCCCGTCGTGAGCACTGAAAATGGTGATATCGGCACCGTGTGCGCGGTTCAATTCCAACAGCCGACGGCGGTTGTCGCGGTAGGGCATTCCGGCCACCGCGGCCAGCTCGTACAGCCGCCACAACAACGGCGTATGTGGTTGTGCCGGATCGATTTCGCTGCCGACGCCGAAGGCATCGCCCGCGTGCAACAACCATCCCCGGCCCGTATCGATCGCGACGCCGACGTGTCCGCGGGTGTGACCGTGCAACGGCACCACCAGAATCTGCGGCGGCACACCGGGCAGATCGCGCACCGCGCGGAAGCCGAACCACTCCTCGCCGCCGTCGATTTCGTTCACCATCCACCGCGGACCGTGCGCCCACTGCTGCGCCCGATATCGGGTCCGCTCGGAGAACGTCCGACGCGCGGTCGCGGCCCGGAATTCCGGGCCGTGCACATGTACGGTCGCCTCCGGGAAGTCCGAGAGTCCGCCCGCGTGATCGAAATCCAGGTGAGTGAGCACGATGTGGCGGACATCGGCGGGGTCGTACCCCAGCCCCTGGATCTGACGGAACGCCGTTTCGTGCTCGGCAAGTTCGAGACCGAGGACGAAACGACTCGGGCCCACCATCGTGCCCGGATCGCGCACGCAACCGAGACCGAATCCGGTGTCAACCAGAACCAGTCCGGCCCCGGTCTCGATCAGCAGACAGTGATCGACGGTACCCAGTGCCATGCTGCCGCAGTTGAGATGATGAATCCGCACGCCGAGAGCGTCCCAGACGCTCCCCTGCCGGTCAATCGTATCGGCCCTCGGCACCAGGCATCGGCGCGGATTTGTGCGCGAGGACACTCGGGCGGGCGGTTCGGTCGAAGATGATCACACCGGCCGGTGCGTGCGAATCACCTCGGCGAGCTGTTCGTAATCCTCGGTGCGCGCGGTCGATCCGCGGAACACCAGCCCGAGCGTGCGCCCCGGGGCAGGGGCGGCGAATCGGGCGATCTGTAGTGCGCCACGGGCGGTTTCGGCCGCAACGGCCATCTCCGGGATGAGTGTGACGCCCAAACCGCCTGCGACACACTGCACGACCGTCGACAGCGAAGCGGCCCGGGTGTCCCCGACCGGCCCGGGACGCACGTCCTGGGCACGACACAGGTCCAGGGTCTGGTCCCGCAGGCAGTGTCCCTCGTCCAGCAGCAGCAGCGGCAGTTCGTCCAGCGCGGCGGGCGAGAGCCCGCCGCGCCCGGACAATTCGTGCCCTTCGGGCACCACCAGGACGAATTCCTCACTGTAGAGCGGGATTTCGACCATCCCGCCGGTGTCGGACGGCAGTGCGAGCAGCGCCACGTCCAGCACGCCGCTGCGCAGCCCGTCGAGCAGGCGTGCGGTCTGATCCTCGATGACGTGCGGCACCATCGCCGGGAATCGGTGCCGCAGTTCGGGCAGTACGGCCGGCAGCACATACGGCGCAACCGTGGGAATGATGCCCAACCGCAGCGTGCCGCCGAGTCCGTCGCCGACCGCGGAGGCGATGAACCGATCGGCTGCCTCGAGCGTCGCCATCGCTTGCGGCAGCAGGCGTTTGCCCGCCGCGGTCACCAGAACCCGGCGCGTACTGCGTTCGATCAGTTGCAGTTTCAGGCCGTTTTCCAGCGATGCGAGCGACTGCGATAACGTGGGCTGGCTCACGCTCAATCGCGCAGCCGCCGTGCCGAAGTGGCGATACTCGGCGATCGCCACGAACGCACGCAGCTGTGACAGGGTGGGCTGATAAGTCTGATCAGTCACGCCTATCAGTATAGTGCGACTGATCACGTTTACCTTTTGCCCCGCCGCGGGCAAGATCACAGCGAACACTTCCGCACGGCAATCCCGACAACGAAGGACGAAGGAGACAGCATGGCTCTGCTGACCATCGGCGACCAGTTCCCGGCGTACAACCTCACCGCAGTGATCGGCGGTGACCTGTCCAAGGTCGACGCGAAGCAGCCCGACGACTACTTCACCCAGGTCAGCAGCGACGACCACGCCGGCAAGTGGCGCGTGGTGTTCTTCTGGCCCAAGGACTTCACGTTCGTGTGCCCCACCGAGATCGCAGCGTTCGGCAAGCTGAACGAGGAGTTCGCCGACCGTGACGCCCAGGTGCTCGGCGCCTCGGTCGACAACGAGTTCGTGCACTTCCAGTGGCGTGCCCAGCACGAGGATCTCAAGACCCTCCCGTTCCCGATCCTCTCGGACCTCAAGCGCGAACTGGTCACGGCCACCGGCGTTCTCAACGCCGACGGCGTCGCCGACCGCGCGACGTTCATCGTCGACCCGAACAACGAGGTCCAGTTCGTCTCGGTCACCGCCGGTTCGGTGGGCCGCAACGTGGACGAGGTGCTGCGCGTGCTCGACGCACTGCAGTCCGACGAACTGTGCGCGTGCAACTGGAAGAAGGGCGACCCGACCATCGCGGCCGGCGAGCTCATGAGCGCCAGCGTCTGACGCGAGAACCGAAGGAGTTACCAGCTGTGACCGTCGAGAACCTGAAGAACTCGCTCCCCGAGTACGCCAAGGACCTCAAGCTCAACCTGTCGTCCATCGCGCGCTCGACCGTGCTCAGCGAACAGCAGTTGTGGGGCACCCTGCTGGCCTCGGCGGCGGCCACTCGCTCGGCGGTGACGCTACGCGAGATCGCCGACGAGGCCGCCGACACGTTGTCCGCGGAGGCGTACAACGCCGCCCTGGGCGCTGCCTCGATCATGGGCATGAACAACGTGTTCTACCGAGGCAAGGCGTTCCTGGAGGGCCGGTACGACGATCTGCGCGCCGGACTGCGGATGAACATCATCGGCAATCCGGGTGTGGACAAGGCCGATTTCGAGCTGTGGTCCTTCGCGGTCTCCTCGATCAACGGCTGCCAGCACTGCCTGGAAGCGCACGAGAACACCCTGCGCGAGGCGGGCGTCTCCCGTGAAGTGATCTTCGAGGCGCTGCGCGCGGCGGCGATCGTGGCGGGCGTCGGGCAGGCGGTGCAGTCCACCCGGGCACTGGCCTCGGCCGAGGTCTGATACCGCGGGCGTCCCAGCGCCGCAGCACATCTCGCGATGGCCGCGTACTCGTCGAGTACGCGGCCATCGGCGTTTTCACGAGGCCGTGCGCGATCCCGAGACGGCAGGATTCAGTGCAGCGCCGCCGCGGCGAGCATGTACGCGGTGCCCAGATCCATCACCACGTGCGGAATCACCGCGGCCGGGGTCATCGCATGTCCGCTCGTATGGCGCAGCACCGATATCGGACCCGGAACGAACATCAGCACGGCGTCCAGGACGAACAGCGCCGCGAACACCAGCATCGGGACGGACGATCCGGCGGGCGGGCGATCCATACTCATGCTCATGCCGTGCCCGGACATCGACCACAGCATCGCCGTGGCCGCTATCAGGTGATAACCGATCGTCGCGGCCCTCGCGGGCGCGCAGTCACCGTTGCGCCAGGCCCACACCCGCGCGGCCAGGACCGCCGCGTACACCACCGTCATCGCGGTGAGCACGCCGCGCAGCGCATCCGGCGCGGCGACCATCGGGAAGACCAGCATCGCCAGCATGACCAGGCACATCAGCAGATGTGCGGCATCGGATTCGTGATCGGCGACCGGACGCGAGGCACCACCGACCACGCCGTGTGCGAAGACCGGAAGCCTGCCCGCGACCAGCACCGCCGCGATGACGAAGCCCGCTGCGATCCCCCAGCGCAGCACCGGATATTGCGCCACGAAACCACCCACACCCCACCGCCTTCCCGCGACGCGAGCACGCCTCGTTCCATGCTCGCATCCCGCGACGGGTCAACGGCACCCTTTCATCCGGGCATCCGGTGTGGTAGCCGCCGCGCGGACCTCAGCGCAGGGCTCGTCCGAACGCCGCCGCCAGCTCCGCCACCTGCTGTTCGGTGATGACGAAGCTCGGCGAGATCTGCAGTGCGCCCTGACCGGCCGCACGTCCGGAAACACCCTGCGCGCGAAGGGCTTTCACCATCGCGGGCCCGTCGGCCGGATCGGCCATCTGCACCGCGGCGACCGCGCCCAGACCGCTCCGCACCTCGGCCACGCGAGGATGTGCCGCCAGCGGCGAGAAGTGTTCGTGCAGTAGCGATTCCAGATTCTTACTGGCGTCGATCAGATTCTCACGCTCGAGAATATCCAGGTTGGCCATGGCGGCGGCGGCCGCACCGGCGTGGCCGCCGTAGGTGTAGCCGTGCCGGAACCAGACGTCGCCGGAGAAGAACGGCTCTGCCACCCGAGGTGCGGCGAAGACCGCACCCATCGGCAGATAGCCGGAGGTCAGCCCCTTGGCCGTGGTCATCATATCGGGCTCGAGCCCGAAACGCGTGGAGGCGAACCAGGATCCGCCGATGCGGCCGAATCCGGTGACGACCTCGTCGGCGACGAACAGGATGTCGTTCTCCCAGCAGATGCGCCGCACCTCGGCCAGATAGCCCTCCGGCGGCAGGTACACCCCGCCCGCACCGATGATCGGCTCGCAGAAGAACGCGGCGATGCGGTCCGCGCCGACCTCCTCGATCAGCGCCGCCAGGGATTTGGCGTCATCCCATTCGACGGTCCGGGCGTCCGGGACCAGTTCGCCGTATCCGGCGCGGTTCGGCGCGATACCGCCCAGAGCCGTTCCGGCGTAATGCATTCCGTGGTAAGCGAGCCGCCGGCCGACGATCAGGGTCTTGTCGGGCCTGCCCGTCTCGTGCCAATAGCGGCGTGCCAATTTGGCGGCGGTGTCGACCGAATCGGAGCCACCGGAGGTGAACATGATCTTGCTGCCGGGCACCGGAGCCAGCTCGCCGAGACGTTCGGCCAGCTCCTGCGTCACCGGTGCGGTGATGTCGCCGAAATTGGAATAGTGCGCCAGGGACGACAGCTGCGCGGCCACCGCATCGGCGATCTCGCGACGACCGTGGCCGACGTTGGTGAACCAGAGCCCGGCTGTGGCATCGAGGTAGCGGGTACCGGCCTGATCCCAGATGTAGGCCCCTTCGCCACGCGCCACCACGAAGGCGCCGTCCCGTTCGACCGCGCCCATATCGGCGAATCCGTGCCACAGCGATCCCATGTCTGGCTCCTCTCGTCCGCACCGCCGGGGGCCTTCCCTCACCGCCACCCGCGCGAGGCCAGACTACCTGCGGGTACCGCCACCGGCGCGAGCAGTGCGAACGCTCCCGGGCGTGATCATGGCCCCGACCGGCCGCACCCGATAACCGGTGGCGGACCGGGGTGGTGAATTCGCTAGGCTGGAGGGTGCAATGACCAGGACCGCCGCCACACCACGCGAGCTCCGTACCCGCCTGGCCGAACTCTCGATCCGCGACGAACACCGGTTACGGCGACGGCTCGACAAGGCCCGTGGCGGCGACCTCGCCGAAATCGAGAACGAGATCACCGCCGCCGAGGGCCGTATCGCGGCCCGCCGCGCTGCCGTTCCGCAGATCCGTTATCCCGAACAGCTGCCAGTCTCGGCGCGCCGCGACGACATCGCCGCGGCCATCGCGGCACATCAGGTGGTCGTCATCGCCGGTGAGACCGGTTCGGGCAAGACCACCCAGATCCCGAAGATCTGCCTGGAGCTGGGCCGCGGCATCCGCGGCACGATCGGCCACACCCAGCCGCGTCGCCTCGCCGCCCGCACCGTGGCCGAACGCATCGCTCAGGAGCTGGGCACCGAACTCGGCGACGTGGTCGGCTATACGGTCCGCTTCACCGATCAGGCCTCCGACCGCACCCTGGTCAAACTGATGACCGACGGCATCCTGCTCGCCGAGATCCAGCGCGACCGCATGCTGCGCCGCTACGACACGATCATCATCGACGAGGCGCACGAACGCAGCCTCAACATCGATTTCCTGCTCGGCTATCTGAAACAGCTACTGCCCAAGCGCCCGGACCTCAAGGTCATCATCACCTCGGCCACCATCGATCCGGAGCTGTTCGCCCGGCATTTCGGCACGCAGACTCCTTCCAGCCGTGAGGATTCCGTCGACGGTGCGGCATCGACCGCCGAGGGCACTGCGAGCCCGGACCCCGATTCGACAGCGCAGCAAGCGAATCGGCACGAGACCGAGTCCCACGACGCCGGGGAATCCCAACTGCGTCGGAACGACGGTGCGGGCCCCGCGGACTCGGGCACGGCCGCGCCGATCGTGGAAGTGTCCGGGCGGTCGTTTCCGGTGGAGGTGCGGTACCGGCCGCTGTCGCTCGAAATTCCGGTCACCTCGGAGGATCTCGACGACGAGGACACCGAGATCGTGGACCGGGATCCGACCGACGCCATCGGCGACGCGGTGCGCGAACTGCTCGCCGAGGGTGACGGGGACATCCTGGTGTTCCTGTCCGGGGAACGCGAAATCCGTGATGCCGCCGACACATTGCGCGATATGCGGCTGCCGCGGACCGAGATCCTGCCGCTGTTCGCTCGGTTGTCGGCGGCCGAGCAGCATCGGGTGTTCGAACCGCACACCGGGCGGCGCGTGGTGCTGGCGACCAATGTCGCGGAGACCTCGCTGACCGTACCGGGCATTCGCTACGTCATCGATCCGGGCACCGCGCGTATCTCGCGATATTCGTTGCGCACCAAGGTGCAACGACTGCCGATCGAACCGATTTCCCAGGCTTCGGCACGGCAGCGGTCGGGCCGATGCGGCCGTGTCGCGGACGGCATCGCGATCCGGTTGTATTCCGAGGACGATTTCGAATCCCGTCCGAGATTCACCGAGCCGGAGATCCTGCGCACCAATCTGGCCGCGGTCATTCTGCAGATGACCGCCCTGGGACTGGGCGATATCGAGAGCTTCCCGTTCGTCGAGCCACCCGATTCCCGCGCCATCCGCGACGGTATCGCGCTGCTCGAGGAACTCGGCGCGCTGACCCACCGCGAGGATCGAGGCCGCGCGGGCTCGGCATCAGGCACGGCCCTGGCGCTGACCTCGATCGGCCGCGAAATGGCTCAGATCCCGGTGGATCCGCGGATGGCGCGGATGCTGGTCGAGGCACAGCGCGGCGGCTGCCTGGCCGAGGTGCTCATCATCGTGGCCGCCCTGTCCATCCAGGACGTGCGCGAACGTCCGGTCGACCATCAGCAGGCCGCCGACGCCCAACACGCTCGTTTCACCGTCGAGGGCTCGGACTTCCTGTCCTACCTGCGCCTCTGGGACTACCTGCGAGAACAGCGAAAGGCACTGTCCTCCAACCAGTTCCGCCGCATGTGCCGCGACGAGTTCCTGCACTACCTGCGCATCCGCGAATGGCAGGACCTGCAGGGCCAACTCCGCACCATCACCCGCAGCCTGGGCTGGCATCCGGACACCGATCGTCCCAGTGCCGAATCCGACGGCATCGCAACAATATCCGGTGCTCGAGACCAGCGGGGTGCGGGAGCCGCTACCCCGGGGCGAGATCGGGCAGCCGAACGCGGCAAGCCGTCCGAACGAGACCAGCACTTCGCATCCGAGGCCGGGCGCGGGAACGACAAGCGGTCCAGCAACGGTGAATCCCGTTCCGACCGAGCCGAATCCACCCGCAACGGGCGCAGAACGCAGCCTGACGACCAGGCCGGAGGAAACGACGGAGCCGCACGAGGCCGCGGATCTCGTTCCCGCGGTGACGAATCCGCATCCCAGGAGCGCGGCGGCGGCTCAGGTCGTCGCGGCCGATCTGGCAGCAGGCGCGAATCCGGGAACGGCCCAGCCGAATCCGGGCGTGAACGGGCCGCCGTGCAGCGCGCCGGGCAGGCGGATGCACCGCCTGCGAGCGCGCCGGAATCGGATGGGTTGCCGTGGGATGTGACATCGATTCATCAGGCGCTGTTGGCGGGCATGCTGTCGCATATCGGGGTGCGTGAGGCGGAGACGCGAGAGTTCCTCGGGGCGCGCAATGCCAAGTTCATGATCTTCCCCGGATCGTCGCTGGCGAAGAAGCCGCCGCGGTGGGTGATGGCGGCCGAACTGGTGGAGACCTCGCGGCTGTGGGGGCGCACCGCGGCACGGATCGAGCCGGAATGGGCCGAGCGACTGGCCGGTGATCTGGTCAAACGCACGTATTCCGAACCACACTGGTCCACCAAACGGGGCGCGGCCGCGGCGTACGAACGGGTGACGCTGTACGGAATTCCGCTGGTCGTGCAGCGGCGCGTGGATTTCGGCCGCATCGACCCCGAACTGTCCCGCGAGTTGTTCATCAGACATGCCCTCGTCCAGGGCGAATGGCAGACCCGGCACGAATTCTTCGCCCGCAATCGCGAATTGCTGGAGGACGTGGCCGATCTGGAACATCGAGCGCGCCGACGCGACATCCTGGTCGACGATCAGGTGCTGTTCGACTTCTACGACGAGCGGATTCCCGCGGACATCGTATCGGTCCGGCATTTCGACAGCTGGTGGCGCACACAGCGACGCGAGAATCCGAACCTGCTGGATTTCACCGCGTCGACGGTGGTGAACGACGATGCGGCCGTGCTGGATCCGGCCGCGTACCCGGACAGCTGGCGGCAGGGCGAGCTGAGTTTCCCGCTCACCTACCAGTTCGAACCCGGGCAGGCCGACGACGGTGTCACCGCGCACATCCCGGTCGCCCAGCTCGCGCACATCCGGGCGGTCGGCTTCGACTGGCTGGTGCCCGGTATGCGCGAGGACCTCGCGGCGGCATGGATCAAGACGCTTCCGAAACATCTGCGCCGCAGCGTGGTTCCGGCGCCCGACTTCGCTCGCGCGGCCCTGGCGCAGCTCACCCCGCGCGCCGAACCGCTGCGGACCGGGCTGGCCCGGGAACTGTCCCGGCTCGGTTCGTTCACCGTCCGGCCCGCGGACCTGAATCCCGCGGCGCTACCGGACCATCTGCGGATGACCTTCGCCGCCACCGCCCCCGACGGCACCGTGGTGGACCGCGACAAGGATCTGGCAGCGCTGAAGAACCGGCTGTCCGACCAGGTCTCGAAATCCGTCGCGCGGGCCACCGCCGCCGCCGAACGCCCCGCGGCCACGGTGTGGACCTCCGAATCGCTGGGCGCGCTGCCACCGTCGGTCCGCCGGGAGGTGGGCGGGCAGACCATCACCGGCTATCCGGCGCTGGTTCCCGAGGGTGCGGGCGTCGCGGTGCGGGTGCTGGCCTCGCCGGCCGCACAGGCCGCCGCCATGCGCACCGGCACCCGCGTACTGCTGTTGAATCAACTGCCCGCCTCGGCTCGCGCGGCCACCGCCGGGCTGTCCCCCACCGATCGCCTTGCGCTGAGCCAGAATCCGTCCGGCTCGCTGGACGCGTTGATCGAGGATTGCCGGGCCTGCGCCGCGGACGAGCTGATCGCCGAGAACGGCGGCCCGGTCCGGGCTCCCGAGGAATTCACGGCATTGGTCGAGCGGATCCGCCCGCAGTTCGGCGCGGCGGTGGCCCGCATCGTGCGTCTGGTGGTCCCGGTCCTGACTCAGGCCCACCACGTGCGCAGCGCGCTGGCCGGCACCGCCGATCGCGAGATCGCCGAGGATGTCCGCCATCAGCTCGACGACCTGGTTTTCGCCGGATTCGTCACCGAATTCGGCAGTGCTCGCCTGCGTGAGCTGCCCCGCTACCTGCAGGCCGCGGCGTCGCGTCTGGCGGCGCTCCCCGCCTCGGCGAACCGCGACCGCCAGGGCATGGCCGAACTCGACCGCGTGCACGCCGCCTACCAGCGCCTGCTCGAGGCACTCCCCGAGGCACGCCGCACGGGCCGCGACGTCACCGAAATCTGGTGGATGATCGAGGAACTGCGCGTCAGTCTCTTCGCTCAGCAACTCGGCACGCCATATCCGGTGTCGGCCAAGCGAATCGAACGAGCCATCACCACGGTCCGCACCACACCGGTCACCCGCCGCACACACTGAGATAGCTCGCGTCGCCCGGAAACTGCCACCGCCCCGGCTCGTGACAGCACCGCCCCTCAGGGTGCATCCGACCCTCGGCGGATCACACTCGAGGTGGCACAACTCGAGTGTGATCGCCCTGCCGTGGACCGGTTCGGTAATGGTCGGGCCGGGCTCACATCCCCCCGGCGACGGACCGGCACCGACGTATCGTGGTGCGGTGACCTATCCGGTGCGCACTATCACCATCGACATCGACCGATCGTTCGACGAGGTCGCGGATTTCCTCGCCGAGCCACTCAATTTTCCGCGCTGGGCGACCGGTCTGTCGTCCGGTATCGAACCATGCTCGCCGAGTACCGGCGCGGAGCCCGGCGAGTGGATCGCAGCCGCCCCGCAGGGGACGGCCTTCGTTCGATTCAGCCCGCCCAACGCATATGGGGTGGCCGATCACCAGGTCCGATTGCCGGACGGATCCGTGGTGCACATCCCGCTGCGCGCGATGCGCAACGGCGACGGAACGACCATCGCGTTCACTCTGTTTCGGCTGCCCGACGTGGACGACGAGCAGTTCGACACGGACAGCGACTGGGTGCGACGCGACTTGAACGCCCTGAAAGCGTTGTTGGAGAAGTAATCCGCCGCGGGTTCAGTCCTTGCCCGCGGGAACCGGCTCCTCCTCGCGCGCCTGTTCGGCGCGACGGCGGCGCAGATCGGCGATCTCGTGTTCGAAATCGTCTGCGGAGCTGAAGGATCGGTAGACCGAGGCGAAGCGTAGGTAGGCGACCTCGTCCAGGTCGCGCAGCGGACCCAGGATCGCCAGGCCGACCTCGTGACTGGGGACCTCCGGAGATCCCGTGGCGCGCACCGCATCCTCGACCTGCTGAGCGAGCAGGTTGAGCGCATCGTCGTCGACCTCACGGCCCTGGCAGGCACGCCGCACGCCGCGGATCACCTTCTCCCGGCTGAACGGCTCGGTCACCCCGCTACGTTTGACCACCGACAGAATGGCGTTCTCGACGGTGGTGAACCGCCGCCCACATTGCGGGCAGGCACGACGGCGCCTGATGGCGGTGCCTTCCTCGGCCTCACGCGAGTCGACCACCCTGGAGTCCGGGTGCCGACAGTATGGGCAATGCATCCGAGTTCCTTCGTCGATGCCTGCAGTCGTCCATAGCCATGCTGTATCTACACAGCACTGTCGAGGATACCTGTCGGCCCGCCAGGGTTCGGATGCGGAGTCGACGCCGCCACCGCCCATGGAACACTACCGCCCGGATGTCGGCACGATCAGTGTCCCGCCCGCGGCAACCTGCGTGCCCTGTAGCGAGTTGAGCTGCACGATCCGATCGACCGTCTCGCGCACCGGAACCCCGGGCGCCACCCGCACCGCGACCTCCGCCAGCGGCTCGCCCTCGTGCACCTGGACGACCGTCGTCGTCGGACTCGACACCGCACCCGCGCGCAACTGAGCGATCCCGAGCAGACCGCCGACCGCCAGCGCACTGAGCAGAGCGGCCAGCGCCAACGCCGCGAATCCGATCCGCGCCTGCTCGACCCGGGCCTGCGGATGCGGCGTCTCGGCGAACCGGACCCGCGGCCGGTCGTATCGCATGCCCCCGGAGGGCGGTCGGGCGGTGCGTAATCGCCCGGCGCGCACCTCCCGGCTGCGCACTCCGGCCGCGCGTGGCCGGTGACCGGGCATTACGGCGTCGAGCCCCGAATCGCTTGCGGTGATTTCGATTTCGCTGATCGTGGTGCGCATCGGACGGACCTCCGGGGGGCGGTGTGCTGGATCGATTTCCGGTTTTCGATCATGTGTTCGAAGAACTGATGTTCGATTTCTACCACGCGCCACCGACAAAGTCACCACCATCCGCGACATGCGTCGAACAGATGTTTGAAACCTGGCCGAGACCGGACTACATTCGGAGCACGCGATCCGGCGCAGGCCGGTACGAGCGGATCAGACCGACGCGGTGGCCGAGCGTCGGCGCACGACCCGAGGAGGACGAAGCACACCCATGAACGGGAGGACCACGACCGTGAGTGAGCGCAGCGAGGCAACCACGGACACCGCGCGCATCGCGCACGCCCGACCGAGCATCGGCGAGGTGCGGTCGTGAACGAGCGCAGAGCCGAGGACCGCGACGACACGGCCGGTCCCGTCGGCGCCGACGAGAGCGCCGAATCACCCGGCACCGGAACGGATCTCACCGCCCGCCAGCGCAAGGTGCTGGAGGTCATCCGCACCTCGGTCGCCGAGCGCGGTTATCCGCCGAGCATCCGCGAGATCGGCGATGCGGTCGGTTTGACCTCGACATCCTCGGTCGCCCATCAGCTGCGCGCCCTCGAACGCAAGGGCTATCTGCGCCGCGACCCGAACCGTCCCCGCGCGGTGGACGTGCGCGGCCTCGACGAGACGGCGATGCGCGCGGTCACCGGCGTGACCACACTGCACGCGGTGCCGAGCGAATCCGAGTCCGGCGATCAGCCGACCCCGACCTACGTCCCGGTGCTGGGCCGGATCGCCGCCGGTGGCCCGATCCTGGCCGAGCAGGCGGTGGAGGACGTATTCCCGCTCCCCCGCGAGCTGGTCGGCGAGGGTTCGCTGTTCTTGCTGAAGGTCGTCGGTGAGTCGATGGTCGACGCGGCGATCTGCGACGGCGACTGGGTCGTGGTGCGTCAGCAGAACGTGGCGGACAACGGCGATATCGTCGCGGCGATGATCGAGGGCGAAGCCACCGTCAAGACGTTCAAGCGCACCGGTAAGGACGTCTGGCTGATGCCGCACAACCCGCATTTCGAACCGATTCCGGGTAACGACGCGCAGATCCTGGGCAAGGTCGTCACCGTCATCCGCAAGATCTGAGGTCGCCCCAACGCCTGCCGTGCCACTTCGGTGGCACGGCAGTTCGCGTTTCAGCGGCCGAAGCGCTGCCGCAACTGCGGATCGTTCTCCCACCACAACCCGCTCTGCACCGCGTCGGCTCCCGCGGCCTGGGGACCGGATCGGCTGAATTTCTGCCGCCGGGCGGGTGCCGCGGGCGCGGCGGCGGCCTCGGCCGCATCGAGTTCGGCATCCACCTCGGCGGCCTTGCGCCGCTCGTCCGAGGCCCACGAACGCATCAGCGCCAGCAGATACGGCAGCCCCAGCACATCGCCGAGCACCCAGATGATGCCCGCGGCGATGGTCTGATCCATCCGCAGATCCGGTCCCCAGGTCCGCCCGACCTCGGTGTAGTAGTCGAGCGCCACCAGCGGCCCCCACCACAGCACGATGCCGAGGACGCCGTCGGCGAGCGATTCGAAGATCGTGATCAACAGCGACAAGCCCTGCGAATAGCGGTGCGGCACCGGATCGGTCTGCAGTCGCGAGTAGAAGTAGACGAATCCGATGACCACCAGCACGATTCGGGTGACCGCGTCCGCTGCGCCGTGTCGCAGCACGATCTCGTACCAGGGACTCAGGAACAGCAACCACGGCACGGCCAGCATCGCCAGTGACGGCGCGAGCGGGAAGGTCACCGCACGGGCGATGGTCGATTCCAGGATCCGGTCGAGCCGGGCCTGACCGTCCGGGCCCAGTGCCTCCCGCAACACCGTGAGCGGACGTCCGCTGGCCAGCCCGAACGGCACCACGTACAGCAGCAGCAGGGTCTGCAGTGCCCGCACCCACATCAACGTGTCGGAATAGACCCCGACGACACTGATCCCGCTCAGCAGCCAGATCGCCAGGCCCATCAGCCCGAAGGCCGCCAGCCGCCCGCCGGGAATCACCGTGCCGCGACGTGCCGCGCGGGCGCGAGCCGCCCAGTATCCGGCCCCCAGCGCGGCGGTCACCACAACCGTCGAGGTGTCCCAGCGCCAGGATTCGAATACGGACTGCATGGTCAGCGGCGTCTCGATCCATCCCACGGCAGCCAGTATGCTCCCGCGCCGATCGCCGACTCGACGAGGGCGGCGAGCCTGGACGCACCGGTCGCCGGATATCGGCGCCCGAGCGCGGAACGTTCGGATGCCAGCTCGCCGCGACGGATCACCGCCGCGCCGAATAGATCAGTGGCGCAACGCCTTCGGGCTCGGATGTGGCTGCCCGTGCGCATCGGCGCACTGCGACTCGGGCGGCGCGCCGAGGGCGATCAGTTCGGGACGCGCATGCTCGACCTGCAATGTGGCATGGGCGATGTGATGCTCGTCATCGAGCCAGTGCGCCAGATCCTCGCGCACGGCGTGGCAGTCCCGCCCGGCCTCCACGAGAACATGGGCCGACAGCGCTGGCGAACCCGAGGTTATCTCCCAGATGTGCAGATCGTGCACCTCGACCACACCATCGCGGGCCGCCATCGCCTGCCCGATCTCGGTCGGATCCAGGTCTGCGGGAGCGGCTTCGAGGAAGATCCGGCTCGAGGCGCGCACCAGGGAGACACCGGCTCGCAGCATCAGCGCGACGACCACCAGCGTCGCGATGGCATCGGCGCGGACGAATCCGGTCAGCACGATGACCACACCGGCGACCGCGGTCGCGATGAAGGCGAACAGGTCGGTGACGATGTGCTGATAGGCGCCCTCGACATTGAGACTGGTCCGGTTGGCGCGCGAAATCATCCATGTCGCAAGGAGATTCACCACAACCCCGACCAGCGCCGTGCCGAGCACGAGGCCGCCGGTCACCTCGGGCGGATACAGCAGGCGGCGGACCGCCTCGTAGGCCAGCCACACCGACAGCAGCAGCAGGGTGATCCCGTTGGCCTGCGCCGAGAGAATCTCGACGCGTTTCCAGCCGAAGGTCATCCGTCCGGCGGCCGGTCGCGCGGCCAGGCGGATCGCCCAGAGCGCCAATGCGATGGAGGCGGCATCGGTCAGCATGTGCGCAGCGTCGGAGAGCAGTGCCAGCGAACCTGCCGCAACACCGACGAACACCTCGGCGAGCATGAACGCCGCGATCACCGCCAGCGCTGCGGCGAGCCACCGCCGATCGCTTTCGGAATTCGCATGCACATGACTGTGCGCGTGGTCGTGCCCGTGCCCCGCGTGCGCGGCCCCCATCCTGGTCTCCTTCCGGCGTAGACGATCTTTCTCCTGCGATAATATGCACACATCACTATGTATGCAAGGGCGTCGAAATCCCGCCGTCACAGCCCGGCCGACTTGACTTCTCGAGTCGAAGAGTCGAATATTTCCGGGTCAGCACCTCGCTAGGCGAGGCTCCTGTACGAACACAGGCCACTGATCCGACGACGTCGAGAGACGCCCAGGGTTAGGACAGATCTTCCCGGATTAAGGGGTGATCCGAAGTGGCTTCCCGGTCCGGGATACGTCGTACAGTGCCGAAGCTCTGACGAGAGGGGTGCCGCCTCGCCGTTTCGGGCAGGGCTTCTCCCTTTGGCCATCGTGGTGCAGACGATCGAACAACGACGTGCGCGTGCGTCCTGGCAGCAAGGAGGTGAGGGACGAGATGAAATCCGGCGATAGTCCGTATCCGAGTCCGGGTCGAAAACCCGTTTCGTTCCCAACTTGCTGCAACTTCCTCGCGGCCTGAGCGACATGTAGATCAGTCATCGGCATCCCCGCGGATCCTTCCGCGCGGTCGAGCCGATGCACGTCTCCGTGCGTCCAGGTCTGCCCGGATTCCCTTGCGGCGGTTGAAATTCCGCAAGGAGCACGCCATGATCCGCACCATCACCTCCCCCCGCCGCACCGCCTTCCGGAGCATCCTCGGCGAGTCGGTTCGCCGCATCCGCGCGCGCTACGACCTCACGCCGCAGGAGCGGCACAACCTGCATCTCGCACACATCCCGCCCGCGGTCGTCACCGCATCCCTCGGCGGCCACACCAACCACCGGTAGACGTCGCCCGAGCCGGGCCACCGCGCGTCCTGCCATCGACGTCACGGCCGCGAAATACGCAGTACAACAACATATTTCAGGAAGGGAGGAAAGGCCATGGCCTTCTTCTCCAACGGCGCGCCCCGCCGCGCCGGCACCGCGCCGGTACCGGCCGACTCCTCGACCGCCGTGCTCGACAGCGCACACGTCGGCGATATCGTCGGCGCGCTGGGCACCATCCGCCAGCACGACACCGCCGAGGGACGCAGCCGCCGGCAGCGGTTCCGGATGCTGCTCGCCGTCATCGGCCCCGGCCTCATCGTGATGGTCGGTGACAACGACGCCGGAGGTATGGCCACCTACGCGCAGGCGGGGCAGAACTACGGCATGGCCCTGATGTGGACACTCGTACTGCTCATTCCGGTGCTGTACGTCAACCAGGAGATGGTGGTGCGGCTCGGCGCGGTCGCCGGGGTCGGCCACGCGCGGTTGATCTTCGCGCGGTTCGGCAAGTTCTGGGGCGCGTTCAGCGTCGGCGATCTTTTCATCGTCAACGCGCTGACCATTGTCACCGAATTCATCGGTGTCTCAATGGCTCTCGGCTACTTCGGGCTGCCCAGGTGGGTATCGGTGCCGGTGGCCGCGGTACTGCTGTTCGCGGTCGTCGCGGGCGGTTCGTTCCGGCGCTGGGAGCGGTTCCTGTTCACGCTCATCGCGATCAACGTCATGATGTTCCCGCTGGCGTTCATGGTGCACCCGAGCGCATCGGCCACGGTGCGCGGCCTGCTGCCGTCGTTCCCGGGCGGGCTGAACTCGACTCTGCTGCTGATCATCGTCGCCATCGTCGGCACCACCGTCGCACCCTGGCAGTTGTTCTTCCAGCAGTCCAACATCGTCGACAAGCGCATCACCCCGCGCTGGATCCGTTATGAGCGAGTGGACCTCTGGGTCGGAATCGTCGTGGTGATGATCGGTGCGGTCGCGATCATGGCGGCCGCCGCCTTCGGTCTGGGCCCGGCCGATCGGGGTGCGTTCTCCGATGCCGGAGCCGTCGCGCACGGACTGTCCGCGCATCTGGGCAGCACGGTCGGGGCCTTGTTCGCGATCCTGCTGCTGGACGCATCACTGATCGGCGCGAATGCCGTCGGTCTGGCGACCACGTACACCCTGGGCGACACGCTCGGCAAACGGCACTCGCTGCACTGGAAGATGAGCGAGGCCCCGGCCTTCTACATCGGATACGCGCTGCTGCTGGCCGCCGCCGCTGCGGTGGCGTTCAGCCCCGACCACGTGCTGGGCCTGCTGACCCAGGGCGTGCAGGCCCTGGCCGGTGTGCTACTGCCCTCGGCCACGGTGTTCCTGGTTCTGCTGTGCAATGACAGAGCGGTACTGGGGCCGTGGGTCAACACCACCCGGCAG
Organism: Nocardia jiangxiensis NBRC 101359; assembly: GCF_000308615.1. Lineage (GTDB taxonomy): Bacteria > Actinomycetota > Actinomycetes > Mycobacteriales > Mycobacteriaceae > Nocardia > Nocardia jiangxiensis. The sequence continues at coordinate 844,365 of NZ_BAGB01000041.1, forward strand.
AACATCGTCGCGGGCATCATCGTGTGGGCGCTGGTACTGCTGTCGCTGGCCCTGACCGCGGCGACCTTCTTCCCGCACCTGTCCACCGCGAGCCTCGAGCTCGGATTCGGCGCGGGCGCGGCGATCGGGCTGCTCGGCGGAGTCTGCCTCGCGGTCACCCGGCAGCGCGGCGAACGCCGCGGCATCGAGCGAACCGCCGCGGAGCTGGGCGGCCTGGACCCCGACCAGGTCGAAGAGCTGGACTCCACGCCGCTGTCCCGGCAGGAGCGCAGGTCGATCCTGGCGGCCGATCGCGACGCCTGGCGCACCCCGGCGCTGGAAACCCTCGAACGCCCGAACTTCTCGCCGTTGCGGATGGCGGGCATGATCGCCCTGCGCGGCTATCTGGCCCTCGCGGTCATCCTGGTCGCGGTCAAGATCGTTCAGCAGATCGGCGGGTAGGCCGCTCGGCAATCGAATCACCGACCCGGATCGACCGCGTGGCGGCCGGGCGGCCCATCGCACTGTGCGGTGGGCCGCCCGGCCGCTGTCGTTCGCGGGCCGAACACCGTATTTCATACTGGATTCGTGACCGAGGAACCGCAGGACGCCATCGCGCCGACCGACGCCCGATCCGCGAGTGAACTGGCCGAATCGGCCGCCGATCTGCGGGTCGCTCTCAGCCGTATCCTGCGCAGACTGCGGGCGGCGCACTCGAGCATGGAGGTCACCCCGTCCCAAGGTGTGGTCCTGAGCCGGCTGTACCGGGACGGTCCCGCGACCGTGGCCGCGCTGGCCCGCGCGGAGAACGTCCGACCGCAGTCGATGCGGGTCACCCTGGCCGCACTCGAGGAACGCGGTCTGGTCTCCCGGAGTCCGCATCCGACCGATCAGCGGCAGGTACTGCTATCGATCACCGACACGGCCGGACAGCAACTCGCCGCCGCGCGCAGCGCCAAGGAGGACTGGCTGGCCCAGGCGATGGCTACCGAACTGACCCGCGCGGACCAGGATGCGCTGCTCACCGCGATTCCGCTGTTGCAGCGACTGCTCGAACACTGATCTCGGCACCACCCTCTCGCCCCCGAATACCGCATTCGGCAAATATCCCGCACGCGTGGGACCACCGCCGTGGTCCCATCCCGGAACAGCGGCGAACATTGGGCATCCGCATCGTCGCGCGGCGTCACGATGGTGAGGGCTCACAGGATTCACATATCCGAATGCCCACACCCCGGACAATTCCAGCACCGCGGGATTGTTCAATACCTTTAGCCGCATTCCGGTACCGCAAACGCGCCGAATAGCGCCGGATTCGCTGCATTCACCGGTAATGCGGTACGGTATATGCAATCCGAGTTGATCCGTGTCCGCGCGAAAGGGCTCAGTGATGGCCAAGAAGGTCACAGTCACACTCATCGACGATTACGACGGGAAGTCCAAAGCGGATGAAACCGTACAGTTCTCGATCGATGGTGTGGCCTACGAAATCGATCTGTCCACGTTGAATGCCGGCAAGCTGCGGGGCTCACTCGAAGCCTGGACGGATAAGGCCCGCAAGGTCGGTCGGCTGAAGGCGGGCAGCACCTCGCGCTCGAAGTCGGCCGCGGATCGCGAGCAAACCGTCGCCATCAGGGAATGGGCCAAGAAACACGGCTACAACGTGTCGGCTCGCGGGCGAATTTCCTCCGAGATCGTCGCCGCTTATCACAAAGCCAACAAGTAGTCCTACGCTCGACGTTTCTCCCGAGCCCCGGTGGTCACGCGACCGCCGGGGCTCGATGGTTTCCGGTAGCCTGGGATTCCGGTGCGGCGCCACGCCGTTCCCGCAAGTCGCAGCGTCGGATCGAGCGGGGGTGGGTTTGACACGAGATCATCGCATCGCGGAACTCGCCCGCCGGTGGCGTGACGCGGTCGTCGATACCGGTTTCGTACCTATGTCCGACCGCGAACTCGAACAACTGCTCGCCGATCTGCTCGATCGATTGATCGGCACGCTCACCTGCGAATTCTTCAACCCCCAGGACGCCGCTGCGGTCGGCGCCGCATTGGTGCACGCGAATCTGACCGATCCGCAGGTACTGTCCCGTTCGGCCCGCGTGCTGAGCCGACTCATCGGATTGATCGGCCCGCACGAGGAACGGTTGATTCCGGTCCTGGGCGAGATGGCGCGCGGGTACACCGACGAATTACTCGCCATCCGCGCACGGCATCAGGAGATGCTGCAAGGGGCGATGTCCGATGCCCGTATCGCCGCCGAAGCCCGATTCCGCGTCGTATTCGACAACGCCGCGATCGCCATCGGAATCGGCGATACCAACGGCCGGGTCGTCGAGGCCAATCCCGCACTGGCCGCCATGCTGGACCGTCCCCTGCCGGAATTGCGCGGACTACCGGTGTGGGATCTGGTGCATCCGGACGATCACGACCAGGTGCAATCGCGCGTCTTCGACGAGCTCATGGACGCCGGGTCCGGCACGGTGCGGCTGGAAGTGCGGTATCTGCGCTCCGACGAGACCGGCGGCTGGGTGTCCTGGGCGATCACACTGGTTCCGGCATCGGCAGGGCGCGCGGCCTATCTGCTGGTGGTCGGTGAGGACACCACCCAGCGCCGCGAACTGCAGGCCGAATTGCATCGCCAGGCACGGCACGATCCGCTGACCGGGCTGTCCAATCGGCGTCAGCTGGTGGAAACGTTGTCGCGGATCATCGCCGACGCCGATCCGGACGATCGAATCGGATTGGGCTTCATCGATCTGGACGGATTCAAAACCGTCAACGACACGTACGGCCACGGCGTCGGAGATCGGCTGCTCGTCGCCGTGGCGACGCGATTGGCCGAACGAATCGGAGATGCGACCCTGGCCCGGGTCGGTGGGGACGAATTCGTCGTTCTACTCCCGCCGCCGTGCGATGCGACGAGGGTCACGGCGGTCGCGGAGGCGCTACTGGGCGCGCTGGACGAACCGATACCGGTCGACGAACATCGACTCACCATTTCGGCATGTATCGGCGCGGTGGTCACACCGGTATCCGGAGCGGACGCGGAAAAACTGCTCGATGCCGCTGATGCGGGGTTGTATCGGGCCAAAGCCGCGGGGCCGAATCGCTGGGTGTTGCACAGTATCGACATGACGGCCGGGGACGGGGTCGACGAGTCCGCGACAAGACCGATCCGCGACAAGACATTCCAGCGACCAGCGTGATGAATGTTCGGGCGGCTCCGGCTTTTTCGGGTCGATCGAAGTGACGATGGACCCGAGGCTGCTGGCCGATAGCTCGAATTCGACCGCGGTACACGGTATTCCAGTGGATCGACTCCCCCGTCGCGGGCAGGACAACCCCGCCCCGGCCGAGCAGTTTCAGGGCAGCAGTAGCTTGGTGAGGAAGGTGGAGATCGTGGAGCCGAGCAGATCGAGGAAATGCGGAATCATTGCCGGGGACCTTTCCGTCTCGCGAGGGTGATATGCGCCGGTTGTGGCGCGGATGCGGGTGCGGCATCAGCTGCCGCACCCGCCGAACATCTGATCAGGTATTCGACACGAACGGTGCCCCGGATGGGCCGAGTCCTCGCCCGAGGACATGATCCGGGCCCGTCAGATGCCCAAAGCGCGCGCGAATCCGGGCCAGGCCGCATGCAGCGACTGCTGCCAGTAGGGCCACGAGTGTTGACCGCCGGGCACGTACTGGAAGGTTGCCGGTATACCCAACCGGGTGGTCGAGGCCTGCAACCTGCGCGTGCAGTTCGCCACCACCGACTCCAGCATCCCGCCCGCGGGCGGAGTCACCCCGGCCACATCCGGGCCGCCGGTGCCCGCACTGAGGTACAGGTCCACCCCGCGTAACCGGGTCAGGTTCGCATCGGTGGACGGATCGTTGGCCGCCCAGCCGGGCGAGCCGTCCGGACCCCACATGTTCCACGGATTACCGCCGCCGGAGGCGACCACGGCCTGCACATAGCGTCGACCGGGATCGGTGCTGGTCTGCGCACATCCGCTGAACGAGCCCACGGCCCCGTACAAACCGGGTGCGGCCTCGGCCAGCGCCAGGGCCGAGGTCGCCGACATCGATACGCCCGCAATGGCATTGCGCCCCGACGCGCCGTACGCGGCATCGATGATCGGCGGCAGTTCGCGGGTCAGGAAGGTGGTCCACTTGTTGCGCCCCAACACCGGATCGTCGGCCTGCCAGTCGGTGTAGTAGGAGTACCGGCCGTCGAGCACGGTGACCACATTGACGTTCTTGTCCGCCGTGAACGGGATCAGATCGGTCTGGGTCTCCCAGGAGGTCTCCTTGCCGCCCCAGCCGATCCCGTCCTCGGCGCCGTCCAGCAGATACAGCGTGGGCCGCGGGACGCTGGTATCGGCCGCGCGGATGACATCCAGCGCGATCACCCGGTTCATCGCCGCGGAGTACACGTAGACCGTGGCCCGCCGGGCATCGACGCTCACCGTGTGATCGATATGCGATCCGTCCGCCGAGGAGGCCGGAACCTGTGCCGCGCCGGCGGACACCGGCGCCAGTACCGGAACGGCCGCGAGTGTCAGGACCGCCGCCGCGAACCGTAGTAGCGTGGCCAGGCGTCGCCCGGCCGTCCCGCGGGTGTGATCGTTCATACCGCCGCCTCACCGTGTACCCGGACAGAGTGCGGCACCATCGCCACAACGGCGTGGCACCGTCGAGGCAACGCCCGGGTTACCCGCCCGAGTTCCGCGAACACCGAGAATGCGGCGCAGATCACCAAGATCAACCGCAGTGCATGGCCGTACTCGCCGCGAACGCCGCCGAACCCTCGATTACCGGCCAGTACTGTGATCAATCACTATGAACGCGCAGTACCACATTCCCAAACATCACGATGGTGCAGGAAAACTGCCATACGGAATCTCGAAACAATTACGGTGACATGGCAGGGCAGTAACGCGGGGGTGGAAGGGAGTTCGCCAATGTCTGTCACCACTCCGGACCGGCCGGGCCTGACCATGTCGGGGCGACCGATGTCGCTTCCGCTCAAGGACGTCTGGGCGCTATCGCGACAGATGGTGGGCCACTTCGTCGAAAACGTAGCACCGTGCGGGACATTACCCGGCGACGCGATCTACGGCGACGTCACCACCATCACGCGCACCTGTCTGGAGCTGGCTGTCAGCATGCTGGACGGCAAGGACGTGCGCGCCAAGACCGAGCGGCTCGAGGACGCCGCCGGTCAGTGGGCACGCGAGGGCGTACCCATCAACACCATCCATCACGCCATCCACGAGGGTTTCAAGATCGGCCTGGATCTGGTCACGGGCGCGGCGGTGCGGCATCAGTCGCTCGGCGCCGAGGCCGGAAGCGAACCGATGCTCACCCTGAACACCGCCGACTACGAGAACCTCGTGGACGGGGCCAAGCGCGTGGTGGAGATGCTCGACACGATGACCACCGCTGTCTCGGTGGCCTACGTCCGCGAGCTCAAGGCGGTCGTGAGCGAACATCACACCGCGGTGCACACACTCACCTCGGCGCTGCTGGGCGGGCATCCGACCTCGACGATGGCCCGCGAATGCGGGATCGAGATCGCCGAGCGGTACCGCGTCATCGCCGTGGCGATTCCGCCGCATCCCGAGGAGGCCAGCCCGATGCTGGACTCGAAAGTGGTGGCACGGCGCAAACTTCGGCGCGTGCAGGCCGAATTGGCCTTGCGCTGTGGCGAATCCCTGTTGTCGCTGCTGTCGGTGGACGGCGGCACTCTGCTGATTCCGGCCGAGCAGTTCGACGACGAGGGCCTGGAGAAGCTCGTCGGCCGACTCTCGCACGCCGCCCGGGTTCCGGTCACCGCCGCGGTCGTCACCACCACGTCCGCGGAGATCCCCACCGCCGCCGATCAGGCGCATCAGCTGCTGGACATGGTGCAACGGTTGCAGTCGGTGCCGGGACTGTACCGATTCGACGATCTGGCTCTGGAGTATCAGCTGACCCGGCCGGGTCCGGGCCGCGAATATCTCGGCTCACTCCTGGATCCGCTGGACGAGCACGCCGAACTGCTCGACACCCTGCAGACCCATATCGCGCACAACCTCAACCGCCAGCGCACCGCCCGGCTGCTGCACGTGCACACCAACACGGTCGACTACCGCCTCAAGCGGATCGGGCAGCTGACCGGTTTCGATCCCACGCAGGCCAGCGGCCTGTGGTATCTGCGCTCGGCTCTGGTCGCCCGCACCTACGGGAGCTGACGAGTAGTCCGGCGCCCGCCTCGAGGGGGCGGGCGCCGGGCACCCGGCCGAATCCGATCACGGTTCGGGTGTTATCCGATCATGTTGCGGGCGAAGTCGTTTCAGCGCTCGCGCGTGGAATCGGGCCGGATCCGCCCGGCCTCGACGAGCGTGCGGTACGCGGCGCCCTTACGCGGGCATTCCTCGCGCAGGCAGCCTCGATGCCGCTGCATCGTCAGATGCGCCTCGCTGACGGTCAACTGCCCCTCGGGGGCCTCGTGCGGCCAACCGGCCGGCCACAGTGAAATGTCCATATCAGTCGTCGTCCAGACCTGCGGAGAGGTACGCCACGGCATCGACCCATCGTGCGCACGTGAGCGCGTGTTCGACGCCGAGGATTCGGCGCGCGAGGGGATCGGTCAGTTCACCCGGGACATCACGACATACTCGCCCGTCGCCGAATCGACAAGGTGCCGAACGCATTTGCGTGGTCGTCGTCATCCGACTCCCCCTCCGCCGAGGCGTATCCCGGTGGCCGGCAAGACCATCCGTGATACCGAAAACATGATAATCTGAACGTGATAGATGTTAGCGTGATTATCACGCGAGGGCTACAGCAAGATTGCATTCGGCCCCGGAAGTGGTTGCCGCGGAAGGAGTTTCAGGCGCTCCGCCGGTGCGCCGATGCGCCATGGGTACACGATTACGCACGGCACGAAAACTGCTGCTGGGCCGCGAGATCGAGCACATGCTCAGCACCGCCGGGGTCAGCCAGAGCGAAGCCGCGAAGATCATCGAGACCAGCCAGAGCCGTATCGCCATGCTGATCGTCGGCACGGGTTCGATCGGCGTCGGCGATCTCGAACGCCTGGCCGCCGAGCTCGGCTTCACCGACGAGACCTATCTCGAATCGCTGAAAGAGCTTCGCCGCGACAATCATCGACGCGGCTTCTGGAATACCGGCTACCGCCGCGCTTACGTCGACGACCTACGCCTGCTGGTGGATCTGGAGACTCATGCCGGTCTGCTGCGGGTGGCCGAGGCCGAGATCATGCCCGGACTTCTGCAGTGCGAGTCCTACATTCGCGCACTGCACGAACCCGAGGCCACCCCCGACCCGGATCTCGACGCGGTCACCGTGGAGGAATCGGTGCAGGCCAGGCTGGCGCGCCAGGAGATCCTGCTGGCGCAACGCCCGCCGGAATTCCATGCGATCCTGTCCGAATCGTGCCTGCGCCGCGAATACGGCGGACGTTCGGTCATGGTCGAGCAGCTGGAACATCTTCTGGCACTGTCGAAACGGGCCAACATCCTGATCCAGGTGCTGCCCTTCACGGTGACCACCCGGGGCGCGGGCGCCGAGGACAGGTTCACCCTGATCCGCGTGCCCTCCCCCGGCGCGGCCGGTGATCTGGACATGGCGATCGTCGAAAGTCAGGGCGACATCCGCTATATCGACGACAAACCGGCCGTCACCGCCCGCGAGGCCGTGTGGTCACGGCTGTCCGCGGCAGCCCTGAGCGCCGAGGATTCGCGGCAGTTCATCGAACACGTCGCGCGCTCGTTCCGTCGCAAAACGTTCAACAACACATAAGCGCAGATCCACCACCACGAGTTCGCCGGACAAACCTGTCGGCGAACAATTCGACGACTCAACGAGATTCGACCACTCAACGAGGAGAGAGCATGTGTGCACACGCCCGTCCCCCGGCCCCGGCGGCCGCGCCCGAGTCGCGGGAGGCAGCGCGATGAGTGCCGAGGACTTCGAATCACGTGAGATCGATGCGACCCGCCCCTCGGCCGCGCGCATGTACCACTACTACCTGTCCGGCGAGGCCGTCTTCGATGTGGACAAGGTGTTCGGGGAGAGGGTGTTCCAGGCCATCCCCTATCTCGACGTGATGGCCCATCACAACCGGGAGTTCCTCCAGCGCGCCACGAAATTCATGGTCGCGCAAGGAATCCGGCAGTTCCTGGACATCGGCTCTGGCCTGCCGACGGTCGGCAACACCCACGAGGTCGCCGGGGCGCTGGATCCCGCGAGCCGGGTGGTCTACGTCGACAACGACCTGGAGGCGGTCAACCGGGCCCACGAACTGCTGACCGAGCAGCATGCGCTCGACCACACCGCGATCATCGAGGCCGATCTGCGACTGCCCGATGTCATCCTGGATCATCCCGACACGCGACGACTGATCGACTTCGACGAACCGATCGGTCTGCTCATCGTCAGCGTATGGCCGTTCGTACCGGACAGCGACCGCCCCGCGGAGCTGATGGCCCGCTTGCGGGACGCCCTGCCGACGGGCAGCTACGTGGCCATGAGCCATGCGTCCATGACCGAGGCGCCCGAGGAGCTCATCGCCCGGATGGCCGCCCTGGCCGACCTGTACCGCGAGACTTCCGATCCGGCGACGATGCGTAGCCGGGAACAATTCGCCTCCTTCTACGAGGGCTTCGAGCTGGTCGAACCGGGCATCGTGTACGCGGCCGACTGGCGGCCCGAGCAGCCCGGCGACCCGCAGGATCCGGCGCGGCCGTGTAATTTCGCCGCGGTTGGTTACAAGGGTTAGATACACCTGGTAGGTACGCGGGACCGCTAGTCCCGCGTATCTGCGTTTTTACTCCGTAGAAAGGGACACCGATGACGCTGCTACCTACCTTCACCGTGGGCGAATTCCGCAAGGCCGCACGCAGCTCCCCGAATCAGAACTGCGTCCGCATCGCCCGCAAGCAGGGGTGGACGGCCGTCTGGGACGACAAGCGCAGCACCGACGCCACCACTGCGGCGACGGCGCTGCCGGACAGTGAACTGCTCCTGCTCACCGATGCCCAGTTCGACAGCTACCAGGCCGCCGTGCGCGCCGGGGACAGCGGCCGCTCACCGCTGAACGTCACCCGGCGCACCGACGGCATGTACATCTTCCGCATCATGACAACGTCGTCGGATGCGGCACACACCGAAGTCGAACTCGTCTTCGATCAAGATGAACTCGACGCCTTCCACGACGGTGTGTTCAACCACGAGTTCGATCACGCCTGAGGCCGAGCCGAACACGTCGACGGCGGTCGCGTGGTCTCCGTATGCCGCTGGCACGTTCCCCCGCGACCGCTCCGATAAACCCCTTGCGCACCAACCACTTTAAGCGCATCTCTCGCCACGCGCACCCCGGTTGCACAGATCTCATCACCGCCCGGACGAACCGATCGTGCGCCGTCACAGGCGATTCACCCGACGCCCCTGGTCCGGCCACATCGATCCCATCTCGTAACGCCCACGGGAAATAGCCGAATCCCCTCGTGCGTTGCACGGACTCGATATGGGTGTGGAGCTGAAACATCTGCGATACTTCGTGGCCGTCGCCGAGAAGCTGAACTACTCGGCGGCCGCTCGCGGCCTGTACATCTCGCAGCAAGCGCTGAGCCGGATCATCCAGCAGCTCGAACGCGATGTGGGAGTACGCCTGTTCGACCGGACGACACGATCGGTCAGCCTCACCCCAGCGGGCGCGGCATTACTCGAATCGGTGCGCCCCACGCTGGCGATGGTCGACAACGCCATAGAACGCGCCCGCAGCCTAGGCCCCCGAACGGGCTGACCCTAACCCCCGGCGTGGCGCCGCCTTCACCACTCCGTGCCGACATCCTTGTGCCGCAAGGCATGCAGTGTGGCGACGGAGGATTTTCCCCTATCTGCAGGTTGGCCCGGGACTTCATCTCCGGCGGGTGAGCGGCGGCCGCAATCCGAGGTGTTCGCGCAGCGTACTGCCGGTGTACTCGGTGCGGTACGAATTGCGTTCCTGCAGTTCGGGTATCAACCAGTCCACGATTTCGTCCAGACCGGTCGGCACCAGGTAGGGCGAGATGTTGAAGCCGTCGCTGGCGCCCTGGCGCACCCAGCGGGTGAGTTCGTCGGCGACCTGACCGGGGGTGCCCGCGAATCCCGAACGGTGTGAGGTTTCGATGGCGACCTGCCGCAGGGTGAGGTTCCTAGCCTCGGCCAGCTCACGCCAGGCGCGGGCGATCTCGATCCGGTTCTGGCCGTCGCGCTGCGCGCCTCGGGTGCCCGAAATCGGGGACGGTGTGGGATCTTCCGGAGGTAGCGGGCCGTCCGGATCGCGATCGGACAGGTCCAGGCCCCAGACCTGACCCACCAGCGACAGGGCCGTGGGGCCGGTGATCTGACTCTCCAGTACCCAGCGAGCCTTGTCCTGGACCTCGGATTCCTTCTCCGCCAGCACGATCTGGGTTCCGGGCAGAATCTTGATGTCGTCCTCGGGGCGTCCGGCGGCACGCAGCCGGGCCCGGATGTCGTCGGCGAAGTTCGACGCCTCGTCGAAATCGGTTCCGTGCCTGGAGAAGATGACCTCGGCGTGCGCGGCGGCGAAATCCCGTCCCGCGGGGGAGTCTCCGGCCTGGAAGATGACCGGATGTTCCTGCGGGCTGCGCGGGAGCGTCGGGGTGATCGACACCCGGAAGTGGTCGGTATCGGCTCGAACCGAGCGCACCGAATCCGGTGTGAGCCATGCGGAGCTGTGGGACGAGGGCGCGATCGCGTTCTCGGACCAGGAATCCCAGATCTGCCGTGCGAGACTGAGGAATTCACCGGCCCGCTCGTAGCGCAGGGCATGATCCGCGAACCCGCCGCGCCGGAAATTCGCTCCGGTCCACGCGTTGTCGGTGGTGACCGCGTTCCACCCGGCCCGGCCGCCGGAGAGCAGATCCAGCCCGGACAGCTTGCGCGCCAGATCGGCGGGCTCGTTGTAGGTGATGTTCTGCGTCGCCACCAGACCGATGTGGCGGGTGATCCCGGCCAGGGCGGCCAACTGGCTGATCGCGTCGGGGCGCCCGGCGATGTCCAGATCCAGGATCCTGCCGTCCTGTTCGCGCAGCCGCAGCCCCTCGCCGAGGAAGAACGCGTCGAACAGTCCACGTTCGGCGGTCGTGACGATGCGGCGGAAGGTCTCGAAGTCGATCTGCGAACCACTGCTCGGATCGGACCAGATCGTCGTGTGGTTGACCCCCTGGAAGAAGACGCCGAGATGAATCTTCTTGTCCGGGAATCGGTCCTGGCTCACAGCTGCTCCTCCGCGTATCGGTTGGCCGGGCGCGTCAGGCCGAGATTGGCCCGCAATGTCGCACCCGGAACCGGCCGGTGCGCGATCGCCGTGCGAAACAACACCGGAAGCACCACTCGTGCCAGAACCGGCAGATCCTCATCGATCACGGCGGGATGCAGGCGAACCCCGTCGACGTGCCGGGACAGTCGGGTCAGCAGACGCACCAGATCGTCCGGCGAGCCCGAGAAATGCAGGCGGCCACGGGGTTCGACGGCAGCATGCGAGTCCAGCTCGGCCAGACGCTCGGCGGCGCTGTGGTCCGGAGTGTCCAGGGCGACCTCGAGGTCGACGAACACCAGCGCATCTCCCGCCGCGCGCTCGGCCGCCGAGATCGCTGTGTCGGGGTCGACTCCGGTCACCAGAACGACATCGGCGGATCCGAAAGAGTCTGTCCCCGAACCGGATATCGACTGCCCCGGGTTGAGATCAGACCCTGATGACGCGGGGCCGTGACCGGACTCGTCAGCGAACACCGTCGCACTGTGAGCGAAGACCACGACCTGCCCCTGCGGCGGCCGGGGCACGATCGCGGGGCCCTTCACCGAGAAGGTCTCGCCCTCGAAGTCTATGTAGTGCAATCGATCCCGATCCAGGAATCGACCGCTTCCCCAATCCCGGATCACCGCGTCATCCTCCCAGGAGTCCCAGAGCCGACGGGCCACCTCGATCGAATCCCGCTGCTCGCGCCGCACCTCGACCCCTGTGGTGCGCGGCACCCGCCCCCAGGCCGCCGCAGCACCGGGATCAACGGTTGCCAGCCACCCGGCTCGGCCACGGGACGAATAGTCCAGTGTCGCAAGCGCGGACGCGGTGTGGAATGGCTCGGCGTAGGTGGTGGCCACGGCCGGAACCAGCCCGAGTGTGCTGGTCGTCGCGGCGACGAAGGACGCCCGGGTCGGCGCATCGATCCGTCCGGCCGGACCGGCGTCGGGCGGCAGGATCGAATCATCGAAGGTGGCCAGGGTGAATCCGGCGTTCTCCGCGGCACTCACTCGCGCCTGCAGCGTCCGCGCGGACAGCAGCCCGGCGGGTTCGTCCCGCGACCTGCGCCACGCGGCGGGATGATATCCCGCGCCGTCGAGTTCGATCCCCACTGCGAAGCGGCTCATACCACGACGATCGTCGCACCGCCGCCCGGCGACCATCATTTCCCTCCGCGTGATCGCAACACCGGGAAGCCTCGACCGGGCGCACCGGCGCGCGAACGGCTACTGTGACAACGGTCATCCGTCGATCGGGAGGATAGCGATGAGTTCCACCGGCCTTGGTGCGAACGGCCTCGTCAAGGGGCTGGTCCGAGGGTTCAACAACGGTATGGTCGCCCTGATGCGGCTTCCCGTGCTGGGTGAGCGGATGAGCGGCAGCATGGTCGAGATCAGCTATGTCGGCCGACGCTCCGGCAAGACCTTCCGCACCCCCATCGCCTACCAGCGCACCGGAGACGACATCGTGATCGGCGTCGCCATGCCCGACAAGAAGAGCTGGTGGCGCAACTTCCTCGGCGAGGGCGCACCCATCACCCTGCACCTGCGCGAGGGCGACCGCACCGGACACGCCGTCACCACCCGGGACGAGAAGGGCGCGGTCACGGTGAACGTCCGCTTGGACCAGCCCGCCTGAGTCACCGATCGGATGCGAGAAATGGCCTGAGCCACAACTGTTTCGGCACGAGTGGCAACAGGCGTCACGACGAGTAGGAGATCTGGACCAGCTCCGGCTCCCGTGATCGGGTACGCAGAATTCCGCGGCCGGGAGAGAGCGTGTCGGCGCTCAGATCACCGGTGAGTGCCGTGGTCTCCTCGGCGGGTGCGCGCATCATCAGGATCGGCGTCGAAAGTTTGTTCAGGCACCCGAGTATTCCGCTCTCGAGCGCCTTGTCCAGACCGGTCGCGCGCCGGGTCATGACCAGATGCAACCCGAGGTCACCTGCCATCGGCAGAAATTCCTCCAGCGGCCCCAGCGGATCCGCACCGTCCGCGACCACCGTGTCGTAGTCGTCGACGATCACGTAGAGTTCGGGCCCCGCCGCACCCTCGCGAGCACGCCGCCCCGCCGGTTCGATCCCATCGATCCGATCGCGAAGACGACTGCGCAGCCGCTCGACCTCCGCACGCATTTCGGTGGGCACGGGAGTGGCGACGATCGCGGAGCCACCGTCCACCGAACGCACCAGCGCGCCCTGGTAGTCCACCAGCAGGATGCCGACCTGTTCCGGGGTCGCGTTCTCGAGCAGCCCGAGCAGGATGTTGCGCAGGAGTGTGGTCTTGCCGAAGCCGGTGTCGGCGAATGCCATCAGATGCGGATGACCGGCGAAATCCACTGCCAAGGGCGATAATTCGCGTTCCCCGAGTCCGACGACGACGTGCGCGGAATCCTGTACGACACCGGCGGCGCGCGCTGCCCGCTGGACCTCCGCACGGTGAATCATCCGCGGCAGCGGTAGCACCCGGGGCGCTTGCCGCGCACCGTATTCGGTGCGGATCCGGCGGACCGTCGCGGCCACACCCTCCGACAGCCGGTGCGCAGCGGTGTCGGCATCCAGCCTGGGCAGCGCGACCAGAAGATGTCGTTTATCAGGCGCCAGACCCCGGCCGGGACGGTTCGGTGGCACCTCGCCTGCGGCGTCCCGGTCCAGCCGGGAATCGGCGGGATCGCCGAGCCGCAACTCGATCCGGGTTCCGATGGTGTCCGGCAGGGCGAACTGGGTCCACGGCGGCAGCGTCACCACGACATGAATTCCGTATCGCGCCCCGGTCGCGGCAAGGGTCGAGAGGGCGCCCCCGAGCGCCGAATGATCCTGGTGGACGACGTCGAGGCCGTCCACGACGAGGAAGACATCACCGTGCGCGTCTGCCGAAATCGCGTCCACCGCTGGGTTTTGCGAGGCGACCTCCGTCGAATCGGCCTTGTGGGAACGGAATTCGCGCAACGAGCCGATATGCACGTCCTCGAACAGGCGCACCCGGCGGTCCAGGAGTCCGGCCACATCGAAGACGATGCGGCGCAACCCATCCGTATCCTGCCGCCCGGCGACCGCACCGATATGCGGCAGCTCGGCCAGATCCGCCAGCGCGCCGCCGAGGTCCAGACAGTAGAATTGCACCTGCTCGGGCGTACACAACTCCGCAGCGGCCATGATCAAGGTGCGCAGGACGGTCGACTTGCCCGATCGTGGGCCGCCGACTATCGCCAGATGCCCGGAATCCCCGCCCAGGTCGGCGACCATCACATCCAGACGGTGCCGCTCCGGGATATCGACGAGTCCGAGTGGCAGCCGCAACGCTCCCGGCAACCCCGCACCGGCGGCACCGTCCCACTGCCGCAAAAGCATTCCGACCGTCGGCGACTCGGTCAGCGGATCGGTCCACAACTGCCGCACCCGCGGGGCGCGCCCGGTGAGCGCCTGCGCCAGCAGCTCCACCATCGGGCGATCGATGGGATCGGCGCCGCCCACGGGCCCGGGGCCCGAGACGAAGGCCGCGCGGAAACGCGTCGCGATTCCCCCCGAGGTCCGGAGGTAGCCGTACCCCGGTATGCGGGGCAGATGGTAGGCGGCGGCGGTCTTCAGCAGCAGATTCGATTGCGCGAAGGAGAACGTGCGCAACACGATTCGATACGACAGGTAGCTGTCCAGATCACGCAATTGCCACTCGTCGGGACGTTGAGTGCCGAGTAGCAGATGAATTCCCAGCGACCGGCCCAGCCGCCCGATCCGCACGAGCATCTCGGCGAATGTCGACGTGCCCGCCACCAGATCCATGAATTCCTCGATGACGATCACCAGCGCAGGCATCACCGGCAACGACACCCCGGCCGCGCGGGCAGCCTCGTACTCATCGATGGTGCGGTACGGGCACTCGTCGCCGATGTAGCGCTGTCGCTCCGTGATCTCGCCGGCGAGCACCGCCTGCAGACGCTGCAACAGATACAGATCCCGTTTCGCACCCCGGACGTGACCGGCGACATGTGGTAGACAGGCCAAAGGCTCGAAGGTGGCGCGATCGTCGACCCCGACGAGCAGAAAGCTCACTCGCTCCGGCCCGTGTCGCAATGCCAGACCCAGCACGATGGTCCGCAGCAACTCCGATTTCCCCGCTCCGGTGGCACCGGCGACCAGACCGTGCGGGCCCGTACCGCCGTCGGCGATCCGCTCGAGATCCAACATGATCGGCTCGTCCGGGCCGACGACGCCGATGGGCACCCGCAAGCGGCGATCGCCGGCGCCGGACCGCCACCAGCGATCGGTGTCCGGCGCGGAGATATCGTCGATCTCGTACAGGTCGGTGAACTTCGCCTCGAGCTCCTGGCCTGCCGCACCCTGACCGGCCCGCGCGCGGTCACCCTGATCCCGGAACAGGTCCACGAGTTCGGACGCGCCGTCATCGGAATCGTCCGGCTCGGCAGGATCCGCGGCCGGTTCGCGGATGTCGGGCAACGCGATTCGGAACGGATGCTCACCGTGCAGCGCCCATCCGGCCCCGTCCGGGAGCCGGGGTACTCGATCCGCCGCGACCCGGGATTCACCGGACCGGTGCAGTCGAAGTTCGATCTGCACCGTGAGCAGCCGGGCCGCCCAGTCCGGCACCTCGTCCCAGTCCCGGCAGGTCGCCACCACGTGCACGGCGTATTCGGGTCCGGTCTCCGCGATACGTCGAACCTTCTCCTCCACGCCCGGCAACAGCGCGAAATCGTTCCAGCGGTCCAGAATCAGGAACAGATCGGGTACCGGACCGTCCGTCAATCCGCTGCGGGCCGCACGCAGCCGACCTGGGGAATCGATACGATGGCTGCGGTACAGCTTCTTCCGATTCAGGATCTCCTCGGTCACACCGATCAGCATGTTCTCCACCGCCGCGGCCTGGTCGTCGCCGACCACCTCGGCGACGTGCGGCAGATCGCCCATCGAGCCCAGGCGATTACTCGAATCCAGAACGTGGATGCACACCTCGTCCGTCGAATGAGTCAGCGCCAAGGCGGCCACGAGAGTGCGCAGCAGCGTGCTCTTGCCCGAGCCGGCGCGGCCGACGATCAGCAATCCGTGGTCCGGAGCGGCGAATTCGAGCTGAACGATATCGCCGGGCGCGCCGTCCGGCCGACGCTGGCGGCCGATCGGAACGCACAATTTACTTGTCCCCCACCAGCTTTCCGCGCGTACCCCGGAATCCCGCACCTGTTCGAGCGGCCCGAGCAGACTGCCGAGCAGGACGCGGTCGCCGCCGTTGGCCGCCCCCGGTCCGCGCCGAGTCTGTGCAATGTACACCTCGTCGTTCAGCAGGCCGTAGTTGCCCGGCGTCTGGCGATCCGTGCGGCGCCGGACCTCGTCCTTGACGTAGGCCCACAGGCTGTGGGTGCTGATCTGCCCCGAGCCGTTGCCCGCCAAACCGGTGGTGATGCCGTTGACGATGGCCGAGGTGAACGTCGACATCGGCATGGAATCCGCGGCGCCCGAACGGATACCGTCCTCGGCGATCTGTACTCCGGTGCAGGCGGTGAGCACGCAGACTCCTTCGCCCGTGGCCAGGTGTTCACCGACACCGTCGCCGAGATCCACCCCGGCCTTGAGCGCGTCACCGCTCAGGAATGCGCCGCTGTAACAGCAGTCCAGCAGGATGATCTTGGACGCGGCATTCGATTCGCGAATCATCTCCTTGATGAATGCGGACGAAACCCCGGAACTGCCGGGCAGATTCGCATCGGTGTTACTGGCCGCGAGATAGAGATTCTGACTGGTGCGAATGCCGTGCCCGGAGTAGTAGAGCAGTAGCAGATCCTCCGGGCCCGCACCGCGGAACATCCGCTCGATGCCGCGTTCGATCTCCATCTTGGATTCGTTGACGAGTATCTCCGCAGGCTCGAACCCACCGATCTCCGGTTCGTGCAACAGATTTCGCAGCGCTCGCGCGTCCGAGACCGGTGCGTAGAGCCGTGACAGGGAACGCGAGTAGAAGGTGTCGTTGGCGATGAACAGCGCGACCCGGCGACTCCGCAGATCGCTCATCGCTCGGCGGATCCGGCAACTGCCCGACGATCGCATCGACCTGCTCGTCGGAATGTGACGGTCGACAACGCATCCGCCATCGCTTTCCTCCCCACACCGACGACCACTCGTGACGGCGTATCACCACTCTAACCACATTCGCGTCGGCGATCACCGCAACAATCCGAAGACCTACTACAGACCTCCCAGACCTGCCTGATGAGCCTTGGAGTGCTGCAACACTTTCAATGTCGTGGTGGTCATCCGGTCGCGCAACTGTCCCACCCGCGCGGTCCATTGCCGGGTGAAGCCCGGGTCGGACTCGAGCCCCTCCCAGATCGGCCGCAATCGCGGCGACGCGTGCGCGCCCGGCATCCACAGCGGCACCAATTCGTCCAGCACCGGGGACAATTCGTCCAACAGCGCATCAGGCTGCGTTTCGAACGCGCCGAAGCGCCCGGCCACCCGGCCGATGGTGGTCAGTAGCCAGTCGTGGGTGGCGAGATCCTCGCAGAAACGTTGTGCCTCGCCGATGTGCTCCTGCGGCAACACGATTCGCACCGAACGGACGGTATCGTCGTCGAGCCGGAAGGAGAAGGGCAACGCGTGCTCCGACGGCTCTCCCACCTCGACCGCCCAGCGCAACCGCGTGGTACCCGCGCGGCGGAACGGAATCCGCTGATCGAGCCGCGGATCCACGCGGGTCAGATTCGACATGCGTCCGCAGATCGAGGTCAGATCCAGCAGATCCTCGGCGGTCGGGCGCAAATAGCCGTCCACCAACGAACCGCTGGAGGCGGACCCGCTCAACGCCTCGATGGTCCCCGGCCGACTCAGATAGTGCGCCCACGGCTGTCGATCCGATCCCCGTGCGCGTATCACCATGGTCTGCGACGAGCCCTGCAGAACGCGGCCGCCGATCACGACCGTCCGCGAGGCCACGGTGCCGATCACATGCACGCGCTTTCCTCCGGCCCGGTCTGCGCGGTACTGGGCCAGATTGCAGTCGACGCCTTCGAGCCGATTCGGCGAGATCACCAGGGGCACAGGGCGTTCCCGAGAGATCACCGCACTGCCGAACTTCATCGCGCTCAGCAGTTCGACACTCGCCGGAGTGTCGAGGACCTGCCGGGACGGCAGCAGACAGGTCTGGATCTCCCCGAACACAGCGAGGGGAGGCTGGTTCGGACTCGAATCCACATCGGCCATATCACGCCCCATCGGCGGGCCTCGCAGAGACCTCGTTGATGAAAACATGCTGCAAACGCCTGGTCAGTTCGCGCGGAATCTCGACGCCCTCACGCGCACCGCGTGCGAGGGTCTGCGCCATGAGTTCCTCGTCGATGTGCACATGGTCGAGAATCGTCCGGACCGCATGTTCGATATTCAGATAACTCTGCGGAAGAATGGACAACGTCTGATAGGCGGCGAACGGCGCAGCCTTCGGATTCAGTTGCACCACCGCCGGCATCTCCCACCAGCTTCCGGGCCAACTGCTCCCGCGCGGCTGCGGCTGCACGGCCGGGCCGCCCTCGTAGCGCACCATGCCCAGCCGCAGCAGCTGCCAGATCGACGCCAGGTAGGGACACGACCAGTGGGTACGCCGCGAGCCATCCTGACCGATGCTCTCGCTCCACATCTCGACATCCAGGAATATCGAATGCACCCTGCGCCCCAACTCTTCCGAGGGCCGGTACTTCGTCAGCTGCATGGCTTGTTTCGAATCGTATTCCGAGGAACGCCGACCGTTACACAGCCAACCGGACTCCACGTCCGGCGGACGTCCGCCGGTCGTCGTGGGCACCGGTTCGGCCACGATCCACGATCTGATCATCTCGGCGAGCGCGATATTGTGCCCAGTTCGCTGCTTATCGATATATTGCGGCGATTCCCAACAACCGGCCTCCCGCGCGAGGTAGTCGATGACGAGCCCGCATTCGTCGGCGACTCCGAGAATTTTTTTCAGCACTTCCGTCGGATCGGTTTTGGAGCTGAAGTAGTCGTCGATCAGGAAGCACGTGCTCAACCGCGCGGAATCACCGAACTCGGCCTTGGTGGCCTCGGTGTAGAGGTCGACCAGCTTCTTCACGCGCCGGAACTGGGTTCGGATCGGTTCGGTACCGTTGGTCAGGTCCTTCATGTAGAAGTGCCCGGTTTCGATCGACACGTGCGCCAATTCCACATTGGCGATCCTGGCCTTTTCGGTGGCCTCACGGTATTCAGTGCCGAATTCCATGATCAGAACACCCCCTCCGGCGTCCAGGTATCGTCGTTGACGAGCTCGTCCGCGAGATCGGCAAAGGCCTTCACAGTTTCCCTGTTGGCAATCTTCGCATCGACGTCGGCATCCAGGATCACCTGTTCCCGCCATTGCAGCACCGGTTCCACCGGAGTCTTGCCGAGGGTGACACTCGTACTGCCCATCTGATTCGCCAGGGCCAGATCCTCGAGCGCCTCGTTCTGCTTGCGCAGCCACGCCCACTGCGCGCCACTGCCCTGGCCCCCGGGCTGCGCCTCACTGGTCGAGGGCACTGCGGTGCGCACATATCGCATCGAATCGAGCAACCGGCCCGTGTCGTGACCGAGTTTCGCGCTACTCTCCAGCAGGCCGTTCGGCCCATGCACCAGGCCGTTCGCCGCCAGGATGTGCTGACGTGTCCAACGGTGGAAAACGAGCCACCGCGCCACCGTATCATTCAGGGGCTTGGCAGCCATGGCGCTGAGCACGAGTTCCAGGGCGGCCGACCGGCCGGCGCTGAGATCGATGAATGTGACATCGAATTCCTGTTTACAGATCACCAGAATTTCGACGCATCGCTTGACCACGTCCGGAGTCGCACCGAATTCGCCGCCACCACGATCCCCAGGAAACAGCGTCAACCGATAGGGATGGCGCGGTGCACGAAGATCCGCGCGCTTGGTTTCCGAGCGAATATCGTACTGCGCCGGGATGGATTTCTCTCCGGTCAGGTACCTGTGCAGACCGTTCCCCTCGGTCGTGCCACGATCCATCCGGTCGATCTCGAACAGCGCACCGGCGGTCGGAGATCCGAAATCGAAATCGAGATAGGCGACGTTACGGCCCTGAATACTGAGCCGGTACGCAATATTACAACTCGTCACCGAACGACCGGTACCCCCCTTGTCCGACGTCGAAAAAACGAGCAATGGCTCTCGATCACTCAATTCACTCACCCCTCATCGCGTCGAGAGTGGCGAAATCGAGTTCGTCCAGTTCCCGCAGGGCGTCGGCACAGAGGCTGTGCGCGGTACCGGGCCGCTCATCGATCAGCGCTCGGGCACGCAACAGCTTCTTCTCGATATTCTCCAATGTCCACCGATTCGGTGTGTGGTCTTTTTCGCTGAGTTCCAGGAATCTCTGATTGAGCAGGTGGTCCGCCTCGTTGAGCAGGTCGAGCGAGCGGGTCGCCGAGGTGGGCGAGCGCAGCGGCGGATCCCGATACGCCTTTTCCGCGGCGACCAGGCATTCGATGATCCGCTCGGTGAAGTACCAGGACACGTGCGCCCCGTCGGGCGAATCCTCGGCCGAGCCGTTTCCTCGCCATTCCGCCGAGAAGTATCGATCCGCGTCGTCCCACAACCCTTTGGCGGAGCCATCTTGGAAGGCCCGTCGTTCCAGATGACTCATTGCCGTTTGTGCCAGCTCCAGCAACTCGTCACGAGTGGAGAGGGTGCCGGACAGCTGCGCGGCCTGCAGGGTCCGCTTCAACAACATCGGCGCATAATCCGATACCGTCCAGGACAGCCGCGGACCGTCGCCGACGGTTTCACTGCCCTGAAGTGCCAGCGACACTCCCGGAACGTGCAGATCCCGCGCGGGATCGTTGACGGTCAGCCGACTGGTGATCCGGCCCCGGCGGGCCAGCTCGTCGAAAATCGGTGTGGCCCTGGTGAGATCATCGTCGCTGGCCACCCGGGCGACGAGGTCCTGGATCAACAGCGCGGACATGCAGAGACTGAAATAGTCGGATTCCTCCCCGTCGGCGGTACGCCAGGGGATGTCCTCCAGCGGCCACCGACCGCTGCCGTAACGGGCCATCGCCGACCAGTAGCGCTGTGCCAGATCCCAGCGCAATTGCAGTGCGTCGGCGAGTCGGCGCTGCTCGGCGTCGAGGAGGTCGAGCTCGCGGGTGCGCGGCTGGGTCAGGTCGTTGATACCGTCCAGCGCCACGATGGTGAAGTACAGGTACGGCCGCCCGGCCGCACATCCCTTCGACGAGGACAGCGGTATGTCGAC
This sequence comes from Nocardia jiangxiensis NBRC 101359, assembly GCF_000308615.1. GTDB lineage: Bacteria > Actinomycetota > Actinomycetes > Mycobacteriales > Mycobacteriaceae > Nocardia > Nocardia jiangxiensis. The sequence goes on from NZ_BAGB01000041.1 coordinate 865,896, forward strand.
GAAGTCGATCTCCTGGGCATCACGCACCACACCCCAGCTCCAACCACACTCGATCAGCAGACCTTCGTCCTCGAGATCGCTGTCGGGCGTTTTGGTGAGCGTGACGTCCCGGCGCAGTCGGCTGCGCACTCGTTCGAGTCTGCGAGCCACCGCGGCCACCACGGCATCGGGCTCCGATTCGGTCTGGTTGAACATGCTGAGCATCGCCTGGCCGTCGTCGGTGGCCGGGTCCACCGACCGCACGACGAAACTGCGCACCAGTCCGACCATTGCGCCGGTCAGACGCCGGTTGAGGCGCTCCTCGACCGGCTCGAGCATCTCTTCCAGCCGTTTCTCGGTTCGCCTGCTGCTCGCCGTCCGGAGCGATCCCAGGAACTGCAATCCGGCCAGGCAGAGCGTGAGCGACATCGAATACGAGTCGACGACATCGAGAGCTCGCTGTTCGTCGGCGGGTGGAGTGCCCTCGGGATACCGCAGATAGGAGTCGGCCGAGAAGATCGGCCTTCCGTCCAATTCGTACTTGCGCAGATAGTCGTCCATCACCTGGACGATCCGCAGGCCGATACGTCGGCCCAGCGGACTCAACGCCTCCTGGACGTCATCGGCCATGCGGTCGGGATCGTGTAACGCGAAACTCTCGATCTGGGTCGCCGGGTACAGGATGCACAAGAGTTGCTCGGCGTCACTGATGGAGTTCGAACCGGCCAGCCCACCCCAGATCCATTCACCGTCCCGGTAGCATGCCGCCAGCAGCGAGCTCCACACATTCAAAATCTGCCGCCGTGGCTGGATTCTCATCGACCGCAGTCCCCTTCACCGCTCATCGTGGCCGCGCCGCAACGGCGGGTCGATACCCGCTGCGACGATATGAGGCGAAATTAGCACGGGCGGCGATGTGAGGCGAAGTAACATGGCCGGAGCAGACTTTCGCTGGACGAGCATTTTCTCGATGCCTACCTGATTATCCGCCCAATGGGCTCAATTCGGGCCCTGTTGGCACACAAGAGCTTCGAAGCCCCCACCAGGCGAACCGTGTCCGGTTCGCTCGTGGGCTTGCTTCACATCCGGAACCACTTGCGCACCAACAGTGCGAAGAACACGGACATGGACACTGTGCCCGCCCAGGGCTCGACCGCGAACAACGGCCGCGCGGCATCGTGCAACGGCGCGAGGTCCCCGGGCCCGATCGGGTTGAGGAAGCAGGTCACGCACATGTAGATCGTGTCCCCGAGCGAAGCGCCCGCCACCCCGATGCCGACGGCGGTGAACACCACCAGCTGCACCAACACCCAGCCCAGCAGCCGGAACGGTCGATATCCGTAGCCGCACAAGACATCCGAGAACAGACCGATGGCACGCGACCAGCCGTGTGCGGCACGGGTACGAGCCTTGGCCAGCGCGAGACCACAACGATCCTGCCCGTCGATGTCCTCGGTGATCCGGTACAGCATGCTGGCCCGCTGGTAGGCGAGCTTGGCCAGCAGCGGGAGTTCGATGAACAGCGCGCCCAGATACTCGTAGATCTCGGCGAGGTGCACACTCTGCGGCTCCCCCAGTCGCAGCGGTCCGCCGAACTCGGCCTCGGCTGCCACCAGTGCGGCCAGGCGCTTGCCCGAGGTCACCGTGCCCGGCTCGTCCGGCGTGGACCGCGCTGCGGTCGTGTACATATCCTCGAAAAGCAGATTTCCTGATTGGCTGGACGGTAGCTGCACGATATGTTCGGACAGGTTCTTGCGCACCGTGTCGGCATACCGAGTGACCCAGTCCAGCAACTCGGGCTCGGTGATCTCGCGCTTGCTCATCCTGCGCGCGTAATCCCCTGCGCGACGGTCGATCCGATCCGAGACCGAGGTGACGAATGATGAATCCTCCCCCATCGGACGAGTCTACCCGCGCTCGAGCCGACGCTTCATGACCCGACGGGGCTCTCCCGGGCCGAAGTACTGGTCGTCGTATCCGATGGATTGAAAATTCGCCGCCTTGAATATGTTGAACGCGGGTTGATTGTCCGGCCGCACAGTCAATTCCATCTCGTTCGCACCTGCCTCGGAACAGCACCGCATCGCATGGTCCAGCAGCGCGCGGCCGAAACCGCGGTTCCGCAACGGCCGGTGCACCGCGTAGGTGAACAGCAGTGACCGCCGGTCTCTGACGAGCGTGAGCGCATATCCGATCACCAGGCCGTCCAGTTCGGCCACCAGCCACTGGCTGCCGTGCAATTCGAACAGCTGGCGCAGCATGAGCTGCAGATAGGGTTCACTGAAGATCTCGGCCTCGAGCGCCGCGATGGCTTCCAGATCACCGATGGATGCCCGCCGATAGACCGGTTCCCGGTCGTCCGCAGTGTCCATCAGCGTCCTAGCCCCATTGCAACAAGCCATCCGATACGAGCGCGGATCCGCCCCGCACCGCTTGGATCAGTTTAGCGTCGGATGTACGTATCTTTGTGCGAGAGATCATGATTCGATCGACGATGCGCACGTCGCCGCAGCGCGATTCGCAGGGCGGCAACCGCCCTGTCCAGCACGTTCGCACCGCTGGCTATCACTCCGACACGGTTCGGCCGGGCGCCGGGAAAAGCGCCCGGCATTACTTCCCGCGTAATCGCGCAGCGTCGTGCGCTCCGGCAGGGTTGTGTTCGTTCGGTTCACGACCCGAGAAGGAGAATTCGAGATGAGCACTTACGACGATGCGGCCCAGCGGTATTTCGCGGCATGGAACGCCAGCGGGGCGGAACTGGCCGACGCGGTGGCGAAGGCGTGGATCGAAGACGGGGAATACACCGATCCGTTGACCGAGGTCCGTGGTCACGAGCAGTTGGTCGCGGCCATCGCCGGTGTGCACGAGCAGTTCCCGGGCTTCGTGTTCCGCCCGCTCGGCGTCGTGGACGGGCATCACGACACCGCGCGGTTCAGTTGGGAGCTGATCGCGCCGGACGGCAGCGCGCCGGTGGCCGGTTCGGACGTCGTCGTACTGGACACCGACGGACGGATCAGCAGCGTGCTCGGCTTCCTCGATCGTGTCCCGGCGTGATCGGATGAGCCTGGCCGCGCGGTACGGTCACACCATGACCGCCGCCCCGCCGAGAGTCGGCCCACTGCTGCGCGAGTGGCGCAACCGCAGACGGTTGAGCCAGCTGGACCTCGCGCTCGCGGCCGACTCCTCGGCCCGGCACATCAGCTTCATCGAGACCGGCCGCTCGCGCCCCAGCCGCGAGATGGTGCTGCGGCTGGCCGATCACCTGGATGTTCCGGTGCGCGAACGCAATACGCTGCTGATCGCGGCCGGATACGCACCGCATTTCCCGGAGCATTCGCTGCGGGACCCGCAATTGCGCGAGTTGCGCAACGGGCTGGAGCGTCTGGTCACCGCGCACGAGCCGTTCCCGGCGCTGATCCTGGACGGCGGTTACGACGTGATGGCGGCGAACAACGGTGTGGGGCTGCTGCTTTCGAACGTCGCTCCGGAGCTGCTGGAAAAGCCCAACGCGATGCGCCTGACCCTGCATCCCGACGGTATGGCCCCGCACATCCGCAATTACGCCCAGTGGCGCGGACATCTACTGCACCAGATGCAACGCCAACTGGCGCTGACCCGTTCCGCGCCACTGCGCACGCTCTACGACGAGGTCGAGTCGTACCCTCCGCCGCAGAACTGCGGCGAGGAACTGGCCCCGATCACCGCCGCTCCCGCACTGCCCCTGCTCCTGGAAAACGACGGCCGCACATTGGCTTTCATCTCCATCATCGCCACCTTCAACACACCCACCGATATCACCGTCTCCGAACTGGCCCTGGAAACCTTCCTGCCCGCCGACCCGGAAACCGCCGAATTCCTGAGCGGATAGGAGCCGGTAGGTCAGGCGACGGTGGCGGCGCGCGGGGCGGGCGTCAGGGATGCCTGGCCCAGGCCGAGGTGGTCTCGCAGGGTGGTGCCGGTGTAGTCGGTGCGGAACAGGCCGCGACGCTGCAGTTCGGGGACCACGAGGTCGACGAACTCGTCGAAGGTTCCCGGAGCCTGAGCGGCCGAGATGATGAATCCGTCGGCCTCACCGCCGTGGAAACTCTCCTCGATGCGATCGGCGATCTGCTCCGGCGTCCCGACGAACTGCGGAAGCAGCACACCCTGCGCGTAGAGCTTGCCGACGTCGCGCAACGTGAGGTTGTTCTCGACGCTCAACCGGTGCGCCACCTCGAACAATCCCTGGGTACCGGGAACGGTGACCTCCTCGATGGGCGCGTCGAGGTCGTACTGCGAGAAATCGTGGTCGGTGTGCACCGACAACGTGATGAGTCCGGAGATCGGATCGGCCAGCTCGTTGTGATACGCCTGCTTCTCTTTCGCGATGGCCTCGGTCTCCCCGACGAACGGCACGAAGGCGGGGAAGACCTTGACATCGTCGGGATTGCGCCCGGCATCGGATGCCCGCGATTTGATGTCGTCGTAGTAGGCCTTGCGTCCCTCCGAGGTCGGGTCGATCTCGAAGATCGCCTCGGCCCATCGGGCGGCGAAATCCCGTCCGGTGGGCGAGGATCCGGCCTGGATGATCACCGGGCGGCTCTGCGGCGAATGCGGAACCGTCAGCGGGCCACGCGTGGCGAACCATTCGCCCGCGTGGTCGACGGTGTGTACCTTGTCCGGATCGGCGAATCGCCCGGAAACCTTGTCCTGCACCAGCGCATCGCGCTCCCAGCTACCCCAGAGCTTGAAGGCGACCTCGAGGAATTCCTGCGCGCGCTCGTACCGCTCGTCGTGACCGAGGTGCTGCTCGACGCCGAAATTGTGCGCCTCGGCCTGATTCAACGATGTCACGACATTCCACCCGACCCGGCCCCGGGACAGATGATCCAGCGTCCCGAAGATCCGGGCGACCTCGTAGGGATGGAAATAGGTGGTCGACTTCGTGATCGCCAGGCCCAGCTTCTCGGTGACATTCGCCAGGCTCGCAGCCACCAGCGAGGGATCGATCGTGGCCGCCGCCTGTGTTCCGCGTTCGATGGGCACCCGGATGTCGTTGCCGAAACGCACCGGGGTGGCGAGCAGATCCGCGAAGAACAGGAAATCGAACTTTCCGCGTTCGAGCGTCTGCGCCACCCGGCGGTAGTAGTCCGGCCCGAAATAGTCCGTCGCCGATCCGGGATGCCGCCACGCGGCATGCGAATGGGTGACGTTCGACGCGATCAGAAATCCCGCCAGATGAAGTTCACGTGCCACTTGCTCGAGTCCTAACCGTCGAATCCACACCCGTTCGCACCACGTCCGTGTCGGCGCGGCGCCCACACGCGGCGTCGGCCACCGGCGCGCTCGGACTACATGATCGAAGGCGAGCAATCAGCAGGCAACGGTTGCGATCGAGCCGATCCGAACCGAACCCCGGCGCTGCCGGGGTTCGGGACCGGGCCGGGACTCACAGGGGCGAGAGCGATCCGATGTACGTGCCGGGATGGGTGGCGCCGTCCTGGCGGGCCACGCCCACGCCCGACGGCCACGGCACGCGCAGCTGGGTGATCGTGTCCGGAGGCGTCACGACCAGCGTGGTGGGCACCCAGTCACCGGGCTGATAGGTCAGGATGGCCACCACCGCATTCCTGGGCTGAACCGTCAGCGGCTGCGCGGAAACCGCTTGCCGGGGAAGCGAATACGTGGCGCCGAAGGTCGGATCCTTCGGTCCGGTGAGATCCACGCCCGGGAACCCCTGGACGGTGCACGCCGCCGCCTTGTTGGTCAGGACCACATCGAATTGATGAGGGCGCACCGGATCGTCCACCTTGGGCTTCTGGATGCGCAGATCGAACTGAGCCGCGGCGCATGCCGGTAGTCCGGCCGAACTGGTCGCCGCCGGAACGATCCCGGTCGCGACCACCGCCGCGAAGGCGCTCGCCGCGAGCATCGTCCGACCGACTGCGCTACCCGTCCTCATCCTGCTCCTCTCGAATTATGTTCCACCCCAGGAGCTTCCGCTCGCGCGATGGTCGATGGGCGCACGGGGCCGCAGCACTGCGCCAGGACGTCCGTGCCGCACCCTGTCTATCACGATCCGACAAACCGGGCGATCTCTGCGCCGAGTCCTCGGATGCGGCAGGAGCCCCTCACCTTCGGGCCGTAGATATTTCCGGCGACGGATCCGCCACCGGCACAGCGGACGACCACGCAGACCGGCGATTCTGCCGATGGCACAGGGATCGGTGAAAAAGGTTACGTGCGATGGGGTCCGCTGTGACAGAATCGGCTCACGGGCACAGGAGTATCCGAGGGGGCGAGGGCAGATCTTCTCCGGCACAGCAGTATTCGCCACCGAACTGGCGATCGTAGGGCTGATCACGTCGTGCAGCTTCCAAGGCGGTGTGCCGGGCACGCCGCCCGCGGTGACGATGAATCCCTCCGGTTCGGCCACGTCCGGACCGGCTGCCGGAGTGTCGTCCGACTACGGTCCCAGCGGGCCTGTGCAAGTGGTGCCGCGGACTCCGCTGTTCAGCGCGACACCCGGCCCGATCATCCCGCCCCCGCCGCAGGGCCCGCCGACACTGTCGACCTTGCCGCCCGCACACTCGTCGCCCGAGACGTCCACGACAACCACCACGCCGACAACGACCACGACGCCTCCGCCGACGACTTCGAGGAGATCACCGACCTCGCCCCCGACGAGTTCGAGCGCGCACGGGTGACCATGCCGGAGCAGGGGTCGCCGCTGCGGTCGGCGCTGACGATGACGGGGGTGGCGGTATCGCAGGCGGCGGTGCTCGTCCCGATCCTGTACTACTTCGGTTCGGTGTATACGCGCGCCTATTACGGATACTTCGGGGTCGATTCGGACATGCTGGGTCTGTCCACGGCGGGCCTGGTACGCCGATCGTTCCTCCCGTCCTGCTGGCCGATCATCGTCGCGTCCACGGTTCTGATACTCGCGCTGGCACTGCGACGGCTACCGGCGGCGATCGCCCGCGCGACCCGCCACGCGCAACTGGCGCTCCGCATCTGGTTCGGGGCGAACCTCACGGCGGGCGTGCTGATGCTCGCCGTGCCGCTGGCGGTCGCGGGCGATATCGTCCCGTGGTCGATCCTGCGGAAGGTGGTGCCTTACGGGCCCGATGTCGTGCCCGCCGCATTGATGATCGGCAGCGTGCTGCTCTGCTACGCCATCGTCCTGCGCACCGCGAACCCATCGGAGACGACCTCGGCCGCACCGAATCCCGGCTGCCCCGCCACCAAATCCAGCCCTGGGCAACAATTCTCGGCGACCGCTGCGGTAATTCTGGTCTCGCTGTTCGTGATCGGATTCGTCAGCGCGATGTGGTGGGTCGGAAACTACGCGGACCGGCAGGGCACCGGCGCAGCTCGGGCGCTGGTCGGGTCCGGATTCGGCGCCAGACCCCGGCTCCTGCTGCTGAGCGTCGATCGGCTCGGCATCGACGGCACCGGCGTACAAACCAACGAACTCACCGTCCCCGGCGAGAAATACCACCACTACTACAGCGGCATCCGCCTGCTCGACCGCTCCGCCGACGCCTACTTCGTGATCCCGGACCAATGGCAGCCCGGCCGCGACCGCGTGTTCATCATTCCCCGCAACGACGACGTCCGCATCGATGTCCTCACCAACCAACCCGTCTGGCGATAGTGTCCGGACCGCGTACCTAGTCCCCTCGCCCCTGCTCCGGACGGTCCGGACCCGATGCGGTCGCAGCGCTGTGGTCGCGTAGCGCGCCGACGATGGCGGCCAGGACTCGGTGCGCGGTGCGCAGATCGGCGTCGGGCAGGTCGGCCATCGCACTGCGGGTTCGCAGGCTGACGGGGGTGAAGAAGCCCGCCGCCACGGTCATGCCGTAGCCGCTGTAATGCAGCAGGACCCGGCGTTTGTCGAGCTCGTCGGGTTCGCGTTCGATATGCCCGGACTCGATCAGCCGCTCGACGAGATAGGTGATCGCGGCCGGGGACAGGCCCAGCAGAGCGCCGAGCCCGCCCGCGGTGAGCGGCGATCCCTCCGCATCGGCCGTCGCGATGTACATGAGGGCGCGGAAGTCGTTGGGTCGCAGATTATTCGAGTGTGCGAACAGATGGGAGATCTGGTCCGACACCGCGGTGAGCGCCCGGATATCCCGGGCGATGGCCGCCTCGAGCTCATCGCGTGTCGCATCTGTCGAGCCCTCTGCCACCCCGGTCTCCCTTCCGTCGTCGGCGTGCGCGGTGCACACAGCGTAATCGCCCGCGACGGCCGACTTTGCAGATTATTTCAGTTTCTGAAATAGTTCGGGGCGTGGGTGGATGGGACAGGTACGCACAGATCGTCTCCGGACGCAGAGGATGGCTCGCACTCCTGGCCGCGCTGATCGTCGCGGGCGCGGTGCTGGGCCTCTCGGGCAGCGGCTCGAGCACGTCGGCGCCGAACTCGTTGCCGGACAACGCCGAATCCGCACAGGTCCAGCGCTTGCTGCGGGAGTTCCCCGGCGGGGATTCCGCGGCGGCGGTTCTGATCGTCGCCCGCGCCGACGGCGCGGTACTGACCGCCGACGATCAGGCGCACGCCGGCGCGGCCCTGTCCAGGATGCGCGCCGGTGCGGCCGGGCCGGACCTGAAGCTGTCGCAGGACCAGCGTGCCGCCTTCGGCCAGACGTCGATTCCCGCGGATCTGACCGGATTCGCCCTCACCGACCGGATCGATGCGTTGCGCACAGCAGTACGCGACGGCGCACCGGCCGACCTGCGCCTGTGGATCACCGGCGGACCGGCGTTCGGGGCGGATATCGCCGACTCCTTCTCCGGGGCGAACACCCTGCTGCTCGCGGTCACCGCCGCCGTGGTGATGGTGCTGCTGATCGGCACGTATCGCTCCCCCGTGCTGTGGCTGATCCCGCTGGTGGTCGTCGCGATAGCCGACCGTGTCGCGGCCGCGGCGGCGAACGCCCTGGCCCAGGTGAGCGGTCTGACGTTCGACGGCTCGACCTCGGGAATCACGAGCGTGCTGGTATTCGGCGCGGGTACGAACTACGCACTGCTGCTGGTGTCCCGATACCGCGACGAGCTGTATCGCACCGCGGACCATCGCGCGGCCCTGCGGATCGCGGTGCGGCGAGCCGGGCCCGCGGTCCTGGCCAGCAACCTGACCGTGGTGCTGGCCCTGCTGACGCTGCTGCTGGCATTGTTGCCCAATACCCGCGGTCTGGGCGCCTTCGGAGCCCTGGGGCTACTGGTCGCGGCGATCTTCGTACTGGTCACCCTGCCGCCGGCATTGGCGCTGTTCGGACGGAAAGTGTTCTGGCCCTTCATTCCTCGCGTCGACGGCCACGACACGGCAGCCTCCGGCGCATGGCATGCCGTCGCGGAGAAGGTGGTGCGGCGGCCGAAAACGGTCGTGGCCGTCTTCCTGATCGCCGCGGCCGCCTGTGCCAGTGCGCTGCCGTTCACCCATGTCGGGCTCGCCCAGTCCGAACAGTTCCGCGTGCATGCCGAATCGGTCGACGGCCTGCGCGTGGTGAGCGAGCATTTCTCCTCCGGTGCAAGCGATCCCACGATCGTGCTGGCGCGAACCGGAGCCGCGCCGCGAGTGCGGTCGGTGCTGAATTCCACCGCGGGCGTCGTGCGGGCGACATCGGCCGCCGGCTCGGCGAACGGAATGACCCGCTGGTCGGTGGTGTTGGATGCGGCGCCGGCCACCGATTCGGCCTTCGCCGCCGTGACGCGTCTGCGCACCGCCCTGGCGTCGGTGCCCGATGCCGGAGCGCTGGTCGGCGGATCCGATGCGGTCGCCCTGGACACCCGGAACGCCGCCCGGCACGATCAATATCTGATCATGCCGCTCATCCTGGCGGTCGTCCTGCTGGTGCTGCTGATACTGCTGCGGGCGATCCCGGCCGCGATCCTGCTCGTGGCGGTCACCGTGATCAGCGCACTGGCCGCGCTCGGCATCGGAAGTCTGCTCAGCACATACGTTTTCGGGTTTCCGGCGCTGGACACGAATGTGCCGCTGTTCGCCTTCCTGTTCCTGGTGGCACTGGGCGTGGACTACACGATCTTCCTGGTCACCCGCGCCCGCGAGGAGACCGCGGGGCACGGGGTGACCGGTGGCATCGTGCGCGCCGTGTCGGCCACGGGCGGGGTCATCACCAGCGCCGGAATCGTGCTGGCCGCGGTCTTCGCGGTGCTCGGGATTCTCCCGCTGATCACGCTGACCCAGCTGGGGATCGTGGTGGGCGTGGGAATTCTGCTCGACACATTCGTCGTGCGCACGGTGGCCATCCCCGCGCTGTTCGCGCTGATCGGCAGGCGAATCTGGTGGCCCGGAGCATATTCGAAAACTCCCGAGAAAAATATTCCGGGCCGGTGCACCGAGCAGACGGCCCAGAATACCGATATTCGGTTGCAGGACAGTATGTTTCGTCAGCCGTGAGCGGACACGAGCCCGAATGTCGCCGTGGCGTCAGGACGGCACCCGCGTGGGCCACTCCTTGCAGTGGTGCTGACCGGAGAAGTCGGTGGCTGTGGTCGGTGCCTCGAGACGCAGCGTGAGAACCTTGTCGCCGATTCGGCGTGGCCAGTCGGCCCGGTGCGGAACGTGCGGGTTTCCGGAGTTCACGAATGCCGCCCAATAGGCGATCATCATGCCGGACAGGTTCTGCAGGGCCACGGTAGCCGGGTTCGGAAGTCCGGTGACCTCGAACAGATAGGGAGTTCGAAGGTGTGCGCGGCACCCAGCGGGTCGTCCCCGCGGGAAAGGTTTTCGGTGCGGCGGCGGTGCGGTCGTCGAATTCGTATTGATAGACCGGGCCGCCGTTGGCCAGAGATTCGGCCAATGTGACTGCCGGACAGGCGAAGTCGTCGTCGGAACCTTCGCGGCTCTGCCCGCGCGTATCGCGGTGACGGGGTTGTCCGGCAGCACCGGCTCACCCGTGACCGGGCCGCGCGTCGGGATACCACTGGAGGTCACGTAGTTCAGTGGCGTGGCGACCAGCCTGTCGACCGGAAGGGCTCGCAGACACCGGGCCTCGATCGCGGGATCGGTTGCACCGCAGCCGAGTCGGGCCGCATAGTCGCTGCCTGCAACTGGCAGCGTCCGCTCTGCACGATGGCCGCCGCGAACAGCCCCGCCGAGCCGGGCGAGACCAGATGGTCGCAGACCGCCACCGACTCCCCGACGCTCAGCAATGTGGCGCAATGCCGTCCCGCTCGGCCGAGTCCGGGCGTGGTCTCCCACCGGGTGCCCGCCCACCGAATCGGCGTCGGGACCACTCAGTCGACAACGTAGCTCAATCAGCCGGTGCCGGTGCGGATTTCCGCCACCGAGTGCGCAGACCGGCGCGGACGAGTACCGCGATCATCGCCAGATACGGTGCGGCGTCGGATAATTGCATCGGCAGGCCGACGGTCTGCAGGCGGAAGCCGACGGCCTGGGCATAGGCGTAGACGACGAGAGTCAGCAGCAGGACGCGCAGGCGACCAGCGGCGATCAGCAGGACCAGCACGACGACCCAGCCTCGACCGGCCGACATGTTCTCGGTGAACAGGGCCACCGCGCCCAACGACAATTCCGCTCCGGCCAGACCGCCGAGCAGCCCCGCGACGAGCAGGGCCGCGAAGCGGTAGCGGTCGGGGCGGATGCCGAGTGATTCCGCGGCGGCGGCATCGGCGCCGACACCGCGCAATCGCATACCCGGCACCGTGTGCCGCAGGAATCCGTGCACGGCCGGAACCGCGAGAAGCGCAAGGCATCCCAGCGGACTGAGCGCGGCGGCGGCGGGACCGATCCACGGCAACGAGACCCCGGCGAACCAGTGCGGCAGCCGGGCCAGGTCCGGGCGCTGGTAAGTGCCCCGCACATGGAATATCGCCTGCAGCAGGAAGGTGGTCAGCCCGGACACCACGATATTCAGTGCGGTGCCCAGTACGAGCGGATCACCGCGACGGCGAACCGATCCGGCCGCGAGCGCGAAGGCGACCAGTACTCCTGCCGCGGCTGCCGCGAGCACCCCGACCAGTGCGCTACCGGACCACGCACTACCCGCCACCGCGGCGAAGCAGCCGGTGAGCAGCACACCTTCCAGCGCGACATTGAACACCCCGGCGCGCTGACAGATCAGCCCGCCCAGCCCGAGCAGTACCAGCGGCACCAGGCCGCGCACCACGGCGGCCAGCACCGCGGACGAGATCAGCAATCCCGGAAGGTTCACGATTCCACCATTTCGACCGGCGTCCCGGCCCGGCCCCATCGCGGCCGCCACGTGGTCAGGCGCATCGACACCAGGAAGACGACCAGTGCCTGCACGACGGTGGACATGTACGAGGACAGGCCGTAATCCCGCTCCACCTCCTGCCCGCCCACGCCGATCGCAGTGAACGCGAACCCGACCACCACGACCGCGATCGAGCTGTTGCGCGCCAACATGACCACCAGCAGGGCCGTGATCGGGTATCCGGTGCCGTCCAGCGCGCCATCGATCAGCCGATAGTGCGAGCCGAGCACCACCAGCGCACCCATCACTCCAGCGATCGCACCACCGAGCGCCAGCGCCAGCACGATCGCGCGGGCGGTGCGGATGCCCACCGCGGCGGCCATGCGCGGATTGAGCCCGATCAGCCCGGTTTCGAAGCCCAGTGCCGAGCGTCGCTCGATCACCAGGACCACGGCCAGGATCCCCGCGACCACCAGCAGCGACCAGTTCAGTTCGGAACCCAGTAGCGTCAGCAGATTCCGTTGTCCGAAAACGGATTCCAGGAATTGTCCCGAACCCGAGTGCGACGGGGCGAGGGCGGGGATCCGCCGATCGACCGAGATGGGCCGGGATGCTTCCAGATCGGAGGACGGATCCTTCAACCAGACCGTGATCAGATACGAGGTGAGCGACAGCACCGGATAGTTCAGCAGCAACGAGGTCGCGAATACCGGCGCGGACAATCCGGTGAACAACACCGCGGGCACTGCCGCCAGCACCGCGCCCGCCACCGTCGCCGCAGCCAGCGCGAGTACCACGACCACCCAGCCGGGCCCCGGGCAGTACAGCGCCACCACCGCACCCGCCGCTCCGCCCAGGACGAACTGCCCGCTCGCACCGAGATTGAACTGTCCTGCCCGGAACGCGAACGACAACCCCAGACTCAGCCCCACCACCACGACGGTCCGCTGCACCGTCGTCACCAGCCCAGGCCCTACCAGCGCGCCCTGAAACATGCTGCGGTACACCGCGATCGGATCATGACCGGTGAGCGCGAACAGCGCGGCGGTCACCACGATGGTCACCACCACCGCGACCGTCCGGTCCGCGACGCTCGCCCCCGAATTCCGGAGCCGACGCACCACGCCCGCCGCCACGGTCATAGCGGTTCCGCCGCGATCGCCGTACCCGCCATCAATGCGCCGATCCGCTCGGGATCGGCGTCGGTAGCGGCGAATTCACCGACGATGCTCCCGTCGGTCAGCACGACGATCCGATCGGCCAGGGCCAGTAGTTCACTCAGCTCGCTCGAGATCAGCAGCACCGCTCCCCCGTCGGACCGGTACTCGTCCAGTTGCCGATAGACGAATTCGATCGCGCCCAGATCGATTCCGCGCGTGGGCTGTTCGGCCAGCAGGAACGGCGACCGATGCGCCAGCTCGCGCGCCACCACCAGTTTCTGCACATTGCCCCCGGACAGTCCGCGCACCGCCGCGGTCGGGTCGGCGACCCGAATTCCGAAGCGCACGACCAGCTCTCGCGCATGCGCGCGCATGGCCCGCGGGCTCACCAGGCCGTGTGCGCCCAGCGGTGCGCGGCGATGGAATCCGGCGGTCAGATTGGTGATCACACTGGCGTCCAGCGCGACGCCCGCGCTGTTGCGGTCCTCGGGGATATGGGCCAGCGCGGCATCGCGGCGACGGGCGTTGTCCCAGGTGGTGACGTCGCAAGCGCCGAGGGTGACCGTGCCGGAATCCGGGACGCGCGCTCCGGCGACGATCGCGGCCAGCGTCTCCTGGCCGTTGCCCGCCACACCCGCGACCCCGACGATCTCCCCCGAGCGCACGGTCAGCGACACCCCGGCCAGCGCGGCCCGGCCGGCGCCCGTGGTGACCACGTGCTCGACGGTCAGCACGGGATCGCCGGGCGGGCGCACCGCACGGCGTGGCCGCAGGTCGACCTCGCGCCCGGTCAGATGCCGGGCCAGTTCCGCCGGGGTGGTCGCGCCGACCTCGGCGTCGAACACTCGGCGACCGTCCCGCAGAACCACGACTTCGTCTGCGACAGCGGCGATTTCGTCGAGTTTGTGGGTGATCAGCAGCACCGCGTGCCCCTGGTCGGCCAGCGTGCGCAGGACGCGGAACAGCGCGCGGGTCTCCGGGGGCGTCAGCACGCCGGTGGGCTCGTCCAGGATCAACAGTTCGGCGCGGCGATACAGCGCCTTGAGGATCTCCACCCGCTGCAACACCCCGACCGGCAGCGCGCCGACCGGATCGTCCAGCGGCACCTCCAGCCCGTACTCTGCCGCCAGGGCCGCCACCCGACGTGCGGCCCCCTTGCGGTCCAGCACTCCCCATCGCCCCGGCTCCGCGCCGTACACCACGTTCTCCAGCACCGACATGTCGGCGAACAGCTGAAAATGCTGGAACACCATGCCCAGTCCGTGGGCGATGGCATCGCCGGGGGACCGGAACCGCACCTCGCGCCCGTCGATCAGGATGCGCCCGGAATCGGGCCGGTGCAGTCCGTACAGGATCGAGACCAGCGTCGACTTGCCCGCGCCGTTCTCGCCGATCAGTCCGAGTATCCGGCCGCTGCGCACGGTCAGCGAGATCGCGTCGTCGGCCAGGACCGGGCCGAACCGTTTGGTGATCGCGTCCAGTGTCAGCGTTTGCATCGCGAATTCACTTGTCCGCGTGCGGAATCGTGATCCGACCCGCGATGATGTCCGCGCGCGCGGTGCGCACCTGTGCCAGCACGTCCGGATGCTGCAGAATCGCGCAGCCGCTCGCGGCTGCCTGCGGAGTCAGGCTGGTGATGGTGGAGCCGTCCTCGGCCAGCCCGAACGCGGTCGAGGTTCCGCCGGGTTTGCCCTGGTGGATCAGGGTCAGCAGGTCGAGTATCACCTTGTCGACCCGTTTGATCGCGTTGTCCACCACCACGCCCGGCTGCTGCGGGCACTGATCGACGTCCACGCCGTAGGCCAGCACGTGACTCTGCGCGGCCGCCTCGAACACACCCCCGTTACCGCCGCCGGTCACCCCGTAGATCTGATCGACGCCGGACTGGATCGCGGTGAGCGCCAGCTCTTTCGAGCGTGCCGGATCGCCGACCGCGTTGTCGCCGCCGACGAACAGCTGGGTGTCGCTCACCCGCGGATTCACGCTGTGCGCACCCAGTGCGAAGGCGTCGGACCAGCGATGGAAGAAGGCCGAATCCCGCGCCGCGACCGTGCCGATGTGTCCGCTGCGGTCCAGCAGTCCCGCTTCCACACCCAGCAGATAGGAGGGTTCGTACTCCTTGAACGTGCCGCAGCGCAGGTTGGCCGGGATCTTGTCCGGGCAGGCATCCACCAGGACGAACTGCTGGTCGGGATACTTGTCGGCGAATTCGCTCACCAGATCGTTGAATTCGTAGGTGATCAACACGATCGCGGCCGGATGCCGCTGCACGGCCGCCTCCAGATTCGAGCGGCGGGACTGCTCGTCGGTGCTCTCGTAGGTGCGGGCGGTCGCACCCAGCGTTCGCGCGGCCTGCTCGGTGCCGGTCTTGCCCAGTTGCAGGAATTCGTTCTGTCCGATGGGCGCATCGGTGATGTAGATGATCTCCTCGCCCGAGCCGGTGGCCTCCGCGCCGCAGCCCGCGATCCCGGTCAGCAGGAGCGCGGCCACGATGACCGCGACGGTCCGGGCGATGGGGCTGATTCTGTGCATCGTTGTTCTCCTGTGGCCTTATCTCAGCTCGAAACCCTGGCGGTGGAAGGTGTTTCGGATCCCCTGTCGGCCGTGCAGGCTCTCCTTGGTCGAGATCCGGCCCGCCAGCCGGTTCTTCACCCAGTCCTCGGGCAGTTCCTGTTCGCGGTAGTAGCCGTTGATCCGGTCGAGGTAGTCGGCGATATCGGCCTCGGCGGGCGGGGTGTAGACATTGCGGTGCACAACGACGTTCTGTCCGTACCGCGGTTTGACGTCGGCCGGGTCCGCCGGATCGGGAATGCCGATCGCCAGCCCGTACACCGGGAAGGTCCACTCCGGCAGGCGCAGCAGTCCGATCACCTCATCGATGTTGTTGCGCAGCGCGCCCACGAAAGTGATTCCGTAGCCCAGTGATTCGGCCGCGACCGCGGCGTTCTGGGCAGACAGGGTCACATCGACGATGCTGGATATCGCACTGTCGAGATATCCGGTCGCTTCGATGGTGTGCCCGTGTTCGCGGGCGAGGGCGATATTGCGCGACCAGTCGGCCACCCAGACCAGGAATACCGCCGCGTCGAGGATCAGCTGCTGATTACCGGCCAGCTCCGCCAGCCGGGCCCGCACCGCCGGATCGTCGATCACCACCACGCTGGTGAACTGGAAGTTGGCCGAGGTCGAGGCCGATTGCGCCGCCGCGAGGATCAGCGCCAGCTCGTTCTCCTCGATCACGCCGGGCAGGAAGCGCCGCACCGTGCGGTGCCGCAGCAGCACCTCGAGCGTGGGATTGTCCACCGTCCCGGCGCGCGGGGCGTCGGGGCCGTATCGTTTGTCGAGCTGCCGTTGCAGTTCGGTCGAGATCACCTCGGTCACGGGTATTTTCCTGTTCATTCGATCGGATTGCGGTGCGGGCAGGCTCATTCGGTGGGTGGTTCTTCGAAACTCGGCGGCAGTTCCGGAGTCCGGGTGAACTGCCCCGCGGCATGGCGGTAGGCGTTCCAGCCCAGCTGGTTCCACCACTGCCGCAGGACGAAGACCAGTTTGGGGTTGTGCTCCTCCTCCTCGAGCCAGGATCGACGCGCGATGACGTCGAATTCGGCTGCGGCGGAATTCGAATGGTCCCGGCCGTTCTCCGGGTACAGCTCCGCGAGGTCGCGCAGTTTCTCCGGCTGCGGGATCTTCCGCTCGGCCGCCAAGATGATCCGCGCCCCCGCCCAGTACAGGTCGTAGAGCCGCGCGGTGGCCGGTTCGGAGTCCAGTGTCCGGGCCAGCACCTCGACCGCGAACAGGGAGGTGATCAGGTGTAGCACCACGAAGTCGCCGGGCTCGGCGAGATACAGCAGGGTGACCGCGCGACGCACCTCGGCTTGGCGTGTCTGCGGGGGTAGCGTTGCCGCCCAGACAGATTCGGCTGCCAGCTCGCCGATGCCGCTGTGTGCGACGGCGGCGACCCGGGCCTGCAGTCCGGAGCGGTTGAGTTCGGGATGCAGTCGGGTCACCGCGTCGGTGTCCGACAGGACGTTCCGCACGGTGGTGCCGAAGGTATCGTCCTCGGCCCAGCTGCGGCTCAGCTCCAGCAGCGCGTCCCACGGTCCCGCCGCAGGCTCACCTGCCGGAGGACGCGCCTCGTCGACCACCGGAACGAACGAGAACGCGAGGTAGGCAAGGGCTTCGGCAATCATGCCGGGATGTTCGGCGTGCACCGCCCAGCCGAGGTGGATCGCGGCATGGGTGAACGCGCCGATCCAGCCGCGCAACAGTTCCGGCGTGTAGCGCGCCACCGCTGCGGTGGTGCCGAGCCGGGCGATCTCCGCGTCGAAGAATCCGCAGTAGGCGGCGAAATGCACTCGCTGCCCGAGGAATTCCCGCCAGTTGCCGGAGTAGATCACCCCGGGCGAGGAGCGGGCGGGTTCGAGCGGGAATCCGTACGCGGTCAGCTGTGCGTAATTCTTGTGGTAGTCGCGGATCAACGCCTCGGGCGCACCGAGTTCGGCCAGTGCGATCACCGCGTGTTTGACGTGATTGGTGAGATGTCCGTTGAATTCGATGTGATGGCTACGGTCATCGAGCAGATCCGCAACGCTCGCCACGGTATCGGCAGGCACGGGTCACCGCCTCTCTTTTCGATCGTCCGGAACGGTCCGAGCCGATCTGTTCGTATCCGGTTCCGCCGCAGTACTTTCCACGGCACGTCCACAAGCGGCTCCGACGATCGTCTGCAGCACCGCGATCGCCAGCAGCACGCCCAGCGGTACCGCCCAGCCGTCGGCGAATCGCCGGATCACACCGACCGCATACGGGCCGATGGCGGCGATCAGATACCCGACTCCCTGTACAGCACTGGAGAATTCGATCGGCCGAGGGGTGCTGCCCGCGCGCACCGTCACCACCGCCAGCGCCAGGGAGAACACCGACAGTCCCACACCGAGCACCAGCGACCACAGCAGCGGAGCCGCGGCCGGGGCGACCAGGAACCCCAGCACTCCCGCCACCGTGCACACGCTGAATCCGGCCAGCCAGCGCGCGGGATGCGCCGAGGCCGCGACCAGCGGCGGCACCAGCAGACTGATCGGCACACCCAGGCAGGTGAGCAGCCCCAGATATCCGCCCGCCGCGCTCGCGCTCACTCCGGCGTCCTCGAGCACCGAGGGCAGCCAGCCGATCACCACGAAGGCGACCATCGCCTGCAGACCGAAGAACAGGGCCAGCCCGGCACTGCGCATTCGGCGCAGGACGACGATCGGATTCCCCTCTCGCCGAACACTTTCCGCGCGGGATTCCGCCATGCCCAGGCCCGAGCGCCACACCGCGACGACGCCCGCTGCCGCGAACAGCGCCCACAGCGTCAGCGCCCACCGCCAGCCGCCCACCGCATGCGTCAGCGGGACCACGGCGGCGAATCCGATTGCCGCACCGGCCTGCAACGCGGTGGTGAAGGTGGCCACCAGAACTCCGGTCCGACCACTGCCGCGCACCACGACCGGCAGCAGTACCGCCAGCAGCCCGACCCCGATCGCCGCGAGGAAGGTGCCACCCACGAACACGGCCAGATCCGCCCACGGCCGCACCGCGAGCCCGATTCCGATCAGCGCGAGGGAGGCCAGCAGCTCGTTCCGCACGGACGTCCGGGACAGCACGAGCGGCGCGAGCAGGCTGGTGATCGCGAAGGCGAAAACCGGTGCGGCGGTGATGATTCCCGCCGTAGTCGCGCCCGCGCCGTAGTGCGCGGTCACCGTGTCGAGCACCGGCCCCACCGCGGTGATGCCCGGCCGAAGGTTCAGCGCGGTCACGCCGACGACGACCAACAGCGCCGCGAATGTCACCGGCCGCACGGCAGCCGAGCCCGGAGCCGTCATCAGTAGTCGGGCGATCGCAGCAGCGCGGCGCCGTCCGCCCGGTCGGTGATCAAGGGCCGGTAGATCCGCGCGGACCAGTCGTCGGGATCGACCGGCGCCAGACCGATCGACACCGCACCGGCACGGACCTCGAACGCCCGCGTCACCGCGGCGACCAGGTCCTGTTCGAGCCGCTGTCTGACCGGCTCGGCCAATTCTGCTGGGAAATGGGAGATCTCAACGTGCGGCATGCGGTATCAACTCCTGGCTCATCCGGTGTTCCAGAACCGCGGCGGCGATGTCGAGCGCACCGGCGGTCACGATCTCGTAGTGGCGATAGGGCAGGTTGCCCACCGGCCGGATCCGCTCCCGCAGCGGCACGACCGGGATGTCGGCGAAACTCGGTCCGTCACCGCGCGCCCGCAGAAAGACGCTGCGGTCCAGCAGATCCGGATCGATACCGGTGGGTTCGGACCGGAACCGGTAGGTGTGCTCGACCACCGCGACGATCCGTTCGGCCATCGCGCGCCCGAACCCGGGAACCCGCGCGGTGATCAGATCGAGGAACTGCTCGCGGGTGGTGACCCCGGCGTCGAGTTCGGTCCCGAACAGCGGATCGATCCGGCCGGTGAACACCGAGGCCAGGACCCGTTTGAAATATCGTGCGGCGTAATCGACCTCGCCGTCGTCGGGCAGTCCGGGCAGCACCGGCGAGCCGGGGGCGATCAGGACCAGCGCCTCGATCGAACGTCCCGCCGCGCTCAGGCGCTGGGCCACCTCGGCGGCGATCCGGGCTCCGAAGGAGTATCCGACCAGCCGCAGCGGCCCGCTGGGCCGGATCCGCCGCACCTCCTCCAGATCGTCGGCGATCAGGGCGGCGAGATCGCGGTGCGGAAGCTCACCGGCGTTCAGGCCGCGGGCCTGCATCCCGTACACGGTGTGGCCGTCCTGGGCCAGCTCACCGGCCAGGGCGCGCAGGCTCATCGGGTAGCCGCCCAGTCCGGGCCACAGGATGGTCGCGACCGCCGAGCCGGTACCGGCCAACCGCTGCAGCCGGTCCGCCCGCGACGGCGCGGATTCCGCTGTGGCGGCGGCCAACTCGGCCAGGGTCGGATGCCGGAACAGGGCCTGCACGGCGAGGGTGACCCCGAGACGTTCGGCCAGCAGCCGGATCAGGCGCAGTGCCGACATCGAATTGCCGCCCTGGGCGAAGAAATCGTCACCGCGATAGACCGGTTCGTAGCCCAGCACCTCCGACCACACCCGCGCCACGGCACGCTCCCGCTCGCCGACGGGCGGATCGACCGCGCGTTCGGTGACGACGAGTTCGGCCGCCAGCCGCGACAGCGCGGTGCGATCCTGTTTCCCGTTCCGCGACAGCGGAATCCGGTCCAGCAGATGAATCGTCGCAGGAACCATGGCCGCGGGCAGCACCGCTCGCAGATCGTCGGCGAGCAGTTCCTCCGGCCCGCGCATGTGCACGGTGTCCTCGGTCATTCCGGTCGCGGCGAGTTGCTGCTCGGAGACCGGCCCGGCCAGCGCGAGATAACTCAGCGACCGCAGGCCCAGGATGTCGTCCAGCCGTCGCGCCGACGGCAGGTCCCGGCCGGTCAGCGAGGCATAACCGGCCGACATCAGGCCCAGGCCGGCCCGGCTGCCGAGCTGCTGCAGATGCGCCAACGCCCGGCCGAGCGCGGTGAATCCGGCCCATCCGGCCTGCGGTGTGGTGGTGAGCAGGACCGCGAATCCGGATTCGTCGTAACTGCGCTGATTGATCGCGACCACGTGGCGGCGTTCGATCTTCTGCTCGGTGACGAAACTCGCTCCCGCACCGGTGAATCGGTAGATTCCGTGCCGATCCGGGCTGCGCCGGCCGTGCACCTGCACCCAGGCGGTGACGGGCGAATCGGGTTGTGGTTCCGGCGCATGGCCGAGCTGCACCGACGCGGTCACCACCCCCTCGGTGACGCCGGAAACCGGTTCCACGGCAACCGAACTCACCTGCCAGCCTGATTCGGCTGCGACCTCGTCCAGCATCCCGAGCAGATGTCCGGCCTCGAACTGCAGCACCTCCCGGACGTTGGTGGTGTAGACCGATTCGATCACCTGCGGCAGGCCGACCAGATGTAATCGTGTATCGGTCCGGGCGGTGTCCGCCACCCGATACAACGCATGCCGCAACGGATGGAAGTAGTAGACCCCGGCCGCGATACCGGTCAGTCCACCGGTCTCGAGGTAGATCTGCGTGGCGTTCAACGCACCCGGCGAGGCGTAGGAGTACTTGGGCAGCAACCGATCCGGACTGCGGAACGGCCCGAACCAGCGCAACAGTCGGCCCAGTCCCGCGAGATCCGGCGCCCCCGCACCGCGCACCGGTTCGATCTCCCGCCACCGGAACAGCAGCGCTTCGATGTGTTCGAGCGAGATCGGCGCGGTATCGAAGGTGCGATAGGTCTTGCGGGCGAACACTCGCCGCCGTTGTTCGGCGGTCGGTTCGGCGCCCGGCAGCGCGACGTGCGGCTCCGTGCCGACCGGACGGATCCCCAGATCCGACAATTGGGCCGTCACCTGGGTGCGAGTCGATTTGGATCGGTGATGTCGACCGGCGACCCCCTGATCCATCAGCGGCGCCTGTTCCGGATCGAGTTCCACGAATCCGGCCAGCTGTGTCGTGCCGCGGGCGCTCTGCCAGGGCACCACCGCCGCCGCGCGAACCCAGTGATGCGATTCGATCCAGAATCGGACCTCGTTGGTCTCGATGCGGTGGCCGTTGACCTTCACCTGATCGTCGGTGCGCCCCAGGAACTCGAGGTCGCCGTCGGCGTTGTAGCGCACCAGATCCCCTGTGCGGTACCAGCGTTCGGCTCCGCGCCGGACGAATCGCTCGGCGGTCACCTCGGGACGATTGCGGTATCCGTCGGCCAGCTGAATCCCGCCGATCAGCAACTCGCCCTCGGCCGCCGCAGCACCCGACTCGTCGAGCACCAGCAGGTGGCAGCCGTCCACGGGACGGCCGATCGGAACCACCGCGGTTCGCGCCGGATCGATGCCGGTGAAATCGAACCACGTCGCGTTGATGGTGGTTTCGGTAGGGCCGTAGAGGTTAACCGCCCGTGCCTGCGGGAACGCCGCCCGCATTCGGCGCGCCACCGTACCCGGCAACGCCTCACCGCCGCTGACGATCGTGCGCAGCGAGTCGCTCCGACCGGCGGCGGGCGCATCGGCCAGTTCGGACCAGACGGTGGGCACGCACTGCAGGATCGTGATGCGCTGTCGCACAACATGGTCCAGAATCGCGTCGGGACGGGCGTGGGTACCCGCGGGCGCGATGACCACCGTCGCGCCGACAGCGTTGGCGAGCAGCTCCCATTGCGCGGCATCGAAACTCACCGGCGTCTTCAGCAGGACGCGCGCGCCGGGACCGAGTCCGAGTTCGGTGCGCAGCCAGCCGAGCTGATGGGCGATGGCCCGATGCGGTACGACAACGCCCTTGGGCGAGCCGGTCGTGCCGGAGGTGTAGATCGAATAGGCGGGAGCGGCAGGATCGACCGAATTCGCCTGTGCCGATGGCGGTTCCGCGTGCGGCGCGTCCACGCGCAGGGTGCGTGCCCGTGACGGCAGGATTCGCCGGGCCTGCTCGTCGGTCTCGGCGTCGGTGAGCACCAGCGTCGATTCGGCATCGTTCGCCATGTACGCCAGCCGCTCGGCCGGATAATCCACCGCCAGCGGCAGATACGCGGCCCCGGCGCGCAGGATCGCCCAGACCGCGACGACGAGCCGCACCGACGGATTCAGCAGCACGCCCACCGTGTCACCCGGCCGTACCCCGGCCGCGCGCAGGGACGCTGCCGCGGCGGCAGAGCGCGCCACGAGCTGCCGATAGTCCAGGATTTCCCGATCATCGACGCAAGCAACGGCATCCGGCGTCGCGGCGAAGCGTTCGGCGAAGAGATCGACGAGATTGTCCACGGTATGCACGCTTCCCCTCAGGCCGTGTCGGTCGCGGTGGCGACCGTGCCGTGATATCGGTCGCCGAAGTCGCCGATACCCGGCTGCATGAATGCCTGATCGGTCAGGGTTCGGTCGATGTGCGAGGTGACGATCCGGATGTCCGGCCGTCGCGACAGCACCGTGGCCAGGGCTTCGGGGCAGGTCAGCACGTTCACCACGAGGATGTCCGACTCCTCCACCCCGGCGGCCACGAGCTCGTTGATCGCGGTCAGCAAGGTGCCGCCGGTGGCGATGGTCGGATCGAGCAGCAGCACCTGCCGACCCGCGATATCCGGCGGCAGCTTGCGATACAGCAGCGTCGGGTGTTTGGTGACCGGGTCGCGCTGAATCAGGATCTTGCCGAATCGGGCGTCGGGCCGAATCTCGCGCAACCCGATCTCCAGCGCGTCCCCGGCCCGGGGAATCGTCACCGCGTACAACTCCGGCTGTACCGCGCGCACCCCCTCGAAGACGAAGCCGGTGGGTGTGGCCACCGCATGCGGCTGGTGATCCAGATGGGACAGCGCGGTTTCCAGCAGCAGCCGGATGATGCGCCCGGCGGCACGGACGAACTGCTCCTGACCGGCGGTGGCATCACGGGCCTGGGTGTGCAGGGCGATCAGACCGGGCGTGGGAGGCAGGACGAACACGGTGGTGTCGAGGTACCGGTCGAGATCGACCGGTCCGATGTCCGGACGGGTCCAGGTGGTCATGGCCTGGCTCGCTTTCGATTTCGAATGAGTAGGGTGTCGACCACGTCGTCGAAGGTGTGTGCCACGTGATCCGTTGCGGCGGAAGCTATCTGGTGAGTGGTGTGCACCCCGTAGGTCACTCCTACGGTGAATGCGCCCAGCGCGTGGCCCAATTCGATATCGGCCACGGTGTCGCCGACCACCGCGCCCGCGGGCCCGATCTCGGTCAGCCCGAGTGTGGTCAGCGCCAGATCTCCGCTCGCGCGATGAGGTTTGGGATATTCGACATCGTCGGCCCCGACGACGGCGGCGAAGGAATCACGGATGCCTGCCGACTCCAGAATCAGTTCGGCGCTGGCATGTTTCTTGCTGGTCACCACCGCCAGCGCCAGCCCGGCATCGGCGAGACGGCTCAGCCCGCCCAGCACGCCCTGGAACAACAGATCGGCCGCCTCGGGCACGATCACCTCGCGGTACCGGGTCAGGTATTCCTCCGAAACCGTTTGCGCGGTAACCGAATCCACAGACGATCCGGACAGTTCGGCGGCCATCTCGAGCAGTGGCCGCCCGACCAGCCGGCGCGCCGCACCGACACCCGGGTCGACCCCGGTCACGGCCTCGACGGCCAGCACGAACTGCTCGGCGATAGCGCCGGGCGTATCCAGCAGGGTGCCGTCCAGATCGAACAGCACTGCGGAAGTATGTATTTCAGCGGGCATCAGGAACTCCTCGTACGAGAGCGGCACGGGCGGATTCGATCTCGGCGGCGGCCGCGGCCGTACTGATCAGCACCGCGCGATTCGCGGCCCCGGCGGCGCCGCCGGTCACCTCGTCGACCGCGCGCAGCACGAAGGTGGTCACGGCCGGACCGGTGACCCGCTCGCGCTCGGCACGGGCCAATGCCTGCCCGATCGCGGCCTCGATCCGGTCGCCGTCGAGCGCGTCGGCCGCCGGAATCGGGTGGGTGACCAGCACGGATCCGGATCCACCGAATTCCAGGTGCAATCCGGCCACCTCGGCGATCTCGCGCGGCGAGTCCAAGCGCACCTGGGTGCGGAAACCGCTCTCGCGGCAGTAGAACGCCGGGAACTCACCGGATCGGTAGCCGATCACCGGGGTGCCCTGGGTCTCCAGGAATTCCAGGGTCAGCCCCGCGTCCAGGATCTTCTTGACTCCCGCGCACACCACGATCAGCCGGGTGCGCGCCAATTCGGTCAGATCCGCGGAGATGTCGAAGCTGGTCTGCGCGCCGCGGTGCACACCGCCCAGCCCCGCGGAGGCCACCGTGGCTATTCCGGCTCGATCGGCGATCGCCATGGTCGCCGAGATCGATGTCGCGCCGAGTGAGCCACTCGCCAGCGCCACCGCGATGTCACGACTGGTCACCTTGGCCGCGCTCCGGCCCGCGGTGGCGATGGCCTCGAGTTCGCCTGGACTGCAACCGATCAGGAACTGCCCGTCGGCGATGGCGATGGTGGCGGGCACCGCCCCACCGGTCCGCACAGCCTGTTCCACCTCGCGCGCCACGGCGAGGTTGCCGGGCGGGCCGAAGCCGTGGGCGACCACATTCGACTCCAGGGCCACCACGGGCAGGCCCCGGATCAGCGCGTCACGGACCTCGTCGGCGACGCGGAACAACGGTGATTCGACAGCAGCGATATCCGGCACGTGGATGACGTCCTTCGCAGCGGTGAGCGGGGTTCTGCGACCCCCTGTCCGCCTCTCATGGTGTGCCGCGCGGCTGCCCGGTCCCACCTTTGCGACCACCGTGAACATATTTCTTGTCGCAAAATCTCTGGCCCAGTACATCTTTCGTGGGGGCATCGGGTCGATGCGCCGATTCCCGCCCGCTGTGCACACGATCGGAGAGGCCGATGACCGCTGTCGACGAACTGCCCGGCCGATTGGCGGCGATCGCCGCCGTGACGCGAGATCTTGCCGCGGAGTCGGTGATTCGCGATGCCGAGCACATCCTGCCGACCGAGCAATTACGGCAACTGCTCGACGCCGGGGCCGGAGCGCTGCGGGTCCCGGTGGAGTTCGGTGGCACCGGAGCGCCCGTGCGAGTTCTCGCCGAGGTGCTGATCGATATCGCGGCCGGTGACTCCAATCTGGCCCAGATCTTCCGCGGCCACCTCGGACTCACCGAGATCCTGCGTTTCACTCCCCCGGGCCCGGCACGCGAGAGGCTGCTGCGCGCCGCCGCGGCGGGCCAGTTCTTCGGACCGGCGGGGGCGGAGCTGAACACCACGAATCTGTCGACACTCAGCACCGGACTGCGCCGATCCGGCGACCACTACCTGCTCACCGGCCGCAAGTACTACACGACCGGCAGTCTGTACGCGAACTGGCTGAACGTCCTCGTGCGTGAGAAGGGCGAATTCGTCTCCGCGATCGTCTCGCGCGACGCTCCCGGCGTCACGATCGTCGACGATTGGGACGGCTTCGGCCAGCGCCTGACCGCCAGCGGCACCGCCGTCTTCGACGACGTGCGCGTCGACCCGGAATACCTTCTGCACCATCGCAATCCGCTGGCAAACGACTACATGGAGGCGTTCTACCAATTCGTCCACTCCGCCACCCAGGCGGGCATCACCCGGGCCGCCGCCGACGATCTGGCCACCCTGGTGCGGGGCCGCACCCGTTCCTACCCGCTGGCCTCCACCCCCGACCCGTCCGGTGATCCGCAGGTGCTGCAGATCGTCGGGGAAGTATGGAGCAAGGCCTATACCGCCCGCGCCAATGTTCTGCTCCTGGCCGATGCGCTCGACGAATTCCACACGGCCCCTTCGGCACAGCAGGCACAGCGCATTCTGCTGGATTCCGCGGCCACCCAGGTGGTCAACACCGAACTCGCGGGCGCGGCGATCTGGCATCTGTTCGACGCGGGTAGTGCCGGCGCCGTGAAATCCGGTCTCGCCCTGGATCGGCACTGGCGCAACGCTCGCACGGTGTCCTCACACAATCCGGCCGTCTACAAGGCGGCGTTGATCGGTGATCACACCGTCAACGGCGCCGCGCCGCGCAGCTTCCTCAACAGCGCCGCCGAGGACCTCGAACCTCGCGCCTGAGCACACTCCTCGACGCAGCGATCACAGTGCTCCACCGGCGTCGATCAATTGCGCTGTGCCGGTGACGAATTTCGCTTGGTCGGACACCAGGTGCAGCACGGTGTCGGTGATGTCCTCCGGCTCCAGCGCCGCGACCGGCAGCCGGTTCAGGGTGCGGGCGGCCTCCTCGAAATCGGACCGCCCCGGATTCTCCAGATCCGGCCGGAACAGGTGATAGGTGGCGTCGTTGAGAATCATCTCCGTGGCCACCGTGGTCGGATGCACAGTGTTCACCCGGATATCGTGCGGGGCAAGTTCTTTCGCCATCACCTTCATCAGCATGACCAGACCGGCCTTGGACGCCGAATAGTGGGCGGTGTTCTCGTTGGCGTGCATGGCGGCCAGCGAGCTGGTGATGACCACCGCACCGCCGCGGCCGCCCTCGATGATGTGCGGAACGGAGGCTTTCAACGACTTCCAGACTCCGGTCAGGTTGATATCGATCATGTCCTGCCAGGTCTGCTCACTCATTTCCAGCGTCGGCGCCGGACTGGAGATACCCGCGTTGGCCACGACGATATCGAGTCGCCCGAACGCGCTCACCCCTTCCCGAACCGCGTCCGCCAGGGCCGAGTAGTCCCGAACATCGGCGTCCCGGGCCACGATCCGACGCCCCGTCGCCTCGACCGCACGCACCGTCTCGGCCAGATCGTCGGCATCGGACAACGCATAGGGGACGCTGTCCACCGACTCGGTCGTATCGATCGCGATGATGTCCGCGCCTTCGCGGGCGAAACGAATCGCGTGACTGCGTCCTTGGCCCCGCCCCGCCCCAGTGATGAACGCTACCTTGCCGTCAAGTTTGCCCATGACTACCCACCTCCGCACGACATGTTCATGGTTGCCGACCAGACTCCACGGTATGACATGTCCGGATTAGACGTCGAGACCTTCGAATCCGGCCGAGTCCGCGGGCCGTAATTGGCAGGCGGCCAGCATCATCTGTGTATCGGCTGTGAATTCCATTCCCATCGACCCCAGTTTTCAACGGACGCAATACATTCCACCGAAGAAAAGCGCGAACTGCCTCGGCCCGAAGATCTTCCGGATGCTCGCTAACGAATACGGAGCTATGCTGAGGCTACCCTCAGCCGAACGGGCACGGAGCCCGCCAGGGCTGTCTGCGCTGTGAAGTTACCGACCGAGCTCTGGAGTAGTTTTCTTGTCCACACCCACGGATCCCGCGCAGCGGGTCGCGCCGCCCACGCCATTCGACGATCAGCGGGTGAGCTTGCACTCCGCGGAGTTCAGCGCCGATCCGCACCGCGCATATCGCGAAATGCGTAATCGTTTCGGCTCCCTGGCGCCCGTGGAACTGGCTCCGGGTGTCCCGGCCACACTGGTGGTGGGCTATCGCACCGCACTGCGAATTCTCAACGATCCCGAGCACTTTCCGTCCGATCCGCGAATGTGGCAGCAGAATGTTCCGCACGATTGCCCGGTACTTCCGGTGTTGCAGTATCGCCCCGCCGCACCTCGCACCGCGGGCGCCGAACATGCGCGTTATCGCGCCGCCACGACGGCCGCTCTGGACGCGGTGAATGTCAACGCACTGCACACCTTCGTGGAGCGAACGGCCGTCTCGCTGGTCAACTCGTTCTGTTCGGACGGCTCGGCCGATCTGGTGAGCCAGTACGCCACGCCGCTGTCCTTCGAGATCGTCAACAAACTGCTGGGCTGTCCCCCGGAGATCAGCCGGAAGGCGGCCGCGGCCACCGCGGCGGTCTTCGATGCCGACGCCGACGCCGAGGAGGGCAATCGGCTGTTCGCCGAGGCGGTGCAGGAACTGGTGCAGCTCAAGCAGAACCAGCCCGGTGACGACATCACCACCCGCATGGTGCAGCACCCCGCGCGGTTCGACGAACTGGAGATGCTGCATCAGGTCCTGGCCATCTACGGCGTGGGTATGGGACCGCTGCAGAGCCTGGTGATCAACGCGCTGCGCCTGATCATGACCGACGACAGATTCGCCGACGGCCTGCTCGGCGGCGCCCTGCTGACCCGGGACGCCCTGGATCAGGTCCTGTTCGAGGATCCGCCGCTGCCCAACGCGAGCGTCACCTATCCGCGCCACCCCATCCTCATCGATGGCGTGTGGTTACCCGCGCACCAGCCGGTCGTGATCAGCCTGGCCGGCTGCAACAACGATCCCGACGTCGGTGGCGGCTACCACACCGGAAACCGCTCGCACCTCGCATGGGGTGTGGGCCCGCACAGCTGTCCGGCGCGGCACATCGCCTACCCGATCGCCGAGGCCGCGATCGAACAACTGCTCGACATCCTGCCCGATATCCGGCTCGCGGTTCCGGCCGACGCCCTGACCTGGCGTCCGGGTGCACTGCACCGCACCCTCGCCGATCTCCCGGTCACCTTCCCCGCCTGCGCGCCGCTACATCTGCCCTGACATCCTCCGGTCGCGGCCGAATCATGATGGCGCGCCCCGTTTTACGGATAACCGCAGCTCGCGCGCGTAACCGCACGAACCACGGTCGGTAAACTGCCGATCATGAGCGATGCGGTGACCATGGTGGCGGTGCCCGGGACACTGTGCTCGCCAACGGTGTTCGACCTACTGGCACAGGAGCTGGCGGGCCGCCCGCGCGTGGATCCGTATTCCTGGCTGACCGAACCCGGCCCGTGGGACATTCCGGCGATCTCCGGCCGACTGGCCCGCTACATCGAGCACACCCATCACGAACCGGTCCTGGTCTGTGGTCATTCCACGGGCGGGGCCATCGCACTACATCTCGCGATCGCCCATCCGTCGGTGGTGCGCGGACTGGTGCTGGCCGACACCGGCGCACAGATGCGCGGCCACGGTGACGTCGAGGCCATCCTCACCCGGGTCCGGGACGACTGGGGCGAGGAACTGCGCGCCGCGGTCCTGGACCGCTCGTTCCACACCCCACCCGACCCGCACCTGCGCGCCGACCTGCTGGCCTGGGCCGCGACCGTCGACCGGCAAGCGGTCCTCGACGTCCTGACCAGTCAGCGGGACCTCGATCTGACCGCCGACCTACCCCGAATCACCCAGCCCGCCATGGTGTTACACGGCCGCTACGACCGCGCCCGCGACCCCGCGCACGGCCGCGACCTCGCCGCCGCCCTCCCGAACGCGCAATTCCACCTCCTCGACACCGGCCACACCCCGGTCCACGAGGATCCGACCACCGTGGCCGACGCCGTCCGCGCACTCCTCACCAGAATCTGATCCGGGACAGGCACTGTCGATCCCGTCGCTCGGCAGGAACAGCGGGTACGACTCCGTCGCCAACTGCCGAGCTTCCGGCCGCTCGAAGCAGCCATCCCGGCCGTTACCGACCGAACTCGACGCCGATCCACCACGCGCGCTGGGGATTCCGATCGCCGCGGGCAATCGGCCGACTTGTCCGACAAGCGAGTCCGGATCATCCCAATGGTATCGAGTATGTGCCGGAATGGATTTCGATCGGAGCGCGGCCATTGCCGGGGATCTGCAGGGTGCCGGTGGTGTCAGGTGGTGCCGTCACGGTCACCCTCAGCTGCTTCCCGGATCTGTTCCAGAACACCGCGATCGGGCCGTGCGGAGTCGGCACCGCACAGCGCGCCCAGGTCAGATCGCCCGATGCGGGGTGAGGTTCCAGCGACGGTATCCCGGTTCGGTGGGCGTGATCCCGAGGACGTAATCGCTCAGTGCCGAGGTGGGACCGGTGGACCAGCGTCGGGACTCGCTGTAGGCGGTGTGCAGTGTGGGCGTACCGGTAACCCCGGTGGCCTGGAAATGCGGGGCGCCGCCGACCTCGCGGCCGTAGTCCAGCAGCAGCACCGGTGCGGGTCCACCCGGCGCCCTGGTCAGCGTCGTCGTGCCCGAACCACGCACGAGCGCCTGCGGATCGCGGACGTCTCCGGCGACCGAGGTCACCGCGACCGGCGTCACGAACGGTCGAGCCGGTGCCGGAACATAACTCTCCCAGCCCGTCGACTCCGCGAGAACCGGTGGCGCACCGGCGAGTCCGACCGCACCGGCGGTGACCGTGATCAGCAGTGCGCGGCAGGCGTGCGCGACCGATGATCGCTGACTGCGCGGCCTCACCACGGCCGAAATCCCATCGTGCACTTGTCCTGTCCTCTATTCGGCAGCTTGCCGTATCGAATTCCGTTGCCGGACATATTACTGACGCAGCGGTGGGGCGGCGGCAGCCTCGACAACCGTGCCGAGGCTGCCGCCGCACCGAAGACGCTGATCAGCGTCGCGTAACTGTCGCCGAAACATCATGGGCCGCACCGGAAGTGGCGGCGATCTGCACGAGCTGCGCCCCTGGCGCGGAGACCACGGTTCCCCCGTTCACCCGGACGTCGTAGCCACGCGGATAGTGCCGCGTCGGCAGGAAGATCTCGGTCCGAGCGCCGGAGGTGAGATGCGTGCCGGCCGCGGCGGCGGTCGAATAGGTCAGCGTCATCGTCGAAGTGGCGCGGTCGAAGTGGTACTTCGACGGTGTGCCCGCGATGGCGCGCGCCCACGGCACGGCCAGGGCGTCGAGTTTGGCCTGTTTCGCGTTGGCCTGCGAGGCCGGTTTGCTCTCGTCGACCAGCAGGCCCTGGGTATCGGAGTTCGCCGGGTCCTGCGGGTGGTAGACGTAATAGGCCCAGTAGGCCCACGACCAGAAGTGCTCGTCGGCCAGATCGACCAGTCGGGCGTTGTCGGTGTTCACATCACTCGCGCCGAATTCGGACAGGAATCCCGGTTCGGCGGTGCGATCGACCCGCGCGGCGTTGACCGCGACGGCCTGATTCTCCTGCGGCGGGCAGACCACGTCGAAACCCGGCGGAGTGGGTGCGCCGATGATTCCCGCGCCCAGTACCGGGAAGCAGTAGGCGTGGAAGTTGTGGCCCACGGCCGAATCCGGCAGCGCCGGAAGGGCGGTGCTGCCATCGGTGTTCGGATCGGATTCGGGGAAGATCACGTGCGTGTCGCCGGTGCCGCGCAGCGCGGTGATCACCCGCCCGTAAAACTGTGCCAGTGCACCCTGTTCGAATGCGGGGCACGAGGCCAGGAACGGCTCGCACGAGTAGCCGCTGCCCGCATACGGTTCGTTGAACGGGTCCAGTCCCACGATGTTCGCCCGGCCGGAACCGGCGTTCAGCATCCGGATCACGTGCTGCCACGCGTGCACGAAATGGGTTTGGATGCCGATTCCGTCGGCGGCGGCTTTGTCGTCCCAGAATGCCTGAAAATCGTCCTGGGCGTTGCGCGGGTCCGCACCGAGGGTGGCCCACTGCGGAGCGCCGTCACCGCTGCTGTTGCCGAGCTGGGAGATGCCCGCCGAGCGGCTCCAGCCGTCCTGATGGAAATCGACGAGCGTGCGGATGCCGTGCGCGGCGAGCAGATCGTTGAGCGCGACGATCCGCCGGATGTAGGCGTCGTCGTACACCCCCGGCCGCGGTTCCACCGCTTCCCAGATGAAACCGATTCGGGCAGCGTCGAATCCCTCACTCGCCAGCAGTGCGGCGTCCTGCTCACCGAAGTTGGCCGGATAGTAGGGCGCGGTCTTGCGGACCAGATTCACCCCGTGCACCGAGATGACCCGCCCCTGATCGTCGACCAGCCACTTTCCCGCCCGAGCGGGCGGGCGCGGCGATTGCGCCGACGCGCTCGGCGGCACGGCCGCCACCGCCAGCACCATCAGCAGGAGCGCGACCACCCAGGGACGACGCAGCCCCGTCCGGGTAGACGCATCCCGGCATCTGCCGGGACGAAAGTCGTGCACTCGCATGCGTTCTCCTTCTCTCGATGCGATCACGGGAGACCGCATGTCACCGAATCCGGGCTTCCGACGAGGCGGGCAGGATCCGAGCCACGGCCTGATCCCATTCGGCGACCAGGTCGATGTCGTCAGGACTACGCAGCCACTGTTCTTCCAGGCCGGTCATGGTGGCGATGAGATGGCGCGCGACCGACCGCGGCTCACCCGGCAACCCGAGCCCCTCGACCAGCCGGGTGAAGGCATCGAGCACTTGCGTCTCACGATTCCGGAAGTACTCGTGGGCCGGATGTTCGCGATACAGCGATTCACTGCGCAGCATCGTGTGCAGCCGCACGATCTCGGGCTGAGTCCGGTTGCGCGCCACGACAGTACGCAACGCTCGTCGAGCGTCCGCCACGGTCGGGGCTCTGCCGAGCTCCTGCTCGAGCTGCTCGATGACCGCCTCGGTATCGCGCCGATCCCGTTCCTCCAACAACGCGATCAGCAACTTCTCCTTGGTCCCGACGTGATGCAGCACCCCCGCCACGGTCAGCCCACACCCATCGGCCAACTCCTGGACGCTGAACCCGTAATACCCCCGCCGCCCGATGATCCGAATGGCCTCCGCCAGGATCTGCGCACGCCGATCCTCTCGACGCACCCGCCCGCCCGTCACAGCCGCGGCCCCGCTCATCCCGCATCCCTCCGCTACTTACTAAGTACTTAGTAGGTAGCGATGGTAAACGCTTCCCCGCCCCCTGGAAACCCCGAACGCGATCGCTCGGTCCAGCAACTCAGCGCAGGGTGGCTATCCAGCGGCGGGTGTCGGCCGGGTCGATGACGTCGTCGAGTTCGCCCACGGTGGCCGCGGTGAGCGCTCTGCCGCTGTCGTAGGCGGCGGCCACGAGGTGGTCGAAGGCGGATTGGCGAGCCTCGGGATCTTCGATGGCGGCCAGTTCCTTGGCGAAGCCGAGGCGGACCGCGCCTTCCAGACCCATGCCGCCGATTTCCCCGGTGGGCCAGGCGATCACGAAGCGGGGCGCCCGGAACGACCCGGCGGCCATGGCCTGTGCGCCCAGACCGTAGCCCTTGCGGACGATGACGGTGCCGAACGGGACGGTGAGTGCGGCCGAGTCGATGAACAGGCGGCTGAACCGGGTGACGGTGGCATCCTTCTCCGCCTCGGGGCCGACCATGAATCCCGGTGTGTCACACAGAGATACGATCGGCAGGCCGTGGGCCTGGCACAGCCGCAGGAATGCGCCGAGTTTGTCGGCGGCCGGTGCGTCGATCGCGCCGCCGAGGTGGTGGCAGTCGTTCGCGATCAGCCCGAAGGGACGGCCCTCGAACCGGCACAGGGCGGTGACCACGCCCACGCCCCAGTCGCGGCGCAACTCCAGCACCGATCGGCGGTCCGCGACGGCTTCGATCACGGACCGGATTTCGAAGGCGCGCAACCGATTCTCCGGCACCGCATGCCGCGCCAACCGCGGATCCGGAGCCTCCCAGTCGTCCACGGCCCCTTGGAAATACGCCAGATACCGGCGGGCCAGATCGACCGCCTCGACCTCGTCGGCCGCGACCAGGTGCACCACCCCGTTACGGCGCTGCACCTCGATCGGCCCGATGTCCTCCGGCGCGTACACCCCGAGCCCGCCGCCCTCGATCATGGCCGGCCCACCCATGCCGATATTGGCATCGGGCGTGGCGATCACGACGTCGCACATCCCCAGCAGCGCAGCGTTTCCGGCGAAACAGCGCCCGGACACGATGCCGATCAGCGGAACCTTTCCGGACAGCTCACCCATCACGCGGAACGTGGTGACATCCAGCATCGAGATGCAGCCGTGGTCGGTGTCGCCGGGCCGCCCGCCACCGCCCTCGGTGAAGAACACCACCGGCAGCCGCTGTTCCTGCGCCAGATGCAGCATCCGATCGGTCTTGGCGTGATTGCGCACACCCTGGGTGCCCGCCAGCACCGTGTAGTCGTAGGACATCACCACCACCCGCGCCCGATCCACGCCGAACCGGGCCGCGTCGACGGTGGCGACCCCGGCGACGAGGCCGTCGGCGGGGGTGTTGGCGATGAGGTCCTCGGCACTGCGCCGGGCGCGCTGCGCGGCGATGGTGAGCGCGCCGTATTCCATGAAGCTGTCCGCGTCGACCAGGTCGACGATGTTCTCCCGGGCCGTGCGCCGACCCAGTTTGTGCCGCTTGGCCACGGCGGCGGGACGATGTGCGTCACAGGTGTTCTCGTGCCGGGCCCGTACCTCGGCGAGATCGGCGCGCTCGGCGTCCAGATCCACCACCGAGGCGGCGACGTCCGCACCGTCGTGGTCGGCCTCGATCCAACTCAGCAGCGCCGCGTGCGGATCGACGACATCACCGGGCTCGACCAGTTGCCGCAGCACCCGCAGCGAGGTGTCCGCGCGAACCACGTGCTGCATCTTCATCGCCTCCAGCACGGCCACTTCCGCACCGGCGGGCAGGACGGAACCGGGCGCGGCCAGACTCACCACGGTCGCGCCCATCGGACTGCGCAGCGCCTGCTCGTCCTCGTCGAGCACGGCCTCGACCGCGGTCGCCACAGCAGCGTGCACCTGTGGTTGCGGCGCGTAATCGGCTGCGCGGGAGAGCAATCGATCGAGGTTCTGCTCGAACCAGGAGGTGTCCACCGACTCGGTGCGCGGCAGTTCGTCCAACGCGGCACGCAACACCGCGGCGTTGGTGTCCACCCCGGCAATGGTCGTCTCCGCGAGCGCATCCGAACACCGTTGCAGCGCAGCCGGGTACGACGAGCCTCGGGTGATGATCTTGGCCAGCAGCGAATCGAACCGCGCACTCTGCCGCATCCCCGGACAGGCCGCGGTGTCCACCCGGACCCCGGGGCCGGTGGGCGCGCCGAACTGGGTCAGGATTCCGGTGCTCGGCAGCAGATCACCACCCGCACCGACGATTTCGGCATTCACCCGCGCCTGCACCGCGAATCCGCGCGGCGCGGCCCCGGGCAGTTCCAGATCCGCCAGCGTCCGCCCGAGGGCGAGCTCGAACCCGATCGCGACCAGATCGACCCCGCACACCTCCTCGGTGACCGTATGTTCCACCTGCAGACGCGGATTCACCTCGAGGAACCACGCATCGTCACCGCGAACCAGGAATTCGACCGTGATCACCCCGCGGCACCGCACCGATTCCGCAATGGCCACCGCATCGCGATGCAGCCGTTCCCGCAGCGCCGCAGACAGATTCGGCGCGGGCGCCACTTCGAACACCTTCTGCCGACGACGCTGCACACTGCAGTCCCGGTCGCCGAGCGCGACCGCGCGCTGCCCGTCCGCGACGATCTGCACCTCCACATGCCGCACACCGGTCACCAGCGCCTCGGCATAGACGGCGTCGTCACCGAATCCGGCCAGGGCCTCGGCGCGGCATCGTCCGTATGCCTCGGCGAGCTCGCCGGGATCGCGCACCGACCGCATGCCGCGGCCACCACCGCCCGCGGCCGCCTTGATCATCACCCCGTCCGGATGATCCGCCAGCAGCGCGGCGATCGCGTCCAGCCCGGCTTCGGCGGTGGTGGCGGGCAGTACGGCGGTTCCGGTCGCCTCGGCCGCGGCCCGCGCGGCGACCTTGTCGCCGAAAATCCGCAACACCTCGGGCGAGGGCCCCACGAACACGAGACCGGCCGACGCGCAGGCGGTCGCGAAATCGGCGCTCTCACTGAGGAATCCGTATCCGGGATGCACCAGAGCACCGGACCCCGCCCGGCCCGCCGCGGACACCACCGCGGCGATGTCCAGGTAGGCCGCGGCGCCGCTGCCGGGCAGTGCGACCGCCTCGTCGGCGAGCCGGGCGGGCAGTGCGGCGGATTCCTCGGCGGTGTGCAGCACCAGCGTCGAATATCCGCATTCGCGAGCGGTCCGCACGATCCGGACCGCGATCTCGCCCCTGTTGGCCACTGCAACACGCATGCCCTCAGCCTCGCATCCCCGCACCGAGGGCGCGGCCCGGGGTGATCTTCCCGAAGGATGCGTGCCGAACCCGCTGCCCGGCAGGACGACTCACAATCCGCCGACCGGATCCAGCAGAACCCGCCGCAGATCCATCACATTCTCACCGGTCAATCGCCGGAACGCGGTGACGACGGACTCCCCGAGGTCGAAGCCCGGATCGATCAGCCACTGCGTGCGCAATCCGGTCCACGCCGCCAGGAACTGCCGTGCCGCCTCGGCCGCGTCGATCCCCGGATGCGCCAGGCCCGCCTGCTGACGCGCGGCGATGATCGCGCTCCAGCGCTCCAGCGCCTGCGCATAGTGCTCGGCGAAGAACTCCCGGGCCGGATGACCGGGTGTGCCGGTGTGCCCGGCGAGCATCGTGTACAGCAGCGCGACTTCCCGGTCGCCGCCGATCACGTAGCGGCGCAACCCGTCCAGATCCACATCGGGCTGCCCGGAGGAGAGTCGTTCGTCGTCCTCGTCGAACGCCAGCCGCAACGCCGCCACCAGCAGGTGGTCGCGGGTCGGGAAGTGATAGAGGACCGTCGCCTCGCTGATCTGCGCGCGCCGCGGTCTCGGCCGTGGTCACACCGCCGTGCCCCTTCTCCAGGACGAGGTCCAGCACCGCCCGCGTGATCGTGCTGCGCCGCTCGGCGGTCCTGGCATACGTTCCGCGGCTCGTCCCGGGTGCAGCGATAGCCTGCGGTGGGAGTCTGGTACTCGAATCGATCATTCTCTACATATCTACACTCAGCTTTCAGCTCCAGGAGACGTCATGGCCCCGGACATCGACCCGACCTTCGCCGCGCCGTACACCGATATCGACGAGCACCGCGATTCCCCCGTACCTGTCTGCTCGATCGCGAAGCGTTCCCCTGGCAGGCCGACTGGTACCGCAACCGCGTCCGCGAACATCTCGGCGACCGCACCGACGAGCACTTCCGGCTCTGGTACGTCGATCACGCGCTGCACGGCGACGACGAACGGCAGGAGCACCCCACCCGGACAGTGACCTACCTCGGCGTGCTACGTCAGGCATTGCACCAGCTCAGCGCATGGGTCGAAACCGGCAGGCCACCAGCGGCCACCACGCGATACACCGTCCAGGACGGTCAGGTGCACTTGCCCGCACGCGCCGGTGACCGGCTCGGGGTCCAACCCGTCGCGACCCTCACCGCCGACGGCACGGACCGCGCCGAGATCCCCGCCGGAGCGCGCGTACTGCTGCGAGCCACCGCCCAGGTCCCGCCCGGAGCGGGAACGATCGTGTGTCTCGCCTGGGATTTCGACGGAACCGGAACCTTCACCGACACCAGCGAATTCACCCCCGACACGGCGGTCACCATCGAGCGGGAATACGTATTCACCGAACCCGGAACACATTTCGTGACCGTACGCATCGCCTCCCACCCCGACGGCGACCCTTCGAGCCCCTATGCCCGGGTCGAGAATCTGGCCCGAGCCCGCATCATCGTCACCTGAGCGCCCCCTCCGCAACCGTGCCGGGTGTTCACCCATCGACACCCGGCACGGCCCGATGACATTCGGCCTGTCTCGTTGCCATCGAATCCCATTATCACACAATGGAATTCAGCAATGGAAGACTAGCCCACCGTGATGTTCTCGGTGAAGGTCTGCGCGGGAGCCGATCCCGCCCGCACCGACACCAGGCGGAGGGTGGTGTGACCGTGCCCCGCGGCGGTGAAGGTCCACACGCTGGTGCCCGCCGCGCCGGGAATCGGGTTGGTCGAACGGAACTGCGGTTCGCCCTCCTGATGCAGCACGCCCTGATCGATCGGGCTCAGCTTCCAGACGTATCCCGAGGACGGATTGTCCGGCAGCGCCACCGCCAACTCCTGTCCGACGGACAGCGACCGGCTCTGCCCGTTGCCGTCGGTTCCGACGATGACCGGCTCGTCCACCGGCGAGGCGGTGGGAATGGCCGCAGCCACCCCCACCACATTCGCACCGCCGGCCACGAGGGCCAGACCCAGGACAATCATCCGCAAAGGTGTACGCACCGCATTCCTTTCACACTGTGGAGGCGCTCACCTTACCGGCGATCTCGGACATTCCTCCCACCTGTGCACGAGATGCGTTCCCCGGCAGCCGATTCGGTCAGCTCGGTTGCGCATCGCGCCAGGCCCGCACGGCGGCGAGCTCGTCGGCGCGCGGATCCACCCGCACCGGCGAATCCGGATCGTCGAAGACCTGCACCGCGCGATGTGCGGCACTGAACCGCGACCAGCCGGGATCACCGTGCGTGGCGAAATCCACCCAGGCCCGATGCACCCGATCCGCCAGCGCCTGCGGCGGATTCGGCCCGGTCAAGCTCACCGCCGCATCCAGGCGGTCGAAGACGAACGGCACCTCCAGCACGTGGCAGGCGCCCAGCCCCTCGATGCCCGAACGCCAGCCGAATTCGTACATGTACGTCGGTTGACCGGCCGCCGCGACGGATTCGGCGATGCGCACCGAATCCTCTCGGAACGCCACATCGGTGACGATCGCATTGAACACGTCCGCGGCCGAGGCCCCGGGCCGGTTGGCCGCGTAGAGCTGCGCCAGCTCGGGATCCAGACCGTACCGGCGCAGCACGAACGGCAACGTCTCGTCGGTGATCCCCGCAGCCAGCCCCACGGGCACGGTGAAGAAGCGGAATTCCTCCGCGGTGCAGCCGATCAGCAACGGCACCGCCCGATCCGGTTGCGCGGCAAGCACAGTGCTGGACAGATCCTCGACCAGTTCGCCATCGATCACCGGGAACAGGCTCATCACGCCCAACCCGTGACTGATCACGGTCTCCCCCCAGCGCGCCGGATCCGGATCCTGCATCAGCTCCAGCGCCATGGCGTCCTGCGCGGCCCGCAGCCGATCCGGCCCCAGCTCACCGAACGCCGCCGCGGTCGGTGCGATCCCGGCCTTGTCCGCCAGAACAGCGGCCACCCGCCGGGCATCCTCGGCACGGGCGATGCCGATCCCGTTGCCGCTCTGGATGATCGCGCGACGGAACAGCCCGTCGGTCAGCGGCGAGGCGATCAGCGCGGCGATACTCATCCCGCCCGCGGATTCCCCGAAGACGGTGACATTGGCGGGATCTCCGCCGAATGCCGCGATGTTCTCCTGCACCCACCGCAGGGCGAACACCTGATCGTGCAGGCCGCGGTTGAGCGGCGCGTCCGGTATCGCGGCGAAACCGGAGATGCCGAGGCGATAGTTGATCGACACCGTCACCACGCCATCGCGGGCGAAGGATGCGCCGTCGTAGATCGGGCGCGCATTGGACCCGCGCACGAATGCGCCGCCGTGGATCCACACCAGCACCGGCAGCCCGGACCCGCCCGCTTCGGGGGTCCAGACGTTCACGTTCAGGTATTCGTCGCCGGGAATGCCGTCGCTGCCCAGCAGCGCGTGGATGGGCTTCGGATAGGGCGATTGCGCGCAGGTCCCGCCGTATTCCAGCGCATCGCGCACACCGTCCCAATCCGGTACCCGCGCAGGCAGTTCGAATCGCGCGGGCCCGATCGGCGCCGCCGCGTAAGGGATCCCCAGAAAGGTGGCGATGCCGTCCCGGGTGACCCCTCGAACCTTGCCGCCCGTCACGGACACGATGGTTTCCACAGCGAACCTCCTCAGTCGCCTGCATTCTGCCTCGCCGGAATCCGCACGTGAATGAAACATTCCAATTTCGAATCCGGTCAGCCCATGTGAGCACACCCGCGGCGAGCTGCGCCGCTGGGGTCCGATCTCCGGTTCGTTGCACGATAAGCCCCGTCAACGGGCACAATGCTGAGGTGATCCCGATTTACTACGGCTTGTTCATGCTCCTGTACGAGAGTCAGCGTCTGCTCGAGCTCCTCCTCGGTCCCTGAGCAACGCCCGGCCCGCAGTACTCGCAGGACACGCCCGATTCGGCCCACAGTGACCTCACAGCGGCCGCCAAGCCCCGCACTAGCGGAGCGGACCAATCTTGTGGACATGAGCGATATGGCGATTGCACCGCACCCCACCGATCGGACCGCCACCACCCCGCACGTCCCGACACTGGACGTCGTGATCCCGGTCTACAACGAGGAGCACAGCCTCGGAACCTGTGTCTGGCGACTGCTGGCCCATCTCGAGGGTTTTCCGTTCTCGGCGCGCATCACGATCGCCGACAACGCGAGCACCGACGGAACCCTCGCGGCAGCGAACGCACTGGCCGCGGACTTCGACAACGTCCGGGTCATCCACCTGGACCACAAGGGACGGGGCCGAGCCCTGCGCGCGGCGTGGCTGGCCT
Source organism: Nocardia jiangxiensis NBRC 101359 (assembly GCF_000308615.1). GTDB lineage: Bacteria > Actinomycetota > Actinomycetes > Mycobacteriales > Mycobacteriaceae > Nocardia > Nocardia jiangxiensis. Next base: position 906,855 of record NZ_BAGB01000041.1, read on the forward strand.
CCGACGCGGCGGTGGTCGCCTACATGGACGTGGATCTGTCCACCGATCTGAACGGACTGCTCCCGCTGGTGGCCCCGCTGGTCTCGGGACATTCGGACATCGCGATCGGCACCCGCCTGGATCCCGCGTCGCGGGTCGTGCGCGGACCGAAGCGGGAATTCATCTCCCGCAGCTACAACCTGATCCTCAAAGCCGCTCTGCGCGCGCACTTCTCCGATGCCCAGTGCGGATTCAAGGCGATGCGCTCGGATATCGCACAGGTGCTGCTGCCGGTGGTGCAGGACGGTGAATGGTTCTTCGACACCGAACTGCTGGTGCTGGCCCAGCGGTGCGGTCTGCGCATCCACGAGGTGCCCGTCGACTGGGTCGACGATCCGGACAGCCGGGTCGACATCGTCGACACCGCACGCAAGGATCTGCAGGGCGTGTGGCGGCTGCGCCGCGCATTCGCGACCGACTCCCTGCCGATCGAGGACCTGCGCTCCGAACTCGAGCGCAAACCCCTCACCGCACGTCTGCCGCTGACCCTGGCCGCCTAGGGACCCGCGCTGCCGCACAGGCGTCCTCGACACGATCGCATCGAACGTGCGAGTCTGATAGTCGTCTGAGAACAGCGCAAAGCGGACACTTTCGGCCGATGCCGGCCGTTGAAACCGGTTAGCAGGCCCGCGACCACGAAGGAGTTCGTCATGGCCCTCATCGGAGCCCTCATCGGATATGTGCTGTCGCTGTTCATCCTCGTACTGCTCGTGCGCATGGTGCTGGACTGGATCCAGATGCTCAGCACCTCGCCCAGTGCGGAATGGCTGGTGAAGGGACGTCGAATCGCCCACTCCTGCACCGAGCCGATCATCGCGCCGGTGCGGCGCGTCCTGCCGCCGATCCGGGCCGGTGGCATGTCGATCGACCTGGCCTTCACGCTGGTGTTCATCGCGGCGATCATCCTGCGCTCGATCGCCTTCAGCCTCTGACCGTTTCCGCTCCAGCATCGACGTCGCGAGAATCCCTGCCGCTCAGCCGAATCCCCCGCATCCGCGATCAGGCCATCGATCCCCCGGCGGATTCACTTCTCCGGGAACGACTTCACGAACGCGACGCCGATGGCCACCGCGCTGAGCACGGCAAGGACCGCAATACTCCACATATCAATCCCTTATTCGACTGTGTAACAAGCGGATTGAACGTACCTCGCCTCCACCCGGCCTGTCCGGAAAACCGGCCATCCCCGTCCCCCTCCCCTCCTCCGGGCGCTCTTCCCGCACGCTCAACCGGATCGCACCGATCCGAAAATCCCGAAATCACATGTTTTAATGCGCATAGTTGAGTACGAACATGTTCCACAGCAGACATGTTCCAATGCGGAGATGAGACCCTCCGGTGGGCCGAGACCCGGCCCACCGGAGGTGGAATCTACTTCTTCCGGCGGTCGCGCTTCTCGCGGACGCGGACCGAGACCCGCACCGGCGAACCGTCGAAACCGAATTCCTCACGGAGCCGGCGCTCCAGGAACCGGCGGTACCCGGCCTCCAGGAATCCGGTGGTGAACAGCACGAACGTCGGCGGGCGCGTGGTCGCCTGGGTGACGAACAGCACGCGCGGCAGACGCCCGCCGCGCATCGGCGGCGGGGTGGCCGCGACGACTTCCTTGAGCCAGGTGTTCAAGCGACCGGTCGGGATGCGCTTGTCCCAGGACTCGAGGGCGGTCTCCATGGCGGGAACGAGTTTCTGCACCGCGCGGCCGGTGTGCGCGGAGATGTTGACCCGCTGTGCCCACGGCACCTGCACCATTTCCCGGTCGATCTCGCGTTCGAGCTGCTCGCGGCGATCCTCGTCGACCAGATCCCACTTGTTGTACGCCAACACCAGCGCCCGCCCGGTCTCGGCGACCATACTGATCACCCGCAGATCCTGCTCGGTGATCGGCTGCGAGGCGTCGATCAGCATGACCGCCACCTCCGCGGCCTCGATCGCCGACTTCGTACGCAGCGAAGCGTAGAACTCGGTGCCGCTGGCATTGGACACCTTGCGGCGCAAACCCGCGGTATCGACGAAACGCCAAGGCTTACCGCCCAATTCGACCAGCGAATCGACCGGGTCCACGGTCGTGCCCGCCACGTCGTGCACCACCGAACGCTCGTCGCCGGACAACTTGTTCAGCAGACTGGACTTGCCGACATTCGGCTTGCCGACCAGCGCGACACGACGGGGCCCGGAACCGGGGGCCGCGACATCCTCGCGCGGCGTCTCGGGCAGCGCCTCGAGCACCACGTCCAGCAGATCACCGGTGCCGCGACCGTGCGCGGCGCTGACCATATGCGGCTCACCGAGTCCCAGCGACCACAGCGAGGCCGCCTCCGCCTCGAGCTTCTCGCCGTCGACCTTGTTCACGACCAGCACGACGGGCGTCTTCGACCGGCGCAACACCCGCACCGCCGCCTCGTCGGTGGCGGTCGCGCCGGTGGTCACGTCGACCACGAGCAGGATCGCGTCGGCGGTCCGCATCGCCAGTTCGGCCTGACGCGCGACCGACTGCTGCAGGCCCTTGGCATCGGGCTCCCAGCCTCCGGTGTCCTGCACCAGGAATCGCCGGCCCGCCCAGGACGCCTCGTAGGAGACGCGGTCGCGAGTGACGCCCGGAACGTCCTCCACCACGGCCTCGCGACGACCCAGGATGCGGTTCACCAGAGTCGATTTGCCGACGTTCGGGCGGCCGACCACGGCCACGGTCGGCATCGGCACATGCTCGTGCCCCTCGACGTCACCTTCGAGATCGGCGATCTGCCAATCGGCTTCGTCGGTCCACACACCGTCGGCGGCATAGCCGACAGCACCGGCGTCCGGCAGGGTCATCGCCCTCCTCCTGACGAGATCTGTTGCGCCACAACCTGGAACAACTCATCGATGACCTGCTCGCGGGTCAGTTCGCTGGTGTCCACGATGACCGCGTCCGAAGCCGGGCGCAGCGGGGACACCGCACGGGTGGAATCCAGGGTGTCCCGGCGCTGCACATCGGCCAGCACGGCCTCGTAGTCGTCGCCGCGGCCCTCGGCGATGTTCTGCTGATTGCGCCTATACGCGCGGGCCGGGGCCGATGCGGTCAGATAGATCTTGGCGTCCGCACCGGGCAGCACCACGGTGCCGATATCGCGGCCCTCGACCACGATTCGTCCTGCGGCAGCGGTGATCTCGCGCTGCAGCGCGACGAGCTGCTCACGCACCTCGCTCACCGCCGACACCGCGGAGACCGCCTTGGTGACCGCATCGCCGCGGATCTCCCCCGACACGTCCACGTCGTCGAGTTCGATGACCTCGTGGCTCGGATCGGTGCCGATCCCCAGCGGCAGATCCTTCACCGCCACCGCGATCGCCGCGGGATCGGTCAGATCGACGTCGCCGCGCAGCGCGTGCAGCGTCGCGACCCGGTACATCGCACCGGTGTCGAGATACCGAGCGCCCAGCCGGGTGGCCAGCAGCCTGGACACACTCGATTTGCCGGTCCCCGAAGGGCCGTCCATCGCGATGACCAGCGAATCAGAACCCGACATGCGTTCGGGAATCTCGATCTCGATCGACATCTTCACACCGTTCACAGGTCCACCGCCTCGTAGAGCTTGCCGATTTCGTCGCGTCCGAGCACCCGCAGCGTGCCGGGACGTTGGTCACCGAGCGCGACCGGGCCGATCCGTGTGCGCACCAGCGCGGTCACCGGATGGCCGATCGCGTCCAGCAGCCGCCGCACGATGTGCTTGCGACCTTCGTGCAGAACGACTTTCACCAGCGATCGGCCCTCGCCGACCTCGAGCACCTGGAACTCGTCGACCGTGGCCGGGCCGTCGTCGAGTTCCACGCCCTTGCGCAGGCGCTTGCCGACATCGCGCTGCACCTCGCCGTCCACGGTCGCCAGATACGTCTTGGACACCTCGAAGGAGGGGTGCATCAGCCGGTGCGCGAGGTCGCCGTCGTTGGTGAGCAGCAGCAGTCCCTCGGTGTCGGCGTCGAGCCGGCCGACGTGGAACAGCCGCTGTCCGGCCATGACCCGTTCGGCGACGATATCGCCGACGCACGGCCGGTTGAACTCGTCGGACATCGTGGACTGGAAGCCCTTGGGCTTGTTCAGCGCCAGATAGACCTGTTCGTCGCGCACCACGATCCGCACGCCGTCGACCCGGACCACGGCGGTATCAGGATCGATGCGCAGACCCTGTTCCCGCACGATCACGCCGTCGACCTCGATGCGGCCCTGCTCGATGAGTTCCTCCGCGACCCGGCGGGAGGCGACGCCCGCCTTGGCGAGCACCTTCTGCAGCCGCTCCCCCTCGCCCCAGGGCAGCTTCTTCGGGCCCTGCTGCTCCTCCGCCTCGACGTTCTGATGCCGGGCGGGCTTGGCGAAGCTGAGCACGGTGGGCTGCTTGCGCTGCGGCGCGGGTTTCGGCTTGCGGTTGGGTGCGGGCTGCGGCGTCAGCGGACGCGCGCCGCCGATCCGGCCGGCGGTATTGCGCCCGGCGATCGAACGCTCCTCACCGCGCCCCGGCAGTGCCTCGGGTGCGCGACCGCGCCCCGCGAAGCCCCCGCGCTCGCCCTGGGAACCGCCTCGGCTCCCGGTCGGGCGTCCCTGCGAATAACTGCCGCGCCCGCGATCCTGGGAGTAGCCACCACCGGTGCGGTCCTGTGCGGAACCACGGCCGCCGCCGTAGCCGCCACGTCCACCGCGATCCTGCGAATACCCGCCGCGACTGTCGCGGTCCTGCGAACGACCACCCCGTCCGGCACCGCGATCCTGCGAATAGCCGCCACGACCACGGTCCTGCGAATAACCCCCGCGACTGTCACGGTCCTGCGAATAACCACCCCGTCCGGAGCCTCGCTCCGAGGAATAGCCGCCGCGACCGCCACGATCCTCCGAATAGCCGCCGCGGTTCGACCCACGATCCTGCGAGTAGCCACCACGGCTGCTCCCGCGATCCTGCGAATAACCGCCACGGCTACTCCCGCGATCCTGCGAATAACCGCCACGGCTACTCCCGCGATCCTGCGAATAACCGCCACGGCTACTCCCGCGATCCTGCGAGTAGCCACCGCGTCCGGATCCGCGATCCGACGAGGAGCCGCCGCGGTCCGAACGATCCCCCCTGGAATATCCCCCGCGGTCGGCTGCGCCACCCGCGCGACCGCGGGGAGCCCGGCCGCGCGGCGGTTGATTGTCTCTGTCACGATCCGGTGTGCCATCTCGGCGAGCGGGTGTGTTCACTTTGTCCTGTCAATCCTCGGCGCCGAGGTCGATATCCGACTCGGCGGGTTTCTTCAGCCTGGTGTACCGGGGGTCGGTGTCCAGACTCTCGTTGATCTCATCGATCAGGTCGACGCCCGGCAGCAGGGGCGCCAGCGGCGGGAGATCCGCCAGCGACGCGAGTCCGATCCGTTCCAGGAACAGTTCGGTCGTGACGTACAGGGTCCCGTTGGTATCGGTATCGGTCCCCGACTCGGCGATGAGCCCGCGGGCGACCAGAGTCCGAATCACACCGTCGACATTCACCCCGCGCACGGCGCTGACCCGTGCTCGCGTAACCGGTTGACGATAGGCGATGACGGCGAGAGTTTCCAAAGCGGCGCGGGTCAGTTTGGACCGCGCACCGTCCAGCAGCATGCGTTCGACATACGGCGCGTATTCGGTCCGCGTGTAGTAACGCCAGCCGTCACCGGCATATCTCAGGTCTATGCCGCTGCCCCGGGCGGTCAGCTCGGCCGACATCTCCCGCAACGCCTGCGTGACGCGTTTCTCACTATCGCCGACGGCCGAGGCGAGCAGTTCGACCGATGCCGGTGAGTCCGCGACCAACAGCATCGCCTCGAGCGCCGAGCGGAATTCGTCCTCGCCGAGCGACCGCGCACCGAACTGTTCCTCGACCGCGCCGTCGTCCTCGGCCGCACGAGCATCGCCGTCCTCGGCCGCATCGGTACCCGCTGTCACCGTCACCCGTAATCCTCTTCGATAGTCACCGCTTGCGCCGCCTGCGCACCGTCCGCATCGCCGATCCAGCTGACCGCCAGGGGCCCCAGCGGATCGGGCTGGTCGAATTCGATCGTCTTGCCCCGGTACAGCTCCAACAGCGCCAGGAATCTCGCGACGATCTGCACCGGCAGCTCGCAGTCGACGCAGATCTCGTGGAACGTCGTCCAATTGCCCGCTCCGCGTGCACGCAACATCTCCAGCACCATCGCGGCCTGCTCGGCGACCGAGATCGCGTGGGCGTGCAGATGGTCCAGACCCACCTTCGGCACCGGACGTGGCCGGAACGCCGCCGCGGCGATATCGGCGAAACCGGCGGCGTCGACCCCCAGCGTAACCTCCGGCAGGAGTTGCAGGTAGCGATCCTCCAGCGACACCGCCCGCGGATAACGCCGCAGTGCTGCGGCTTCCAACTCCCCCAGCAACTCGGCGACCTGTTTGAACGCCCGATACTGCAGCAACCGCGCGAACAGCAGATCGCGTGCCTCGAGCAGCTCCAGATCGTCGGCGTCGGTGACCTCTCCCGAGGGCAGCAACCGCGCCGCCTTCAGATCCAGCAAAGTGGCGGCCACGACGAGGAACTCGGTGGTCAGATCGAGAATCTTGTCCGCGCGCAGGGTGCGATCCTCATTCAGCGTCGAGGTCAACGCCTTGGTGTACGCGATGAATTCGTCGGTGACCTTGTGCAGCGCGACCTCGGTGACATCGAGCCGCCGCTGGCTGATCAGCTGCAGGAGCAGATCGAAGGGACCCTCGAAATTGGTCAGGCGCAGATGGAAGACGTTCGTTCTGTCCGGATTGTCGGCGGCCCCGGCGTCTTCGGGGCCCGCCTGAGCGGAAGCGGGTGGATCCGTAACAGTGGGCAGTTCCGCGGTCACCGGCCCGACCGGTGAATGACTTCCCGTGCCATCGCCCGATACGCCTCCGCGCCACCGGATTTCGGCGCCCAGGTGGTGATCGGTTCACCGGCCACACTCGCGTCCGGGAACCGCACGGTCCGATTGATCACCGTGTCGTACACCAGATCCCCGAAGACCTCCACCACTCGGGCCATCACCTGCCGCGAGTGCAGCAATCGCGCATCGAACATGGTCACTACGATGCCGTACAGGCTCAACCGCTGGTTCAGCCGGTCCCGCACCTTGTCCACGGTGTCGGTGAGCAGGGCCAGGCCACGCAGCGAGAAGTATTCGCACTCCATCGGAATGACCACACCATCGGCGCAGGCCAGCGCATTGACGGTGAGCAGACCCAGCGACGGCTGGCAGTCGATGAGGACGTAGTCGTACCGATCGTTCAACGGCGCCAGCGCACGACCCAGGGTCTGCTCCCGGCCGACCTCGTTGACCAACTGGATCTCCGCGGCGGACAGATCGATGTTGCTGGGCAGCAGATCCATCCCCTCGACCTTCGTGGACATCAGTACGTCGTCGACCCCGGCCCGGCCACCGACCAGCAGATTGTGCACGGTCAGATCCAGATCGTGGTGCGCGACGCCCAGACCCGCGGACAGCGCCCCCTGCGGATCCAGATCCACCAGCAGCACCTTGCGACCGTATTCGGCCAGCGCGGCGCCGAGATTGATCGTCGAGGTGGTCTTGCCGACGCCCCCCTTCTGGTTGCACATCGCGATGACCAGCGCGTCTCCGTGGCGGGACACCGGCGGCGGTTCCGGTATGTCGCGCAACGGGCGTCCGGTCGGTCCCACTTCCGTGCCGTCCGCCACGATATCCTTCGCCTCCCATAATGTTCGGGCCGCATGCTCTATCCGCGATCCTGATCGGTTGTATGAAAGCGGGTCTGTCGCAGCTCCCCTATGCGGTTCTCCCGCACCGGCTGTCGTCATATCCGCTGCTCCTTACAAGTCCTGCATTGCCCCACCCAGCGCTGCGGGGCCGATCTTCATCAGGGTGTGCCGCGTTAAGCACTTCCATAGACGCTACCGCCTCGTAGCACAACACCGCTGTTCCGCCTCCCCGGGACTTCAGCGTGTCGTTGGGTGCTCCAAGACTCGGGCTTCGGGCCGGCAGTTGGGAGCCGATCACCTTTCGGGCGTGCCCGGGGAGTTACCCATGTTCTTGCGAAATCAGTTGGTACGTCGGCCTCTCCGAGGCGTTCGCGGGCCGTTGGGTGCTCGGAGGCTCGAGCTTCGGGGCTGCGGTTGGGGGCCGATCGCCTTTCGGGCGTGCCCGGTGAGTTGCCGATGTTCTTGCGAAATCGGCGGTTGCGCTGGCATTGCCGTTGCTGCAATGGTGAGCCGACGCAAGTTGGCGTCGCCGAGAAGCCTGTGGCGGCAGGTGGTTTGCGGGTTGGCCGCGCTCGGAGCGACAGCGTGGGGTGAACGACTCGATCAAGAGGCCCACTGTTGCAGAGGGGGCGGGCTGCGACGACCGATTCGGGTGATCGAATGTGAGTTATCGGCGATGAGCTGCTATTTCCGGGTTGTGGTCAGCGGGCGCGGGGGTGGGCTGTGGCCCAGACTTCGTGGAGGGTGTTGACGGTGACCAGGGTGTAGATCTGGGTGGTGGTGACCGAGGCGTGGCCCAGTAGTTCCTGGACGACGCGGACGTCTGCGCCGCCGTCGAGCAGGTGGGTGGCGAAGGAGTGGCGCAGGGTGTGCGGGGAGACCGCGGCGCCTATGCCTGCGCGTTCGGCGGCGTCCTGTAGGACCTGCCAGGCGCTCTGGCGAGAGAGTCTGCCGCCGCGGGCATTACAGAACAGGGCGGGATTTCCGGTGCCGCGCATGGTGAGTGCGGGGCGGCCGCGCACGAGGTAACCCTCCAGCGCCTCCAGGGCGGGACGGCCGATCGGGACGATGCGTTGTTTACCGCCCTTGCCGCGCAGGACGACCGCGCGGGCGGCGGCATCGATATCGTCCACGTCCAGATCGATCGCCTCGGAGATGCGCGCACCGGTCGAGTACAGCAACTCGAGCAATGCCCGATCGCGCAGTCCACGCGGGCCGCCGTCGGCCGCACCGGAACCGCCCGCCGCCTCCAGCAGCCGCGAAACCTGTTCGTAGGGAAGGGCTTTGGGGAGACGTCGGGCGGGCGTAGGCGGTTTGACCGCGTGGGCGACATCTCCGGCGGTGATGCCCTCGGCAGCGGCGAATCGATGCAGTCCGCGCACGGCCACCAGTCCTCGCGCCGCGGAGCTGGCCGCCAATGGCGGATACCCGTGTGCACCCGCCCGCAGCGATACCGTGAAATCGCCGATGTCGCTCTCGGTCACCTCGCCGAGACCGGCAATCCCCCTGGTGGTCAGGAATTCTCGGTATCGCCCCAGGTCACGCCGGTATGCGCTGAGCGTGTTGCGCGCGGCCCCGCGCTCGACCGCCAGATGGTCGAGGTACGCATCGATCTCGCGCTGCAACACGCCCACATCATTGCAGCAGGGTCCGACATCCGCCTCGCCCGAAACGCACGCACCGGCGCAGCGGGCGCGGTCGGCCGGGACCTGCTGCGACCGTGCGATCGGCGACGACCGGTGGTGGACCGGCCACCAGCTCTCACCGGTGTCGGGCCGATCAGCAGCTCACCCGTGGCGGGCCTACCAGCAGCTCTCACCCGTGACGAACCGACCAACAGCTCGCACTGGCGGCGAGCGGTCAGTCGGTAGCGGCGGCGGACTTCCGGTCGAGGAACCGGGTCGGCATACCGGGCCACGGCGCATCGGCGGGACGCAGCTCGATTCCCGACGACCGAGCGGTGGACAGCGCCAGCACACCCGCCACAGCGGTCGCGTTGACGATCTCACCGGCCAGCGCGGCACGCACAGCATCCTCGACGGACATCTGCACGAGCTGCAGGTCGGCCTCCTCCAACTCGGGTTCGGGACGATCGGTCCGATACAGATCGGTGGCCAGATACACCCGCAGCGACTCGTCGGTGAACCCCGGCGACAACGCCACATCGACCAGCACCGACCAGGTCCGCGCGGCCAGCCCGGTCTCCTCGGCCAGTTCCCGCCGGGCCGCGGCGAGCGGATCCTCGCCCGGTTCGTCGAGCAGACCCGCGGGCAGCTCCAACAGGCGACGGCCGATCGGATGCCGGTACTGGTTGATCAGCACCAGATCACCGTTCTCGTCGAGCGCGGCGACCGCGACCGCGCCGTGATGTTCGATCACCTCGCGTTCGGCGACCCGCCCGCCCGGCATTTCGACCTGATCGAGCCGCAACGCCAGGATCGCCCCGGAATACACGATGCGACTCGACACCGTCCGGAAATCGTGGGTCCCCGGTGCGCCGAGCTCGCTCATCGAGACACGCTCTCGGCTCCGTCGAGTTCCGCGTCGCCCTCGATCTCGACCGGAAGACGTTCGGCGGCTTTGTATTTCAGCGCCGCCGCGATCAGCGCGGCGAACAGCGGATGCGGCCGCGTCGGGCGGCTCTTGAGTTCGGGATGGGCCTGAGTGGCCACGAAGAACGGGTGCTTGTCGCCGGGCAGCTCGACGAATTCGACCAGATGCCCGTCCGGGGAGGTGCCGCTGAACCGCAATCCGCCCTCGGCGATCTTGGCGCGGTAGGCGTTGTTCACCTCGTAGCGGTGCCGGTGCCGCTCGGAGACCTCGGCCTGGCCGTACGCCTGCGCCACGACCGACCCCTGTTCCAGGATCGCGGGATACGCGCCCAGCCGCATGGTGCCGCCCAGATCGGCCTCACCGGCGACCGCCTGCTCCTGATCGGCCATCGTGGAGATCACCGGATGCGATGTCTCCGGCTCGAACTCGGCGGAATTGGCGTCCTCGAGCCCGACCGCGCGCGCGGCCTCGATCACCACGCACTGCAGGCCCAGACACAATCCGAGCAACGGAATACCGCGGGTGCGCGCGTAACGGATCGCGCCGACCTTGCCCTCGATACCGCGGATGCCGAATCCGCCCGGGATCAGCACCGCGTCCACATCGCCCAGATGCGCCTGCGCACCCGCGGGAGTCTCGCACTCGTCGGACTGCACCCAGCGGATGTTCACCTTCGCCTTGCGGGCGAATCCACCCGCACGCAGCGCCTCGGTGACCGACAGATAGGCGTCGGGCAGATCCACGTATTTGCCCACCAGCGCGACGGTCACCTGCTCACGCGGGTTGTGCACCCGCTCGAGCAGATCGCCCCACACCGTCCAGTCCACGTCCCGGAACGGCAGGCCCAGCCGACGCACCACATAGGCGTCCAGGCCCTCCCGGTGCAGCACCCGCGGGATGTCGTAGATCGACGGCGCATCCGGGGTCGAGATGCACGCATCCACCTCGACGTCACACATCAGCGCGATCTTGTTCTTCAATCCCTGCGGAACCTCACGGTCACACCGGAGGACCAGCGCATCGGGCTGGATACCGATATTGCGCAGCGCGGCAACCGAGTGCTGGGTCGGCTTGGTCTTGAGCTCGCCCGAGGGCGCCAGATAGGGCACCAGCGTGACGTGCAGGAAGAAGCAGTGGTCCCGGCCCACCTCATGCCGGATCTGCCGGGCCGCCTCGAGGAACGGCTGAGATTCGATATCGCCGACGGTGCCGCCGATCTCGGTGATCACCACGTCGGGGGTGTTGCCCTCGCGGTCCGGGGCGCTCATCGCCAGGATGCGGGACTTGATCTCGTCGGTGATGTGCGGAATGACCTGCACGGTGTCACCGAGGTACTCGCCGCGCCGCTCCTTGGCGATGACCGACGAATACACCTGCCCTGTGGTGACATTCGCGTACTGGGTCAGATTCCGGTCCAGGAAACGCTCGTAGTGGCCGACGTCGAGGTCGGTCTCGGCGCCGTCCTCGGTCACGAACACCTCGCCGTGCTGGAACGGGTTCATGGTGCCGGGATCGACGTTGAGGTACGGATCGAGCTTCTGCATCGTCACCCGCAGGCCGCGCGAGGTGAGCAGCTGGCCGAGGCTGGAAGCCGTCAGGCCCTTACCGAGCGAGGAGGCGACGCCACCACTGACGAAGATGTGTTTGGTAGCCGTTCGCGACGGAATCCGTGATTGACCCACGGGTCTTCACATTAACACGAAAAAGCCCCGTCAATCGAATACAACGCGCAGTAGCCGAACAGTGGCTGGCCGGGAGTTCTCCCCGATGCCAGACCACCGCGGGCCTCTCGAACAGCATCCGGGCATCGGGCGCGGACCGCTACTGCGAATGTGCCCGCAACGCCGTGATGTGATCACGAGCACCGGCCGAGGCCCCGGCTACGGCAGCGCCGCGACGGTCAGCGAACTCGCCTTGGCGCCGGTGCCGTACCGTCCGGTGAGCCCCTTCAGCTGTTCGCTCAATCCGAGAGCCGTTGTGACCCGGCCGATTTCGTGATCCACATTGTCGACCGTCGTCACCGAACCGGCCAGCCGTCCGTCCGTGCGCACCACCGCGATCGGGCCCGCACCGTCGGCGGATCCGGCCCGGCCGGCCAGTACGGTTCCCGCATCGCGACCCCGCAACCCGCCCGCGAATTTCGCGATGATCGATCCTCGATCGTCCTGCGCGGCCTGCGCGCCGTCCCCGGTGACCACGACGGCCAGTTGAGCGGGCTGAACATCACCGAAGGTGAGGAAACCGCCGCTGCGCAGGGTGTTCAGGATCAGGGAACGCTCCTGGGGAGTCGCGCGCTGATGTCCGTCGGCGGGATCGGTGAGCAGTGCCAGCCCGAGCAGATCACCGGCGAGGCTGCCCTGATCGACCGAGTCGGTCTGCAGTTGCGCACCGGCGGGAATCATATTCGTCACCGCGGTGCGCAACCGATCCCCCTGACCCGAGTCGACGAACGGATTCGTCAATCCGATCGTGCCGGTCACCGTCGCACCCGCGGCGCGCAGTGCCTTGCCGACCGCCTCCACATCGCCGTGGTCGGCATCGGGCGTGGTGAACAGCAGGACGCTGTGTCCGCCGAGGGTGCCGCCGAGCAGCCGGCCCTGCGCCCCGGCCAGAAAGGCGTCGGAGGCGGCGAGTTCACCGCTGAGCCGGGCATGTTGCGTGGTCAACGTGTCGACCTTGGACTGCAGTCCGTGATCCGGGCGCAGCGCGGTCAGCACCCCCGAATGCGAACCGAACACCACCCCGATCGCCAGCGCGAGGAAGATCCCCGCAATCGAGATGGCGTGCTGGCGTAGCGAAATCACCTGTTCCCCTTCAGTGTTGCCGATTCAACAAGTTCGATAGGTCGTGTCCCACGCCCCGGGCCTGATGCCACACCGACGCGGCCCAGTCCAGCGCCTCCCCGCCCAGATGCGAGGCGAGCACCGCCACGATCAGCGCGACCAGCGCGGCCAGCACCACCAGCGCCACCGCCCAGCCCGAGGTGCGATGGCCGTAGAGCGTGGCGACGGCCTTGGCGTCCATCAGTTTCGGACCGGTCTTGAGCCGGGTCAGGAAGGTCGCCGGATTGGATTCGCGGCGGCTGCGATCGAAGAAGTCGTCCAGCGATGCGGCCGCACCGCAGGTGATGATCAGCGCCGCGCCGTGATGATCGGCCAGCAGCAAGGCCAGGTCCGGGGCCGATCCCGAGGACGGAAAGGTGGTCGCGCCGATGCCCAGGTCCTGAATGCGGTCCAGGCCCTTGGCGTGCCCGTCGGTGTCGGCGGGCAGGATCACCTCGGCGCCGGATTTGAGTGTGGTGGCGGTGATCTCCTCCGGATCCCCGACGATCAGATCGGGCCGGTAACCACAGCGCGTCAGCGTGTCCGCACCACGGCCGACACCGACCAGAATCGGCGCGTACTCCTTGATGAAGGGTTTGAGCGCCCGCAGGTCGTCGCGATGGTCCGGACCGTCGGCCACCACCACGACGTGCCGATTGCGCATGTCCAGATCCAGCTCCGGAACACCGAAGCCATCGATCAGCAGCGCACTCTCGGTGCGGATGAATTCGATCGTGTTGCCCGAGAACGCCTCCAGATGATCGGCCAGGCCGTTGCGCGCGGCGATCATCCGTTCGCCGATGCTGGATTCGGTGAGCTCGATCCCCTCGACCAGGACCTCGGGTTCCTTCCTGGTGAGCCGGTCGGCGTAGACGACGGCACCATCGATACGCACCTTCGCGCCGTCCTTGATCTTGGCGAAGACGTCGTTGGATACCGCGTCCAGCAACACGATCCCGTTGGCGACCAGCGCCTCCGGTCCGAGGTTCGGATAGCGCCCGGAGATCGACGGCGAGGCGTTGATCACCGCCGCCACTCCCGCCTCGACGAGCCGGTCGGCGGTGAGCCGATCCAGGTCCATCTCGTCGAGCACCACGACATCGCCGGGTCCCACTCGTTTGAGCAGACGCCGGGTGTTGCGGTCGACGCGTGCCAGCCCCGTGCGGCCCGGCAGCATTTCGTTGTTCTTCGACAACAGCGCCAGCATCTTCATGGCAACCGATACTGACCGCAAACTCTCAACCATTGGTGGAGGCGCGCCGCATTCACTATCACATTCGTTACCGCGACGCCAATGACACTTCGCACGCCCGAAAGATCCGGTGCGGATATGCTGTCCTCGCGACGCATTGCTGAGACTCGGTGTCACAGAAAATTCGCCGCGCTGCCGCGCCCGTCCAGAATCCCAAGGAGATTCCGCCCATGGCCAGCACCACGATCGACACGGTGATTTCCGCTCCCCGCGACGTCGTCTACAAACTCTTCACCGAACGCGACAGCCTCAACGGCTATCTGCCCGTCCGATTCACCCTGAAGAAGCCCGGCGACACCGAACGCACCGGCGTGGGCGCACAATTCGTCGTCGGCCGAGGCGGCGTGGGCGTCACCGAGGAGACCACCCTGTTGGTTCCCGGCGAACGCATGGAATACAAGATCGTCGCCGGCGCCCCCGTCCGCCGACACGTCGGCATCATCACCTTCGCCGACGCCCCCGGCGGCACCCTGGTCACCTACCGCATGGATTCCGAACCGAAACTCCCCGTCCCCGACCGCATCACCGAACTCGCCCTGCGCGGCCTGATCAACCCATTCCTTTCAGCCGCACGTAAAGCGGTGAAATAACGGCGCGTCAGCTGGCTGCCGAGGTGGCGGTGTCCTTCTCGGCGTTGGCGGTGGCGAGGAGTTCCTCCGCGTGAGCTCGGCCGGTCTCGGTGTCGTCGAGACCGGCCAGCATGCGGGCGAGTTCCTTGACGCGTTCGTCGTCGGTCAGGGTGCGCACGCCGCTGTTGACGCCCTTGCCGTCGTCGACCTTGTCCACCACCAGGTGGGTATCGGCGAAGGCGGCGACCTGCGGGAGATGGGTCACCACGATCACCTGATGGGTGCGTGCCAGCCGGGCCAACCGGCGGCCGATCTCCACCGCGGCCCGCCCGCCGACACCAGCGTCGACCTCGTCGAAAACCATCGTGCTGCCGTGCTCGGACCGGGCCAGCACCACTTCCAGGGCAAGCATCACCCGGGAGAGCTCACCACCGGAGGCACTGCGGCTCAACGGCAGCGACTGCGCCCCCGAATGCGCCGACAACCGGAACTCGGCCTCGTCCACACCGCTGGATCCGGCATGTAAGTCCTTGCCACCCACCGACAGCGGTGCGGAATCCTGCGCACCGGCGGGCATCGGCCGCACCTGCACCTCGAGTTTCGCGCGGCCCATCGCCAACCCGCCCAGTTCGGTGCTCACCGCGGCGGCCAGCTTCTTGGCCGACTTGGTGCGCGCGGCGGTGAGTTTGCGCGCGGCCTCGCGCACGTCATCGGCGGCGGCTTCGACCTCCGCGGCCAGCGCGGTCAGCGCCTCCTCGGACACGTCCAGCGAATCCAGCCGCCCGCGCGCATCCGCGGCCCAGGCCAGCACGCCATCGATATCGGGCGCGTATTTCCTTGTCAGCGTTTTCAATTCGGCCTGCCGGTTGAGCAGCGAATCCAGCGCGTTGGGATCCGAGGGCAGATCGGACAGGTAACCGCTGAGCTCGGTGGTCAGATCCACCACGACCGAGATCGCGTCGCCCAGGCGCGGAGCCAGATCGCTCAGCGCCGGATCCTGTGCGGACTCCAGTCGTGAGCGGGCCGCGCCCAGCAACTCCAGCGCACCCGAACCCTCGCCGGGCGCATCGGCCGGACCGGCCAGCGCATCGTGCGCCCCGGTCGCCGCCTCGCGCAGCGAATCCAGATCCGACAACCGCCGCACCTCCGCGACGATGCGCTCGTCCTCGCCGGATTCCGGTGCCAGAGCGTCGATTTCGTCGAGCGAATGCTTCAGCCGATCGGCTTCGAGAGCGAGTTCGCGGCTGCGCGCGGTGCGTTCGAGCAGTTCGCCGCGGGTCTGCAACCAGGTGCGCCGAGCCAGGCGGTATTTGCGCAGCAGAGTGGCGACCGAATCGCCCGCGAACTGATCCAATGCCTGCAATTGCTGATCGGGCCGCTGCAACCGCAGCTGATCGTTCTGGCCGTGCACCGTCAACAGCGGCGCGGTGAAATCCCCCAGCACCGCCGCCGGCACGCTGCGCCCGCCCAGATGCGCGCGCGAACGCCCGTCGCTGCCGACAGTGCGGACCGCGATGATGCTGCCGTCGTCATCTCGTTGCGCCCCGGTCGATTCCAGGACCTTCTCGACCTCGTCGCGAGCGGCGTCGTGCACCTCCTCGATGGTGAACCGGCCCTCCACCACCGCGCGCGCCGCGCCCCGGCGCACCCGTCCGGCATCGGCGCGCGCGCCACCCAGCAGGTGCAGGCTGGTCACCACCATCGTCTTGCCCGCGCCGGTCTCACCGGTCAGACAGGTCAACCCCGCATGGAATTGCGCTGTGGCGGTGGATATGACGCCGAGACCGTCAATCCGTATCTCTGTCAGCACTCGTGCTCTCCGTTCGGCGGTGTTCGCTATCGCCCGAGCGGGTGCGCTCCGGCCGACGGCCTCGCCATCCTGTCACCGGCAACTGGAATTTGCGCACCATCCGATCGGTGAACGGCGCGGAATCCAGCCGCACCCACCGCACCGGCTCGTCCCCGCGGACCGCCTCGAAACGCGCACCGCGCGGCAGCGCCAGGGTGCGGCGGCCGTCCAGAAATACCACCGCATCATGCCCTGTCGCAACGGTTTCCACCGCGATCCGGGAATCCGGGCTGGTCACCAGCGGTCGTGCGAACAACGCGTGCGCATTGCTCGGAATCACCAGCAACGCTTCGAGTTCCGGCCACACCACCGGACCACCCGCGGAGAAGGCGTAGGCCGTGGATCCGGTCGGGGTCGCGATCAGCACCCCGTCACACCCGAATTGTGAGACCGGCCGCCCGTCGACCTCCAGCACCAATTCCAGCACGCCCATCCGGACGGCGTTCTCGATACTGGCCTCGTTGAGTGCCCAGCCCCGTTCCACCACCACATCATCCACGCGGACACTGACATCTATCGTCATCCGCTGCTCGAGGCGGTAATCCCCGCGCACCACCTGCGCCAGCGCCTCATCGATGTGCTCGGCCTCGGCCTCGGTGAGAAATCCGATGCGGCCCAGATTGATTCCCAGCACGGGCACCCGCGCCGGACGCGCCATCTCCGCCGCACGCAGGAACGTGCCGTCCCCGCCGAGGGCGAGCACCATCTCGCACCCCACCGCGGCATCGGGCCCGTGCGGGACCGCCCGCACCGGATATCCGTCGGGTTCGGCGCTCTCGTCGCAATCGAGTTTGGTGCTGTACGCCTCGTCCGCGAGTAGGCGCAGACCGATGCCCGCATCGGAGAAGATCTTCGCCACCCGATGCGCGGTCTCGGTGAGTTCGGGACGGCCGGGATGGGCGACCAGCAGAATCTCCCGGTTCACTGTGGGCCCTCCTCCACCGCGCGCTGTACCAGCGCAGTCACATCCACCTCTGCATCGTCATCCTCCCGGCGCAGCCACAGGAAGTACTCGACATTGCCGGACGGTCCGGGCAGTGGGCTCGCCACCACCCCGCGGGTGCGCAGACCGAGGGCGGCGGCCGCCGCGGCCACCTCCCGCACCGATTCGGCACGCAACGCAGGGTCCCGCACCACACCGCCGGAGCCTACTCGGTCCTTTCCGACCTCGAACTGCGGCTTGACCATCGGCAGCAGGTCCGCACCGGGCAGACAGCACTGCGCCAGCGCGGGCAGGACGAGCCCCAGCGAAATGAACGACAGGTCCGCGACGACCACCTCGACAGGTCCGCCGATCGCGTCCGGGGTGAGCGCGCGGACATTCGTCCGGTCGACCACCCGCACCCGCTCGTCGGTCTGCAACCGCCACACCAACTGGCCGTAGCCGACGTCCACCGCGACCACCTCGCGCGCACCGCGCGTCAGCAGCACATCGGTGAATCCCCCGGTCGACGCACCGGCGTCGAGGCATCGGCGACCGGCGACGGTCAGGCCGCGCGGTTCGAACGCATCGAGCGCGCCGAGGAGTTTGTGCGCACCGCGCGAGGCCCACCGCACCTCGTCCGGTTCCTCCCGCACCAGCAGCGGTGTACCCGCCTCGACGGCCGTCGCCGGTTTCGAGGCGACCGAACCGTTGATCAATACCCGGCCCGCACCGATCAGCTCGACCGCATGCTCCCGCGAGCGTGCCAAACCACGGCGAACCAGTTCCGCGTCCACCCGAGCGCGCTTGGCCACCTCAGATCTTGTCCACCGTCGTCAGAGCCTGGACCAGCACATCGTGCGCCTGCTCCAGAATACGGGCACGTCGGGTGATCTCGGCTCCCGCACTCGCCGATTCCGCACCACCGGTATCGGTCTCACGCGATCCGGCCCGCAGTTCGGACATCAGCTCGTCGATCTGCGCACGCACGGACGCCGGATCGGCGAACCCCGCAGGATCGGCGCCCTGCAGATGCTGACCGGGCAGCGGCACTCCCGGCCGAGGCCCGCTGGGCACGGGCGTATGCGACATCGGCGTAGTCATGGTGCCGACAACGCTACCGGAGACACGATTCGACGAGTACCAGGCGGGGTTCGAGGTCGAGCGCGCATACGCCGACCAGAGCAGTGGACAGGACCCCTTGACACAAGACCTTGTCGAAACAAATCCGCCGTTCCGCGCATGAATCGCGCCGGCAGCGTGATCCAGATGTCCTCGATGATGGGGCATGCCGGGCTCGTATTTCTGCCTGGAGGACTGGCCTCCACTCTGAACTTGGCCGCCGCGGTCTGATCCACTGTCGCCGCACACTGATCGCTCCGAGACCACTTCCTCCGCACCGCGCGACGTTCCCGGGATGAGCCGCGAGCGCGCGGCTTGTTGGCACAATGACCCCATGCGAACCAAGGGAGTGGGCGCAATTCTGGGGTGTGCCGTCGCGATCGCGGCGGCGATCGTCAGCGGATCCGAGTGGATGCACTGGCGTGCCGCGCGCCGATATCTCGGTACACGGCCCGATACCGGTCACGGCACGCACGCTCTCGTGGTTCTGGGATTCCCCGCTCGCGCCGACGGCAGCACGCACCCGCTGCAGCGGTGGCGCTGCCGGATCGCCGCTCGCTCGATGACGCCCGGTGCGTTCGTCGTGTTCTCCGGCGGCGCGGTCAAGGGCCCGTGGGTCGAAGCCGAGGTGATGGCGCGCTACGCGCACGAGCGACTGGGCATCCCGGCCGAATCCATCCGCACCGAGACCGAGGCCGAGACTACCTGGCAGAATATCGAATTCACGATTCCGCTGATCGAGCACGCCGACCGGATCGCCATCGTCTCCTCCCCCATGCACGCCGCCCGCGCCCGCCGCTACCTTCACCTGCAACGCCCCGACCTCGCCGCCCGCCTGACCCCCGCCGCCGACTACCGGCCGTTCGAAGCATGGTGGTTGAAAACCCCCACCGCCGTCCACGAACTCGCCGCCATCGCTCGCCGCAACGCGGGCCGCATGGTCGTACGCGCCCTCGGTGAACTCGACCTCCGGCGAACCGAATAGCACCGGCACACCGACCCGACTACTTCCGCACGCGGCACTAACCGATGATCGGGATGGCCTTACCGGGATGGCGGTGCAGGCGATCGGACAGCTGCTCCACCAGGTCACCGTCACTGTGCCGGACCGGATCATCGTGCACCACAGGATGATTCAGGGCATCCAGGCTGCCGGACACATAGGTCGGAAGACGATCGGCGGACCGCGCACCGACATCGGCGAGAGTACTGACGCCGGTCAGGACGAGCAAGGATTCCAGGTTCACACACAGCGCGCCATCGATATCGGTGTCGAGGCGGTCGCCGACGATCAGGGCCGAGCGGGATCCCGCGCGGGTGAGCGCATCCTCGACCAACGGTGCGTACGGCTTACCCGCGACGATCGGCTCGGCGTCGGTGGCGGTCCGCAGTGCGGCGACCATCGCGCCGTTTCCCGGGGCCAGCCCGCGTTCGGTGGGCAATGTCGCATCGGTGTTCGCGGCCACCCACAACGCACCGGCCCGCACCGCATAAGCGGCCTCGGCCAGGTCCGGCCACGCGATCTGCGGCGAATAGCCCTGCACGACCGCGGCGGGCACGTCGTCGCCGAACCGTCGAATCGGGCGCAACCCGACACGTTCGACCTCCGCGGCCAGATCATCCGCACCGACGATCAGCACACTCGCCCCCGGCGGCAGCCGATCGGCCAGCAGATGCGCCGCCGCCTGGGCACTGGTCACCACCTGATCCGCATCGGCGAGGAACCCCAGCTCGCTCAGATGCGCGGCCACCACCCCCGCCGACCGGCTCGCATTGTTCGTGACGTACATCAGCGCCTGCGCCGAATGATCACCCGAAAGCGCCTCGGGCGCACCGGGAATCACCTCGTTCCCCCGATACAGGGTGCCGTCCAGATCCAGCAGCAGAGCCTCGAACCGATCCCGCAACCTCGTCACGACAGCCCGCACCACCTTCATCTCCACCGATACGCTCGCGCCGGGACGTTACCCGGACTGCCCGAGCCTACTTGGTCCGCCCGAGCCCGGCTCGACTCGCACGAACCGCCGGACTACGCGGAATACCGGCACGCGGTCGCTGGTTCGGCCTTCGTATGAAGATCGGAGTCAACACCTTTCTGACCGACGAAGGAATCGCCGGTCCCGCACTCGGTCGGGCACTCGAAGAGCGGGGATTCGAATCGCTGTTCCTCGCCGAGCATTCACATATCCCGGCAAGCCGGAAAACGCCCTATCCGGGCGGCGGCGAGCTACCCCGGTACTACTACCGCACGCTCGATCCGTTCGTCGCCTTCGGTGCGATCGCGGCCGCGACGGATCGACTGATTCTCGGCACCGGCGTCACCCTGCTGATCCAGCGCGACATCATCCACACCGCCAAGGAGGTGGCCAGCCTGGATCTGCTCTCCGGTGGCCGCGTCGTCTTCGGCGTCGGTGTCGGCTGGAACCGTGAGGAAATGGCCGATCACGGCACCGACCCCCGCACACGCGGTGCGCTGTTGGACGAGCAGCTGGCTGCCCTCCAGGGGATCTGGACCGAGGAGACCGCCGAATTCCACGGCAGATTCATCGATTTCGATCCGATCTATGCGTGGCCCAAACCCGTCCAACGGCCCCATCCGCCCATCTTCATCGGCGGCGGTGCTGCCGCGCGAGATCGCGCGACGCGCCTCGGCGTCGGCTGGATCCCCAACGGCGTCGACACCCCGGCGGCCGTTACCGAACAACTCGCCGAATTCCGCACAACCGGTCTGCCGATCATGATCACTCCGGCTCCGGCGGACCCCGCAGTATTGGACGCCTACGCGGAGGCAGGCTCACAACGCGTAACCCTCAGACTCGACACGGCCCCCGAAGCCGACACGCTGCGCGCCTTGGACCAATTGGCGACGTTGGCCGCGAGGTACGCCGAATAGGTTCGGTGCCGTCGCCAGTCGCCAGCACCGAAGACACGACAGCACCGTGCAACTGGAACATCTTGTCTTGCTCGCCGAGGCGAAGCGAGCCGGCACCGGAGTTGCCTCGTCCAGTCAGCCGGAGACACCCCGTGACCAGCCACATCCGAGCTGACGATCAGCCCACGACACCCGGCGACCAAGCACATCCGTGTTGCCCCGCACCATCAGCCGAAGACGACTCGGCGACGAAGCACATTGGAGCTGCCTCGTCCCGTCGGCCGGAGGAGACGGGGCGAGCAAGCGCTACCTGCGTGAAGTCAGCGCTTGTCGTCGTCGGGGGTGGCGTCCGTGGGATCCGTGTCGTCGCTGTCGCGGCCCAAGCCGCCCGGGACGATCTCGCCCTCGTCGAACTCGTCGTCATATCCGGCGGCGAGTTCCTCGGCACGCTCCTCGGCGTCGGTATCGCCCTCGACGTCGGCGGCCGCGGCGTTGAAGAACCATTTCAGCGCCTCGTCCGAACGGTCGGCAGCCAGCAGTGCCTCGGCGTACGCGTAGAACAGCCGGGCCGAAGCCGGGCCGACGCGCGCCGGGTCCAGTTCCGGCGTCTGGAGAGTCACCACGGCCTGGTCGTACTGGCCCAGATCCATCCGGGCGCCGGCGACGACGATCCGCAACTCGGTGGCCTCGTCCGCGGTCAGTTGCTGGGCCTCGTCACTGCGGCCGAGTTCGATCGCCCGTTCCGGACGACCCAGGCCGCGTTCACAGTCGGCCATCACCGCGAGCAGACCTGCACCGCCGGACATCCGCCGCGCGGTACGCAGCTCCGAGAGCGCCTCGGCCCATTCACCCGCGTGATAGGCGATGACACCGGCGGTCTCGCGGACCACCGCGATCCGCCCGGCGCGCTGCCGCGCGGCACGGGCATGTTCGAGCGCGAGTTCCGGTTCGTCGTCGATCAGACGCGCGGCCATCACCAGATGGCGGGCGACGGTCTCGGCATTGCCCTTGTCGAGGCTCAGCAGATCGCGCCGAACACTCGAATCCAGATCCGTTGCCTGCACGTCCTCGGGGAGCGCGGGCTCTTCGGGCCGTGGCGGACGACGGTCGGCGCCGCGCCCTCCGGCTCCGAATTGCGCACCTTCCCCGCCACGGCGACGGTCCGAACCAGCGCCACGGTCGCTACCCGGCCCGCCACCACCCTCGCCACGGAAATCGGCATCGTCACGCCGGAAACCGCCGCCCTGGCCGCGTCCGCGATCATCGCCTCGAGGCCGATCCGAACCGCGTCGAGGCTCCGGGCGCCCACGATCGTCCTCGAACGAACGAGCAGGTCCTCGGCGATCGCCTCGCCCCGGGCCGCGGTCGTAACTACCGGGACGATCGGCGTCCCGTCGCGGACCCCCACCCTGACGATCGGGGCGACGCGCGTCCTCACGTCCCGGACCACCGCGGTATCCACCCGCCGAACGGTCCCGGTCTCTCCGGTCGTCACGGCCCGCACCGCTCGGCCGACCGGAATCACGCCGATCCCCGGTCCGACCGAACCCGCCGCGATCACCTCGGTCCTCCCGATCCGATCCGCGCCGGAAACCCCCCTCGTCACCACGGTCGGAACCACCACGTCGGAAACCACCCTGGTCACCGCGGTCCGATCCACCACGTCGGAAACCACCCTGGTCACCGCGGTCCGATCCACCACGTCGGAAACCACCCTGGTCACCACGGTCCGAACCACCCTGATCACCACGGTCGGAACCACCGCGGCGGAAACCACCACGGTCATCGGAATCGGACCCGCCGCGACGGAAACCGCCGCGTTCGCCGCCTTCTCGGTCGCCGGAACCACCGCGACCGGAGCCGCCGGTGCGATCCCGGAATCCACCGCGGTTCTGCTCGTAAGGGCGCTTCGACTCTGTACGGCCGGAGTCTTCGCGATCGGAACCCGAGCGCCGGAAGCCACCACCGGACCGACGTTCCTCACCGCGTCCGGCGTCCTCGCGCCCTTCGCGCGGCGGGTACGGCCGACCTTCGTCGCGGCGCTCACCACCGGCCCCTTGGCCACCGCCGTTGCGGCGGAACGGTTTGCGACCGTCGTTCTGCTCCGACACGGTGGTCCCTTTCTCCGACTTCTGCTCGTACCCGGCCGCAGCGCACGCACTGACGTGTGACCTGCGGGAGCGACCCGCACATTTCAAATTGAATCACGTGCGGGTGACACCCTGACCACGCGGCACAGGGTTGCAAACGCAGAGAAGGGGACCCAAGACTGGGTCCCCTTCTCGCAAAGGA